>CAWIPQ010000033.1:0-32326 GCA_963838045.1 uncultured Verrucomicrobiae bacterium | reverse complement strand
AAATGATCAAATCGTAGTCGGCCATCCCAGCGAGCAATTCGTCCGTCACTTCGAATGCGCTCATTTCCGGTTTCAAATCGTAAGTCGCAACTTTTGGCGACGGAATCAGTTTGCGGTCCTCCCCGGAAAGGTTTTTCGACACCGCCGTTAAAAAAGTAAGTAACGTGCGCGTACCTCTCGGTCTCGGCGATGCGCAATTGCCTTTTGCCAGCGGCGCTGACGACTTCGCCCAAAATGTGTTCCAGTGTTTGCGGAGCGAAAATGAATGGGGACGAGTAACGCACGTCATACTGGGTAAGCGATACGAAATGAACCTGAGGCCACACTTCGCGATCGAAGCCGTTGAAGTCCTTAAGCAAAAAAGCCTGTGAAAGCTGTCGGGCGCGGTCGGCGCGAAAATTGAAAAACAAAACGTATCGTCATCGTGGACGCGTTGCTCGTAGGCAAAGCGAAAATGAGTGGAGGCATGAATTCATCCGTCTTGCCAAGTGAGTATTGCCGCTCTACTGCCGCACCTGGCGACGAATTACAGAGCTCACCGCGACCAAGAACAATCGCGTCCCATGCTTTTTTCGTGCGGTCCCAACGCCGGTCACGGTCCATCGCGAAATAGCGGCCAATGACAGTAATGATTTTCGCGCCGCTGTTCTTAAGTTCGTTTTCGCACGTCTTAAGAAACGCAGGCCACCGGTGGGCGAAGTGTCGCGGCCATCGGTGAAAGCGTGAACGAAAATTTCTTTGACCCCTGCTGCGTGCGCTGCGTTCGCCAGCGCGACCATGTGCGAATAATGGCTGTGCACCCCTCCATCAGAAACGAGCCCGAGCAGATGCAATCGATGCCCGCGCGCAGAGGCCAGGGCGTCCAGCAGAACACGATTGTGCTGCAGTTCGCCGCCGGCGATCGCTTTGTTGATCCGTGTCAGGTCCTGATAAACGATTCTGCCAGCTCCGAGATTCAGGTGACCGACTTCCGAGTTGCCCATTTGTCCTTCTGGCAAGCCAACATCTTTGCCGCTGGCACTCAATTTTGAGCCGGGATAATCCAGGTATAACTGGTCATGAAACGGCGTGGACGCTAGTAGGGTTGCGTCCCCGTTCTCCTGACGTTTGTCGCGACCCGTCGGATTAATGCCCCAGCCGTCGCGAATAATGAGCATCACCGGGCCAGCCATACGTCGCGCACTTTGCAGATGAACCAACAGATCGACAAGCAGTTCTTTGTTTTGCAGCGAATTCCGGATTGCCATTTTCCACGCGCAGTCGAAGACGCTACGCTACATAAGGGAAAATGAAGTGGCGCAACCAGTTGCTGGCGTTCGTCTGTCTGCTCGCCTTTGCCGGAGTAGGCGTCATCTATTTTCAACACTGGGTTATTCGCAAGCCTTTCGGGATAATCCTGTTTGTGGGCGAAGGATTGTCACCTGCCAGGTTGGCGCCTACCCGAACATACGCCGGAGGAGCGGGAACACGCCTGAACATGGATTCCATGCCGTATGCGGCGCTAATGATGAACTACTCGAAGGATTTCGCGGCACCTGATCAATCAGCTGCCGCGACGGCAATTGCCACCGGCGAGCGAGTGAACAATCGGGCCATCGCAATCGGCAGCAACGGAAAACCCATTAAGAGCATTATTGAACTGGCTCGCGAATACGGGCGAGCTACTGGATTGGTGACCGACACAAAACTGACCGATCCCACAAGCGCGGCTTTTTATGCGCACACCGCCGAGCCCGGCGATACGGAGAAAATCGCAGCGGAATTCGTAGATCGAGGAAACATCGACGTCGCAATGGGCGGTGGCGCGGCGGAATTTATTCCCGCCACGAAAAGTGGTGAGAGACAAGACACTCGCGATCTGCTACTCGAACTCCGTGGCAACGGATTCGATATTGTTCGCACACGCACGGATCTGGAAGCGGTGCCCGCGTGGCGCCGGTCGAAACTTTTTGGCGTCTTCAGTAACAATGACCTCGCTTTCGCAAATCAGGTCGAAGAGCGAGGCCAGCAGCCGAGTCTTTCAGATATGGTGCGGCGAGCCATCCAACTGCTGCAATATAACGCAGGCGGTTATCTACTCGTTGTCGATGCAGGATTGATGCGCAAAGCGGCAGAAGAAAACAATGGGGAAGGAACGCTGACCCAGACGCTCGAACTCGACCGCGCGGTGGCCGTGGCGCGAAGTTATGGGGGACCAAAATCGACAATCATCGTCTGCGGCGACGCGGCGATGGGGGGAATGAGTTTGAACGGATTTCCGTTTCGCAAAGATAGTGGCATTGCGCTGCTCGGTTTCAATTCAGCGGGTCAGCCCTGGATTACGTGGGCGACCGGCCCGCACGGAGCCAAATCATACGGAGCGGCGAAGATACCGACGAACCAAGATACAGATACAGCCGAAGCAAGGGAGGCAGCACAGGAACAGCCCGAGCCGGCGGCGTTCTACACAAAATCCGCGCTGGTCACAGTGGAAGATGTCATTGCATTTGGCAGCGGCCCCGGCACAGATGCGCTGCAGGGAGTGGTCGAGAGCACAGATGTTTTCAAAATCCTGCGTGACGAATTGTGATGGCTTCGCATCGTCAAAGGTGCGAACTGACTGAACCGTTCAAGTCGATGGCTGCGTCGAATCAGGCCCTATCGTTTCGCTTTTTCCCGATATGGTATCCTGAGCTGATAGAGTGTGATTTGCTGATCGAGATCGCTTGCAAGCGCGTCCTGGCGCTGCATCCGCGCAAGTTGCATCGCAGATTGGGCAGTCTGAATCGCCTTGGCAAATTCGCCATTCTCCGCGTACGCGGCTGCCAGCGTTCGCAGGACAAGCGCATTCGTGCTTTTGACCAGTTGATCGGCTTGTCGGGCGAGCTCAATGGCCTTGCGACCGTTTCGCAAAGACTCTTCGCGCGAGGTCGCGAGCAACCATGCCAGATTATTCAAGGCAGGAACGGATTGGGGAGAAAACTCGAGCGCTTTTTCATAATGCTGGATCGCTTCGGCAGGCTCTCCATTTTCGTCGAGCGCGATAGCTAACGTGGTATGACAATTTGAATCCGAAGGCCGGATCGACAGTGCAGCTCGACAAGCCTGAATGGCAGCGTTGAGTTCGCCTTTCTGGAGCAGTGCCTGGCCAAGTCCGTATCGGGCGAGAAAGTCATTCGGACGCGACATCATTGTCGTTTGATAATGAGCGATCGCTTCGTCGATTCGGCCCCTTTGAAAAAGAGCATTGCCCAGGGCCAGTTGAGCATCTGGATCGCTTGGTCGCATGGACACGGCCTTCTCACAATGCAAAATCGCTTCGTCTACCTGATCTTTGGCTAAAAGAGCCGTTCCGAGATTGTACTCGGCATCCCACCAATCTGGCTGCATTTGCAATGCCGAGCGGTAGTGAGCAATGGCGTCGTCGATTTCGCCCCTTTGAAAAAGCACAAGACCGAGATTGGTGTCAGCCATCCAACATTTCGGATTCCTCGCCAGGGTGGTGCGCCAAAGCGTTTCGATATCGTTGTACATGCCCGCCTGGCGCCACGTTAGAATACTGAGGCAAAGCAAGAGACCGCCGCAGATTGCGGAACTTGCAAACAATTTGGATCGGACAAGGCGCGGATTCGCCACCGGCAGTGAAGGCATGTCAGACGCCAACTCGAACGACGTTCCGCAAAAACGTCCCAAAAAAACTGCGATCCCAGCGCTCGCGAGCGCGATGGGACCAATGCAGGCGAGATACTGATAATGATCCGCCACAAAGGTGTAACGAAAGGTATAAAGCATAATGAATCCAAGCACCGGACTAAGTGTGGCGACGAAAAATGCAGCTGCGACTTCGACGCTCCGCCCGAGGTATGACCTGAGAAAGTAGATCGTCACGCACACTCCGATTCCAGCCAGAAACCAGATGTAGTCCCACCAGTGCACCGACGAGATGTTCCATCTGGGATAGATGAACGTCAGATTCGACGGCCAAATAAGTTTACTGAGATAAAACCAGACGGCTCGGCTCGCCACGAGGATTCGCTCAATCGGATTGAGAAACGGAAACACCGCATGGCTTGTCCCCTGATGGTAGCGTTCCCACCAAACGGCGACTAACCCCATGGCAATGCCCATGAGAAGAAACGGAACAATTTGAATTAAGCGCCGACTGTTGATCGGTCTTTTCTGCAACCACAGAATCAGAAACAATGCAGCCGGGAGTGTGCACGCTGTTGCCTTGGCCGACAGCGCCAGCGAATACGTGATCAGAGCCAGGCAATAAAAAATCCATCGTCGCCTGGTCCGTTCGTCAACAAATGCAATCCAGGCAAGCAGCGTCAGCAAAAAGAAAAAGCCCATCAGCACGTTTTTGCGTTCCGTGATCCACGCCACTGACTCCACCTGCACCGGATGCAGGGCGAAAATGGCTGCAGCCAACCAGGCGCCTGGGATTTTTAGCCGCGCCAGCACCGCCCACACCAGCAGGGCATTCGCTACGTGAAGCAGAAGGTTTACCCAATGGTAGCCGGTCGTGTTCAGACCCCACAACGCGTGTTCGATGCGAAACGTGCTGTATGTGAGTGGGAAATACTGTGAAGGCGAGTCCAGCGAAAACCAAATCCGCTGCCAGCCGTCGGGTGCAGTCAAGAGGTCGTTGTTGATAACATAGGCATCGTCGTCCCACAGGAATCCCCCATGCCACGCCGGGCGGTACACACCAATCGTCGTTGCCGACAGAAGCAGAGCAAAAATCAACACTCGACTGCGCGGCGGAAAAATGCGCCTGACGATTTCGTGCATAGGTTAAGCGCTGAATATCTGGCCGAATGAGAGAAAGTGGCGCAAGGTCGCAACACTCCATCGCGCCTTGCGCGAAATTTCGAGGGCCTGCTTGAGTTGCAACGTTTCGTTTCTCATCGAAATAGGAGCTTTCGTGGTGTGCAAGACCGACAATAACGCCAAGCTCGTGTGGTTTGCATGGTGGGCTGTAGCCACAATCGTTTTCGCTCTCGTCATTGCAATCCGGATCCGGCTTTTGGGGATTCCGCTCGAGCGCGACGAGGGCGAGTACGCTTATTCGGGCCAACTCATATTGCAAGGCATCCCGCCTTACAAGCTAGCCTACAACATGAAATTTCCCGGCACCTACGCTGCCTACGCGTCAATCATGGCAATCTTTGGCCAAACAATCCAGGGAATCCATTTGGGTTTGCTCCTTGTTAATGCGGCCACGATCGTGCTGATTTTCTTCATCGGGCGGCGCCTGATGGGCTCGAAAGCAGGAATCGCGGCGGCAGTCAGTTACGCCGTTGTCTCTGTGAGTCCGTCTGTTCTTGGGTTGGCTGCGCACGCCACAAACTTTGCGATGCTCCCGGTTTTAGGAGGCACGCTGCTGATTTTGAAGATTTCGGAGTCGGAGCAGCCCGGATTCAGGCGATTATTCGCGAGCGGACTGCTGTTTGGGATAGCCGGTTTGATGAAGCAGCCTGCGCTTGTGTTCATTCCATTCGGAGCAGCTTATGTTTTGTGGAAGAGTGCTCAGCAACGATTTCCGGTAAAGAAAATCATCGCGCGAATGTTGGTTTTTGGGTTCGGCGCTCTTGTTCCCATCGCTATTACGTGTCTGATCCTATGGCGCGCAGGAGTAATCGACAGGTTCTGGTTCTGGACAATCGATTACGCACGGCAGTATGGCAAGCTTGTGCCGCTCGCCCTGGCACCGTCTATTTTTTTCCGGAGCGTAAATGAGGTGATTGGATGGAGTTGGCCAATCTGGATCCTCGCTGGAATCGGGGCGATTGCGGGTCTGTGGGACAAGCAAATGCGAGCACACACAACCTTTCTCATTGCCTTCCTCTTCTTTTCAGTGTTGGCGCTATGTCCGGGGTTTTATTTTCGAGTTCACTACTTCATCCTTGTCCTTCCGGCCGTATCGCTGCTTGTCGGATGCGCGATTAGCAAGCTCTGCCAGGTTTTTGCAAGTCAGATGATCGTTGTTAAATTCGTACCACTCTTATTGCTGACTGCATCCCTGGCTCTGCCAATCGTTGCGGATAGAAAATTTTTCTTTGAAGCATCTCCAGTGGAGGCTTGTCGAATGCTTTATCCCGAGAGTCCATTCCCTGAGTCTATCAGAATTGCAGATTACATCCGCGAACATACGGCGCCGAATGATACGATTGCGGTGTTGGGATCCGAACCGCAGATTTATTTTTATTCAAAGCGGCATTCCGCGACTGGGTACATTTATACGTACGGCTTAATGGAACCGCAGAGGTATGCGCACCAGATGCAGGAGGAAATGATTCGTGAAATCGAAAACGCTCGCCCGAAGTATCTCGTGTCGGTGCTGATGAATGATTCATGGTTGTATCGGCCTCAATCAGATTCCCGGATATTTAACTGGGCAAATGAATACACGGCGGCAAACTACGCCGCTGCCGGTTTGGTGAATATTACGACGACAGGGACGGATTACTTTTTTGGAGATATTCCATCATCGGTGAAAAGTTTGAAGGACTACATCCTGATTTACAAACGGAAGCTTTAAGCCGCTTATCCAACGATGTTAGCACCGCACGTGCCCCGCGTTAGTCCTCAATCAAGCGCTCTCCGCAAACCAAGCCGCCGCTGGATACAAGTCTGCGTTTGTATCTGTCTGGCCCTGCTTACATGGGGCGTCTTTGGTCAGACGTTCCGGTATGATTTCGTTAACTACGATGACCCGAGTTACGTGTATCAAAATAGCAGGATAAGGAGCGGTCTTAGCATCGCCAACGTCGGGTGGGCATTCACTCATGTTCACGCCGAAAACTGGCATCCATTGACGACAATTACGCATATGCTCGACTGCCAGTTGTATGGATTGAACGCTGGCTGGCATCACCTTACAAATGTCCTCCTCCATACGCTCGCCGTGCTTCTTCTTTTTGTAGCCCTGCAGTGCATGACTGGCGCGCTCTGGCGGAGCGCATTTGTGGCGGCCGTGTTCGCCATTCATCCTTTACACGTCGAATCGGTCGCGTGGATAGCGGAACGCAAAGATGTGCTGAGCGCGGTCTTTTTTACACTAACCCTGCTCGCATACTTCCATTACACACGCGCGCCATCGACCGGACGGTACTTGACAGTGGCGCTCGTCTTTGCGCTTGGACTCATGTCCAAACCAATGCTGGTGACGCTACCGTTTGTGCTTCTGCTTCTCGATTATTGGCCTCTGGGTAGAATCAGCGATCAAAGGTCAGGCGTCCCACTTCCGCTGTTGCAGGCAACCGTCGAAAAGATTCCCCTGATCGTGCTCTCTGTTGTTTCAAGCATCGTCACGTTTGTAGCTCAACGAGAAGCAATCGGTTGGACTGAGCAGCTGCCAGTAATGGCGCGACTTGGTAATGCTGTAGTTGCCTATCTCGTATACATCCGGCAGATGTTATGGCCGGCAAAGCTGGCGGTGTTTTATCCTCACCCGGAAAACCGCTTGCCGGTATGGGAGATCATCTTTGCGATAATTATTCTCATTGGGATTACGGCGGCAGCTTACATTCTTCGAAAGAGGGCGCCTTATGTTATCACTGGCTGGCTTTGGTATGTGGGAATGCTGGTGCCCGTAATCGGGTTCGTTCAAGTAGGTTGGCAGGGACACGCAGATCGGTACACCTATTTGCCGCAAATTGGTCTCTATGTTGCGATAACATGGGCTGTAGCTGACGCAACGATTTCGTGGCGGTCTCAACGCATGACTTTGGCCGTCGCTGCAGCGATTTTACTTAGCGTTCTGAGTTGGAGCGCCTGGCTTCAGACTTCTTATTGGCGTGATAGCGAAACTCTGTTCACCCATGCGCTCGCCGTTACCAGAAATAACGACGTTGCCCTGAACAACCTTGGCATCATCTTTTTGGATAAAGGAGAACTGGATAAGGCTATCGCCAATTTACAGGCAGCTATAGATCTTCGGCCGGACAACGGCCCGGCTCACAACAATCTCGCAAAGGCCCTCCTTCGAAAGGGCCGGTTGGCAGAGGCGATGGTGCATTATCAAAAATTCCTGGAGATAGAGCCTGAGAATGTGGAGGCGCGTAATATTCTGGGGACGGCACTCATTCAACAAGGCCGCGTAAAAGAAGCCATCGACCAATGGGAGGCAGTGTTGGCGATCCAGCCGGAAAACGGAAATGCTGCGAGTAATCTCGCCTGGGTGTTCGCAACCTCTCCCGACGATTCAATCCGCGAAAGCAGCCGAACAATTGAGCTGGCCCAACGTGCCATGCGCCTATCGGGTGGCAAGATCCCCATGATTTTTCGAATATTGGCGGCCGCCTATGCTGAAAATGGCCGCTTCTCAGAAGCAATTGAGACTGCCGAACGTGGAGTTGAATTAGCAAATCTCCAAGGCAACGCCGACTTGGCGAGCGAGCTCGAAAACAATATTGCTCTTTACCGAGCCGGCACACCGTTACGAGATCCAAGCCTGAGGAATGGCCACTCTTCGCCGTAATCAAAATCGCGCCAGCCCATATACCAAGCGAGGTAAGCATCCCAGAAAGGCCGGCGCTCAGGTAATGATGCGGCGGGAATCGAGATTTTCCTCTCGCCACTTTTACATATGCGCCGTCCTGCTTGCAATGATCTGGCTGGTTTTTGGCAGAACACTCGGTCACGATTTCGTGAGCTACGACGACCACGTTTATGTGCAGGACAATCCAATTGTTCGGAATGGCTTGAGTGTCGAGGGGCTGATTTGGGCTTTCACCCACAGTCATGCATCCAATTGGCATCCGCTCACGACGCTCTCACACATGTTCGACTGTCAGCTGTTTGGTCTGAACCCATGGGGCCATCATTTCACGAATGTTCTCTTGCACGGCATTGCGGTGATTCTGCTCTTTCGCGTTTTGCAAAAAATTACCGGCGCGGTGTGGCGGAGCGCCTTTGTCGCCGCCCTGTTTGCTATTCATCCTTTGCACGTCGAATCGGTCGCGTGGGTGGCGGAACGCAAGGATGTGCTAAGCGGCGTGTTCTTTATGCTGACGCTGGGCGCCTATGCCCGGTATGTCCGCTATCAAACTTTGGGGCGGTATTTGTTCGTTGTGTTGATGTTTACACTCGGGTTGATGTCGAAACCGATGCTCGTCACCGCGCCCATAGTGCTTCTCCTGCTCGATTATTGGCCACTACACCGGTTCGCTGGCAAACCGTCCTCTGCCTCGCGGCTTTTACTCGAAAAGGTTCCGCTGCTTGCTCTTTCCGCCGCCTCGTGTGTGGCGACGATTTGGGCCCAGAAGACAGCACTCAGCTCTCTCGAAGAATTACCGTTTTCGCTCCGGATCGGCAACGCTGTCGTGGCGTATGTTGTTTATCTTTGGCAGATGCTCTGGCCCACAAGACTGGCTGTGTTTTATCCGCACCCTTACAGTCGGCTGTCATACTGGGAAATTCTTTTCGCCGCCGGTCTGCTCGTGATAATTACCGCCTCCGTTCTCATGCTGCGGCGCAAACAGCCTTACTTTCTCACCGGCTGGTTCTGGTATTTGGTTATGCTCCTGCCCGTGATCGGCGTTATCCAGGTGGGAGTGCAGGCGCATGCCGACCGGTACACTTATCTTCCGCACATTGGTCTGTATGTCGCCCTAACCTGGGCGTCGGCAGACTTAATGGCTTCCTGGCCGCGTCGCCGCGAAATTGCTAGCTTCGCAGCGACCGCGCTGATCGCGCTCCTGATTTGGTGGGCATGGAAGCAAACTGGTTACTGGAAAAATAGCGAGACCCTTTGGACACACACGCTTGCGGTCACCTCCGGTAATTCGGTCGCCCATAACAATCTGGGTTTGCTTCGCATGCAGGAAGGACGTCCCGATGACGCGATTGCGCACTACAGGGAGGCTTTGAAGATCCGGTCCGAACGTGCCGAGACCCGGAATAATCCAGGGAACGCACTCATCTACAATAATCTCGGTAACGCAATGTTGCTAAAGGGTCTAACCGACCAAGCGATTCCCTACTACACCAAGGCGTTGGGAATCCGGCCAGATTACGGCGACGGCCATTACAATCTCGGCTGCGCGCTCTTGAAGAAAGGCGACATGGACGAGGCGATCGCAGAGTGGAAGAAAGCACTCGTAATCGAGCCAAGAGACGCAGATGTCTACACGAGTTTGGGAAATGCTTTTCTTGAAAAGGGGTCGATGAAAGAAGCAATTTCTCATTATCAAAAGGCGCTGGAGGTAGCGCCAAAAAATGGTTCAGCCCTGAACAACCTGGCTTGGGTACTGGCGACTTCTTCCGATGCTTCAATTCGCGATGGCGCGAGGGCGATCGGACTGGCGCAGGATGCGGTGCAGGTTTCTGGTGGCAAAGATCCGATCTTTGTTCGTACTCTCGCCGCTGCGCACGCAGAGGCCGGACAATTCGCCCAGGCGATCTCGACCGCGGAGCAAGCGCTCGTCATTGCCAACGGGCAAAACAAAGCGGAGCTCGTAAAGAGGTTGGAGCAAGACATTGCTCTCTACCGCACTCGGGTAGCACTTCGGAAATAACCCACCCTCCGCTCATCGATAAGCGTTTTATCTCGGTTACCGGTGGTACGGCAAACCCAAGTCGTAGAGGGCTAGTTCCCCTTGTAGCGCATCTGCCAAAACGGTGTTGCCTTCGGCATTAGCTGCATTCAGGGCTTGCTGGACAGTCTCTTTCGCTTCGGCAAACCGGCCGGTCTCGGCGTAGGCGGCAGCCAAGATGCGGAGAACAGTAGCGTGGGAATCACTCCTGGAACTTGCCGAGTCAGCACGTTCCGCCAATCGAACGGCCTCGGGTCCGTTCCTAAGGCTCGCATCCGCCGACGTGGCCAGTAGCCATGCGAGATTGCTTAGCGCCGGTACGTTTTCCTTAGAAATCTCGATCGCCTTCCTGTACTCAGCAATTGCATCGGGGATTTGCCTCTTGGCAAGAAAGGCGCTGCCCAGGTTCGCATGAGCGTCTGCGCTCTCCGGATGCAACTCCAATACTTTTCGGTAATGAACGATCGCTTCGTCTGTGCGCCCTTCGCGTAAAAGGGCGCTTGCCAGGTTGTACTCCGCTCCGGGCTGATCCGGCATAGCCGCCAGGCACGCCGAATACTGAGCGATTGCACCGTCGAAATCGCCTGTGGCAATAAGCGCGTTGGCGAGGTTACAGGAGGCCGCGGCGTAATCCGGCTGGAGTTGGAGCGCCTTCCGGTAATGCTTGATCGCGTCATCAACACGCCCAACGCCAAAAAGCGTAACTCCGAAATTGTTTTGCGCTTCTGCGTCCGCAGGATTTATCTCCACGGCTTTTTCGTAATGCGCGATTGCATCGCCAGCGCGACCTTGCTCAACCAAAAGTCGACCCAGATTATAATGTGCTTCCGCGTAATCAGGCCGGAGCGTCACGGCTTGTCTGTAATGATCGATCGCCTGATCCGTTTTACCCTCCTCGGTAAGAGCGATGCCCAGATTGTAGTGGGCCATCCAGCAACTCGGATTTTCTTTCAGGGTGGCTGTGTACAACGTATTGACATCGCGATACTCCGCAGTCTGTCGCCATGTCAGAACACCGAGCAAAAACAAGAGAACAACGCACAGCCCGGGGAGTAACGCGTTTTTCAGCCGCGCTGGCGTTGGCGTTGGCTTCGGTTCGGCCGCCGATTGTGGAGCGTCTGTGTCAGGGGCGAAGTCGAACGGTTCCGTATAGAGACGCGTTGCCAGAGCCGCGATGCCTGCCCCGGCCAAAGCAAGCGGCCCCATGCTTGCCAAATACTGAAAATGGTCGCTCACAAACGAATAGCGGAAGAAATACACGCTGAAAAAACCGAGGACTGGAAAGAGAGAAATTACGTAATACGCCGCGGCGAAGAATGGAGCCCGGCTCCATCTTTGACCAACAAACCACAAAGCAATCAGGACAGTTATCACTGACACCAACGGAAAATAGGCAATAAGGTTTGGCGGATTAACTTCCCAGCGCGGATAGATGAAGATCAGAGGGTGCGGCCAGATCAGTTTTCCCAGGTAAAACCATATGGCGCGACCAGCGATGATTAAACGTTCCGGCAAGGTCTGATCCCAGTCGGGCCCAACCGCTCGCGAGTGAAATTTTTGTTCCCATATTGTCCAAGCGCTCGCGAGCCCTGAAATCAGGGCAAACGGGGCGACTGCTAACGCATCGCGCCACCGGATTCTTCCTCGCGTCCACCAGATGCAAAGCGCGAGGACAAATGGCAGCATCACCACGGAAGGTTTGCTCAGCGTCGCCAGGGCGAAACAGAAAAGAGAGAGAATCAACCACGGATAACACGGATTACGCGGATGATCAGGGAAGATTTCTTGTTTCTCTTCTATCCGTGAAATCCGTGTAATCCGTGGTTTCTCTTCCCATTTCAAAAAGAAAAAAATCGCTAACAGATAGAAAATGCATGACTGCGTGTTTTTCAGTTCCGTGACCCACGCAACCGATTGCACCATCACCGGGTGCAAAGCCCAAAGTGCAGCTCCAAGCCACGCACCTTTGACTTTAAGCAGCTTGAGGACGCGCCAAAGCATGATTGCCGAGGCGCCATGCAACAAAACGTTAAGAACGTGGTAGGGCAGCGGATTTAGCCCGACAAACTTATGCAGTAACCAGAAGCTCGTTAGAACGAGCGGATAATAGACGGCTTGCGCGCTGGTCCAGATTTCCTTCAAGCCGAGTGGCCCGATCACACACGGATTGCGCGTCAGATGCGATTCATCGTCCCAAATGAAGCCGGCCCGGAAAACCTGAGCATACGCCACGAAAACAAACGCAATCAAAAGCAGTGCCCAAAACCAATCTTGTCTCCAGAAAGAGACGCGGCTTTCACGAACTGGAATGGATCGATCCAACGGTTAACGTCAGCGTTACGGAAGTTGCGGAATCTCTGAATCCCGTCACGGAGAGCGGGCACTGGTCTCTTTCGCGACACGCAGGTTTTCCTCTGCTTCCGGAAAATCTGGATGAAGCCGTAGCGCTTCTTCGAATTGAGCAATCGCTTCAGAAGGGTTCCCCTCTCGTATAAAAATTTTGCCGAGATAGTTGTGCGGTTGCGCCAATTTCGGATTCAAGGCCACCGCCTTCTGAAAATGATCTTTTGCTTCCGCCGTCTCGCCGTTGTCAAAAAGCAAATTGCCTAAATCGATGTGAGCATCGACGTGATTGGGATCCAACTGCAAAGTCCGTCGATAGTTTGCAATCGCCTCTTCACGTTTGCCGTGTTTCTCGAGGAACGCGCCATAACCATAGTGCGCTTGCGGCGACTTCGGGGCCAGACGAACGGCTTTCTCACATTCAGCTGCCGCTTCGTCCTTGTGGCCGAGCTCGTCCAAAAGGTACGCATAACCGGAATGATATTCAGCGTTCCCAGGCTCGATGCGTAACGCTTTTTCAAAATGGCTCCGTGCCTCGTCGAACTCCCCCTTTGCCATCAACAACGAGCCAAGATTGATCTGCGCCCTCGCGGAACTGGGGTTTAAACGTACCGCCTCGGAAAACTCTTTCGCTGCTTCGTCAGTGCGCCCGGCCTCTTGCAGTTCGGTCGCGTAGTTGAAATGAGCCCGGACACTTCTGGGAAGATCGGCAACGATGGAGGCCAGACGCTCGAGTTTACCCTGGCCACTGTGGATTTCGGCAAACCAGAGCACCCCGAGAGGAATCACGAAAATGGCAATCCATTTCGCGCCGTGCAATGCCCAGGCTGGCAGAAAACCACGCCGAGACACATCAGTTGTGCCGCCGGCAATACCAAGGGATTGGCGTGTCGATTTCTCGCGCACTTTCCAAATAAACCCATCGTAATAAAAATGAAGCAGAGCGGACGCTGTCACGACTCCGGTGAGGATTCGTTTAACGGCTTCGGTACCAACATATGATTTGGACAAACTCATTCCGCCGTAAGCGAGTACCAGACCTATGTACACGCCCACCAGCGCCCCACTACGACGGAACACAAAACGCATGAATCCCCCGATGGAGCTGTCACTCTCCACTCGTTTTCGATTGTAAATCCAGACGAGCGAGAGGTACTGCACATCGTGGAATACTTCGAACAAAGCAATGCCGACGAGAACGCTCGCGACGATGTTATTGCAGTACCACCAGAATGAGATGCTGGTCAGCAGTAGCACGAGTTTTACAGGGCTCGGTCGCTTCCCATTGCTCCACATCCATATGAAGTTCGCGACAAAAACAGCAGAAATAACCAGTGCCAGTGCAAGGAGTCCCTGCTGCCCGGCTCGCAGCATGGCAGGGGGAATAAAGGGCCCGCCTGCCGAATAATAAGTCTCCAGAGTGTCGGTCATCCGCTGCGGCGAGAGAAGGACTGCAGTTGCAAACCAAATACCGCACAGGGCGAAATCGATCCGGCGCGTTACCTCGGCAAATGATCCGACTTTCGCATCGTAGATGCGACAGAATCCGTAAGTTTGCATCATTCCATGCCACACACCCCAGACAAACGCCACGAGCACAATTCCCTTCAGTTCCCACAGCGAAAAGGCGGCGCAGACGACGATCAAAAAAATCGGTGCAAAAATGAAACGCCACCTGAACCGCTGAAACAACGCGCGATCGCCGTACGCGCGAATCATCCCTGGCAAATGGTGTCCCATTGCGCCAAACGCTGCGACAACAAGATAAATGTCGTCCGCGCTCCACAGTCCCTGCGCCGCGATGAAAATCGGCACTAATAACAAAGGGGTGCAGACGTAAAGAACCAGGTCCCGCCAACTGTCCAGAATCCACAAGCTAGACCTGCGTCCGTCCGCTGCCGGCGCCGACGCAGCGGGCACAGTTTGCGCGGATGAAAACCCTGAGACGAACTGCATGCCATTTTTTTAGCGGAACAAAGTTTCTATCAAACGGTGACAAAAATCAATCTCATAAACTGCGAGGATGCGAACCGGCGCGAATTTTTGCCCGCGAAATGACAAATGATGCAACGAGCGCTCAGCGTCTTGTGGCTCGAATGCCATCGTGCACAAAACCAAGTCCAATTGATGAAACTCAGTCATCGCCCCGTCTTTCGCAGACACAACGATAGCGAACCAAGAAAAGGGTCGAGAGTTCGTGTTGCAATTCTTAACATATCAAAGCAAAGCGGCCGGGTTCTTTTAGAACCCGGCCGCTGTGAATTAACCTCGATTACGGGCTTAGAAGCGCTTCTTCAGCCCAACATACCAGAACCGGCCTTTGATGGTCGTCAGTGATTCGTCGTAGCCATTCTCAAATGCGCCAGCGACAAATGGCGGATCTTCGTCGGTTACGTTCTGCATTCCGAGCGTGATCGTGGTGTTATTAAGCCACCATTTCCAATTGCTGCAGCCGTATTCAGCCGTGGATACTGGGATGACATTTTTCTCTTTGCCGTCCTTCGACGCAACGTTTTTGCCGCCGTCTTTGGCGAACCCAGGCACTTCCGCCGGAGCCGGTGGAGGCAGGTTAAACGTGTAGTTGAGGATCAGGTCGAGCGTAGTCAGCGCAGACTACCTTGCGCGCCCGGTAAAAGAACGGACCGCTTGCCGGTGTTTGCGGCTTGGTCGCTCCTGTCAGAGTGATGTTGTCATCGTTGTATTGGCCGGTCCAATGGACGATCGCGCCGACATCTAGACCGCTGGCCCACGTGTCAGCCGGACCGTCGTAGAAGATGCTGAAGTTGGCGCGATGCCATGGCAGCGAATTGGTCAGAGTGAATGCCGTCGGAACGAATTCACCGTTGATACCGAATCGTTTGCTGTCTTTGGTCGGTTGAAACTCAGCACGCGACAACCACGTGCCATTCACTGTGGTCGTTAGGCGTCCAAAATCTCCGTGCCCAAAGATCGAGGAATCCAGAATGTAGATGGCCTCGTAATCCAAGCCTTCGAAGATTGCGCCAGCGGCGTTTAGACTTGGATCAATCACCAGATTAACTCCACCAGGTACCAGCCGACCAGTGACCGGATTAATCATATTGGGATCTCGAAAGACCAGAGGACCGTTCTGCACACCCGGGGGCGCTGGAGGCGGATTCAGCTGGATGATGGTTTGCGCACCGAGTGCCGTGGCAATGTCGCGCATATCGATATGCCACCAGTCTGCACTGAGTGTCATACCCTTGATCCACTTGGGGCTGTAAACCGCCCCATAGGTCCATTCGTAGGCGACCTCCGGATGCAGGAACGGGTTTCCAGAAACGCGTTCTTCGATCTGTGGCAGAGTAAACGGCGAAAACGGATCGACAACAGCAGGGAAGTTCTGCGAGCCCGCAGGGGCAACCTCCGACAGTGTCGGCGCATGAAATGCTTCGCTATAGCTGCCACGCAAAGTCACCGCGCCGATATACTTGGGATCAAGCGGCTGCCAGCGCACAGACACCTTTGGCTTCTGCGCGTTATACTGGGTGTGCGCTGCGGGGACAAACGGAACCAGAACGGTGTTAGTGTTGGTGCTGTACCATTCCTCGCGTTCGGCGAAGTCCACTTCCAAGCTGTAAAAGCCGGGGAAGTTCCATGTAGGACTGGTAAATGGTACTCGCACTTCCTCGTAGATCCCCCACACGTCCCGGTTTACCCGGAAGCTCTGGCCATCCACTGAGCCAATCGTTGAAAACGTGTTGTTCAGCGGGTCGCGATTACGAGTGAACCTCGGCGCATCATACTCGCCGCCAATGGCAAAGGAGACCGGCCCGGCGGGAAGACTAAACAAGTCGCCGTTGAAGGTGAGGTAACCTATCGGCAGTTCATATTCACCGGTATTTTGCAGGTTAACATAAACCGCCGACCTCGCCGCCCGCGTATTATGAGCGGTCTGGTTCAGGAAGGGATTGAACGCCGTAGCGGTGTTAGTATCCAGAAGCGCCTGCCGCAGGCCAGGCTGGCTAACTTCGCCAACGGAGAGATCCTCCCTTCGTTGCGCGAATAACGAAAACCGCCTTCCCAACTCCAGGTCTTGAAGTAATCAGCGATCCATCCAAACTCGCCGCGCAGCCCGATGTCAAAGAGATAATCGTAATAAGTGAACTTCTCGTGTCTCGGACCGGTGTCATTGATGCCGCGGAATTTAACCCCGGTATACACAGGCAAACCGCTCCCATCGGGGAAGTAATTTGGAATTGTCGAGTTTGCTACCGTGAACGGATTCCACGCATTCACAATCGGCACGCTGATGCCGGAAGGACTCCACGCGATACTGGTGCCCGGTTGCTTAAACGGATCGGGCACAAACGGCACAGGCGCCAGAGACGAATTGAAGAAGGAACGCGATATCTTGAAATCGCTGAATACCGACAGGTATTTGTCGCAGATATCTCGAGTAAACGAACCATAGTACGCCTGGCGATCTCCTGGTGGCAACGCGGGCGTGAACCGCGCGAAGTTTTGGAACCAGTAGTTGCCGCCGCCCTTATAATCCGTGCCGGTCTGTGGAAAGAATTGCAAGGCATTGGGACCGACGATACCGGGGGCGCCGGGATATGCATTGGGATTAATGGCACCCGGAGGATTATTGAAAGGAAATGCTGGCACCTTGTAATATGGAGAAGTAGCCCCGTTTGGCGCCGAGTGCGGAACCGGTGCGTTGACACCGGGCTGCGGCAGTCCGCCCGGACCAAAGAAAATCCCCGGATTCAACCGGAAATTAAGAGTGCCAACCGCGCCAGGGTTATTGCTGCTGCGCGTGTCAAACCCGCCAAATGGTATGGCAAACGCATTGGAAGAAATGTCCCTGTCGCGGCTGAAGACGCCACCAGAGCGCTGCCAGAAATCAGCAATCACGACGATGTCGGTCTTGTCATCGCCCGTTCCCGCTTTGATCCACGATTCCCACTCACCCATGTCGTTCGAGGCGCCAAGGTTGGTGTTCCCGTAAGTGCCGCCGATCTCAAGGCCGCGGAACTTGTGGACCAGGAAGAAGTTTACCACGCCCAGCGATCGCGTCCGAACCATACACGGCTGAGGCGCCATCCTTGAGGATGTCCACGTGATCAATCATCGAAAACGGTATCAAATTGATATCCACGCCACCGCTAAATCCGGCGACCCCCAGCGAACCAAACGCCACTCGCTTGCCGTCAATGAGGACCAAGGTCTCCTTCGGCAATAGACCGCGTAGGTTGAACTGGATAGTACCGTCGCCACCGTTACTGATGTTCGGTTTACCGTCCCGCCTGCCTGCTGCGGGATGAATTGCTGGAGGTCGGTCGCGGTGCGGACGCCGAGTTTCTCAATATCCTGCGGCCGGTAAGTATCCACCGGGTTCGGGCCCGGTCTCTTCCGCTGTGGGAATGTTTGAACCGGTCACAACCACACGCTCGGCTTCAGCCGTCCCCGCTGGAGCACCTGGCTCGGTTGGAACAGCCGGAGCGGGCAACTGTGCGTATGCGTGTGATGCAACAAATCCGACGCCAGCCATTAAAGCGAGACGAACGAATCTAAACGTTTTTTGTGCGTTTTTAATCATAGTTTCTCCATTGGTTTGGTTAGGTTTTCGCAGGCTTATTAAATTTCTAAGCACCTGACAAGCTTTTTTTTCACTTTTTTGAATTTTTTTTGAACGACGAAATGAGGACATTTGTCGGTCGATCTCCCCTCTAGCGGAGGAGGCGAGGGTCTGACAAGCTTTTTTTTGAATTTTTTTGAGGGTCGGAACCGCAGATTACGCGGATGCCGCGGATACGGCAGATTTAGACGCACAGGTCCGGTCGCTCGGATGCTCGCCGCTGCTCTCGCACGACGCGCTTCCATTCTAAGCGGGCGCTCTTGAAGTTGAGCAGCAACGCCAACTCCAAGTCGGTGATCGTGAGGTAACCCACCATCTGAGCGATGTGGGCTTCGTTAAATGCAGCGACGACCTTGGGATCGACGATTACTTTTCCGTCAACTATCAAATCGGGAGTCAAATTTCCAATGAGCTCGCTCTGGTAGAACACAGGGAATTTCCTCTGCGATTCAACGACATGACCGCGTTTTCGGAGTTCGATCACCAGAGCTCGCTCGTACAGCTTCTCGTCGAGGCCGGGTTTCATCTCATTCAAAACCTGCATTGCCGCCCCGATGATATCCCTGCTTAGGTCCTCATGAATGAGTTTATCCATTTTGTGTTATCCGCGTCATCAGCGTCATCAGCGGTTAAACTATTCGTGGTTGATTGGTGGATGGAAACCGAAATCGGTTTGCAATTTTTCCCAGAGCCAATCCACGAACCAGTCTTTCTTGATGCCGGCGGCATTCGCGGCGGTGAGCGTCTCCGCTTTTTCAAGACTGCCGTTCAAGCAATAGAGATAGGTGAGCAGAAACATGTCGTTAGAGCTGAGTGCTCCGTGATCCTTCTCGCTCTCCAACAACTGAATCGCTCGATTGATGTTCCGCTGTGCCAATGCACCCGCGATCAAATCTGGTATGGTTTCCAGTGGCGGCGTTGCAGATCTCTTCGCCACTCGCTCGGCAATCGAAACCCGAAATGCATTGCTGCCGAGTACCTCCAGGACTGGTATTCGCAGGCGGGAATGACGGAGATAGAGATCGAGTTCAGCCAGCTTGTTGCTTCCAACAGTTTCAGAGAGATATCGCGTTTCGCGGAGGATAAAGAGTGAATCCATCTGAGCTGGCGCATTCAGTGTCTCGGGCCAGATTCGGTTAATTAGCGACGAGTGAGAAAAACGTTCAATGGCGGAAGGAGCAGTCAGATACGTCAAAGCAAACCGATGATTTGCTTCATCGTCCCAAGGCTGATCCGTCAACCGCTTCGGGTAAACGTCGGTGAGTGGCGCAACGTTGTGTGTGATCCGATCAATCTCCTCTCCGTCCATCAAAAACAGCGCGCCTAACTGCTGCGGGACCTCAATGCCGACACGCCGCAAATCTGCGCCCGTGGCTGGATTGTTCCATAACTGCCGAAGCTCATCTTCCTTCACCCTCCGACCCGGCCCGTTAATCCCCATCATGATCCAGTCTTGATCGGCGCCGCCCCATACTGACGCGTTTGGAAACGCGTTGTGAAACGCGCGCAGGATCGCTTTTGTTTCCTCCAGCTTCAGTTGATTGATCGGAAGCCAAAAGGTCGCAATTCCATCTTTCTTGAGCCGACTTCGCATCAGCGAGAAGAATTCCTGCGTGTATAGATTGACGGTCCCGGCCAGCTTCGGCGGAGGTGGTTCTCCCGATATAATGTCGTATTGCTGCGGGCTTGCCTGAAGAAAAAACCGCCCGTCCTGGACGATCGCGTGTACCCGCGGATCGCGTAGCGGACTGGAATAATCAATCCCGGAGTAAAAATCAGCGAGGGCGAAGACTTCCTTGGAGATGTCCGCCACGTCGATTCTTTGCAAGCTTGACTTATGAGTGAACGCATCCGCCGTAACGCCGCATCCGTAGCAGAGAAGCAGCACATCTCTCGCCGCGGGATGAAAGGCCAGCGGCAGATAAGCAAATAATCGCATGTACCGTTGGTTGCGCGGATTTGTAGCCGACATCGAGAACGCATCTGTCAGCAACCGGTAATAGTACGGCTCCCCAAACAGGTCGCGCCGCAGCAACTGCCACGTGTCTGATGTTCCCTCCATCCGCTTTACCACACGTGCGAGCACGTGGCCCTGATCGTCTCTTTCGTATGGACGGCTTGCGTGTTGGAAATGCGCCTCCGCGCGCCCGTACGGGAAAAATACGAAGCCGACGACGAGCGCAGCCCAAGCCGCAAGAATGATGATCCCCAATGGCCGGCGCAACGACCAAATTCGCGCGTCTGGTCACAACGATACTGAGCAGGGCGTAGCCGGCAGCACAGCAAATGAGACTCCGTTGATATCCGAGAGCCGGTAACAGCACGAAGCTCGCCACCATGGGACCGATCGCCGCTCCGGTCGTATTAAACAGCGCCGAAATTCCTGTGCTGTTCATCCGGTTTCCCACGCTCGCCTGAACCTCCGCCGCAATAGACGGAAACAGGATGCCCGACACCAGCGCGACAGGGAGCATCAGTGCGACAGATAAAATCGCGATCCGCCACCAGCGGACATCGAACACTCCCGCCGGCGCCGCAATCAATTCACCTGGAAAAAATACATATGACAGAAGAACCAAAATCGCTGCCACCAGCAGCAGGATCGGAAGCAAGTTTGGTCGGGCGAACAAGCGATAAATCATGCCAGCCAAAAGACCGCCAGCTCCAATTCCCGCCAGTACAACCGCGAGCATGATCGCGAAGACAGTCGGCGATGATGCGACATACAGCCGCAGGAAACGAAACCAAATCACTTCCAGCGCGAGAAAAATTAAACCGGTGCCAAAGCTGACGAAAAGCAAACGCCAGGGAGGACGGTAAGCGACATCGAAGCGCAACGGAAATTTGGACTGCTGCGACATGTCGTCGGTTTCAAAGGCTCGCCGCGACGGGTCTTTTTCGTAACAAACGCGCACTTGTCCGCGCGGCCCATAATTCGCAACCAGAATCGCAATTGCGGCAGCAATGCAAACGGCAGACGCCGCCGCCAGGCTCGTGCCGTAAAGTCCAAACACGCGAATCAGACAAGCTTCGCCAAGCACAGCGCCGGCCATAGCTCCTAATGTGTTCGAACCATAAAGAAAACCGATCGCGCGGCGAAAGTCAGTTTGCCCCAACAGCGGATCATCGATTAACACAGGCAACGTCAAACCCATGGCTGTTGTGGGCACCAACAAAATCAAAAACGAAACGACGAAGCGCAGGTCCAGCAGCAGCGGTTGATAATTCCACAGCATTTGCCAGACCGGCCGCATCCAATCACCAAGTACCTGGAAGGCCAAAAACAATTGTGCAGCCAAAAAATGCGACGAGAACCTCGAGCAGAGCGTACAAATGGAGAGGCCGCCATCGCGGAATTTTTGACGATGCAGCCAACGCGTTTCCCAAAGCCAGGCCCGCCATAAAACTGGAGAGAATCAATGCTGCAGCCCAGATCGAATTCCCAAATGCCAGGCCGCTCAATCGCAACCACAGCGTTTCAAAAATGAGCGCACCAGAACCGGAGAGGAAAAGAACACCGCCCAGAATTGCTACATACCCTCTGTTGGACCCGGCACGATATGGCGGATCTGTCTTTTGGGATACACGGTATGTGTCTGCGCTAGTTGTCATCGCGCGAAACCGGTCGCGTCTTCAGGAATACTGCACCAGCAATACCTGCCAACAGCGATCCTGCAATGATGCCTAGCTTGGCTGCGTCGACCAATGCCGGTTGATCGAACGCGAGCATCGCAATGAACAGCGACATGGTGAAGCCGATTCCGGCGAGGCACGCATAACCAAGCAATGATGTCCAGTTTACGCCCTGCAGGAAGGCTCGCAATCCCCGATTTCACGGCGATCCACGCGGCTGTCAGTATCCCAAATGATTTACCGATGACCAAACCCACCAAAACTCCCAGCCCAATTTCTGCATGCGCTACCGACAGAGTTATCTTGACGCCGGCATTCGCAAACGCGAATAGCGGCATCACCACGAAGGCCGAGAAATTGTGCAAGGCATGCTCCAGCCTGAGAATCGGCGCGGTGACTCCCTCGCTCGCACGTTCGAGGGAAAACAATGCTTCCTGTTGTCCCTTGCTGGTCAAAACGAGAAGGTCGCCCGTCTCCGTGTGGTCGAACCGATCCAGCAGCGAGCGCGCTTTCCGGGAAAATTCCACCGCGTTTATGCGCGTGTGAGTGGGAATAGTAAAGGCCAGGGCGACCCCGGCCACCGTAGCATGAACGCCGGATTCGTGAACAAAATACCACAGCACCACTCCGCCTAACAAATAGGGCCACAGGTGGCGCACACCAATTCTGTTGAATCCAATCAGCACAACCAGCGTTACCGCTGCGCCACCCAGCGCGCTCCACGCGATCGCCTCCGAATAGAAAAGCGAAATGACGAGCACCGCCCCCATGTCGTCAACGATCGCCAGGGCAGTCAGCAGTACTTTTGCACCGATTGGCGCCCGCGGAGCCACCAGGTTCAGCGTGCCCAGGGCAAAGGCGATGTCGGTTGCCATCGGAATCCCCCAGCCGTGGGTGCCCACGCCGTTCCAATTGAACAGCAGATAAATCACCGCGGGCACAATCATTCCGCCGATCGCGCAGGCGATAGGAAGTGCCGCTTGCCGCACCGAAGACAACTCGCCAGCCAGCAATTCCCGTTTGATTTCAAGACCGACCAGGAGGAAAAACACGGCCATCAGACCATCGTTGATCCAATGGTGCAGACTTAGCGACAGCTCGTGATTCGCGATCCCCACGCCGAGCAAGGTCTCCCAAAGATGCTTGTACGCCCCGGCAAACGGCGAATTGGCAATGACCAGAGCGGCAAGTCCAAAGAACAGCAGGACCACTCCGCCTATGGTTTCGGTGCGGAAGAATCTCTGAAAGATCGTCTGTGGAATTGTTTTTAACCGCACTGCCATAACGCTTCCTCCGGAGCAATGAACGTGACTTGATCGATCCCGTTTTCCGTGCCGGGTCTGTCCAGATCGGCGCTTCGGCTCGGGGTGCCAGCCGATCAACATTAACATTACGGCAAATCCGATCACATACGCGACAGGAACAACCCACCCCCCTTTAATCCACGCGACTACCGATTTCGCTTCGGGGAAAATGCCCGAAAGCGCGACGCCCGCCGACGATCCAAACCAAATCATGGAACCGCCAAATCCCACCGTATAGGCGAGCGGCCCCCAATCGTAGCCACCTTGTTTAAGTGCGAGGGCGGTCAGCGGAATATTATCAAACACGGCGGACAAGAAGCCCAGACCAAGCGCCGTCCGCGGGGAGGCATCTGGTAGACTCTTCACCGGCATCATGGAAGCGATCAAAACAAGCGAGAGCAAAAAAATAGAGCCTCTCAGCGTGCGAGGTAAAACTTCCCAGTCAGGGCGGCGGATTCCAACGGAGAACAAGATCGCCGCCCACACCGCGATCCCGATGAACGGAAAACTATTTGAATGGCTGGGAAATTTCGTGTTCACCGTGACGTTCGTGGCGAGGGCAAGTACCAGGATCAACACGACAATGCCGATCCGCGTCCAATCGATCTGCACCTGTTCGTGAGTACGTTTCAGGATCGGCGAATAACGATTTTGCTTAATCGCTGCGGGAATTCCGAAAACGAATAGCGCCACCACCGAGGCGATGATTGCTTCGAAAACCTGGCTTGGCGAGACACCCGCGATCCACATCATCGTCGTTGTGGTGTCGCCGAGGACGCTCCAGGAACCGCCCGCATTCGAGGCGGCCACAATGGCAGCCAGATAGCCGATGTGCACTTTGGCGCGAAAAAGTTGGTGGGCCATCGCGCCGCCGATCAACGCCGCAGCGATATTGTCGAGAAAACTCGAAAGGGTCCAGACGAGCGCCAGCAAAACGAATCCACCTTTCCAATCGTCCGGAAGAAATTTGGGCAGCGCCATCGGCAGGTGACTTTTTTCAAAGTGCCGCGAGAGCAACGCAAATCCCATGAGCAGACACAGAAGGTTGGCAAGCACAACCCACTCGTGCTCGACGTGATAGAGGAATCCTACCACGCCGTTACCGGTGTTGAACCCGGTGAAGATCATTTTGTAAATCGTGATCGTGACCAGTCCGGTCAGTGCTACACGCATCGTGCGTTGATGGAAAATCGCCACGCCCGCCAGGGTCAGGCCGAATAGAACAAACTCGACCGGGATACCGAATATGGTGGGATCTTGCGGCGTCATTGCAATGGCGCGTAAGCTAACGCCCAACGCCAGACGCTCAATGTTCAATTAGCTTCCCATTTAACAAACCCCTCTCCATGACCTTATGTTTACCGGACTAATCGAAGACGTTGGCAGAGTCGCGGCGGTTTGCACAAATGATCGTGGAACAAAATTACAAATTACCGCATCGCACCGAATCAGGGAAGCGAAGAAAGGCGAGAGTATCGCCGTAAGTGGCTGCTGTCTGACACTTACCTCGCGCCGCGGTGACACGCTGACCTTCGATTTACTTCAGGAAACAGTCGCTCGCACGAATCTCAGGAACTTGCGACCGAACAGCCGGGTAAATCTCGAGCGGGCTTTGCGTGCAGACGGCCGCGTCGGCGGGCACTTCGTTCAAGGACACGTTGACTGCGTTTCGACCATTATCGGCTTCAAGAGGAAAGCCGCAGACTTCCGATTGGAGTTAGAATTGCCGGGCAATTTCGCGCATTATGTCGCTTCGAAAGGTTCGATCGCGGTCAACGGAATCAGTCTTACTGTCGCCGAGGTTCTTTCGAAGAGCTTCGTTGTATGGATTATTCCTTTTACGAAGCGCCATACGAATCTCGACCGGGCAAAAAGCGGTGATCTCGTAAATCTCGAGTTCGACATTCTCGCCAAATATGTGGAGAGAACGATCACACCGCTTGTTAAAAAGAGATGACGACGCGTCGCTCGACCGGGCGACGCCCGGGTATAGTCGGCGTAATCGCATCGAGTGCCGATCTGGACCGCGCTCTGCGGATGCGCCGCCGGCCGGATTTTTTTGAACTTCGCCTCGATTTGCTGGCAGACGCGGTCGATCAATTGCATGAGACGTTACCGCGGTTACGCGGACCGCTTATCATCACAGCTCGACACCCGCATGAAGGCGGCGCTGGAAAATTGTCATCGCGGCAACGGAGCGATTTGCTCGCCCGATTTCTAAATCACGCCGACTATCTCGACGTTGAACTACGCTCAGTTTCAACGCTGCGTCGCCTGCTCGCAGTAGCGGATACGAAAAAAATTCGACGAATCATTTCGTTCCACGATTTCAAATCAACGCCGAGCGCGAGAGTATTGGCCGCCAAAGGGCGCGCGGCGAAGGAACATCGCGCAGACATTTTCAAAGTCGCGACGCGTACTGACACGCCGAAGGAACTCGGACGCTTACTCGAGTTCATGACGAACAGCCGTGCAAATTTTCCTCTTGCCGCCATGGGCATCGGCAAACTCGGCGCAATTTCACGCATCCTGCTAGCACGGGCCGGTTCGGCGCTTGTTTATGCATCGCTCAGTACGACGAGCACTATCGAAGGGCAACTTTCGGTCGAAGAACTTCACGCGCTGGGAATTAAATGGTAGAGGCGGGTGGCAGGTCAGACCGGCGCGCCCGGCGGTCGCGCCGTGCCAATCTGAACGACCTCAGGGCGTGCTTGCTCTTTTTTCGATACACATATCGTAAAATAGAAAACATCATGACGTCTTCCGTCACTTTGCCAAAGCATCTTCCTGTCATGCCGCTGCCGGGTACGGTGCTCTTTCCGCACGCGTTGTTGCCGCTCTACATTTTCGAGCCTCGATATCGGAAGATGCTGGAATACGCGCTTCAAAAACAGAGGATGTTTTGCGTGACCTTGATCAAACCCAGCTGCCCGGATTGGCATGCACCGGAGGATTTTTTCCATTTTGCCACAGCCGGTTTGATTCGCGCCTGCGTCGAACGAAGTGATGGCGCCTCAAACTTAATCCTGCAGGGTCTGCAGCGGGTGCGCTTCACCAGTTTCGAACAGGAGAAGCCCTTTCCGATTGTGAACATCGAGGTCGCCGAATCGCGCGATCCCACTACGGTCGAGACCGAAGCTCTCGGCGCAAAAGTGATCGAATTGTACGGCAGCCTGAAGCATGATCGTCGTCAACTGCCGGCGAAACTTGACCGGTATCTTTCGGAATTGCAAGACTTGGAAATGCTGGCTGACCTGATGGCTTCGACGTTCGTGAACGATCCGTTGCGCCGACAACGCCTTCTCGAAGAAAACTCGCTCAATCAGCGCCTCCGTTTTCTCATCCGATATTTGCGCGACGAGATCGGTAACGCCGCAGCCTAGCTATAGCCGCGCGTCGGACGGCTACAGTTCGCCAATCCGGGTGTATTCCTCCATCAAATAGCGGTCCGTCATTCCGGAGATGTAATCGCAGACCGTACGATGCATACCTTCTTGTTCGATGCGTCGCGTCGCGGCATCACCAAGCCTGACAGGATCGGCAACGTACGCTTCAAAAACTCGCCGCAGCATTTCGCACGCCTGGCGGTTCACTTCCGAGACGCGAGGATGGTAATAAACATTCTGATACAAAAACCTCCGGAGCGCTTGATTCGCGTCGGCCAATTCATTGCTGTACCGAATCAGAGGTGCCGTTTGACAGCGCACCTCATCAGCGGTTTGCACGCCGGCTTGAGCTATTGATGAAGCGCTTGTCGCAACCAGATCGTGCACTTCGCGATCAATGATGTCGCGAATAATCAGCTTGCGCATCTCAGGTTCCAACGCGCCCTTGTAACGCGCAAGTACTGCGCGATGACTATTGCGCCAGACTTCATTCTCTTCCAATTGCGCCGGACTTAAGATCTCAAAGTCAACGGCATCATCGAGGTCGTGACTGTAGTAGGTGATTTCGTCCGCGAGGTCTGCAACCTGCGCTTCCAAAGAAGGACAATTGTAATTTACTCCTTCCGTACTCGGAAATTTGTAGGGACGCTCATGTTTCCGGAGACCTTCACGCACTTCGAACGTAAGGTTTAACCCCGGAAAACCGGGGTACGGCGTTTCGAGCAATTCCACAATGCGCACACTCTGCCGGTTATGATCGAACCCGCCATGGTCGCGCATACATTCCGCCAGCATCTCCTCGCCGGAATGCCCAAACGGGGCGTGGCCCAGATCATGCGCGAGTGCGATCGCTTCGGCGAGATCCTCATTCAGACGCAAGGCTCGCGCAATGGTGCGGCTGATCGACGCCACCTCGATGGAATGCGTCAGGCGCGTACGTAAATGGTCCCCTGTCCCATTGAGGAAAACCTGGGTCTTGTATTCCATGCGGCGGAACGCGCGCGAATGAATAATGCGGGCGCGATCGCGTTGAAATTCCGTGCGATAGGCGTGGCTCGGTTCGGAGTATTTGCGTCCCCGCGAGTCACCCGATTTTTGCGCAAACGACGCAAGTATCGCGCGCTCTCCAGCCTCCATTTCTTCCCGCGTCTTCCATCTCGAGCTCATTTAGCTGGATTCTACATAAATCCGATGCGTTCGGCTACATCGGTGGGACCGGGGGTTCACGAATCGGCTTCTCATCGGCGCCCGCACCTGTTTTGATAGCGTGAGATGAAAACGACGAAATCGAAAGCGCGCGCGGAAAAAAAGAGGCGGACCGGCGCAAAAACCGGGCCGCAACCTGTGCCCTACCGCAAGCCGGCTCTTCGCAGCGACGCGTTCGCCAGAGCGCTAATCGACGCAAGAGCCTGCCTCAATGATTCCGAAACCCTGCAAGCTCTTTTCAACGAAGCCGCCAAAAAGGCAGCGGTAGTTCCGAGGGAACCGTTCAAAGAATGCTGGCCTTATCTGCAAACGATGCTGCGCCTGGTTCGAGCGCATCATCGCGGCGAATACGACAAGATCCCAGACAATGCACTTCTGTGGATCGTGGCTGCTCTCAGTTATCTGATCGATCCGTTCGACTTAATTCCGGACGCAACCCCGGTCCTCGGCTTCGTCGATGACGCGACCGTAGTCGAATTTGTTACCGACAAAACGCGACAAACCCTGGACGATTTCATGACGTGGGAAACCACGTCCAGATAGTTCAGACCATTAGCAGCGCTGGATTTTCCAGCAGTTGACGCAGCTCTTTGAGATATTCGGCGCCGAGAGCGCCGTCGATGACACGATGATCGCAACTCATCGTGATCGACATGCGATGACCAAGCACCATTTGGTCGCTGTCGTCGAGAACCGGAACCTTTGTAATTTTGCCTACGGCTAGAATGAAGCCTTGCGGAGGGTTGATCACGGCAGAGAAACTGTCGATGCCCATCCCGCCAAGATTTGAAACCGTGAATGTACCGCCCTGAAACTCTTCAGGCTTCATTCGCTTGTTACGGGCACGGTTCGACAGGTCCTTTGCCGAGGCGCTAATCTCGCGCAGCGATTTGTCTTGCGCCGCGCGAATGACCGGCGTGAGCAATCCGTCTTCAATCGCTACCGCGACGCCGAGATCGACATCCGCATACTGGACAAGCGCATCACCGTCGAAAGAGGCATTGACTCGCGGAACTTTAACCGCTGCCATTACGGCCGCCTTCAAAACGAAATCATTTACGGTGATCTTGGCAGCATCCGCGCCTTCACCCGCGGATTTCAATTCCTCGCGCGCTTCCATCAGCGGACCGGCGTTGATATCGATTGTGAGATAAAAATGCGGAACCGGGCCAAGGCTTTCGGCCAATCGTTGGGCGATGATTTTGCGCATTCCGGAGAGTTGAATACGCGCGCTTTCTCCAGGCTTAACTCCGGTTGCAACGTGCGTTTCGGGTTTCGTTCGGCCGCGGTCAGCGCCCGCGGCTACAGATTTAGCTGCGGCGCGAACGTCAGTTTCGGTAATGCGCCCCTCCGGACCTGTGCCTTTCACGGCGAAAAGATCAACGCCAAGTTCAGCTGCGATTCGTCGGGCAACCGGCGACGCTTTCACGCGGGCCTCCCCGGGCTTTTGTTCTTTCGGCTGAGGTTTTTGCGGCCGCGCTTCTTCCCGGGCAGCTGACACAGCCGCCTCTACAGATTCTTGCTGCGACGGCGCTGTTTCCTTTTGTTGCGCTTCAACTGGCGCAGGTTTCTCCTTCTCTGGTTGCGGCTTCTTTTCTTTTTCTTCTGGTGCCGCGGGCTCTTTCCCCTTTTTCTTTTCAGCGGCTTCTTGTTTCGGTGTTTCCTCACCTTCTCCACGGATAAACGCGATTTTATCGCCCACGTTCACCTTTCCGCCTTCCTCAACGTATATTTCGGTGAGCGTTCCATCCTCAGGTGATTCCCACTCCATGGTCGCCTTGTCGGTTTCGATTTCCGCGAGCACTTCGCCAGCCGAAACCTGGTCGCCTTTTTTCTTCTTCCACGCGACGAGGGTGCCCTCAGTCATCGTGTCGCTCAATTTTGGCATCTGAATTTCAGGCATGGGAGAAAGGCTATAGGAGTGACATCGTGACGACGGTCTTCTTTCTCAACTTTGTAACAGTTGTACCTATTTTAACCAGGTTCACGCGTAGCAGACTTGTTTCACGGCAACGACCAGTTTTTTAGCGTTCGGCAGAACGGCCTGCTCCAAGTCTTCATTGTAAGGCATCGGCACATCTTCCTGTGATACGCGCAAAACCGGCGCATCGAGCTCATCAAAAATGTCTTTTTGAATCCTGTAACAAACTTCCGCGCCGACGCCGCAGAATGGATGGTCCTGTTCGACAATGACAACACGATGGGTTTTCGTGACAGAGTCGAAAATCGCCTTCTCATCGAGCGGTTTGATCGAACGGAGATCAACAATTTCGACGGAAATGTCCTCCTCTTCGAGTTGCGCCGCGACGTTGAGCGCAATCGGAACAGTCTGAGCATAACAAACCACGGTAACATCGCTGCCTTCGCGTTTTACCTCCGCCTTGCCAAGCGGAATCAGCAATTCTTCATCGGGCGGCTCCACCATTCCTTTCGAGCTGTAAAGCAACTCCGCTTCGAGAACCAGTACCGGGTTGTCGTCGCGTATCGCGGTTTTCAGTAAGCCTTTCGCATCACGCGGTGTGGCAGGGGTGCAAACTTTCAAGCCCGGCACGCTGGCGTAAAAATTTTCGGTAGCGTGCGAGTGTGTCGCAGCAAGCTGATGGGCAGGGCCATTCGGCCCTCGAAATGTAATGGGGATATTGAATTGCCCGCCGGACATCATGAACATGTTCGGCGCGTTGTTCACCACCTGATCGAACGCAACGAGTGAGAAACTGAAGGTCATGAACTCAATAATTGGTCGCAAGCCGACCATCGCCGCGCCGATTCCCAGCCCGGCAAATCCGTTCTCACTGATCGGCGTATCGATGATGCGTTTTGCGCCAAAACGTTCAAGTAACCCGGCGCTGACTTTGTAGGCGCCCTGATATTCCGCCACTTCTTCGCCCATGAGGAATACGTTCGGATCGCGTTCAAGCTCTTCGGCGAGCGCTTCGTTCAAGGCCTGGCGATAGGTGATTTCCCTCACGACTTTCCTCCGTCGAAATACACATAATCGTAAAGTTCCTTCGCCGGCAGCTCGGGGCTCTCTTCGGCGAATTTCACGGCTGCCAGGACCGTTTCCTTGGCCTTCTTATCAAGCTGATCGAATTGTTCGTTCGTCAATTTTCCCTCGCGTGTCAGCTGCGCGCGCAAGCGTATGATTGGATCATCAAGGCGATATTTCTCCAGTTCCTGCTTTGTCCGGTAGCTCGCCGGATCTGACATGGAATGACCGCGGTACCGATACGTGCGTACTTCCAGAAAGGCCGGGTGCGCTTCTTTACGAATCGAATCGGCGACCTCAGCGACTTTATCGCGCACTTCCCGAAAATTCATGCCATCGACGATTTCGCCGGGAATGTCGTAACCCTCTGCGCGATCGACGATCTGTTTGAGCGACGTCGATCGTTTAACGGAGGTGCCCATGGCAAAAAGGTTGTTTTCACAAATGAAAATAATCGGCAATCGATATAGCGCGGCGAGATTCAAAGCTTCGTGAAATGAACCCTGGTTGATCGCACCGTCGCCGAAAAAACAAAGCGTGACGCGGTCCTCGTCGCGGTACTTGATTGCAAAGGCCAATCCCACGCCAAGCGGGACATGCGCAGCGACAATTGCATGACCGCCGTACATGTAATGCTGCTTGTCGAAGAAATGCATGGAGCCACCAAGGCCGCGCGAACACCCCGTAGCTTTCCCGAAAAGCTCCGCCATGCATGCGTTTGCGCTAGTGCCACGGGCAAGAGCGTGTCCGTGATCACGATAAGCCGTGATGACATAATCGTCGGGACGCACGGCAGCAATCGCGCCGACAACGACCGCTTCCTGGCCGATGTAAAGGTGACAAAATCCGCCGATCTTCTGGGCTTGGTACTGCTGACTGGCGCGTTCCTCGAAGCGCCGGATCAACAGCATCAGCGACAGCATCTCGACTTCGTCGCGCTGCTCAACCCGCTGCATCGTCGGTTATCCAGCAGCAACAGGATCCCGCAATCGCGGGAAAGTGCGTCCCCGCGATCTCCCCATGCTTCGTCCCGCGTTCATGCAAACAACAAACAGACAAGTGAATATAAGATCACTGACGAGCGAATTGCGGAAAAACATCCAGGTCGGCGTCGCGCCGTATTGAGGCAAGCCCACGGTCAGCGACTGAATCAGTCCGGCGAAATTTCTCGAATATCCAGGATCGCTCAACCAGGAAAAGGTGTTCGTGATGCCATAAAAAAGCACAGATGTCGCTATCGATGCTGGCAAAAGCGTCTTCAGCGAGGCACGGTTCCGTAAGAAAAATCCGATGAACCCAACTACCACCAGCGCTACGTACCGGACAAGAATCTGAGGATCAAA
>CAWIPQ010000032.1:0-146593 GCA_963838045.1 uncultured Verrucomicrobiae bacterium | reverse complement strand
TGAGAACTTGAAATCAGTCGCAGCGACGCTTTAAACCTGCCGATTAGCGTACGGAAGAGGGTGCCAGTCCCGAGATCGGGACTGGCCGTATTGCGTACTGAAGTAGTGGCCACGTCTCATTACCGTTTGGCACAATCACCCTTCTCCCCGCCACAGCCGTTCATGAGATGATGTATTTGAAGCGAATTCACGCGGCGTGGTTTGGAATACATTTCTTTTTGGTAACAGCAGTTTGCCTTGCGGGGGTATTCTGGTTGATAGCGCAAGGGTCAACGATTTTACCCTCAGCTTGGGACGAGTACGCGCGTAAGGCTGAGTTGGCTGCGACTTGGTGTCTGGGAAAAGAGGCCGGTGCATCGAATCCGGTTCGGAGAGGCATCGCAACGTATCTGCATGCTGCTGGCATCCAGGCCGGGTACAGCTTTTTTGCACCCAACGTTCCAAGCCAGCACCGACTCACGTTGGAGCTGTTTTACCAGGACGGACGCGTAGAATACGAGTCACCGCATGTGCGCGGCAAAGCCGCCGCACTGCGTTTGGACAGTTTGTTAGACAGGTTACCCGAGCAGCGGTACGAACCGGTTCGGGAGGTTCTCGTCAAAATGCTGGCGTTCTCCGTCTGGCGGGAGCATCCGGACGTGAAAAAGATTCGAGCAACTTTCGGATCGGTTAATCCACCTGGCATAAATGAATTTGAGCAAGGCAAAACAGAAAGCTTTCAACCAATGTTCAGCTTCGATTTCAGCCTGCGCGATGAGCAAAAGCAGTAGCGCAATCGTTGTCTATTGTCTCTGATTCCCTTCCCTCCAAGCTCATTGATTCTATTATCCGTCTAATCCGTGCAATCCGTGGTTAAATCGCCCGGTTCGCAAATCAGCGCCTGGCTAAGTCCGCTACAAAAATGCTGGCAACGCTTCGCTCGGCTTTTTATTTCCACCTGAAACTGACACATGGCTGGCCGTGTTGCGGATCGGTTTGGGTCTGCAGGTAATCGTCGTATGCGCTGTTCCTGAGAAGTGACTGGCACTATCTGTTCGCCAGCAGTGGCAAAGGTCTTGTTGGTCGCGAAGTGGGCGAAGCCATTAGCCTCTTTCGACAGTCCTTTGATCCCGAAACTGGGCTGGCTGGTCGCTTTCGGGTCGCAATCTCAACATGAGCGAAGAAACGGTGCTTACTGTTGCCTGGGTCTGCTTGCTGTCCGCCGGTTGCCTTTTGCTGCTGGGCCTGTTCTGTCGCCCGGCAGCGATTGTCGCCTGGTTCGTCCACCTCTGCGCCGCTGAAAGCGGAGGGTTACTCGCCTACGGCGCCGATGCCTTTATGACGACGGCACTGTTTTATCTGATGTTATCTCCGCTGCCCGACCGTTACTCTTTTGATCACTGGGTAGCAAAAACAAAACCGAAAAATCCGCAGCTTTTGGGCTTCTGGCGACGCGTTCTACAGGTGCATCTCTGCTTTGTTTACTTTATCGGCGGGCTGGCAAAATGTCTTGGCAACGGTTGGTGGGACGGCTCGAATCTTTGGCGGTCGCTGATCCGGCCACCTTTTACAGTTGTGCCCCCGGATATTCTCGTCCGATTCAAATACGCTCTGCCTGTCGCTCGGAATTTCGATCTGTCTGCTCGAGGTGAGTTATCCCATTTTCATTTGGATGAAAAAAACTCGTCTCATTTGGCTGGTGTGCATTCTTGGCGATGCATGCCGCGATAGGATTGCTGATGGGCCTGTACCTCTTCGCGCTGATCATGATTATCATGAACATCGCGGCCTTCGGCGTTCCTTCCCTCAGCACGGGAGCGCAGGTCGATGTCAAGAAGGCAGTGATTAATGAATCATTAGCGCTAAGAGTCGGCGCCCGGATAGCCTTCTTCAATCTTGACACACAGAATCGAACCGCCGCAAGCATCGGCAAGCTCAACGGACGCGCCATATGAATCCGAACGCTCATGAAAATTTTATCGTTCGAAATGTTTTCCTCTGCGCCGCCGCAATGTTTCATCACCAGTTGCGGCACTGCCACTTTTTCCAAAAGCGGAAGCGACGCCACGATTGAAAGTCTGCGCAACTTTGAGCTCGCATTCATTGACGAATTCGCGGTGCCTGGCAAGAAATTCAACTCTGCCGCCTTCGACGGCAGAGTTAACGAAGGTAACGCAAAATTTCAGCAGGCCATCGCCGATGACAAATTCACCGCGCGGCGTCCGGTCCTCGTGGATCTTAAATCGCAATTCGATGCTGACGCTACGCATCTGCGAAGTAAAGCCAGCCGCGGTAAGATTACTCCGGCCCTGGCGAGCGAGATGAAAAAAGACGTTAACAAAATTTACGATCATGCCCTCGGCCGGTAAGAAAAAGCGCAAAAAAACTTCGAAGAAAAAATCGGAGCTCGACTCTGCTCTCGACCAAGTCACCGACGAATCTGTCGCGGCGTCGATGAAAGAATTTCAGGATCTACTGAGGGACGCAAAAGGCGACACCTCAGAGGTAATCCGGCAAAATGCGGATGAGCTCGAACGGCGCCTGGTTCTTTTAAAAAACGGAGAGATCGACAAGGAGGACTTCGATTACTTCGTCGAAAATCAAAAGCGTGATCTGCGGGTATTCGTCGATGCTCAGCCGGCGCAAGCGCAGGAACGCGCTGAAAAACTGACGTTACAGGTTCTGGAGATAGCTGTGACGAAAGTTGTGCCCATTTTGATCGCAATGATTTAGCGAAGGCGTTCCGGTCGGATGTAGTGTCCGCTGTCTCAGCGGAGTTTCTCTTGATGCGAGCGGAGGCGCTTCATGAGTTCGCGCAAACGATCATGTGGCAACGCTTCGACGGAATGATTGTCGCGGCCAGTCATGGAATGATTGTCCACTAGCGCATTCACAACGGCTTCTTCCGTCGCTTGCACCACACCGGCAAAAAGCGGATCCAATAAATCATTGGGAATTGTTTCCACGCTATGTGTGACCTGATTCGGACTGGTGACGTTGGGATTCGCGGTCGAAAAAGCGATGAACAAATCGCCGGAGCCGTTTCCGGAAATCGTTCCCGTTCGCGCGAGGCCAAGTGATACGCGCCGCGCAAGCCGTTTCAATTGGTTCGGCAACAGAGGCGCGTCGGTCGCGACGACGGCGATACACGAGCCGCTCTCTTTTTTGTAAACTTCACCGGGAATTTCTTTGCCTACCGGTACGCCTGCAATCACGAGCTGCGGACGACGACCAAAGTTCGCCTGTAAGAACACTCCTACGGTGTACGTGTGCGTCGGTTTTTGACTGCCGGATCCAGCGCCCCCGCCTACAGCTATCGATACGATCCGCGATGCTGTCCCGTTTCCGCCCTTGAACTCGTAGCAGATCATTCCGGTTCCGCCGCCGACGCTCCCCTCTTGGACCATACCGCCGTGCGCAGTGTCCAGGGCGTGAAAGACGTCCTCCGGTTTCACGTGAAATCCGTTGATGTCATTGAGCCAGCCGTCCCATGTTTCGGCGACCACAGGCAAACTCCACCAGTATCCGGTAGTGTCCGCCGCACCGTGTTTTATTCGCCAGGCAATCACGGCATCGCGCGCCACGCCAACGCTGTGCGTGTTCGTAATCACGATCGGTCCCTCGAGAAACCCGCTTTCTTCCACCCAGGCGGTACCCGTCATTTCGCCGTTGCCATTCAGACTGAAATACCCGGCATAAACCGGGTCGTTGAGAGAATCGTGTCCGCGCGGAATAATTGCGGTGACGCCGGTGCGCACAGGGCCCTTGCCGACTTCAAGTTTTCCTTCACCGCTAATCAAAGTGGTGTAGCCAATCTCCACGCCGGGGACATCGGTGATCGAGTTCAGTTTTCCCGGCGTGCCTTCAAATGGAACACCAAGATCGCGGGCGCGAACGACGTTTGATTGAATGCCGGCCAGCGGTGACTTGATTGGCTCGCGCGCGGAAGAATCGAGCGCGGCTACGGGCAACAGCACAGCTCCGAGGATCAAACGGCATATCGAGCTTTTGAACATGAAAGAAACCCCCAACGCTCAACGTTCAACGCCCAATGCTCAATAAAAATCCCGAAAAGTTTGTCTCCTGCCATCGTGCCCATTTGTGCCGATTCGTGAATGGAATTCCATTTTCTGTTTTCGCGAATGCGGTGGTGCATCTAGATTGAGCAAGTGAGTTACGAGGTTTTCGCCAGAAAATATCGGCCGCAAACTTTCGACGATTTGGTCGGGCAGACGCATGTCTCGCGCACATTGAAAAACGCGGTGGCACAGAACCGCCTTGCCCATGCTTATCTTTTCGTCGGGCCGCGCGGCGTCGGCAAAACTTCGACCGCGCGGATTCTGGCAAAGTCACTCAATTGCGTAAACGGCCCTACCGTGACTCCGTGCGGAGTGTGCGACAACTGCCTTGAGATCGCCGCGGGCAACAGTCTCGACGTAATCGAGATCGACGGAGCCAGCAACAACAGCGTCGAGGACGTGCGCCAGCTACGCGAGAATGTTCGGTATGCTCCCGCTAAAGGTCGCTACAAAATTTATCTTATCGACGAAGTGCACATGCTTTCGTCGGCTGCGTTCAACGCCCTGTTGAAGACGCTGGAAGAGCCGCCGGAACATGTGAAATTCATTTTCGCTACGACCGAGCCGCAGAAAGTTTTGGCGACGATCCTCAGCCGTTGTCAGCGGTTCGATCTTCATCGTATTCCTGCAAATCTGATTGCGCAGCACCTGCAATTTATTGCGAAAAAAGAGAAAATCGTGCTGCAACCGGCGGCTGCGCACGCCATCGCTCGTGGCGCGGAGGGCGGCCTTCGCGATGCGGAATCGATGCTCGATCAGTTGGTCGCGTTTTGCGGAGAAAATATTGCCGAGAGCGACGTGCTCGATGTCTTCGGATTCACGAGCGAGCAAACGGTGATTGATTTAACCGGCCGGATTTTGCGCGCCGAAACACCGGAGGCTATCGATCTGCTCCATCAGCAAAGCGAGAACGGGAAAGACATGATGCGACTCATGGCCGATTTGATCGCCTATCTCCGGGATCTGCTTGTGTTAAAAGCCAAACCCGATGCGTTGACCGAAGATGTCGATCCTGACGTGCAGAAATCGCTCGCCGCGCAGGCTGAACTGATTTCCATGGATCGTTTGCTTGAGCTGATCGATCAGTTTGCTGCGGCTGAAGGGCGGATGAAGTGGGCTCCGAATAAGAAGCTCCATTTCGAAGTGGCTATCATCAAAGCGATCCAGAGTCTGGGACAGGCGACACTCGATGAAGTGATAGAAAAACTCGGCGAACTTCGCGACGGCGGTGGAGCGAAAACTGTGGCCGCGGGCGATGACCGCGGCGGGAACAAAAGTAGAGTAACTGGCGGTGACTCGGGCGGGATGAAAACCGAACGAAAGACAGCCGGGGTCGACGCCCCTGGCTACAGCGCACCCGGCACGGCTGCCTCTACAGAACCGCGCGTCGAAGAGAAGGCTACGGCGATTGATCCAGAAAAGGTCTGGCAACAAGTCCTCGCGAAAATTCCGGCAAGGAGTTTCCTGCGAACCCTGACCGAATCGGTTCTTCCGATTGGAACAGATGGACGCAACTTCCTCCTCGGGCATTCGCCAGACGACAAATCAAAGATTGAAACCATTGCCAGCGCGAGCAACCGGCGCCAACTGGAAACGCTTCTCAGCGAAGTAAGCGGGCGCGATTGGACCGTGAAATTCCTGCCGAAAGAGGGGATTCCTTCGAGCACCGCAGCCGAAATCACTAAATCAGGGGAATCATTCAAGGACGATCCGCTCATCAACGACGCGATCGAACTATTCAACGCGCGAGTAAGCTCGTGAATGCATCTTTTGTCATCCTGAGCGGATCCCGCAACCGCGGGAGAAGTCGAAGGATCTCGCAGCATTACCCTGAGTTACCGCAGCGGGATTCCTCGACTTCGCTCGGAATGACAAGGAACTGACTTATGAACCTCAATAAACTGATGAAGCAGGCCCAGAAGATGCAGGAGCAAATGACCAAAACTCAGGCTGAACTCGAGCAGAAGACGGTCGAAGTAAGCGCGGGCGGCGGAAAAGTGAAAGTGACAGCGAACGGCGCGGGTGACATTGTGTCAATCAAGATCGACAAGGAAATTGTCGATCCGAATGACGTGGAGTTTCTAGAGGAAATGGTTTTGAGCGCGGTGAAACAAGCCATCGAACAGGGCAAGGCGCTTGCGCAATCGGAGATGACAAAAATCACCGGTGGCCTCGGGATACCCGGGCTGCAATAATGAAGAATCGAAATGCTGTAGAGTGCGCTGTCCTCAGCGTATTTGACATAGCTTTTCCGCTGGCGACAGCGGACGCGCGACTATCTGATCTCGTTCCCGCCGAAATAGGGCTCTAACTTTTCTGGTATTCGCACCGAGCCATCGGGTTGCTGATAAGTCTCAATCAATGCCGCAAACAATCTGGGCAACGCCACGCCCGATCCGTTCAACGTGTGGCACAACCGGTTTTTTCCGTCGCGATCCTTGAACCGCAGCTGCATCCGGCGCGCCTGGAAATCTTCGAAGTTCGAGCAGCTCGACACCTCGAGAAACGTCCCGCCGTCGCGGGACCCGGGCGACCATACTTCAATGTCGTAAGTCCTGGCTGAGCCGAATCCCAAATCCCCGGTGCAAAGTTCGACGACCCGGTAATGCAAGCCAAGCAGTTGCAGCACGCGTTCTGCATCGCCCACTAATGCGTCCAATTCTTCGTACGATTTATCCGGTTCGACGATTTTCACCAGCTCCACCTTGTCGAATTGATGCACACGGATAATCCCACGGGTATCCCGTCCCGCTGCGCCGGCCTCGCGCCGGAAGCACGGCGTATAGGCAGTGAATTTTTTGGGGAGATCGTCAATATTGAGGATCTCCTCACGAACGAGATTGGTTAACTGAACCTCAGCGGTAGGTGCCAGGAAGAGCTGATTATCTTCCAAGCCGTACATGTCGTCTTCAAACTTCGGGAGCTGCGACGTTCCTGTCATGCAATCCCGCCGGACCAAGAAAGGCGGACTGATCTCAGTGTAACCATGCTCGCTCGTATGCAGGTGCAGCAAGAAATTGATAAGTGCACGCTCCAGCTTCGCGCCTGCACCGGTAAAACAAATAAAGCCGCTCCCGCTCAGTTTCGAGGCCCATTCGGGGTCGAACAGTTTTAATCTGGTGCCCAGAGCAACATGATCAGCCGGGCTTGGATAATTGCGGTTTCTCGCCCCAGCTCCGAACGACTCGATTAGATCCCGAATCCTTTCCAATCGGAACGCTTTCGTGTGGCAAGTTCCCAATGTTCAAAAGCAAATCCCGCTGCTCTTGCTCGAAGGTGCTCGCGCGCTGAGTCAGGGCGGCGATCTCTTCACCAATGTTCCGGACTTCTGCTTCAAGTTCTTCGCTTGGCTCCTTTCGCGAGCGTTTCCCGCCAATTTCCTTGCTCAGACGATTACGCTCGGATTGCAGGCGTTGCAGTTCCGTCTCGCTCTTGCGCCGTTCCGTGTCGATGCGCAATACCTCGTCGATCTTCGCTTCATCGCCGTCGCCGCGCGTCGCCAGACGCTCACGGACAAAATCCGGTTTTTCGCGAATCAATCGGATATCGAGCATGGCGCAGGATTATTGAACGAAGTTAAAAGGCTTACAAATGTTACGACGTTAAAAAAGCACCCAATGTAACTGTTTTAACCTTTTAACCTGCGCGTATATTTCGCTCGTGGAAAGACTGGATCTCCTCGCGGTTGCTCTCGGCCTGGCGGCTTTGGCCGGTGTCAATCTTTACCTGACCGTTTTTGCCACCGGGCTTGCGATCCATTTTCACTGGATCACTCTGGCGCCGCAGTATCAGTCGCTCGAAGTCCTCGGCAACCCGTGGATTATCAGCATCGCCGGCGTTCTCTATTTCCTTGAATTTTTTGCAGACAAGATTCCATGGATCGATTCGATCTGGGACGTGGTCCATACCGTCATCCGGCCGATCGGCGGCGCGTTGCTGGCGATCCAGGTGCTGGGGCATCCGAGTCCTGCCCTCACGGTCATCATTGCCTTGCTGGCGGGAGGCACCAGTCTCATTGCGCATACCGCTAAAGCCGCAACACGGCTAAGCAGCAACGCATCGCCGGAACCGTTTTCAAACATAGGACTAAGTCTTGGCGAAGATGCTGCGGTACTCGGCGGCCTGGCTCTGGTGCATTTCAATCCCCTGCTTGCTTTGATGGTTTTTGTGATCGCCATCGGCGCTTTCTTGTATTTTGCGCCGAAAATTTTGCGGGCCATTAAAGCGAAAACCTGGCTGGCATGGAAGAAGCTGAACGGACCGGCAGATCACAATGTGCCGGTGCACCTGCCAGTGACGTTGCCCGCCCGGCTGGCGTCTGTTTTCGATCGTGAAAATGTTCTGGGCGAAACAATCGCCTGGACAGCGCGGTGCATTAGCGGACGTGGCCGGCGGATTCCGGCAAATCGTTTCGGCGCACTGGTCGGCACGAGAGAGGAGCCGCGCAAACTTGTCTTCGTCACTCAGAAGTTTGCACGCACCATTGATCTGGAAGACCTGGTCGCAGTTCACGAGCCGCGATTCCTGTTCGAAAGCCTGGTTCTTTCCCCCACTGCCGGCAAAGGCCCTAAGTATTTATTCATCTTCCCCCGCTCCGACGCCGCAATAGTCGAGCAGATTGTGCGCAATTTACGTGAGCCACTGAGCGAACCGGTGCTTGAGGAGCAAGAACGAGGAGCGGAGTTTTCTAGTCCGCCAGCGTAATTAGAGCGGCACGCTTCGGGTTCAGTGTTGCGTGACATCTGAACGCGTTCTTCTCATAATCCCAGCGTGAGCACGCTGGCAGAGCGATACGCACAAATCCGCGACACCACTCGCGTTTATGAGCGCGTGCTGTTTGAATCGCCGCGAGTTCCATCGGAGCTGGAGCTGCAAGCGCGCTGGTTTGCGGGCGATTTCGGAAAACATTTCGTCAGCACTACAGGCGATAAGGTCGACGTTGTTCAGTTCGGTGTTTGGAACCGTGAAGCCGGTCCGGATTTTCGCGACGCAGCAATTAAGATCAACGACAGCGAAGCAATTCACGGGTGTATCGAGATCGACGTGCTCGATCGCAGCTGGGAATCACACGGTCACGCGACCAATCCAACCTTCGAATCGACGGTGCTTCATGTCTTTGTTGAGAGGAGTAGCCGCGCGTTTTTCACACGCACACCCTCAAATCGCAACGTGCCGCAGGTCTGCATTGATCCGGCGAATTTACCGGAGGCGTTCAATCCAAATATCCCGCTGGCGCGGCCCGGTCGTTGCCAGGCGCCGCTGAAAAATTTACCGGAAGAAGGCGTTCGCAGCGTGCTCGATGCGGCAGCGCAATTTCGGCTGCGGCAAAAAGCCAACCGGATTCGCAACATGATGGATACGCATGGGCGCGACGAAACGCTTTTTCAGGAGATCGCCACAGCGCTTGGCTATAAGGAAAACAAGCTTCCGTTTACGCTTCTGACCCAGCGTTTGTCGCTGCGAATGCTGCGTCAAAATGTCGAAAATTGCGAAGCGTTGCTCTTTGGCACGGCAGGTTTTCTCGAGACGCCTGACATCGACATCTACAAAAACTCCACGCGCGAATATGTGCGTCAGTTGTGGGACCGTTGGTGGCCGCATCGTAATGATCTGCAGCGATTGATCCTGCCAGCAAAGGCCTGGCACCTCAGCAGTACCCGGCCAGTCAATCATCCGCAACGACGGCTTGCCGCGCTGGCAGTCCTCGTGTGCCAATGGGCGCGCCTTCAACGCGCGTCCGGCAAAAGCAGTGTCGCTGCAGCGAACGATTTCTTCCAAAGTCTTGAACATCCGTTTTGGAATAGCCACTACACGCTTGCGTCTGATGCCGCACCGAAGGAAATGGCGCTGGTCGGCAAGTCGCGTGTCGCAGATATCCTGGCAAACGTGCTATTTCCATTCTGGCTGGCGTACGATCTTGAATCTGCGCCGTCAACCACCACACGGCTTTGGACGGAATACGCGAAGCTTCCAGCGGAGTTGTCGAACCGGCGACTGGAAACCGCTGCCACGCGTCTCTTTGGAAGTGATCCACGCCAGAAAGGATTTCTGCGCTCCGTGGCGCACCAGCAGGGGTTGCTGCAAATCTACGAAGATTTTTGCATGCAGGACAATTCCGATTGCACGGCATGTCCATTCCCCGAACAAGTGGCGAAGTGGACGTGATGTTTTTTGAACAGGGGCAAGAGTGACGTTCAACCTTGAAAACTACAGAGGCATATTACGGTGTAATGACGACCGCGTGTACATCGGACGCGTGCGTATTCGCTCACTCTAATCAGCGGTTCAGTCTCACCAAATTTGCAGTCGCGGCAGCTCTAATTTGCAGGGCAATCGCTTCGGTTGCTATTGCGATCCCGGCAGGCGAAGCGCCCGCCCTACAGTCACCGTCGATTGCTCCGAAATCACCCGTCGATCAATTGCTTCCGTGGTTGCTTGATGAAGATCAGCAGTTGCGCGGTGTTCCGTTCAGCAAAGTCATTTCTGATACGACAGGAAAAAAGGTGCTTCCGTTCGACGGGAACGATGCAGTGGACCAGCGGGTCGCAAAAGCGATCAGCGCCGCGTGTGATGAGACCATTAAGCGCTTCAATGCGCCAAACAGCGCGATTCAAAATATCGATCGAATCAATGAGGTGAGCAGCCATTTCGAAGAGATGTTGCGCGAATTGCTCAACGCGACTTCCAGGTTGCAGTGCGATTTTCCGCTCACCGCCGCAGGAAAAGTGCAGCGCTCGGGTTATCCCGACTTGAGAGTCATCGATCTGGAGAGCAAGCGTGTGTTTTATCTCGACCCAAAACTTTACGCCGCCGGCAGCCGCGACAGCAATTTCCGTGCGTTTTATTTCGAGCCGAGGAAAGCCACGAACAAAGTGCGCGACGATGCGGTGCATTTTGTCGTTGGATTCGAGCATTCGCCACGGGAAACCGGTTCAGGTTCACCGAACGCGACTTGGAAGTTCACACGGTGGAATCTTGTCGATCTTTCGCGATTCAGAGTGAAACTCAAAGCCGAATTTCAGGGAAGCAATCGCGATATGTACCGGCCGGATGCGATTGTCGCGACCAGCGAAAAGTGATCTTGACCGGGCTGCTTGGGGCATCGGAGCGGGTATAAGTTGCTGAACAACCCGCCGGAAGTAATGGTATTATGCTCAATGATCTCACAGGCGGCGGAAACATTTCAGTTTGATGCGATTGATGATGTGCTAAGCGACATCGCCAAAGGGCACATGGTGATCGTGACCGACGATGCCGATCGCGAAAACGAAGGCGACCTGGTCATGGCGGCGGAAAAAGTGACGCCTGAGGCAGTCAATTTCATGGCGACGCACGGCCGCGGCTTGATTTGCGTCCCTATTTCCAATGAGCGCGCAGATCAACTCGGGTTGCAACGCATGGTGGCGCAAAACCGCGAGAAACATAACACCGATTTCACCGTCTCCGTGGACGCGGCACGAGGCGTGACTACTGGGATAAGCGCCTACGATCGCGCGACTACAATCCTGGCCATCGCCAATCCGAAATCGTGCTCCGGAAGATTTGAACCAGCCCGGTCACGTGTTTCCGCTGCGAGCAAAGGACGGCGGCGTGCTCCGGCGCGCCGGTCACACCGAGGCGGCCGTCGATCTGGCAAAAATGGCGGGACTGCAAGCGGCGGGCGTGCTTTGCGAGATTTTGCACGACGACGGCACCATGGCGCGTTTGCCGGAGTTGATGGAGTTTCGCAAGAAACACGGGCTACGCATTTGCACGATCCAAAGTCTAATCGCCTATCGTCGCAAGAGCGAAAAGCTGGTCGAGCTGGAGCAAATCGTGAACATGCCGACCGACTACGGCGATTTCGATTTGCATTTGTATCGCTCCAGGCTCGATGGGCAGCATCATCTCGCGCTCGTGAAAGGGCAAAATCGATAAGAACAAACCGACGCTTGTGCGCGTACACAGCCAGTGTCTTACCGGCGACGTTTTTGCTTCGCGCCGATGCGATTGTGGCAATCAATTGCATGCGGCGCTTCGGCAAATCCAGGAGGAAGGCCAGGGCGTTCTGGTTTACATGCGCCAGGAAGGCCGCGGTATCGGGCTGGCGGCAAAAATCCACGCCTACAAATTGCAGGAGGAAGGACTCGATACCGTGGAGGCGAACGCAAAACTCGGATACCCAAGCGACCTGCGCGATTATGGACTCGGGGCGCAGATTCTTTTCGATCTCGGCGTGCGACGGTTCCGCTTCCTCACGAATAACCCGAAGAAAGTTGTGGGATTGGAGGGCTACGGTTTGGAAATGACCGAACAAGTGCCTATTCGAACCGAAGCCAATCCGCATAACGAAAAATATCTCGAAACCAAAAAGACGAAGCTCGGGCACCTGCTGTGATTGCCGATTGCCGCGCAATCGAATTCAGGATTTGAACCAGATGTCGAAATCGACTCCGACGCGTCCGCGAATTGCGAAAACCAAACGCACCTTCCAAATAGTTGCCAGCCGGTTCAATGCGCAATACGTAGATGGGCTCATCGATCACGCGACGAAGGAACTGCGCGCCCTTGCGCCGAACGCGACGATTTCTCTCCATCGCGTTCCCGGTTCATTCGAGATTCCCGTAGTCGCGCGAGAGCTTGCCGCGCAAAATAAAACTGACGCGATTATCGCGTGCGGCGTGATTTTGCAGGGAGAAACAAATCACGCACAAAATCTGAGCCGCTCGGTCACGGACGCGCTTGCAACGCATCGCCATCGAACACGGCGTGCCTGTCATTAATGTCGTTCTCAGTTTTGATAATGAAAATCAGGCACGCGCGCGTTGTCTTGAAAACTAAAATCAATCGCGGCACCGAAGCTGCGCGGGCAGCAGTGGAAATCGCAAACGTCATGTCGGAACTTCGCGACAAACAGGGAGCGGCGGTTTCCAAACCGCCGAGGGAAGATGGGTAAACGTCGACGAGCGCGGGAAGCTGCAGTTCAATATCATTTCTGGCGAGATCTCCAGCACGGCGACGGGCCGGAGAAGATTGATGACTTCTGGGAATTTTGTCCCGCGCACCGCGGGTGCGCGAGTTCGCCCAGCCGTTGATCGAAGGCATGGTGGCGCATTTGCCGGAAATCGACGAACGCATTCGCCGCTACTGCGAGAACTACGAGTTTCGCCGGATCTCAGCGGTCGATCGCAACGTTCTCCGGCTGGCAATTTATGAAATGCTTTATCGCGATGATATCCCGCCGGTGGTATCGATCAACGAGGCCATTGAGCTGGCAAAAATGTACGGCGGCGCGGACTCGGGCCGATTTGTAAATGGCATTCTCGATCGTATCCGGAAAGATTTGGACAGGCCGGCGCGAGAAGCCGTGAAAAAAGAAACGTAACCGTCGCTTTCCGTTCGACGCGGTGCTGATGTGCTACCAGCGTCAATGACACGCTTCACACAGTGAAGCGGCTACAGTAGAAACATGAATTTTCTTCAATCCCTCGCCAAACAATTCGCCGGAAAACCGATCGACTGGGATGAGCTGGAAGAAGGACTCATCCGCGCCGATCTCGGTGTGCCGATGACATTGCGAATTATCAAAACACTTCAGGAACGCGAAGCGTGGGCTTTGCTCGGAATTGGCGACGTCATCAAAGCCGTGCGTGAAGAAATCGCCCGCGTTTTGCCGCGGGACCCGGCGCCAATTCGTCGCGCGACTGGCAAACCCACCGTGATTTTGATTGTTGGCGTGAACGGAACCGGCAAAACGACATCGACAGCAAAGCTCGCGCATTATCTGCTAGGCAGCGACGGTTCACCTGAACCGCCTCGGACGTTGCAGTCAGATCACCTCTACCTCCTACACAAGTGTGATGCTCGCCGCGGCAGACACATTTCGAGCTGCAGCCATCGAGCAACTCGACATATGGGCGAAAAGACTCGGCGTCGAAATAGTCAAGGGGCAGCACGGCGCGGATTCGGCCGCGCTCTGTTACGAAGCGTATGAGGCGGCAGCGAAGCGCAAGATCGACTTTTTGCTTTGTGACACCGCCGGCCGGCAACACACGAAAGCAAACCTGATGGCGGAGTTGCAGAAGATAAAACGCACTCTTGGCAAACTCGATCCGGACGCGCCACACGAAACATTGTTGGTGGTCGATGCGACGACCGGCAGCAACGCGCTAAGTCAGGCGCGTGAGTTTAACAATGCGCTTGGACTCACCGGCCTGATAGTCACGAAACTCGACGGCAGCGGCAAAGGCGGAATTGTCGTGGCAATTCAAGATGAACTTGGAATTCCCACGCGCTTCGTTGGCACCGGCGAAAACATTGACGATTTTGCGCCGTTCGATCGGAAGACCTATATCGAAAATCTGCTCTAATCCTGACAAAGTCTACGTCATCCAGACGCGAAGTCCAACGCGATCTCACGGATTGGAAGCCTGCAGCAGCGAACATTCGACCGCAGTGCAGTCCTCGACTTCGCTCGGAATGTACGAACTGAATTTCACGCGCCGTGGCCCGAACCGTTAAAGAATCAATCGCAGCGGAAGAAACTGTTCCTTCCGGCGTAGCCACAGGCCTGCGCGGATTCATTGGGAAATTTACCGTGCTCCGGGGAGCGCAACGCGAGTTGTGGCTCACGTTCGTGATCAAGTTTCTCATTTACACGGCTTACTCGGTCACGAACAAAACGATGGTGCTGTGGTTGTCGAAGGACCTTGGCTTCAACGATCAGGCAGCGGGAGCATTAGTGGGCTGGGTTTGGGCACCGGCGATGACGATCTTTACGTTGCTTGCCGGATCGATCACGGACGCGATCGGATTGCGACGCACATTTTTCCTCGGGGTCGCCATTTGCACTGTCGCCCGCAGTGTCATGATCGTAACCACGATCCCGTGGCTGGCGCTCGCCTGCGGGGTTCTTCCACTGGCAATCGGCGAAGCACTCGGAACTCCAGTGCTGCTTGCGGCGACGCGACGCTACTCGACGGTCGCTCAGCGGTCGATGTCGTTCTCGATCATCTATATGATCATGAACATTGGCTATCTTGCGGCGGGCTACATATTCGATTACGTCCGCCAACTGCAATTTGCACGTCAGCTTTTTTGGTTTTGAGCCAAGCAGCTACCAGCAATTGTTCGTGGTCAGCCTCGCTTTTGAGATCGTGCTGTTTCCCGTGATTTATTTTCTCCGGCGCGGAGCGGAAGCAACCAATGGAGGAAGAGTGATCGATCCATTGCCACGCGAACGCAGGACTGCGGGGACTTTCTGGAGTGGCATCTGGAAAACGGTGCGAAAAAGCGCGATCGACTCAGCCCATCTTTTTCGGCGACTGATCGGCCAATCGGGGTTTTATCGGTTGCTTTTGTTCTTCCTCTTCATCGGATTTCTCAAAGCCATCTTTTTACAAATGGATTACGTGTTTCCGAAGTTCGGCATTCGCGAACTCGGCGTGAACGCTCCGGTGGGGAAGCTTGCGGGAATAAACGCGATCGTCATCATTGTGTTAGCGCCGATTGTAGGCGCACTGACGCAAAAGTATGCGGCCTATCGGATGGTGATAATTGGCGGAGTAATCTGCGCCGCAGGAGTCTTCATCATGGCGCTACCGACGGAATGGTTCCAGTCCGCCGCTAACAGCCTGACCGGCCAATGGCTCGGCCACGGATACCTCGGATTGCGCGGGAGCATTCACCCTTACTACATTATGACTGCGCTCTATCTGATCGTTTTCTCGATCGGCGAAGCCTTTTATTCACCGCGGGTGTACGAGTATGCCGCTGCGATTGCCCCGCCAGGACAGGAAGCATCGTACGGTTCGCTGGCCTACCTTCCGTTCCTCGTAGGTAAACTTCTTGTCGGCACTGGCGGATGGTTGCTGGCTGCGTTTGTTCCCGGAACAGGGTCCGCGGCATCCGGGCACAATGTGGCTGATTTTCGCGCTGGCAGCGTCGGTTGCACCGATCGGATTAATTCTGTTTCGCCGCTACATTCGCGTTCCCGAAGCCGGCCGGCAGGATTGAACGGGTCCCAGCCATTTTGTGTCTGATTTGCGAATTTATTAGAGAAGGCAATATCTCGCGCATTCGCTTAAGGAAGCGTGATTGTGCGCAAACTTAAGCACTGCTAAAGGGGACAATTCTCACGCGAGGAAAAACAGATGAGAAGCAACGCGATTAACGTTAAACTACAAACACTCAAACAAAACTCTCTGGTTTGGGCTGGCCGGCACGCTCATCGTGATTGTCGGCTCGATCTTGTTCGCGTATGCTCAAACACAGAAAAAAGAAGCCGAGAAAATGAATAATCCGACCAAACCCGTTCCCACCGATGCTGAGTTGCAGCGAGAAGCTAACCAAAGATCAGTACAAGGTGACGCGTCAATGCGGCACAGAAACCCCGTTTCACAATGCTTACTGGGACAATCACAAGCCGGGAATTTATGTCGACCTTATCACCGGCGAACCGCTCTTTAGTTCGCTTGATAAATTCGACAGCGGCACGGGCTGGCCGAGTTTCACGAAACCGATTAAGAAGGCAAACGTGACGGAAAAACGGGATACTTCTTACGGAATGGAGCGCACCGAGGTCCGTGCAAAATCAAGCGATTCGCATCTCGGCCATCTGTTTGATGACGGCCCCGCGCCGACCGGTCAACGCTTCTGCGTGAACTCCGCCGCGTTGCGCTTTGTCCCTGTGGAAAAATTAAAAGAAGAAGGTTACGGCGAATATCTCTCGCTGTTTCAACCGCAGCAGCAAACAGGCGGCGAGCAACCACAGGCGAAAAAGTAAATGAGCCGCAGCGTTAGTTTCCTCGCAAGACGCACACCAATCCGTCACTCGCTGCAGTATTCTGTCATGTTGTCTGTTTGAAAACAGCAAGGATGACCTTAACTTACGTCGACTCATGACCCGCGACGATTTCGAATACGCGCTTGAAAATACGCACGTGATTCTTGCGCCCGAGCGGCAGATCGCCACGTTCGGCAGCACGAGTTTCAATTTCTATTTGATCTCGGAATTGATGGATCGCGTGAATCAGGTGCGGATTCGTAACGGGAAAATCCATGCAGAACGTCCGCAGATTCTGACGCCGGAACATTATTGCCGGCTTTTACTCGAAGGCTTCGGAGACAAAGCGGAACGATACGTGGACCAACTGCGCGAGCACGCGCGGAACATAGCGGTCCTGCGTTACGGTTTTCAATTTCGCAAAACCGATCTGAACGAACAAACGCTGAGCGACTCTATCGACACGGTGATCAACCGGACCAGACGGCAGGTCGAAGGAAAAAACGAACCGCTTAGCGCGATCATCCAGGGCGTGGACGATGCGTGGGAAGTTTGTCTGCTCAAGTTCACTATCGATCTGGTGGAGCGCTCGTCGGGTGGCAATTTCGGCGATTTCCAGAAACGCGGTTTGCTGTAAGCCAGACGCCAGCTGGCTAGGCCGTGTTCCTGGGCTAAAGATGCGTCCGCAAAAATGCGCCCGCGTTCGCTAGTGCGCGCCGACCGGCTTCCAGATGAGCGTTCCACAAAGGCCATGCATGAATCATGTGCGGCCAGATCTCCAAAGTCACGGCGACTTCAGCTGCACCGGCTTTCGCTGCAAGTCGCGTGGCATCGTCGAGCAAGGTTTCGTCAGCACCAACCTGGATTAGCATTGGAGGAAATTTCTCGAGCTCGGCGTAAAGCGAGGATACGCGGGGATCTTTGCGATCCACTCCAGCGGGCAGATAGGCCTCAGCCAGTTCATTCAAATATTCTTTGTGAATGAGCGGATCGACGGCGGCTCTGCTAACCAGCGTTGAACCAGACATCGTTAGATCGGTCCATGGCGATATGAGCCAGGCGCAAGCCGGAAGGTCATCGCTTGCATCCCGTAGCCGGCCAATCAACGCCATCGTGAGTCCGGCGCCAGCGCTGTCGCCGCCGACCGCAATACGCGCAGCAGAGATACCTTGATCTCGCAGAAATTGCCATGCGGTCAGCGCATCCTCGTACGCTGCCGGGAACGGATGCTCGGGCGCAAGTCGATAACCGACGGCAAATGTCCGCATTCTGTGCGGCTCGACCTGCCTCAGTCACCAAGCGGCGATGGCTCTGGATTGAACCGGAGCAATAGCCACCGCCATGAAAAAACATGAGCAAACGAGAAGCGATCGCTACCTGGAACAATTGAGTATTCGGCCGGCACGCCGTTTGCATCGACCGAAGTCAACTGCACATCGTCGGCTACGGGCCAGACTGAACCAACTTCATCCAGGCGCTTTCGTCGCTCAAGCCATCCCACTGGTCGTGGCTTGGATTTAAGTAACGCGCGGACAGTATCGATCTCGCTTGGTGACATCGCTCTTTCGACTGGAAGATTACCACGAGGTTAAATCAGCCGAAATTGAATCCCCTCTCGATATCGAAAGGCTTGACGACCCTCAACATCGTTGTTGCGTCATCACTATGGCCGACGCTTACGACGCGATTGTCATTGGAGCGGGACACAATGGCCTCACCTGCGCCTGTTATCTGGCAAAGGCGGGTCTGCGCGTGCTTGTGCTCGAAGCAAACGAGAGTATCGGCGGTCTGACAGTTACCCGGGAGATTACGATGCCAGGTTTTCACTCGGATTTACACGCCTTTGGTTATCAGTTCGCTAACCTCTCAGCCGCGCCGGACGAGTTGGCCTTGAATCGGTACGGGCTGGAATTGTTGACGCCTGAAATTTCCTTCGCTCACGCGTTTCCAGACGGTCGCAGTGTGCATATGTACACAGATTTGGAGCGGACTTGTGCAAGCATCGCGGCACATTCGACGCACGACGCCGCGCATTGGCGAATACTCTTTCAACAATGGCTCGACGCGAAAGATGCGATCCGTTCGGCGCTGAACAACCCGCCTCGTCCGCTGTCCGAACACCTCGCCGACCTGGAACGGACACCCCGTGGCCTGGACGAATACCGCTTTGAAATGCAGACCCTGCGCGGGTGGACGACCCAATGGTTCGAGCATGAAGCCATCCGCTTGTTCCTGGGCGCGTTCTCGCTGCACGTAAGCGTGGCGCCGGACCAGGTCGGCGGTGGACAATTGGCGTGGATGTTCGATTCAGTGATTCAGGACTATGGCAACAAGGCGGTGCAGGGCGGGATGATTAACGTGCCGCGTGCGCTGGCGCGTTGCCTTCAAGATCACCGCGGCGAGATTCGGACCAGCGCACGCGTGAGCAACATCCTGGTCGAACACGGTAAAGCCCTGGGGGTCCGCTTAACCGAGGGAGAAGAGATTGCAGTCGGTCGGCTCGTGGCCTCAAACGTTGATCCGCGCACGCTCACACTCGATTTGCTCGGCAGCACGGTAGTTGGAGAGAACATCGCGCGTAAGATCGAAGAGTACGAGTGGGGCGACTCGGTAATGGTAATTTACCTCGCGTTGAGCAGTTCCCTCGAATTCAAAGCAGGCGAAGAGACCGCGCACGCATGTTATGTTCACTGCACGCCGCCCTCATTGGAGTATGTCGCGCAAATGTTTGTCGAGGTGCGGGCCGGCTTGCTCCCGGCGCATCCCGTGATGGTGGTTTGCAATGATTACACGGCGGATCCCGGTCGCGTTCCGCCAGGCAAAGGCTTGATCAAGATTCTGGTCAAATGCGTGCCGTATGAAATTCGCGGCGACGCAACTGGTAAGATCACCACACGCGAGTGGGCCTCCGCCAGGGAACAATACGCGGATCACGTGATTGATCTCCTTTCCGAACAGTATATTCCAAATCTGAAGACGAGAATTTTGAAGCGGGTCGTCCATTCCCCCGTGGACCAGGAGCGCATGGTCAGCAGCGCTGTGCACGGCACAGAATTGCAAGGCGCGTTCCTGCCGTACCAAAGCGGCGCAATGCGGCCGATTCCCGAACTGGCCCAATACCGTGCACCAATTCCAAACGTCTATCTTTGCGGGTCCAGTAGCCATCCCGGTCCCGGCGTTTCGTTCATGCCAGGTCGAAATGCGGCACGGGTGATCCTGGAGGATCTGGGGGTGAATTTTCCGGGCGCCGCTTCACAGACTCGCGCACTGTAGCGTCCGCTGTCCTCAGCGGAAATATAGGTGGCTGAATTTGCACAATCGAATGCGTCGATTATAGCGGCGCAGATAACCGATAACTTTGCGCTTTCTTCGTCCCGCCAGCCTTGGCATTCTGCCCGCTCGGACTTCGCGTGAAAAATTATCTCCGACTTAACCTTAGTCTGCTCTACTGGATTTTCGTTGCGCCGTTCACCGGGCAATTTTTTAAGATCGCGCCGGTCTTTCGGCAAATGGTATTCATCGGTGTGCGCGCTGCGCCGATGGTCGCACTGACTGCGTTCAGTGTAGGCGTTACACTGGCGATGCAAGCTGCCCACTCTCTGGAGAGCCTTGGCGCAGAAATGTACATTCCGGATCTTGTGATGCTCACGCTGTTGCGCGAGATGGGACCGGTCTTAATCGCAGTGATAGTGATCGGACGAAGTGGCTCTGCGGTGGCAGCGGAACTTGGCACAATGAAGGTGTCGGAAGAAATCGAGGCGCTCCAGGTCATGGCGATCAACCCGGTGCAATTTCTGGTAGTGCCGCGCTTCCTGGCCATGCTCGTTATGCTGCCGGCGCTCACCATTTTTGGAAATTACATCGGAATTCTCGGTGGTTGGGCGGTGTGCCGATTTACGCTCGATTTTAACACCGCCGGCTATATCATGCGCGCCGTGGAAAGCGCGGACACCTGGGATTTGTATTCAGGAATGATCAAGAGCGCGGTATTCGCCTGGCTTGTCATCACGATCTCGTGCAACGCCGGGTTAAATGTCGAGGGTGGCGCTGAAGGCGTCGGCCAGGCGACTACGAGTTCGGTAGTGCAAGCTTTGCTTGCCATGCTAGTGATGAACGCGGTTCTGACAGGGGTTTTCTTTTTCGCGTCATGAACAATAAGGGAGAAACGATCATCGAGGTGAACAATCTCGTCCGGAGATTCGGTGACCGCGCTGTCCTCGACGAACTGTCGTTCAACGTCCATCGTGGCGAGACTCTGGTGATTATGGGCGGCAGTGGTTGTGGCAAGAGCACACTGCTCCGCCATTTGATTGGGTCCATGAAACCGACATCGGGGTCGGTGAGTCTTTTCGGAGAGGAAATTACAGAAATGAAGGAACGCGAGATTGAACGGGTGCGCCTGCGATTTGGAATGCTGTTCCAATCTGGCGCGCTGCTGGCGTCTCTCACAGTGGGCGAGAATGTTGCTCTGCCGCTACTGCAGCACACCAACAAGTCGGTCGATGAAATCGAAGAAATCGTAAGAGAAAAGCTTCAGATGGTCGGCCTGACCGGGTTTGAAAATCTTAAGCCAGACGAAATTAGCGGCGGTATGAAGAAGCGCGTCGGGCTTGCGCGCGCGCTTGCTCTCGATCCGGAACTACTATTCAGCGACGAACCAACCTCTGGGCTCGATCCAATCATGACTGCCGTGGTCGACCAGCTAACGCAAAAGTTAACTCAAAGCAGTCACATGACCGCGGTGGTTGTGTCACACGATATGACCAGCGCCTTTCGCATCGCGACACGTATGATTATGCTTGGACACGGCTCGATTGTGGCCGAAGGCACGCCGGAGGAAATTCGAAACAGTCCGAATGCGGAAGTGCAACAATTTATCAATGGTCGCGCCGATGGACCAATTCCGTTGAACCTTTCACAGGACGACCACGAGAATCATCAGCAGGTGAAACCGCGACCCTTCGTCGGAGCACGCGGCAGGTTCCATCGCAAAATGGGATGAGGAATAACTTGATGAAACCCGCTTTAACTCTTCAACAGTTTAACTCTTCAACCGAGGCGAAGCCATGAAGCGCAATCTCTCCGATTACTTCGTCGCCCTTTTCGTGATCGTGTGCAGCGTCGTCCTACTCGCCGCACTCACATTTGCGCTCTCAGGTTATCACCTCAAGAAACCGACACGCACTCTGCAGATCAATTACGAGGATGTGACCGGCATCAAAGTTAATTCCGAGGTGCGCTACGCAGGCGCGCCAGCGGGACGCGTGATCGCGATGCGTCACCTTACGGCGAAGGAGCGTGAAGCCAACGCAAACAAGAAGGACGCTGTGCAGGTAACAGTAAGCCTGGACGAAGGAATTCCGCCGCTGCCATCCGACATAACCGCGACACTAAGTTCCGACACCATGCTCTCTCCGAAATTTGTGGCTCTTTCGGCGGGCACGCCCGGTGGACAAACGCTGGCAAACAATGCGTCGATCGAAGGCCATCCAGCATACGGGCTCGAACAAATTACTGCGGCCGCCGGTCCGTTATTCGATAACGCAAATAAATTGCTCAATGATCGTGGACGTCACTGTCACAGGTTTGAAGAAGGATCTCGGTGAATTCCTGCCAAAGCTCGGGCCACTGGCCGATTCGCTGAAAATGGACGTGGACAATTTACAAAACGTGATCACAAACCTGGATGGCCTTTCGAAGAAGGCGGACTCAGTGCTTGGAACCGCCGACCACTTCATCGGCACGACCGACAAACAACTCAACGAACAATTGAAACAATTGCACGTCACGCTCTTGAACCTGAAAGTGGTCACCACGTACGCCAAGGAGCTCGTCGAAACGCTCGCCCAAAAACCAAACCGCATCATCTTCAGCGGCAAACCCGCGCAACTCACCCCGGAATCAGAAATTCTCAAAAGCTCAAAACCGTTGCCGGCACGGAGACCGTGAGTCGGTTACGTTGAACTGCCTCACTTCACACTGACCGCTGCCAAAATGTGAATTTGGTCCGGCGGCGTTACTTGCCGAAACTGCGAGATGACGAGCTCAGGCGCCTGCTTTGTAGCGCCGCATCAGTTTGAAAAAACGAAACGCGTCGCGCAGGGGATGGATCTTGCTTACCTGGTCGGTGTAAACAGTCGTGATTGGGACTGATTCGATCGCGTATCCTTTGCGGCTCGCAATGATGAGCACTTCGGTCTCATAATCGAACCGGTGCTCGCCGCCAAGCATGTCTGGAATCAGTTGCCGGGGCGCCATGCGGTAACCGCATTGCGTGTCGGGAATTCTTTGTCCGCAAACGCGACTGATCCGGCTGCTCATGTAACGGTTCACGAAACGGCGAATCACGGGCATGCGAGCAACGTCGTTCATGCGGTTGCCGATAAAAAATGTGGGCCGCGTCGCGTCGGCTGCCGCTGCTAAAAAGCGGTCGATCTCTTCCGGAAGATGTTGGCCGTCAGAATCGAGAAGGACGACCCATGCAATTTGCCGGTCCATTCCCGCCGTCGCGGACCGGGACGGATTTTCAGCCGCAAGCCAGTGCGCGAGTCCGGTTTTAATTGCTTCGCCCTTACCGCGGTTTTCAGTATGAACAATGACTTCGGCGCCAGCCTCCCGTGCGCGTTGAGCGGTATGATCAGTTGAGCCGTCATCGATCACAACGACGTGATCCAGCCGTTCGCGCGTCCGGCGCACGATATCACTGATGTGTTTTTCGTCCTGATACGCTGGAATAACCGCCGCAGTTTGCGATCTAATGTTTTCTGTCATACCGAGCGAATCGAGACATCTGAAAAATTTAAGTCCAGAGATTCCTCGACTTCGCTCGGAATGACAACAAATATAAGCGCAAACGCGGCGCCGCTTATCAGTTATTTGCGCACAACCGGATGAAAATCGGCCGCGTGATAAGAGCTGCGGACCAGCGGCCCGGAAGCGACGTAGAGAAAACCTTTTTGGCGGGCGATGTCCCCATAGTAATCGAACTGCTGCGGGGTGATGTATTCGACTACGGGCAGATATTTGGGGCTCGGACGGAGGTACTGTCCCATCGTCAACACTTCACAGCCGACCTCGCGCAAATCGTCCATCGTCTGAAAGAGCTCCGTCTCTTTTTCACCGAGCCCAAGCATCACGCCGCTCTTGGTCACAATGTCAGGCGATAGTTGCTTGGCCTGGCGCAACGCTGACAGCGAAGTCCGATACTTTGCCCGCGAGCGCACGACGGGGGTAAGCCGTTCCACCGTTTCCATGTTGTGATTGAAAATATCCGGGCCGGCGTTGAGCACCGTCTGGATGCACCAGTCCTGTGCGTGAAAATCCGGAACGAGCACTTCAATGATGATGGAAGGATCCATTTCACGGATCGCACTGATCGTACGTGCGAAATGATCGGCGCCGCCGTCCTTGAGATCGTCGCGCGCAACCGCGGTAATAACGACGTGCTTTAACTTCATCCGCTGCACCGCTTCGGCTACGCGTTTCGGTTCGTCCTCCTCCAAGGCAAACGGTTTGGCCGTCGTCACCGCGCAAAATCCACATGCGCGCGTGCAACGGTCGCCGGCGATCATGAAGGTCGCTGTGCCCTGGCTCCAGCATTCCCAACGATTTGGACATTGCGCGCTCTCGCAAACGGTGTGCAACCGCAAATCGGAAATCAGCGCCTTCGTTGAAAAGAAGACCGGATTCGACGGCAGCCGCACTTTGATCCAGGACGGCTTCTGCGCCTGATGCAAAGCCGGGTCAATTTTCGCGCAAGACATGGCAAAGAAAGTTACAACGTTAGAAGAGTTACAAAAGTCAAAACGCCAGGCGGCACCCTCATTCTTCACGGGGTCCTTCTTGCCCGCATCACGTCCCGCACCTGCTCGAACAATTTCGGTTTGGCTGGATTCAGTTGCGACGCTAACATTGGCATCGTGCCGCCGCTTATCCCCTCTCGGACTGCAAACTCAAGCCGGATTTAGACCTAGATTTTTGGTATTTCTCTGCAAATGCCGAAAATTGGATCGAATTCTCGTTAGGCGGTATTGGACGTCACGGGGCGTTGGTCCTAGGATTGCCGCTATCGATCACTCTCTGACCTCGAAAAGGTGAAACTTTCTCCGAAAGCTGCTATTTCGAAGACCACCAGTCCGTGTTGATCCTCGGTTATTCCCCGTCCGTCACTGCAGTTTCAGCGGAGCCCCACCTTTGATGATGCCGTCTAGGCCCTGCTCATAGGGTACGCGTGTCGATTCGACGTAGCGAATGAGAAGATTGAACCACGATACCAGCAGGATGATCTCACACGCGCCTTCCTTGCCGAAGCGTTCGAGCATAGCACTGAGTGTCTCGTCAGTGGGAGAGAAAGTCTCGGTGATCTCTTCCGCTGCCCTGCAGACCAAATTGCCATCGGCACTGAGTTGCTCGACTTTTCCCTCAGATCGCAGCGCCGCGATCTCGGCGCCTGTCATGCCAAGCTGCTCCGAGAAAAGCAGGTTGTGCCGATATTCGTAGTAGAGCCCGTATTTGATTGCGATCCGCAAATACATGTATTCGCGCAGCTTCGGGTCGATCTGGCCGGCGTGAAAGAGCTGATCGATAAGCGACGTGATTGACAGGAAGCACTGCGGCAAGTTCGCGAACATCCGCAAATTGTTTAGCGGAGGCAGCTGCTCCAATCGCTGCCGGATTTCTGGTGTAAGTTCATCATTACTCGGCAACGGTACTGCAACCTTGCTTTTTCGGGGCTCGAGTGGTCGCGGCAATTGCATTCCCTCGCGTAAGAGACATTAGGACATGAACCGGTTCCTGAGCATAGTCATTCTTCGCAACTCGTGAGGACGGCGCGTTACAATTTCGTCCTCCCAGACAGCGCCGCAGACAGCGTCAGTTCGTCGGCCGATTCAAGACCGCCGCCGGCTGGAATTCCGCGGGCGATGCGGGTGAGCGTAATCGGTTTGTCCTTCAACAGATCGACAATGTAGTTCGTGGTCGCTTCGCCTTCGACGTCGGCGGGCAGCGCAAAAATGATTTCGGAAATTTTTTCGGGATCGATGCGGTCCAATAATTCTTTGATTCGCAAATCCTCAGGGCCAACATGATCAAGCGGAGAAATTTTGCCGCCGAGCGAGTGATATCGGCCGCGGAATGCGCCGGTTTTTTCCAGAGGCAGAATGTCAGTTGGTTGTTCTGTGATGCAGAGCAAATCAGTGGAGCGGGATGGATCGGCACAGATTTCACAAATTTCGCCGGACGAAAAAAATCCGCACAAGCTACAGGCTTGAATCGAGCTACGCGTGTCCGTTATGGCGCGTGCGATTTGTTCCGGTTGATCACCACGCGCACGCACCATCCACAGCGCAATCCGTTCCGCCGATCGTGGACCGACTCCCGGCATTTGTCGGAGTTGCGCAATTAAATCCCGGATTGCCGCCGGATATTCCGTCCTTCTCAACACGTTCTCAAGTAAAAGTAGCGTAAGCCTCTGGCTTGCGGTTCAGTTGGGAAATAAGCGAGACGCATGTGTTACACTCGCTTATTCTGACGGCCATTGCGTCAATTGCAGCAGGAGCGGTTCCAGTCGGCGCAAATAAAATTGCAACGGCGCGTCGTCTTCTGCGTCGGAGCCGCGCGCCTTCTGGAATTCGGTATACGCTTCCGCCCAACGTTTTTCCCGATAAAGAACGACACCGCTCCAAAAGGAGTCGCGCTGCGCGACGCGCTCCGGGCCGGCTTCACCGGCAGGGCAAAGCGGTTCGTAAACTTCAACTCTGTCATGCGAATTCAGCCCGCTCACAAAATCAATCGGACGCGCCACAACTGTCTCAGTTACTCGATCGAAAGTCAGCGTGTCCATCAGGGCCCTGGATCCGTAGAAACGGTTCAAAGCGCAGAATCTGCGGGCCAATTCCACCGGTTCGCCACTCGCCAGGAGAAGCGGGCGACTGTCGTCTTCTAATGCCCCGGCAATGATCGCACCGGAGCTGATTCCGGCTCTAATGTCACGCTTGGCAGTAACTTTCTCTTTCTCTTCGTCCGGCTGACGAGAATTTTTTATCATGTCGAGAGCAACGCGCACTGCTTTCTGCGCGTGCTCAACGTCCGGCGCGGGAAATCCAAAAATGCCGACCACGCCTTCTCCATCAGCAGCCTGCAGGTAAGCGCCTTCCTTGATGAGACGCGCCGCGGTATCGCGAATAAACTTCGCCGTGGCTTCAGTGAAGGCGGCGGGCTCGGTGCCTTCCGCAAATGCTATTTTGTTACCGATATCGCACACCACGACACTCACTTCGTACGTCTTTGGCTCAGTTTCGAACGGAATTCTACGATCGCGAAGGCCGCGAAATTGCTCGTTCGAAACGCGATCGGCAAATAGCGTTCGGATTAAATGCGAGCGGTTCCTGCGTAAAAGAACCGACCAGCCCTCCGCGACTGCGAACGCCATTAAAAGCGCAAGAGCTGACGGCGCCGGTTGAAAGAATACACGGTAAAGAGAACAGACCCACGCAAGACCAAAGAGTTCCACCAGCAATAGACCGATTAGCAAACGCCCCCGCCATCGTCCCGCACCCGCGGAATTGATCAGGCTGAGCCAGGCTACGCCAAGCGCAACCAGCAGCACAAAAACATATTGCCATTTTTCGCCGACGACTCTCGTTGCGCCGGCATAATCGGTGACCAGCTGCGCTGCCGCGTTCTCAAAACCCGCCATGGATTTAGTGGCATGCAACGCTCCGACGACGAGCGCAACGGCGACGCCAATGACAATCGTGGTGATCACCCGACGCTTCATGGATTATCAGCCCTGCTGGGTCGTTGCAGCCGGGTAATACGACTGGACAACCAGGTCGCTCAAAAATTTATCCGGAGCGTCGATCGCCGCAGTATTAAGAACAAACGTCGTTTGCCCAGTGTTTTTTTTGATCAGGCTCAAACCGAATTGGTAATCCTTAAACAAGTGCGCGCACAGGTCGCCCATGGTCATGCGTTCGGCTTGCGCGCGTTCAACCAGGCGCTGCACGGCGCTCTCGTCGAAAGCGACTTCTAACCCATGCTCCTCACTGAATTTGTCGGCGAATTCACGCGCGCCGGCTTCTAGCATTTGCGCCTCGATCTTATGTCCCTCGGCCATCAATCGATCGAGAACGCGTTGCGGTTCCCGCACCAGACCCGCAGTGACGCGCAACTGGGTCAGTCCCGACCCCGCCAGATGAAATTTGTAATCGCGAAATAGTTTTTCAAACACTGTTAGCAAGCCGCGCGCTCCGGTTTTTTCCGTGGCAGCAGCTTGCGCCAGCAGGCGTAGCGCTTCATCCTCAAAACTGATCTCCATGCCATAGGCGCGAAACGCGCGCTCGTATTGCCGGAGCAGACTGCCCTCGGAATACTTCATGATGTCGAAAAGATCATTGGCGTCGAGTTCTTCGCAAACTACCCGGACCGGCAGGCGTCCAATAAATTCCGGCTCGAAGCCGTACTCGATAAAATCCCGTGTGGTGACGTGCTGGAACAATTGGTTATCCATCACCTCAACCGGTTGCGCGCTGAACCCGATCTGGCCGTGACGAACGCGCCGCGCTACCTGTTCCTTCAGCTTTTCGAATGCGCCGCTAACGACAAAAAGAATGTGGCGCGTATTGATCGTGTCGCGTTTGGCTTTGCCGCGGCGCTGAAATTCGAACGCCGCCTGTAGCTGCGCCTGGAGGTCATTCATGCTGCGAACAGGCACTTCCGTTTCCTCCATTAACTTTAACAGGGTGGTCTGAACGCCACGCCCGCTCACGTCACGCCCTATCAAATTTCCCGTCGAAGCGATCTTGTCGATCTCATCAATGTAAATGATTCCGAACTGCGCCAGGTTCACGTCGCCGTCCGCTTTGTGCACCAGCTCGCGCACCAAATCTTCGACATCGCCGCCGACGTAACCGGTCTCGCTAAACTTCGTCGCGTCCGCTTTTACAAACGGCACTTTGATCAGATCGGCGATGTGTTTGATGAGATAAGTTTTTCCAACGCCGGTCGGGCCGACCAATATGACGTTTTGCTTGATGTATTCGATCTCCTGCGCCCGCTTCGGATCTTCCTTTTCGAGCTGACGCAGGTGTTTGGCGTGGTTGTAATGATCGCAAACCGCAATCGCCAGCACCTTCTTGGCTTCATCCTGTTTTATCACGAACCGGTCGAGATGCGCTTTGATGTCGCGCGGCAGAAGATTGAACTCGAATTTCTTGTGCTCGGTTGGTTCCGGCTTCTCCTCTTCTTCCGCGGCCACCGACTCCGGCTCGGCAATAGTCGCCACTGAGACTCCGTCGCCGAAGTTCTGTTTCATGAATTCGGTGATCTTCGTCTTTAGCTCTTCCGGCGAAGGAAAGGGTGGTGGCGGTGGGTTTTGTGCCATGTTCAAAAACATCGTGCCAAAGCGGCTTCGTGGCAACGCTCGGTCTAAATCCGATTCTCGCAGCCGCGGTTTGTTCAGAAGCTTCAGCCGTTCCGGAAAAGCCGATTCAATGACCAGCGCGATGTGCGTCGATCAGTTGCAAACTCAAGGGCACGCCGCGCTGCGTCAAGGTGCGCCAGCACATCGTCATAAGAGGCGAAACGCTGCGTCGGGTCAAACGCGATCATTTGCTGTAAAACGCGCGCAGTCGATGCAGATACATCGGACGCGATGGCACGCAAGTCCGACGGATGCTGTTTCAGTTCCCGCAATTCTGTGGCGGAATTTGTGCTGGTTTCTATGGGCGGCTTGCCCGCAACAGCATGAAACAGTGTTGCGCCAAGGCTGTAGATGTCGCTGCGAACGTCCTCCGGTTGTCTGCACAATCTCTCCGGCGCTACATAGGCCGGGGTGCCCCAGATCACATGGTCTGTCTCACCAGGCTCCGGATGCTGCGTCGCGAAGGCCGCAAGCCCGAAGTCGCCAATCTTTGTCGCCTGTTCATCGACGAACAAAATATTAGCCGGCTTCACGTCTCGATGAATTAAGCCTTTGCGGTGAGCGGCGCGAAGGCCCCTTGCTATCTGGATTCCAACGTCAAGCACCTGGTGTTCTGGCACTCGACCCTGCGACTCCATGAGATCATCCAAACTCCCCTGATCGATCAATTCCATCACCACGTAAAATTGCCCGTGGTCGGTCCCGAGGGAGAAGATCTGAACAACATTAGGATGATTCACAGAAGCCGCGACTCGTGCCTCCTCCTGCAATCGCGCGTCCGGGTTCTCTTCGCCGCTGAGATCTCTGCGCAACAATTTTAGCGCCACATAACGGCCGAGGTGTGTATCGCGCGCCTTATACACCGTGCCCATTCCGCCGACACCGAGCGTCTCGACCACTTCAAAATAATCAAAGTTCCGGTGGATCAGCATTTTCTGACCGCATCTCCGACACAAGACGCGCGTCAGGGGTTCATAGCCACTGCTGTCGATGGGGGTGCCGCAAGCCGGACAGGACTGGGTCATGGCGGGCTTTCGTTCAATCGACATGGAAATCGACTGTAACATTGGCGAAAGTGGGAGCAAAGGAGTGGCTATGGGAGTGCTGAAACCGACAAGCGAAAGAACGAGAACGTTCAAATTCATGGTGCCCAAGGAACATGCCCGGGTGCGGCTGGATGTCTTTCTGGTAAAAACACTTCCGGAACTGTCCCGCTCCCGGATCCAGCAATTAATCCGTGGCGGCTTTGTTCGGCTCGATGGCACAGCCACTCGAGCGCACCAGCTTGTGCGAACCGGAAATCAGATCGAAGTCACCCAGCCACCACCGCAGAGGATCGAAACCAAGCCGGAAGCGATTCCGCTGGCGATTCTTTACGAAGACGATGATCTCATCGTGATCAACAAGCCGGCCGGCATGACGGTCCACCCGGGCGCGGGGCAGCGCGAACACACCTTAGTCAACGCGTTGCTGCACCATTGCCAGACGTTATCGGGTATCGGTGGAAAAGAACGGCCAGGCATCGTTCACCGGCTTGATAAAGATACAAGCGGCTGTCTGGTGGTGGCGAAAAATGACTTGGCGCATCGGGAACTATCGAAGCAGTTCGCAGATCGCACCGTTGAAAAGATCTATTTGGCACTTGTCGCAGGGAAATTGCGTAACCCAAGCGGGGTTATCGAAGAAAAAATCGGCCGACACCCGGTTCATCGGCAACGAATGAGCGTAGCTTCGAGGCGAGGTCGCGCGGCCAGAACAGACTACCGCGTTCTTTCTTCGAGCGAACAGGCAAGTCTGATCGAATGCAGGTTGCACAGCGGCCGCACACACCAGATCCGTGTGCATCTTCATCATCTTGGCCATCCGGTTTTGGGCGATAAAGTTTACGCACCGCGTCTGGCGAAAAATTTCCCGCGACAGATGCTGCACGCCTGGAAGCTTGGGTTTTGTCACCCGAGGACTCGCGAACGGAAGAATTTTGAAGCTCCGTTACCGGACGATTTTGTAAGGGCGATTGGGCGCATAAGTGCGAAGAGCTAAGGGCAAAGCGCCCACGCCGGCGTCACAGCTTGCGAGAGAAGCTGGTAATTTTCCGGCTCTCTTCGTCGCAGTCCCATAGCAGTTCATCCACCTCTACACTTTCGAGTAAGCCGAGCTTTTCGAACACAAGCAACATGGATGCATCCTCGAACAATGATCGTCGGGTGATGTTTAGGAATTGGATGAACTCCTGCTTGTGTACGCTGCCCGATCCCTCCGCAATATTATTGGAAATCGACAGGCCGGCAGCGCGCAGCTGTTCCGCATACCGATAGAACCGGCGCTTGTCGAGACCTTCAGCAATTCGGTGGAACTTTACCGCGAGATCCACTGCTTTGTTCCAAATTTCGAGGTCCTCAAAACGCCAATGCGGACGACGCGGTCGCACATTGTTGGGTTCTTTTCGCTCGGTTCTGTCATCTTCCGTCTCATGTTTCGTACAGTCTCTCATAATCGTCTGCTCCTGTTGTGTTGCGGTGCACGAGGTGCATTTTTTCTTTGCGCTTCAACGCTTACCTCTTATCTTTGCCCTTTGCTGGTCTTGCCTCGGCACCATTGCGTTGGCCAGCATCGTTTGCACGACTTCATCGCGCTGGTTCGTGGTTATGTTGCGCAGGCGAATGATCCCGTAGCCCGGCCGCGACCGTGACGGACGCGCATCAAGAATCTCCGTCTCGACCGTGAGCACATCCCCAGGCCGCACCGCATTGGGCCAGCGCAATTCGTCAACACCGAGACCGATCGCGCCTTCTGCAAAATTCAACGTTTTCACGAACAACCGCATGGTCATTGCCGCAGTGTGCCAGCCGCTGGCAATCAGTCCCTTGAAAATCGTTCGTTCCGCACGCCTGCGGCTGAGATGAAACATCTGAGGATCAAACTTGTGGGCGAATTCAATGAGCTCTTTTTCCGTCACGGTCAACGGCTCGGATTTGAACCGGTCACCCGCTTTCAAATCATCGAAGTGACGTTCGTTCATTACAGTCGAAAACAGAGAGCAGATTGATGCGCCAGAGTGTGCGACTGAGCAATAACTAAATGATTCGCCGTCGCAGCAGGCTGCGATCCGAATTCTGCGTTGCGCGCTTGAAAGGCACCACACAAGGCTCAAACTTCATCTGGTGGCCCAATTTCCTCTGCGCAGTCCAATCGAAAAAGTAGGGGGACTTTTCTATTTCGGCCGGATGCTCGATAAAATCCGCCAGCATCGCCAAGGGGGAACTGCCGCCAGATTATCATGCCAACCTGGGAAAGGGTTTCGATGAAAAATGCGTGAAGTTTCTCCGCGTCGATTACGATCAGCTAGTCGAGCGCGTGAAACAGGGCGGCACCGATAAGGAAATTCTGGAATGGTGCTTAACAGTGGGGCACCACCCGTCCGACGACGAGATTTACGTTTGGAACGAATTCATGCGGAAATTCGGCTGGAACGACGAAGTCTCGGCAATCGTAGAGCGCCGCAAAGCGGAGGCAGGAATGGCTGACAGATCCGATATCCAGACTTCGTTCCAATTTATCGACGCCGACGAAGGTCGTCTGCCAAAGTTTGGATAGGGTCGGCACGCCACGCGAAGTGGAATGCGCAGCGTGCCGTCCCTACCCTTGCCTATTCCTCCAAGGTATCGATTCGTCTCAGCGAGACCAAAATCGAGCTCCGTCAACCCGCCTTTACTATGAGTTGAAAGCGCCAAACGGACTTTGTTGTATCGGATGTCTATGTCGGGGTGATGCTCTTCTTCCTCAGCCACCTCCGCCACTCTGTCGACAAAATCGATCGCATCGACAAAATCATCGAATTCGAAACGTGCGCTCGATCTGGTTTTTTTCCAGTTCCCATTCCGGGACCTTCTTCATTCGATTCTTGAGTTCGCTTTGTTTGATCAAGTCAGCCATAACGGGACAACGAGTATCACCCGAAAATCGTTTTGCAACGCGAAATCGAGCGCCTACAAATCGAGTATTCGGCGGAGATTCCTAACCGAATCAAAGACCTCCACAGCGCACTGGCGCGCTTGTCTCGAAAGTCGCGACCAATCCTGCATCACTTCGCGGACAGCGGCCTCCGCCTCGGAAGCGGACCCGATAAATCGGAATCCATTCTTGATTGGAAGATAATGGTCGGCGCCCGTGTCTTCGGTAATCACGGGCCGACCCAATGCTAAAAAAGCCGCAGCGCGATCACTGATCCAGCCCGTTTGCCATGCGACGTCCACGCCCTTGATTGCGGTAAACTCAGCCAGAGCACTGGCGAGGTACCGACGGTACGCGGAAGGCGCGCGCGCGACACGATGCGGATCCACAATTTTCCAGCCGAGCCGTTGCAATCGTGCTCTTTCGGGATCCTCTGCAGCGATGTTCATCGCCAGCTCAAACCGCGCTTCCGGAACACGGGCGGGTAGATCCAGATAAGGTTCGAACGCAAATTTCTTCGATAGATCGGGAAATTCACCTGCAACCTCCACCGCCCCGCCCCAGTACCATTGTCCGACAGTCGTGAATTTTGTTTCGCGTGGGCGTGGTTGGCGCCGGAAAAATTTCGTGTCCGCCAGCGGATAAAACGTTTTCCACTTCAGCCGCCGCTCTGTAGCCGCTTCCCTATGGGAAATGAGACCTTGACCAGTTAGGGATGCTGAGTTCTGCGCGTCGCTCAGCGAAGCAGTGTTTTTCGGCAGCAGACAATCGTTGCCATGCACGTTGAGCCCAATCGTCCAGAATTCGTGATGGTATGACTGCCCCATCTCCATCTTGGTCATCCAATAGAAGATTTCGCTCGGATCGAGATCGCAAAAAATTCGCCGCTCAAATTTCAGCAGCAGCGGTGGATGAATTGAATACGCCAGATTGAGCAAGACATTCGGTCCGGCCAGGCGATCGAGTAGTTCGCGTTTTGAGATTCCGATGCAGCTGCATTGCGTCCAGGTCATGCGCTGTCGGCCGCCGGTCTTTGATAGAGTAAACAATATCGGCCGGCCAATCCATGCGCCCGCAATTGCCTCTGGAACTTGTCTATCTTTAGCTCGATCAGCCGCGGGATCGTCCGAGCCTGGCAACAACTCCAGCCAGATCGCATCGAGCTTGAGTCGCCGCAACCCAAGCATCCATTGCAGCGGCACGGAAAAATTTCCGCCGCCCTCACGATACTTCGCCGCAAACCCGCAGCCGAGGAAAATTGTCACGCGAATATAAAACAGAGAAAACGCCCAACGCTCAACGTCCAACATCGAATGCAGAACGCGCCATCCGAATTCAGAATTAGGCGTTTGGCGTTGGGACGTTCGGTGTTTGCTCCCATCTGCTGCTGGTTGACGCGATTGCGTTCTACCCGCAAATTAAGCGCTCTTTACGGGCGCCCGTAGCTCAACTGGATAGAGCATCTGACTACGGATCAGAAGGTTAGTGGTTCGAATCCTCTCGGGCGCGCTTTACGTAACGTGCTGATGTAGCTAGATTTAGGTTCTAGAATTAGCCTAAACGATCTGCCTTAATTTCTTACGCCTAGCCACTTCTCAGCCACTTCTTCGACGCAACTGCCGTGTTCCGGCAATACAATTTCGCTATGTGACTGTCAGTAAGCCGGTGCGTTGCACCCCGAGAATTTCGCCTGCCAAACTTTTTGGAGGCGCGCTCTGCCTAGGCGTTTCCGCTCGCGAGATTGAGCAGGTTGAGAGTAAGGCCGATCTCAGCCTTGCCCTTCTCTAGATTCCAGCCGTGCACAAGCGCCGCTCCGTTCCCGTGGTCTTTCAGTGCACGTGCCGTTTCTCCTCGCGCCAATTTTTCCCCTGACATTCCTGCGAACGTCTCCGCCGCTTTGCGGTTGGCACGCGAAAGACAGATGCGCGTTGCATCGCTCTCATCAGCGAGAGCAGTTGTTAGAGTATTCGCTCCGGTTTGGACAGGTTTGGACAGAGGCAGCGAGCCGTTGTCACGTGGCTTGAAGAGTACTTTCGCCTCGTCTAGCCACCGCTCACGATAGGCACGCTTATTGACGCGCTCGACGAAGCGGCGTTGCTCGTCGGACGACAGGTGCTGAGAGGCTTTCGTTGCGGCGAGTCTGACCGAATTAAGCGCGATCGCTGCGGCGCGAATACCAGGCCAATCAATTTGCTGCCTGTTCGCGAATGGCAAACATAACACCGGATCGCGTCTAAGCGACTTCAGATTTTCCGCGGGCGGGTGTTTGGTGGAGCACGAGCGTCCGCTAATAGCGTACGGGCGGTGCAGCAGCCTGATATGGAGCTGGTTGAACTATTATTATCGTGTCTGGGGTCTTGTTCTGTTGCTTGAAGATATAATCCTCCCTGTCGCGCCGTCGTTTTTCCGCTGCTTCATATCGGGCTTTAATAGCCCGTAGCTCGCGCTGAATTTGCGCATTCTCGGCGTCAATCTCCCTTTGACGTTGCGCTGCTGCTTGCCGCAGGTTTTCTTCGAGCACGCGCTTTTGCTCTTTCTGTATCCTTTCGAACTCAGCGTTGTACACCTGCCTGTTGGCTTCCTCCGCCGCGGAATAATTCTGCGCGGTAATCTGATCTTCGACAATGTCGGTAGTCACTTGAGCTTTTGATAAGTCGAAAGTGTTGATTCCATTAATCACACGAAGCGTGTTGCCATTTTCAGAAACCACGCGAACCACGGTGCCCGGATCGAGGCCAGTGAGACCAGATTTCGTTTTGATGGTGAACGGCTCTTTTAAGAAGAAAACTCCGTTCTGCGCTGATTGTGCGTGGGAAATGGCACCGCGACGAAACCGTTGCTGAACGTCTTTAGGCAGTTCGTTGAAATAGACTTTCGAAATTCCCGATTTCGTTCTGAGCACAATACCGTCAGGCTCCACCCGGCTGACGGTGGCGTTTTTGTATTCTTTACCCTCTATCGTTTTGAAGTCGTCGGCGAGCGCGACGGACGCGCAACAAACGACAATGATCGCAACGCTCCGAGGGGTTGGCAGCATCGCGGCAATGTTAACCGAAACCGTTGCATTATGCGAGACAATTTCTTTAGATCCACACGCGAAACGAGAAATAGATAAACGCGGTGTCGATTTAATTTCCGATGCGTTGCCGCTTACGACATAACCACCAATCTGCAAATTCATTCTCAGAGCATCACCATGAAAATGTGGATTGCGCGTAAGGGTTCGAATCGGCTTGTGACGGTACTCTGCGCGGCATACCTAATCGTGATTGCGGCTTTGATTATTCACGAACACAGCGCCATCAACTTCTTCGATCAGTTCGATAAGACTCCGCCCCGTTATCAATTTCAGGTTTGGTATTCGCAACGAGTGCCCCGCTTCAGGATCAGAGCGGAGAGATCGTCGGTAGGAAGACCGCCTACAGCAACGTATCGAATAGAATGCCATTGCGATCCTTCCCCTTTTAGCTATGGCCAGATGTGCTTACGCTGCACTCTGGGTATCCAGCGCTAAGCGCCGCGGAAAAATACGAAGAGCGTTGTGCGCGATTAATGATTTTATGGAACGCCTTTTAACTCCGACTACAATCGTGGTCGGACATACTTATCCTGGTAGCGAGCTGGATTTATCCGCCATGGGTCACCTATGGCAGCTACGTATCCCACGGCAGTGAGTTCATATTCAGCACGAATACGGAATCAATGAGAATTGACCTCTCCAGATTGCTGCTGATTGATCTCCTCATTCTTATCCCATGCGGGTTACTTACCTGGCTAAGTTCTTGCACGTCTACCCCTAGCCGGATCACAGCTTCGAATCCTATTTCCGCAATCGTTGCTCTATTTCTTGCTGTGCCGACAGGCGCGGTTGTTTTGGGTATCGTTGCCCTGCTCAAAGATGCCCAACCGCAGGGTCCTAGCGTCAAGGTGGTGCATGATGAAGAATTCACCCCGCCTTCACTTGACCTTGAAGAGCTAGTCAGCACTGATGATCTCAAGAGAATCACTTTATTTAATATAAGCGTAACAGGTTGAATCAAACAGGTCTGAATGGCTTTGATGGCAGAGCTTGCAATGATCTATCTCGAACTCTCGGGAAAATCGAAGTAAAAGCTTCGTTTTTCAACTCACTGGACAGCTAGTAGAGAGATTTGGTACAGTTTGGATGAAATTCGATACAGGTTTCCGCTACGAGATTTGCTTCCTCTCCCCCCTAACTCGCCGATCAGCTTTCACAGAGTTGCAAATCTAATGATCTCCCGCTTGATAGCTTTATAAGCTAGAAGTCATCGAAGCTCAGTACGCCAATTGAGGAGTTAGTTGTTCGTCTGCCCAGGTTAGAGGCGCCAGCACGGTGTGTCCTTGCTTGGGCATAAAGTGCGCGCGCACGATGCCGAGAGCGCTCCTCGCCTCAATTTTTGGTGAATCAAGACGACCATGCGGCTTAGGTTTGTGGGATTCGAGATCGAATTTCGAATAGATTTCATCCCAATCCTTCTTTCCCGGCGGCCATGACATTGAAAATCCTTCTGGTCTAACGTCCTCACCGTCACGATACGCAGCCGAGTCCGAGCGAAGAAATGCCACAATCCAGACTACCAAATTTCAATCGGCAGTTTCTCGAAGGACGTGCATCAAATTGTTCTACAACCCTTTCCACTACAACACATTCCATCCAACAGCAGCAAATCTGCTCACAAACGAACAAGTGTCAGACGCAAAATCCCCCATCGTCCCGACTCGAGGTGCAGCGGAAACGGCACCACTAGAATAATTATTTTTATGGATTATTGCTCACACATAAATTGTCTTCCCGCCCACACAAAGGAATCCTCTATAAATCGCCGGAAAGCCTGCCCTTTATGGCTCGGCACAGTTGCGGGAAATTTTCGTGCAGGCTCTCCCCACAGGTTACGCACACAACGGACGCACATTTTGGGGCAATGGCCACCGAGGATGATCTGCTTGTGTGCTCGTGGTCTTCGGGTTGTTCGTCGGAGTCGGGATTAGCTACAGTGCGACGGGCACAACGAATGTGGAATTTGGCTTCGTTTCTTCGTTCCCGTCTGAGGCTTAGAAAATTGAAATCGAAAAACCGATCAAGGAAACGGCGGGAAACAACAAGAAACGAAGGGGGCGGTTTCTCTTCTGTAGTGATGGAAACAAGCGGAAACGAACAGGAAACCAAGCAAGCCGGAGTAGAAACGAGAGACTTCTAAGTTCCTGTTTCCTCGTTTCCATTCTGTGCGGCTTCCACTAGCGCATATTCTCGCCCATTTTTCCGAAGCCAACCTTCGCGAATAGCTTTCACCACCATGTTTAGAGAATGGTTCCCTTCGACACTTTCATTTCCTCAGCGAGTTGTGTCCTCGGTCACGCCGTATTGATCGATTACCGCAAAGCCCTTGCAATGAGTACCTATGCTCTCTTGTGTGAAATGCTGACTACGCCTGATGTCTCAGTGACGATGTGCCATTCGTAGGCCGGGATTTCCTCTTGTGTGTTGCGGCTCGGCTTTGTGAATCGGGAAATGAATCGAGCGCCGCGTTTGTCATCTGCACTCTGCTTGGCATCGTCAAGAGCGATAATCCAGAAAAACGTTATCCTCGCGCTTGCTGGTCCCGCGCATTTCGCCGGAGCGCCCGGCATGATGCACGATCACAACCGCAATCTTTCACCAGCGCAAATCTAAAAGCCAGTGGTTCACTTGCTCCCAACTGTCCGCTTCGTTTTCTCTCACGCCGCTGGCAAGCGTTGAGAGGTTGTCCAAGATCAACCCCTTCACGCGGCTTGCGATGCAACGCGCAGTGATCGCTTGCGGCTTCGGGGACTGGCGAATGCTCAGAACACGACCAGCGCGTTCGAAACAAGATTTGGTGATTTGAAAGGTGAAGGTTGGCATTGTCTCGCTGGGGTTCTTCATATTTGCCGCGCGTCGGATCCGGCGGCATCTCGCCGTCGATGTAGAGGCAACGCTGGCCGGCCCGCACGCTTGCAGTCCCAGCCCCGCCCGTTGGGAGGCCGCGGCTCTCCCCAGCGCAGAGCCACGTTTTTCCAACCGCGAGAAGCGAAGATGAATCCAAGGTCGCGTCCCCTCGCAACCAACGCCGAGGAGTTTGAGACGCGGTCTTAGACAAAGAAGATCAGAAGCTCGCTCGATGTCACGAACCAACTGGTTCAGCGCGTCCACCCAGGACTTCTTGCAGCTCGACCCATTGCCGCGCTGGTCCTCGCGGCCCGCGAAACGTCGGAGGTCGCGCCGGCGGGCGCAGTCGTTTAGATCCTGGATTGGTCACGTCGGCGGGAAAGAACCTTCGCCCGCGTTGCTCAGGCCACACCCCTTCACCACTCGTCGCCCCACCTACTGCCGTTTTTCAATTCGTTCATCTGTCTCCACCTGGGCCCGAGTCCCATCCCGGTCGGGATCGGTCCGGACCACGAGCTTCCCGTCTCCGCGCCGCGTGATGATGGTGCCGCTTGCGCTCGCCGGACTTGTCCATGTACACGAACACACTCCGGATAACTCTCAAAACGACAGCGCAATGTTCGCGGGAACCAAACCGCCGATGACAAGCGGCCTAGTGTTGCACCTCCGGTGGCGCACCAAGCATCTCGGCACGGTAGTGGACCCCCACAACGTTCCTGGCGCGATGTGTAGCGGAACGCGATGCAACGCTCAGAATAGCCCAACCGGCCATTCTTTCAGCACCGTGACAAAAATTCAATTAAGTAGCCGCCGTTACGCCAAGCCGTTCAACGTCTTTCTCTATAAACGTTCCACGCACCTCAGCCAGTCCAACGGATACCGTACCTTCGCTTTGGTCGTTCTTGATACGGCGTACATCCGTTCACACCCGCCATGTTTTAAAAGCTATCTCGCCTGTTTTCTGGAAAGGCCATAATAGCTGGAGGAAAATAATAACGCCTCGCCACACCCACATGACGTTGCAAAACCACAATCCATCCCATCTTCAAACAGAAAAAGAATTGTTATTGTCGTCGTGAAACGGACAGCGCGCACTTTCTTCGCGTCCTCGCCGCGTCCGAGCTGGTGCGTGAGCGGCGGAAGCGGCAGCCTGTGTGTGCTTCGCGAATGTCGTCGCTCATCTCTTTTCGCGATTCCAGTTGTTAACTCGTGCTTGGTCTCGATACGCGCGCGCGCCTGTTCGATGGCCAGCCAACGGCAAAGAATGGCCGTTGCGCGCACGGCAGAGATTGTATGCTCCGTAGTAGTCCGTTTTCGCTTGCCCGGCGTTAGTAGCGTCGGGCTTTTTCTTTCTCGTCGATATCATCAGCTTTCTCCGTTTGCTTCAATCGCTTCGACTTCGCTGAGCCGATAGAGAATTTTGCGCGCGCTAAGATAGAGCGGGTGCAATAGCCCCCGTCTCTGCCGACGCTTAATCGTTTCGCCACTGCACCGCCAGCGCATCGCCAACTCGCGACGATAATAATGTCGCGCCAATGGCAGACACCGGAACCAATACGTTGGGTAACTGTCTTAACTTTTTCATTGCGCGCTTATTTTTAAACAAGAGCGCACGCCCAACACGGGGGAGTTCATAATTTGTCTCCCCTGCCTTCGCGGGTGTCAGCCAAAGGCCGCTCGCTTTAGTTCCGCCGCCGACTGGCCAGCGTTTCAAGAGCATCTTTAATCCGCGGCATCAGATCGTTATTAAAAACATCGGAATTCCGCGCACGCATCTTGTTATTGCCTGTTACCGCATTGAGATAGCTCAGCATCCGCCTCCTATCCTCACCTAGATAGATGCGCACCAGTTCCCTAATCACCGGCAGAAAGTCTCAGCAGGTCTCGCTAGTAAGCCTGTCCGGGAGCTTTCTGCACCGTTCAGCCCATTCAGGCCAAACAATCAACGTGCCGTCATCGCAGAGATAATAGACGCAGCGTAATTTCGTGCGGGCCTGCACCGTCCTCGTGAACTCCTGTGATCTTTAGACGTTTGACCTGTCCATCGAACCATATTCGCGGGTGACCGCCTCGCGCACCGCGCGGCGCGTGGCGCTTCGCAATTAGTGCTGCTTGCACTCCGATTTTAGCGACTTTCGTCCAGCGATTTTCATAGTCGACCTTGCCAGCGATACGAGGAATGACACCTTCTTTGCCGCACTCCAATTTTTCATAAAGCTCTCTCGCCGGTTTCCATTTCGATGCGCCCTCGCCGGTATCTGGCGCGTAGTTAATCGGCCATGTCTCATGTCGATGAGGTGCATCGCCAGTTTTCTAGCGTCAGTGTTCGCAAGCCAGTTCAGCGAATCAACCACGGCACGGATCAGTGCGAGTAACTCAAATGCCAGAACGCGATCATCGTTACGGTTCAGGTTCTTGACGTGGCGGCGTAATTCTTCGGCTATCTCTTGGAGTTGCGTATCCTCGCCAGACTGTTACCCATCAATTCTCCTATACTCGGGGGCATCCAAAAGCGGCCGGCTGCGACTGCATCGCGCATTTCCTTCGAAAATTCCTGTGGTGTGTTGCGTACCAAAGAGGTTATCCAGGCTGAAAATTTTTCGGTCTCATTATCGTCAGAGGGGACCGCCTCATTTTGGGGCTTGCCGCTGCCATCCCCCACTCCTCGAATGGGCCTTCTTTTTCGCGCGCTCTTGCTCACTTGGCCGCGCGTTTCTGATTACTTACATTGCCGCGCGGCATTGGCGTTACATTCTCCGGCAGCGTCAGAAGGTTGCCGAGTCCTATGGGCGTGCGTTCTTTCGTGTCGAGATAGTGCTGCGCTGTCACCCGAATATCTGCGTGACGCAGCATCCGGCTTGCAGCGTAGATACCGTACTTAGCGCAGAGTTGGCTGCCAAACTCTTTGCGCAATTCATGCAGCGGCTTGAGCGCGGTCACACCGTTAGCGCGCAGCCACGCCGTTAGCGCATCGAAGTCAGGTTGCGCGCGATAGTGCGCATAAGTCGTGGCGCTGCGCGGTTCGGCGTCAGCTTCAACCACAAACTCGCCCGTCGCTTTCGCGCGCCAGCCTCGGCACATCGCCAGAAGTTCTTTATCAATCGGCACGTCGCCCACGCCGTCCCTGCTTTTTGGAGCGAAATGTTCCGTTTCTTCAATGCGAATGACACCATCACTCCAGCGAAACGCGGACCATTGCAGTTTGTCGATCTCGTTGCGACGCAGCCCTGCAATCGTCGCGAAGAGAAAGATTTTCAGTTGCTCTTGTGGAAGCTCGCGTACGGCGGGACTTGAATCAATGCCTCAATCTCGATCTTGCTGTGATAGCGTTGACTCTCCCGCTCATAAAACTGCACACCGTCAAAGGGCAATTTGTCCGGCTTGTGCACGCTCACATATCCAAGCAGATCGGGCGAAAAGAGGCTCTTGGCCTGCCGCATGATCGAATTGCACGTGATGCGCGCTCTTCGTTGCTTCACTGGATTTCCCCCTGCCCTTCTCATGAAAGCAATGCGCCACTTGTTCACTTTCTCCGGTGTCACCTCTGCCAGCTTGATGCCATCAATCTTGGCAATCCATGCCGCGCGCCCGCCGTTGACGTAATCGAATTTCTTGCTCCCGCCTTCGATCTTAAAAATCTCAGAGAGGACTTGCCGAAAGCTCCGGCAGTAATCTTCAAACGTCTTTGGCTTCCCCGACCAATGACCGCGCAACTCACTTAGAAAATCGCCCACCGTCGAAACCGACCTGCGTGCCATCTCCGGCTTGAACTTTTCGAGCGCCGCATTCCATCCCGCGCCGACCAATAAAGTGTAAATCTCTTTCGCTTTCGCAGCCGCAGCCGTCTTGTTTGGCGTCTTCAGGTTGAACGTCTCACGCCGACCGCGCCACTGAATACGAGCCGACCAATCTTCAATCTCGTAAATACGCTCGTTTCGCTTGTACGTCGGCTTGAAAATCACATTCTGCCAGTAGCGAACATCCGTTTTCGAAAAATTCCCGGAATCCTCTTTAGATTGCTTGGCCACTTCTTTGCCACTTTTTGCGTGCGCTCTTGATCGCATTTGCTTTGAACTGTTCACGTGTTTTGACCGTGCTCCACGACTGACGTTCAACAAATAATCGGAACACTTGCGACCATTGTAAAACAGAAGCAAACACGGGTAAGATCAAAACTACGGATCAGAAGGTTAGTGGTTCGAATCCTCTCGGGCGCGTTTTTCCATTCGCGTTCCGGAGTTCTCGCTTGAGGTTTCTCGCCCGCGAAGCACACGAAATGACGCACAATCTCGCGCGAAGCGCTTTCGAGTGCGGCGGCTTGACGCCGCTGTCACATCTGGTTTGCCGACCTTAGTGAAAATACGGCCGGATCTGCGCGTATTTTTTTTCGCCAATCCCGCTCACTCTCTTTAAATCGTCAGCGCTTCGGAACGGTCGCGCGGCGATAATGCGGGCCGCCATCACATGCCCGATTCCCGGCACGGTTGTTAGCTCTTTTTCTGTCGCAGTGTTGATGTCGATCCTCCCGAGCGGTGTCTTCGTCTTGGCATGCGACTTTGTTTGTCGCGACCAGACTGCTGCGCGCAGTCGAGGCGGCCGGTTGTCGCGATCGGAGAAAAAACAGCGGACGAATCCACAGGTGCCGAACGTGAGCGCGTCTCCCGTTCGGGAACAAATGAACTGAAAGCCGATGGCGTTTGTGCCTGTGCATTCAATCGCCCCGCATTAATGCCCCACGCTCCAATCCTTTCCTGCTTCGCTTGATCCTCCAATTGCTGAAGCTTTTCAACTCTTGTTCGCGAATTTCTTAATCCCGGCGGCGCCGCTTTGAAGCCGTAAGCCCTGGCTAGCCCGTTGCGCACAAGCTGCTCGCCGAGATCGCCCTCGTTCGTCTGAACGAATGCATAAAAACGTTCGAGCCTGCTCTGACCCATCGCATCGGACATATGCGTGAACACAGTGAACGGCTCGGACAGCTTCGCCGCGTGAACTCTTTCGCCACCCGACCTACTTCGATGGCCTGCGGCACCGTGATCGCAAAATATTTCGCCTGTTGAACAAGCCGACTCGGAGTCATTTCGTCCGTTTCGGGCGTGTCGACGAAATAAAGACGAAACAGGTACTCTTTCGCGCCGACACTCACATGAAAGCTATCGCCGTCATTCGCTGGGTTCGGAATGAATCGGCAATTCTTCAGAACGATCCATTCTTTTGATTTTTCTCGAGCATCAACATCGACAGCCGCGAGCCTAAGAATAACAACCGCAATCAGCGCGCTGAGACCGACTCGTGAGAAAATCGAAAAGCGAAAAATCAAACGACCACCTCGAATTGAGCTCGTTAGTCTGAATAGCGAGCAGCGTTCGCTCAAGCAATTTTAAGCCGCGCCAAATGCACCGCGTATGTGGCGATCAGTGCGCCCAAAACGCTGCCCGCGATCACGTCACTGACAAAGTGATAATTCATCGCCACAAGGCTTACGAGCATCGGAGCACAAAGAACGATCGCTACGACTCGAGTGCCAGGCATGGCAATCATCCATACACCAGCAAATCCGAAGATTCTGCAGGCGTGACCTGACGGAAAGCTGCCGACATCGTCGCCTCGCTGAAACGGATGAAAACCGTATGTGCCCGTGCCGATGAGCGAGGGGTTATCATGGGTCCATGTCTCCGGCCAGTAGCGACCAAAGACATCCCCTAACGAGATGCGGAAATCGTCGGCAACGATCAAGCTGATACACGCGACGAGCAGCACTTTCTGCCATCGCAGAAATGGTCCCCACGCCCTTCGAATCAATCAAGATCGTCAACACCAGAGCCGACCAGTTCTGCACTTCCGGTGGCGGATAAGTGAGCCAGCGAAAGACTTCAATCTTGTTGATGTGATGGTTATAAACAAAAAACGCAACGGCTGCGATCAACCCAGAAGTAACAGATCACCACCGCAAGAATGCACGAACCCGCTACGATCAAGCTGCGGCGCAGCAGATTGCGATACTCTCTCGTTCGTCGTCATTCTGGCGGCACTTCGAATTGGCTCATCAGTTTGAACATCTCGTAGCGCTTTGCGATTTCCTCCATCGAAAGTTTGCGCAAACGCTCGAGGCTAAATGCTTCCACGCAGAAACTGGCCAGCACGCTTCCGTAAATCATTGCCTTGCGTAGATCGTTGAAATGCACCCTTTTCACCGTGCCGGCGAGATAGCCGGCCATGCCGCCGGCGAACGTGTCCCCTGCCCCGGTCGGATCGTGAATGTCTTCCAGCGGATACGCGCCGCAGCTGAAGAACTGATCTCCTTCGCCGAAAAGCAGTGCGCCATGCTCGCCTTTCTTTATGGCAACGTACGATGGCCCCATTTTTTGAATGCGACGACCGGCCTTGATTAGACTCGTTACCTTGGTCATTTCGCGCGCTTCGCTGTCGTTCAGAATGAGAAGATCAACGCGCCGAAGCAGCGCATCGAGATCCGCCCTGGCTGTCTCGATCCAAAGGTCCATGGTGTCGGCGACAACAAAACGCGGACGCTCCATTTGCTCGAGCACATGCGATTGCAGCGAGGGCGCGATATTCGCCAGCAAAACGAAATCGGTCTGCCGATACGTCTCCGGCAACTTCGGCTTGAAATCTTTGAACACATTCAGATCGATGGAGCGCGTCTGGCGCGTGTTCAGGTCCCACGAATACTCGCCTGACCAGCGAAAAGTTTTTCCATTTACCTGTTGCACGCCCTGCGTGTCGATCTTCCGCGATTTCCAAAAATCGAATTCCGATTTCGGAAAGTCGTTGCCGACGATGCCAACGAGCCGGACCGGCGAAAAGAAACTTGCCGCAAGCGCGGCATAGGAAGCGGATCCCCCTAACAAATTCGAATGCTCCTCGACCGGCGTCTTGACCGCGTCGATTGCGATGGAGCCAACAACGAGAACAGACATGATCAGAATGACGAAATCGCGAATGACGAGATGACGAACTAAGCCCGAATGACTAATGACGAAAGATACGCACCTGCGTGCTTTGTCATTTGTCTTTTCCACTCCTCCAAATCTTTGCGAAGATCAAATGCAATGCTCCTGGCTTCGATCCATAGCTCTCGTGCGTCAGATTTCAGTTCAGGAACAGCGCGAGCAATCATGCGTAAGGAAATGCTTTGCTTTCGCGCGCTTCTTTTTTGCATGTCCCAATGCATTTTAGAAAATTCCTTTTTCGAGACAGAATCATCGGCTTCGATCATAATTCGCACCGACACTTGTTCCTGCTCCAACCAGTTGACTAATCAGGCGGTTAGTTACTGCGGTTCTGTGGAATTCTTTTCGCGAAATCAATTACTGCTTCGCCGAACCGCGCTGTGCGCTCTTCCAGATCGTAAACGCGGTCCTTGTCCGGCTGTTCATGGACCACCCACTCTGACTCCTCATTCCGGAACGAATCATCGGCGCTACCCGGCTTATGAGCTTCGGATTTCGTCATTCCTTCGGCATTCGTCATTCGAGCTTCGTCATTGATCAGTATTCCTTCGTCATTCGTCATCCGTCATTCGCCATTCACGCCAGCATATCGGTGGCACAGCGGGCGTAATCAACAATGCTGTGCGCCTTCAGTAACGCTGAAACCATCACAACGCGCTTCGCACCGGCGTCGATCACGCTCTGCAAATTGTCGATGTTGATCCCGCCGATGCAGAAAATCGGCAGGCTCACTTCGGCATGCACGCGGTTAATATCCGCAAGGCCGATCGGCACATAATCAGGTTTTGTAGGCGTAGCGAAGATCGGGCCGAATCCGATGTAATCCGCGCCTTCGCGCTGCGCCGCGCGCGCTTGCTCGATGTTATGCGTAGATTTTCCGACCAAAATCTCGCGAGCCGCTTTCTGTCGCGCGATTTCCACCGAGTCGTCGTCCTGGCCGAGGTGCACGCCTTCAACCGGTACCCGGCTGGCGATTTCGGCGTGGTCGTTCACGATCAGCGGCGTAAAAGATTTTGCTGTCAATTCATGCAACTCCGCTGCGAGATCGACGAGTTCGTCGATCGATTTGGTTTTTCCGCGTAGCTGAATCAGATCGACGCCGCCTTCGATCATTTGCTCGACAATGCGAGCGGCATCGACGTCGTTCGAATGTAGCCGAGGTCAATGATCCCGTAGAGACGGCAATCACTGAGTGCCCTCATCGCTTGTTGTAGTGTCCGCTGTCCTCAGCGGATTGCGCCGCGCTAAACCCAATGCGCTGAGGACAGCGCACGCTACAGCAGCGCACGTTTCACTCATGAAGACGAAGCGGACGCGATTGCAAATTGAGTTTGCCCGCTGAAATGAGGCGATCGAGCAAACCTGTATCGTAGTTTCCGTCGCGAAAATCTCCGTTGCGCATCATCGCGGCATGAAACGGCACTGTCGTTTTGATGCCCGTGATGTAATACTCGTCCAAGGCGCGGCGCATTCGATCGATCGCATTAATCCGCGTGGAGCCTACGGTAATTATCTTCGCAATCAGCGAATCGTAATAAGGCGGCACGGTGTAGCCGGTATAAACGTGCGAGTCGATCCGAACGCCGCGGCCACCGGGCGCATAATAAAAATCGATGCGGCCAGGCGTGGCCTGAAAATTGTTGGCGGGATCCTCGGCATTGATGCGGCACTGGATGGCATGCAACCGCGGGACTGCGCGGGCGACATGAGGCGAGAGCGGTTGGCCAGCGGCGATGCGAATCTGCTCCTTTACGAGATCGCATCCATAAACTTCCTCGGTAATAGTGTGCTCCACCTGGATGCGGGTGTTCATTTCCATGAAATAAAAGTGCCTGTCCTGATCGACCAGAAATTCGATCGTGCCCGCGTTTTGGTAGCCGACTGATTTTGCCAATTTCACGGCAGCGTTTCCCATTTTTTTTCGCAGACCCGGCGTCATCAGTGGCGACGGACATTCTTCAATGACTTTCTGGTTTCTCCGTTGAATGGAGCAATCGCGTTCGCCGAGATGCACGATGCGCCCATGGCTATCGGCCATGATTTGGAATTCAATGTGATGCGGATTGATGATGAGTTTTTCCAGATAAACCTGATCGTCTCCAAACGCTTTCTGCGCCTCATGACGCGCACTGTGGAAGGCCGATTTGAGGCTGGGCTCATTATGCGCAGCGCGCATGCCCCGGCCCCCGCCGCCGCCAGCCGCCTTGATCATTACGGGGTATCCGAGTCTCCTTGCGACTTTCATCGCCTCTTCCTCTGTCTCAACGATTCCATCGCTGCCTGGCGTTATCGGCACGCCTGCTTTGCGCGCAGCTGCACGGGCAGCATTCTTATCGCCCATTGATTGCATCGCGTGGGAGGGCGGCCCTATGAACTTGATGTTGCAGCTCTCACAGACTTCCGCAAAATGCGGGTTCTCAGCCAGGAAACCGTAGCCGGGATGGATCGCGTCGACGTCGCCGATCTCGGCTGCGCTCATGATCCGATCGATTTTCAGATAACTTTCCAGGCTGGGCGCTGCACCGATGCAGATCGTTTCATCGGCAAGCTGCACATGCAGCGAATCGACGTCTGCTTCCGAATAAACCGCCAGGGTACGAATCCCGAGTTCTTTGCAGGCACGAATCACCCGCAGCGCGATTTCTCCGCGGTTAGCAATCAGGACTTTCTCGAACATGTGGGAGGTCGCAATTCGGCGCGCCCGGCGGCCGCGCTCTACCTGTTTGTGTTAGCGGACCTTGAAGAGTGCCTGGCCGAATTGAACCGGCTTGCCGTTTTCTGCGACCACTTCGGCAATGACACCGGCGACCTCTGCTTTGATTTCATTCATCACTTTCATCGCTTCGATGATGCAAACAACAGTTTCTGCTGTAACAGTTTTCCCCACTTCAACAAAAGCCGGCGCATCGGGCGATGCAGCGCGATAAAACGTGCCCACCATTGGCGACACGATCTCTTTCGTTGGCGCGCTTTCGAGCGGTTTCGGTGCGGAAGGCGGAGTTTCAGCTCCTGAAGTCGCAGCCTTGGCCGGATCGACAGCGGCAGCCGGTGTAACAACAGCTCCTTGCGGCGCCGAACCGCCTCTCTGCAGTTTAAGACGAAACCCCTCTTTTTCGATCTCGAACACCGAGAGATCGTGTTTCTTCATCAAATCGATGATGGCTTTGATTTCTTTGATGTCTTTGATGTCTTTTATCTTTGGCGTCCAAAGGTTGCTCCCGGTTAGGACTGAGACGTTTAGCTAAAGCAGTTTTGCTAGCGAAACGTCAAGCGCGGGCTGAAAGGATGCACACTCCGGGACAAAGGGCGGTCAACGGCCTTTGAAGTGCGGGACGTTCGCTACTCCATTACTCCATTACTCCATCTCTCCACTTTAAAATTGTCGATGAGACTGATGACTACGTCGTCGTTGACAAACCGCCCTTTCTTCTGGTTCACCCGACAAAGCCGGGCGGAACGCCGACTCTCTGGAAACAATTGCGCGATCTGCTCGCATTCGAAATCGCCAGCGGCGGACAGGTTTCGATTGTGAACAGACTCGACCGGGAAACCAGCGGACTGGTGCTGGTTGCAAAAACCTCGGCGGCCGCGCGCCATTTTGGGCTCTTGATGCAGCGACATCAGTTTCGCAAAGAATATTTTGCTATCGTTTGGGGCTGGCCGGAATGGGAGCACAAAATCGTCGACGGCTCCTTTGGATCGTCAAAGCAAACATCAACACTCTGCGATTTGGCTTAAACAAATGATTCACCCTGCGGGCGCGCCCGCGGAGACGGAATTTTTTGTTGAACGGCGGTTTAGAAGGTCCACCTCGTCCGGTGATCGCTTCAGCCTCCTTCGCGCCATTCCGCGAACAGGCCGAACTCATCAGATTCGCGTGCATCTCGCCTCGACCGGTCACCCTATCGTGGGCGATAAGATTTATGGTCCCGACGAGCAGCTGTACCTGCGTTTCATCGAAACGGGGTGGACTCATGAGCTTGAGGAGAAACTCATTTTGCCGCGCCATGCTTTGCACTCGGCGAAACTGGCAATCGCACTCGGCCGTGAATGGACAAGCCAGCTTGCTCCGGATCTGACAGAATTCTGTAGCGGCGGTCTCTGACTGCCGGATGGGGAGTTGCCGTTTTAATCTTTGATCGATGCTCAGAGAGCGCCGCCACTGCAGTATTGCAAGACAATGACTGACCGGTATCGTAAGCGCGCCGGATGAAACCTCTCCGCATCTGCATTGCTTGCGTCGCTCTTTCAATCTGCTCGCAGATGTTCGCTGGTGCTGAAAGGCAGGTGACTCTCGCCAGCGAGGAATTCAATCCGCACCAAATCGAATTCGCACTCGAGACCGGCTACTTGTTTGGCGCGATTAATCCGCCTGCGGATTATCAAATTGGTGCGCTGTTTCTGACAGAACGCATCCGGTGGGGAGTCATTCGAAGCGATAGCTGGCTTCGCGGTTATCATCAATTCTATATCAGCGCGATTGCGGAGCCGATTTTCAAAGGAATCGAGAATCACTACTTTGGATTCAACGTGGGGTTTCGTTACAACTTTGTTCAGCCACACTGGCGATTGGTTCCTTATATATCGGGCGGCGTCGGCGCCGGTGGAATCGACAGCCACCCCGGAGTGCCCGGCGGCCAGGGACAGGATTTCACATTCAATATTTTGTCAGCGGCAGGTCTTTCGTGCAGCGTGAATGATCACTGGAAAATAAACGTCGGTGCGCTGTATCAACATCTTTCGAACGGCGGACAAACCGATCCCAATCCCAGTCTGAATCTTTTCGGCCCGCAGATGGGCGCGACGTATTCGTTTTAACCTCTCTGTCATGTCGAATGAAATAGCGCATTGTTTCGGCCGATGAGTGTGCCTAACGAGAATGTTCTCGCCATCCGACGGGAACTCTTCGATCAACTTGGCAGCTTTCAAGGGCTCAACTTCGAGCCGCAAAAATATCTCGACGCGTTTCTATCACGCGGAAATAATTTTTATCTCCCGCGCCCTGAAGCGGAAATCAATCCTGCGTATAAACAGATCATTCCTTACGCGCTAATCGCGTTTGAGAACAAACTGGCCTATTACATCCGTGGAAAAAAAGCGGGCGAACAGCGTTTGGTGGCAAAAGGCTCAATCGGCATCGGCGGTCACATGAACGAATCCGACGAATCGTTGTTTGCGATGGATGAACAGGCATATCGCGCCGGTGTAGAACGCGAAGTCAATGAGGAGATCAAGATCGATACTCCATTCGAAGATCGCATTGTAGCGCTTCTAAACGATGACACCACCGAAGTTGGACGTGTGCATCTTGGCATCGTTCACATTTTCAAGTTGGCTGAACCGAAATTGGAAAAACGCGAAGCGATGATCACTGGGTTAACATTTCTTCCGAAGAAAGAATTGCTTGCGCGCCGCGAAACCATGGAGACATGGTCGCAGATTTGTCTCGATTCGCTCGACCGGTTGCTGCTGTAGCCAGTGCCTGCCAGGCAGGGGCAGGAAACTGTTGTTTAGCCACCAGTTGGAGGCGGTGAAGTTTCGGCTGCTGGGGAAGTTTCGGTTGCCGGAGAGGTTTCCGGGGCTGGCGAAGTTTCAGCTGCCGGCGAGGTCTCCGGGGCGGGCGAAGTTTCAGCTGCCGGCGAACCGGCTGCAGGAGCAGAAGCAGGTGGAGGTGCTGCCGCAGGAGGAGGAGGAGCAGCGGCTACCTGCTGTGGAATGAATGCAATCTCGTCAATTTGCCACCGACCAACTGGATGCGAGATAGTGATGTCCATATCGGCGTATCTCGCTGGATAATATATCCGCGCATGGAACGACCCGTGCGGCTCGAAGAATTGCGATGTAAATTCAATCTTGCCCTGGACGTCGACGGGCCGTACAGGCGCTCCAAGCTTCACAATCTCATTCATGAACTCCTGTTGCGCAGAAGCCGGGAAGTTCATGCGCGCCTGCGGACTGAGCCGCGAATTGAAGAAATTAATATCGTGCTGGACAGCAATTTTCTGGAACGCTTCTTGGGCGAAGGCTCTTCCTTCCTTGGCGCTCGCCTGCCTCTGGGAGTTAAGCCACCACCATGCGCCAAAAAGCAACGCCAGCAAGATGATGAGCACAACAACGACCTGCCCGGATGACTCCCGGTTAGAATTCAATTTTAATTGTTTCATATTGGTTAGTAAGCGAACCCCATGCTCTTAATCACTTCGCCGTTACGGATTAGAACGGAATGTTTTTGCTTCCCTGTGTAAAGACCGAATTGGTTTCGTGCGTTTACTGTAAAATTAACGAGGTAACCGGAGACAGCTTCGTTTTCCCTGCCAAGGTCGGTTGGTTTTGGTGCATCGTTCCACTCAACGCGCGCGCTGTCAGGATCGGCCAATTGTTTGTTCAGCCATTGCATGATGATCTGTTTATAGTTTGTCGGGTACGGGCCGTATCGCGCTGTGTCCGCTGAGGGCGTTTGGGCGTTTAAATTGCCCACGATACTCAATCCACCTGCGATCGCCCAAACCAGCGACAGCGATACCAACGCTTTCATGTTGCCTGTTTACCATCGGTCGAGGCGGTTAGTCCAGCTTAATGAAGCGCCGCCTGTCAAGCTTTTGAGCGATAACGACTAAAGTTACTTCCCGACGGGGGTCACGCCTCCTGTGAGTCACAGCGTCGAAGGGCGCCCGGGTTCTAGAGTGCGGTGCTGCCACGCCGCTTTCATTGTGCACCGGGAAAATAGCGTGGCATGATAAGGCCGCCTTTGTGAAATGCTTTGCGTTTCGAGGGTTGTGCATATGAAAAAATCCTTGCTTTGTTTTGGCTTCGTCACCGGGGTGTTGGTAGCATCGATACCAATTCTTCACGGCGAAACGGAAACCCAAAGTTCGAGTGTCGCGATCCGAGAGACGGGCGCGCCGGGGGCCAGTGCAACCGCCAACTCGCCCGTGCCGCGACAGGCGCCGAAGCTTGATCCGGCTGCGGCGACACAGGCGTTACTGAACAGCGTGCCACAAGAGAAGCGCGAAAAATCGAACGCTTATTTCGAGGGCGGCTACTGGCTGATTTTATGGGATTACCTTTTGGCTGCTGGGATCTCGATTTTTTTGCTGTCGTCCCGGATTTCAGCGCGGCTGCGCGATTTCTCGGAAGGGCTAACAAAGTCGAAAACGCTGCAAGTGGCCTGCTACAGCATTCCGTATTTGCTGCTCGTTTATGTCCTCAGTTTTCCGCTCAATCTCTACGAGCACTTCTTTCGCGAACATCAATATGGATTGGCGACGCAGACTTTTCCTGCGTGGTTTCAGGAACAGTTGATTGGACTGGGGATGACAATTATCGGCGGCACTATCTTCCTTGTTGTGCTCTACGCTGTGTTGCGACTGGCACCGAGAACGTGGTGGATATGGGGAACTATCGTGGCCGTCGTTTTCTCATTCATTTTGCTCTTTATAGCGCCGGTATTTATTGAGCCCGTTTTCAATACGTATAAACCGCTGACTAACCCTGAAATCAGCGAGCCCATTCTGGCGATGGCGAAGGCGAATGAGATTCCGGTCAAACAGGTGTTCCAGGTAGACGCGTCGCGCCAGACGACACGTGTAAGCGCGAATGTCTCAGGAATTTTCGGGACCACGCGCATCGCGCTGAACGACAATCTGCTTAAACAATGCACGATACCGGAGATCCGCGCGGTGATGGCACACGAGATGGGCCATTACGTTCTCAATCATGGAGCGAAGTTGCTGACCTACCTTGGAATTTTTATCCTCGTCGGCTTCGCGCTCACTCGAATTCTATTTGATGCGGCGGCTACCCGCTGGGGTGACAAATGGGGAGTGCGTGGCATTGCCGATCCAGCCGGGCTTCCACTGCTGGCTCTGATTCTTAGCACTTTGGTTTTTCTCGCCACACCGCTTCTCAACACAGTAGTCCGCGTAACGGAGCGTGAAGCGGATGCTTTTGGAATCAATACTTCCCGTGAACCCGATGGGATGGCACAAGTGGCACTGAAGCTTGGCACTTATCGCAAGCTCAATCCAACGCCGCTCGAGGAGTTCATCTTTTACGATCATCCCAGCGGCCGCGCCCGCATTCGCATGGCGATGGATTGGAAAGCGGCAAACTTGCCCGCATGCGAAATTCGAAATCTCCGTTCAAAAGACCGGGCGGCCAGCCATAGAGACAGCCGTCTCGGCGGCTTTAAAAAAACTCAGTACGGCACGACTGCCAGACCGCAACATCTGCTTCAGGTAGGACCGGTTCTCTTCGCTTCTGCGACAAGTTTCTCAAACCGCGGATCATTTCGGATCCTCGCCAGAAATCTCTATTGGAGGGCGGAGCTCCCGCGACGCCGCTGGGCTCGCCCCTCCATTCTACAACGCCGGCTCAACCTTTTTAACGCCCGGCTTTTTGATTCCACTGCAACATTGAAACCTGCCGCTCGCGCGGCTACTACAGCACTCACTGTGCCCATTCGCTGTTTCGCGCATACAGGCAAGGACGCTAAAAGCTCTCTGAGCTCTTGCCGGCGTCTGCAGCCGACGTGCGCGTTCCGAAATTGATAAACACGAAGCTCACGAAGAATCCGCGAAGGACATGATCACATGTCTCGCCGCAAATTTGACGCCTGAGTCGGAGCCGATATTATCCGGCCTCGGTGCAGGCTTGCTATTTGCCCGACTTTTTACTTGAATCGTAGCATGCCTGCTGGATGATCAGGTGACGTCCCTGACCGGGATTGGCGGGTATGCGTCCCGCCTCAGGGGAAGCGCGGCCGATTTACCACTACGCACTGGAGTGTAGTGCTGGAGGCGCAAGGTGAATCGCCAGCCGCGGACCAGGCGCTGGAAAAGCTTTGTCGCACTTACTGGTGGCCACTCTACGGATTCGTCCGCCGCCAGGGTTACAGTCCGGAGGAGGCGCAAGATCTTACCCAGGGATTTTTTGCAATGCTGCTCGAGAGAAGAGACCTGAATACAGTCCGCCGGGAGAAAGGGCGTTTGCGCTCGTTCTTTTTAGCGTCGCTCAAGAATTTCCTGGCCAAAGCGAACCGTCGCGCCAGGACAATCAAACGCGGTGGGGGCCAGCCGTTGGTCCCACTGGAAGAATTGCTTGCGCGCGAACGCGCTGATCTCGAGCCGGCAGACACCTTAAGCGCGGAGCGAATTTTCGAACGCCGCTGGGCGTTAACACTGCTGGAACAAGTGCTCGCACGGCTGGAGGAAGAATCTCGGGTCGCAGGCAATCCGGCATTGTTCGAGCGGTTAAAACAAGTGCTCGGACGAGGAACCTGACCGACGCTCGCAGGCGGAGATCGCGCAAGAATTAGGCATGACCGAACATGCGGTAAAGCAGGCGTTTTACCGTCTGCGTCGCCGATGTGCTCTGTTGTTGCGCGAGGAGATCGCCAACACCGTCGCGGCGCCTGATGACGTGGAGGACGAATTGCGGCATTTCATAAGCGTATTACAGGCGTAACTTATGGGAAAATTTGGGACTGTACATGAATAGATGATTGATCAGATCAGATCAGATCCGAAAAGTGTTGCCAGTGTATGCGACAAATGCGGAAGCAGGCTCTTCGCGGGCGCACTAGATGGCGTTTGCAGCGTCTGCCTGCTCAAGACTTGTCTTGGCGTTCTGACGGAATCCCGACCCGCAGGCTCTGTGCACTCCGCAGGCATCCTAAGTGACTTCGACGACTACGAATTGCTGGAGGAAATTGGCCGCGGCGGTCAAGGGATCGTTTATCGGGCACGGCAGAAAAGTCTCGACCGCATCGTTGCATTAAAAGTCATTGGGCTCGGCCCGGCATACATTGGAGCGACGAAAACGCACATCGAGCGTTTTCGCCTCGAAGCAAAAGCTGCCGCCAGTCTCAACCATCCATGCATGGTCCCAATTTATGAGATCGGTGAGCGCGACGGTTGCTGCTACTTCAGTATGGGCCTGGTGGAAGGCCGCCAACTCGATGAAGTCATCAAACGCGAACCCATGGCGTTTCGGCGCGCAGTTGAACTCATCGCCAAGCTGGCGCGCGCAGTCCATTATGCGCATGAACACGGCATCCTTCATCGCGACATCAAGCCTGGGAACATTTTGCTTGATGACAAAGGCGAGCCCCATCTTACGGATTTCGGCCTGGCGAGATTAGTTGAGACGGAAAGTGACGTCACCCGCACGGCAGAGGTCTTGGGCACGCCCAGTTACATGGCGCCGGAGCAAGCTGTGGGAAACAACGCGGCCGTCAGCAGCGCTACAGATGTCTATGGGCTTGGCGCAGTGCTTTACCAATTGCTGACAGGTCAGCCGCCTTTTGCCGGTGGCACAACCTACGAGACGATCAAGTTACTCGAAGACACCGAACCGCGACCACCGCGGCTGTTGAATCCAAAAGTAGATCGCGATCTATCCACAGTCTGCCTCAAGTGCCTGGAGAAAGATCCAAAGCGGCGATATCCCGCGGCTGCGGGACTGGCTGTCGATCTGGAGCGCTGGCTCGAAGGACGCCCAATCACGGCGCGTCGCGTGTCATCGCCAGAGCGGCTCTGGCGCTGGTCCAAGCGCAATCCGAAACTCGCCGCTGCGACAGCCGCCGCTTTTTGCTCCGCGTTAGCTGCGATGTTTTTATTCTTCTCTCACGAGGGCCTGTCGTTACTCGCAGCCTTTGCTGCCACTGCAATCGCGTTTTGTTCTGCGATGGCAGTTCCATTCTTGTTCTTTTCTCGCAAAACCACGGTTTCCCTTGTGCCACCGGAGAAAAGCATCGCCGTCCTCCCGTTCCTGAACATGAGCTCAGATCCAGAGAACGAGTACTTGAGCGACGGTCTGACAGAAGACCTGATAATGGCCTTTTCGCAATTGAAGGGGCTACGCGTACCGGCGCGGACTTCAAGCTTTGCATTCAAAGGGAGAAATGAGGACATCCGTCAGATCGGCTCAGCAACTGAATGTCAAAACGATTTTGGAAGGCAGTGTGCGCAAAGCTGGCAACCGGGTGCGCATAACGGCCCAATTGATAAATGCGGCTGACGGCGATCATCTGTGGTCTCGGGCGTTCGATCGCGAAATGCAGGAAGTTTTTGCGATTCAGGATGAAATTACACGCGCAATTGTGCACGCGCTTGAGATGCAATTGATTGGCGCGGGCGATCAGTCGGTAACAAAACACGGCACTTACAATACGGAGGCCTATCAACTTTATCTTCAGGCCAGGTATCACTTTAACAAGCTCACTGGGGAGGGCTTCAAGCGCTGCATCGAGTGTTGCAAAAAAGCTCTCGAAATCGATCCCAATTATGCACTGGCTTACGCTGCCTTATCCCTCTCCTATCAAATGGGCTGGTATTACGGCTTCCTCTCTTTTGAAGAAAAGCTCGCCGCAATCGGTCCGCATGATCTGTTCGCAGAAAAAGCAGTGGAACTCGATCCGAACCTGGCCGAAACCCAGACCGCCCTGGGTATAGTAAAATGTTGGAACCTCAAGGACTGGTCGGGGGCGAAGACTGCTTTAAGCGCGCGATTGAGCTCAACCCGAACTACGTTACCGCTCACGAGCATTACGGCCTGGTCTTAGCGGTGAGAAGGCGCGAGGACGAGGCGATAACCCAGGCGCGCCTGGCGCTGCAGATCGATCCCTTGTCCCCGATGATGAATCTCCACATGGGAGCTGTCTATTGGTTCCTTCACCGCTACGATCTGGTGCTCGAACAGGCTCATACATTACTTGATCTGGAACCAGACTTTTTTGGGACCCATTGGCTCCTTGCATGGGCCCATTGGTCGCAAGGAATGCGCGACGCTGCTATCGCAGATTTCCGCAAAGCAGTCGCGCTGGGAGGGGGCCCTATTCCATTGGCCGAGCTTGGATGCCTGCTGGGCCAGTCTGGTCGAAAGGCTGAAGCTCAACAGGTGCTTGAAGAGTTAAACGAACTCGGAAAACAGATGTACGTCCAACCTGCTAATATTGGCTTCGTTCACGCGAGCTTAGGCAATCATGACGAAGCCTTTGCTTGCTTTGCACAAGGCATAGAACACGAGAACGCCAGCGTTACGTGGATTCCGCAATACTGCACCTATGCGGGTTTGGATGACTTACTTGCTGACCCGCGACTCCCAGAGTTGCTTAAAAAAATCGGACTCGAAGTATGAGCGCCCAGCTACAGTGGTTCCGCTTTGGTCCCTATCCCTTTCCAACCTTCCGTCGGTAAGATTGCATCCCGTCTGGGACCTGCTGCGCGACCATCTGCATTTTGAAAACTCTTGGAGGAGTCGAAGAAACCAATTGGGTTGGAATAGCCTCGGCGCGCCCTAGTGGACTTCATTCTAGCGCGCGAGAATTTCAGGATCGCGCCCGTCGGCCCATTCTTCCGGTTCGATGTTTTCGAACTCCGCCTCAATCACGCGCTCGATTCGCCGGTTTTCGCTGTGAAGATGCTTCAACCAGCCGGCCAATCCCATCCATGGTTTTTCCTGGCTGCCGGCGCCATTTACCCGTGCGATCTGACAGCGCCTCCTGGACGAGCTGCTTTGAGCGTGCGTCCCTGCCGCGCGGCAGCGGCTTTCGCTTTACGAAGAGCGACTCCGTAATTTCGAGTGTCGTTTTCACAAACGTATTTACAGCCGCTGTCAAGGCGGCTGGTGACGATACGCGAGGCACGGAGGGGGTTGTTTCCCTTGTGCGAAAGCTCTTGCCCTCCACCGAGTACAAATCGGGCGTTTGTTTCCTTTGTTTAAAACCTGATCTGCGCGATCCGCGATCCGTGGTTCCCGATTCAACGCTTCAACGCTGTAACGACTCAACGTTCCCAGACTTTCCGTGTGACCTGTCGCGAGATTTCGGTCTGTACATTGATGAACAGTCAAAACAACCTATGAAAACAACAATTCTCCAAAAACAAAGTAATCAAAATCGGCTCCTATCACATCTGCGCACAAGTTTTTGTGCGCTCGCAATTGCCGGCGTGTCGTTGGTGTTTCCAAGCGCTGGAACTGGGCAAGACCTGCATCCTTGTGCTCATCGTGGAGACCGCGGGATTTCTGAGATCGTCGTGTTCGGTGACAGCCTTTCGGACCAGGGGAACTTTTTTGCGTTTGATATTGGGGCCGTGCCGCCGCCTCTGTACTACGAAGGTCGATTTTCGAACGGCGAGATCTGGATCGACGTGCTCGCAGATATGCTCCTCGTCGAGCGGCCGACAGCGAGCGGGACCGGCGGGAAGAACTATGCGATTGGCGGCGCCGAGACTGGTCCGGGGTTCGCCACGCTCTTCCCGTTTGTAGCCAACATATCAGAGCAAGTAGGGGCATTCATCTCGGCCAATAATACACTTGATCCCCGAGCCCTGGTCGTCATTCGCGGCGGGGCCAACGATATGATCGCACAAGCCCTTCTCGAGCCGCCGGACGAAACGTTCTGGACCCCGGAGCGAGCGGCCCAGAACATCGCAAACGACATCAGGTCGCTCGCGGCGGTCGGTGGTGAGCTCTTCCTGGTGCCGAACTCGGGTGGATTTGCGGATATTCCATTCTTCAGGATTTATGGCGTGACAGCCGACGCCGAGGCCTGGCAGGCGGAGTTCAGTGCTCTTCTCCGAGCGAACGTGGCAGCACTCGATGACGAGCTCCGAATCAGCGTGATGTTCCTGGATGCCGATGAGGTTGCGAGAGACATCATCGCTTCCCCCGCGGACTTCGGACTGACGAACGTGACGGATCCCGCCTGTCCTGACTGCGGCATAGGCCTACCCGAACCGGATGCTGGCGACACTGTTGTTCCGAATCCGGACGAATACTTCCACTGGGACCTCGTCCACCCCACTCGTACGGTGCACCGAGTCATCGGCCTGCGAGCTGCCGAGCTGGTGGATGCTGAGCTGAACTGCCGCCGTCCACCACAGAACTAGCGGGGTGCCGACGCGATCTGTCGGTCTCATGAAAACAATTAACCTCAACCTCAATCTGAAAGGAACCTCATGAAAAGTAAGCAACGCTCGGACCGTCCCGATCCCGCCCACAGCATGACCCGCCGAAAATTTGTCGGCACAACCGCTCTCGGAAGCGCGGCGCTGGTATGCGGAGGGCTCACTTCGTTTCTTCAGCGCTCTGCTTCCGCCGCGGGTGATTTTCAATTTGTTGAAGCGATAATCCCTCAGCTTCAGGCTGCGATGGCTTCCGGCCAACTGACAAGCCGGCAACTGACGCTGGGTTACATTGATCGCATCGGGTCCCTTAATCCCCTCTTGCACTCGGTGATTCAATTAAACCCAAATGCAGTCGCTATCGCTGCGCGTCTGGATAACGAACGCCGCCGCGGACATGTTCGTGGCCCGCTCCATGGGATTCCTATTTTGGTCAAGGACAACATCGCGACTGCCGACAATATGCAGACGACGGCAGGATCGCTGGCGTTGGTCAACAGCCGTGTGCTGGCTGACGCGGTGATCATTCAGCGGCTACGCGCTGCCGGCGCCGTGATTCTTGGCAAAGCCAACCTGGGAGAATGGGCAGACGCCCGTGGCTTTACACAAGTGTTGAAGCTTCCATTCCCCACGTCTCCCGCTGTCGGCTGGAGCGCGCGGGGCGGAAACACAGTCAACCCGTACGACTTGAGCTATACGTCGTGGGGATCCAGTTCTGGTTCGGGTAATGGCGTTGCCGCGAATCTGTGCGCTGCGGCGATTGGGAGCGAGACCGACGGGTCAATCACGGGACCGTCCGCGGTTGAGAACATCGTTGGTTTGAAGCCAACGCTCGGTCTTGTTTCGCAAGATGGGATTATTCCAATCGCCCATGAGCAAGATACAGCCGGGCCGATGGCGCGCAGCGTTACAGACGTCGCAATCCTGCTCGGCGCTTTGCAGTCGCCCTTTGGCGAAGTGATCGGGCATCCGCTGCCCGATAACTATACCCAGTTTCTCCAGCGCGGTTCACTCGAGGGCGCCCGGATCGGACGCGACGTTCGCTTTTTCGATTACGCCTACTTTGGCAGCGGCATTCCGGGTGACGAAGAGACGGTTGCGTTTGCCGAGCACGCGCTGGAGGTGATGGAAAGTCTCGGCGCAACCATTGTGGACACCGATACAGGTGACGTGTTCGCCTACAAGAACGACGAGAGCACGGCGCTGCTGTATGAAATCAGAGCGCAAATCGCGGAGTACCTCGCCACGCTTACGCATACAGACTTGCGAACATTGGCTGATCTGATCGCTTTCAACGAAGCGCATTGCGAGCAGGAACTGGTTTACTATGGTCAGGAGATCTTTGAGGCATCGGAACAGTTCCCCGGTTATCCCGACGATCCGATTTACGTGGCCGCGCGAACCCATGCTCGGAATACAGCGCGCTCCGGAATTGATGACGCACTCGCCGCCGATAATCTCGATGCGATTGTAGCGCCACACCTGACCAACATGTCCGGGCCGTGCGTGGCCGGTTATCCGAACCTGTCGCTTCCCGTAGGCATTCGCGATAATAGCAGGCCGGTTGGCATGCTGATGTACAGCGCCTTCCTGCATGAACCACAATTGATTGGCTTCGGCTTCGATTTGGAGCAGGAGCTAAACGCGCGGAGGCAGCCGCAATTCCTCGGTTCGGTGATTCCGCCGCCGAATGCCGACCTTTGCACCGGCCACTCCAGGGGCAGAGCCGATCTACCGCACGGCCGCATCTTCTAAGATTGCGACCCCTTCGCGCTTGAGCATGCGAGCAGAATGACCACTCTGCTCGCATGACAGTTTTTCTCGGGTGTGGCTTCGCCGCGAAATATCGCGAGGGCGGGGTAGTTCTCTCCGAACCGCTACAATTCGAAAGGATCGCCGCCCCCCCTCGCGCCGAAATGAGGTATGGGCGGTTCACCGAACCGCCAAGGCGATTGAGGTCAATCGCCCCTACCAAGTTAACCGCGCCGCCTGCTCTACCTGCCCGCCGTGGCGGGCGAACACCTTCGGAGTAGCCTTGGCGAATGTGGATCGCCTCTCTCGCGCCCAAGAAGAATCAACCACGGATAAGGTACGGATAAAACGGATAAGACCGGGATTTTCTTGTGCCCACGAATCATATGAAATGCCGCGAATGTCTGGGGAACCAGTTGCCGCGCAGCGATTGGAATCGGTGGCTTGCCTATTTGCTCTGCAAAAGGTTGGGGAACTGAGGAGTCTGCACAACAAGCTGTCGTTGAGTTGTAATTCTAATCCATGTATGTTTTCTGCCGTGCCGATAAAACTAGAAGAAATCGTTGAGGAAACCCGCCAACTGCCGACCGATGTCGTGGCCGAGTTGGTTGACCACATCCTGCTGGAGCGTCACGGAGGGATCACCCCGGACATCGAAACCAGTTGGAAAAACGAGATCGACCGACGCATCGAGGAGATCGAGACCGGCAAGGTGGAGGGAATTTCCGTTGATCAATTCGCGGCCCGCATCCGCAAAATCGCTGGCCTGTGAGGCATGCAATCCATCCCAAGGCGGATGCTGAGTTTGCCGAAGCAGTCCGGTATACGCGGCAATCGCTCCCGAATTGGGAGTATGTTTCTATCGTGAGATAGAACGGCTGATCCGGAACGTGTGCGCTCATCCGGAACGTTTTCGCATGTTCGATCCGCCAGCGCGCCGGCACTTCAGCGTCCGCTTTCCGTATGCGATAGTCTCATCGGCAGAACGGCTCCGAACGACTCGTTTCCAGCGAAGCTTGGCAAATTTGAAGTTGAGAAGCAGCGCCAATTCCAACTCGGTGATCGCAAGGTAACCGAGTCCCGCAGTCGCGGGACGCTATGTGGTCATTAGTGAATGCTTCCACGACCTTCGGATCAACGATCACTTTTTCATCAACCAGGATATCCGGAATCAACGTGCCGACCAGATGTCCACGATAGTGAACAGGAAAGCGCCGTTGCTGCTCAACGTGATGACCCTGGGCGATCAAGTCGAGCAGGAGCGAGTTCTCGTAAATCTTTTCGTCGAGACCCGGCCTTAGACCGTTAAGCACTTTCATGGCAGCACCGATGATCGCCGCGCTGAGTTCGCGATGTGGATATTCATCTTCCATAATCGTCGAACTTTAACCTTGTGCTCGACAAATTGCGCGGATAAACGCAGGCAATCTTCCCAATCTGCCGGGCCATCTGCGTCATCTGCGGTCAGTCTTTCTGTTCGGTCGCGGCAGAGCCGCGCCGCGTAATCCGTGGCTCTTTTTTCATCCTCGTGTGACCTGTCGCGAGATTTCGGTGTTGTAACAGAATGAACGGCCGGAACTGATTTCTTAAAACGAGGATTCAAAGAAGGCCAAAACAACAAGAGGAAACCATGAACAATTCAAATAGTTACTCCAGAAAATCGAAAGACAAATTTCTGCCGTTGTTGACCTCGTTGACGATGGTCGTCCTCGCGTTCCTGGCCCCGATGACAGCCTTCGCCGCCACCTTTGTTGACACCGCCTCAGAGCCGTTCGGAACGTTCGGTGAAGTCGAGTACATCCGCTACACGGGGCGCTTTGTCGGAACCACCGCCCTGGGCGATTATCGGATGGCGTTCGAGATCGTGGCCCCTGCCGACCCCGGGCTAGGCAACGGAACGGTTCTCATCGAGCCGCCCCACTTCCTCTGCGGGCCTGCGGGGCGCGATCTGTTCTCGGCCGAGACTTCATCTTCGGTCACGGGTTCAGCTATGCGACGGTCGGCTTCGGAACCAACGGCCTCAACATTTTGGATCCGGAGGCAACCGACCTCATTCTGACCGGCCAATCGGTGGGGGACCTCGGCCCCGATCCGGTGACCGATTTCGATATCCCTGTACAGTTTGTCCAGGCACTCACAAGCGATCCCTTCGCAGTAGCGGCCTTGGGCGTAATCGAACGCAAGGCCGGCTACGGCGTTTCGCAGACTGCGGCACTATGGCAGGTAGTTTTTCACCGGCCGGGCGGGCAGGGCCTGCTCGACTTTACGCTGCTCGAGCGTGACGTCTGGCGGACCCCCGACAGTCGACCCGGCTTTTCTGGAAAATCTTCCGGTAGAGTTCATGCCCCTTTCCGGCATCGGCAAGGTGATCTTCGTCGAGTCCGAGGGAGACCAGCTGATATCCGGCTCCGAACAGCTCCGCAGGTCGGTGGTCGGCCCCGATGCCGATCCCGCCCACTATCGTCTGTACGAGATCGCCGGCGCTCCCCACTTTGCCGGATCTCGACTCCCCGCCCTTCAACCCTCTGGACTTCAGCGGCGTGGTGCGGGCGATGCTCCTCGCCGGCGACAAATGGGTGCGTGCCGGAACGCCGCCGCCGCCGAGCTCGCTGCTTGCGACAGGCCCCGCCGGGCGCCATCGATCCGGTCTACTGATTGGAGACCGGCATCGCCCGCGACGCCAATTTGAACGCCTTGGGCGGCGTCCGGTTCCCCGACGTGGAAGTCGGCCGCGCGCAGTTTATCGCCAGTTTGCTGGATTTCGAGTTCTTTCCGGATTTACCCGGCCTGATCGGCGCCTGGTTCGATCTGCAATGCGTTCCTCTGGCCGACGGGTCACCCCGCTTCGCGAGCCATGGCGATTACGTCAAGCGCGTCGTGCAGCAGGCCAACGCGCTACGCAAAAGCGGTTTTCTCCTGGAGGCCGACGCCGAGGCCCTCAAGCAGCAGGCGGCCGAATCCGAAGTGGGAAAGCCGGGCACCTGCGCGCAGTAAACCGCTATTTCTGCCCCGCACATGCGTGACCAGCCGTCACGCTAAACGCGTGGCGGCGCGGCTGTGTTGAAAAGAGTTCGGCGTCGCAGAGCTCCGCCCTCCATGTTCACACCTTTCGACGCCCCCTCGCGCACGTCAATGGAGGGGCGAGCTCCCGCGAGCCTCAATTTGATACGGGATCCGTGGACGTTCTTCGGCGTCGCAGAGCTCCGCCCTCCATATTCATCACCTTTGACATCTCCGCCACGTCAATGGAGGGGCGAGCTCTGCGAGCCCTGCGCAGATGCTCACCGGTCGTGCCATTCCAATATGTTGAGCTCACCTTGACGCGGCCAATCCTCAGCACGGCGAACGTGACCATGACGCATCGGATTGTTCAACACATACTGCCATTTCTCCGCATACGATTCAGACCGGCGCAATTGCCGGTCCCAAAACTCGCGTTGCCAAATGAGGACTTGTGTACGGTGCGGCCATGCCCGGGTGACCTGATTTCTGCAATATCAATCCAAATTTTCAAAGGTTGCGGCTGAAACGTGTTTGGCGCGCAGAATAAATGGATGTGATCCGGCATGATCACATAGCGACCAACACGCCAGAAGTTCGCTGTCTGCCATGACTCGAGGATTAGCTGCGCTGCTTCATCGTTGGCCAACAGTGCTTTTCGCTGGCGGGTGCAGACCGTGAGAAAAATAATTATCGACCGAAATCCAACCGTGACGCTGGGAAAATGGGCCGGCCTTTTCCTACGCTGTTGATCATGCGGCAAACCAATGGAGCGGCGAGCTCCGCGAGCCCTGCTCCGATGCAGGACCGGCGGACGCCTGCTCGCGAATTTACTTCGGAGTTCGTTCAGCGCCGCAGAGCTCCGCCCTCCATATTCTGTCAACCGGCATCGGGCGCTGCGCCTGCTCCTCAGCTATCCCAATTCGCGAGGATGCTGCGAAGGCGTGGCCGCCGTGGGAGCAGACCTGCCCTTCTGGATCAGCATCAGGTTACGAATGTAGATCAGCGAGTTAGGGAGATAGGCGAGAATACCAACTGGATCGCGTTTGAAGATGAAATAAAGGCACATGATGATGCTGCCGAAGATGCTCCAATACCAAAATGAGACCGGGATCACGCTTTCACCCCGACGCTCCGAGGCGATCCACTGCACAAGGAAACGCATGGAAAATGTCGCGTTACCGATAAGGCCCAGTATGACGAGGTAACTCCAATCCAACCCAATGAATCGGTATTCTTTGCCGACCCAGGTGATTGCGATAAGTGCGAGTGTGTTCATAGGCAGTGTTCCCTGACGCGTTAAGATACTAACGACGGACAGCTTAGGATGACGCTTTTAGGCGTGTAATCAAAGTATCGGCGATCGCAGCTGGCGTTTCTGCGACTGCAATCCCTGCACTTTTTAGCGCTTCAATCTTTCCTGTCGCAGTTCCTTTGCCACCGGAGATGATGGCGCCTGCGTGACCCATTCGGCGACCCGGCGGGGCTGTTTTTCCCGCGATAAATGCCGCCACCGGTTTTTTACCATTCGCTTTGATCCATTCCGCAGCCTCTTCTTCTGCTGACCCGCCGATCTCACCGATCAAAATCATCGCATCCGTCCCGGGATCCTCGTTGAACAATTTCACGCAATCGAGATGCGACAGACCGTGAATAGGATCCCCGCCTATGCCGATGCAGGTGGATTGCCCATAGCCGCGCGACGTTAACTGCCACACCGCTTCGTAGGTAAGTGTACCGGAGCGCGAGATCACGCCGATGTTCCCGGGCTTGTGAATATATCCCGGCATAATCCCAATCTTGCATTGGCCGGGTGTGATGATGCCCGGACAATTCGGCCCAATCAGCCGCGATTTCTTTCCGCGTATGAGCGCTTTCACGCGCATCATGTCCATGACTGGAATTCCTTCCGTGATGCAAACCACCAGCTCGACTCCGGCATCAACCGCTTCCAAAATCGAATCCGCAGCGGCAGGCGCAGGCACGAACACCATCGATGCGTTACATCCGGTTTTTTGTCGCGCTTCCCACACGGTATCGAAAACCGGCACTTTGCCATCGAACATTTGGCCGCCTTTCCCAGGCGTTACGCCAGCAACCACGTTGGTGCCGTAATCCATGCACTGCCGGGTGTGAAATGCACCCGCGCTGCCCGTGATTCCCTGCACAACAAGCCGCGTGTTTTTATCAACAAGAATTGACATGAAAATTGGCAAGCAGTGATTCAAAATTCATTCTGAGCGAAGTCGAGGAATCCCATGGAAAAATCAGAAAGTTTACTTTGCGGGATCCTTCGACTCCGCTTCGCTCCGCTCAGGATGACTGCGAGGATCAGCTTGTGCTTTCTCATTTCCGCTTGTGAATCACCAGCTTGTTTCCGTCGGGATCGCGAAATTGCGCCATCCAGCAAACTGGCGTTTCAGATTTTTCCATGTCGAACGTCACGCCGCGTTCTTTGAGCTTCGCTATAGCAGCATCGATGTCTTCCGACTTCAAACGCGACTGTTGTTCCGTCACGCGAAGGTTTCCATGCCGGATGACAACCTACTCCGATCGTGATGGGGCCAAGATCGTACTCGACCCATGCGCCATCCATCTGCGTGCGTGTAGGCGTTAACTCCAGTGTCTCCTGATAGAATTTTCGCGCGCGTTCCTTGTCTGATACCGCAATGGCAACGAAGGCCACTTCATTTGTGATCATTTGCAGACTCCTTTCTCGTTTTCGGGTTTGAGTTTGTGAATTATGAGCTTGTTTCCGTCCGGATCTTGCACCACCGCCATGTGACAACAGGGCGTTTCAAAGGGCTCAGCGGCGAATGGTACACCTTGATTTCTGAGCTGCTTAATCGCTTCGTCGAAGTTTTCCACCTCCAGCGCGGCACCTGTCCCTTGATCTGACGGCTTCCACTTCTCGCCGACATTTGCGATCGCGAGTGTATTATCACCAACCGTGTATTCGATCCATTTTCCGCTCATCATTTCGTCTGAGACCTGCAGGCCAAGAACCCCCTCATAAAACTTTCGCGCTCGCGGGATGTCAGTTACCGGAATCGCAACAAAACCGATTTCCTTGATTTTCATCTTGCGGGTTTCTTTTGTTGTTGTTCCAACCAATCTGTCATGGTGCGAATAATCTTCGGATCGAACGGCGCCTGTTTCCCAGCGAACGCATCAGCCATGCTGAGATAATGCTGCCCCCCGTGTCCCATCTCCGGCACTTCGATGAAACGCGACGCACCGGGAACATTTGCATTCACAATTTGCGCGATCAGCTCAGAATCTTCGCGGCTCATAATCCAGTCGTATTGTCCGTGCAAGATTAACGCTGGGACTTTCACGCGGGACCAGGCGGCGGCTAGATTCAGCCTCTGCAAGTCTTGATAAAACTTCAGCGGTCGTCCGTAAAGATGCGTTTGGTCTTTCCCCTCGGGCCATAGTTCTGCAAGCTCCGGCTTTTCTAAGATCTCCGGAACACTGCGGCCCTTAATTAACCACTCATAATAAAGTGTCGTGGCTCTCTTTATTCGATCAGTCACTTCGCCCGGCGATTTTTTCATCAGCGCAAAGCGCCGCCGTTCGATGTCGAGCATGTGCTCGAACCACGTTTTGACCCAGCCACCGATCGTGATATAGCCGCGCACCTGCGCCTGTTCTGATTCCGTTTCCGGAACCAAGGGCGCGAATCCGCCTCCGTTGCTACTGCCGAAAATGTACACCCGGTCAGAGTCGATGAAGTCGTGATTTTTCAGCGCGCGGAACCCCGCGCGGTACCCGGCAAGCTCCGTGTCGAAATCGGTTTGCGAACAATCGCCCTCGCTGTCCCCGCAGCCCGGTTTATCAATCTTGAACAGGCAAAACCCATGCGTCTGCGCCAGCCCGCGCAAAATCAAACCCGTGGCATCTTTCGTGTCGGCCGGCGCTTCGACCGAATCGCAACTCAGCCAGCCGGTGAGAAAAATGACCGGCAATTTTCCCTTCGCATCCCGCGGTTTCGTGACGATGCTGCGCAAGCGTTTGCCGTCAGGCATTGTCACCGAGTCGTAGATAACATCGACGTTCGGATAACTCTCGCGCGCCGCTTTCGATTTACGCTGCAAATCGTCGGCCGAAACCGCTGCCGCGAGCGCAAGAAATACGATTACAGATTTGACCTTCATTTACTTTTTGCCGCTGCGACGACTTTTTGCGCTGCATCGGCAAGATCGTCCGCCGCGATAAGCGCGAGGCCGCTTTCCTTCAACAACTGCTTGCCTCGCTCGACGTTCGTTCCTTCCAGACGAACGACAAGCGGCACCGACAACTTCACCGTTTTCGCTGCATCGATGATACCTTGCGCGATCACGTCGCATTTCATGATCCCACCGAAAATATTGACCAGAATCGCTTTCACTTGCTTGTCGGCGATCAGGATTTTGAACGCTTCGGTCACCTGCTCTTCCGTCGCGCCGCCGCCGACATCGAGAAAGTTGGCGGGTTCGCCGCCGTAAAATTTGATGATGTCCATCGTAGCCATGGCCAGGCCGGCGCCATTGACCAGGCACGCGATGTTGCCGTCGAGCCCGATGTAATTGAGCCCGTGTTTTGAAGCTTCGACTTCGCGAGGGTCTTCCTCAGCTATGTCGCGCATCGCCGCGATCTCCGGATGGCGATACAGCGCGTTGTCGTCAAAGTTAAACTTGGCGTCCAGCGCGAGGACTTCGCCTTTGTTCGTAACGACCAGTGGGTTGACCTCGACCATCGAGCAATCGAACGCAATGAAAGTGCGATAAAGTCCGTCGAATAATTTTGACGCGTTCTTTAGCTGCGATGATTCGAAACCGAGTTGGCTTGCCAGTTTGCGCGCCTGGTATGGCTGCAGGCCGGCTAATGGGTCAATCGGCTCGCGAATAATTTTCTCGGGCGATTTCGCCGCAACGGCTTCAATTTCGACGCCGCCTTCCGTGCTGGCGACAATCAAAGGCGCAGCGGTCGCGCGATCGAGCAGGACCGCAAAATAGATTTCCCGCGCAATATCGGCCGATTCCGCGACGAGAACTTTGTTCACCAGACGACCAGCCGGGCCGGTCTGGTGCGTCACCAGAATTTCGCCGAGCATTTTCGCTGCAACATCACGGACTTCGTCAGGCGTTTTGCGAACGTGCACGCCACCCTTAAATCCGTTCTTGAAACTGCCCTTGCCGCGCCCGCCGGCGTGGATCTGCGCCTTAACGACAATATCGATATCGCCGAGCTCACGCGCGATCTGCTCTGCCTCATCGAGTGTCGCAGCGACTCTGCCGCGCGTTGTAGCGACATCGAACTTTTGCAACAACTCTTTGGCTTGATGTTCGTGGATATTCATCCGGAGAACGAGCGACGATTTTCATATCTGGCCGCCAGTCCATTTCGGAGAGAGTGGAATAGCCCGCGCAACGGGACTCAGCAACGATTTTTCTTTTTCGAATTCGCTTGCCTTGCGGAAACCGAGCCGACTACGGTGGCAGCCATGAAAACCTCAACGAAAATCTTTACAGTGGCTGGCACCCTCGTGCTCACACTCGCGTTGGGCGTCGTGCCGCCACGCCCGCGCAGGAAAAAGCATTCACCGACAAATACAAAGCAGCAATGGAAGGCAAGGACACAGCCACTCTGGCGTCTTTCCTTTACACGCAAGGCTCCGACCCCGAGGCCCTCGAGTTTTACAAAATGATGCAGTCGGGGGGAGCCGGAGGGAAAATTTCCAGCATTGAGCTTGTTAATCTCACGCCCGAGGACGTTAAAAAAGCGACGACACCGATGGACGGACCAACGCGGCAAAGTTTGCCTGAATCTTAAACCGACGAAAAAGCTCGTCATCAAGGTTGAGAAAAAGGACGCAAACGGCAGCTCATCCAGCAGCTCAGAAAACTTCGTCGCTGAGAAAGACGGCAAATTCGTGATCCCTGTTCCAGGACCATGTAAGTAGCGCTGCAGGCTTGAGTGCGCGAGCATTTGCTCGCTCGGCTGGCAGTTCCAGCAAGCCGGCTGCAGAACTCTGCTCTCGAGCTTCTAAAGCTTCGCAGCCTTGATTTCGCACGCACGTGCATCCGGCAACTGCGGCTGATGCGAGCAAAATAATCACGCTCACCATTACTTCGCTCCTCTCCGAACAGCGTGCCCACGGTGCGCTGATTCGTGGGTGGTTCGAGCGAGTTAACGAAATTGCGGAACCGTTCAGAGAAGACTTCAGGCCGAATTTTCCAGTAATGAGCCATGCCCGGTGCGACGACGTAATGTCGGAGGAGCCCGTGCCATCCTTCCCACAGGTCCCTGTCCATCATTCCGTAAACATGATGAAAATGGATGGTCTCGAACGCTTTCAAGAATTGGTAAGCAGCATGGAAAAATCGCGCCCGCTCTTCGACTGAGAGTGCGCCAATGTCTTCGAGCCCGACGCGCCAGATTCGTTCCAGCTCAGCGTTCTCCATTAACGGCTTCGTCACATCGCGCAGGGCCGTTGCCGCTGCGTCTTGCATGGCGACCTTGCTCACCCGCGTGCTCTGATGCACTTGCACGGCGAGATATAGCACCGACAAAACGACGGCGAGCGAGCCGATCAATTGCGAGATGGCGCTAATCGCATCCCAGTCCATGATTCCATTCTATCTTGATGTCATTTTAAGCGAAGCGAAGAATCTCGCTCAGTTCGAAAGCGGTATGCGAGAGAGTTGACCAGAGATTGTTTCGCTTCTTTCGAAATGACAGGACCATTTATCGCCGCGGGCCTACTTCATGTTCGTCATCAATTCGTGCTTATCCTGCTTCACTCCCCGAAGACGAAGGCGGCGGCATTAGGACAGGCAAAAATTCCGGCGGCATGAAACCCGCCCATACATCGTAATCCGGACCGAACTGCCGAAGGAATAAAAGCGAAAACGCGCCAAGCGTCACTGGGATTGGCAAAAGTATAACCGTGCCGACATACGGAATCGCAGCGATGCAACAAGTCGCGCATGCTACCGCACAACTGATCATCACCACTGCGACGGCCAACAGCAGAAGAAATAACACGTATAGAAGGATCGGCCCGGGATGAGAGGCAACCAAATCCACCGCTTGAGCAAACGCCAGCCGCGCTGGGCACCGTTGCCGGTACATGATCGGGACCATCAATTGCGAGGCCAACGCCCAGACGAAAGCAAGGCAGACCGCGAAAAACACGAACAGCGAAAGGCCGATCCAAAATCCGACACCCGGCTGTGCCTGAGCCCCTCGAGGAATAAACGGCACAATGAGCACAAGCCCCGCGATCACGACAATCGCGATGAGCGCGAGCACGACAAGCAGTGAGAACAGGAAAAAACTATTTCCTTCTGCGCGGAATTCTTTCCACGGTTCGACAATCGCGGCGCGATTGCGAACGATGCAGTCCACAAAAATAAATCGCCCCCGCGCGCGCAGCCAGGCAAACAGGACAATGAGCAAGAGAACGAAACAAACAAGAATGCAAATGCCGGTGATGAGAACCGGCTGCGGAATTTGACTGATCGTTTCGGTCAATTTTTGCGCATCTTCGTGCCGATTGTCCGGATAATTGAAGCTGCCCCCTCCACCACCACCGCCGAGGTTCGCCAGCCACGCCGCGAAACCGATCACGAGCCATTTTTTCAAATCGAACGGCTGAAAGAGGATTCTCTTCATCAACTCGAAGGCTTCGCCGAACGGCTTGAAGATTTCGATTTTTGATCCGTTTCCGTTCATGTCTGATCTTGTGACGAAGCGTTGGCGATTGTAGGGCAACCGCATCGGTTGCCAAGCCAAACGACAGACAACCGAAGCGGTTGCCTAACAATTGCGCTCGCGACGGTGGGCTGTAGCGTCCGCTGTCCTCAGCGGAGAATCGAGCTCGCAAGAAATGCGCTGAGGACAGCGCACGCTACAGCTCGCTCTGGACATTGTTTAGTGAACCGGGAGCGCCATGTTAGTTCTGATGTCGCAGGCAAAACGCCGCTATCCGATTGGCGCCGAATTGATCGGAGAAAACCAAACGCATTTTCGCATTTGGGCGCCGAAGGCGCGGGAAGTAGATGTTGTTTTCGAAGACGCTGCGGAAGGAAGACCAAAATTCTGTCCACTTACAGCCGAGCCAGGCGGATATTTTTCCGGCGCAGCCAACGCCAGCGCCGGTGCTCTCTACCGATTTCGTGTCAACGGAGGCGAGAATTTTTATCCCGATCCGGCTTCGCGTTTTCAACCGGATGGACCGCACGGCCCTTCGTGCATTGTCGATCCAACGAAATTCCGATGGAGCGACGCGGAATGGCCCGGATTGAAACTCAAAGGCCAGATCATTTACGAAATGCACATCGGCACATTCACCGAGGCAGGGAACGTGGCGCGCCGCCGCCGAACAATTAAGCGAGCTCGCCCGCATCGGAATCACCGTTATCGAAATGATGCCGGTCGCGGAGTTCCCGGGCAAATTTGGCTGGGGCTATGACGGCGTCGATCTGTTTGCGCCTTCACATTTGTATGGAACGCCGGACGATTTACGCGCGTTCGTTGACCGTGCGCACTCGTTAGGTCTCGGCGTAATTCTCGACGTCGTTTACAACCATTTCGGACCGGACGGAAATTATCTGGGAGTTTTTTCCGACGATTATCTGGTCCACGGTAAAGGTCACGAATGGGGCGACGTGATCAATTTCGACGGTCCGAACTCGGGACCAGTTCGCGAATTCTTCATCACCAATGGCCGTTATTGGATCGAAGAATTTCATTTCGACGGCTTCCGCTTCGACGCGACGCACGCGATTCGCGACGAGTCTGAAGAATACATCATTGGCGCCGTCGGTCGCGCTGCGCGCAAGGCGGCGGGTTCGCGTTCGATCATTCTTGTCGCCGAGAACGATCTGCAGGAATCAAAAATGACGCAGCCGCAGAATGAAGGTGGCGACGGTTTGGATGGGATGTGGAATGACGATTTTCATCACAGCGCCATTGTCGCTTTAACCGGGCAAAACGTCGGATATTTCAGCGATTACGCCGGCAAGCCGCAGGAATTTGTTTCCGCCGCGAAATACGGTTTTCTCTATCAGGGACAGGCGTTTTCGTGGCAAAAGGCGTTGCGCGGCACTCCCAGCTTCGGCATTCCCGCGGAGGCGTTCGTTTGTTTCATCGAAAATCACGACCAGATCGCGAACACCGGCGCGGGTGACCGGCCGCGTTTCCAAACTTCACCCGGACGATATCGCGCCATGACGGCTCTTCTTTTGCTCGGACCTTGGACACCTTTGCTGTTTCAGGGCGAAGAATTCGGTGCGTCCAGTCCTTTTCTCTTTTTTGCCGATGTAGGCGATGCGTCTGTGCGCGATGGGACTCGCAAAGGTCGCGCTGAATTGCTGGCGCCATTTTTATCGCTTACCAAGGAAGAGGCATTGAAAAGTTTGCCTGCGCCGGATGATCCCGAGACGTTCTCCCGATGCAAACTCGACTTTTCTGAGCGCGAAAAAAATCGCGAGCTTTACGATCTGCACATCGATCTTTTGAAATTGCGCCGCGAAGATTCGCGATTTCGACAGCAAAGTTCCGGCGGAATCGACGGCGCAGTACTCGGACCAACAAGTTTCGTCCTCCGATATCTTTCGGAACAAAATGATGATCGGCTACTGTTGGTGAACTTAGGAGAACGCCAGGTTTTGCGTCCTGCTTCGGAGCCTTTGCTCGCGCCGCCGCCGGGTTGCAGATGGGAAACGCTTTGGACGAGCGATTCGCCGCGTTACGGAGGAACAGATGCGGTCGCAAGCACAACTCCAGAGCAATGGATTTTGCCAGCCGAATCAACCGTGGTCTTGCGACCGGTGCTGTAGTGTCCGCTGTCCTCAGCGGATCTTCCATGCTCGTATAGCGCGGCTATTGAATGCGTTGAGGACAACGCACCTTACAGCGCCAGCTTGCTGATCGCGTTTGCGTCGTGCGATTCACAGCGCATAACTTTCGCCCGATGAAATTCGTTCTGCTGATTGTCGCATCTGCTTTGATGCCCGTGTTTGCGCACGCACAGGAGACGCCCACGCCGCACGGTCACTCCGCCACCGAAAGTTTATCCCGTCGCTTTGCCGAATTACGACGAGGAGACGGCTACGCGATTGCAGATTTTTTTGGACAACAGCGATTTCGGGCCGGGAAAGATCGATGGAAAAATGGGCGAATTTTTCCGGAAAGCGCTCATCTCATACAAGCACGCGCACGCGATGCCAAAGACCGGCGCGGTCGATCAATGGATGCTCGATCAGGTGCCGGTGACTTACACCACCTACACAATCAGAGAAGAAGACCTGAAACAGATCGGCGATGTGCCGGGCAGTCACGCAGAGCAGGCAAAATTAAAATGGATGCCGTACACGTCGCTGCTGGAATTCGTGGCCGAGCGTTTTCATTCTGCCGAAGCCTACATTCAGAAGCTCAATCCCGGAAAAGACTGGGAACACCTTCAGGTCGGCGACACGCTCAAAGTGCCGAACGTTTTGCCGTTCGAAGTTGAAAAATTCACCGAAGGCAAAGTCCCTGAGAATCCCGCATTCGCTACGCGCAAGATTTTTGTCGATACACACGAGCATCTTCTCGAAGTATTCGATGGAGACCAGTTGGTTTGTGTTTTTCCCATCACGCCCGGCTCCACGGCGCTGCCGGCGCCGGTGGGCACATGGAAAATTCTCGGTGTGACCGTTTGGCCGTGGTTCCGGTATGACGAAGGCATGCTTAATCACGGTGTGCGCACGGAAAATTTTTACAATCTTCCGCCCGGCCCGAACAATCTGGTCGGCGTTCTCTGGATGGGCCTGAACAAACCCGGCATCGGCATTCACGGCACGAATAATCCCGAGACCATTGGCCGCGCCGCGAGCCACGGTTGTATTCGCCTCGCCAACTGGGACGCCGCGCGAGTGAAGGATCTTGTGAGCGCCGGGAATACCGTGATCATTTTCTAGGTGGTACGGTCGCCGCGGCGACTCCTCAACGCGTTGGCAAAAGCGGCGGCTTTGCCACCAATATTTGCGTTTTGGGCGATCCACTTGCCATCGCCTTCGGAGAAGCCGATCCACCTCAGCCAAGAATGTTTCGCGCGGAATAGCGATTTCAAAGTAGCGCATGCGTCCCGCTTGCGATCAGACACCACTCGCAAGCCGGAGGCTCGCGCTACCCTAAAAAAATTTCGCGCGGAATCGCGTAGTCGAACGTCTAGGCTTTAGATCGACCACATAATGGATGCCAGCGAACGCGAACAATACCGGGCGGCCATACACGGCGATCGAGAGGCATTTGAAATGATTATCCGCACTCACAGTCGGACGCTCTTCGCCATCGCTTACGGGATTCTGCAAAACCGCGAGGAAGCCGAAGACGTGGTGCAGGATTCGCTGGTCAAAGCCTGGAAAACGCGCTGGCGCGTGCGCGATCCGGAGAAATTTCCCGCCTGGCTGGCGACCATCGCGCGACACAGGGCACATGACACTTCCCGAAAACGCCGCCCTGTTCCCTACCCTCACGAAAGAATTGAAATAAGCGAAAACGAACCGCCCGACACCACCGCTGTAGATCAACAGTTGCATTCCGCGCTTGCCACGTTGCCCGAGCTCCATCGCGCAGCGCTTACGCTGCGTTATTTCGAAGAGATGGATTATCGCACGATCGAAAACACGCTCAGCCTAACCGATGGCGCGCTACGCGGAATTCTCGGACGTGCCCTGGCTTCCATGCGGAAACAGCTTCGCCCCGCTCTCGCTTCAATGGACTAATCGTATGGCAATCGTTCACAACGAAATTGATAACTGGCTCGCCGCCGATCTTTACGGCGAGCTCTCGGCTGACGAACGCAGTGCTCTTCATACGCATCTCGTCGATTGCGCCGAATGCCGAAAAACTCATCAGGAAACCAAAGCTATGAACAAAATTCTCGAAGAAACTCTCACTCAGGAAAAACCCGATCCGAGCTTTCGAACAGCGAATGCTGGCCGGTTTTCGACAGCGCATTCCCGAAAGAACCGGACTACTGAAATTCCTTGCTGATCTGATGCGCATGCGCGCGGTACAAGTCACCGCGGTCGCTGCGGTGTTGCTCGGACTTGTGCAACTCGGCCGGATGATCACCGGAGAAACTGCAATTCCTCCAGCGCGCTCCCGATGATCGTTACGCGAACGAACAGTTGTTCCAACAACCATCACCGATCGGAGCGTCGGAGCCAGCTCGTGCCAATGCTTTAGCTAAATCGGACGAACTCGCTGCCGCACAACCACAAGCACATGCCCCTCCAGGCCCCGCCGCCAGCGTCAGCAGTCGAAGCCAAGGACAAAACGGAAAGCTTTGCTGAAGCCGAACGAACGATTGTCACCGGATCAAACATTCCGGCCGCTCCAGAAGTGGCTCCGAAGCCCGGCGAAACGCCTGCTGCCGCGGATACCGAGACTGCGTCGGAAGCGATGAACTATGCAGCAGAGCAGATCTCGGTCGAAACGCCTCCCTCAGCGTTAGGTAAATCGCAAACTGATTCGCAATGCCACCGTCGAACTTGAGATCGTCAGCTTTGACGATGCTGCTGCAAAAGATCACCGCCATTGGCGAATGACGAACGCGGTTATGTCGCCACAACCGAGTTCGCAGAAACAAGCAAACGGTAAGCTGCGCGGTGAAGTTGTCGTCAAGATCCTTCCGGAAAATCTGGATCGTTTTCTTCAAAAGAGTTCGCAGTCTCGGCGAATTGAAGAACCAGACGCTCGGAACCGAAGACGTAACCAAGGCATACTTCGACACCGATGCGCGCCTGAAAAATGCGCGCGTCATGGAGCAACGGTCTAATCGACATGCTGAAAACGAAGACCGGAAAAGTTTCCGATTTGCTTCAAGTGGAAAAGGAACTCGCGCGCGTCCGCGAAGAAATCGAGAAGATGCAGGGCGAATTAAAGTATTGGGATTCGCAGGTGCAATTCGCCACGGTCACGATCTCGCTGGCCGAAAAAGACATGGAAGAGCCGGCGGCGTTCCTGCATTAAAGAGCGTTCGCAGCTCGCGCTTTATGCGCCAGACGTTGAAAAGATTTACAATGACATCAAAGCACTCGCGTCGTCCCCAGTCACAAGATGCAGATCACAAATGCGCAGCTGAACCGCGATTACTCTGGACGCGTCTCCGCAACAGATGAGCATGTTGATTGCGCCGGAAGAAAGTGATGGCAGTGATTAGCACGCGTCAAATCCTTCGGGCGCGTCGAAAATTTCCAAACCCAAACCGAACGCATCGCGCAAGGCGGCAATCCGCAGCCGCATGATCCGAAAATGCAAAGATCGAAGCGCGACAAGGTAGAGCTCAACATCACCATCTCGCGCGAGGAACAGGAGCAGGCGTTTCAGCAAACGAGTCTGCGGATTCGCACGTCGTCCGTTGACGAAAAAGCAAAGCAGCTTAAAACCCTCGCTGAAAAACAAGGTGGACGCATTCGCAGCTCCACCTTTAATCGCGATCTCAGACGGACGCGAAATGGCAAACGTTTTTCTGCGCGTGCCGATGAAAAATTATCCGGCGCTGATGCAATCGCTCGATTCGTTAGGCAAACTCGAGAACGTCACTGTGCAACGCCAGGACCGCACCGGCACACAAACCGATGAAGCCAACGCGCCGGCCGACATCTCGATTCAGGTTTACAGCCAGGGCAATATCGTTTCTCAGCAGAGCGGTCCCCTCGCCACGCTGCGACGCACGCTGGCGCAAAGCGCCGGAGCAATCATGTGGAGTGTCCGCATGATCGGCGTAGCGATCGCATTCCTCGCGCCGTGGGCGCTGGCGATTGCCGTGCTCGTGTGGATTACCAGACGCGTGATACGCGCAAAGCGAAAGTAGCGCATGCGTCCCGCTTGCGTAGAAAATGACGGCTGGAAGAGTCATTACTTAAATGGATTTGCAAGCCGGAGGCTTGCACTACTTTACATCGAATCATAAGTTATATTTGCAATCGAGGAGGCCCCCGAATGAAATCTCAAAGTGGTATCAGCTATAACAACGCGGCAGTCGCCAGTTGCCCAAAACATTTGCTCCAATTCGCAGTCGATCAGCGCTACGACGATTACACATCGGTCGATCACGCGGTCTGGCGATTCATCATGCGCCAGAACATTTTTTTCCTGAAGGAGTACGCGCACAAAGTTTATTTCAAAGGGCTTCTCAACACCGGCATCTCCTTTGAGCGGATCCCGCGTATTCAGGAGATGAACGACATTCTCGCCAAGATTGGCTGGGGCGCGGTGGCCGTGGACGGATTCATTCCGCCGGCCGCGTTCATGGAATTTCAAGCCTACAAAGTGCTGGTGATCGCGTGCGACATGCGCCAGATCCAGCACATCGAATACACGCCGGCGCCAGATATCGTGCACGAAGCCGCGGGTCACGCGCCAATCATTGTCGATCGCGAATACTCGGAATATCTGCAGCGGTTTGGGGAAATCGGCGCGAAAGCGATGTCTTCGAAAAAGAGACTTCGAGTTGTATCAAGCAATCCGCCATTTATCGATTTTGAAAGAACGCCCAAACGCCGATCCAAAAGAAGTCGAGGAAGCGACCAAACTGGTTGAACACGGGCAAAAAAATCTGGGCGAGCCTTCCGAAATGGCGCTGCTATCGCGGATGCATTGGTGGACCGTGGAGTATGGGCTCATCGGCGACCTTGAGAATCCAAAAATATACGGAGCCGGACTGCTTTCATCGATCGGCGAGTCGGTCTCGTGCCTCGAGCCGGCAGTAAAAAAGATCCCCTACTCCATCGACGCGCAGACTTACGCATTCGATATCACCACCAAGCAGCCGCAACTTTTCGTGTGCCGCGATTTTCAGCACCTGAAAGATGTGCTGGAAGAGTTCGCCAGCACCATGGCGTTTAAGGTTGGCGGACTCGAAGGCATCAACAAGGCCATCGAATGCCAGAACGTGGCCACCTGCGAGTATTCATCCGGCCTTCAAGTCAGCGGGGTTTTCAATGAAGTCATCACGGACGAAAACAATTCGCCGATTTATCTCCGAACTAACGGTAAGAGCGCGCTCGCGTTCCGCGACAAGGAACTCGAAGGCCACGGCGTCGATTATCACAAGGACGGGTTCGGCTCGCCGGTCGGAAAATGGAGGCAAACGCCCGCGTCTCCGGAGTCGCTCACGAACGATCAATTGCACGCGCTGGGAATTGTGGAAGGCCGGAAAGCAAAAATCGAATTTGTCAGCGGCATTGTGGTTTCAGGGAAAGTCGAAAAAATCCTGAGGCGCGACGGAAAATTGCTGCTGATCACGTTCTCGAACTGCAGCGCGAAATATGGCGATCGGGTTTTGTTCGATCCCCAGTGGGGCGTTTACGACATGGCCGTCGGCGAGCGCATCAGCTCGGTCTTCAACGGCGCGGCGGACAAGGATGCCTACAACCAGGTGGCGCTGGTGCCGAAGGAACGCACCATCAAAGTTCCGTCCGACGCAAAACGAAAGCGGCTTGAAAACCTTTACGAACAGGTGCGCAAAATTCGCGAGGGCAAAACCGGTTACGAACGGCTGGGCGAAATTTGGGAAACGCAGCAGGCTGAGCATCCTGAAGACTGGCTCTTGTCGATGGAGATTTTCGAGATCCTCGACATGACGGATCAACAGCCGGAACTGAAAGCGCAGAGTCGAGAAGTTCCTGAACGAAAAAAAGGCGAAGACCAAAGATCTCTCCACGCTCATCGGTTGGGGCTTCCGTCTGGTCGATTACCACAAGAAACCGGAATACCAGGCGGTGCTTCACGCCTCGCCGAAGTAGGCAGGGTCGGCGAGCTGTGCTGACCCGGACGCCGCAGGGCGGCGTCCATACGACGCTTTGTCATTCCGAGCGAAGTCGAGGAATCCCGCGGAACTGCTTCAAAGCCCCGCTGCGGGATTCCTCGACTTCGCTGCGCTTCGCTCGGAATGACGAGATGCGGCGTTCAAACTGCTTCGTCTTTGAAATGCCGTTTGCCCTTGAGCGCCTTGGCGTATTCGTCCTTGCTAAGAATGTTTTCATCGAGCTGCATATCGGTGCGAAGAAAATTTTGGAACCACGTTTCGATTCGCTCCGGTCCTGCAGCACTTGCCGGTGATGTAATTCGCATCGATGTTGATACAAATGGCGCCCACAATTCCGAACTCTTTTCGCTTGATCGGGATTGTGGTGCATTTGAATTTTCGCGCGCCGATGTTCAGCTCGTAATTCAATTTTGTCCTCGTTCAGGAGCTGGCGTCGTTTCAGGTCGATTAGCAGATTCGTGGTGCCGTCCCGCAAGTGGCGACCGGTCACATTGTTCTCCAGCGTAATGAGCGAGTGCGCCGGGTCAGCGAGATTGTGCAGCAGAATCTCAATTCCGGTGTTTGGAAACGATTTCCCGATCAGACGCACGATTCGCTCGTAGTTTTCCAGAAATTCGTGCGTGTCGTCGGTAACCTTTTTACCGTCGTACTTTTCGAACAGCTGAGCATAAACCTTTTGCTCGGCAGGTTCGAGCTGTGCGCTCACATTGTTTTGCTCGCCGATAAAAATGAGCTGCCGCGCAGCAGTATGATCTTCGTTCTTGAGGAAGTAATGCATTCCCAGGCGAAAATCCTTTAGACTGAACTCGCCAAAGTTTTCGCGAGTGACCGTGAATGGATAGAAATCGTACTCTTCCAGATTTCTGCCAAACTTCCGCTTTCGCTCCTTGTACTTTCCCCAGGCAAATCCGAGCGCCAGGAAGAGTGCCGACACGATAATCGAGGCGATAACGTTGATACCGAGTTCGCTTTGGAGCGCTTCAATCATGGAATTAGTGCTTTCTGCGCTGTAGCCACCGGCCTACGGCCGGTCTTTCTGTCGATGCAGCATCTTTGAACACGGCTCACATAGCCGTAGCTATGAGGCTTTGCTCACGCAAAGCTTGCCTGATCACTCACAGATTTCCAGTCAGACTCGACAACGTGATGTTTTCGATCAGCGTGTCAGTTGGGCGAGACAAAGCGAATGCGACGGCATCAGCCACTTGCGCCGCGTTCATCATTCGGTCGCGCGGCCATTGACCCTCGACCTGGCTCCAGATGTCGGTGTCTGTCGCCGCGGGATAAACATTGATCACTCGAATTTTGCGGTCGCGCAGTTCTTCGCGCGCGCAGCGCGAGAAGCCTTCCAAGGCAAACTTGCTCATGCAATAGGCGCTCCACCCCGGGAACGCGGTTTTCGCTGCCACAGAGAGGATGTTGACGATGCTGGAACCCGGCGGCATTCGAGGTGCAAAGCGCTGTGTTAACAGAAACGGAGCGGTAACGTTCACGCCAACGGTTTGCTCCCATTCGATCGACGTGATCTCGGTGAATGGTTTCACCACCGCGATGCCTGCGTTGTTCACGAGCAATTCGATCGGTTCACGGCCAACTTCGGAGATGAGATCGGAAACGCCCCGCGCCGTTGCGAGATCATGAATCAGCAGTGTGACCTTGGCGCATTGGGATTCCACAGCTTTGCGCGTTTGTGCCAGAGCTACCGTGTCTCGCCCATGCAAAAGCAATTCTACATCTTCGCCGGCTAGCTTTTCTACGATAGCGCGACCTATGCCGCGGCTCGCGCCTGTGATCAGATAACGTTTCATTTGTTCGCAGAAACCGTCGAACGCGCAACGCCTAACGTCCAACACCGAATTCAGTATGGGCTGTAGTGTGCGCTGTCTCAGCGCATAAAAAAGGAGTTATCAATCAGGCGCATTTCCGCTGAGGACAGCGGACACTACAGCAACGTTGTTCCACCGCTATGTTCGGCGCAATGTGAATCGGTTGTTCGCCGTTTCCCACAATCGCAATCGCACCAACCTTTGGTTGACGCGATTATCGATCTTTCGCCAAAGAGCGCGGACAATGTTTTCTCCAGTCGAAGGCGCCCGGCGGAAATCCTTCGTCTCGAGATCGAGATGACGATTTTGCCACGGCTTCAGCGACTCGTGTATCGCATCATTTAATGCGACGAAATCGTAGAGCGTTCCGCTGCGCGAATCGTAGTCACCGCCGACAGTTGTTTCAACCAGGTAACCGTGACCGTGGCCGCGCGGATTGTTGCATTTGCCATAGAGCCTCGCGTTATCGGGAGCAGAAAGTGTGTCTGCATGCAGTCGGTGCGCCGCTTGAAGTCCGGCCTGCAACCCGAGGAAAACCCTTTCATTTCCCCACGCTTCCGCAAAAAAATCGTTCCGCTCGTGCAAGCGGACGCGATGCAGTGGCTTCATTGTATTCACACGCTCGTAAATGTATCTCGCCAAACTTTCGGTGGTCATAGGGCGTTTCTTCAATCCTGTCACCTCATTGAGATAGCGGTGGTCCAGTTCTGCTTGTAACGCGCAGATACAGGTATCGATTTCATCGTAACGGACCAGTGGAACCGTTCTATCCGGTTCTTCCGATCGAAACGTCAGCCGCGCGCGGTAGTTGTGCCCGTGAATTGAAGTGGCCGATCCAAACAGCCGTGCGTTCTCCTCTTTGCTCAACAGGGGCGACATGGTGCTCCGCGCAGCTGAGAATTCGAACCAATAATTCGCCTCGCTGACGCCGTTGGAATAATAAGTCGCGCTCCGTTTGGGCGACTCGCGTACATGGCAAGCACACAGCTTTGCTTTCACGCCGGCAAACAGCGGTGCCACATCATTGCATAGCTGCCAGGCTACGTTCTCAGTGGTTGGTGGAATGTCGTGAAAAGACGGATTGTCCTCGTTCAAAAACTTGTGATCAAAGCGTTCGCGCACGATCTTGCCCGCGAGCTCCTTAATTTCGCTGATGTTAATCAGCATTCCCGTGCGCTGATCGACCGGACCGCTGAAAACGAAGTAAGCAACATAATTGCGACCGCTTCCATACCGCGCGGTCGTTCCCGGACCGAACGTGGCCAGGTTTTGGCCTTCGCTCCAGCGGTTAACGTGCAGCCGCCGTGAGGCGGAGAATTCGAGACGTTTACTAACTGTTAGCAGCATTCTGTTATCTCCTCGGCGGATACGAACCACCACACAGTATTAGCCCGGAATTAGTCAAACATATCTTTGACTTAATTTGAACCTCCATGATCTTTGATCTAATGAAACATATAGGCTGGCGGGAGCGGTTGTTCAAAAGTACGCGGGGCAAAATCCTCGACCTGCTGCGCGCACGAGAATGCACCGTGAATGAGCTCGCAAAAGAATTGCACCTGACCGATAACGCCGTGCGGGCGCACCTGGCGAGTCTTGAGCGTGACCGACTCGTGGTGCAATCCGGATTCACGCCTGGCTTTCGCAAACCCCATACGACGTATGCTCTTGGTCCTGAAGCGGAACAGCTCTTTCCCAAAGCATACGGGCGATTGGTTTCACTTCTGATGTCGATATTCTCGCGTCAGGTGGAGCCCAGGAAGTTGCGAGCCGGAATGAGGATCGCCGGACGCAAAGTGGCTCAGGAACATTTGGGCGGTTTGGAAGGGAAAACTCGCCAACAACGAATTGATGCTGCACTCGGAATTCTTAAGGAACTGGGCGGAGCGGCAAGTTTTCGCGAAGAAGATGGAAAACATTTTATCTACGGTAATGGCTGCCCGATTTCTGCCGCCACCGCAAATCATCCCGAAGCATGTCTGCTGGCGGAATCATTGCTCACTGAGATCATTGGCTCGCCGGTAAAGGAGCATTGCCTCCGTGGACCGGCACCATCCTGCAGGTTTGAGGTGAAATAGAACCCCACTGGGGGAAAGACATCCACCAACCCGGCGACTTTCGTATTGCTAATAAGAGCTAAATAGTCAAATAATATATTGACTTATTAGAATTATCATGGAAGGAATTGTTTCTTATGAACACAACCATTGATCAAATGCACGCCGCAACCAGCACGGCCGAGCAGAGGGTCGGATCTTCGCCCGCTTATCAGGCATACCGGATCCTTCATTTCGGATTCATAGTTGCCCCAATTGTCGCGGGATTGGACAAATTTTTCCACCTGCTGACTAACTGGGACCAGTATCTCCCCGGTGTGGTAGCGAACCTTTCACCCATATCCGCACACGCGCTGATGCTTGTTGTCGGCGCAATTGAGATTGTTGCTGGAATCGGGGTCGCGCTGAAACCGCGGATCTTTGCCTACGTCGTGGCCGCCTGGCTGGCGGTGATCATCATAAATCTGTTGCTTATTCCCGGGTACTTTGACATCGCTCTGCGCGATTTCGGACTATTGCTTGCCGCTCTTGCACTAGGTCGTCTGAGCGAGCAATTTGCCCGCAGCTAAGCGAGGCGAGATTGTAGGGCGCTTCTGTGAATCCCGAATGCTTTCGGGACTGACACAGACGCCCTGCAGTTAGTCTTTCAGAAGCGACAGGAACTCGGATCGTGTTCGCGCGTCTTCCTTAAAAACGCCGAGCAGACAGGAGGTTTTCATCACCGAGTTTTGCTTTTCAACGCCGCGCATCATCATGCACAGATGTTTTGCTTCTACAACGACGGCAACACCGGATGGTTCAAGACACCGCATAAGCGACTCGGCAATTTGCGTGGTGAGATTCTCCTGAATCTGTAAACGTCGCGCAAACACATCCACAATGCGGGCCACTTTCGAAAGGCCGATCACTTTTCCGTTCGGGATGTAAGCCACGTGCGCCCGGCCTATAAAAGGAAGCAAATGATGCTCACACATTGAATAAAGCTCGATGTCCTTGACCAGAATGATCTCGCTTGCCGTGGATTCGAAAATTGCACCATTAATGATTCCTTCGAGGTCCTGCCGGTAACCTTGTGTAAGGAATTCCATGGCGCGCGCGGCGCGACCTGGCGTGCGGCGCAGACCTTCGCGTCCAGGATCTTCGCCTATCGCGTCGAGCAGCTCGCGATAGGCATTGGCGATTCGACCGAGGTCCCTTTCCTCCAAACGATTCCTTTCACGCGTGAGTCGTTCTTCCAGATCGAGATCGAGGTCGGAGTTGCGGCGTTGAATCATCGATTTTCTTTCAGGAGAGCTTCGTGAAGAAAGCCGGTATTAGTCTAACCAGCTCTGCGGATATTTCGCGTCGTCGAGCGCAACAGCCTGCTCGGTGAGCTCCAGTGTGTGCTGCGTATCAAACATTACAGCCAGTTCTTCGGTGCGCGTTGCATTTTTGCTGGCCACGATCGTGCCGGGATGCGGGCCGTGCGGAATTCCGCGCGGATGCAGTGTAATCGAAGCCGGCTCGATGCCGCGGCGCGAACCGAAATTCCCGCGCACGTAAAACAAGACTTCGTCAGCTTCGACGTTGTCGTGTACCCAGGGAATTTTTACCGCCTCGGGATGAGTATCGAGAAAGCGCGGCGCGAATGTGCATACGACGTAGCCGCGAATTTCAAACGTCTGATGAATTGGCGGAGGTTGATGAACTGTCCCGGTGATTGGCTCGAAATCCTGGGCGTTAAACGTGAACGGATAAACGTAGCCGTCCCAGCCGACGATATCGAACGGATGATGCGCCATCGTCACCTGGGTCCAGCGCGGTCCGTCCTTCACTAAAATTTCCGTGTCTTCATCCTTGTCGATCGTCAGCACATCGGCAGGGCCATGCAGGTCGCGCTCAGAGTAAGGCGAGCCCATTTTGATCTGACCCTCTTTGTTGAGGTAACGTTCCGGAATACGAACAGGCCCGACGGATTCAAGAACCAGATAATCTTCTTCTTCCACATTATCCGGCACCAGCTTGTAGGTAATCCCGCGCGGAATCACAATGTAATCTTCGGCGCGGTACCGTTGTTTCCCGAAAATCGACTCCAGTGTGCCGCCCCCTTTGAACACAAAGATGATCTCGTCCGCGCCGCCATTGCGGTAGTATTCAAAATCGCCGTATGCCTTCGCCGGCCGCGCGCGATACGCGATCACGTCCTGATTAAACAAAATCGGGATTCTGCCAGTATAAAGATCTCCTTTGCGCGGAATGTCGGCAGTCTTGAGATGATGATGCCGCAGCGGACTGTCGGTAGCTTTCTTCAACTCCTCACATTTCAGAAGCTTCACGTTGCGGACGCGAGTGGGCGGCCGCAGGTGATACATAATTGAGAACGCTTCATTGAAACCTTCGGTCGTAACTACGTGCTCGTAATAAATTCCTTCGTTCTTGTACCCGGGCCCCGCGCCATTGCGATGGAACCAGATGTGATGCTTTCGCGGCATCTCGCCTAGTTTTTGATAATACGGCATTGTCGATCTTACCTCTCTTTCCGTGAATCGTAACTCGTGAATGGTGAATCGTGAATCGCTGCCGATGTAACGATGCGGCGATTCACGATGTAACCTCCATCATTATAGATTTCCTCTCGCAGCCTGTTCGCGTTCGATCGCTTCGAACAGCGCTTTAAAATTCCCTTTACCAAAACTCTTTGCGCCTTTGCGTTGAATAATCTCAAAGAAAAGCGTAGGCCGATCCTCCACCGGTTTTGTGAAAATCTGGAGCAGGTACCCTTCATCATCGCGATCGACGAGAATCCCAAGCTCTTTGAGTGCATTCAGCTCTTCATCGATGTGACCGACGCGATCCAGCAGCGTGTCGTAATAAGTTGAAGGCACTTTCAGGAAATCGAGCCCGCGTTGCTGTAGCGCATTGACCGTCTCGATGATGTTGTTTGTACCCATCGCGATGTGCTGCACACCTTCGCCGTCGTAAAAATCAAGATACTCTTCCACCTGGGATTTCTTTTTCCCTTCCGCCGGTTCGTTGATCGGAAATTTCACAAAACCGTTTCCGTTGCTCATCACCTTGCTCATCAACGCGGAGTATTCCGTGGAAATATCCTTATCGTCGAACGTGAGGATGTTGCGGAACCCCATCACATCCTCGTAAAACTTCACCCACGGGTTCATCTGGTTCCATCCTACGTTTCCCACACAGTGATCGACGTGCTGCAACCCAGTCTCCGTCGCGCGAAACACCGGTTCCCACTTCACAAAACCCGGCATGAACGGCCCGGTGTAATCGTCGCGCTCAACAAACACATGCACCACCTCGCCGTAAGTGTGAATTCCACTCACGACGATTTCGCCGTGCTTATCCTTCAAGGTCTTCGGCTCCAAATAACTTTTTCCGCCGCGCTTTGTTGTTTCTTTCCAGGCAGAGGTCGCGTCCTTCACCCTCAGCGCGATCGCCTTCACCCCATCGCCATGTTTTTGAATGTGATTGGCAATCGCGTGGCTTGCACGAATCGGCGTAGTCAGCACAAACGTGATCTTGTTCTGGCGAACCACATAACTGGCGCGATCTCGCACACCCGTTTCAGGACCGCTGTACGCTACCGGCTGGAAACCGAGCGCACTTTGATAAAAATGAGCGGCTTGCTTCGCGTTACCGACGTAAAATTCGATGTGATCTGTTCCTTCGAGTGGTAAAAAATCGTCCTGGACTGCCGGAGCTTTCCTGGATCTTGGAGCAGCAACTGTCGTGGGCATAATGACCTCCTGATTCTTTCGCGCTGACGCGCGCCTTCTAAATATAAGATCGACAGCGCACGGTCGCAAGGATGCGCGAACGCACCACTTAGGCTCGTCGTTCCGAGCGAAGTCTTGTCATTTCGACCGAGGTGGAGAATGGAGCGAGTGGGACGAGCGACATGCATCGTCGCGCAGCGAGGGCGGTTGCGAGAGTCGGGGCGACGAACGAGGGAAATCTCTCGATATTGAATTGGGGGTTCAACCGTAACCGATTCGGCTTTGCTTAGGTAGACGTTTGAAGCGTCACAGACTCGGATTTTACAAGACTACAGGACAACCTATTACGGAATCGGGAATTCGCCCTCTCCTCCGTTAGACTTCCAATTTATGCGGAACGGTTTCGCCTTGCCGCCATGCTCTTACAAGGGGGCTGAGGGATAAAAATTTCGTGCCCGAGACGCCATCGCGGCAACGCAGTTCAGAAAAAAGTTCGCGACCGCGACGACGCGCTCGCCAACACGCGAGTCGCGTGTGCTCCCCAGAGCGATCGGGAGCTTGATCGAAGCATCCGCGCGTGATATACGCTCGCGCCTCGAAATCAAAAACTTATGCAAACTCGAACCGTATCAATTTTATCTCTGACGCTGGCAACCGCAGTTTTCTTCGGGGTGGGTCCGCTCGTTGCACAGCCCTCGGAAGCTCCGCGGAGTCACCAGACCACCCATGAGGTCTACGCGCCATCGGTAACTCCGGCGATATACCTCGTAAATTTCCTGCTCCTCTACATGGCGAATCCCGATCTTGCCGCGTACATGCCGGCATATAAGGCGGCCATTCCTCAACCGGTCGTCGATTGCCTCGAGCAAAATCCAACGGGCTGTCCCTGGGCTTATTATCACCAATACTTCGACACTCCGGGAGGTGGCGGCGATCGAAACAGGGAATGCTTCTGGCCGGATGTGTGCCAGGAAAATGCGCGATGGGCGCGCCTGGCGCCACGAAAATTCAGACAACCGCAGGAGATCAACGAGCCATTGGGGAGGCGGCGGGCGGATCAGCTCGCTCACCTCCTGGGCATGGACGCAGGCATGATCCTGACGCCGGCAGAGTACCAGTGTCTGATCGGGACACCTCCGAGAGATCACGACCGGGACATCATCTTCCGTTGCATCTATAACCTCAGTAACTCGAACGGAAACGCAGCGATTCCCCTCTCCAGCTATGGACTTAACGTCAATGAGCAGGGAGATGTTCGAAGCATTTGCGCGCCCGGTGCGCCGTGTCTCGAGTTTAACTCTTTGTTTGGCGGGCGTCTGGCGGAAATTGCCGCGGAGTGCGGGTTCCTGGACAAACTTCTGCGTGTGGAAGCCGAAACGCCGTTTCTTCAGTTTGTAGAAGACGGGAATCCCTGCCAGGAGAGTGGCGAACCCGCATGCCTCATCGAAACCACCTGCGCGGGAAACTGACGCTGGGGAAGCGGCCGTGTTGAGTGGAAACCGTTCGACTGGACGCGCTCAACTGGATTCACAGAGCGCCATTACTACCGCGGCGGCAGGTGAATCGTCGCGATCATGCAGCGCGCGCTCCCCCCGGCAAGCTCAATGGTAGGGAGTTCGACCGGCACGAGCCGCGCGTGGCGGGTCAGGGTTTCTCGTTGTTCGTCAGTCAATGCGTGATCGGCGCGGCTGGACAGCACCAGCAGTTTCTCTTCATCCTGATTGCACAGCTCAATGGCGTTACCGGCGAAGTTTGCGATCTGATCTGCCGTTAATTCCACGATCTCCTTTCCAGTCTTCTCCAACCGCGCCCGCACCTCTTGCCGTTCAGCTTTGTTCGGAATCATTTCCAGGCCAACCATCGCGAAGGCGGTGCCGATGCACATCATCACGTTGGTGTGATAAATCGGCTGGCCATTGGGACCGATGCTGGTGAACGTAACCGGTTGATAGCCGAAATCCTCGGCAAAGCGTTTGATCAGTTTCGGATTCGAACGATTTGAAAGGGAGACGTAGGCAATTTTGTTCAAATGATCCAACACAAGACTGCCTGTGCCTTCCAGGTAGCAATCTTCATTCTCGAACGGCGAGTAATCGATCACCTCGGTGACCCGATAGTGTTTACCTAATTCCTCCACGATGTCCCACCGCCGCTCGCGTCGTCGCAGGGCTGAATACATTGGGAAAAGGGCGATGCGTCCATCATGATGGGTCGAAATCCAGTTGTTAGGGAAAATCGCGTCTGGTTTTTCCGGCTCAATCGTGTCTTCAAAGACATGCACGTTGACGCCGGCCGCGCGCAGCGTCTGCACGGCCGGGTCGAACTCTTTTCTCGCCACCGTGGTCAACGCTTCCAAGTCGCGATTGGCATCATGCTGGAACGCGTTATCCGCCGCCGTTTCCGGATTGGGATAAAACCGGCAGGGACGAATCATCAGCACCGAGTTGGTGCTTTGCGTGTGCGCAGAGCTGTGCGTCATGGGGCCGCTCCATACTATCCCACTCCCCTTAATGCCGCACGTGACAGATTGCCGCTGACGACGACTGCTGTAGGGTCCGCTGTCTCAGCGGAGCGCTCGCATCGCTGCGATAGGTCTGCGCTGACAACGTTACAGCCCTGACTTTAGTCGCCGAAAGAAATGTCCACGTCGCGGGCGGTTCGCACCAGTTCGCCGTTCGGCGGGACGAGTTTCAGTCGGTTGACCGCTTCGGCGATGGGAACGTGGCGCACCTGATAATTCTGATAACTGACCATTGATCCAAAGTGCCCTTCGTTCGCCAACTGAACGGCTTTGACTCCGAAGCGCGTAGCAAGAATCCGGTCGAGCGTGGTTGGCGCGCCGCCGCGCTGGAGATGACCGAGCACGCAGCAACGCGTTTCTTTTCCAGTCTGCTTTACGATTTCGCGCGCGACGATCTCGCCAATCCCGCCGAGTCGAAATTCACCACTTTCAACATCACGTTTTACTTGTTCGCCATGTTTCGGTCGCGCGCCCTCGGCGACCACCACCACGGTGCCAAGACAATCGGCTGCTTCCCGCGCGTTAATCACGGCTGCGATTTGTTCGAAATGGAATGGGATTTCAGGAATTAAAATGATATCAGCGCCGCCGGCTATACCACCGTGTAACGCGATCCAACCTGCGTGCCGCCCCATAACTTCCACCACAATGACCCGCCGGTGACTGGTCGCGGTAGTATGAAGCCGATCGAGCGCGTCAACCACGACATCAACCGCCGAATCGAATCCAAACGTCGTGGCCGTCGCTTCCAGATCATTGTCGATCGTTTTTGGCACACCGATGCAGTTGATGCCGGCCTCCTGTAATTGCTGCGCAGTCAGCATCGAGCCATCACCGCCAACAATGATTAGCGCTCGAACCCGGAGATCCTCCAAAATCTTCCTGGCGTCTGCAATGATCTTTGCCGGAACAATTGTCCGGTCGCCCGCGCCGACTTTGGCAACAAAATGCCCGCGATTGGTGGTACCGAGAATGGTCCCTCCCAACGCCATGATTCCATTCACAGCCTGGCGATCCAGAATGATGTGATTCCCTGGCGGAAGCAGGCCTTCGAAGCCGTCGCGGAAACCAACTACTTCCCAACCGAGTTTGTCACCTGCAAGCACCACCGCGCGCAAAACCGCGTTCAGTCCGGGACAATCGCCACCGCTGGTCAGAACACCGATGCGCGACTTCATTTTCGCAAAAGCGAAATTACAGAAATTTCTTTGGGTCAGCCATCCGCCCGGCGGCTGCCCATTGATCGTATATTTGCCACCCGTGCTGCAGCAAGGCAGCGCCTTCGTCAAATCGGTTCGTGCTGCCAAGCAGCACCACCATCAGGTGGCGGGGATAAACGGTTTCCGTCTGACCATTGCGAACAACTTCGGACTCGCGATCTGCATACAGAATCAAACATTGCCCCGATCGAGCTGAGGTGCCGGTCTTCACTCCGTTGATGCCCATTTTCCCGAGCAGTTCGTTTGTATTTCGAAGCACGTAATTGAGCTGCTGACCCGCGCGGTAAAAGGAGATCTGGCGTTGTTTTTGCGATACAAAAAAACGAAAACTCGGTTTGTTCATGGCGTATCGCGTGAGACGCGCCATGTCTTCCGCCGTGGAGTACGGCAGCGGCTTTACCTTATAATCCATGCCGTGTGGATTAACGAAACGCGTCCGCTCCATCTTCAACTGTTTGGCCAGCGCGTTCATCTGAGTAACGAACATGTCCACTGGCGTGAATTTTCCGCCTGCGTCAGGCGATCCCAAATGCGAACCAACCTGATAAGCCAGCGTGTAGGCAGCGACGTTGTCCGATTGCACAAGTGCGGCATAAAGCAGATCGCGCAAGGTGATGCTGTCGCCCGGTTGAAAGCCGATGTGGTTTTCGGTAACTCCTCGAAAGGCTTCCTGCGGAATGGTCACCATGGCATTCAGATCGCCGGATTTCTTTTCTGACCAGTCCAACACCACGCATGCGGTAGCGATCTTGGTCAGACTACCTACCTGCAGTTTTTTCCTCGACTCCTGCTCTTCCAAAATGTAGCCGGTTTGGGCGTCGGCAATCAGGTACGCCTCCGCTGCGGCCACGGATCGAAGTGTCGATGTGCTTGCAAGAAACGCGGCAAAAAATATCAGAAAGCGACGTATTGAATTCATAGAATCCCTGGAACCGCAGCACCTTAATCGGCACATTCTGATTCGCAAACGCTCACAACTGCTGAGGACAGCCATTCCACTGTTCCAAAACTGGAGCGACCTTTAAAAATGATACAAGGCCGCTGAAGACGAAATTATTTGGTCTTTAAACCCCGCACTCTCCTGTCACGTTTTAGAAATCACAGCGCCATCGGGTGATCTCAATCGATCTTTTGCGTTTCTCTGGCGCGGCCGATTAGCAGGAGCATCAAAAAATAAACAATAATCGCCGACGGGATCGCCAGGAAGAGCGAGCCAACGAACGCAGGCCAGAAAGTTGGCCACACCACGCGCGAAAAGACATGCCAATGCAAATAGTCGCGTAAACCGAACTGGAGAAAATGCACGCGGTGGGCGGGTGAACGTTGCAGGGTCCAGCACCCGAGTTGGTATTCGGCAACATAAATTGCCGGCATCGCCCATATCAATACGTCGTGCAGAGTCACGGCAATCGCCGCCGCGATCTTGTTGCATCGTAAAATCCAAGCCACGCCAATCGACAACAAAGTTTTCAGTGGATACAGCGGCGTGAATCCGAAGAAGATTCCGATGGCGGATCCGAGAGCGATGGAATGCCGCGTGTCAGCGATGTTTATCAACGTCAGGTGATGCGCAACCAACCAATCCTTCAACCGCGCCAGCGTTTTTGGTAATCGTCCGTTGTTAACCGGCTGGCCCTTTTGATGTGATTCGCCCACCATTCGAAGATAGCGTAGAACAGATTTTTAGTCTGCAAGCTATTGCCGTTTAGCTCATCGACATCGAGCGGGGTTCGTTCCGCTTGCAGCGAGGCACAGCCGCCGCTACAACGAAGACGCTTATGGACCGATCTGGAACTTCGCAGGTCTACGCAATTCACGGAGGGCTGGAGGGTAAAAAGCGACTCGATTTACTTGCCCGCGTGATGCTGCCAACCACCAGGCAATTGCTCGACCGCATCGGTTTGATCGGAGGAATGCAATGCCTCGATATAGGCTGTGGTGGCGGCCATGTGGCGATGTTGATGGCCGGCATGGTCGGGCCGGAAGGACGAGTGATCGGAACCGACACGGACAAAGAGATTCTGGCGCTGGCAAAAAAAGACGCCGAAGCCGCGAATGTCGGCAATGTTGAATTTCAGCACGTGGATGCATGCGCGTTTGTTTGGCGCGGGAAATTTGATTTGATTTACACTCGCTTTTTGCTCTCGCATTTGAGTGAACCGGAGAAGTGTCTCGCGGTAATGACAGAAGCGTGTCGCGTGGAAGGAATGATCGTAGTTGAGGACACTGATTTCTCCGGCAGCTTTTGTTATCCGAGTTCTGCGGCCTACGAACGTTACAAAGAGCTGTACCAGAGGATCGTCCTGCGCAGAGGCGGCGATTCAAACATCGGTCCCAAACTGCCAGCAATGCTGCGCAAGGCCGGGGTGCGCCAGATCGAACTTAATGTGGTTCAACCCACGCACATAGCGGGCGAAGGCAAATCGATGGCGTCGATGACAATGTCGCGAATATCAGACGCCTTGGTCGCTGACGGACTTGCGTCCGAACAGGAAGTGAAACAAATCCTGGCCGGGCTGGATGCGGCGGCAGCGGACAGCGAAACCGTCATGAGTTTGCCGCGGATCTTTCAAGTCTGGGGAAAACGCGCTGTCTAGAACAGCTCTCGGTGTTTCCGGAGGCGCATCCACAATCTGGCCGAGCGCTTTGCGCAGCCGAAGCGCTGCGCTCGGCGCATAATCAAGATTGTTATTGTTGAAGATTGCGTGCACCTCGCGTGCTTCTTTTGCCAACTTTCTGCTACGCTCTGCAACCTCTGCAATTTCTTCCTCGTTGTAATCGTAATCGAAACGCGCAGCCACGGTTTTCCCAGTGATAAAAGCCTTGGCGTTTCGTCCGTGCAGGCGCAGATAAGCGACGCTCGGGTTTGTCACTTCGTCGAGATCCGATGGCATCACTGTGAAATGGTCCGATGCGGGCGTATCCACGTTCACAAAAATTGCGCCATGCTCCCGCACAAAATCGATCGTCACCGCCAGCTGATCGCCAATCGTCCAGTTGCGGTTGCGAAACTCGATTGCGAGCTGGTAGCCGCCCAGCATCTCGATCAGCGGCTGGAGTTCACTCAACTCGATGTTTCCGCGGCGAAAAGGCCGGTGAAAGTTGCAGAAGCAGGACGCCCAGCTTTCCGGCAGCGCGAAAGACAGTCGTCCCGCGCAAAAAAGCTTTCAGCATCGCTTCCTGCATGTCTGGCGTTGATTTGACGTTCCCTTTCGCGTCCGTCTCTGCGCGCCCTTGCAACTCCGGCGGCAAAAGCTTCACGCGTGTCGAGTGAAATGAAAACAGCTGGTGCAATTTTACGTCGAACTTGAAATCATCCGGCGTCACAGCGCACCAGCGCTCAACCATTCGCGGCTCCGGCACTGAATAGAACGTCGAGTTTACCTCAACCAAATCGAAATGCTGTGCATACCAGGACAATCGCTCGCCTGCCGGCAGCTTCTTCGGGTACCAGCGCTCCACAAAGCCGGGGTCCGACCAACTGGCCGTGCCGATAAGAATTCGCCCGTTCACCTGTTCAACCAAGTCGCCGTGGCGCTGAAATCAAACGCCTCGCCCTCTTTAAGCACACGAACCTCCACTGGATATCTGAATTGGATTGCCAGCTAGAGACGTGCGTTCTCGTAAATTTTGTCCTAAACACAATTTTGACCGATGATATGAACACGCAGCTCGAACAGACTTGCGCGGAAACGGTTTCAGTCGCATGTGCTCCACTTCCGACTACTCCCGTGATTTTAAGTAATTAGATGAGAAATAAGCCAAAGCCGATCCCAAAAGCCGACGGTTCTGTCGAGCAAATGGACGAAGATGTTCCCCATATAGGGTTGGTTCGTCTTTCGATTCTGGCGCTTGTTGTAGGCGTGGTGACAGGCTTTGGTGCAATCGCGTTTCGCGATCTCATTGGCTTCATTCATAACGTTTTCTTCCTTGGCCAATTTTCACTGCGTTATGACGCCAACCACTTTACGCCGCCAAGCCCCTGGGGAGCACTGGTCATTCTTGTGCCCGTGGCAGGCGCTCTGGTAGTTACATTTCTCATCACAAAGTTCGCCCCAGAAGCGCGTGGTCACGGCGTGCCGGAAGTCATGGATGCCATCTATTACAAAAGCGGTGTGATCCGTCCGATCGTGGCGGTGGTAAAGTCTCTGGCGTCGGCGGTTGCGATTGGAACCGGAGCAGCTGTAGGCCGTGAGGGACCGATAATCCAAATCGGATCGGCTCTCGGTTCAACATTGGGCCAGGTGGTGAAGATGCGGGCGGGACAGCGAATTATTTTGGTTGCTGCCGGCGCAGGAGCCGGTATCGCTGCAACCTTCAACACGCCAATCGGCGGCGTCATGTTCGCTATCGAACTGATGATGCCCGAAGTAAGCGTCCGAACTTTTCTGCCGGTAGCATTAGCGACCGGCACGGCGACATTTATCGGCCGGTTCTTCTTCGGTCCACAACCTGCATTTAGCGTTCCCCAACTCGCTCCCTTGAGTGCTAACGCCAGCTCAGCGCTTGCGCTCTGCCTCTACACATTGCTGGGCGCTGTCACCGGAGTCGCGGCAGCAGGCTTCGTTCGTGGTCTGCATTTAGCCGAGGACCTTTTCGAAAAGATCAAGGGAAACTACACGCGGCACGTGCTGGGTATGTTGCTGGTAGGCATCCTCATCTACGCTCTTCAGCAAGCCTTTGGCCACTATTACGTTGAGGGCGTGGGCTACGCCACCGTTCAGGCGATCCTGCTCGGGCAATTAACTGCGATCGGTCTACTTGATCCTGCTGTTCCTTTGCAAAGTGCTCGCCACTTCGTTGAGCCTTGGCTCTGGATCGTCGGGCGGCATCTTTTCACCTTCGCTGTTCATGGGAGCGACTATCGGCGGCGCGTTCGCCATGCTGCTGTCGGCACTTCATCTACCGTTCCCGGTCAATGTCCCATCTTTCGCCATGGTCGGCATGGGCGCCATGGTCGGCGGCGGGACGGGCGCGGTAATGACTGCAGTGGCGATGATCTTCGAGATGACGCTCGATTATGACATCGTCCTGCCACTTATCCTGGCGGTTGCATTGAGCGTCGGCGTGCGACGACTTCTTTCCCGTGAGAATATCTACACTTTGAAGCTCTTCCGTCGGGGGCACGTCATACCAAAGGCGTTACATGCAAACATGTTCCTGGTTCGCCGCGCGAAAGAGGTAATGGAAAGCGATGTAGTCGTCGCTCCAGGTGACATGAGTTTCGATGCATTCCTGTCTCTGCCAGACAACGATGGCCGGCTGCGTCATGTCGCGGTCACCAAAGGCAATCGCATTGTTGGTGTCCTGCGGGTGAATACAGCGCTACGGCGCCCGTCGCCGCAGGAAGCGCATTCCGGAGTCACGTTACGGGACATTGCGAGCCGCGACTTCACTGTTGTGCGCGAGGACGATATTGTTTTCGATGTGATCCAGCGTGTCTGGCGGAAAAATGCCAGGATGGCACTCGTCCTACGTGGTGGCGGCATCCCACGACCAGAAAATGTCGTGGGCGTGATCACCAAAGAGCACGTCGCTGATTCTGTCGCGAGCAGCGTGAAGGTGTACCCCGCCTGAGCAGCTCTGCCATCCGGCGAGAGAAATTGGTTGCGGGGTAAAGTTACGACGGGGAGCGGGGAGCGAATCAGGAGACGAGCAAGTTTTAATCCGTAGTCGTCTTGCTATAGAATTCTCTTTGCTTGACGAATTCTACGCGTCTTGGGAGTTTCAGGAACTGATATGAATGTGGAATACACCGATGCGCCGGTTACGAGCGCGGAATCGGGCGCGGGTGATAAAATGGCGTGTCCTTACTGCGGGCATCTTCTTCCGAAGGACGCCGAACGCTGCGACCGCTGCGATTGGGTACGCGGCGCGACGCAAATCGTGGAAGGCAAAGCGAGCGACATGGTCGCCGTTATGTTCAGTATCATTCCCGGGTTGGGACACATTTATAAAGGCCATATTCTGGCAGGGCTACTCTGGATGGTTGGCGCTATCCCGGTGGGCATTTTTGTTTTTCTTGCCGCGTTCGCTTCTGCGGGATGGGGCCTGGGACTCTTCTTCTTTTATCTCGCCGCGGTGATGCTTCATGCCTACGGCATCGAGGATTGGGTAGTTCCGCCTGAGAGGGATGAAGGCGAAGAGTATTGATCGTTACATCGTTACATCGGGTTGAGAGAGAGAACCACGGATTACACGGATGGCACGGATCGTTGGGAAATGACGAAACTGTAGTGTCCGCTGTCCTCAGCGGATTAGGCCCTGGGAACGACTGCGCTGGGCACAGCGCACGCTACTGTATCCGGTGAGTTGAATCCGTGAATCGGTGTGATCTGTGTAACCCGTGGTTGAACTGATTGGCGTCTGACAGGGCACCTCCGCTGCCGCCGTTACATTGTTACATCCTTAAGCGCTGTAGCCGCTTCGCTGTGCGAAGCGCCGCGCTGAAGTGTTTTGCAACGCTTGCGTTGCGCGTCTCATAGAGACGCGGCTACAACTGCGGCATGAATTTCTTCGAGGATTTCAGGCATACCGTAACGGAATTTCCAATTTGGATAATGCGCCTGGAATTTTCGAACGTCGCTGATCCACCAGATGTGGTCGCCGATGCGGTTGGTTTCCTCGTAGGTCCACTTTAATTTTTTGCCGCTGATCTGCTGGCACATCTCGATGGCTTCGAGCATGGAACAGTTGCTGTGGCGGCTGCCGCCGATGTTGTAAACTTCGCCCGTGCGCGGGGCGCGAACGAATTCGGCGAACGCTTCGACCAAATCGAAGCTGTGGATGTTGTCGCGCACCTGTTTCCCCTTGTAACCAAACACACGATAAGGTCTGCCGGTCACGGCGCAGATCATCAGGTAAGATAGAAAACCGTGGAGTTCGGTGCCGGCATGCGCAGGCCCGGTGAGACAACCGCCGCGGAACGAAACCGTAGGCATACCGAAATAGCGCCCGTATTCCTGCACCAGAATGTCCGCCGCGACCTTGGACGCGCCAAAGAGAGAATGTGTCGTGTAATCAATGCTCATGGTCTCGGAAATACCCGGCTCGTATTCGTGGCCGGCCTCGATCTCCCAGCGTTTCTCCAGTTCGCGCAGCGGCAATCGATTCGGGGTGTCGCCATAGACTTTGTTCGTGGATGTAAAAATGAACGGCGCCTCCGGGGAAAACTTGCGTGCAGCCTCCAGCAAATTGAGCGTGCCATTGGCGTTCACGGTGAAATCGGTCTGCGGATCGCGCGCTGCCCAATCGTGTGACGGTTGGGAGGCGGTGTGCACGATGGCTTCGATGATGCCGCGATGCTGCTTGAACAGATCCATCACTGCGTCGGCATCCCGGATGTCCATGTCGCGGTGTTCGTAACCGGGGACCTTCGCGATCAATTCGTCACGTGTCTTTTTTGTAGAAGCTTCGGCGCCAAAGAACTCAGCACGCATGTCGTTGTCGATCCCGATGACGCGTGCGCCTTCACGCGCAAAGCGCCTGGCAGTTTCCGACCCAATCAACCCGGCGGAGCCCGTGACGATCACTGTGCGCATCATTACGAATTCATCGGCGTTATTCGCCGATCATCCATGTCACTTCGCCCGCGACTGGATTCACTCGAGCAGCAGGAAATTGACTGTCGCCTTTGAGCACGCCCTCGATCAGTTCCGGACTTTTCGACGCTCCGACGAGAAACAGAATATTCCGTGCGTGATTGATCAGCGGAAATGTGAACGTCAACCGCCACGAGTTTAGTTTGGGAACAAAGTTAGCCACGACCGTGCGCGTCATCTCTTCGAGCGCAGCGGTTCCGGGAAAAAGCGACGCCGTATGTCCATCAGGGCCGAGGCCGAGAAGAATCAGATCGTGTCGATACATGGACTCACCGCTCTGGATGGCGATGGCCGCGAGTTGTTGTTGGTAATCATGCGCAGCGACTTGCGGATCGATTTCGCCGCGCATTCGCATGATCGATTTCCCGGGAACAGCGGCAGGCGTAAAAAGATTTTCGCGAGCCATTCTGAAGTTGCTTTCCGGATCATCCGGCGGCACGCAACGCTCGTCTCCAAACGTGAAGCAAACCCGATCCCATGGCAGATCGTCTGCCTGCGCTGCGAGCCGCGCATAGACTGGCGCGGGAGTGTTACCGCCCGAGAGTGCGATTCGGAATTCATTGCGCCCGGCGATGGCTTTGCGCGCCTGCTCGAGAATAAAAGCAGCGGCGTCGGCAACGAAATTTCTAGTGCGAATGATTTTTGGCTCAGTTTTCACCAGTAAACGCTGACATTATGTTGCTAGCAAACTTGCTCGCCTCTGCCTTCCCAAGGGAGATAGTAGGGTGAGGGTTCATCATCGGATGATACGCAGTGTCGCCCACCCCTCACCTCAATCCTCTCCCCTCGCAAGGGGCGAGGCCGAGTTATTCAGACCGCGCAAGGAACAGGGATCATCAAATGGCACAATGCGATTGGCCGCGCTTTTGCAGATAGTGCTGATGATATTCTTCAGCGCGCCAGAACTTCGGTGCTGGCTCGATCTGTGTCACAATCGGACGATTGAATCGGCCGCTTTTTTCCAGTTTCTCCTTTGAAGCGGTCGCGGCTGTTGCCTGCTCGGGTGAGTGATAAAAAATCACCGAGCGATATTGTGTTCCCACATCCGGTCCCTGCCTGTTCCGCGTAGTCGGGTTATGGTTCGACCAGAAAACATCCAGCAGTTGGTCATAGCTCACTTGTGCCGGATCAAATTCCACTTCCACTACCTCGGCGTGTCCCGTCTTGTCGGTGCAAACATCCTGATAAGTCGGGTTCTCTTTTACCCCGCCTGCATATCCAACGCTCGTGGACAAAACGCCTTTGACGTTGCGGAAATTCTCCTCTACTCCCCAGAAACATCCCGCGCCGAACATAGCTTTCTCCGTTTGCATGCGAACATGATCAAGCGATTGCAGGGCGTGCGCAACCAAATGCTTGTCGCCGCCATCGGTGCTTAAGTTGTTCCCTGCGGTCTTTTCCATGTCGTTAACTACAATTGCGGTCGATTACGAATTCTGGTACTGCTAACTGCCTTGACCGCAACGAACAATCCCGCCACTACCCTGCAGCAAATCCAACCGCTGTTGCCTGTACGGCTCTTCAACGGTTTTGGCGCGCTGCTGGAGAAAACGCAAATTCGGTCGACTCGCTTGGTTGCGGCGGACTTGATCGAGACTGCAAAGCGCCGCTGCAGCCTCGATGATTTTGGCGAGGGCGAGTTTTCCGAGGCGCTATCGCACTTGCTCGAGTCATGCCAGGACGAAGCCCGGCTCAACTTGATCGGAAAAATTGCTTTGAAGGTCGACGTTTTAGAGTCGTTGTGCGCGCGTCTGCAAATGGAAAGGGACCGGCAGATTTATCCAAACATCTCGCGCCAGGCGATCCGGGAACCGCTTTTTATCGTAGGTCTGCCACGGAGTGGCACCAGCGCGTTGCACCGGTTGCTCGCTGCGGATCCGGAACATCGATCTCCTCTCTTGTGGGAAGTGAGATCGCCAAGTCCCCCTACTCCGGCCGGAGAGAAACAGCGAATTCAGCGCGCGAAGCAAAGTTGCAACTTTTTTAACTGGCTCGTGCCGGCGTTCCGCTACGTGCACGCGGTGGGACCCGAGGTTCCGCAGGAGTGTGTCAGCCTTATGACGCCCACATTTTTGAGCGATCAATTTGATGCCATGTACTATGTTCCCTCATACCGTGCATGGTTTTTCCAGCAGGATCTGCGGCCCGCATACAGATATCATCGCCGGTTTCTTCAACATCTGCAGTTTCGGCGCGCTGCACGCCGATGGATCCTTAAGGCACCGACTCACATGTTCGCTCTGCCTTCGTTACTGTCTGTTTATCCTGATGCGCTGTTCGTGCAGACCCATCGGACGCCGGTCAATGCCATGGCCTCAGTATCAAGCCTGGTGACGATCCTTCGTAGCGCTTTCAGCGACGTGATTGATCCGTTCACTGTCTGCCGGGAAGCAATCGATTATTGGGCTGAAGCAACGGACAGATTTTTGCGTGAACGCGATCGCTTGCCGAACCACCGAATTTGCGACGTCAGACATCAGGAAATTCGTGACGACCCTGTCGGTGCGGTGCGCCGCATTTACGATTATTTTGGCTGGTCATTGTCTCCGGAAGCGGAGCGCCGTATGCGAAACCCTTTCTGCACGGCAGGGCGAGAGCCTCTCGAACCATCGATACGATCTGTCCCAATTTGGTTCTTCGGCCGAGGAAGTGCTGGAGGCTTTCGAGCCATATTGCAGGCGATTTGGGTTTTTCTCGTCAACCCATGATGTGCAACAGGAGCGACCAACTCGTTAGCGCACCGAATCTGATGGAAGGAAAGCCACGCGGATGATCTTTGAAGTTCGCCGCGTCATCCGCTCTGATCATCCAACTTTGCCGGGGCATTTCCCCGATATGCCTCTTGTGCCCGGAGTGGTAATTCTCGACGAAGTGCTTGCCGCGCTGATGGAATGGCGTGGGAACTCGCAGTTGACCGGAATCCGAACAGTGAAGTTCCTCGCGCCACTTAAACCGGAACAACCGTTCATGATATCTTTCTCCATGGACAATGATCGGGCCGGTGAAGTTAATTTTCGCTGTCGCGCGGAGGACCGCGTAATAGTCGAAGGTCGACTTGAAGTCGGGTGGGGAGCAGAATGACCTCGTGAACGCTGCCGCATTTGACGCGCACAAATTTGAAACCGGGCGCAGCGATCCACGTCTCGCTAAATGTCTGGTGGAATTTCCGCCGTCGATATTCAGCGAACAGCTGTACCAGAGCATCGAGCTAATGGAGCGTTACAGCATCGAGCTGGCTGTTGACCTGTTAGGCCAATTGAATGTTGCGGAACAGCTCGGTCAATGGCGATCGGTTGATGAGCTCTGCGGGCAGCTTGGTTTTCAGTCCCGGTTCAAGCTTGCTTTGCAATGGATCCTGGCACGCCTGGTCGAAACCGGCTGCATAGAGGTTCAGGGCGACGGAACCAACCGTTCGTATCGTTTGGGGAAAATACCGTGGCAATCCGATCTCAAGCGCCTTCGCGCGATCGGCGTAAATATTGATGCTTCGAATGCTGCTACGCTGGATTTGTTGGATCGCGCAGCAAATCTTTATCCGGCAATTGCGACCGGCAGGCAAAGCGGCGATCAAAACCTGTTCGGCCCGGAAGGTGTCCCGCTTTGGCTCAAATATTTTCATAACGACAATCTGACCTACGCCGTCAACAACTGGGTAGGCGCTGTGATCGCCGTCGATCATCTTTCATCGCGACCCACGCTGAGAATTTTAGAACTCGGCGCCGGCACAGGCAGCGCCACGGAAATTTTACTGAAACTGCTCGCCGAACGAGGCCTTTCGTCGCGACTTGAACGTTATCTGGTTACCGAGCCGAACGCCTACTTCCGGCGCTGCCACCAACGCAAACTGGCGGCACAACATTCAAACCTTCCATTGGAATGGGCGGGGCTGGATCTGGACCTGCCATGGTACACGCAAGGAATCGCTCCCGGGGAATTTGATCTGGTTTATGCCGTTAACGTGATGCACATCTCCAAGAATCTGCTGTTTAGCTTGAACGAGGCGCGTTTGTCGCTTGGTGAAAATGGCTGGCTTGTGATCGGTGAATGTGTGCGTCCTTTTGCTGATCAGCCGATCTATCCCGAATTGATGTTTCAGATTCTCGATAGCTTCACCAATGTTGAAATAGATGCTGAGATTCGCCCGAATCCCGGCTTTTTGACCGCGGAGCAGTGGCGCCATGCCTTTGTTCGAGCGGGCTTCGGGCATACCGACGTGGTGCCGGATATCGATCGCATCCGCGAGTTTTACCCGCATTTTTTTACCGGAGCGATTTGCGGACAAAACATAACGAAAACCAATGAAACCTCCTGAATGCCACTTTTGGAAAGACCAGCGCATTAGCGATGGCGCCAGGAGCTGTTTCGAGACCCTGTTCAATGGATAACTACTTCACTGCAACTGCTCCGCAGGGACAGAACCACAGCGTTACCGACAGAACGCCTAAAACTTCTGAAGCAGATCGCTGGGTCGCTCTGCCAGAGCGCGGCACGCCGGGTTTACTGAAAGTGATTGCCTGGATTGCGGTGCGCCTTGGTCGCGCAGTCGCAAGGCTATTGTTGTACCCGATCGCTCTTTACTTTGTGATCACAGCAGATGCAGCGCGTCGTGCATCTTATGAATTTCTAAAACGCGCACGTGGTCGTTCCGCTAATTGGTGGCATGTCCTATGCCATTTTCATTGCTTTGCCGCTACGATTCTGGATCGGCTCTACCTGCTGCGCGGTGAATTTGAACGGTTTCGAGTCACCATTCACGGGTACGACGTCTTGCAGCGCCAGATGAAAACCGGCAAGGGCGCCATTTTGTTAGGGTCTCATCTCGGAAGCTTCGAAGTGTTGCGCGCTTTAGGAGTGATGACGAAAAGTTTTCCTCTCAAGGTGTTGATGGACACCGTGCACAACCAGAATATCACCCGGTTTTTTGACGCGCTAAACCCGACGATTGCCGGCACAGTCATCGCACCCGACCGACCTGATACATTAATAAGAGTTAGAGAAAGCCTGGATGCAGGTTTTTTTATCGGCGCCCTGGGCGATCGCGTCTTTGGCGCTGACAAGACATCGCAATGTGAATTCCTTGGTGCGCCTGCCACATTCCCGGCCGGCCCCGTTTTGCTGGCTGCCATAATGCATTGCCCTGTGATTTTGTTCTTCGGTGTCTACCGGGGCGGAAACCAATACGAAATTCACTTCGAACATTTTGCCGACGAAATCAGCCTGGATCGTGAGCATCGAGCCGAAAAAATCCAATTCTGGATACAGCGATACGCAGCCCGGCTCGAGCACCAGTCGCGTCTGGCGCCTTATAACTGGTTTAATTTCTATCCGTTCTGGAGCCGCACTGTGCTGATGTGAAGGCTTAAAAAAGTAGTCCTTCTGGTATGGCGGTTTACCAAGCGGAAATTAGAAAGCTGATCCCCCATTCCGGGCTGATGTGCCTGTTGGATGAAGTCATCCAGTGGGATCAACGCTCGATTGTGTGCGTTAGCAATACTCACCGTGATCCTGCCAACCCGTTGCGCCGCCAGGGGCGTTTGTCAGTCGTGCATACGTTCGAATACGGCGCGCAGGCGGCAGCTGTGCATGGAGGTTTGCGCGCGCGCGCAGCGGGTACCATCGCGTCACCCGGCTATCTTGCTGCGCTCCGGGACGGTAGATTTTACGCGACGCGATTGGACCATATTCAATTGCCGCTTCAAATCTCCGCGACACATCTGTTCGGTGACGGTGCAAACACCGTTTACGAATTTGTTGTTTCGGCCGCGACTGTTCCCGTCGCTGAAGGCCGGGTTATCATCGTCGAACGAGATTAAGCTGTAGCCGCGTCTCTGTGAGACGCGCCTCGAACCGATCGTCCAGCGGCGCTCAGCTCACCGAATCCTGTTTACGAGTCACATGGCGATCCCGCCATCCACACAAAGGACCTGGCCGGTTATGTAAGCTGCTTCCGGGGATGCGAGGAATGCCACTGCTCCGGCAATTTCCTCCGGGGTGCCAGTCCGACCCAAGGGAATTTTGCTGTGAATCGTATCCTTGATCTGATCAGAGAGACCGGAGGTCATGTCGGTGATAACAAAGCCCGGTGCCACGGCGTTGACAGTGATGTTGCGGCTGGCCAGCTCGCGGGCGAGGGACTTGGTGAACCCGATCAACCCTGCCTTACTCGCGCCGTAGTTGGTCTGTCCGGCATTGCCTATCAAACCGATCACGGAGCTGATATTGATAATGCGGCCACCGCGTTGTTTGGTCATCGCGCGTACAATGGCGTGGGTGAAACTGAACGCGCCGCGCAAGTTGGTATTGATGACTGCATCCCAATCATCAGCTGACATTCGCATGGCAAGCGCATCTCGCGTCACGCCGGCGTTGTTCACCAGAATGTCGGCCCGGCCAAAATCCTCCAGGATCTGAGCACCATTTTTTTGGACGGCTGCATGATCTGCCACATCAACCGCGTAAGCTTTCGCCGCATTGGCGCGTATTGCATTGATCTCATCTGAAATTTTTTTGGAGCTCTTCTCCGTTCGGCTCACGCATGCCACACGTGCGCCTTCGTTGGCGAATCGTAAAGCAATCGCGCGCCCAATCCCCCGCCCTGCGCCGGTGACGATCGCAACTTGATCTTCAAATCTCATATCGATTTCTATTTCTAACCACTAATGCATACGAATAAAACTACGGCGTTGTAGCGGCGCTTGTGTCAAGCACCGAAACCAGGCGTTTATCACAAACGCCTCTACAATAATTTCGGTCTTCGAGCGAAATGTGAAATTCTGTCAGTCCGGAAGACCGCCGCCCTACTCCACGCCTCCGTACCGGCGCTGGCGGCGGCCGAATTCCTCCACGGCGGCGGCCAGATCTTTCTTTGTGAAATCGGGCCATAGCTTCGGCGTGACGTACATCTCGGTGTAAGACGTTTGCCAGAGCAGAAAATTCGACAGGCGCATTTCGCCGGATGTGCGGATCAACAGATCAGGATCGGGATAGTAGCGAGTGTAAAGATGTTTACTGAACATCTCCACATCGATCATTGCCCTGTCGATGTGACCGAGTTCGATGGCGCGAAGCAAACTCTTGATCCCATCAATGATTTCAAGTCGTCCCCCATAGCTCAAGGCGAGGATAAGCGTGAGACCTGTGTTGCCGGCTGTTTGCTCGATTGTCTTGTGAAGTTGTTCCTGCGCGCCTTGAGGCAAATCCGTCAACCGGCCAATTGCCTGAAGGCGAACATTCTTCTCGATCAATTCGGGCGTTTTCTCCTTCAAGAATCTTTCCAGCAAGCGCATCAGTGCGATCACTTCAGCTTTCGGCCGCTGCCAGTTTTCAGCGGAAAACGCGTATAGAGTAAGATACTCCACCTTCAACTCCCCACAGCCTTCCACGCACTCGCGAACTGCTTGTGCGCCCGCCTCATGACCTTTGATACGCGGCAGACCGCGCGATCTTGCCCACCGGCCATTGCCGTCCATGATAATTGCAATGTGGCGGGGAACAGTTTTGGGGCTCACAGACATCAGTGGACTGCTTAACTGTTGGAACTTGCGACGGAAAGGCAAATGTCGCTCGCCCAAGCCCGGAATTCGGGGCGAATGCTAATTTGCAATTTCAAAGCGGCAATAGCTGTCGTGTAGGCTTTCCTCATGGCTTCCGGGTCCGCCTGCGACTGTGCGCTGAGGACAGCGCACGCTACAACATATTTCGGCCAGTCGCCGATGGACGGCTCACAACATGATGGTCTCACGGCGCGTGGGGCCGACGCTTACCATGGATAATCTGGCCCCCGTCAATTCGGAGATGTACCTGACGTATTTTCGTGTCGCCGAAGGAAGCTGCGAAAACTTTCGCGCCGTATGAATAGATGTATTCCAGCCGGGCATTTCTTCATAGATAGGTTCGCAGTTCGCCAACTGGATCGCGTCGCACGGCGGAACACGCAGGCGTTTTCCGTGTAGCCGATAAGCGACACAAACTCGAATCGGATTGACTTGATCAAGTCCATCCAGATTGGTGATCGCGAGCTCATCGATGCCGTTGATCATCCCCGCATAACGAGTAGCCACGGCATCGAACCAACCGCAGCGGCGTTTGCGCCCGGTTGTCGCGCCAAATTCGCGGCCCAGCTTGTGCAGCATGTCGGCCAGTTGCGTGTCTTCGGTCGGCAACGCGCCCTCGCCCACGCGCGTTGAATAAGCTTTCATCACGCCCATCACCCGGTCCATGCGATGCGGCGGCACCCCGGTACCGGTGCATGCGCCACCCGCTGTGGTGTTCGACGAAGTCACATATGGATACGTGCCGTGGTCAATGTCGAGAAATGTTCCCTGGGCGCCTTCGAATAATATTTCTTTTCCGCGCTCCATCGCCCGATGCAGGTAAACCACCGTGTTCGTCACATACGGACGCAATTTTTTGCCGGCGCTCAGATAGGTGTCGTTCACCTCGCGAAAACTGATCGGCTTCGCGCCGAGCGCCTGAAGGATTCTGTTGTTCTCAATAATCTTGGCCTGCAATTTTTTCGAGAACAGAATCGGCTGCATCAGGTCGGATATGCGCAAGCCGGTGCGCGCGGCCTTGTCTCCGTAGGCTGGCCCGATTCCCCGCTTGGTCGTTCCAATCCGGCCCCGGCGCAGCTCGCGTTGCTCGTCGATCAAACGGTGGTACGGCAGAACAAGATGCGCGCAATCGCTGATAAGCAAATTCTTGTCGATTTTCACTCCCAACCGCCGTAACCCATCGATTTCACTTACCAGCGCGGCCGGATCGATAACGACGCCATTGCCGATCACGCAAACCTTGGCGCGCCTGAGAATTCCGGACGGAATCAAATGCAACACATATTTGACGCCGCGATGGATAACTGTGTGCCCGGCGTTATTGCCGCCCTGGCTGCGGACAACGATGTCCGTCTTCGCAGTAAGCACGTCGATAATCTTGCCTTTACCTTCGTCGCCCCACTGCATTCCGATCAAAATTGTGTTGGCCATGGAAATCAGAAAAAATGGGCAAAAAATTTTCCCGATGCATCCGGCGGGATGCAGTCGGGACTTGCCCACAGATCATAAGTTAGGAAGATCGCGGCGCAACAAATTTTACTTTCCGCGGCACGCAAAGAAAGCGATGCGGGGACGCATCGCACTCCTAAAGCACTTCGTGCGAAAATTGCATTAGGTGAGAGTGAATTTCGCGAAGCTTTGGAGTGCGCACGCGTCCTCGCGTCGCTTTTCATTATCCGATTGGTAGCGAGGTAAACGCCTCACGCTCATCTTCCCGACGGGGACGGACTGGGAGGTTCTCTTCCGGATTCAATCATGGTCGGCCGAATCGGTCCGATCCCATCGAGATTTGTGCTTTGTGAGTTGGAAGGTCGCGACGAACTTCTTTGTTCTACTGGCGTTTCTCTTTTCACCGGCCTGGGAGTTTCGACGACGGTTGAATTCCGCGCTGGAGCCCGCTCCACATCCGGTTCGCGGGTTTTCGTTGATTGCGGAACAGATCGGTCGTTCAACCCTTCCGCAGCGCGTTCACCAGCCGCACGCATTTCTTCAAGTGTGAGCGCGGCTGCAGTGGATTTTTTCTCACGCACCTTGGATTTGCGTGGCCTCGGCGCCGGCGTCTCGGTGGGATTCTGCTGCAAAGGCTGAACAGTTGGTTTTGGAACTTGAGGCTTCTTTTCGCGGGCAACCACTACTTCCTGTGCTTCTATTTTCCCGAGCAAAACGACGCTGCAGAGTAGCGCCCCTAAAAATTGCTTCAGCATGATACCGACTGACAAACGAATGAACCCATCCTCTAGCCCCCGTTCAAAACACGCTGCTGGATTCAACCGCCCGGGCGCGGCACCTGAATCACCGGCAACGGAAATCGCAGCTGCAATTCGTTTTCGAGATAAATCTCGACGTGATGCATCCCGTACTGTTGAAACTGCACGCCGCCAAAATAATGGACGTTGGTTGCGTGGCCTTCCATCTCTTTCAACACAAATTCCACTTCCGCCTGCGCGATCACCTGCTGTTCGTCCACGCCCACGATGCGAGATCGTTGTCGAAACTTGCCCGAACCGCTACACCAGCGGGTCCAAATGCACATCCGAAAATAGTTGATTGGCAACGCAGGTGCCGGAACCACACTCAAGACACCGATGAGGCTTTGCATGCCGTTAACTTCACAGCGCACGTCTTCACAAATCACTGCACTTTGCAGGTCAGGAAGAATAGCATCGCTCTCCATGGTCACCGATTACATCATCCCACGCATCAACAGCGTCAACAACACGAGACCGAGCAAAATCCGGTAAACCGCAAATGGCATAAATCCGCGGGCGCGCACCCAGTTCATGAACCATGCGACCACCGCCAACGCGACCAGAAATGAAACGACAAGCCCTATTGCGAGCACAATCCATTGATGCGGAGTGATTGTGAGCGGCGCAATCTCCGCTTCATGATGGTGCGGTATCACGGATTTCAGAAAATCATATCCGGTGGCCGCTGCCATTGTTGGCATCGATAGAAAAAACGAAAATTCGAGCGCGGCTGGACGTGACATCCCCGCGACCTGACCGGCAGCAATGGTCGACATCGATCGCGACGTGCCGGGGAAAACAGCGGAGAGAATTTGAGCCGCCCCGATCCACACCGCCTGCGGCAGGGACATTTCCTCCATATGCATTGTGTGCGGGCGGGTAAACACAGCGTCGACGATCCACATGATGATTCCGCCAATCAGCAGCGCCAGCGCCATCACCCAGAGACTTTCCAGATTTTTCCCGATGACTTTCGCCAGGGCCCAGGCCGGGATCGCGGTCACAACAAATGCGATCAGCGTTAGGCTCAACGGATGCGTCAAGATCGTGCGATCTCCGCGTTCGCCTCTGGGAAAGGTGCTCACAAACTTCAAGATGCGATGCCAGAAATAAACGGGTAACGCCAGGATGGCGCCGAGCTGGATCACGATGGTGTACATTTTCCAAAACCCATCTTGCAAATCGATATGCAACAGCGCTTCGCAGATACGCAAATGCGCGGTCGAACTCACAGGAAGAAATTCTGTTATTCCTTCCACAATTCCGAGAAAAACAGAGAGTAAATAATCGTACATCGGTTAAGGCCCTACAGAGTTGAAACGCGTCATCGTGAGCGGAGCGTAGCGAAGTCGAAGGATCCCGTAGCGTCATCGTAAGTTACTGCAACGGGATTCCTCGACTTCGCTCGGAAAGACGTGCTCTTGGGATTTTTGAACTCGTCAACCATACAGCATGCGCGGTGCCCTACGCTCACAGTGCCTCGGCTCCCCGTTCACCGGTTCGGATGCGCACTGCCTCTTCCACCTCGGTCACAAAAATCTTGCCATCGCCAATTTTTCCGGTCTTGGCTTTTTCCAGAATTGCCTCGACCGCGCGCTGCGCGCGATCGTCGGCGATCACGATCTCGAATTTTATTTTTGGCAGGAAATCAACGGTGTATTCGGTGCCGCGATAAATTTCGCTGTGCCCCTTCTGCCGCCCAAAGCCTTTCACCTCGCTCAGAGTCATTCCTTCCACACCTGCCGCAATGAGTGCCTCTCGTACCGGCTCGGCTTTGAATGGCTTAATGATGGCCTCGATTTTTTTCACCGCGGCAGATTAAACCTGCCTTTCAAATCGCAAGCAAACCTTCTTTCGCTCCTTACCTGCTTTGGCGAACCGCCAAAGTTTGGCGGAGGCGCATGCGATATGGATGCGCGCCTCGGAGATCAGACTTTGCGGCCGAACTTTTTCTCCAGTTCGGCCAGCGAAATCTGGATCATGGTTGGTCGCCCATGCGGGCAGCAGTAAGGCAGACCGCAATCGAGCAAGTCGCGGATCAGTTTTTCTATCTCAGGATAACGCAACGGATCGTTGGCTTTGACCGCATGGCGGCAAACAGTTTTGGCGATCATTTCTTCACCCAGCCGCATCGGCGAGGCGTTGTTTCCCACGCTCTTCAGATCATCAATGACCTTTCGCATGAATTGCGTCGCATCCGAGACATTCAAAAAACCCGGGAGACTATCGATCTTGAACGTGCCCGGCCCGAAATTTTCAATACCAATTCCCATCTTTTGCAGGACCGGGATGTTGCGCTCGATCCAATCCGCGTCGCGTGGTGGTACTTCAAATGTCTGCGGCAAAAGCAGCTTTTGTGCTGGCATCCCCTGCTCTTCCATTCTGCGCCGCAATTCTTCGAAAAGAATGCGCTCGTGCGCCGCGTGTTGATCGACCAGGACAAGCCCGTCCGCATTTTCCATAAGGACATAGAGCTTGCTGAGTACGCCGATGATTTGGAATTGCTGCCATGGAGCGTTGCTAGCCTGGCGTTGTAGGGCAGGCGCATCGCCTGCCTGCTGCCCGCCCACGGAAGGCAGGCCGAGTGCTCGCTCTACAGTCGGAGCTGATTCCCGGCCGGGGTCATCGCCTTCCCGGCTACAGTAGACGTGACCGAGATGTGGCAACTCGCGATGTATTTCCACCGGCGCGGACATTTCGGCGCGCAGTGTAAGATCAGGAGCTGCTTTGCCGGGAACAGCAGCAGACGGCCCCATCGGCGCATGAAACTTTTCCTGCCAGCCAGCCCTGGCGCCTTCCAATGTCTGTTGAATGCACGAAACAATCGCGTCACGCACACCACCGGGATCACGAAAACGCACTTCGCGTTTCGCCGGGTGCACATTTACGTCCACAACTGCGGGATCGATTTCAAGAAACAGGAACGTAACAGGGTATTGTCCCTTCATTAGCGCGGTATGGTATCCCTCGCGGATGGCTGCCGTGATCAGGTTGCTTTCAATCGCACGGCCATTCACGAAAACGAGCTGTTGAGTACGCGCCTGCCGGCTCAGACCTGCCTGCCCGATAAAACCGGTGATTCGAACTTTACGCGAATCATCGTCACTGAGTTCGACAAGACGCTCCAGCAAGTCAGCGCCGTACAAATCGCGGATCCGATCGCTGAGCGTCGTCGTAGACGGCAATTGAAATAACATGCGATCGTCGCGAATCAGAGAAAACCCGATCCCGGGATGACCGATCGCCTGTAAATGGATTTGATGTTCGATGTTGCGGCTTTCGGTGTTCTCCGAACGAAGAAATTTGCGCCGCGCAGGCAGGTTATAAAAAAGCGAACGCACTTCGATTTGGGTACCGGGGGGTTCACCGCCGTCACGCACAATTTCAATCCTGCCACCGTTGACGACAATTTCGGTCCCTGCGATCGCGCGTGCCTCGCGCGTGGTCAAACGGAACCGCGATACACTGGCGATGCTTGGCAACGCTTCGCCACGAAATCCCAGTGTCGCAACCGCTTGAAGATCGGCAGCAGAGCGAATCTTGCTCGTCGCGTGCCGTTCCAACGAAAGCAACGCGTCATCGCGATCCATGCCGCAGCCATCGTCGATTACGCGAATCAGCGAAATGCCCCCCCGCCGAATGAAGATGTCGATCTTGCGAGCGCCAGCGTCCAGACTGTTCTCGACCAGTTCTTTCACCACCGACGCGGGACGTTCCACCACTTCACCAGCCGCCACCTGGCTGGCCACGGTCTCAGAAAGCAATCGAATCCGGCCCATTGCCAGAGAGTAGTGCATGCGTCCCGCTTGCAAAAGCATAACACCACGTGAGGTGAACGACGCCACGGCGTGACGTGCCCTACCTCGGAGCGTCACTGCAATCGCAAGCGGTAGCAGGGCATTCAGTTCTCTGCACGCCGCGCTCGACGTTTTTGACTTGGATACAGCGCAGCCGTATTTTGAGACCGATGATCGACGTCACCGATAACGCTGTTCGACAGCTCCGGAGTTTGCTTTCCCAGAAGGCGGAAAACCCGCAAAAGGGTCTGAGAGTGCACGTCGCCAAAGGCGGCTGCTCCGGTATGCATTACGAGATGACGCTCGATGCGCAAAAAAGCGGAGACGCAATAGTTGAGCGCGATGGCGTGCAATTTTTTATCGACGACCAGAGCGTTCCCTACTTGCGCGGAGCCACCCTCGATTTCAGCGACGGTTTAACCGGCACGGGTTTTCGAATCGTGAATCCAAATGCATCGCGTACCTGCGGATGCGGGTCGTCCTTCGAAGCGGGGCAGTGAGCTCGAGGCCGGAAATTTTCGCGCTCTAAACTGATGAACTATGGCACTCATCAGTACGATCCGTACGACGAGCCGTACACAAGACCGCCGGAACGGGTTAATTATTTTGCCTGGTCGGTCGCCATACTGCTTTTGATCGGATTCGCACTCGCAGCGTGGCTGGGCAGTTTCTATATCTTTAGTCAACCAGAGCGGCCCGACAGCTATCGGATACTGCAAAAGCTCCACAAAATCGAGCCGCCGAAACGCTTCGAATTAACGGCCGCGCCAGCCGGCGAATTTCTTAATGCCAGCCAGCTTTACGAGCGTTACGTGGGTATGGGCGCTGCCGAGCTCGCAAGAACGAATGCCGAGTTGCTGCGTAATTACATTCGAAATTATCAGCAGGTCCGCGGCCTCGTTCCTTATGTAGTCGGTCGATACACGATTATCGCCGTGCGCGAGCTCGGTCCCGGAGATGTATTTCCCTCCGGAATGGCAGCGCTGACTGCGGCCGTAGATAGCGGTGAATTGCTGATGGAACACATTTATCCGGCGAAACCGGAAGCGCTGCCGCTAATGAAACAAACACTCACGGTCGGATTGGAAGTGAAACTGGAACGCACACATGACATTTCGTCCGTAGTTCATGCAGAACGCCTGGCTGACGGCCGGATTCTGGTCACGGCGGTTCCGTTGCTCTACGGAAGTTACACTGTGACGCGCGGTCTCGGCACGTTTCGTCTTGAGCCGCCGCTTGCTCTTAATCTGGCTGCAGGTTGGCCATTGTTTAAATCAAAGGAACGCGCTTCAATCGAAAAGAAACTGGCCGAATACCGTCAAAAAATGGCAGTAGCCCAGGCTGGCCCGATTCCCATACCCGGCTTGAGCGCTAGCGCCACTCCGCCGCCCGCGAAGAATGAATTGGTGCGCATCGAACAGGCCAGGCCTGTCGCGCCGCTTGCCTCGACCCCACCTGCAGTGGCCGCCAACGACAAAGTCGCCAAGCCCACACCTGTTCCGAAAGGTAAAAAGGGGAAAAAGCAAAAGGGGGAATCGCCTGCGCCGGCGTCAGCTTCCGCGCAGGCAGCGGTCGCGCAGAGTAAACCTGCGGCCAACTACTGCGCCGATCACCTTGGCATCCGCGCTTGCTCCTCCGAAAGATGTAAACCTCCCTTTCGCCACGCCTGCGCCTGCAACTAAAGCTCCCGACGCTGGAACCGGGGCGGTGGCACAGAGTTCGCCAGTCGCGATGGCGACACCCGTACCGGTCTTGCCTGCCCAACCGGTCCCGCCGGATTCGTCCAATGTCGCTCTGGCCTCAAATGCCGGCGGCGGCAGTTGGAAAACATTTCCACCGGGCAAAATGCCGCTCGGGAGGCTCATCGGCACCGGTGATCTGAATGATGTGGCAGATCATGGACTCTCCGGCGAACGCATTTATTTGAAAGGACAATTCGTGGTGAATTTTTCCGATGCTAACAAAGCGGTAATGCGTCCGCGCACATCGTTAACAAGAAAGATGCTGCACTTCGGCGGCGGTTCATCGACGCGCATCATTGTGGAATTTCCGCGCGGGTATACTCCCCCGCCCCAGGGCGCGGTCGTAAACCGGGATGAGGTGCGCCCCTATGAGGTCACCGAGGTACGAAAACAGGACGACGGGCAACTCAACGTCTTTGTGCGCGAAATCATGCAGCCGAAGTGATCGGTTCGCGAGCAAGGAAGCAGTTGCCTTCGCGACCCATTTCCGAGTTCACCCCTGCGCGCTGCAAGTGCTCTGATGCTTGAACTCCTCAAGCCGCGGGGGGCTGGCGGTTCGTGCAACTTAATTGCTTGATTACCCTCATCGACCCCCTATAACGCCTCTTCATGCAACAGCTGCTGCAGGACATTCTCACACGAGCAAGCAATTTTGTCTGGGGACCGCCGATGCTGGTCCTGCTAGTCGGCACCGGGATTTATCTAACGTTTCTTCTCAGAGGACTTCAGTTCAGGAAGCTCTTTTATGCGTTATGGCTTGGGCTCATCAAGAGAAAAGAAGACGACGCCGAGCCGGGTGATATCTCGCATTTCCAAGCTTTAATGACCGCGCTTGCCGCTACCGTCGGCACCGGAAATATCGCCGGCGTTGCCACGGCAATCGCTGTTGGCGGTCCCGGCGCCTTATTCTGGATGTGGATTACCGGCTTCTTTGGGATGGCGACCAAATATTCAGAAGCGGTGCTCGCCGTTAAATACAGACAAGTCGACGCATTTGGCACGATGAGCGGCGGCCCAATGTATTACATCTGGAAAGGCTTAAATCAAAAGTGGCTTGGTATTCTCTTCGCAATCTTTGCCTCTATAGCTGCGTTTGGCATCGGCAACATGGTGCAGTCCAACTCAGTTGCAGACGCCGTTCGGAATACATTCGGCATTCCTGTCTGGATAACTGGACTCACTCTCGCAGTCCTCACTGGGTTGGTAATATTGGGCGGTATCAAGAGCATAGGGCGCGTCACCGGCGTTTTGGTTCCGGTCATGGTCGTATTTTACATGGCTCGCCGCCCTATTTGTCGTCGTCACTCACATCACCGCAATTCCTTCGGTCATAGCCTATGTCTTCAAGGAAGCATTTACTCCAACCGCTGCCAGCGGTGGTTTCGCCGGCGCCGCCGTCATGTTAACAATCAGGATGGGCGTCGCCAGAGGCGTTTTTTCCAACGAGTCGGGTCTGGGAAGCGCACCCATCGCCGCAGCCGCCGCCCGCACGAAATATCCAGTGACTCAAGCTCTCGTCTCAATGACTCAGACTTTCATCGACACCATTGTAATCTGCTCTCTAACAGGGTTCGCCATTCTAGTGAGCGGTCTCTGGGATTCAGGATTGACCGGTGCGCCTTTAACATCACAGGCCTTTGCAACAGCATTGCCCGGTCATTGGGGAGGAATTGTTGTCTCGATCGGGATAATTTTATTTGCTTACTCGACTTTGCTCGGCTGGAGCTATTATGGCGAAAAGTCTCTGGAATTTCTGCTCGGTGCAAAATCGGTTAAACCATATCGGGTAGTATTTGTGATTGCGGTATTCCTTGGCGCAGTCGCAAAGCTGGACGTCGTATGGACTTTTGCCGATGTGATGAACGGCCTGATGGCAATTCCAAATTTGATCGGCCTACTCGGATTAGGGGGCGTAGTGGTCGCGGAGACCAAAAGCTATTTCGAAACAAATCACCATTAGTTTGCTTCGGCCACAGATAAACGCAGGTCAAACGAGGATGCAGAAAAAAGGACGTTTGTGGCGAACCGTTGTTCCCCTTTTCTGAACTCTCCGATGGAACCGTGTCGACCAGGTTCCAATTTGAAGTCCGCGCTGATACGCGATGCAGGAAACCGAGGTGGTTATAAACTTCCAAGCGAAACCGGTGATAACTCCCGTGATTTTCCTGTAGGGGAAATGGAATTTCGCCCCCCGGGCTTCGAATTCGGCATGTGTCCGTCTTTGGCTTGTGTGGAATTTTACTCAGTGCGTGAATGCAGGATTACTTTGCCATCGCGAATCTCGATCGTGCCAATCTCGTAGACGTTTTGCTGATCCGCCAGATACTCTCGCAATTGCCGGGAGCGATATTTCCAATTTAAAAAATCAGTGGGCGCCTGTTCCCCGTTTACGGTGATGCGGGTGAATTGCGGGTTATCAAACGGTTGTCTGCCGTTCAATTCGATGATGACGTCGCCGTTAAAATGATAACCCGGCCTCCCGAGGAATCCCCCAATCGGCACGCTCGCCTGTAGGCGAAGCTGATTGCCCTCAACGGATGCAAAAACTTTTCCGCGCACATCGTCGTTCGCCACGATCAAACTGTTGATGTCATCCGCGCTCAGTTCGATTTCAGCCGGTTGAGCGGCCCGCGTCTTTTGTTCGAAATCCTGCCAGCGTTCGCGAATACCGCGGGTCTGCCACTCCGGAGCGGTGAACTTAGGAATCGGGCTTGGCGCTTCGCCGAGCGAATGGGTTTTGGCCAGCCAATAACTGCCATAGAACAATGCGGAGTGGCGATGAAGTCCCCAATACATTCCCGCAAAGCAAGCAATCGCCAGCACGATCGCAAATGCCAAAATAATAAGGCAACCCCGAGCGAAACAGCCCATGCCTTTCCGCGGCGGCGCGTCAACCCAGCTGTTCATCAAAGAGTGTGATTCGTTGCATCGTTACATCGTTACATCGGATTTATGATTCAACGATTCACGATAACGATTTAACGATTTAACGTGGCGAAGCCATCTTCGCCTGGGTTTCCACCAATTTGCGGTACAAGGCGTCTAGTCCGTCCGATAGCACGCGCGCGCCGCCGGTAATAGGCATGAAATTCGTGTCGCCCGTCCAACGAGGCACGATGTGAACGTGCAAATGATCCGGCACACCTGCCCCCGCGCATTCGCCCAGGTTCAAACCGATATTGAATCCCTGCGCCTTGACCGCGGCGCGCAGAAGCGCTTGCCCGTGCACGACCAAACTCCAAAGCTCAACAATCTCGTTCTCGCCCAGGCTTGAGAGCTCCGCGACTTTCCGATATGGCACCGCCATGAGGTGTCCAACCGTGTACGGATAACGGTTCATCATCAGAAACGAATTCTTCCGGCGCGTGATTACCAAATGGCCGCCATCATCGCTTGCCCGCGCAGCCGTTTCGAGAAAGTCGCGGTCACGCGGTTCCTTCTCGAAGTACTCCACCCGCCATGGCGCCCAGAGCGTCTCCAATTCTTTCTTTGGAAATTCCTCCATATTGTTGTAGCCGGAGGCAGTGACTCCGGCCTGTCGGCATGCCGGGAGCAAGACCCCGTTTACGAGACTAAAATCACGCGCAGCAAAGTCGAGCCGGCATTTTAATTCTTCGTTTCAATCCAGGCGATTTCAGGTTGAGCGAACGGAAGTGAGTAATCAAATCTCTCGACAGTTGTTTTCCCTGGCCTCAAGATAACTTTTCTGTCGTCAACCAATTTTTCATTCTCCGTTTCACACCGGATTGTTTTCCCCCCTCCCACGGTACCTTCCAGGCTGGTTCCTTCCGGCGAACCACGAGCTTCGCTGCAGCGCAGAGCCGAAAAATCCCTCCCTAAACTTTACCGTCGTGTTCTGGTGATCTCCTTCTTATCCCTGACAATCGTCGGCACGCTCACTCTCAACCTCGCGAATACCGCGAAGGCAGCAGAGCCATCCAAGACTAAAACGGCTATGGAGGATCGGGTGCGGGAGCTGATTCCCGACATTGAAACCTACATTGTTAGCGGAATGAAGGGGTTAGACGTTCCGGGCGTGGCCATTGGAATCGTTGCCAACGACAGGCTCGTATACGCCAAAGGCTTCGGCGTACGCAGCAAAAGCAGTGGTCTTCCGGTGGATACCCGCACAATCTTTCAGATCGGTTCGACCACGAAGGCGTTTCTCGCTGCGACCGAGGCCATCATGGTTGATCGCGGCAAGTTGCGGTGGGACGACCGTGTTGTCGACCTCTATCCGGGGTTCCAGTTGAAAGATCCTTGGGTGACGCGCGAGTTTCGCGTCTTCGACCTGCTAGCTCAGCGCTCCGGGCTCCCGCCCCTTGTCAATGATATGCTCGCCATGTACGACTTCGACGACGCGGCGCTCATCCGGTCCCTTCGCGATGTCAAACCGGTATCCAGTTTCCGCACCACCTTTGCCTATACCAACATCACGCATCTGTTAGCGAGCCGCATTGTGGCAAAAGTCGCGGGCGCTCCGGATTGGAATGCGGTCCTTCAGAAGGAACTGCTCGATCCACTTAGCATGAAGGACTCGACCTATACGGTTGAAGCCATCCAAGCGGCGCCCGACCATGCCAACGGCTTCCGCTGGACACCGGAAGGCTCGGTCGAAGTGCATTTCACACCGATCTTTCCCTATCACCTGGAAGGGGCGGGCGACCTCAACACCAACGTCGAAGATATGGCGCACTGGATCCGGTTGCAGCTGGGCAACGGCACCTTCGAAGGACGCCGGATCGTCTCGCCGGAGAACCTCGCCTATACGCGCAGACCAATGGTGGCAGCCAGCGACCAGGCATCCTACGCCCAGGGGTGGTACGTCTATCTGACGCCGAACGGCAACATCCTTTGGCACGATGGAGACGCGCTCAGCTTCGGCTCCTTTGTCGGCTTGGTTCCTGACAGAGATGTCGGGGTCGTCATTCTTACCAACATAACCGATAATGGCTTTCAAATTGCGCTCGGCATGTGGATCCTGGACCGGATTCTCGGCAATCCCAAAGTCGACCACGTAGCGAAGAAGCGAGAGGAAGCGAAGGCCAGTTTCGAGACCAAGGCCAAGCAATTTGCGAAACCTTCCAATCCGCGGCCGTTCCCACCGCTCGCAGCGCTCGCCGGCAAATTCGTCAATCCGAGCTTCGGGGAGGCGGCGGTGACGCTGCAAGGCGATGCATTGGTCATGGCGTTTCAGGCAACCGGTGCCAGACTCCAGCTCGAGCCTTGGGACGGCGCCGTCTTCATCGCCAAGCTGATGCCGACCGGTTCGTTTGGACCGATCGTCGATTTGGGCTACATGACGAAGGGATTTGCCCAGTTTCAAATGGACAAGGATGGTAAGCTTAATTTGCTGCAGCTTTCCGCTGAAAACGGCCAGACTTATGAATTCCGGCGCGAATAGGCGCTTGAACCGAAGCATGTCGCTGTCCTCGTCAGTTTGTTATAACAGGCGCTTCCACTTAGCCATCAGTAGCACTGTGTTGCTGGCTGCTGGCGTCTTCTTGCTTCTTGTTGCTCTTGTTAACCCACCCCTCCCCGTAGTCGCTCATGCGGCTGGAAACGAGGACTTCGCCGGACTGGTCGATATCGGTGGCGGTCGCAAGATCTACATGGAATGCCGCGGCTCTGGTTCTCCCACGGTCGTGCTCATATCCGGTAAGGGCAACCGCGCCGATATCTGGACTACACCGAACCCCGAGAAACCCGGGCCGATCGTGTTCCCCGAGGTTGCCAGGTTCACCCGGGTCTGTGCCTATGACCGTCCGGGGACAACCGGTGCGTTGGCGTCAGAGCCGAGCCGGAGCAACCCCGTGCCGGAGCCGGTCACGATAGCCGACGGGGTCGCAGATCTGCGTGCCTTATTGACCGCATCCAGAGAGGCGGGTCCCTTTGTGCTTGCCGGGCACTCGATAGGCGGTCTGATCAGCAGGCTCTACGCCAGCACCTACCCCACAGACGTATCCGGCCTCGTACTCATCGATGCACTCTCGGAGGATCTTTACAACGGGCTGACGCTTGAACAGAAAGCGGTGTTCGAAAAACTGAATGACGTGCCCGAGAAGTACGACAACGTGCGCAGCTTCAAACAGGTGCGCGCCGCCCCTTCGGTGCGCGCGATGCCGGTTATCGTGCTCACCGCCGATCAGCCGCCGATCACGGCAAACGATGTCGCGGCAGGGCGATTTCCACCTGAAGTAACGGCAAACTTCGCCGACGCCCTCTGGGCGGCGCAAATGCGGGCTCAGGACAGTCTCGCAAGGCTTTTTCCCAACGCCAAGCGCATTACGAACACGAAGAGTCACCACTACATACAGAACGAGCAACCACAACTGGTGATAGATTCAATTCGCGAAGTTGTAGACGCCGTGCGTGACCCAAACTCATGGCGTCGGAGCGAAACGATAACGGCCCGGAGCAAAAAGAATCCACCAGCGCAGGCGGGTGCCTCCGGATCTGCGGTAAGCAAAAACGCCGCCGGCCTGGTCGACATCGGTGGCGGCCGCAAGGTATATCTCGAATGTCACGGCAGTGGTTCTCCTACGGTGGTGCTCATATCGGGAACGCGAGGCGCTCATGATGATTGGACCGATCTGATTGATCCAAAAAATCCGACTGGCGCGCCGAAGCCTGGTGAGTCAGCTGTGTTACCGCAAGTTAGCAAGTTCACCCGGGTGTGTGCCTACGACCGCCCCGGAACTACCCTGAACAATAACACAGTAACCGATTCCACGCCTGTACGACAACCGACCACAGCACAAGAGGCCGCCGCAGACCTGCATGCCCTGCTAACAGCAGCCGGGGAACCGGGGCCCTTCGTTCTTGTCGGACACTCCTGGGGTGGTCTGATTGCCAGGCTTTTCGCGAACATCTATCCTGATGACGTATCTGGCCTGGTGTTAGTCGATCCGGCCTCGGAGTTTCTAAAAAGCTCGCTGACGCCCGCGCAGTGGGCGACATACATCGAAGCCACGAAAAAGCTCATCGAGCCTAACGGCTTGGAAGCACCCGATCACTCGCGCACGCTTGAATTGCTTCATGGCACCCCGCAAGTACCCCCTTTGCCCGTTATCGTGCTCACCTCGGACAAGCGATTTGATTTTGGCGCCGGAGGATCGGAGACATGGCCGGCGTGGCGAACCGCCCAGGACCGCCTGGCCGAAGTTCTTGACGCGAAGCACGTCAGCAGCACTAACAGTGGTCACGCCATCCAGATGGAACAGCCCCAACTGGTGGTCACCGCAATCCGGCAGGTCGTGGAAGCAGTTCGTAACGGAAGCCATCAGGTGGCGCCCGCCGCAAAGAATACCGGGTTACCTCCTATTGCCGAAAGTTCGCGCATTGCGCTTGAAAAAGGGCTTGATGAAGGGTTCGCGAAATCAGGTTTGCCCGGAGTTATAACAGGTCTATGGATTCCCGGCACCGGCGAGTGGATAGCATCACGCGGGGTCTCCAATTTAAAAACTAAGGCCCCGATGACGGCGGATTTGCAGGCGCCAATCGGCAGCATCACGAAGTCGTTTGCCGTGACAATCGCGCTGCAGTTAGTCGGAGAACATAAGCTACGACTGGAGGACACAATCGAGCGATGGTATCCACAAATTCCCGAAGCTTCAGCAATTACCATCAAGATGCTCCTGAACCATTCGAGTGGTTTTCCAGATATTAGTATGCTGCAATTGGACCTGCACTGCACCGACCCAACGCGATTCGTCACCCCGGATGAACTCATTGCCATGGGGATAAAATTGCCGCGTGCACAGTTTCGACCCGGAAAAGGTTTTCTCTACTCGAGCTTGAACACAATCGTTCTAGGCCGGATTTTGGAAAAAATTACCGGCGAAAGTTTCGATGCGCTTCTCAATAAACGCCTCCTTAAGCCGCTCGAACTTCGCCGGACAAAGCTCGATACCGACGGAAAACTCGATCCACCATTCTGCCACGGTTATACCGATTTCTGCCGGAACCTGCCTAAGCACACTGATACGTCAGGGTGGCCTCAGTTTTCTTTTGCAGCCGGTGCGCTCGCGTCGACCCTGTCCGACTTGCATCAGTGGGGCATTGCGCTGGGAGAAGGCTTCGGCCTCACACCGGCCCTTCGCAAGGCGCGCATCGAGGAAGAGCTTGGTATCGCGATCCAACGTGAGCGTCCCGGCGGTCGAGTGATCTCGTTAGGTCATGCAGGCTCCGAAGCCGGCTATTCGGCCAACGTACAATATTATCCTTGTACAGGTGCAGTGTGGACGCTCATGGCCAACGGCGATGGCGGAACCGGGGAAGCCTTCATCGCAGTGCTCAAGGCACTGCAGCCGATAGTCGAACCTTTGGCAGTGCCTTCTGAGAAGTGCGCCACGGCAAGATAGAAAAAGTTGACAGAAAAATTATGAAAGAGGAAGCCGACCCGAGCTCGCTATCTGCCCAACTCCTTCTTAAATGTTGCGGCGGTCGCGAATCGTGTAAAAGCCACAACCGGGATTATGTAGATTTTATCTGCAATTAATTACAGATTTTTACTCATAGGCAGTTCAATCCGATATTGTTCCTATCAGTGCTACCAGTAAAATGTGCAAAAATGCTTCGAAGATCCGGTTCACTGCGAAACTCTTGCGACCGGTGCAAGCCGCGAAGGCGGCCTCCTGGCACTTTCTTACCTTACCAAAAGACGCCAGTGCGAAGCTTCCCTCACGGGGCATGGCGGCGGTCGAAGGCAGCATGAATGGCTTCCGCTTTCAAGCCGTGCTCCAGCCAGACGGCCAAAAAGGCCACTGGCTTAGAGTCGACAGGAAGCTACGCGAAGCTGCCGGAGCAGATGCAGGTGATATCGTTAGTCTGGAAATCGCGCCGGCAGCTGAGGAGCCGGAACCGAAAGTGCCGACAGATCTGCGGAAAGCTCTCGCGACTGCCCCGAAGGCGCGAGCTTTGTGGTCGAAGATTACCCCCGGCGCACGCAGAGATTGGATCCTCTGGATCACTTCCGCAAAACGGCCAGAGACTCGCGCGCGTCGGATGGAGAATGCTTGCGCCATGCTCGCTGCCGGGAAGCGACGCGTTTGCTGTTTCGATCGGTCCGGGTTCTATAGTAAAAGTTTAAACGCTCCGAAAGCGGCGATTTAGATAAATACGAGTTTGCCGTTCAGCCAACGGTGATAAATAAAACAGTTTGGTGAACTGGCAGTGCAAACCGCGCCTGTCCAAAAAGCAAAATTCGCGATCAGTGGCTAACTTACTCATGAGCGTTTATTCTCAAGCGGACGGAACACAACCTGTGTATATGCCAGGCTTTGATTTTTGCGAACGCCAGTCGTAACTGGCCCGGTCGATCAATCAACAACATGAATCCAAAAATTGATAAAGCTTTAAAGAGAGCCAAAAAGTGGCGGGAGGAAATGAAGAAATTGAGGAGGATCGCCCTGGACTGTGGGCTGACCGAAGAATTGAAGTGGGGCTGGCCTTGTTACACCTTTGAAAGAAGTAACATCGTCTTAATACACGGATTTAAAGAATACTGTGCGTATCTGTTTTTCAAAGGTGTCCTGTTAAAAGATCCCAAGGGTATTCTAATTCAACAAACCGAAAATGTGCAGGCGGCGCGCCAGATCCGGTTCACCAATGTTCGGGAAATAGTGAAGATGGAACCGATCTTGAAAGCCTGTATCAAAGAAGCCGTGGAGGTGGAAAAAGCTGGTCTGAAAGTGAATTATAAAAAGACTTCTGAATTCAAAGCTCCCGAAGAATTTCAAAATAAGCTGGATGAAATTCCCGCCTTGAAAACCGCCTTTGATGCACTGACGCCAGGACGGCAAAGAGCGTACCTCTTTTATTTTTCTCGACCCAAACAATCCAAGACGCGCGAGGCAAGGATTGAGAAGTGCCTGCAGCAAATTCGCAGTGGAAAGGGATTGAACGATTAGCCCTGAAAAGCGCGATTAACATCGCCAGTGGGTTCAGCAACGGGTTTCGTCTCAAGAAAACAACTCGCTACCGACGCTGTGATGGCAACGAAACACTCCAGTAGGGTCGTAGCGTTTCTTGTTGCTGAGAGCGCTTTCGTGGGCCGGTGATACGTCAGTCGACGTCCTAATCCGGCTCAGCACCGTCGCTCGATGGCTCGGACCTCTCCTGCGCCAGCGCATGCAGGATTTGCCGGCCGATTGAGGTCGCGTGTTGTTTGCCGCGGTTTACCAGAATAACAACGCCTAGCTTCCGTTGTGGCGCGAACCCGATATAGGTCGAAGTGGTGTTTATCCCGCCGTTCTTGTCGACGATAAGGAGGTTGCCCGAGGTCATGTCCTGCCAGGCAAGAGCTTGTTTGAAGTGCGGATTTACCGTGAACACAGGCTGCTGCGCTAGACCCATCGCATTTTCCATCGGACCATGATTGGCAAGTTCGCCCATGTTAGCGGCGAGAAACGTGGCCATGTCGCGTGACGATGAATAAATCTGGCCGGTGCCGGGCCACTTGAAAGTTCCCTCACTTTCCTCGCCCGGGCGGCCGACCGGGCGCCCCGCCGGGCCGTAGCCCTGCACGGCGCGACCAATCAGGTCACGCGGCAACGGCAGCGCAGTCGACTTCATTCCGAGCGGACCGGTGATCCGTTCCCGCATCAAAGCCGCGAATCGCGTGTTGAAGCGGCGTTCGAGCGCTACGCGCAACAGAACCATCGCTGCATCTGAATAGAGATACTGTTTCCCTGGCTCATGCCCCGGACCCGCCTTCCACGAATTGAGGAAGCGAACAAAATCGGGCCATGTGTATTTGCCCCGATGGCCACGCTCATGCGGGGTCCCAGGCAATCCAGACGTATGACTGGCAAGCTCTCCCAGTGTTACGCGCCGGATGTCCCCGCCCCGCTGCAACTCGGTCACGTATTTGGCTACAGGATCGTCCAGGGTAAGCTCGCCGCGCTTCACGGCTTCCGCGAGCAGCGTGGTCGCGAACAGTTTGCCGACGGAAGCTAAATTGAAAATTGAGTCGGCCGTTACTCGTTCGTTTCGCGCGTCATTAGCAAAGCCGTAATTAAAAAACTGAGTCCTTCCATTCGCGCGGACTGCCACCGCCACGCCTCCGCCTTCGCCGTTCTTCGGCAAGATTGGTTGCACCTTTTGCGCGACGATTTGTTCAATGTTCGCCTGGCCGCGCGCGGGGAGAGCAAAAAGCAAGGTCCCGATCAAAATCGGCATGATTATTACTTTATGAATCATGGCCGCAACTGTAGCGGCTGCATGTATTCCGTCCCAAGCCTTTTTCGGCTTCTCGATTCGGACTCAATTCGGATATTACACACTGGTGATCTCTTTTCGCATCGCGACTGCTTGAGAGACGCTGATCAGGCGAAGCAAACCTTTCATTCCGACGCCCTGCGAGCCTTATGAAACAATATGACCTCGCTTGGAGATGTTGACCACTAGCGGATTTGTGAAGGCTGAATTATGTGGCTGAAGTGAAAGCAAATCTCCTTCGCGCCAGAGTGGCTCGAACTCGGTCTCGCGAATCGATGAAGATTGCAAGGTCGTTCTGTTACTGTTAGCTGCCATGACTCCTGTACAGTTGGCATCTATCTTAGTTCCGCTCGACTTACGGCATTCGAGCAAGGCTGAGGCCGAGACGGCGTGAATACCATTTTTCTCGCAGTGCCGGCAGTTTATTATCTTTACCGCCTCTAACTTCGTTGAAGCGCGACTGAGCTGGCATCGGTTTTCACATGGGCTCGGCAACAGATCACTGAATGCCACATGTCGCGGTATCTCGCTGATGTAGCCCGCACTGACGTAAGTTAATTGCGAATGACAATCGAACTCTGGCTCCTTGTTGCTAGTATTGTGCTGGGCATCCTGCATCTGATCGCCAGCTCACACCTTATCAGCTGGCAGCGCGGCTACCGCTGGACGGCGGGCAATCGCGAGGAGGATGTCCCACCGCTTCGCGGTCTGGCGAACCGCGTCGACCAGGCGACTACAAATTTTCTCGAGACATTCCCGTTCTTTGCCGCAGCAGTCTTACTGGCGCGCGTTACCAATCATCACAGTTCTCTCACGATCGTCGGTGCGCATCTGTATTTCTGGGGTCGCGTAGGCTATCTCCTCGCCGCCGCCGCCGGATACAGTTTGCTCCGTTCCGTGCTTTGCTGGAATGCCGCGCTCGTCGGAATTGTGCTCCTTTTAATCGCAATAATCTCGGAAAGTCCCACCCATTACCCCTAAGCAGGAGGTGAAGCCAAATCGGGCTTTACATTTTCATCGCACGGCGCAAAAAACGTAGCTTGGTTCGTCATTCGATAGGAGTGAAACAATGAAAAGCACACGCAAAATCCATGATGGCATTGTAGGTTTAGTGATTACAATCGGTGTCGCGCTTGGCTTTTACGCCAATTCCAGCTGGTTTTGGCTACCCGGAATCATCGGCGCGCTGATGATCCAAAGCGCTTTTACAGGTTTTTGTCCCGGCTATTTCCTGCTCGCCAGATGCGGTTTCAGCGAAGAATGAAAGTTGCTCCTGTAGCCGGGGGCGTTGACCCCGGTTGACCGGCTACATTGTCGAATTCCTCTTAATTTTTCAACTCTTCAACCTCGTTTAAACCATGGCGCTATCAGTAATCATCATCCTCTATGTTACAGTCGGATTTCTGGCTGCGGCAGGATCGATCTTCATCTCGCAGAAACTGTTCTCAGTAAGAGCAGAACAGATCTTTTTTGGCCTGTTCCTGATTGTAATCGCGGGATTTTATCTGGCGTTCACCGGATACTTTGGGAATCAAGAGGCGTGGCAGCTTGAAATCGCAGCGGTGATAGTGTTCGCGGTGTTTGGGCTCGTGGGTGTTCGAGTGCCTTCTGTTCTCATCATCGGATATGTTCTGCATGGCGTTTGGGACGTGCTCCATGAGATTCATGCTCACGGCGGGGGCGACCTGTTCGGAGGTCAGCAAACCACTGAAATCCCGTTGGCATACGGCGCCTTTTGCGCGACTTACGACTGGTGCATCGCGGCGTACTTTTACACCCGGCGTAGTCAGTACGCTGCGGCCTGGCGAGCGCATGCCCGCTGATTCCAATATTGAGACCTTATCGCTCCGCCATAAGAAAAGACAGGCAGTGACTGCTGTTTTACTAACCAGTAGGCGATTGATGGGATCAAATGGCTAATCCAGCAGAGAGCTATGAAAGCTACATGGTTCCGACGCTCTTCGGCCCGTGCGCTGGAATTCTTGTTCAAGCGGCCGATCCGAAATCAGGTGAGCGCGTTCTGGACGTAGGATGCGGCACCGGAATTGTTGCTCGCGAGGTTGCGCGTTTAAGAAAGCCTAACAAAATCACGGGCGTTGATCTTAGTCCAAACATGCTCTCAGTGGCGAGCGCGGCTGCAGACCGCGAAGGGCTAACAATTGAATGGCGCAAAGGGAATGCGGAACAGCTTCCTTTCGACGATCGGATGTTTGATCTGGTTCTATGCCAGTTCGCGTTGATGTTCTTTGCCGATAAGGCGGCGGCTCTAACAGAAATGCGCCGGGTCGTAACTAAAAACGGTCGCGTTTTAATCACTGTTTGGCAAGGGCTTGACCGCCACCCGTTTTACCAGACGCTGCACCGGGTCATTCAACGACGCGCCGGAATATCAGCTCTCCAGGACATCTTCTCGCTTGGTAATACAGACGACCTGCGCGGACTGGCACTGGCGGCGGGATTTCGACAGGTAGATATTACGCCCTTTTCCATAACAGCACGTTTTCCAAATCCCGATCAGTTTATTGCTGGTGAAATCGAGGTGGATACCGCTTCGATTCCTTCGATGCAGCATCTCGAGCCCCCAGCCCGAAAAGCAATTGTGGCAGCCATCATCAAAGACATGGAGTCGCCATTGAGAAACGTGACTTTCGACGAACATGTCGTAATACCGTTCTCGGGACACCTGGTGAGAGCTCATCCCTAACGACCACATCAGATGCACAGCCTACCCGGTTCCAATGTGTCGACGACCGCTGCCAGACGGCTTCGAAATCATCTTCGATTTGGTCGCGATACTTTTGTTCGCACTGCCACTTCCACATTTTGTTTCCGCCAAGCGTATCGCACCATTGCAGGTCGAACCCGCAACTTACGAAGGAATCCGTTACATCGCACCGAACGACGATGGTCGTCGCGGATACATCGAAGCATTTGACAACACGACCAACAAGAAGCTGTGGGAATTAACGCTCTTTACTAACCGTATCGATCCGAACCTGGAGGAAGACGTTCAGTGGGTATTCATCAAAGCATTAAACGTTCGGGATGGCCGACTCATGGCTACATCCGAAAATGGAACTACCTATGAAATCGACTTGAGGACGAAAACGATTACAAAATCTGATCCACGATCATCGCCGCCGCCGAAATCGACTCGAGACACACCAGAAGCAGTCCAACGAGCCCTAACGAAAGGTTCGCTCGGAAAAAAGTATGAGCTATCTGCCAACATCAATCCAGCCTATCTGGAGGGAGACTTCAACGGCGACGGCAAGATTGACGTGGCCGCTTTGATAAAGCAACGGTCGTCCGGGAAGATTGGGATTGCGATCGTTAGTGGCGCGACGGACAAGGTGACAATCCTCGGCGCCGGCATCGCAATCGGTAATGGTGGCGACGACTTCGAGTGGATGGACAGCTGGGAAGTCTATTCCAAAGAGCGTGCTCGCCATGGCGCAGGTGAAACAGGCGTCACAACTCTTCGCGGCGACGCGCTTCTCGTAAGCAAAAGCGAGGCAGCCAGCGCCCTGATCTATTGGAACGGCAAGCGCTACGTTTGGCTTCAACAGGGCGACTAGTAGCTGGATGCCTTCGAAAATCTGCCGCACCGAAAAAAGGGATCAACCGGAGTATTACGAAGGGAGGCGAAGGGAAGTCAAATGTCTAAGCGAAACATGCTCGCCTTTTCCGGCAAGTCGCATCGAAGGGCTTTGTGGCGGCTCTCACCTGACGAGTCCGTTATTCCAGATTCAAGTCTTCCCAATGGATCTGAATCGCGTTCCAAGCCGTTCCACAAAAAGCCTCTTCGTCGTAATGGTAGTTGAAAGCTACATTACCCAGGGCATCGAGACCTAGGAGACCGGTATAGACATAGGGGCCGGCGAGCGTGTAATCGATGAGGTAGTTATCCGGCGCATCTTCATAAACGCTACTGCAGAACGGGCTGTAGACACTCGGATCCGGGTAATAATGCCATGTCTCAGTCGCCTCAAAAGCACTGAGATCGATCTGATATTTGCGAGGTGCACTGTAGTTGCGTGTTTCTCCCGGCGGTTGCTGAAAATTGCTGCCGGCTCCGTCATCGAAGAGGAGCAGTTGATCGCCTGGCATGGACACAGCATGCTGACCGATCGGCGGCAATGTGCCCGGGGCCAGCGTAAGGGAGAATTGGCGCAGTGACTGGAACTCATGCCAGTGCTTTGTCGGATCGCCCAGAATCCACCTAATGATCCCAGAATCGTAATCAATCGCGATAACAAAGTTTTCCCGGCTGGAAACGAGCAGTGAGTTATCAGAGCTGCGGTAGGCGGTGGCGTTGTTATGAAACCAATCGGTGGGCGCGGGATACACGAATTGGCTTGGATCGTCCCCACCGGCAATCATCGCCGCGCTGATGATGTCCGCCAGGTTCCAGCTCCGGAGCAGGTTGCCGGCGGCGTCCACCTCCAGATTGACGCTCTCAGTTTGATTGACAGTATTGACGTCGAGGATCATTCCCTCCCGGCCCGGGTCAATATTGTGATGGAAACCGGTGACACCAATCCCGCTGTAGTTGGCCACAGGTGTGGTCACGCCGTCGAACTCAGTACCGAAGAAGCGAGGTGCCGGAGGTAACGTAAAATGCGTTGTCGAAGAGAATGCAGTTCTGGGCTCCTACTCCAGCCGTGCCGACCCAGCGGATTTCGCCGTCAGTGTCGATAATGATAGGCGTGTTAGGATCGGCATAGTTCTTCAGGAGGATAAAGTCGTAGCTCAGCGTGGTGCCTGGTAACCGCGGCTGAACAACGGTTGGATTGGAGTACGTGCCTCCGTCGTAGGCAGGCGTCATAATGTTTACGGTGAATTTTTTGTTGTGGTGAAATCGATCGCTGAAACCCAGGGTGATTATGACGTGGTTTAGGCGGCCGGCATAGAGACCAAAGACCGGGACGGTTAGATTGCCATTTTGGGGATCAAAATAACCCCGCGTTTCCAAATAAGATCGCGCATATTGGACCTTGATCGGCCGCGTGGCCGACCGTTTTTTTGGCTGAATCTGGAACTGGGCGAACTCGAAGCCGGCGACATCCCTGACACGGGTGTGGGCGAAACGGATGAATGGCGTTGGACCTTCGGTAACCTCGATGTTTCCAAACGTCCGCCCGCTTGCCGACGCAATGGAGAGCGCGCAGACGACCGCAGCCACCGGAGCAAGTAATCCTGCGTTCACGCCTTTTTTTGTCAGGCGCACCCAAAGATGTCAATACTTTCCTTAGGAACTTACTCCTAGGGGGAGAAGTCTACCTGGGGGCGGGTCCCTCAATTGTCAGTTCGTGGGTGGGGCACATGAAGCGGGGATCAACTTTCGCCAAACATCCTGCAATGGCAGGCCATCGCCGCAAGGGACGGCCCGACGTTCATTCGCCGGACGTGAGACGAAGGACTGAACACCCGGCGCCTTGATTTAGTGGGACACCAAGTGCAGCTCGGGCTGACAGCTTTGTAGTAATGGTCCCCTTGGGTGCGCTCCGCGGTCGCGGCCTGACCAGATAACTAGCGCGTAATCAACAGGTAGCTCGTGTCGTGCTCTGTTTTTCCCTTCGATTTCACGCGAGAAAGAGTAGCGCCTCGAAGCCGCGACATAAGACCTGGCGCTTTCTCTGTTGATGCAATCACTGCGTCGAGATTTCCGTTGTTCCATTCCGCCACGGCGTGGTCTGAGTGAATGAAGTCGGTTTTGCGCAGGTAAAGCAGCAGGCCTTCGTCTTTTGCAGAAACGACTTCGTAATGCCAGTGACGGGCTTCTGCTTCATGCCGGACGTTTTTTCCAAAAACAACCAGCGCGTCGCGATGATCGCGATAACCCCAGACCACTTTCGCAATCGTATAGCCGCTGGTGAAAAGGGTCGCCAACAGCAACGCAGCGGCGCTCCATCTGTACATGCGCGTCGGTCGGTCTTCCGTACCAACCGCCCTGCTGGCGGTCTGTTCTGATCCAACACTCTTCGTCGAACGGCTCACAGAGCCGTCGCTACAGGAATTGCGAGTCGCGATTTGCGTCGCCAGCAGTAAACAGAGCGGCGGAACAATCGGAAAAATCCTATCTACGCGCTTCGATGGAATCAGCGACATCACAATCAGGCCGCCAATGCTCCAGCAAAGCAGCCAGAAAATTTCAGGCGACATCTCGCGAAATGCCGAGCGGAATCGCCAGTCTCGTAAGCGAAGATCGAAAATCGCGACCGCAATCATTAGCACGCTCCAGGGAGCAAACTTGTGCAGGAGATGCGGGAAATAAAAAAAGAGCGGCTGCGGCCGATGAATTGTTTCGCCGAAGCGGCCCAGGAATTCCCGCATGACAACCTCTTCGTAAAACCCCGGCTGAAATCGAATGCCACCGATCACCCAGACCAGAAAAATTGCGAGCGAGGCGACCCATGGCCACCAGCCCGGCCACGCGCTGGCTGAATTCGCTTTCGGCGCGCCCGGCGGTCGCGCCCTACCATTGCGGCATTGAAATAGCACGATGCCTGGCAGCAGAAACGCGTAGACAATCGGGCCTTTGATCAACATGGCTGCCGTGAGAAGAAGAAAGACGTAAACTTGCTCGCGCAGTTTCCATTCTGTTCCGGCCCGGATTTTTCGCCATATCAAGAGACCGATCACAAAAATCACGAGCGCCAACGGCATATCTGTGCGCACGAGGCTAGCCAGTCGCGGAGTCAGCAGATTGAACCCGAAGGCGGCGAGCGCTATCAAAGCGGCGGCTGATCCGTACGCACGATCGGCGGCGCGAAACAGAATAAGCGCCAGCGCGAGAGCGGCCAAAATCGATGGCAATCGCCACGCGATCTCCCATGAGCGGGTTACTTCAAAGAGCGCGGCTGAAATCCAACCCACCAAGGGCGGCTTTGTCGCCACCCGCTCGTGCGGTGTGTGCTGATAGAGCCAATGGCCTTCCTTGACCATTTCGAATGAAGTAAACGCTTGCTTTGCCTGATCGTAATCGTCGAGTTGCCACGGCAAATTGGCGATCGCGAACAAGAGCACGATCAATGTCGCAACGACCCAGAGTGTCCGACGATCCTCGAGTAGGGTTTTTGTCATGTCGAGCGAAGTCGAGACGTCCCGCGAAGTTACCAGAGGGCTATGCCACGAGATTCCTCGACTCCGCTCGGAATGACAATCATGTTGTTAGTCGCGCCAGAGAACCGCGCGTACCGGCGTGCCATCAGCTCCCGCAATTTTCAAGGGCAGCGCAGCGAAATTGTAAATGCCGGAAGCGACGTTGCTGAGGTCGAGCGATTCAATGATGGCTATGCCCGCATGGGCAAGCGCGTGATGATTCTGTAACGATTTCGAATCAATCTCGTCCACCGACGGCAGGTCTACTCCCAGCAGTTTCACACCGTTCTTCTGCAGCCACGCCGGCACATCTGCTGCGATCACCGGAATTCGATCCGGGAAAACTGTGGAATCGCTCCATCGATCGGTCTTCACCAAAAGCCGGGACGCCACCGCGATTTCTTCGGCATCCTGTCGGAGATCCTCGATCGTAATCAGATGCTTCTCCTTCAAGGACGAAAACGCTTGCGAGAGATCGACTACGGTTGCGCGACCCAGGTAAAGTTCGAGAGATGCTTTGTCGATCGATTCCCCTTTTGTGTCGAAATGGAACCGACCATCTGCGTGCGTACCGTTATGCACGCTCATCGAAATCGCGCCGAGATTTACAGTCGCACCTTTTTCGATCTCGGCGTTCAACCGATAACAAAAAGGTTCGTCACCCGGCCATTGGGCGAACTCATTGGATAGCGTTCGTGAGATATCCCAAAGTTTCATTTTGAAACTTGGTCTTACTCCTCAATGAGGCGCGGTTCAAGGAGCGGCAGTCTCCAGACCGCCGTGGCGATCAGGAGACCGCCCGTCCTTGAGTTCTTCGGAAATTGCTCGTGCGGCCCTGTCGCTGGCACCGCTGCCACCCAATTTGCCGATGATCGCGTCAAAGTCGGAGATCATCCGATCGCGCGCCTTTGAATTTTCCATTAGGGATCGCACAGCTTTTGCGATGCTATCCGGCTTTGCCTGATGCTGGATAAATTCCGGAACCACCTCCTTGTTCGCAAGCAAATTTGGCATGCCGAGATAATCTACATTCACGACGAATCGTGCCGCGATGTATGTGGGCCACGCGACTTTGTAAATCAGCACGAACGGCATTCGAAAAAAAGCGGCCTCAAGCGTGGCGCTTCCCGACGCCACGATTCCAACGGAAACGCGCTGCATGATGTCTGCTGTCTCGCCCACTATGAGTTCGATCACGCCGGAATCCTGCGACATGGCACCCCTCACCCTCCCCTCTCCCCTCGGCGAGGGGAGAGGCGTCCCATGCGCTGATTGGCTATTCGCCAGTTGCATTTCCGTCTTTCCGCTCGACGCAGGTTCCCCATCAGGCAACTCGTTAGGTGGTTGCAGTTTCCCCTCTCCCCTGACTGAGGGGAGAGGATCAGAGTGAGAGGTTAGAATTCTGCGCATTTCCTCAGCGAGTTCCTGGGATGCGGCCGCGACATGAAACCGCAAAGCAGGCTTAGCTTGCAAGAGCAAGCGCGCCGCTTCGATCATTACCGGAAAGATTTTTCGCACCTCACGCGCGCGACTTCCCGGAAAAAGCCCGATTAGATTCGGATCGCGCGGAACATCGATCTTCTGCGTCTCGATTCGTTCAATCATCGGATGACCAACAAATACGGCGCGAAGCCCGGATGCGGCATAGAGATCGGCCTCAAATGGAAAGATGCAGAGCACGAGATCAATGAAATGCGCCATGCTTTTGATGCGGCCTCGGTTCCATGCCCAGACCTGCGGGCTGATGTAATAGATTGTCTTGTAGCTGTGCGGTTGCCTTCGCAGCGCGCGAGCCAAACGCAAATTGAATCCCGGATAGTCGATCAGAACGACCGCGTCCGGCTTGCTTTCCTTAATTTCGCTGAGCGTCTGACGGAATTGCTCGCGAAAATAGCCGTATTTTCTGAGCACTTCCCATAAGCCAAGAACTGCTGCGTCGCCGATCCAATTTTTGAATGACGCGCCAGCGACCTGCTGCATTTGCGGTCCGCCGCGCCCGATGAAGTTCAAGGTCGGATCCAGTCCACGCAGAGCGCGCATCAGTGCGGCGCCATGGTTATCCGCGCTCACCTCACCGGCGACGAAATAGATGGTCATTGCTTCATCCTCGTTGTAGCCACTGGCCTGTGACCCGTCCATTCCGGATACTGCAAATGACTAAGCGCAGTGCGGTGGCAACAGCAGAGAACTCCCAGCATTAAGGACTCGACGACATCTGCTTCGTTATTTTGACTGCCAGCTCCAAGGCCGCTGTCGCTTGAGAACCAGAGACGCGCGGTTGCCGCCCCGTGGTGGCGCATTCGATGAACGACGCCAGCTGAAGTTTGAGCGCTTCGCCGTGTTCGATCTCGACTCGGTCACGCCAAATCTGTTTTCCAACGCGCCGATAGATTTCGCCACTCTGATTTTGATAGTCGAGCGACAGGTAGGCGTCCTCCTGAAAAATCCGGATTTTACGCATCCGCTCGGGACTAATGCGGCTGGCGGTAACATTCGCCACGCAACCGTCTTCGAAATGAAGCCGGGCGTTGGCGATATCTTCGCTTTGGCTAAGAACAGGCACACCGACCGCGTCGATACTCCAGAGTGGCGAACGCACAAAATGAAGAATGACTTCAAGGTCGTGAATCATTAAGTCGAGAACGACACCAATATCGGTGCTGCGCTCCGTGTACGGCGCGAGCCGATGCGCTTCAATGAACCGCGGATGCGTCAGATGTTTTTCCACTGCGCCCAACACAGGGTTGAACCGTTCGACATGGCCTACTTGCAGGATGACACCGTTACGCGTGGCCAGTTCCACGAGCTCGGTAGCATGCGCAGTATTGTCGGTGATCGGCTTTTCGATCAGCACGTGTTTGCCTTTGGCAAGGAGAGCGCGCGCAACCTCGTAGTGAGTGTTCGTCGGTGTTGCCACAGAAGCGGCGTCAACTTTTCCCATGAAGTCGTCCAGCGACGTCGCGGCCGCAGGACCGAATCTGCTCGCAATCGTCCGGTTCCTGAACGCTTCCACATCATACACCGCCGTAAACTCAGCGGACGGAATTTCCGCGTAGAGTCGTGCATGATTACTTCCTATGTGCCCAACGCCAACAACGCCAATGCGCAGCTTTTTCATCGGTGGTCCCCATCGCAGTCAACCCCGAAAGCGATCACGGGTCAACGCCTGAAGCCTTTTACAAGGAGTGACGGCTTCCTAGCCGTCATGCTTGAATTCGACGGCTGCCCAAGCCATCGCTCCCTGAGTACGCAGCGTTCCTACTTCGCACAATTCGCGATAAACCATTCGTAAGTTTGCGCGATCCCTTTTCGCAGCGGGATAGTCGGCCCCCAGCCTAATGCGCGAATTTTACTCACATCGAGCAGCTTTCGCGGGGTGCCGTCCGGTTTGGTAGCGTCCCATACGAGTTCGCCTTCGAAACCGACCACCTCGCAGATCAACTCGGCCAGCTCGCGAATGCTGAGGTCTTCGCCGCAGCCGACGTTGATGATTTCCGGTGAGTCATACTTTTCCAGCAGGAGCAGACAGGCGGAGGCGAGATCGTCCACATGCAGAAATTCGCGTCGCGGTTTTCCGGTTCCCCACACGCTTAACTTCTTTTCGTTCCGGATTTTTGCTTCGTGCGCCTTACGCAGAAGCGCAGCCAAAACGTGTGAGGTCTCGAGATCAAAATTGTCGTTAGGCCCGTAAAGATTCGTTGGCATTACCGAGATGAAGTTTCTGCCATACTCCCCCGCATATGCCTGGCAAAGCTTGATCCCGGCAATCTTGGCGATCGCATACGCCTCATTGGTCGGTTCAAGAGGCCCGCTCAGTAGCGCGCTTTCTGAAATCGGTTGTGGCGCCAACTTCGGGTAAATGCAGGAGCTTCCCAGAAACAACAGTTTCTGCACGCCGGTTTGGTAAGCCGAGTGAATGACGTTGTTCTGAATGCGCAAATTCTCGAGAAGAAACTCGACCGGGTAATCGTTGTTTGCCTTTATCCCGCCGACCTTGGCCGCCGCGAGAATAACAATGTCCGGGGTTTTCTCTGCGAAGAATTTCGCGACAGCAGATTCGTCAGTAAGGTCGAGCTGCGAGCGATCGCGCTTCAGTAAATTGAATCGTTCTGTTTCGAGCCGACGAACGAACGCGCTGCCGACCATGCCGCGGTGGCCGGCGACGAAGATTTTGTCGGATTTATTCATGATCTGCGCCCGTAATTCCGTTCTAGCATTTTCTGTTTTTATACGTCACGCAATTAGCGCTGTCATTAACGCGTGCTTCAGCCGGGCGCAGGCGCTACAACTCAGTCGTATTGACTTAGCTGTTTCCACCCCAAAGTGCTGCAGCGGTTTGGTAACCTGGTTCCTATTCGATGCCCAGCCGACCCTCACCTCAATCCTCTCCCTCGCCAGGGAGAGGCGGACGCGAAAGCGCCGGTGAGGGTTGGGTTCGATATTCGCCGCTGAAGCGGTGTGTTAATGAGAAGCTTCATCAGCGCAGTGCTCCACTCGATTGCCTCGCATCCCCCTGGGTGCGGTTTCTTGAGCCCAATCATGGAATAACCGCCATCGTCGCTCGGATGTCCCCAAAAAAAGCGATCGGCTAAAATCGATCTCCGCAATTTTCGGCTCATGTTTCTTGGAGCGCTAATTCCGCCATTTTGCGCTGCTCCGATTCGACTGGATTCAATGCTGATTGCTCATCGTTGCCGTCGATGAGAACTCTGGAAGGATAAAACGATGAACGCCCTGGCGACGCCGCCCCGAGCAGGTACCATCGCAGCGGTGCAACTGAAGTGAAGCTGTGAAGAATTTCAATGATCTCTCGGCTTTGCGCAGTGTTTTGCAGGAGCTGTACCAGAAAAACCTGCTCAAGCCTGAGTGGCGCCGGGAAGTTTTTGTCGATTTTCTCGAACGAGATCTCGAACTCACCAAAAACGACGCCTCGCTTTACGCTTCCACAGTGTTGACGCGAAATGCCGAGGGATCGGCCGACTGGGTCGGCTCCGCTGCGATCAAGGTGCTTGGAAAATGGATAAAGATGTCTCAGGAAGGGATGGCGGCTGCATGGCTCAAATCGGTCACCGAAACCTGGGATTTTTCGGATGATCTTATGTGCGAATACAAACTGGAAACCTACGAAGGTTACACATCGCCATTTGGATCGAGTTACTCGCGGCCGTCGTCAACGCGCACGGCATTCATTTGGGCGCCTTCCGATTCGTGCAGGGAAATCCTGGATGTCGTCATCGTCCCGCTTGCGGGTGGGATGGCGCGCACGTTGAAATTCGCGTGGTTGGATCAGGAAGTTTTCCCGCGCAAATGCTCCATAAACGGGGACACGTTTGTAAAGCAGTGATTCGCAACAGCTCTGATCTCCATGTTTCGTGAAAAGAGTTGCGCCCACATCCGCTCGCCTTTGAGGGTTAATCGGTTTCCTGTTTGTCATGTTGAGGTTTCCCAAACACGAGAGTGATTTTTTGGTGCGGGGATGAACACTGTTCGGAGTTCCGGCTTTAGCCGGCTCGGGCGTGCGCGTGACAGTTTGCAAGCGAAGCCGCCTAAAGGCGGAACTCCAAACGACCGGTCACGAGCTTTATCCATAAAGAGAAACAAGACTTGAAATGCATGGAGTTCGCAGCCGTGTTCATTAGCAGCGAAGCGAAACATCTCTGGTTGGATTTCAGTTTGCGAGAATACCAAACTTGATTCGAGATTCTTCTCCCGCGTTTGCGGGATCAGAATGACACCGAGTCAACCGCCGACCCGCCCAACTAAAAGTTTGTGCAAAGTCAGCATAAGCGTCATAATCCCGGCGCTATGCGAAGAAATCCCCCCGCAGCGTTCACTCTCATCGAGCTGCTGGTCGTCATCGCGATCATCGCGATTTTGGTCGGCCTGCTCTTCCCCGCTTTTAAAGCAGTTCAAAACCAGGCCAGACAAACGCAGGCAAAAAACGATCTCACCCAAATCGTCAACGCAGTGAATGCGTTCTATACGGACTACGGAAAGTATCCGCTTCCTAGCCGGTACAACGACCAGATTACACCTACGGACCTGGTGGAGACGTCGACCAATAACGAGACGCTCTTTACTGAGCTTCGCGGATGCGCAGTCGGCCTGGCAGGATCATGTCCAGCGGCTGCGACCATCAATACACGCCAAATCGTTTTCATTTCTCCGCCTGATGTAAAGAACGCCGCGAGCTCCGCGATCCGGCATCGGAACAGACTGCCGGCAGGTAACATGGGCAATATTTCGATCCGTGGGGCAGCAACTACCTCGTTCGAATCGACGGCGATTATAACAATCAAGTTACCAATCCTTACACCGCCGATACCGGTGCGGGAGCAGGAACGCTCAGCAATGGAGTAATCGCATGGTCGTTGGGGGCGGACGGCGCACAAGGCACGAATTTCAGCGCGTCTGACGACGTGGTTTCGTGGCAGTGATTGCAGCGCGGCCGCACATGTATCTGCGCTTCACGTTAGAGACGGCGCGCAAAATCCGCCAGTTGACCCGAAAGCGTTCGGGGTTGATCACTGATCTGCGAGCAACCGGATTTCAACTCACGCCGGCGGAAAAGGACCCCTTCGAAAATTTCGACATCCGAATCTTCGGGGCTCTATCATTCCAAGTGGAAAAGATGGCGATGACGCGCTTCCTCACCAAGAGATTCAGGTGGCAATTCGGTTCGCGAGGCGAGCAGATGAAAACCGAAGATCGATATTTGAAATTCGCGCGCTGGAGCGAGGAGGACAAAGCTTACGTTGGATATGGCCCGGATCTATTTCCGTGGGGCGGAGTGTGTCAGGGTGATGACGAGGAACAAACCTATCGCGAACTTCGCCAATTAGTGATGGAAGAGATTCAACAACTCATTGCTGAAGGAAAAGAACTCCCGCTACCAATTACCCGCCCGATGCGAGAACCCGCTGGCGTCTAAACAAGCGGATGACGGGCATCATTGTTTGTTGGCTTGATTCCGAAAACCGAGGAACGCCGAAGGAATCCCCGACGCGGGATTTCGCGGCTTTGTTTGCCGTGCTTTGCGGCATCCTTTAGCTTTTGACTTTCGCTAATCACCAATCACAATTCACATCTTCCATCCGCGGGTGCAGTTCAATGGCCGAGATCAAAGCGATTGATTAAAAAAACTTGCCTGAGTGAATCGCCTCGAGGCGCGACGCTGAAAGACTTGACAGGTCTTTCTAATCAGATCATTCTGGTTTGATGACGACAGCGAGCATCACGGAGGCAAAGACTAACCTCAGTAAACTGATTAAAAAAGTGCGACACGGCGAGTCGGTCCTGATTCTCGACCGGAACGTTCCGGTGGCGCGACTCGAACCGTTGCCGCCAGGGAGCCGGGAAGGCGATGACGCCAGGATGGCCGAATTGGAGCGGCGCGGTTTGCTCAAACGCGGCACCGGCAAGTTGCCAAGGGATTTTTTTAAACTGCCGCGCTTGAAGTTTAAGAAAAGTCTCGTTGAGGCGGTTTTGGAAGAAAGACGCGAAGCGCGATGGTAATTTACTGGGACGCTTCGCCCATCATTGCGCTGCTGGTGGGCGAGCCAGCTGCCGCGCGTTATCGCCGATTTGAAAATGAGCGGATTGTTACCTGGTGGGGGACATCGCTGGAGTGTGTTTCAGCGATCGCGCGCCGACAACGCGAAGGCGCAAGGCCAGAGATCGTGGCAGAAAGTTATCGTCGGCTGGAAATGATGCGCGCGGGTTGGCAGGAGATTCACGCCAGCGAGAGCTTGCATCGCACGGCCGTTCGGCTGCTCAAGACTCATCCGCTTCGCGCTGGCGACGCGCTTCAATTAGGCGCTGGTTTGGTTGCCAGCAATTTCGAAGCGCATTCGGTGAACTTCCTGACCGAAGACGCGCGCCTTAAGCAAGCAGCAGAGCGAGAAGGCTTCATCGTCGATTAATTAGAAATACGAACACTCGTCGTGATATTCGCGTTGCGGCCACAGCGTCGCAACGCTCGTGACCGTCTCACGCTGAAGAGGCGATTCGATCAGCTAATTCAAGGAGGCCGGAAGTTCCCATGTAACGGCGTCTTTACTAACTCTGACGACGTGATTTGGTGGCAGTGATCGCTTAGGGCGTATGCGCCTTCGTCTGCGCTCTGCTATCTCTTCGATCATGGCCGTAAAATCCGCCAGTTGACCCCGAAAGCGTTCGGGGTTGATCGCCTATCTGCAAACAGCCGGATTTCAACCCGTGCCTGGCGGGAGAGGATCGCATCGAAAATTTCGACATCCCCGCTTTCGGGGTTCAGTAATTCTAAGTGGAAAAGACGGCGATGACGAGGAACAGACCTACTGCGAGCTTCGCGATTTGGTCGCTGAGGAGATTAAACAACTGATCGCCAACGGAAAAGATCTTCCGCCTGCGATTACTCGCCCAATGCGAGAACCTGCTGGCGTTTAAAGAACCGGCAATCGGGCGACCTGCTTAGGTTTGACTATTCACTAATCACCGATCACCATTCAGTTCTTCATCCGCGGGTGTAGTTCAATGGCAGAACGGCAGCTTCCCAAGCTGCACACGAGGGTTCGATTCCCTTCACCCGCTCATTTTACCTATGAAAATGGGGTGTGCTTTGGGTCAAAAAAATGGGTCGATCAGAACACGGCCACAGATGTTCACGACCTTCAGAATAATTTCATGAGTTTGCGCTGTGAACGGCAACCGCAGAATCCTGCTACGGCTGATGAACCGAGGCGCGTTTATCACCGCTGTGCTTGCGCTTCTTTTTTCGATTAAACAGCGCGTTTGAACCCTTCGGCACATGCCAACCGGATTCGTCACACGCGCGAACAATTATCTTTTGAAGGCCGTCCGTGCCGATCCTCTTCGCCATTTCTTCAAGAACCAATCCCCATGCGCTTCTCGGCAGACAGAGCATGACTTCAAGCATTTCTTCGATCTGCTCTGAATTTCTACCCCCCCCCATATCTAGTAGTGTATCGCTGGACGCTCAGGCGTTGGATTGAATTTTTTTCACGTCCAGAATCGCTTTTGATTGCTGGGGCGTTGAATGATCTGCCGCGCTCGCATCAACGAATCCTCCACGCTTCGATGTTCGACGTTTTTGTGCTCGCTATCGCCCGGAAAACGCCGGATGCCTTCGTTTCGCAGAAGGTGGAATCCCAAGCAGAGGTTGACTCAACTGGCTTCCTTCGTATGCTTCGCGGCTCTTCTGCTCGGGAGAGACTCCCCCTCAATGGATAAGATTCGTAATATCGCCATCATTGCGCACGTTGACCACGGCAAGACGACGCTGGTCGATCAACTTTTGCGCCAATCGGGCACGTTTCGCTCCAATCAGACGATTGAAGAGCGCGTGATGGATTCGATGGATCTCGAGCGCGAAAAAGGAATCACGATTCGCGCGAAGAACGCAGCTTTTCAGTGGAACGGGTATCGGATCAACATCGTCGATACACCGGGGCACGCCGATTTCGGCGGCGAAGTCGAGCGGATCATGAAAATGGTGGACGGCGTTCTGCTCGTTGTCGATGCGCACGATGGGCCACAGGCGCAAACGCGCTTTGTCTTGCGCAAGGCGCTGGAGAACAAACTGAAGCCCGTTGTTGTCATTAATAAAATCGACAGAGAAAATGCGCGTCCGCACAAAGTGCTCGACGACATTTTCGATCTCTTCGTCGAACTGAAAGCGACGGACGATCAGCTCGATTTCCCTATTATCTATGCTAGCGCGAAGAACGGCTTTGCCGTGCGGGAACTGCACGAAAACAACGAAGACATGACACCGCTCTTTCAAGCGATCGTGCAGTATGTGCCGGCGCCAAAGATTTCGAGCGAGCCATTCTTTCAGATGCTCGTCTCCAATCTGCATTACAGCGATTACCTTGGAAGAATTGCGCTTGGGCGCATCGTCAGTGGTCGTGTCGCAGTTGGCGACTCGATCGTCTGCATTCATCGCGATGGCCGCCACGAGCGGGCTAACGTCACGGCGCTTTTTACCTACGCGGGATTGGAGCAGGTGGAGATCAAACACGCGACCGCGGGCGACATCATTGGGCTCGCTGGTTTCGAGGGAGTTTATATTGGCGAAACGCTCACAGACCGCGAAGAACGGACGCCGCTTCAATTTGTGGATATCGATCCGCCGACGATTCGCATGCACATTCTGGTTAACGACTCGCCATTTGCAGGGCGCGAAGGAAAGTTTGTGACGGCACGCAACATTCGCGAGCGCCTTGTTCGGGAGACGCGCGGTAACGTCTCACTGCAAGTCAACGACACGGAAACCGCAGGCGCATTTGAGATCAATGCGCGCGGCGAAATGCAGATCGCAATCCTGGTCGAGCAGATGCGGCGCGAAGGCTACGAACTGATGGTTTCCCGGCCGGAGGTCATTTTCCATCGGGCAGAGGATGGCTCCCTGCTCGAACCGCTGGAAAATCTTTATGTCGATCTACCTAACGACAATCTCGGTGACATTTTGCAATCGGTGGCTAACCGCAAAGGCGAAGTTGTCGGCATGGATCATCACGCCACGCGCGTATCAATCGAGGCGATTATTCCCACTCGCGGCCTGATCGGCTTTGAGACCGATCTCGTCAACCTGACGCGGGGTGAAGGATCGATGAGCCATCTCTTTCGCGAATACGCCGCGTTCAAAGGCGAAATCGGAGGACGCGGTCGTGGTGTGATGGTGTCGATGGAATCGGGAGTCAGCACAGCTTACGCGCTCAACAATATCCAGGAACGCGGCCGGCTTTTCATCGGCCCACAGGAGAACGTTTACGAAGGGATGGTCATCGGCGAGAACGCGCGACCGGAGGATTTACCGGTCAATCCCTGCAAAGCAAAGCATCTCACCAACATGCGGAGTCAGGGTGATGGAAAAGGGATTCAGCTCGAAGCGCCGCTGCGCATGAGTCTGGAACGCGCGATTGAATACATCGATATCGACGAATACGTGGAAGCGACGCCGAAATCGTTGCGTTTGCGAAAGCGCATTCTCGACGCGACCGCCCGGAAGCGCGCCCTCGTGATTGCTGCTTAAATTCGGCTGCTCCGGCAAACATTTCCGGTCGCATTCGGTGATTGCATCGATATCGATCAGACTGCGCTGCAGACCATGGTAGATAAGGACCACCCGCGAACTTCTGATCCGCGGCGCCCTGAGTTCTCTTGGCTACAACTCGTTCATGGGCTACGACCCCAGGACTCTCACTCACCGTCCGCCGAAAAGTCGCCTGAACGATTTGAACACGCGCCCGGGGAAAGATAGCGCCCTTTGCGGAGCATTCGGCGCGCGCTGCGCGAAGGGCCATTGCGAACCGCCGTGCACCTGGCACGCGGCAGTTGGGATCCTGGTCACAGGAAGATCGATGTCGTAAGCAGTCCCGGCCGACATGCAACCTGTGGTGGCGAGTTGGTTGGAAATGGAGCAGACTGTTGCCCGTTGGATTGGCATCGTCGGGCGAAACGGCTCCGCGGGATAATGCCGGGACGCTTTGTTCACGACCTGAGTCCAGACAGGCAACGCCAGAGCGGAGCCGTAACCGCGCGGAACAATCGTAGTCGGCTGATCGAACCCGACCCAGACACCGCACGTGAGCGTGCTGGTGTAACCCACGAACCAGGCGTCCTTATAATCATTGGTTGTGCCCGTCTTACCTGCCGCAGGTAATTTGAAGCCAAGAGAGCGTGCGCTGGCAGCCGTTCCTTTGGTCAAAACTTCTTCCATGAGTTCCGATGTCATCCAGGCCGCGCCCGGGTCGAGTCCTGCGGAAGTGATGTGCGCGGCGAGATAAATCGGTTTGTGTTGCTGGTCGTCGATGCGCTCGATGACGTACGCCTGTTTGCGCACACCGGCATTGGGAAAAACGGTGTAAGCGGCAGTCAGATCCTTCAGGTTCGTCTCAAACGAGCCGATGTAGATCGCGGGACCGTGCGGAACCTTTTGAGCGATGCCGAGATCGTTTGCGACTTTTTGAACTGCATTAAGGCCGGCGAACTGCCCGACGCGCACACTCATTGTGTTGCGCGAATGAATGAGACCGTACGAGCAAGGCTCGACCCCGCCATAGGTGCCGTCGGAATTTGCCGGCGACCAATTGCCAGCCCCGTCGATTTCGCCGCGGCGAATGGGGTCATCGCTAATCGCCGCGCCCGGCAACAATCCATGGCTAAATGCGATTGTGTACACAAACGGTTTAAACGCGGAACCAACCTGCCGGTTTGCCGGAGCCAACGCGCGATTGAATTTGCTCTCGGCATAATCGCGACCGCCGACAAGTGCGCGAATTCCGCCACTGGCATTATCGATCACCACCACGGCCCCCTCGAGATACGGCATCGCTGCGTCCCCTTCCCCGTTATCGGGCGGTTTGTAACTCGATTTTAACGGATGATGGAAATTGGACTGGTGTTCAATCTTTCCCAGTTGGGTCTCTAGCGCATCCTGTGCGCTGTTCTGCACCGAGGGATCCAGCGTGGTGTAAATCGAAAGCCCACCGTAATCGATCTGGTCCTGGGTCAGGATCAGGCTTAAAGAGCGTTGCACAGCGTCCATTGCATAGTTCTCCTGGACCTGCGGCATTCGTTTGGGATGCGTGACTACTTTTGCCCTTTTGGCCCGCTCGGCCTGTGCCTGGGTGATTTTCTTCAGTCCGACCATGCGATCCAGAACGGCGTCGCGCTGCAGCGCGGCTCCCTTCGGATTTTTTAGAGGCGAGTATCGATTCGGGCTGCGAATTAATCCTGCCAGCAACGCAGCCTCTGAAAGATTAAGCTTTGAGGCGTTCTTGCCGAAGTACGCTTGTGAAGCAGTCTCGACTCCATAGCAACCGCTCCCGAAATAAATCCGATTCACGTAAAGCTCCAGAATCTGCTGTTTCGTGAACTCGTGTTCGATGCGCAAGGCCACCATCGCTTCAAGCAATTTCCGGCTAAACGTACGGCCACCCAGCGGGAGACTGTTGCGCGCCAGCTGCATGGTAAGACTGCTGGCGCCTTCCTTGGCCGACATGCTCATAATATCTCGCGTCAGGGCGCGTAGGACTCCGCGCCAATCGATGCCTTTGTGTTTGTAAAATCGCGAGTCCTCGCGGGCCAGCACGGCCGCAATGAAATAGGGCGAGACTTCGCTCAGCGAAACCTTGAGGCGATTGGCACCGGCCAGGCGGCTGTAGATTTTTCCATCGACGTCGTAAACCGTACTTCGTTCCGGCATCTCCCCGACATTTTTCATGTTAAAGGTTTGCGCCCAGGTCCCGTAAAAAAGAAAAACCGCGAAAACGGCGCCCGCCAGCAAAAGCAGCAGCGTGATTTTCCAGCCGTATCGAAAAAGAACGTTGCCGCGCGTTTTTTTTGGCCGTCGAAGGCGAGCGAGCAGTTTCATCGGCTAGGAATTAGAACAATCTAGCCGGACCTCGAGTTGCGCGAAAGAAAAC
>CAWIPQ010000031.1:0-73550 GCA_963838045.1 uncultured Verrucomicrobiae bacterium | reverse complement strand
CCGTTCTTCGGTTATCGCTGTGGTCGTCAGGCCTTTTTTGGAATTCCGGCATCTTTAATCGACCCTTATTAACGTTGTAACTCGCAGTTCGCGCGAAAATGAAATAGGAATAGAGAGATGCAGGCGAGGAATGGTCGCACCGCATATCACATCAAGAACCTGACCAAATCAGCGGTTTTAAGCGCGTAGCCGAGCCTCCGCAAGGCACGCCTTTCCGCGCCTCTCAAGTGATTATATGCGCGCCCACTTTGAACATCTGTTCGCGTCGCTTACACTCGCGCCGTAGCCTTGGCGATGGCGGACATGTTTGATTTTAGATTTGCGACTTTCGATTGCCGATTTCAAATTTTGAAAATGCGCGCTTGCGCGCGAGTTGTTCCAAATCGAAAATCGGAAATCGGAAATTCGGCGGCGAAGCCGCAACGGGCCTGTAGCTCAGTTGGTTAGAGCATGCGCTTGATAAGCGCAGGGTCACTGGTTCGAGCCCAGTCAGGCCCATTTTCTCAAAGATTCCGCTTTTCCGGTATTAATGCACAACGCTGCGGCTCAAAACTGGAAATAAACAAACGGCACCGGGCCGGTGGCGGGAAACAGTTCGAGCGCCAGAAACGCCAGAACGTATGCAGGGATTTGAATGCGCGCCGGTTGCAATGCCAGACGATCAATAAACTGGCTGCGTTCCTGCGCGACAGCCAGAAACAAGGAAATAAAAATCAGCACGATCGTGCCGGTCGTCAGCAGAAATTCCCCGGTCACATGCTGAAAGCCAAGCAGCGCGCTTAACACATGTGCGCTGGTCTGGAGAGTTTTCGGACGAAAGAATGCCGCGCTAAACACGAAGGCGGCGAACATTGCTCCGATGCTAAACGGCACGAACCAGCGTTTCTTCATAACTTTGTCGACCGCTGTTCCGACGGTTGCGCGATCAAAAAGGCGGTAACCGATTAACAGAAAACCGTGGTAAGCGCCCCAGGCTACAAACGTCCAGTTCGCGCCATGCCAGAGGCCAACCAGCACCATGACAACAAACATGTTGCGGTATAACACCAGGCGCCCTTTTCTTCCCCGGCTGAATGGCATGAACACATAGTCCCGCACCCATGTGGAGAGAGTGATATGCCACCTTTGCCATAAGTCAGGCGGGTTTCTGGCCAGAAATGGGCGCGCGAAATTAAGCGGAAACTCAAAACCGAGCAGCTTGGCACACCCACGGGCGATGTCGGTATAACCGGAGAAATCGAAGAACACCTGCATAAAGAAAGCGAGACACCCGGACCATGCAGCCAGCCAGCCAGGGTGCGCCATCGGATCGTTGAAGTACGGATCGGCGACTGCCGCGAAGCGATCCGCGAACACCATCTTCTTTATCAGCCCGGAAAGAACCAGGATGATTCCACTTTGCACTACAATTGCCGCCGGCCGCCGCCAGGACCAGATCTGCGTGATGAATTGCCGGGCGCGAATAATCGGACCCGCGATAAGGTGAGGAAAGAATGCAATGAACAGCGCATAATCAATTGGGTTCCTGACGGCCTTCATCTTTCCCCAATAGACGTCAATCGTGTAAGAGAGGCTGGCGAAAGTGTAGAAGCTGACCCCAACAGGAAGAACGATCTGCAACACCACGGACGACTCCTGAATGCGAAGGAGATGAGCAAGGGAGCCTGCAAAGAAATCGTAATATTTAAAGAATCCGAGTATTCCGAGGTTAACGACCAGGCTAACAACGAGTAAAAACTTCTTACGGCGGCCGCTTGAAGTTTCCAGCAGGATCCCAAGGTAATAGTCCACGATCGTGGAGGTTAAAATGAGAACGATAAATCGCGGGTCCCACCACATGTAAAAGACATAGCTCGCCAGTAGCAGGAGAACTTTACCAAAGCGAAACGGCATGCTGTAGAACAGCGCCGCCACAATGAGGAAAAAGATCCAATACTGGAAGCTATTAAATAACATAAGACACCGGTGAGGTTGAAACCTGGCTCACCTAGTTCCAAGCGATCGATTCATAACTTCAGGCTCAAACCTGGACTGTTGTTTCGAATGAGTTGACTGAACACGACCCATGAGCTGCGACACCAGCGTTTCTGTAAATCGCTGCCGGCCTTTTGCGTTAAGGTGAAATGCGTCAAAGTAGTATTCAGGTTTTTCCAGAAAATCGAACGTGCGTCCCGGCAACGAAAAAGTGCTTTTGTGAATAATGGAGCTTGGAAGAACGGAATCGTATCCCATAGAGAATCCGGGAAGCTCCACAAAAGGACCGCGGGGCACAGGCGTAAGCACAATTGCGGTGGAACTATGCGAATAACGATTCATTATTCGGGGGATCCACTCCCGTTGTAATTTGATGGAATAGTCCACGTCCGATTGAGAGGGCTGTATCAAGCTCTTCTGGAAAGCCAGTCTTTGGGCTTCTGTTAACTTTGATGCGAAGATTGTCTGACCTGTTGCAGCGTTATAGGTCGTGCCCGCAAGATCGTAATCCCGTCCTTTGTAAATTTCGCGAGAGCGCATTGCGGCTCCCTTACGTTGAAGACTTCGCATTCTCTCGATGGGGTGTTCAAGAAGATCGATAACGTCATCCTGGTAGGCTGAGCCTCGCAGTATACAGGCAATAAATGCCCGCCACCGTCCGGACCGGCGTTGAAACCCGGAGGCGAAGTCAAAGCAGTCTGTGTATCGCAACAACGGAGCCGTCATGGAGATTCGCAACGGATCGGCGCGGTTTGGTTCGTAACCGACGCCGTAAGGAATAACAATCGCCCAATAACGTCGGGCGTTGGGATCGACTTCTCTGACCATATAATACCATGTGTTAGCGGAAGCGGCTGGTTCTGCCAGACTAACAAACTTAAGCCCGGCAGAAGAACCAAGCTCACTGGCAAGCATTGCGGAGAAGCCCTCGGCTATTCGTGAATCGCCCAGGACCAACACTTCTTTCAGGCCTGATGAAGCGCGTTCCTTTTCAGCTTGTGTTATTTCTGCGATACGGCCTGCGTACGAAGCGGGAGACAGGATCGAGACATACAATCCGGAGTGAAAAATAATGGCATCGACGCAAATAAAGACAGCAATCCCGAGGAAAAGAGTGCGTCCAACATGGAGCGGATGAGGCGAATTGGTGGGCTCCGTGGGAAATGTCGTTCGCAGTGGTCCTGTCGAACTGAGGTAAACAACGAAATACAAAACCGCCCCTAATGCCAGAATCAACACCCATCGCGCTACCCCTTGCCATGACGTTCCACGCTGATAGGAACCGTTTTCACCGGAGCCGGTAACAACTACTTTCGCGAGCAACGTCTGCCGTTGGTCATCCCCATACAATTCGAATGCGTAGCGGCGCTTGCCTATCCAGGAAACCATTTGTGTACCGCGCGGACCGCTTGCAAAACGAACAGGTTTTTGGCCATCTGCGGTGACAAAGACGAATCCGGGTGATCCATTGCCTGTATCCCACTGGATTTCCGTGCTGCCATTCTCATTATCAGTGACCGGCACGTTCTCAGGGTTAGCACTGACAAAAGGCGCGTGTGAAATTGCTTCAGAACCGCTGGCAGAGACATTTCGCGAGGGAGCGGCGCCCCGAACGGACATTGTTGCAAAACTAACGCCGACACACGCCACAAGAGTGGTGATTGCTGCGCGAACTGAGCGATCTTTCGTAAACGATAAAAGGTTGGGCAGTTCTCGTTGCAAATTGTTCTTCGCTTTGTCTGTCAACTGCGGTGCCCCATTCACGCGTGATGATTTCGTTAAGTTTTAGACAGAGTAACAAAAGCAACCCGCGCAGATGCGACTGTCATAATTCTGCATCCGTGAGCCGGGTCTGCGTAATACGCTGGCTCTTTTTGCGATCGCGTTGTGCGAAACTCAGCCCAATCAACAATCCGACGAGTGCTCCTGCAACATCAAGAAAGACATCCCGCACTGAAGGCGTTCGCGACTTGATGAATGTCTGGTGAAATTCGTCGCTTGCGGCAAAAGCTGCGCACCCCAGCAGAGCTGCAGCAAACGAGATCGACGGTTTCGCCTGGAGGAGTGGAACAGTGCGAAGCGCGCGCCACAGCAGGAGAGCGAAAATAGCATATTCGGTCACATGCGCGCATTTTCGAACGACCACGATGATGATCCAAATTGTCTTGGGCGACATTCCTGGCTTCAACCACAGCAAAAAAGGAACCATGTAACGCGACGTGTGTTCGGACGACATGATGTTGGTCGAGCCGACAAACATCAGGGCGAGCCAGATCCCTAGCGGCAGCCAGTATTTAAGGAAAGATTTCATTCAAAGTCCGACGTCTGAAACCAAAAATCGTCACGGAAACGCCGAACATCGAACATCGGGGCGCCAACGTCCAATGGCGCCGAACAGATTCAGAGGCTTGAGCCGGTGAATTGAGCGTTGGACGTTGGAACGCTCGCCACGCCGTAGCCTTGCGAAGGTGGGTTGAACCATGGACGTTTGCCGCGGTTATGTCGCGGAAGGAAATTAACGCTCCCCTCGTCTTCCAACCGATTTTCATGGAGCGAATGTGGGGCGGACGTCGCCTGGAATCCGAGTATCACAAGCATCTGCCGCCCGACGTTCGGATTGGTGAATCGTGGGAAATCGTCGATCGTCCCGAAGCACAGAGTGTGGTGACCAAAGGGCCCCTGCGCGGAACGACGCTGCACGAACTCTGGACTGAATATCGAGAGGATGTCTTCGGCGAAACACCGCGACAACCGTTCACCAGATTCCCGCTCCTGATCAAAATTCTCGATGCGCAGGAGAAACTTTCGCTTCAAGTGCACCCGCCCGAAAACGTCGCCAGCCGATTAGCGGGCGAACCCAAAACCGAGTTTTGGTACGTCGCCGGCGCGGACCCGGATGCAGAGGTTTTCGTTGGATTTCGCGCTCCGATCACCAGGGAGCGATTTGAAGAGACATTACGCGATGGAACGATCATCGATCACATTCAAAAAATTGCCGTTCGCCAAGGCGACGCGTTACTGCTCCCGGCCGGACGGCTTCACGCTGTAGGCGCCGGCAATCTTTTAATCGAGATCCAACAGAATAGCGATACCACCTACCGGGTATTCGATTGGAACCGCGCCGATCCCACAACCGGCAGGCAGCGAGAGCTGCACATTGAAGAAGCGGTCCAATGCATCGATTTCGGAGACATTCAGCCGAAGCTGATTGAATCGGAAGATGAATTACTTGTACGCCACAGCCTGTTTGAAATCCGAAAATGGAATCTTGATCAACCCCGCGAGGCAGCCCCGCTCGGACAGTTCGCAATTATTTGTTGCCTGAAGGGGTCGGTTTGTTGCGGCGAAACTGATCTTTTGTCCGGAGAGTTTTATCTTGTTCCAGCGTGGCTGCCAAATCGAAGACTTGAACCCCAGCGCAGAGAAACAAGCTTGCTGCGAATTACGATCCCGGCGTAAAGCCGATTTCAAATCCCTTATGCGGAGGGACGTGCCCGCTTCGGGCGACAAAATGAACAGCACAAAATACAACTTAAGATACTCGGCGAAAACGTCTGGATCATTCGATATTTGGGGATTGTCAGCCGAGAGGCTGCGGTCAAAAGCAATAACGTTTAACAACTAACACTCGAAAGGGATACCAAAATGCAACAAACACTTACTCGCTGGGAGCCATTACGGGAAATGGAAGAGTTCCAAAACCGTCTCTCAACGCTTCTTGGTCGACCGCTTCGTCGCACCAACGGGCGAGAAGAAATCACTCTACCCGAATGGACGCCGCTGGCGGACATCACCGAAGACGACAAGGAATACCTCATCAAGGCCGAGTTGCCTGAGATGAAAAGGGAAGACGTAAAAGTTACAGTCGAAAACAGGGTGTTGACGATTACCGGCGAACGCAAGGTCGAGCAGGAACAGAAGAAAAAGAAATATCATCGCGTCGAACGCGGCTACGGAACGTTCATGCGTAGCTTCACGCTGCCTGACGATGCCGACTTCAATAAGGTAAACGCGGAATTCAAAAACGGTTTGCTCACGGTGCATGTACCAAAGAGCGAGCATGCCAAACCCAAACAAATTGAAGTCAAAGTCGCCTGAGTAAACGTTGCGACGCATCCTCAAGCGCGCGCGTCAGTATTGATTGTACGCGCGCGCTGAGTTGATTTCGATAGATCGCCCTCTAAAAGCAATTCGAGCAGCGGCGATAACGTTTCGCTACAGTCATGTCAAAATCCATGCATGCCTTGCGACTTCATGATTTTTCACCGGAATCACGTTCGTTTTTTGTGGCGTATTCTCTTTTCGCGCGTTCGAAGCAATGAAAATGCCCGCGCCGCATAACGAGAAGCAGACCAAAACGATCGCCAGTTTTACAATCCAGCTCACAGATCGAACCTTATCGCTTGAGTTCAGCCAACATGTTGCCCCAGGCGGCGGAGGTACGTAAAGCTGTAAATTCCGGTGTTGTGTCCATCCGCCCACCGCGGTTGCAGTGCATAACCGCCGACCAGATCGAATCCGAGAAGCTCGAAGCTTCTGTCGGTGTAGCTCACTTGCGGGCGCGACGTATGACCAAGCACGTCGGGCTCACCCCCGCATGCTGCGCATGGACACGCGCGCCTCAGCATCTCAAGCTTTAGAAACGATTCGGTGCCGTCATTCCATGCAATGGCCAGTTCGTCACCAATTTGTTGAATATTGGTCGGTTCGAGTCGCATTCGCGCAAGTTCCTCCAAGGACCGGCCGCTTTCCAGCCGCCGTGACGATCTAGAGACGGCCCTTCCTCGATCTCCGTTCGCCAAAGATCGCCGTGCCGACGCGCACCAGCGTTGCGCCTTCCTCAATCGCAACCGGAAAATCCTGCGTCATACCCATTGAGAGTTGTGCTAAATCAACCCGAAACTCGGTTTGCAAGCAGTCGCGCAACTCACGTAATTGAACGAAATATTTTCTGGACCCTTCCGCTTCTTCAGCAAGCGGTGGAATTGTCATGAGGCCTAAAATCGACAAACGCGACAGCGCAAGAAGCGCTTCCATCTGCTCCCGTAGCTTCTCGGAGGAAAATCCAAACTTGCTCCCCTCGCCTCCCATGTTGACCTCGAGCAAGACGCGCGGATGCAACCCTTCTTCGCTCGCGACCCGGTCGATGTTCTGCGCAAGCTCCAGTGAATCGACGCTATGGATCATTTCAAACAACGGCAATGCATGTCGAATCTTATTCTTCTGAAGATGCCCGACAAAATGCCACCTGAGATTTGAGGGCAACTCAGGAATTTTTGCGCGCGCTTCCTGCACGCGGCTTTCGCCAAACAGACTTTGCCCGGCTTCGATCGCCTCGCGCACCGTCTCGGCCGGGTGCATCTTGGTTATCGCGACAAGCTCGATGTCTTCTACGGGCCGACCGCTTTTCACAGCCGCTTGCGCGATCTGCTCACGCACGCGCTCGAGATTCTGCGAGACCGAATTCATCGTAGAGGCGTCCACCGCGGCGAATACCATTATTTCCTTTACTTTGGCGCCTGGCACAAGCACCGCCGCAAAGCGCGGCGATTATGGTGCAGGCGCTGCGCTCTTCAATCTTCGTCGCCGAAATTCCATTGCCCAGAGCGCAGCAATCGTGAGGATGTCACTGATCACATGTGTAGCGCGGACGCTTCCGTAAGTCGCGGGCGTGAGCGTGGGCTCGAGAAGGCCACGCGCTTGTTTCATGCTGGCCTCGTTTGTTCCGGTTGAATCGAATTGTTTTATCGCCTCGATCGTGGCGAACCGTTGCCGCGTCGTGTCATACATTGCATCCAGGTTCTCGTAGGCAAATAAGGCAAACAGAAGCGACACGATCAACGTCGTGATCGGGGCGGGTTGCTTTCGCAGCGATGAAAACGCGAGCAGTCCGCCAACAATTACCACATAAAGATTCCAGTATTGCTGCATCGCGGTGGAGCGCTCGAAATAAAGTTGAATGAGGTCGTTGTAGTTCATATGGCCAATTTCGGATTATTAGTGTCCGAACGATCCGGAAGCGAGGAAAAATCCGGTTCCTGAAAAACCCATAAACAGAACGCGGCCAGAGCAAAACCGCCGGCGATATCGATCACATGATGTTGATATGTGAGAACTGGCGACAACGCGATCAGCACGAACCAAATCATGATCGCAACGCGAACAAAACCGCGGGTATGACGCACATAAACATCCAGCAAAATCAGAGTAAGGGCTGCATGAAGCGATGGAAGCAGATTGTGCGGCGCATCCATGCCACGAAACCAATCGAAAAGCGCGCCGAGCAAGCCATCGGCGTGCGGCCTGGGAAAGGCAAACCGCAGCGGGAAAACCAGGAAACAGATTCCAGCGATGATAATTGCTGTAACGACTCGTTTTGCGAAGATCGACAACTCTCGATCGGTCCGACAAAGAAATGGCGCTACAACGAAGAACAGATCGATCGACATGTAAGGCAAAATCAAAAATGGCAGGAACGGAATCTCACGTTCCCATTCGAAATAAATCGTGGCGACGTTCGCGCGTCGCGAAGTAATCCAATTGCAGCCGCCGTAAACGATCAGGAACAGGATCGACAGTGCGGCCGAGACGGCAAGCGCTTTGCTCCGCTTAACACGCACGTCGTGCAACTGAAACTGTGAACATTCCCCATTGATCGATTTCCATATCGATCTTCTCGAAGCCAGCTGTCCTTACGAGCTCGTCCATCTCGCCAGTGGTGCGGCGGCGCATGATCCAACGTTGGCCTTCACGATTGCGCAAAACGTGCGCGATGAACTCGAGCTGCGGGTGCCATGGTTGATTGGTGTAAATCAAGTAACCGTCAGACTCGATCGCTTCCGCGAGCCCACGCAACGAATTCAAAACCAAATCATTTGACGGAAACAACTCATAGAGACCGGAAACGATTCCGATCGTCGCGCGGGGCTTGATTCCGGCCAGCGAATCGCGATTAAATGCGTCGCCCCGACGCGCCACGACCGCGCCGTCGATATTTGACGCGTCAGCTAGAGCGCGCGCGGCCTTTACGTTTTCCTCCTTGTAATCGCAAAGCATTGCGCCAATCGGAATTTCCGGAAATGCAACCATCGTCTCGATCACGTACCGGCCCGCCCCGGCAGCGATGTCAAGAATTTGGACCAGGCGGTTTTCGGCGTGCAATTGTAGAATCAAGCCGCGCAGAACACTCTCCAAGTGTGATTTGCGCTGACGAATGCCGCGCCACCCGATGCTGTTCAGATACGATTTATCGATTAGACGACCAAACGCGCTCCAGCCGTGCGGTTCATTCCTGTAAACATAGTCGAGCGAAAGGCCGGAATCGAATCCGTTGCGCCAGCCAATCTCGATGCCGTCGCTGAGTTGGCTAGCCACCTTCAAACTCGCGCGTGCGATCGCAAATTTCACGCTGCCGTTCTTTTTCAAGCGCTCGTATTCGCCGGCCGTGTACCCCTCTTTATCGGCACCCAGCAACGAGGGCAGGCTTACCGCTTTGGTGAAGCAATTTCCTACGAACTTGCGAATAAGCTCGAAAATATCATAACGGTTCGTTTCGTGAAAAATCGCGTGATACGCCTCAGGGAAAATTTCGAAATACTTTTCAGAAGAGGAAAGCCTTTCGAAAAACTTTTTCTGCGCGTTTAAACTCACGATCCAATCCTTGCCGGCGGCGATCATCAGAGTCGGGGTTCGAATCGCACCGGCGTCAGCGACCAATCGGTTCGCGGTGTCGTGCAGATCCAGAAGCACATTGACCGCGATTTGCCGAAAGATGAGCGGATCAGAATCATAAATTGCTGCTTGCTCGCGGTCGTGTGTGAGCATTTTCGATTTCACGTAGCTCTTCACGAATCGCGGGCGAAAGACTCGCAGCGCCGGAATCGCGAATGGAATGTAAAGCTTCACGTGAAATGCCGCCGTCGCGAGAATCATCGCGCGGATGGGCGGGGCATAATCGTGGACCCAGGCCGCGACGGTCACGGCCGCGAGACTGTGCGCGAGCACAATCATGTTTTCCAAGGGAACGGAATGTTCTTTCGAGATGTGGCGAGCGAAGCAATCCACATCCTTAATCACGTCGAGAAGGCTGTTTGCCGCGCCGCGATCACCGGGTGAATGGCCATGACCGCGTGCATCCCAGCCAAAAATCGCTACGCCATCCAATCCCAACGAGTCGACCATTTCCTGCCACCGGCCGGAATGTTCGTGGCCGCGATGGAAAAAAAGCAGTGCCTTGTCGGTCGGTTTATCGGGCATCCATTTTCGATAAAACAACTCAGCGCCATCCCAGCTGATGAAGGTTTGCTCAGTTGCTTCCATTTCTTTGGCGTAATTCGTTTACCGCGTCCCGCAACTCGGCAGCAATCGCACAGATGTCGACCTTGTCTCTGCCGCGCTGCCGATAATTCCGAGGGGTACCGACTATCAACCGTACTTTTCGCGGCCGCGGCAAGCGCCGGCCCTTTGGCCATGCACGAACAGATCCATCGATCAGGCAAGGAACAACGGCCACGTCACGCCCGGCGACAAGTGAACCGATTCCGGATTTGAATTCTCTCAGGTCGCCCGTTGTCGATCTGGTTCCTTCCGGAAAAATAATCAAAATCGTCCCAGGGGTTGCCAGTAGTTGTTCGCAAAGCGACAAACTTTGGCGGACCCGCACCTGGCGGCTGAATGGCAGCGCGTTGACAATCACAGCGGCGATCCAAAGACGCGACACGCTTTGAAAAAAATAATCCGACGCGGCCGCCGGAAATGCGCGATGCAACTTTCGAAGTGGCAACGCCGCGAGCAAGCAAAGGGTGTCGAGATGACTGCAATGGTTTGCGACGATCACAAGCGAGCGATTCGTGCGCAGATTTTCGTGTCCAACGATTTCGAACCGGTTGTAGATGCGCAGAAGTCCTCGAATGATCAGAGCCACGATTGACCGCAACCCCAACACCAGCATCTCCGGCTTGCGCGGGAATTGGCGGAGCCGGTCGAACGGTGCACGTTGAAGATCGGCCGGGGAATGGTAGCGCCACTTCTTCATCGCAGCGGATAATAATACGCAGCCATGAGCATGAACAGCGGCGCTGCGTAAATTAGACTGTCGATCCGATCCAGAACTCCACCGTGACCGGGAATGGTTGTGGCCATGTCCTTTGTGCCGATGTCGCGCTTGATCACGCTGATGGAAAGATCGCCCAGTTGTCCGCCAATCCCAACAATCAACCCGGTCAAAATCAATTGCCAAACGCCAAAGAATGGAAACGAGAATCGAAGGAGCCACGGCAGGATCATAGCGACCCCGAACGCGCCGAGTGCGCCTTCCCAGGTCTTGTTCGGGCTGATCCCGCTCCGCAAAGGATGGCGACCAAAGATCTTCCCGAAAGCGAAGGCGGCGACATCGCTCAGCGCCGTGGCAAAAATAATGTAACAAATAAAACCGTAAGCGTTGGTTGCGTTGGCGAGTAATCCGAGGTGTCCGAACATCCAGCCGATGCAAAAAAAGCCGATAATCGCGAGCGACATTTGCTGCAATTCGCCTCGAGCGCGATTCCGCAAAATTGGAATCAACAGGATCAACGCAATCTCGAATGCCGGCACGGCGACAAAAAGACCATACCAACCGGCGCCCGGTTCATCACCACGCGGCTGCGAAACCAGTGACGCAATCCCGACGGCAACGATTCCGGCGTAAACAGCGCCGGTCATCCAGCGATCGCGACATAATCCCGAGGCGCGCGAAAATTCCTTGAAAGCGTAGATCGCGAGCAGTGTGACCCCGACAATGGTTGCGATTCGTCCAGCAAAAACGAAGACCAGGCCCAATCCCGCGATAACCAGCCATGACCAGTAGGTCCTGAACATGGAAGCGGTGTCCTTTTTCAAAACCACCCGCAGAAATCCGAGCGTTGCGCCACCGACAACAAGAGAAATCAAAACGATCCAAACGTAGGCGTGAAAGACTGGATCGTGCAGCGCAATCTTCGGCGACATCACCGCACATTTGCAGCGCGGCAGTGATCCGTTTCAAGCGCACAACAATGGTTTGCACACAGCCGCCGATAACGACGAAACAAGTCCAGTCGAGAATGGTAAAACTGCCGAATGAACGTCCACCGTGGAAAAACGTGAGCCACGCGCCGATATGCACCGCAACCATCCGCCACGGTTTGGACATGATGCCACTGAACTCACGCTGAACACCGAGAGCCTGGCCAAACAATCCAACATAAGCAGTGAGCAGCGCGAAGATCGCCGCCCAATATCCAATGAGCGGATTCATCCAGCCGCTGTGCGCAAGGCCTATAAAAATGATGATGTCCGAAACGCGATCGGGCAGATCATTCAGAATTTCCCCCCGCCGGGATGCCTTTCCCGCGGCTACCGCCACCATGCCGTCGAGCATGTTCAACCACAGTCGCAGATAACAAAACAATGGCCCGATGATGAGAAACAACGGATTTCGCTGTGAGTACCAGAAACAAAATGCTGCGACAACCGCCGCCAGGACCGATGAATACGAAATCGCGTCCGGATGAATTTTTTGCTGTACACAGAATCGCGTCGCTGCATCAGCCGTCCGCCGAAAAATAGCCGCGATCGGCCTTCGCAAAGTTGGTTTGTAGTTGGCCACCCTTGATTTTCTAGGGCAAAACGCGTTCGTTGGCACGTCATAGCTTACGCCGCTGCCCGGTTCGCCGTCGTTAGTTAGGCGAATTTTGGGTCTTTTTCGCAATGGCTCATTATTTGCTGGCCATGCGGACCCTGCTGCGGCAAAAGCAGTGGGCATGAAATACTATTCATTTATTCTCGCAGCTATCGTTGCTGCGCTTCTTTCTTCTACAGTGCTCGCACAGCAAAAAGCCAACCTCCAGCCAAATGCGACTATTCTCAGTGTCCTGCAAGGGAACACCGGCAAAACAGTCGAGCTTCGCATGAATTGCGGAGAAAAGATCGGCGGCAAAGTCGAACAGGCTAACGAGAGTGTCGTCCTTCTATCCCATCTGACGGGCGCGGAATATTTCGACGGTTTCGTCAACGTAAAGGACATTTCAGCAGTGGTAATTCGGAGCGCAGGGAAATAACAACATGATCACTAAAAATATCGGAATGCTTCTACTCGCGATCTATCTCATCGCTGTGGGGATCGTCACTCTCACCGGACTTGGCATCGGCATCATCACAGGCGTGCTGGCGCTGCTTGCTGGAATCTTCATCTTGATCGGTCGCTAAGCCGTTCAAGAATCACGCGAGCAATTCCATCATTTGTTGCGCCAGTTTTGGCCCGATCCCGCTTTCTTCGTGCTTAAAGTACACGAAAGCGTCAGTCCAGTTTGCCTGCTGGCCGCGGATGAAATCAGCCCAGGATTCGATGTCGGTTTTCTCGTAATCTTCACGACGCAGCCGGAGATAGCCATAGTTGGCCGAAATCTTCTTCGGTGTAGCCACCGAGTCGGTGTCTGCGATGCAAAGCGCGATATTACGCGACCTCAGCAAATTAAAGATTTCCTCGTCAAACCATGAATCGTGACGGAACTCGAAAGCCGCGCGAACGGATGGCAGTTCGCGTAAGAACGAGCTCAACACGTCTGTGTCCTTTTGAAAAGTTGGCGGCAATTGAAACAAAACCGGACCCAGTCGCTCGCCCAAGCCTGCTGCGATTTTCAAAAAATATTCCAGCGTGTCCGTGCAATCGCGCAGTTTCGACCAGTGGGTGATTTTTTGCGGCGACTTCAGAGCGAAGCGAAACTTTTCCGGCGTTTGTGCTTTCCAATTTTCGATCGTCTTCGGCGCAGGAATGCGGCGGAAAGTGTAGTTGATCTCGGTGGTGGAAAACATCTCTGAATAAAAGGACAGCATTTTCGCCGCGGGCAGATCTTCCGGATAAAACTTCCCCTTCCACTCGGCGTATTGGAATCCAGAGGTGCCAATCCAAAGATTCATATCATGCTCCAGGCTCAACCGTGCGTTGATCAATAGCAGGCTTCAACCAGAAGATCAGCGACAAATCCTATGTCGTCCTGCGGGGTATTCGCATTCCGAGGGAGAGAACTAAATAAAACCGCTCACCGTCCGGTACACGAAGTGTTTGTACTATGAATCTGCAAATGAAGGGGAACTGGAACGAAATAAAGGGCAAACTTAAGCAAAAGTACGGTCAGCTAACGGACCAAGACCTGACCTTTGCCGAAGGAAAAGACGACGAACTTCTGGGGCGTTTGCAAAAAAAATTGGGCAAAACAAAAGACGAGCTTCGGGACGAGATCGAGGAGATGTGACTCTACTCAGTGGATGAAGCCGCTGAGACGCACGGCAGATTCTCCATCGATTTCAATCCAATTTAGCAGTCGCACGATAGCGTGACGTTCGGTCATCTGGACGAGACTGACCGAGCCGGGATCAATCTGGAATCGAAATAGAAGATCCAGATGCATGCCCAAAAAGTATGTGAACGCGACCCGGATGACGTCGCCATGTGTAAATATCGCAACGCATCGAAACTGAGTACCCTAAATCAGCCAGTTTTCTTAGCACGCGCTGCTGAACTTCCAGCATCGACTCTCCTTCCGGGGGCGTCGTCTTGCTGCGGAACGTGTTCCATCGCTGCCATTCCTCCAAGGCATTAAGTTCACAAAACGTGCGATTCGTCCAATCGCCCATATTTAGCTCGTTGAATTCATCCGCAACGACCAACGGCAAATTCAGCCTGTGCGCCAAGGGCGACGCGCTTTCGCGGGCACGCTCCAGCGGACTTGAATAAACGGCGTCAATATCAAACACGGAAATCCTGTCAGCCAATCGCTCAGCTTGTCGTTTCCCTGATTCGTTGAGGTGAATACCGGGCGTGCGACCCAGAATTCTTTCTTGTAGCAGATCGTGGGTTGCGTGGCGAATAAACAAAAAGTTCGTCATTCTCTTCGGTACAGCGCCAGTCACGATTTTGTCATCAACCAGAAATTGTGGTCATCGACGACAAGCGCGGCGCGTACCGCCGAGTCATTCGCGCGCAAAATTCTGCAAATTCCTCCGGAACAAGCGGAGGACTGGTGTAGTGCGGTGCGATGCCGCGGTGTTCGGGCGTAAAGCAAAATGTGAGCGTCACCTCAAATTCTTCGAGCGCGTTCATTTCTCGATCGAACCATTGGTCGGCGTTCGGCCGAAAACTGTCGGCCCAGCTTAACCCGGTGCGAACATTCTTTACCCCAAGGCGACGCAGCCACCGAACCGCGTCATCGAGGCGATGATCTTCGAAATTGAACCACTGGCAGATGCCCAGGTGGGGCGTGTAATTTGGAAATAATTTCAGCGCTCGTTTCGGCGAACCGTCCTCTCGCAGCAGACCCATGTGAAAATGCCGGTAATAGGAGGATCCTTCCGCCTCCCGGTGTCGAGTGGTAGCCGGCCACGCACGCGGTAAATCATAAAGCGAATACCAATGAATTCGTGACACGCGGCCGATGAGCAGTTCCGCGGTCCGCCGAAGCCCAAATTCCTGAACTTCTTCTGCACCAAAGCTGGACACGCCGACTTCCGAAATCCAAATAGGCAAATCGGTGACAGCTTCGATCTCGACGATCCGGTCTGGCCACTCGCTGATCTGCCAATGATTCCAATCGAGGGGAAAACCATGCAGCGCAACGACGTCGAAATGCTGGAGCACTCCGAAGTCTTGCATGCGGGCAATGAATTTCGGATCAATTGGCGAAATCCCGCCTAACACTCGCAGCAAATGTGGATTAGCTTCGGCCACTGCATCCGCGGCAGCAATCGCCATCTCTCCAAACATTCGCCATTCGGGATCGATCTCGAAATCCCAATGGGACTTGTTATTCGGCTCGTTCCAAATCATGACTGCTTCAATCATAATCGTCCCTCCGAATGGGCACATAGACACCGCGGGGACCGTCAGGCAACGGTCGATGTCGGCACACGAAAACTTCGCTCTCAGGATGATCGAGAATTTCGAACCCGGCGCTGCGCAACAGCGCTTCCACGCCGGCCCGATTCGGAATCCACCAGTTGGTCGGATCTCCGGCGTAGCGTTTTTCAATGAAAAACATTTTCGGGAAACCTGACTGTTCAAATGCGGCCATATCCCAAAAGTCATAGTCATCCTGGACCGCCCCAGCCGCATCATTTCCGCGTTGTAAGGACTGAAAAATGAACAGATCGCGAGCGACGTGCTCGTGAATGAGATCTAATGCAAGCAGAGGATGCCGTAGATGGTAAAAGACCCCAAGAAACAAAACGATATCGAACTGCTCGCCAAGCTTCTGCACGTCGTACACAGAGAGTTTTCGAAATTCGATCGCCAGACCTAGCGCGTCAGCTGCGAAATGTGCCTGCGCCAGATATCTGTCGTCAAAATCAATGCCGAGGACGCGCTCGGCGCCTCGCCGTTTCATTTCAATGCTGTAGAAGCCGGCGTTGCAACCAATGTCGAGAACGGTTTTCCCCCGCAGATCCGAAGGAACGGCGTCCTGAAATCGCTCCCATTTTACCCGTGGATAATCGCCCAAAAAATGGTCAGGCGCGGTGCGCACTCCCGCAATTTCGATGTTGTGAAACCATTCGCCCAGTGCACGAATCTGCTGCCCAAGATGGTTGCGCTTGTTCGTATCGATCCCGGTCAGTTCGGCGTTCATGCGACAACGTGCGGCGTAACCCGGTTCATGGCACCGAATCCTTTTGAGATGGGGAAGCTGTCGTTGGATTGGGCGCAGCTCAGCAACTTTATCGCCTCGCGGTAGCCATTGAGCGTGCCGACGTCGACATACGATTCGCCAGATCGAATTCCCAGGGCGCTGCCGCGGGCTTCCAGCCATGCATTGACCAACGTGCCGATATATTCATCGCAACGATTTCGTTCCACCCACAGCGCGTGTAATCCGTGCAGGATTGCACCCGGCATTTTGAACGCGCCCCGAATCCAATTCGACGACGCATTCTGCTGCTTCACTTGAATTCGGCGAACTTGTCCTTCATTGGTTGTGCACACCGCATCAAAAAATTGCGGTTGTTCGACGGGAAAAAGAAGAAATGACAATCCATCGCCGGGCAGAGCACAGAGTGGATGGACCACGTCATTCCACGATTGGTAGAGCTGCAGACTGCCGTCATCGATCACTGCAAGGTCGCGGTGCGCAGCGTAGTAAGGCACGTCGCGCTCGAAAAACACAATGTGGTGCCCACGTGCAATCAGTTGCCGGCAGAGCGAACTCCAAACAGTCGCATGGCCGTTGCCCCAGGATGAGCTGATCGTTAGGCCAAAAATCACGATCTTCATTTAGTTTTAGCGCGCTTTGGGCGATTTCCGTTTCCTCGAACCCTTTCGCCGTTTCCTGTAGCCGGGGACGGCGACCCCGGCCAACGACGAGATGTCGCAGGCCTGCCGCGGTCAGCGTTCGCAGCTATAACATCGTCGCCTTGGATGAATGCCTCGGTTAGTACATGCGCTTCTTCGTCGGTGAACTGTTGTGGCGGCGTTTTCATGAAATAGCTCGATGGCCCCACCAGCGCACCGCTCAAACGGCGGTCCAGCGCGAGCTTGGCGCAGCGAATTGCGTCAATGACGACGCCAGCCGAATTAGGCGAATCCCAAACTTCGAGTTTCAATTCGCAGTTAAGAGGCACGTCACCAAAGGCGGTGCCTTCCATCCGGATGTAGCACGATTTGCGATCGGCCATCCATGGCACGTAATCGCTCGGACCGACGTGCACGTTCACCGCCGGCATCGGATGACCAAGTTGTGAAGTGACCGCCTGGGTCTTGGAAATCTTTTTCGATTCCAATCGTTCGCGTTCGAGCATGTTCAGGAAATCGGTATTGCCGCCGAAATTCAGCTGATATGTGCGATCGAGCCGGACGCCACGCTCGCGAAACAGATTAGTCAGTACGCGATGCGCGATCGTTGCGCCGACCTGCGACTTGACGTCATCGCCAAGGATCGGCAGCCCGCGTTCCCGGAAACGCCGTTGCCAATATTTTTGCGAAGCGATGAAGACCGGGATGCAATTCACAAATGCGCAACCCGCTTCGAGAATTTGCTCGACGTACCATTTTGTCGCCATTTCCGATCCTACGGGCAAATAGGAAACGACAACGTCGGTATGCGTTCTTTTCAGAATACCAACGATATCGTCGGTCGATCCCGGTGCCTTTTTTATGATTTCTTTGAGGTATTTACCGAGACCGTCATGAGTCATACCGCGGTGAACGTTGACGCCGAGAGACGGAACGTCCGTGAAGCGAATCGTGTTGTTTGGCTCAGCGAAAATGGCTTCGCTCAGGTCACGCCGAACTTTTGTCGCGTTGATATCGAATGCAGCGCTAAACTCGATGTCCTGCACGCGATAACCGCCAAGATCGAGATGCATCAGACCAGGGACGAACCCTGCATTGCTTGTGTTTCGGTAAAACTGGACACCCTGGACGAGCGAGGAGGCGCAATTCCCCACCCCAATGATGCCGACGCGAATCTTGCCCGAGCCGTTTCTTTTCATAGCACTGCCTCTTCTTTTTTCATTCCGACCGCTGTTAGTTCGTTGCGATCCGGCGTTGTTCGCCGAGCAGTGCGAATGAACGATTCGAGTTCTCCGGCCCGATGGGCAGATGTATGCTCGCGGAGCACGCGTTCGCGCCCGCGCAACCCGATTTCACGTGCGCCCTGCTCGGACATTCCCCTCAAAATCTTCAAAACGTCGCGTGCGTTACTCGCAATAAGAATTTCTTCCCCGGGCCGGAACAGCGTTTTCAAACCAGGCCAGTCATCGCTGATGAGCGGCGTTCCGCACGCAGCTGCCTCAAATAAACGCACACTTGGCGAAAAGCCTGCCCGCACCATCGCCTCCCGGGTTATGTTCAACGTAAAGCGCTGGGAATTGTAGAACGCACGGTGCTCGGCGGGGCAAAGATGGGTGATTCGTTCAACGTTCGCGGGCCATCGAATGTTTCCCGGGTATTGAGGACCGGCCACCACGAATTTGCCGGAGCACCACATCGCAGCTGGCACCAGAAGGAGCGAATTTAGTTTTGCCTGGCGGTCTTCGCCGAATGTGCCGAGATATCCGAGCGCCCATCGCTTTGCATGGCACTCGGGGAAATATTCATCAGGATCAACTGAACAAAACAAGGCGCGCGCCATGGGCGAGCCGTATTCCTGTTCAATCAATTCCAAAGTCGGCCCGCCGGTGAACGAAAGATAGAGATCATAGCGTGCGATCAGATCTTCCGAGAGATATTCGCAAGCGGCACGTGCAATTTTTTCCAGAGTGATCGGAGTATCGATGTCATAGAACGCCTTCACACCGGAGGCGAAATCGATAAGCCATTCGCCAATGGCTTTGCCGTCCGGTATAAACGACCCCACGATCGTGCAATCGGCGTCTCCAATTTCTTCCGAAAAGCGTCGTTTCAATTCGGGAATGCTCCGATAAATTTCAGTGCGGCCAAAAGGCGGCTGTGGCATATCGCGATTAGCCGCATACCACGGCTGATCGCGCTCAAGGAACAAAACGTCGTGTCCACGGCGCACCAGCTCGCGCACCAAACTGCGATACGTCGTCGCGTGACCGTTGCCCCACGAAGATGTGATCGACAAGCCGAGGATGACAATTTTCATACCAGTGCTCCCTCGAAAATGCTCTTCGAGCTGCTCGGCGCGCTGGGCATATGTATGCTGCGCCAGCGCGCGACGATACGCTGCCTGACCAATTTTCAGTGTGCGCTCCGGCACGAGATCGACGACATGCGCCGCGACTTCCTCGCCGCTGTGCGCGACCAAAATTTCTTCGCCAGGTTCGAAAAATTTCTCGATGCCATTCCATGCGTCAGTGATCAGGCATGCTCCCGCTCCCGCGGCTTCGAACACGCGTGTTGCTGGCGAAAATCCATAGCGAGCCATGCTCGCACGCGAAATATTCAGCACGGCGCGCGGGGTACAGTTGAAAGCGTTGTGATCGGGTGTGTAGATGTGCCCGAGATTTTTGACGTTGGACGGCAGCGGTTTGCTGTCCCAGCCGATGCCACCGAGGAGAAATTGTTGTTCCGGCAGTTGTTCGGCAGCGCTCAGAAAGAATTCTTCCACGCGCGCCTCGCGATCAGGCAATCGATGGCCCAGAAAACCAAGATCAGCTTCAAATCGCGGATCCGGCGAAACCGGATGATGCGTATCGGGATCAAGCCCATTGTAGATCGGCACGCACAATTTCGCGCCTAACGATTCGTACCCTTGCACAACGGGCGAGCCTCCGCCATAGGTGAAGATAAAATCATAACGGGGGATTAATTTTCTGAATGGATCAGCTCGGGTTGTTTTCTACGCGCTCGAGGGTAGCCGGCGCGTCCACATCGCAATAGACGATGTAGTTCTGCGGCTGCTTCGCCTCCAGCACGGCCGCTTCGAGCAGTTCGTCAAATACACCGATGCCACTCGCTTTCACAATCACATCTGCATCTCGACGTGCTGCCTCCAGCGCGTGTAACGCCGCGTCCTCATCATTGGCGTAAACGATCACTCGCGCCCAAGCCGGGTGTTCCAGGTCCCGGTGCTGTTGCCGATCATACGCATCAGGTTCGTACACCGTGATCGTGTGCCCGCGATTGTGCAGGGCCTTGATCAACCCGCGATAGTATGTTGCCGCGCCATTCCAATAGGCGGACAACAGACTGGAAACAAAGAACGCCATATTCATAGTCGCTATGCCGCCAAAACTTGAGCGCCTAAGGCCGCCGGGGTTCGAAAGGTTGGGTTTTCTGCAAGGCTGGACTGGACAGGCCCGGCATCGAGTTCTCTGATGATCGACATCAGCTCGCCTACACGATGCGCGCAGGTGTGGCGGGCGCGGATGGTTTGAAGACCATTCTCGGCGAGATCGCGCGCCATCTCCTTATCGGTCAGCAACGCACGCAAATGGCGTTTCATTTCGACCCCGTTCCTGGCGACGAGAAAATCGCGACCTGGATCAAATAACTTTTCGCAATCGTGCCATGGTGAACAAACCAGTGGAATCCCGCAGGCGAGCGCTTCGAAGGGGCGAATAGTCGGGATTCCCCGAAGACGATCAACGTACGGTCGACGCGGGATATGCAATGTGATACGGAAGCGGGCGAAAACTTCCGGCACGCGATAATTAGGCAACCAGCCACCATACGAAATTCCCGCGTCCCGCAGCATTTCGAGAGCATGTTGCGGATAACGGACGCCGAAAACTTTTGCGCGAATGCCGAGAGCTTTGACAGGTTCGATCAGAAACTCACGTAGTTCGGCAGCGCGCTCGTCATCTCCCCAGTTGCCAATCCAGACCAGATCGCCATCGAAATGACCATTGCGCGACATTCGAAAAATATCCGTGTCCGCCGCTTCGTGCCAGGTCCATGCACGCCACGCCCAACCCCGCCGGCGATAGACTTCGCTCAAGACGTGGCCATATGCGAGAACGCCGTCGTAATGCGACAGATCGTACTTCGCCATCTGTTGCGGCGCAGTGATGGCGCGGTGGTGGGTGTCATGGAAGAAAAGGTGATATCCACCGCCGGTTTTGAACCGTTGCCGACCGATGCGCCGGACCAGGTACAGGATCGTTCCATTCGTGAACAAGAACAGCGTCTGCTCCATGTAAAACGCGATCGAGGTTGAGCTTCTCGATGTCGTAGGATTGGGATCGCAGCAGCGGAAAGCGCGCTCGAAATTCACGCAGCGGCTCGGAGCCATGTGTCGCAATCAGATTGGAAATGCTCCATTCGTTCGCGGGTTCATAAATCTCCACTTCATGCCCGCGTCTGATGAATTCCATTGCCACGCCTCGGAGAAAATGCGCGTTGCCGTGGTTCCAATCTGAAACCAGCGAGTGATAAAACATTACGATCTTCATGCCGCCACCTCCTCGGCGGCGAGCGGCCATGTTCCACCCACGCCGTCTGGCGCGACGCATGCCCGATAAGCTCTCAGATATTCCTGCGCCATCCGCTGGGGCGAGAACTGAAGCGCACGCGCACGGGCACGGCTGCCAAGATTTCTCCGTAAAGCGCAGTTCGCGATCAGATCGGCTAATGCGTGGGAGAGCGCATCAGCATCATCCGGCGATACGAAAATCGCAGTATCGCCCCAGATTTCTCGCAGAGCCGGAAGATCGCCGAGAACCAACGCGCAACCACTCAGCGCCGCTTCCAGCACCGATAATCCAAAGGGCTCATATCGCGCAGGCGATGCGAAAATTGCTGCGCAGGAGAATTGCTGCGCCATTTCTCCGGCAGAGAGCTTTCCGAGACAACGGACATTTTGCAGGGTAATCGTCGAGCCGTTTGGATGGCGGCAGTCCCCCGCCACATTGATCGGCCATTCGATTTCCGGTGCGACTCGTTCGAGGAGTTGCAGATTTTTCGCCTGATCCCAGATTCGACCGCACGCAAAGATGAGCGGCAGCTTTTCCTCGCGTGAAAACAGACGAGCGTCGCGTGCATTTCGAATGACGATGCAATTGTCATTCGCACCATAGTGCAATCGCAATGCGTCGCGCATGGCCGCGCTGGGTGCGACAATCAAATCCGCGGCTGACAACCCGGCGGTGACGCGCGCCTGATACTCATCATACTGTGCTGGCGCGTCACCACCTTTGACCGAGCGCCACCACGATAATACACAGGAGTGCGCCACCACGACGACCGGCACATTCCACTGAAGGACAGCATGGCTGTAGCCATTGAGATGGACCAGATCGGGATGGACACGCTCGGCGACCTGCAGCAGCCAATCGCCAGCACGGTCAACATCCTCCCAGGGATCATCCATCCACTCGAGCCGGCACGCACTTTCGAACACACGTACGTTCTTACGCGCGACGACCTGCTCTTGTTGATTGCGCGTGAGACGACCGCCCATGCTGGCGAGCGCGATCTCGATTCCGTGCAGCTCAAAAGCGGCTGCCAGCTCGAGCGCATATGTCCAAACGCCACCGATCGGATCAACGGTCATCAAAATTCTACGTGGCACCGCGCTAGACATTTGCATTTTCATAAATTGCATCGATTGCTGCTGCGACCTCGATCATTCGTTCGATCTCGGGATCGAACTTCGGAGCAATCGCGAGTCGGCGCGCCCATTCCACGGCCGCGCGCCCAAACCAGTAATCGGGCGGTTCGGTTAGTATCTGTCGGCTCGTTTTGTTGAAGCGTTCGGCAACAAAGTCATAGAATGATCCGTTCACGTTATGCATCGCCACACCGCCAGTTGTTCCGTACAAGGATGCTTTGATAACTGCGTCGCGCCCGGCATGCAGATGCCACGAGCAACTCAGATTGATCGTCGCGCCGGTGGCGAGATCGAATCGCGCGGTCGCATAATCTTCACAAACTCCCTGGCCGCGATTGACCCGTTCGCCCTTATGAAACAACCGGCTTCGCACGTTGACGATCGGCTGGTCGAGAATCCACAGCGCGGCATCTACCAGATGAATTCCAAGGTCCATCACGCAACCACCGCCAGATTGCGTGCGATCATAGAACCACGACTTTTGAGGTCCATAGGCGTTGTGGAAAACCAAATCGACAGCAAAAATTTCTCCGATCTCATTTGCCCTAACGAGTTGCGAAATTTTTTGCATTGCTTCCGTATAACGGTAGGAAAGGTCAACCCCCAGAAGACGATCAGCGGTCCTGGCCGACTCGATCACCTCTGCCACTTCTTCGGCGCTGCGGCCGAGAGGTTTCTGACAGAAAACGGCCAGGCCGCGATTCAGAGCCGAAATGGATTGCGATGCGTGCTGCGCGCTGGGAGTGGCGACCACGATGCCGTCCAAACTCAGATTGCAAAACTCGTCCGGATTTTGAAAGCACAGCGCATGGGGGGCGTGTTTCGCCGCTGTGGCGAGCATCTCCTCAACCGGATCGCAAATCGCAACAATTTCGGCCACATCGGCCCGCTCTATGGCCGCGAGCCGATGTGTGCCGATCCAACCAAGTCCCAAAAATCCAAGGCGCGGCCGCCGGACAAGCACTGCGGGAACTTCAGGCGATGATGCGGACGCGGCAGTGTTCATGTGGTGATTAGCGCTTTCATGAAGCCGTCAGGACGATGCGCGACCATGTCCATGGCTTGATCGAGCCGGTCGAGCGGAAAGGAGTGCGTGTAGAGCGGCGCAGGATCCAGCAACCCGGCCTCAATGGCCCGGAGCGCCTGTTGTATCCCCTCGATGTAGACGCGCGGGTCGCGCTCGTGTGCGTTTATTACGTCAAGACCGCGCCAGTTCCAAAGCTGCAGATTAATATGGCGTAACCCGTCCTGGTGATAACCGGCGATGACCAGTCGGCCGCGTTCACCGGTGATCTCCCCGGCTACATCCAGCGGCTGTTGCTTACCCGTACACTCGATCACGACATCGCATAAGCGGCCATTTGTTAGGCGATGAACATTGCCAACCGCAGAATCAGCGAGCGCAATGGTATCCGCGGCACCCATCTGTTTTGCCAGTTCCAGCGCAAATGGGCGTCTTCCAAGTGCCACGACACGTGCGCCGGTCGCATTGGCTAATTGGGTGAGCACCGCTCCCAGAAAACCAATTCCGACAATCGCCACAGTGTGCTCCTTATCAATGTTGCTGCGACGGAAAATGTTCATCGCGCAGCCGAGTGGCTCACCCGGAACTGGGTACTTATCGAAAATTCTTGGAAGTTTCACTGCGGAGAATGAATCGCATACGTCATATTCGGCATAAGCCTGCGTGGAGAGAATGGCGACACGATCACCTTGTTTAAAATCGCGAACTGCGCTGCCGATCTCCTCGACCGTTCCCCAGCCCTCATGACCAGGCGCACCGGGCAACATCGGATACGTGAACCACGATCTTCCTTCCCATGGCGGGAGATTTGACGCGCACACACCACAGCCTTCGAGACGAACAAGAAGTTCGTTTGGTTTCGGTTTGGGAACTTCTGTTTCGACGATCTCCATTTTTCCCGGCGCGCTAACGATTGCCGCGCGCATCGTTCGAAAACTCCGCCAACGCGGGACGCCTGCGCGTGCAGAAACCTTCGTGACGGCATTCATCCAGCGGCGACCATCCTTTCCCGGTCGACACGTTCTTCTCTCAGCCAATCGTAGAGGCGGCGGATCCCTTCCAGTTTGCGAGTGCGCGGGCGCCAACCGGTCGCGGTGTGAAATTTCGAGAAGTTTGTGACGTAGTAGCGCTGGTCGCCGGGACGCCAGTTTGCAAATCGGACGCGGGGTTTGCTTTCGTTTAACTCGCCAATTAATGCGAGCAGTTCGCGCAAGCTTGTGGTGTTTTCCACCCCACCACCGATGTTAAAGACCTGACCGGAAAGCACTCGAATCTGTTTCCGCGCCAGCAGGAGCGCCTCAACCAGATCATCTACAAACAGGATGTCGCGCACCTGTTTGCCATCTCCGTAGATCGTGATTTGCCGTTGTTCGAGCGCGTTGATCAAAAAATGGGCAACCCATCCCTGGTCTTCCGTACCAAACTGGTGCAGTCCGTAAATGCAGCTCATCCGGAAAACGACCGCCGGCAATCCGAAGGTGCGTGCGTAATCGAGGATGTATTGATCCGCCGCGCCTTTCGAGCAGCCGTATGGACTGTAAAAATCCAGCCGTTGATCTTCACTGATCCCGCGGGCACGAATTTCTTCGTCCACCGGTTCGTAGCGCTGGTCGTTCAGCCGAAGGTCGACATCCTCCAGACTTCCATAGACTTTGTTGGTGGAAGTGAAAATGATTGGCGGCGGATTGCGCAATCCGCGTACTGCTTCGAGCAGATTCAATGCGCCGCGCGCATTAACATCGAAATCATAAACCGGGGCGCTGAGACTGGTGGTGACCGCCACCTGCGCGGCAAAATGAAACACGGCCGCAGCGCGGTCGACGCAGTTGCCGAGTGTGCGCGCGTCGCGAGTATCGGCAACTTCCAGTTGAACAAGGTCGCCATGCTGTTCGCGCAGCCACTCCGCATTTTGTTCGACATCGGCGCGTGAAAGATTGTCGTAAAGAATGACCGGCTGATCCTGCGAGCAAAGTACATGCGCCAGATTGCAACCGACGAATCCGCAGCCACCGGTGATAACTATCGGGCGTTTACTGGTTCGCGCGCCGATATTGCAACGGCCTAACCAATCGGAGTTCTCGACAGCGTCCACGCCACCGTGGGCCAGTAAACGAAAGAGTAGTTTTTCCGAGCCATCATTGCGCCGCAGTCCGAAGTGGCCCTCTCGTTCATCACGATAGAATGTGTTTTCATCGAAGAACTGCGACGAATCGAGGTCGTGCGCTCCGTACCAGTAAACACGCTCGGCCGGGGCGTGCATCGCGTCGATAAATGCTGCAATTTGGCCGCGCTCGTTGTGTCGCCATGTCGAATAGCCGGTTTCCGTAATCCAGATCTCCGCCTTTGAGCGATGTTGCAAAAGCACTCTGCGCACCCGGGCAATCTTGGCGTTCCATCCGTCCCACCAGAATTCGAACGTGCCCGGGAAACCGTGAATCCCAACCGCATCGATGTACTGCATCACACCGCGCTCGCACATGAGACGCACCCATTGCGCATCCATGGGGCCACTGGCGCCAAGCACCGTCTTTTTGCCGCGCGCTTGCACCCAATGCGCCGCGCCGCCGACCATCTCGCAAAAAATCAACCAATGCGGGTCCAGGGTGGTGTTCCATTCCAGCGGGTTGCGCGGTTTGTTCCAAAGCTCGACCCACTCAAAAAAATTTCCGAAGCGAGTGATGAACACGTCGAGGAAATCCGCGTATTGTTTTGGATCGCGTGGCGGTGAACATTGACTGGGTGCGATACCAAGACCGGGTGGCGTGTAATGAAAACAAGGCAACACATGCAGTTCGCGCGCGAGCCGGGGCAATAACCACTCGTACCATTTCTCGCCGTCTTCGGTGTCCCAGTCGGCCCATGAGATTCCAGTGCGCAATTCGGTGACGCCGATCGCCTTTAGATCGCAAAGCAGCCGCTCGACACGTTCTTCCTCGCCCGGGCGCAGCCACTCCAAAATCCCGAGAACAGGACGACCGCCGCTTTTCATACGGCGAGTCCTCTCGCATTGAGTTCGCGCACCGCATGATCGACTCGATCGACAGCGATCTGTCCTTCTAACCAGCCGGCCAATTCCAGCAAACCTTGTTCAAGAGTGACGCGTGGCTGGTATCCGAGAATCTTCTTCGCGCGCGAGATGTCGGCGAAACAGTTGCGGATGTCGCCGACGCGACACTTCCCAACAATCTCCGGCTCGATTTCCTCCTTTCCCAGCACGCGCGCCATATGCCCGGCGATCTCCAGAACGGAATAGTTGCGGCCGCTGCCGATGTTAAACACCTCTCCGGCGGCTTGAGGGACTTCCAGCGCCAGGCGGCACGCTTGTGCTACGTCACTAACGTGAACAAAATCGCGACGCTGTTTGCCGTCTTCGTTTACGAGCGGGAAAGTGTTGTTCAGAAAACGCGATCCGAAAATTGCCAGTACGCCGGTATAGGGATTCGAGAGCGCCTGACGAGTGCCGAAAATGTTGAAAAAACGCAATGCGACAGTGTCGATGCCGTATGCGCGGCCGATGGTGAGGCAAAGACACTCCTGGTGATACTTCGAGATCGCGTAAACCGACGGCAGCGCCGGGCACTTTGTTTCTGGAGTCGGCACGGGAATCAGGACTTCGCCATTGGCATCGCGGACTTCCCAGTCATGGGCGCGCAGTTGCTCCAGCGTACGTTCGCGACCTTCGACTAACGAGCCCTGACAAGTACGATAGAGTCCCTCGCCGTAAATACTCATGCTTGACGCTACGATCAGCCGCTCAACGGGTCGTCCAGAAAGAGCTTCCAGCAAAACGGCGGTCCCTTGAGAGTTGTTGTCGGTGTAATTGGCAATTTCGTACATGCTTTGGCCGACACCCACGACCGCGGCGAGGTGAAAAACGGCGTCGATGTCTTCCAGGGCACGACCGATGGCCTCGGGGTCGCGAACATCGCCCCGAATAAATTCCACGTCGTGCGCCAGGTACGACGGCCGACGCGGACGCGTGCCATGCACTTGTGGGGCAAGATTGTCCAGCACGCGCACCGTGTATCCGGCCTGGAGTAACTCGTCTGCCAAATGTGATCCGACGAATCCTGCTCCGCCTGTGATGAGCACGTTCTTTTTCACCATAGATTTGTGAAGATTTATCGCATCACACCTCCCGGAGGGATGCTCAGAAAATGCCTCAGAAAGGGATCGGGTTTGTACTCATAACCCATTCGTTAGGCGAAAGCTTCAGTTCTGTCGCGTGTTTCAGAGAGTCACTCCCTCAAACAAAATGCCAGTCAGCAACTTCTGGATTGGAGAAGTTGAAGCTGTCAGGAAGAGCAACCGCGGTCGCATGCTCTGTGCGGCTCGATGCGGAATCGACTCGATGATCTTGTATGGCGCCTCTCTCTCAAAAACACTGACTGGCAGCAGGGCTGCTGACTTATCGCCGGTTTTGCGCCGTCGACGTCTTCGCCGAGATGCGACCGAATCGCGCTGAGATACGAATCAACTCCAGCGAGCACGGAGGAAAAAACCTATATCAAATTAACACTTGCCGAGCCCGCAGCTCCTTGCAAAGTCGCTGAGAGTTGCGCTGCTGCTCCTGAATAAAAAAATTGCGGCGCAGCGGGCGCTTGGAACCGAAATCTTAAAACAACAATTACCTATGCGTTTCATCCTACTTTTAATACTGCTCCTGCTGGTGATCGGTGCGTTGCCGACATGGCCGTATAGTGCCGGCTGGGGATATTATCCCAGCGGACTGGGCCTGATTATACTGATTGTGTTGCTTATCGTCCTGCTTCGGTAGCGAGCAAGCGAAGAGCAAAGTGCCAGTCAGTCAGCAAGCGTGCGACTTGAATTCACACCTTATGACGCAGTGGTTTGAGTGAGTGCGTCAATTTTTGCAGCCCGAGTTCGAGCCGCGTCTTAACCGTCCCCAGCGGTGCCTGTGTAACACTGGCAATTTCCCTGTGGCTGAGCCCGTTAAAAAAAGCGAGTTCCACAGCTTCACGTTGTAATCGCGGCAAGGCTCTGATGCTCTTCTTTAAAAACTTGCGAAGATCGTTAAGTACTAACGCACGGGCTGTGTCCCGTCGGGGGGTTTGTGATTCCTGAACAACACGTTGTTCGTACCGATCTCGCGCTCGAGAATATGCCTGACGCCGTCGCAATCGGTCGATAGCACGCCGTCGCGCGATCGTAACCATCCATCCGAGTGGTTTTCCGGCTTTGGGCGAATAGCGCCCGGCTTCTTCCCAGACCTGAATAAAGATTTCCTGCAAGACATCATCGGCCTCCGCCTCTTCATGCACCACGCCATCGATCGTGGCCCGCAGCCGCTTGCTGTGCCGGCCGTACAACTCAGCGAGCGCCTCATGGCGCCGACGTGAAATATGTTTCATCAGCACCTCATCAGGCGCCGATGCTACTCCAGGCTCATCAAGAGTAGCCCCGATCATACGCGACAAACCTGTATTCGCAGCGTTGATCCGGGCCGACGACGATGGCCTTTCTTCGACCGATCGTGCGACCAATTCCTTTCGACCGAATCGGCGGAAAGCGACGTCCTTGCGTAGCGCCACTGATCTGGCGTGGATGGGCAACCCAATGTGGGACAATTCAGCTTGAATTTACCTCCCGACACACGGCGAATGTCCACTTGCCGTCCTTTGAATTTTCTTCCGCAAAGTGCGCAGACTCGCTGGTCGTCGAGTGAATGCCAGCTCCTGAAGGAATCGGCTACACGCAAAATCGAGAGCCGATGATCGAGATTGAAGTGAGCGATCATTTGCATTGATCACTCTGCCCATTGCATCAAGGCGACACAATCGGAGCGCGGATGATTGTGTCGTAAGAGAAAACCCTATAAGGTGCTGTGACAGCGTGAGCTACAAACGCAGACTAAATCCAGAAACCCGCTGGAATAATCGCGTTTTTTGGAATCACCACGATGCCGTCACGGATGAAGTAATTTTCTGCGTCCACATTTGGCAATTTACCTTCTGGCGTAATCACCACGCCATCGGCGATGCGCGCATTCTTGTCGATGATTGCGCGATCGATTACGCAATTCTTTCCAATACCCATGGGTGGCTTCGATGAATCAGTTTGATCCAGTTCAAAGTAATCGGCGCCCATCACAATGCTGTTGCGAATCGTGGCGCCACTTTGAATAACGCTGCGTATCCCGATGACGCTCCGCTCCAGATGCGCGTCCGAGATGATGCAACCGTCGGAAATAATCGCCTGACGCAGCGTTGCTCCGTTGATTTTACTGCCCGGCAAGAAACGCGGGTGCGTGTAGATCGGAGAATCGGGCTCAAAGAAACTGTATTCCGGCACCACATCGGTGAGATCCAGGTTTGCCTCGTAAAATGCGCGAATCGTCCCGATGTCCTCCCAATAACCTTTGAAGATAAACGCGCTGACATGCCGATCCTTGATCGATGCCGGAATGATGTGTTTACCGAAATCAACCAGCTCGTTTTCCAGCAATTCAATGAGCACCTCGCGATTGAAAACATAGATTCCCATCGACGCCTGAAATAATTCGTCGCCTTCATCGGAACCGATGGAACGGAGCAACTCCCCACTCATCTTCATGTCTTGCAGACCTGATTCATCCGAAGGTTTTTCAACAAAACCTGTGATCCGGCGATCGACGCCACTCTGCATAATGCCGAATTCAGAGACCTGGTGACGCGCCACCGGTTTCGTCGCCAAAGTGATGTCGGCACCGAAGCGGATGTGCTGATGCAGAATTTCCCGAAAATCCATCCGGTAAAGCTGGTCGCCGCTTAAGATCAGGTAGTAATCGTACGGTCGCTCGAGGAAGTAACGCATGTTTTGCCTCACTGCGTCGGCAGTTCCCTGGTACCATTGCGAACCTTGAAGCGTTTGTTGCGCAGCGAGAATGTCCACGAAGCTGCGCGTAAAATTATCGAATTTGTAACTCGCCTGAATGTGCCGATGCAGCGACATGCTGTTGAACTGCGTAAGCACGTAGATCGATCGCAAACCGGAGTTGAGGCAATTGCTGATAGGAACATCGACGATCCGATATTTACCGCCGAGTGGCACGGCGGGCTTCGCGCGGTCCTTCGTCAATGGGAACAACCGTGAGCCCGCGCCACCGCCCATGATGATCGCCAGCGTTCGCTGCACCGTGCCTGGAGGCAGCGCCCCGCTTGTTTTCTCGGCCAAAGGCAACTGAACGGACTCGCTCCGGGGCTGGGATTTCATTGCGTCCAATCAAGCCCGAACCCTCCCGGGGTCAATGACCTTGCAAACATGTCCACCGAATGTTGCAGCTATAAAGAGGCGCAATTACAGTCGACAATCATGTGTGGAATTGTCGGCTATGTAGGTCGCGCGCAGGCGACGCCAATTTTACTCGACGGACTTCGGCGTCTTGAATATCGCGGCTATGACTCGGCGGGCCTCGTTCTCGTAGATGGAGGGAAGCTCGACACCCGCAAATGTGCGGGACGCATTGCGGCACTCGCAAAGTTGGTCCGTAAAAAACCTGTGTCAGGATCGCTCGGTATCAGTCACACGCGCTGGGCCACACATGGCAAGGTAAACGACGAAAACGCCCACCCGCATTTTGATGCCAGCGGCAAACTGGCGCTGGTTCACAACGGCGTCATCGAAAATTATCAGGCACTGAAGGATGAGCTCATCCGCGGCGGCGATACCGATTTTCGCTCCGATACCGACACCGAAGTGCTCGCGCACCTGATCGGCAAACTTTATTACGATTCTTGCGCCAGCACGGTCGACGCTGCCGGAAAAAAGGCCCGGCTGTTCGAGGCTGTTCGTACGGCGCTCCGGCAAGTGATCGGCACATACGGCATCGCCGTGGTTCACGCTGATCTGCCGGATTTCATGATCGGGGCGCGTCGAGGAAGTCCACTCGTCCTTGGAGTGGGCAACGGCGAGAATTTTCTAGCCAGTGATGTGAGCGCCATCGTCGCGTACACGCGCGACGCGGTTTACTTGAACGATTTCGATGTCGTCGCGGCCGGGCCGGACAAATTCGAGATCACTTCGCTCGCTGGCGATATCACAGAGCATCCGGTCAGCAAAGTCGAGTTCACAGCCGAGGATATCGGTAAAGGGGATTATCCCCACTACATGCTCAAGGAAATCTTTGAGCAGCCGAACACAGTGCGCGACGCGATGCGCGGCCGGCTCAACCCGGAGGAATGCACTGCAAAGCTGGGGGGTCTAAACATGGCGGCCCCGCAGTTGCGCGACGTAGGGCGAATCGTTCTTACCGGATGCGGCACTGCGCTGCACGCGGCGAGAGTCGGCGAGTATTTAATCGAGCAAATGGCAAACATTCCGACCGAAGTCGATTACGCCAGTGAGTTTCGGCATCGCAACACACCGATGACGCCTGAAACGCTGGTGTTTGCCATCAGTCAGAGCGGTGAAACTGCAGACACGCTCGGCGCGTTGCGCGAAAGCCGGCGCAAGGGGTTTCGCACCCTGGGAATTTGCAACAACGTCGCTAGCACGATCGCTCGTGAGAGCGACGGCGGCGTTTATATGCATGCCGGGCCCGAGATTGGGGTGGCAGCCACCAAATCGTTTACCTCGCAACTTGTTATTCTTACGCTTCTCGGATTGCTCTTTGGTCGGATGCGAAATCTTTCTACTGCCGAAGGGACGCGCGTAATAGAGGCACTCCAGGCATTACCGGAACAGATCGATGCTGTCCTGGCGTTAGACGATCAGGTCAAGGAAATCGCTGGACGCTATGCCAATGCCAACGGTTTTTTATTTTTCGGGCGACAGTTCAATTTCCCGATCGCACTGGAAGGGGCTCTCAAAATGAAGGAGATCACGTACCTGTTTGCGGAAGGCCACCCCAGTGCGGAGCTGAAACATGGCGTCATTGCGTTAATCCGAGCCGATTTGCCATCGGTCTTCGTCGCGCCGGATGATTCGGTCTTTTCAAAAAACCTGAATAACATCGAGCAGGTGAAAGCTCGCAAAGGTCCGATTATCGCCCTAACGAGTGGCAATTGCGCGAAGCATTTGAAAGGAATCGCCAACGAGATCATCGTGCTGCCGGAGGCGCCCGAGTATGTAATGCCGATTCTCGCCGTCATCCCGCTTCAGTTACTGGCGTATCATCTGGCCGTCGCGCTCGGCCGCGACGTCGATAAACCGCGTAATCTCGCGAAAAGCGTGACGGTGGAATAAAAAGGAAAAGTTTCTTATAAGATAGCCAGCGAGGAAACCTACAGCTCGCGGGCGTTTGGAAACTGCGCAATAAAGGGGTCGTGGCGCGCGGGTTGGAGCCAGCCGACCGCGAATTTGAAAAGTGGATTGATCCAGGGTGACAGGTGCCGCGCGTAGAGGTCGAGCGGCGCCAGCTCCATTCGGAAGTGGAGTTTGGGATGGTAATTGAGCGGACCGACGTGATACCAGCGCACACCATTCTCCACGGCCCATTGAAGGATGTCCCGGCGCGTGACGAAATAGAGGTGCAAATCCAACGCTACGGCGTAATCCAACCCAATGTTCAAGTCGTAAAGCGCGTCGCCGTCTATCATGCACAATGCGAACGCAACCAGCCTGCCATCGATGCGCCAGAGAAAAAAGCGCGCGTGATCAGGCATTTCGCGACCAGCCGCGCAGAGAAAGTCGCGCGTCAACTTTTCGAACCGAAAGTGTGAGCGCTCGAAGGTCTGAATATAAAGCGCGTAAACCGCATCGACAAAAGGCGTGATATCCGAAACGATTTCCATCTCGATCGGCGGACGTGCCGCGAGTTTCTTGAATTTTCGCCGAAGATTTTGGCGAAAGACGCGGCCGATTTTCTTCTGCAGGAACTCATCAAAGCTTGCGAAATCGAGCTCCAGCCGACACGCCGGCATGCTCGGGACACGCCGATAACCATCGCTGGCGAATGGGGTCAGTGCATCACGGTAACTCGCCGGGAAATCTTTCAACAAAACGAGCGCCACTCCGGAGGCGCGCCCATAAATTTCGAGAGCTTCTCGAAGTGCGGCGACCGCCCACGGCTGCGTCGAGTCGAGAGCTCCTTCTCCAGTAGAGCAGCCCGCCACGAGCATGCGCAGGCGAAGCCAGCGCGGAAAAATACGACGCGGCCAATCGAGCAGAGCCCGCACAGTCGGCGGCAAGCCATCAGTCAGGTCCTGGTCTACAAAAAAGATTGGCTGCACAGCCGACTGACCCGTGCCCGCATCGCGGAGCACGAGGTAGCGGTGCTCGAACTGACCCCGAAGCCCCTGCGCCGAGACTTCGTAGTAGCGCAGATCCTTCCACTGGCCGGCGAATGCGTCGCGGCGCAGCGTCGAATCAATGTCCTGCGCGGAGGCCACCACGCTCGCGTGTCCGAATGGCGTTTCAAAATCCACGGAATCTGCCGGCGTGGTAACAGCGGTTTTGTGATCGACCATTCCAAATAACGACTTTGCAGCCCGGCTCGCGCGCTTCCTCGGAATCAAGTTGTCACGGAAAGAGGCTGCGCGCGATAACTAGATTTTGGGCGTGAACTGCGCGAGATCGTAAATCCCGAAGCGCTTTTCGATTCCCGCGACCTTGTCTACAACCTTTTCAAATCCGTCCTCACCGAAAAGCTCATTTTCTTTTTTCTCGAAATCTTCCCCCAGAGAATCGAATTCGTGCGGCGAAACGATCTTGCGAAATGCCGGGAAAAGGACCGTATCCTCGCGTGCTTCGTGCGGATTATACATGCGGATGAATTGCTGCATCGAATCGATGAGTTGTGTTCGGTCGGACTCGTTCTTTAATGACCCAACGTTGGCGAATCGCAAAGTAACGTCTGTAACGCGCCGCCCGGCCTGGTGCTGCGTTCGGAGCACTTTTACCAGATCAGTCAGCAGATTGGCTTTTTCGAAGCGTGGGAAAAGAAAGTTTTCCTCCAGCTTTTCATGATAATCTTCGACAAAGCTCCGAATGATCTTCGCCGCATCCGCTAATGCATCGGGCGGAAGATCCTCTTTCTCATCGAGCCGGCGCAACGCTTCTCCGTAAATCAGGAGCACCCGTTTCAAAACACCATGCTCACGCATCAAGTCTTCCGGGGGAGCGACCGGGATTTCTGCTTCCTCCTCTTCAGCACCACGCACCCCCATCGCTCCTGCAAATGTTGCTCCGGTGAGAATGATTCCGCTCCTAAGAAACACTCTGCGATTAAGAACACGCTGGTCTTGATGCTGATATTTCATACTTGGTCCGCTCCCATACAAACAGACGAATCGCGTGCCAACCCGTAGCCGAGCTTTTCATTGCAGAACAAAATCTGTTGCAATTCACCTTCGCATGATGTGAATGGCCAGAATCCGGCTCTGGTGACGTGCCAGCAGGTAATCCACAAAATCCCCAATTATTGAGTTCTGCTTGTTCCCAAGCTTTGTCACGACGCGACAAATCAGGGTCCTGCTGCGCGCGTGCCACTCCAAATTAATCGCGCCATGAACATCCCGGGCACTGTGTATTTTGGCCCAGCCATGCGGCCGTCCCGTCTGTTTATGCCAGACTTTTATGAAACCGAATTTTTTCTCCAATTGTGGATCGCTCATGATTTTGTTGCGCAACGATCCGGTTCCGGTCGCAATTACTTGAATTACGGTCTGCATTCCACTGCTCAGGTTTCAGCAGAAAAACAGTTCTTTTGCAATGTTTCTTTAGTTGGCAGGGCGCATCTGCCGGACGCGCCGAACGGGATCCTTCGGCCAGCTAATCTTCAAGCAACGAGCGATACATTACGTACACGTCCAGGTATCCTCTTTCAGGATGGCAAAAGGCGTCGGGTAACGTGCCAACGATCCTGAAGCCAAGCTCCTGCCAAAGACGGATCGCCGGCGCGTTGGTGGACACCACGAAGTTAAATTGCATTGCACGAAAACCGAGCCGTCGCGCTTCGCTCAAGCAATGTTCGGCCATTGCACGACCGATTCCCTGCCCGCGCGCGCTGTCCTGGACCATGAATCCTGCATTCGCCACGTGCGATCCCGCACCGCCCTGGTTAGGTCGCAAAATATAGGTGCCAGCAATCTGGTTGCTTGTTTGCTCTGCGACATACGTGTGCGTACCAGGCGCAAACCAGTAAGCCAGCGCTTCCTCGCGAGGCATCTTGGGATCCAACGCGTACGTGTCCCCCGCTGCCAGAACCCCGTGAAAAATCTTCCAGATGGCATCGCGATCCGCGTCAGTAGCAAGGCGAATTTCCATGGCTGCCACTCAATCCGGCTGACGTCTGACAGGTGCATTGGAAGCGCAAATCTCATCCAGAGCGCAAAGACCGCACAACCGGACGTTCCTCAAAATCCGGAAGCGGCATTTTGCCGCTTCAATCATCTTGTTTGAAACGTCACAGGGACTGTCGCTTGCCATCCCCCGCTGGGAGAAGATTTCCATTGGCGAAGCGTTTTCACCGCCGCCTGGTCGAAGTACGGGTTTCCCGTGGATTTGACGATCTGGACGTTCGTGACGTTTCCGCGCGCATCAAATGTTAAAACGAAGCGACCGGTCCCCGATTGCCCAGACAGAGACTGTCCGGGCGGAAAGGATGGTGCAGGGGCATAGATTAAGCGGGGCTTCGGCGTCGCGTGCGGCGTGGGGCTCGCCTCGACCAGTTTCGGCCAATGCGGTTGAGTGTCGGCGGCAACTGCCGACAACACCGATTCGAGCGAGGCTGTTGGACGGGCAGTGGTTTTCTCTCCCTCGGACATGATCACACCAACCACTTCGCCATTCTCATTCACAACCGGCGCTCCAGCTAAGCTCGCGGGAGTTGCAGCTGACATTTCTAATCGATTCGGTGATTCCGCAGTAATGCTCATTGTGCGCGCACTGCCTTCATTCCCGGCAAGCGCGCTGCCAATCACCGTCACGCTTGCGCCGGCTGAGAGATCGCCCGTTTTATTCAGGTCAAGAAACCTCAATAACTTTCGGGGTTTTACATCGGCCTGTAGAACCGCGAGACCTAATGCCTTCGAAGCCGCAAGAATTCCGCTTACGTTGTAAATGTCGCCGTCGCCGATCTTCGCGACAGCATTAACCGCGCCTTCAACGGCGTGCTCTGTGGTAACAAATCTGCCGTCTGCCGAAATAAGAAAACCACTCTCCGTCCGCAATAAATCCCCTTTTGAATCGAAAGTCGTCACCCAAATCACGGCAGGCTGGACTTTTGCTTCGAGGTTAGCTAATTCGGATGGCGCAGTTTGACCGGCCGCCGCTTGGGATGGAGTAGAGGGCGATGGCCCGACGATCGGAGTTTCTAGTTGCAGTCGCGCCAGGCGGGCTTGATTGCGATTGCTGCGCCAACAGAGATTCGCCAGCGACTCTACCGGGCAGATGTTCCGCAAGGAAAAAAAGGGCCATCCAAAATACGCACTGAGGAGCCAGCAGGATCTTTCTCATTGCAGGCGCGGATTATAGCCTGAAACACAGTAGTCAGATCAAGACACCAATATTGAGTGCATTCGCCGGTAGCACGGTAAAGCTTAGGAGCACTGCCCTTTTCCAAACTTTGGTGCGAGTTTGGTTACCTCATGCGCCTTGGCGCGTATACGAAAAAAAGCAAGAGTAGTGCTGCCAGAATCGTGAGATTCGTCGCCAAATGCGCCGGGAAACTCCAGTGTTGGGTAGCATGACCAAAGCAGCCGCAGGTGATATCCAGTCCACGAACTTTTGCAGCAATTGTAGCGAGCGTGAAGACCACGATCAGCGCGATCAGGATCGATAGCGCACCGCGATACAAAAAACGGAACACAAGTGCGAGCGCACAGAAAATTTCCAGCCAGGGAAGATAAAACGCCAGCGCCACACTGACCGGCCACGGCAGAATTTTGTAGTTATCGATGTCGCTGGCGAATTGAACTGGATCGAACGCCTTGAGCGCTCCGGCATAAATGAAAACGCCGGCCAGTCCGAAATCGAGAATACGCCAAAGGATGTTTAATGTTCGAGGTCTGATATTTGATGTAGCCGGTTCAGGTGAGAGGTGAACGTTGAGCATTGGGCCTTGGCTTTATCTGTTTTTCTTCAGCCACGCCTCCCAGCCCCCTTCGAGCACAAACACGTCCGGGAGCTGCGCTTCCTTACGCAGGCGGCGGGCAACTTCCCGGCTGGCGTTGCAGCTGAGGCTACTGCAGTAGACGACAATTTTCTTTCCAGGCGACCACACTGCCAGAAACTGCGGAAGCAATTCGTTCCAGTGATCTTCATTCAAGGAGATCGCACCGGGAACGTGATCGCGGGAAAATTCATCGTCCGGCCGGGCATCAATCCACATGGCATTGTCACCCCATGCGCGCGCCTGATCGACAGTCACCATTTCCGACGGCGCAATGGCGGAGCGCCATGAAATCTTATGGCGAAAATAGATCGCCTCGCCGGCAGCCGGAAGAAGCGCCAGCACAGCCACTACAGCAGCCTGGCGAGTCAGTAAGAATTTCAATTCGTTTTACCAGTCGGAGCAGTCGGATGAGCCGGAGCAGTCGGACCTGCTGGAGTACTGGAGCAGTCGGAGCGTTCGTAATCCGCGCGGTGGCGTAGAACACTTTCTGTGAATCCTCCGGCTGAATCGTAAGCATCGACGCGACCAGCTTTTTCGTGTCCTGCGGTTTGACGTCGATCTTGAACTGGCCCTTCCCGGCGTCCTCTACCTTGGTCTGAAAATCCGGAGTGGATGACGTGACTTTGATGTGTTTCACGGTGAAATCCTTGCCCACTTTTACGTTAATCGTCTTCGTCTCCGGTTTGTCGCCTTGTTTCCAAAACACAAAGTTCGGTGTGATCTCGAGTTGCTGAGGGATGTCTGCTTTAAGAGTGAGCACCGTTTTTTGGTTCGCCGCTTCATCTGTTTCTACAGTAACGGTTTTGACCTGAGTACCGGTGCGGTCGCCAATGTTAAACGTGGCGGTAATCTCGCCTTTATCACCCGGCGCCACTACTTCCTTCTGGCTTTGCGCGGTAGTGCAACCGCAGGAAGCGTGCACTGACTTGAAGTGGATCGGCGTCTTGCCGGTATTCTGATATTTAAAATGGCCGATCGCCTGTTTATCGGTCGGGGTCGGATGCAGTTCGATCGTGGTCTGGTCCCATTTCAGTTCGGCGCGGGCGGTCAGAGATGCAACGATCGACAGGGTGAGAGCGAAGATTAGTGTTTTCATTTTTTGGAATAGAAACGCGTAATATAATCACTAACCGCTTCTCGCCAAGCCCGAGGTGGTGCGCCGGTAAGCTCAGCATATTTCACCGTTGAAAGGACCGAAAAAACAGGGCGGCGCGCGACCCAGTTTGTCATGCCCGCCGAGCTTGCGAAGACGGGTCACTCGCAACTTGCGTCTCGCCTTCAATGAAACACCTGCGCGCTCACAACAATCCAGCGCCCATTGCGCATACTCCTGCCAGCTGCATTTGCCCGCATTGGCGAAATGCAGAACGCCGCCGCAATCGCCTGCGCTGTAGCCGGGCGCGTCGACCCCGGCTTCTGTAGCGGCAGGCGTGCCGCCTGCAAACTCCGCCCCTTGCAGATTTTTCCCGGGGTCACCGCCCCCGGCCACAAACCCGACATTGAAAAAACGCGGGAGCATTTCAGCAATATCCTGCGTATATGTGGGTGTAGAGAATTTGTCGGCTATCGCGTCGATCTTTTCATTTTCCTGTGCACGCTTGATCATCGCGTCGATAAAACTTGGGCGGTCCGGCCCAAACACCCAGGAGACGCGCACAACCAGATGCCGATGGTCAACCGCAAGCACGTTGTTTTCTCCGGCCAGCTTGGATTCCCCGTAAACGCTAATCGGATTCGCCTCATCTTCTTCCGTATAGGCCGACCGTTGATTACCATCGAACACGTAATCCGTGCTGAAGTGAATCAGCTTCGCCTCTTTATCAGCACAAATTTTTGCAAGAACGCCCGGCGCTTCGGCATTAATAAGGAAAGCGCGATCGCGCTCGGTCTCGCAAAGGTCGACATTTGTGAAGGCCGCTGCGTTGATCAGCACATCAAAATTCGTCTCGCTCAGTTTCGTGCGAAGATTATCCAAATCCGACAAATCGAGCTGTGCGCGATTGAAGCCCGTAACATCAAATTCGTCTCCAAGTTCGCTCACGAGCGCAGCGCCGAGTCGTCCACCCGCGCCGAGAATTACAATCTTCATCAGTAGGTCATTATTCCGTCGTTCGCAGTCTAACCTCCGGCTTCCTGCGTGGTCGCCAGACAACAGCAACATTGAGACTCTAAAATAGCGGTCGTTTGTGCCGCCTGGCGATGATTCCATCTTCGGCCATCGAGCGCTTTGCGAATCAACCTCAATGATGGGTTTTGGCTTCATGAATGGCGGCCCGGATCATCGGCACACACTCAGCTAATTTAGTTGGTTGTGTCAATCGTACGGGATGCACGGTGCTGCCTTTTCACCGTCGTCGGTATTCCACGGCGCATTTGCTACAATTTGCCGGCCGTTTCCTTGATAATCTCCCACCCTTTGCGGAGGTGGCCTTCCGTCGTCAGAACGTTTCCGAGGCCGATTCGCATCACGGTTTGGCCTCTTAACTTTGTCTGCGTGAGATAAGCGCGGCCGCTCGCGTTGATTCGCTCCACTATCTCGCTGTTCAATTTGTCTAGTTTGGATTTCTTACGCTGATCGGTATGGTAGAGCGCGACCGCCGGGCGCGCCGAAAAGGACGGACCGCCCGGCGGTCGGTCCCTACCAGTGAAACGAAAGCAGACCACCCCCATGCTGACCGGAGCTGACAACTCGAAGCGGTCGTCTTCTTTGATCCAGTCGCCCAGCAGGTTTGCCAGCCGAATTTGTTCGCGCAAGCGCGTAACCACTCCGCTTCGGCCTAACGAACGCCAGATCACCCATGCTTTAAGCGCGCGGAATCTTCGACCGAGTTGAATCCCGTAATCCATGTAATTTTCCTCCACCTCGATCGTGTCGCCACGCAAGTATTCCGGCACCAGAGTAAAAACGCGCCGTAACCGCTCGAGGCCGCGCACGTAAAGCACGCTGAAATCCAACGGCACAAACACCGTCTTGTGGGGATTGATTACGATGGAGTCTGCCATCTCCCAACCTTCTTTTATCCATCCATATTCCGGCACCATCGCAAACCCGCCGCCGTAAGCGGCGTCAATATGCAGCCAGATTTTATTCTTCCCGACAAAGTTCGAGCGATGTCGCGCGACAGGGTCCACACTCGCTGTGGATGTCGTGCCTACGGTTGCAATGACAGCCATCGGCTGAAATCCCTTCTGCCGATCCTGCGCGATCCCTTGGCGTAACGAGTTCACGTCCATCCGGAATTGCTCGTCACTTGGAATGCGAATGACGTTTTCTTCACCGATCCCAAGCGCGATGGCCGCTTTCTCCGCGGAGCTGTGCGCCTGATCGGAAGTGTAAATGCGAAACGGCGGCAGATCGTCCGGAGGCCGCCGGATCAGTCCAAACTTTCTGGTCGCCGGCGCGGCTTCTTCGCGCGCGACGGCAAGCGCGTGCATGATCCCAACGGACGCTGTGTCGTACACCACGCCGCCGAATTCATCAGGTAACCCCACCCATTGCCTCAGCCAGTTAATCACGACTGTTTCAAGCTCCGTCGCGGCAGGACAGGTTCGCCAAGTCATCGCATTCACGTTCAGTGGAACGCTTAGGATCTCTCCGAGAATTCCGGGCGCCGTGGCTGTCCACCCGAAATACCCGAGGAACATGGGATGGCTCCAGTGCACCATGCCTGGAACGATGATGTCATTCACATCGCCCATAATTTCCTCGAATACCTGGCCTTCCTCAGGAGCCCGCTGAGGCAGCTGCGCACGGATCGCGCCGGGTCCCGCGACTGCGGGATTAGGCGCCACCGGCAGTCGCTCGATCTGTTCGCGGAAATCGGCAATCCAATCCGCCAATTGGTGCAATTGTTTTCGGAATTCCTCCGGTGGCGTGTCGCCCAGTTGCGCTAACCTTCCGTGCAATTCTTGCTGCCGGTCTTGCATGATAATTCTCTCGGTAACACCCTGCTTCAGCGGGGTGCTAGTCGCCAACAGAATTTCCGCAACCGCTTTAGCGGTTTCGTGCGCGATTGAAACCACTACAGCGGTTATTTGTCGTAGTGGTCCCGCAGGGCACCTTGCTAAAGCGAGGTGTTAATGAAATGGATCTAAAACGCAAAACCAAAGCTGAAATGGAACGCGCCGAAGTCTTCGTACTTGTGCGGATCAGGGTTTACTCCGTAATCAAGACGAAGCGGGCCGACCGGCAATTTGTAACGCAAACCTGCGCCGACGGCGTAGCGCATGTCGTTCAAGCCGACGTCTTCCGAGTTAGGCAATAGATTGCCCGCATCAGTAAAAATTGCGCCGTGCAGCTCGCCAAAAATGGGAAAGGTGTATTCGACATTGAAGACGGTATAAAATTCGCCGCCAACCGGGTGACCATGGTTGTCGTGCGGCCCAAGGTCGCGCTCGGCGAAACTGCGTACCGTGGTGGCGCCACCGATAAAAAAGCGTTCGTCAATCGGGATGGCCGTTGCTTCGCTGGACCCACTGCTGTTGAACGAGTTGATGACGCCGGCGCGGGCACCAAACGCAATTGAAGACTGCCGGAACCAGCGCTGCAATGGCGTCCCGGGGCGCTCAACACCCACGACACCCGGTGTGAGAGGCTTGGGTCCGAACGGAAAATAGTAACCGACCCGCATGGTGCCCCGTACAAATTCGATATCGCTACCGAATGCGCTCGAAGCCACGTCCGCCGTGTTATTGATCAGGAACCCGCGCGGCGTCACATTTGGACTCTCGCGCATGTCCAGCGTGTTCGTCAGGCCAATGGTGTTTACAAGATAGTCCTTGGTGGGACCCAGCAGAAATGCCGGCCGGATTTCAGAGTCGGTGATTTTCACGTGCCGAACCGCGACGGCCAGGCCGACCTCATCGTTTTTAGTGATCTTGCGGGTCCAGTCAAAGTGTCCGCCCAATTCGAATTTTGTGTACCCGTCGTAATCAAAAGTGAACGCGCTCGCTCGCGCTCGAAAGGAAATATCTGTGTCCAGAAAGAATGGATCCTCGTATAAAAGTTCGCCCCGGTAGCTGCGTTGCGAGACCTCGATCGTTGCCGATCCGGCGCGACCGGTGCCAAACAAGTTGCGATCACCCACCTGCACTCCGCCGAGCACGCCTTCGTAAGTGTCGAATCCGCCCCAAAAACCAAATTCCTTGCTCTTGGCTTCCTCGGCTGAAATTTCGAGTCGCAACAAATTTCCACCAACCGGCACCGGTTTTATTTGCAGTACGTTGAACAAGCCCGTCTTCATGAGCGTGCGAAACCGCTCATCGAGAACATCCGGGCTATAGGTTTTTCCACTCAACCGCGTAAATCGTTTCGTCACAAAACCGGGATGCAGCCGCCGCAGGCCATTCACGGTCACGCCATCGAAATGGTAAACAGGCCCTGGCGAGATCGAGACTTCCACCGGCACACGACCGTCCACCGCCTCATCGGGCGCTCCGTTGGCTGTCACCTGCACGTCGTAATAGCCGCGTCGTTTGAAGTAGGTCTGAAGACGCCGCGGGATATCGTCCACGCGCGCATCCGTATAGGGCTGCGCCAGGAGGTCGGCTAGCTGCCCCCGGAGTGTCTCCGCTTCGTAAATAGTGTGTCCGCCAAAAGAAATTTTGCCGAAGAAATATTGTCGCCCCTCGTGAATAGGAACGATTACGTCAACCAGGTTACTCTGCCCCTGAAAATCGAAACGAGGCTTATCAACGACTGCGTTCAGAAAACCTTCCGCCAGATAAAAGCGCTCAACGAGACGCGCGCCATCCTCCATATCGGAGGTCACGAAAGGGTATTGCTTCTGGAGAGCCGAATATCGCTCCCGCGTCGGCCCGATCATGTAATCGAACAGTTTGTCCGCAGGCTCGTGCGCGTTGCCATTGAAAACCACAGTTCGGACAAAAAATTGCGGGCCCTCGGTGATGTCCAAACGCAGGCGATCCGACGATTCGATCACGTAACGGACGTCCGCTTTGGCGTAGCCATGTTTCCGGTAGAAAATTTCAAGGAAAAAAGCGAGATCGTCCGCGCGCGCTGGACTTAGCCCGAAATCGTCGATCGTCGTGATTTCCTCTTTGAGAGCGGTCCGCAATTCCTTCTCGGTGAACGACTGATTCCCGCGAAATTCGATCAGGCTTGTCTGCTTCGCGCGCTTCGCCTTTTCCTTTGCGATTGCGCGTTCCGTTTTCTGCCGCTCCTCCGGCCGCACGACGTCAACCGCGCTCTGCGCGGCAACGTCAAACGCGAGCGCTACCGTTCCAACCCAGAAAACGAGCGCGCGTCGCATATCAACGAAACCGAATCAGATATTTCAATCTCCCCCGAAAATCGCCTCGAACGCCAACGTCCCCGATGAGCACCAGGTGATCGTCGATCTTGAATCGCGCCGTGGCCTGCTGCTCGCCAGTTCGTGGATCGACTGTTCCCAATTGTAAATCCAATCGGTTAAAAACTGTGTTGCTCTGGGTCGGCTGGCCTTTCTTGACTATTTTGCGGTAAAGCTCCTGCAATAGCAGCATGGCGGCTCGCCCGGCAAGAACGTTTGTTCCCGAGAGTTCCTGTCGGGTGGCACCGGTTGCAATCAAAGAGATGATCTCCTCCTGTGGCAGTGGCGGTTCACTGGAGAAAATCGCCTGCGGCGATTCCACGGTTCCGTACACGTAAACGCGCACCGTGTAATCTCTAATAACCGATCGGCCCTGGAGACTGATCTTGGGATTCATTGAATCGCTCGGGTCGAAAGTGAGCAAGCCTTGCGAAACTTCGAGCCGGCTGAAAGGCAACGTTGCCTCAACGTTTTTCATCTGCACCACTCCCTGCAGTCCGGGATGCAGCCCGGTGCCGGTCAGTTTCAGATCGACGGTTGCTCCGCCACTGGCCAGATTCCCGCGAATCTCCACCGGAGTTTTGGTTTTGATTGAGACATTAAACTTCCAGTCACGAATGGGCGGGCTGGTCACAGATAATTCAGGAGTCGACGACGGGGGCTGCGGCGGAGGCCTTCCCGGCAAGCCGATGGGAATGAGATCGATATTCTTTAGAATGTGACTGTCTGTCAGCGCCACGTTCCCTGTAACCGTGGCGGAAAGAAGTGGACCCGATACTCCAATATCGGCGTCTGCCCGTATCGTGAGCGTGTCGTTGCGGGCAACCAGCGCGCTATTGGCACGTAGTCGCAAATCCAGAGTCGGCTGCGTCAGTTTTGGAAACGTGATCCGGCCCCCTGCCGAAAACGATCCGCCGGCCAAGTCGCCGCCAAAGCGGCGCAGCGAAAGCGTGTTCTGCGCGAAAACGAGCTCGGCGTTAAAATTTCCCAGCGCGGGAATCGTAGAATCGGTGAACCGAACCACATTCACCTTCATATCGGCTGCGCCATTGAAAATTGGATTGCCAATCGTACCATTTATATCGACATCCAGCGCAACCGAGCCGTCCAGTTGCTCGACTGCCGGCACAAATTGGCGAACAAAGTTTACGGAGCTGCGCGGGAGTCGCGCTTTCGCAGTTATCGGCATGTCGTCAGGTAATCCTCGAGCGCGAACGATCTTGGGCACATCCAGCGGCATGTTTGCGCTTATTTCCAGCGGCTGAATCCGCGGTTGCTGCAGTTTGCCTAACGCGGTGAGCCGATTCCGCGCGACCTGTGCATTCAACTCAAAACTAGCCGGCTCCATTTTTGGCCATTCTGTATTTCGTAAATCCCGCGCCTGCACTACCAACCGCGCATTCAAATCTGAAATTGTTCCACCAGCATCAAGGCTCGCACTGACAACACCGGAAACAGTGGACTTGATTCCTAAATTCTCGGCCAATTTCTTCAGATCCAGATTCTCAACCTGAACCGTCGCTGAAACTTTGCCTGACGAAGGAATGACTGGAGCGTCGGTCCCGAGATTGCTCCATACGAACGGAATAGAGATGTAGCCGGATGCGAACTTCGCCTGACCCTGGTTCAGTTGAATTTTGTCGATCTCAAGCCGGTCGTCCTTTGTTTTCGCAACTGCTTGGAAATCCATGTTATCGGTGGTAAACGAGATAGTGGGCACCTCAAGGCCCTGTGGCGAATAGGAAGCGTTGATGTTCGATTGCAACCCTTTCAAATCTCCGTAGCGCCCGTTCTCAAGCGAAAGGTTCAGATGACCTGAATTCTTTCGAAGATTCGAGCTGACCAGGGTCGGGACCGATTGCGGAGTTGCCGTCTGAGAAGGTGCTTGCGTGACTGGCGTTGGAGAAACAGATAGCGCGTTCCCTGACTGTGTAACCGATTGCACGCCTGGCAATGGGGAAGTTGATTGCGGAGTTGCCGACTGAGAAATGGATCCTGACGCCGATTGCAAAACCGATTCTGGCGACGGCGAGGGTGATTGCGCGCTTGCCGGCTGGGCAACCGGTTGTGCGCCGGGCGATGGGGAAGCATTTGCCGATGCCACTGCTTTCAATAAAGCTGCCGCTTGTCCACTGCCCTCCCAATCCAATTTTAGCGAACCTGCCAATTGCTTTTCGTTGCCGAACGCACGCAGCAGCGGCTCTAGCGTGGATAAATTCGCGATCTGCGCAGACATCTTCCCGCTGTAATCATGGGGCGCCTGCAGATCAAATGTTCCTGTTGCCTTTGCAAAGTCGGTGTTGTTCAGGTTTGCGCTGAACTCATTTAGATGGACTACGTTGTTGGCAATCGATGCCCGTGCATTTAATTGTTGCACAACCAAATCTCGCATCTTGAGATCCGACCCGGAGACCGATACCTGCCCATTGATTCTCCCTTCTTTCCGATCGATATGTGCTGTCGTTTGCAACGATCCGGTGATTTTGTTCGGAGAATCGTTCGCCCAAAACTCGCCTGTGTGCGGAGAATTCAAAGCGACATCCAGTTGCAGTGGCTGTGAAAGCGCATTGCCGGGATTTTCCGGGAGCTGGTAACGGCCGCGAATCGTGAGTTCATCCTGGTTGCGCCGCACACTTAACCGGTCGATTCCGAGAACGTCATCGGTTCCATTGAGCGATCCTTCGATCGAATCGACGATGTAATTTTGATAACGTATGCCGGTCAAAGTGAAGTCTATTGACGTGTGAAGGTCCGAAAACCACGGTTTACCAGTATCGCTGCGGGCGAGGTTTTTGGACGCGCGCACTGTAGCGTTCAGCTTATCAATGACTCCGTTCGAAAAGCCGATCGTATCTCCCGTCACGCCGAGGTTCGCCTGAAGCTTTGAATCGGCAATCTCCAGTTTGCCGTTGAACTGGATTGAGCCAGTCAAGCCCATCGGGCTCCCCGCGCTTAGGTTTTCCAAATCCGGCAGTTTGCCCGATACCTGCAGATTGGTTGGCGTCCGGCCCAGATCTTCAATTTTTGCCGGCAAGTCGATCGTTCCCTGAAGATGAAGGTTGTTCTGATTTTGAACAAGGTCTGCTGATTGCAGGTCGCTTTACCTTGGCCTGCGGAAACTTCGGCGGTTACTTTATCTGGAAATTGACCTCCGGCAGATGAGCATCACTTACCTGCAGCGACATCGTGCCACTCCATGTGCGGGGGGCGTCGAGCACGCCGGCGCCGACCAGACTGAGCCTGGTCGATCTCACCAGAAACGTAATTTTCGGGTAGAAAAAAGAATTCATTCAGCGACGCCGCCGCAATCTTCTCGGCGTCCGCATTGATCTTCACTTTGAGGGAAGACTTCGTTTGGCTTAAGTCGATTGAAGCCGACAACTGGCCGCCGCCCAGGAGGGATTCGAGTTTTATCCCCAGAGCTTTGGAATCGGACGCGAGATGCGTCAATCTGCAAGAGCCGGATCTGAACCTGATCGCTGAGAGCCAGACTGCGCAGGATAAGATTCTTGTCAGCGTAAGAAGCTTTGGCGGAAAGTTTCGACCAACTGTCCCCCGACGGGAGTTGCAGCTTTGCGATCCGCAACTCACCCGGAGCGCGTGGATTCAAATCAAGGTCAGCATGTTCAATGACGAAATCGTTCGGGCTTTGTCTGACAATGAGAGTTGCGTCAGTTAATTGAATCCGCTCGGGAAAGGTCGTCGGTAACGTGAGCTTTTTCTTCGAACTCGGTTTAGGCGGGGGCGCTTTCGCGGGATTCAACACCACCTGCGCATCCCGCGCCTCGACGCGCTGCAAAAGATGCGAGTACCCATGCAGCACCAATCCGAACAAACTGTAATCGACATATAACCGATCGATGTCCACCGATTCGATGGCAGTTGGTCCGGTCGGAACCGCGTGAAAATTCCGGGTCGTGAGATCGCTCAGCGGGTCGCCTTCGAGACGAAAATCAACCTTCAGGTTCTGCTTGCTGGCGTAGTGGATCACGTACTTCCGGATGATCAGGCGCAAAATTGGCCCATGAAAAATGATCAAAAGACCTACGCATATCGCAAGCCCTAACAAGACACGGCGCCAGATGTGTCGATGGCGTCGCCCTTCTGCCTGATCGTCCGCAGCCACGGAATGACTGTATTGCCCGCCCTATGGCAGGGCAAAGGGCAAATGGCGCGAGGTCACCGAGAGTCGATAGTGGGGCGTTGCATACTCGAGGCTCTCGCATGAACCTTTCACGAATATTGTAGGCCGTCTGTGCCAGCCCCGAATGCTTTCGGGGTTCACAGAAGCGCCCTACAACTTACAAGCAATGAATCCTGACAAGCTTTTTGACTATCTCGACGGCCGCCTGTCGTCGAACGAGCGTGATGCTTTGGAAGAGCGATTAATGTCGGACAAGCAGTTGCAGCGGGAGCTCGCCGTGGCCCGTCAGATCCACGACAGAATGCGCGGGGATTCGCAGGAGGTCATATTGCCACCGAACGACGACACATCGGAACAGGGCCGCAAAATGTCGATCCGCGTCGGCGTCGCATTTATGGTTCTGGTGGCTGTGAACGTGGGCATCGGTCTTTGGTTCATCGTGCGACACGAAACGAGGAACCCGAATCGGCCGCTCCTTGAAAAGCAAATGCGGGAGCAGATCGCGAAATCTATCGAGCGTGCGGCGGCGACGCTCACACCCGCGCCTGATAGTTTGGATATAAGCGAAATCACAATTCCTGTGGCGAAAGGCAAACTGGACTCTGTCGCGGATGAAGTGGTCGCAATCGCATCTCGATTGGGTGGTTCCGCGACGAAGGGCCTTCAAGACGGTAATCGCCTCAGTATTCTTGGCGACGTGCCGTCGAATCGGGAATCGGATTTTCGTAGTGCCCTTGCATCAATTAGCGGAGCGGAGCCGGAGTCGAGCCCAGCCACAGCGCAGGGGCCGGGGTCAGCGCCCCTGGCTACAGTCACGCCTCCGGCTACAGCAGAGAAGAAGAGCTTTGTCGTGCAGATTGTTGAGCGATCAGCAAAGTAGCGCATGCGTCCTCGCTTGCGATCTTTTCCCACGCAAGCCGGAGGCTCGCGCTACATTGGCCGCCGCCATTATCATGATTGCAGTCACGTTTGCTTTACCGGCCGAAAGCTCGGAATTCCTGAAGCGTCTTGGCAACAGATCGCGCACCGATCGGAATGGAAATCCGACAATTCGGGGCACGATCGGCGATCGCGAGATCGAAGTGCTTCACACCGGCGTCGGAGAGAAAGTTTGCCGGCAGCGACTGGCAAAATTTCTCAAAGACCAACGGTTCGATTGTTTGATCAGCACGGGATTCGCAGGTGCGCTCAATGATGAACTGCAAGTCGGCGATCTATTCCTGGCGAAGAATTTCTCGACCATCGAGCTGAGCGAAGCGGGCTCATCTATTTCGAGCTTACGAATTCGTGCAGCTGATCTGTTAAGCGTACCTGCGATGATTCATTCCAGTGGTGAGCGCACCGAAATTGCGCGCAGATCGGGCGCGGCTGCTGTGGACATGGAAACAGAATTCATTGCACGCGCTTGCGCTGAACATGGCATCGCGCTGCTGTCGCTGCGCGTCATCACGGACACGCCAACCCAACGATTCCCTGCTCCGCCTGGTGTCTTGTTTGATATCCAAGAGCAGCGAACTAACACCGCCATGCTCGCTAAGTTTCTCGTCGCTCATCCGACACGCGGGCTAGCTCTAGTTCAGTTCGCGAGGAGAATTACGCGTGCCCGGACGACTTTAACGAATGCGCTCGTCGAAATTGTCCGCACGATTGAACTGTAGCCGTACACCAATTCTCATTAACACCGTCGCTTTAGCGCGGTGCAGCCACACCGAGCGACGACAACAGCCGTTTCAACGGCTTACCAGCTGCGAATAATCCGACAGAAAGCCGTTGAAACGGCTGACGTCTACCCGCACCAAGCCACCGGCCTAAAGGCCGGTGTTAATCAAAGCGAACTTTTGAGATGACGTGCGCTTATGCCGCTGGCTCAATGTGCACCAGGACGTCGGCCACGCGGGAGTCGCTTTGCTGTATTGCCGCTTTTACCCGGTGCGCAATCTCGTGTCCTTCGTGTACGGAAATCTTTCCGTCGACTCCAACGTGTAGATCGACGTAATAATCCAGGCCCATCTTGCGCGCGTAGCATTTCTCTACATCGACCACCCCCGGAACGGAGCTGGCGATTTTTTCGATGGACCTGACGATTTTTCCACCTGGCGCCGTGTCCATGATTTCGTGGAACGCCGGCCACGCCAGCCGAACGCCATTAACAGCGATGAGCGCGCAGGCCACAAGGGCAGCCCAATCATCGGCGGTTTGCCATTTTTCGCCGCCAATGAGTGCGACAGAAATGCCGATGAACGCCGCGACCGAAGTCATGGCATCCATTCGATGATGCCACGCGTCGGTCTTGACTGCGGTGCTTTCAATTTCTCGTCCAAACCGAATCACGCAACGGTACAAAGTTTCTTTGATCGCGACCGCCAGTACCAACACGACAAGGGTCCATGGCGCCGGTGCATGATGCGGCAAAAAAATCTCGCGAACGCTCTGGATAGCGAGGCCAATTGCGGCGACTAAAACGCCTGCTGCAACAATGATCGCCGCAATCGGCTCAGCCTTGCCGTGACCGTAGGGATGGGTCCGGTCCGGCGGTCGCGCGGCGAAGGTCAAACCTCCCCAAATCACTATCGAGCCGCCAGCGTCCAGCGCAGATTCAATTCCGTCGGCGATCAACACGTAGGCGTGACCGATGACGCCGGCGAGAATTTTTGCCGCTGCCAGGAAAACGTTAGCGAACAAGCCAAAGAGCGCGAACCGCGCGCCGGTTCGCCAGACCGACCGATTCCTTACTCCGCCCAACACGGGAGTTTGCACATTCTGGTCAGACGCATCAGCTTGCGGCGGCATCGATGAATAAAACTATAAACGCAGCGGTTTACGAAAAGCACGGAAATCCCGCGGATGTTCTGCATGTCGAAACGCGTCCATGGCCGACGCCAGCCGCGGACGAAGTGGTCGTGAAAATCCGCGCAGCACCGATCAATCCGGCTGATCTAAATCAGATCGAGGGCAAATATCCGGTTCGCCCGGAGTTGCCAGCCACCCCGGGATTCGAGGGCGCAGGAGTCGTTTTTGAACTTGGCGCACAAGTAAAAGGCCTAACGACCGGTGCGCTGGTGATTCTACCGCATAACATCGGCACATGGCGGGATGCGGTCGCTGTGAAAGCCGCGGATCTGGTTGTTGTGCCTGAGGGAATCGACCCTGTTCAGGCAGCAATGTTAAAAATCAATCCGCTTACCGCCTGGCGATTGCTACACGACTATGTCGATTTGAAAAAGGGAGATTGGCTGATTCAAAACGCCGCCAATTCGGCGGCTGGTCGCGACCTCATTCAAATTGCCCACGAACTTGGCTACAAGACCGTGAACGTCGTTCGCCGCGCGGAGTTAGTCGACGAATTGCGCGCAGAAGGTGGCGACGTCGTTTTGGTCGATGGCGAAGGTCTGCGAGAAGAAGTGAAGAACGCTACGGGCGGCGCTGCGATTCGTTTGGGCTTGAATTCCGTCGGCGGCGACAGCGCCTTGCGTCTCGCCAATTGCCTCTCTTTCGGCGGCACGCTGGTGAGCTTTGGCGCGATGAGTTTGCAGCCACTGAAAATTCCGACCGGTCTCCTCATTTTTAAAGATCTGCGCTTTCGAGGCATTTGGATCAACAAATGGTACGACAACGCCACTCCAGCCGAGCGTATGGAAACATTTCGCCCCCTTTTTGACATGGCCAAACGCGGTCTGCTTAAGACAAAAGTTGAAAAAGCTTATCCACTTAACCAAGTCAAAGCTGCGGTTGCACATGCAGCACAAGGCAAACGCAGCGGCAAAGTCATTTTTGAATTCGAGTAGTAAGGTAGCGCGAGCCTCTGGTCCGCCAATCGGACGGATTCGTCCCGCGGCGAACTTGCGCGGGTTGTTAGGCTGCAAGCGGGACGCATGCGCTACATTGATCGCTTCCAGTCGCCGAAGCGGTTTGCCAATTTGCCCGACCAGCCCAAGGTACAGCGTGAAAACATTTCTGCATGATCGGCGCATACTCCTTCTTGTCGGACTGGTCAGTAGTTTTCTTGCCTTAAACCACGTCCAATCCGCGGCCGTTCCCGAACCAGGCGATTTGCGCGGGGCCGGCAACGTTACATTCCCGATCAGCTGCGACCCTGCCGTGCAATCTGGGTTCGCTCGTGGCGTTGCGCTGCTGCATTCGTTTTTCTACGAAGAAGCGCGGCGCGTTTTTACTTCGATAGCCGAGCGCGACCCGAACTGCGCGATGGCTCAATGGGGAATCGCCATGACGTGGTGGCACCCGATTTGGACGCCGCCTACGCCCGACGAAATGCGCGCTGGCAAGGCTGCCATTGAAAAAGCGATGTCGATGAAAGCCGGCTCGGATCGCGAGCGCGGATTCATCACGGCTCTAAATGTTTATTACAATACGCCCGAGGGTTCGACCGCGGGGCCGGTGGGACAATCGTGTCACGGACCGGTTGGATCGCGTGATCGGGTGATGGCCTACGAAAATGCGATGCATCAGCTTCGCGACAAATATCCCGACGATTTCGAGGTGCAAACCTTGTACGCCTTTGCGGTGCTCGGCGTTGGCTATGCGACGCCTAACGACGCGACTTTGTCCAAACAACTCGAGGCCGCCGCACTGCTGGAAAAGTTGTGGAAACAAAACCCCAATCATCCCGGCGTCGTTCATTACTTGATTCATTCCTACGATTACCCTCAGCTCGCGCAGCGCGGACTTCCTGCTGCGAAAAGTTACGCCGCAATTGCACCCTGGGTGCCGCATGCGCTGCACATGCCTTCACATATTTTTACGCGGTTAGGAATGTGGGACGAATCCGTCGCCAGCAATCGAGCGTCAGCCGAAGCTTCGCGCGCCTACGCAGCCATGCGCCATCGCGACGCCACCGAAGCCGAAGAATTGCACGCGCTCGATTACCTGGCCTACTCGTATTTGCAGGAAGCTCGGGACTCTGAGGCGAAAAAGATTGTCGATGCTTGCCGCGAAAGTGCGGAAAACGAATCCTCCGCTGGAATTCGCTGGAGCTTACGCTCTGGCAGCCATTCCCACACGTTACACGTTCGAGCGAAACGACTGGGCCGCCGCAGCGATGTTGCCTATCCCCGATCTCCCACATTGGTCTTCGTTCCCGTTCATGGAAGCCCTGATCGAATATGGGCACGCTCTGGGACGGGCGCATACTGGCGATCTGGACGGTGCACGCAAAGCGATCGCTCGAATGCAGCAATTACGCGATGCGACGAAGGAGCCAAAGTTCGACTATTTCAAGCGCCATCTAGATCTGCAAATGCAGGCGGCTTCGGCCTGGGTGGCGGCAGGTGAAGGCAAAAAGGACGAAGCGATCGATATGCTGCGCCATGCTGCGGACACCGAAGACATTTTAGGCAAACATCCCGTTTCACCAGGCGCTTTCATTCCGATTCGCGAACAACTCGGCTCTCTGTTGCTGGAATCAGGTCAACCGAAAGAAGCGCAGCAAGAATTTGTAGCTGCGCTCAAGATCTACCCGGGACGGTTTAGAGGTCTCTACGGAGCGGCGCAAGCCGCCGAGAAAGCCGGCGACAAAAAAACCGCCAGCCTCTATTATACGAAGCTGGCTGCACAAACGTCCAAAGCTGATAACTCACGAAACGAGCTGAATCACGTTCGTGAATTCCTTTCCGCACATGGCAAACCCGTCGGAGATTCGAATCACATTGCCGGTGCTCCGGACTAACGAACCCCGGCGGAATCAGGATACGTTAACAAAGTCGTCCCCGGTGCCGAAAGAATTGTTTGGCCGAAATCTCACTGGATTGGTTAGCTCCTCCAAATGCTGACGCGTCGTGAGTTCATACGCGCCGCGGCGGTTTTCGCTGTGGCACCGCGCATCCTTGCGGAGCACGAGCAGGAAATTTGGGTCAACGACGTTCATTCGCAGCTTAATCGCACTCGGGTTCGCGAACTTTTAATCCCGCGAACGAGAGATGAGCTCGCGCAAATTGTGCATACTGCATCGCGCAAAGGATCGGCGATCGCTGTTTCCGGCTGCCGCCATTCGATGGGTGGTCAACAGTTCGCCACCGACAGCATTTGCATCGACACACGCGGACTTGAAGGAGTGATTTCGTTCGATCGAGAGCGCGGTTTGATCGAAGCTGAAGCAGGGATTCAATGGCCAAAACTGATTCGCTCCTATCTGGAGGCTCAGGCAGGAAGTGAAAAGCAATGGGGTATCGCGCAAAAGCAAACCGGGGCCGACACATTCACACTCGGTGGCAGTCTTTCTTCGAATGTGCACGGGCGCGGGTTGGCGATGAAACCGCTGATTTCCAACGTGGAATCTTTCACCCTGATCACCGCCGATGGAAAATCGATCCGCTGTTCGCGTGAAGAAAATAGCGAGTTGTTCCGACTAGCGATTGGCGGTTACGGGCTTTTTGGATTGATCAACACCGTGACGCTTCGCCTCGTACCAAGGCAAAAACTAAAACGGGTAGTGGAGATAATTGGCGCAGCCGACTTGCCAAAGCGGTTTGAAAAACGGATCGCGCAAAAGTTTCTGTATGGCGATTTTCAATTTTCAGTCGACGAAAAGTCCGCGGACTTTTTGCAGCGCGGAGTCTTTTCCTGCTACCAGCCAATCGATCAACGCGCGCCGGTCATCGCAAAGAAGGAGCTGCGAGACGATGACTGGCTGGAACTCTTACGGCTTGCTTATACGGACCGCGGAAAAGCTTTTAAGCGATACAGCGACTACTACCTGTCTACGAACGGACAGACTTACTGGTCAGATACGAATCAACTAAGCGCTTATCTTACAAATTATGCTCAAAAGATTCACGAGCTTGTTGGCGGAGAAGAATCGAGCCTGATCATTACCGAAATTTATGTTCCGCGCCCGGATCTTCCCGGATTTCTGGCAAACGCCGCAGAGCTGTTACGGTCCAACGGGACGATAGTCATTTACGGCACAGTCCGGTTGATCGAAAAAGATGACGAGAGCTTTCTGGCATGGGCCAAACAACCCTACGCCTGCGTCATCTTTAATCTGCTTACGTTTCACCCTCCCGCCGGCATCGAAGCTTCGGCGCGGTCTTTCCGCGGCTTGATCGACCTGGCCATCGCTCGGAGCGGAAGTTACTACCTGACCTATCACAAATTTGCGAAGGCCGAGCAGGTCCTGGCGTGCTACCCGCAGTTCAAAGACTTTCTGGCTCTGAAACGAAAGTACGACCCGACTGACCGTTTTCAGAGCGACTGGTATCGCTACTACCGGAAGCTTTTCGCAAGTTGATCAACTTTCCGTCATGTCGAGCGACGTTAAGGTAGCGCGAGCCTCTGGCTTGCGAACCCGGACGGATTCGTCCCCGGCGACTTGCGACGCGCCGAGGCTGCAAGCGAGACGCATGCGCTACATTAAGAGCTTACTATGTTGCCGTTCGCCGTCATTGCGTTGATTCTGATTCTCGCGCGCGCCGTTGCAGAGCTGTGGCTCAGCCGACTCAACCAACGTCACGTGTGCGCACACGCAAACAAAGTGCCGGACGCGTTTCGCGGATTCATTGACGAGGCGACGTATCGCCGTTCGGTTGATTACACGCTGGCAAAAGGCCGCTTTGGAAATGTCGAAAACGTCTTTGATACCGCGCTGCTCGTCGTAGTGCTTTTCAGTGGTGTGTTGCCATGGGGATTCAAAACTTTTGCGAGCGATGTCGGCACTTCGATCTGGGCAATGGCCGGCTTTCTGCTCATTGCTGGAATCGCGTTGAGCATTCTCGCTTTGCCATTCGCGTGGTACGCCCAATTCAAACTCGAACAGCGATTCGGTTTCAACACCACGAGTATGAAGACGTGGGTGCTGGATCGTGTGAAGGGACTACTGCTCGCGGTGGTGGTTGGTTATCCATTGCTGGCGCTCACGCTAAAACTTGTTGGGTGGACAGGCCCAAACTGGTGGCTTTGGGCCGCAGCGGTTCTCATCATATTTCAGTTGCTCATGCTGCTCATTGCGCCGGCGATCATCCTGCCGCTTTTCAACAAATTCACACCGCTGCCAGAAGGATCCTTGCGCGAACGTCTCTTCGCACTGGCGCAGCGTACCGAATTTCCCACGCGCAGCATCGAGGTAATGGATGGTAGCAAACGCTCGCGCCACTCCAACGCGTTCTTCACCGGCTTCGGACGCTTTCGAAAAATCGTGCTGTTCGACACACTGATTTCGCAGTTGAGCGAACTCGAGTTGGAATCGGTGCTGGCGCACGAAATTGGTCATTACAAGAAGCGCCACGTTTTGAAGATGCTTGCCGTTTCCAGCGCCAGCATGTTCGTTTCGTTCGCTGCGATCGCGTGGCTGGCGCGTCAGAATTGGTTTTATCACGCATTTGGATTTGCGCATCACGCAGGCTTTTCCGCTGTCAATGTCGTTCCGGCGATGCTGCTCTTTGTGTTACTCGCCGGGACGATCAGTTTCTGGTTTTCGCCGTTGATTCATGTTTGGTCACGCCGATTCGAATACGAAGCTGATGCATTCGCGCGTGCAAAGATGGAAGAAGCGCAGCCACTCATTCAGGCGCTGCGCAAGTTGACCGAAAAAAATCTGAGCAATCTCACGCCGCACCCGCTCTACAGCAGTTTTTATTACTCCCATCCCACGCTGCTCGAACGGGAGCGCGCGCTGGAAGCAGGCGCTTGACACAAGCGCCTCTACAACGTGCGGTATCTGCAACATGTCGAAGGTCATTGTCGTTGGCGCAGGAATTAATGGCGTTACGACTGCGCTCGAATTGAAGAAACGCGGTCACGAAGTGACGCTCGTCGATCCGGGACCGCTTCCGCATGAGCTGGCGGCGTCCACCGATATCAGCAAGGCAGTGCGCGCGGCCTACGGTGCAGACCAAGATTATACGGCGCTCGCCGAGCGCGCGATCAAGCTGTGGCGCGAATGGAATGGGAAATTCCGCGAAAAGTTGTACCACGAAGTCGGCGTCATGTTCGTTCGCCGCACGGAAATGAAACCGGGCGATTTTGAATATGAAAGTTTCAAACTATTGCAAAGACGTGGAGTCCGAATCGAGCGGATGGATACGCCAGAGTTGTGGAAGCGTTTTCCGGCATGGAATCCGGAACTTTATCGAGATGGAGTTCTGGAAATCGAAGCAGGTTACGCGGAGAGCGGACGCGTAATGGCGTCGTTGATTGACCGCGCCAAATCAGCGGGCGTGCAGTTACGCGAAGGCGTGAGTTTTGCGCGGTTGGATGAACGGAGTGGTCGCGTGCGGGGAATTTTGATCAAGGAAGCGAATCGCAACGCAGTCATTGCGAGCGAAGCGCAGCGGAGTCGAGGAATCCCGCGGCGGCACTCTACAGCTACTCAACGGGATCCCTCGACTTCGCTCGGGATGACGCGCCTCCCCGGTGATGTGGTTGTGATGGCAGTCGGCGCGTGGACACCGTACTTGCTTCCCTTTACGAAGAACTTTTTTCGTGCAACCGGCCAGCCCGTATTCCACCTCAAGCCCGCAGCGCCCGAGCTCTTCGCACCCGAACGTTTTCCAGTTTTCGGCGCGGATATCACCACGACCGGTTATTACGGTTTCCCGATCAATCGCGATGGAGTGGTGAAGATCGCAAATCACGGTCCAGGACGGGAAATGTCGCCAGACTCCCCCGAGCGCGTTGTAACGTCCGAAGACGAAGCTAATCTGCGAAAATTTCTGGCTTCGACATTTCCCTCGCTCGTCGATGCGCCGATTGTCTACACGCGGGTGTGCATGTATTGCGACACGCACGATGGACATTTCTGGATTGCACGCGATCCCGACCGCGAAGGATTGGTCATTGCTGCCGGCGACAACGGACACGGATTCAAATTTGCGCCGGTGCTTGGCGAAATCATCGCCGACGCTGTGGAAGAAAAAGACAACCCGCTCCTGGAGAAATTCCGCTGGCGACCGGAAGTGGGTGCCGGAAGCTGGCACGGATGTCGCACGTGCCAAAGCCAAACTGTAGCGGCGGTCTGTGACCGCCGTAAATCGCGCCTGCCGATATTTCAATTTCGGCGCTCGTAGAGCGCCGCCACAGCATAACAGTTAGGAAGCCGCCGTTCCTTGCGGGGCGGACTTCTTGGGCCGTTTGAGCAATGTGATCTGCTTGATGCGCGCCGAATCGGACGGGCTCCACGTCGCAACCTCCGGATCGTCTTTGAATGCGTTGTGAACGAGGCGCCGCTCGTAGGAATTCATCGGCTCAAGCTGGAGTGAACGGCCGGTAATGCGTACGCGTTCGGCGAGATCACGCACCCTCTGCACAATGCGATCTTCGCGCATCGACCGGTAATGCTCGCAATCGACGATAACCTTTTCAGCGTTCTGATCCCGGGCTTGTAACAAGCGGTTGAGCAAAAATTGTATGGCCTCGAGCGTCTCGCCATCGCGTCCGATGAGCCGCCGGCTTTCCTCTGTGTAGATCTGCAGCGTCGGATTCCCCCCTTCGTTGGTGGTCTCCTCGATGTCCACCACGAAACCGAGGTATCCGAGCATGGTGTCGAGCAGATCTTTCGGTGTCATCATCGTTTGCGTTTTCCAGCGGGGGCAACTTTTTCGAGCGTCGGCATGGGTTGTCGTTTGTTCTGATAAAATTGCAGGATACTGAAAAGATTTTGTGCGGTGTAGTACAATGCCAGAGCCGCCGCAAAATTGTAGCAGAAAAATAGAAACATCAGTGGCGTAAACATCATTATGCGGCGTTGAGTGGAATCGCCCGTCTTCGGCGTCATGGCCATCAGCCACAGTTGCGTCGCCGCCATTAAAAGCGGAATGATGTTAATCGGCCAGCCGAGCCCAGGCAGATGCGCCACCGTGTCAGGTTGCGAAAGATCGTGCACCCAGAGAAACCTCGCGTTTCGCAATTCCACCGCTTGCGCCAGCATCTGGTAAAGGCCAAAGAAAATCGGGATCTGAATCGCCATTGGCAAACAACCGCCCACGGGGTTGATGCCATATTGCTTGTAAAGCTTCATCACCTCCTGGTTCATTCGTGTTGGATCGTCTTTGTATTTCTCGCGCAGCTCCTGCATTTTCGGCCCAAGCAATGCCGTTTTGCGCATTGTTTGATTCGCCTTGCTTTGGAGCGGCCAGAGCACCAGACGGACCACGAGAGTCAGCACCAGAATGGAAAGGCCGTAGCTTTTCACCACGCTGTTAATGGTGTTGAGAAAGTTGAGCAGAAACTGGCTGACCACTTTGAACATGCCGAAGTTCATGATCTCCGATTCGTTGTGTTCAAGCTGAGCTAACCGATGATAGATCTTCGGTCCGGCCCAAATCTGAAATCGCGCGTTATAAGTTTGGCCCGGCTGCACTTTAAAACCGGGCATGTGCATCGCACCTTCGATGCCGACCATGTTGTGCCCCGTTGCGACTTCAAATGAATGGCCCCAGATGCCGGTAGCCTTCGCGCTCAGGGGCACCATAATCGTCGCGAAAAACTGATCCGTTACCGCTGTCCACTCTGCTCCGGCAAAGTTTTCCTGGAAAACGGGCTGCGCCGCGTGCTGACCGAAACCGAGAAAGCCGCCGCTGCCCTGAAATGAACTCACGTTTCTGTCTCTGGCTTTTCCATTGATGCACCAAACCAGCCGCGTGTAGTAGGGATAATCCCGTGGATGAATCGGCGACGCGGAGCCAAGTGCCAGAAAGTAATCGGGCTTCGTGAGTGGCTGTGTACCGTTGTTCTGAAGATTCAAATCCAGCGCGATAAGAAAATTGTCTTTCTTATCGCGCGACTGCAGCAACGAAAATTTCTTTCGGACCGCGATTCCGTCAGGCGCGGTCCGCTCGCAACTGATGCTGCTGTCCGATTCGCGCGATAACGTAAATTCCGGAAGCACCGGCTTGGCGGGGTCATCAACCATCGCACCGATGGGCATGTGTTTCGGGGAATTCAAGATCACCCGCTCGTTGCCTTCAGCGATGTGACCGAGCATCACCGCCTCGGAGATACCCCCGCCGCGATTGGTGAAATGCAGCTCGACGTCTGAATTGCGCAGCGTCTCGGTTTTTTCAGCAAAACCGGGGCCAGACTCAACTTCCTTTGGCGGGCCTTCCGCGGTGGCAACTGGGGATGGCGAGGCCGGGATAGTGGCAGGCGTCGCCGTTGGCGAAGTTTGTGCCGGCCCGGAAGTCGCTGGAGCGGTTCTGGGCGCGATCTGCTTTGCAAGATAGAATTCCCACAAAACAAGCCCAATTACACAAAGACCAACAGCAATCCACGCAGTTCGATCCATAAATTTGGTTTTGCACGATCAGACGCAATGGCGGATGTCACTTTGAGATCCGCCAACCCGGCGCAGCGGAACCGGGTCGTACCCACAGCCACCCCAGGGTTGACAGCGCGCCAGGCGCTTAAGTCCCAACCAGGTTCCGCGGCGGACGCCATGCGTCTCTACCGCTTCCAGAAAGTATGTCGAACAGGTCGGCGTAAACCGGCAGCCGCAATCAGGACCGCACAGGAGACGAAGTAATGGCGAAAGCGTCCACTGATAAAGGCGAATAGTAAAACGGACCAGTCCCAGCATCAGAGGAGAATAGAAGCGCGCTTCGCGAGGCGCAACAATTCATGTTCCAGGACGCTATACGACGCGGTCGCAGCTTCGTATCTGGCGACAACAACGAACCAAAACCCTTCCCGCAGTTCGTGTTGGTGCCGGCGCACAATTTCTCGCAAACGACGTCGGACGCGGTTGCGAACGACGGCGCCGCCGAGCCGACGCGACGCAATGAATCCGGCACGCCATGGGTCGCAACTCTTCAGCGTGAGAATGCTTAAAATCAGGTGTTTCCCGCGGCATGTCACGCCATCTCGCTTCACGCAGTCAAATTGCGACCGGTCCGTGAGGCGGCGGGTTTTAGGAAATGAGAACTGACCGCGCGGCGCCATTTCGATTGAAGCCCTTCGATCACGCTGCGACTGATCTCCAGGCCACGCTGGTTACCGCTAACAGCATCCTCATGCGCAACTTCTGTACAAAAGAAGTCTTCCCCCGGAAAGTCCGGCGGAAGACTTCTAAAAAAACTCCAGCAGCTTAAGAACCGGGCGTCTGGGCGGGTGATTCGGCCTCCGCCGGCGATTCTGTAGTTCCTGCCGGCGATTCCATCGTATCGGCGGGCGATTCGGTTGTCACAGCGGGGGCTTCCGTTGCAGCTGGACTGGTCATTTCAGTCGCTGCGGGCGGAGTTGTAGGTGTTGGAGTTGGACTTGCCGCCGGAGCGACTTCGGTTTTTTGCTCGCACGCCACGAGGAGTGCGGCACCAGCCAGAATGCAGATGTATTTCTTCATATTCGAAAGGCATATTGCTTTAATTGATTAATCGCAGCAAGCGTAGTTTTTGGACCGCGCAGAATGTGTTTTAAAGGCAAATGGCTCAAAGTGAGCGCTAAAGCGGTGGCTCCCCCTTTAAGCCATGCGCCTCGGCTACCGCTGCGCAAGTCAGCCGGCCCTCGCGCGTATTGATCCCGCCAATGAGTGCCGGTTGCTTTTTGCACGCGCCTTCAAGGCCGAGATCAGCCAGTAATTCGACGTAACGGTAGGTGACGTTCGTGAGCGCTTGCGTCGCGGTACGCGCATATGCTGCCGGCATATTTGCTACGCAATAATGCGTCACCCCTTCCTCAACGTAGACTGGATCGAGATGCGTCGTAGGTCGCGAAGTTTCCGCGCACCCCCCTTGATCGATCGAAATATCTACGAACACGCTGCCACGCTTCATTTTTCGCAACATTTCACGGGTAATCAGCTTCGGCGCTTTGGCTCCCGGCAGGAGCACGGCGCCGATGAGCAAATCGCAGTCGGGCATTAATTCGTCTAAATTTGCCTGATTCGAATAGAGCGTGTGCAGGTTGTTCATCGCGATGTCCAGGAATCGCAGGCGTTCCACATCGATATCGAGAATCGTGACATCGGCGCCAAGACCTGTGGCCATCCGCAACGCATTTACACCGGAGGTTCCTCCTCCCACAATGACGACTCGCCCGGGCAACACTCCGGGCACGCCGCCCAGCAAAACGCCGCTGCCACCGTTGTACTTGGCGAGGAAATTGGCGCCCATCACTACCGACATGCGACCAGCGATCTCGCTCATCGGTTCCAGCAACGGCAAACGATGGTCCACCTGGATTGTTTCATACGCCACGCCGGTCGCACCGGATTTCAGTAACGCCTCAGTCAGGGCTTTGCTTGCCGCCAGATGAAGATAGGTGAAGAGAATTTGTCCCCGGCGCAACAGGGGAAACTCGGCTTCGAGAGGTTCCTTCACCTTCACAATCATGTCGGCGCGCGAAAAAACATCCTTTGCTTGCTGAACAATTTCCGCGCCGGCTTTTACGTAATCCTGGTCCGAATAACCGGAACCGATACCCGCATTCGTTTCCACCACCACGGAATGACCGCGCCGGGTGAGTTGATTCGCACCGGATGGCAGCAAGGCAACGCGTTGCTCTTGCTCCTTAATTTCTTTCGGGACGCCGATAATCATTGTGCGAAGTGAGAGTGATTAGTGAGAAGTGACCGGTAGAATCAAGCTAAATCACTTCTGGCATCCCACATTTGCCTCTCAAACTAATTGAGCGACGGATCGTCGGGAGCGGCGGCGAGCATCCTGTACCATGGCCCAAGGGTCCGCATAATGTCGAACCAAAGATTTGGCAGGCGATCCAGTTTCAGTAGTGAAGGATTGGCTTTCTTAATAACCCAGGCTTTCTGTTTCACTTCGGTCTCAAGCTGACCTGCTCCCCAGCCTGCGTAACCTACAAAAGCACAAACTGTAAGCAGATTTTTCCCGTCGCTCACTTTGGTCGATTCATTTAACGCTACGTTGTGACTGAGTCTCAAGCCTGCGCCTTTCTGCCATTCAAACGCCGCAAACATCAGTTGGTTTTTTCCAACCGGCCCTCCCAAAAACACCGGCACATCGGCAAAATCCGTAGATGGCATGTCGGAGACCAGTTCGGTCACAGGTTTGTCCAGCGGACGATTAATGATTACCCCCAACGCGCCTTCATTCGGATCGTGCTCGGAAACGAAAAGGACAGTCCGCCGGAAATTTGGGTCGAGCATATTCGGATGGGCCACCAGCAACGAACCGGCAAAACTGCGCGACGACCGTTCATTACCCAAATCACGCATGCCAAAACTAGAAACCGCGACGCGCGATTCCGCAACCTTTCGATCGTACTGTCATCCGACTACGTCTCTTCTCTGCGGTCCCTCTCGTGATTGCAGGTCCCATACTTGGCGTACGTATTGGGCAAATTTTTTCTCGAAATTTTTTGTGTAAAATCTTGTTGCCAGCAACCGGAACCTCGGTTACTAGGCTGAAAGTTTTCTACGATTGTTCTGGGGGGAACAGCCGCCCTTCACGCCTATCGGGCGTGGGGGGCGGTAATTTTTTGCAGATAAACTTCTGCCTGTTTCTTTTTGCTCTTGCTCCTGATCGTGCTCTTGCTCGATTGCCGCGTGAAAGGAAACGCTTAGCGGGCAACCTCGAACATCCAATGTTTAACTCAGCAAAATCGCACCGCTCCGTTTGGCCCGTCGCGTTCACAATTGTTACGCTGATAATTGGCAGCGACAATCGGTTTCATCTTTTGGCGTCTGGAGAGTTGGCCGGCGCGCACGGCCCGGGAAAGCAGCGCTGAACTCGAGCGGCTGGGCAGGAATTTGCGCGCGGCGTTTATCGACATCGCGCATTTGCAACCGCGCATCACCATTAACAATCGCCTTTACATGGAGCAGACCATGCCCACCAGCGAACTGGTCGTCGTCTCACGGCGCATCGAGGTCGAACACGAACTGCTCCACACGTGGGTGGGCAGCTCAAAACGCGTCAAACTGCACGGCACCTTTGTCGCCAAAGCGGGATTCGATTTACAGAACGGCCTTTCGATTAACATTCGACCGGCCGAAATCGTCGTGCAGATGCCGCATGCTCAGATTCTCGGAATCGAGCAGCAGCAAGTGGACGTCCTTGCGTTTGAAAACGGATTATGGAACCGGATCTCCGGGCAGGATGTTCAAAGCGAATTGTCTGTCCTGCCTCAGTTGGCGCGGAAGAAAGCAGAAGAAAGCGGTCTGCCCACTGAAGCCGAGCAAGCATTGCGGCGGCAACTCGAAGAACGGATTCATACGCCGCAGCCTTTGCATTTGGTCTTCCAAGACGCCCCGGAAATAAAACGAAATGAATGACGCGGAGCGAACATCGGATGGCGGTGCAAATTCAGACTACGAAGCTGGAAGGGAGCTGGAACGCACTCTCGGTGCTTTAGTCACTCCAGTCTCGGCATTAATTCGCCATCGGTCCTTTGTCATTCGTCAATATCCAGGACGCTGAAGATGCCATTAAGAAATCGTTTGGTTCTCTCTGTCCTATTGCTCTTGCTCGCCATCGCTTTGACGATTTTGCTTGCACCATTTGCTGTGTCCAACGGTGTTCGCGTGTGGGTCTGGTGGTTTGCTCGTGAGGAGGGTTTCGTTGCTACCGTCGACAAAATTGACGCGCCATTTCTACGTCCGATTGCGATTGGTCAGCTTCATCTGAAAAGCGTCCGGGACGACGCGCTTCGGTTGGATATCACCGCGACGGACGTCCGATTTACGCTGAACTTAAAACACATCCTTCTGCACGTATCCGGACACAATATTCGCAATCTTTCCATTCGAGAGCTCCGCGCGGAAGTGCATCGCTCGAACCCGAACGTGCGGGTATTGAGCGAAGGCGGCTGGGCAACGCTACATCGATTGCTTCCGGAAAACTATAGCATCGCCAGGCTGGAAACCCGCGTTGAGAACGGACCGACGTTGATATTGCTGCGAAATGCGTCGCTCTCTGCGAGCGAAACGGAACCCGGCCGCTTTACCGCGGCTGAGCTCATGATTGCGTCACCCTGGGTGCATCAGACCTTTCCGCAATTGCGCGGGGCAACTCACTGGGAGACCAATCGCCTGACACTCGCGGGAATTACTTTAACGCACGGACTCGACTTAGAGTCTGCTACCATAGATTTGTCGCGGCTGGAAAATCAGCGAATGGGTTTGCAGTTCGATGTTGATGCTTTCGGTGGCAAACTCCGCGGAAATATTTCGCATGAGTGGCATTCACATTACCCCAACTGGAAAATTGCAGGCGGCGCCGGCGATCTTTCGCTGTCGCAAATCTCCGATGCGCTTGGCTTCGCGGATCGCGTCAAAGGCGTCCTTCACGCGGGCAATTTCACGTTCCGCGGCAACCTTGGTGAACCGGACCGCGCAACGGCATCGCTCTGGTGCGAACTGACCGACCTCACCTGGCGAGACCGCACCGCAGAAGCGATCATGCTTGGTGCTGCGCTTTACAACCGCAAGATCGAGCTCCAGCAACTTTACATCCGCCAAAAAAGCAACCAGTTCACCTTGAGTGGAGAAGCTGCGTTGCCTGCCAGTTCATCGGAATGGCTCCAGCCGGATTTTCGCGGAAACATTTCGGCGTCTATTAATCAGTTAGGCGATTTCCTGGCTCTTTTCGGGGCAAATCCAACGGATTTCGCCGGGAAAATCAGTATCGAAGGATCAATGGATACCCGCGGCCGAAAATTTGGCGGCCACCTCGCCATTGAAGGCGCGTCGTTGACTTTTTTTAACAACGCTATCGACAGCCTGGATGCAAAATTGAATTTAAAAACAAGCGAACTGGAGATCGAAGAATTAGAGCTGACGCGCAAAAACGATTATCTATCTGGTAAAGGCAACATCGATCTTTCGCCAGAGCACGATTATTCCGGGACGCTCGATGTCTGCACGGAAGATTTGCGCGATTATTTTTCTAACCTTCGCGGCTTATCGGGTCAAAAATCACGTCCTATTCCGGGAGAGGTTCAGGCTACTATTATCTCCAGTCATTGGGATACGCACGGCCTGATTCAATTGCCGAAGTCGAGCCCCATAAATTTCGGGGCGAATTTTCCGCTGCCGATCGGCACCACCTGGAGTGCGTTTCGAATGTCTCCTGTCGAAATTTCGGCCGATTTTCCAGCAATCTTCCTGGCAACCGCGCCTCAGTTTTTTCATTCAAAAACTTTCCAGGATGGCCTTTTGAGCGGAAAGATTTCGCTCTTCGAAAGTTTGCGTCATCCACGCGTCATTGGCGAGGTGCAGCTTATTAACGGCAGGCTGTCCAGCAGCAGCGATTCTTTTTTCAATGTCACCGAGGCTAGCAGCCGGATTGTTTTTGATGGCAACGCTGCTTCCCTGGAATTTCTGAACCTGGCGAACAAGGATGTAGATCTTGCGCTCAGCGGGGAAATTCATTTCGAAGACATGAACGACGTCGCAATCCGGATAACTACAGCCACACCGCTGTTCGATCTCATGTCGCGCCCGGTTGACTGCGTGAATGGGATTCAAATGGCACCTGTGGCGCTGCCACTTGCACCCTCAGTGACAGAGTTGGAATTTCGCGGGCCTCTTTTTGAACCGGGCTGGAGCGTCTCCATGAAAGAAGAGATGAACGGCGAGGCTCTCAACACTTCCTCGCCCGATGGTGCCGGCCGCACATTTCCACTCTGTTTTGGAACAGCAACCGAGGACAAAATATTATTACTTGGTTCCTTGCCGCGTGCCAATGCCTCAGCGATACATCCCAAAAAAAAGTAAAAGCACCAATTACTCGGTCACCAGCCAACGCGAAAGTCGCTCCCTCAAATCCGGCGTAAGATCGATCCGAAACTCCATGCCCGCGTCCAGTCGCAACAAATTTCCGTTACCACGGTCGAACAACAACTGAACTGACTGGCGGCCGGGTGAACTGATCAGGAGTTTGCGGACTTCGCGCAACTCATCGCCGGTCGCACCTGCGGAAAATCGCAGACGGATTGCCAACTGCTGTGATCCATCCGCCGACGTTTCGATCGCGCCGTTGGATTTTCCAGCGGCCAGAGGTTTGATTTCCACAACCATCGCTCGAAGCATATCGTCGCGACGATCAAGCGTTCCCTTCACTTCCACAACCCGCCCTGGTACGAGAATGTCCGAAACCTTCACGTAAACGTCGTTCCACACCACGAACTCAAGCATGTCCATGAGATCTTCGATCCACATTACCGCAAACGGTTTGCCTTCTTTCCGGGTGAATTTTTTTTCCACCTCCACGATGGCTCCCGCGATCTTGAATTGTGCGCGATCATCCAGCTCGCCTAACGAAGCGATCGACCGGTAATTTTTGGCTGCAAGAATTTCGGCATAAGCATCCAGTGGATGGCCGCTGACATAAAAGCCGAGAAGCTCTTTCTCGTAGGCCAGCTTTTCGTGCTCCGTCCATGGCTTGATCGATTGTGGTCTTCCTGCCGTGGCAGCATGCGTCTCTTCATCGAAGAGCGAAACCTGTCCAGCCACCCGGTCACGCTGCAGAGCCGCAGAAGACGCCAGTGCGTCCTCGATACAGGCAAAAAGTTCCGCACGATCCCGACCGGTAAAATCGAAGGCGCCTGCCTTGATGAGGCTTTCCAACATTTTGCGATTGGCCACGCGGGAATCGAGCCGGCTGCAAAAGTCCTCCAGCGAGCTGAACTCGCCGTTTTGTTCGCGCTCCCGAATAGCCATCGCCATCGCCGCCTGGCCAACGTTTTTGATTGCAGCAAGACCGTACCGAATCGCCGTGGTAGCGCGAGCGTCCTCGCTGCGCGATTTTTGACCCTGCAAGCGGGACGCATGCGCTACTTTCCGGAGTAAACTTAAGACCGCTCTTATTAACATCGGGCGGCAGGATGGAAATGCCCATGCGTTTGCATTCGCCTACGAACACGGAAATTTTTTCTGTGTTGTTGATCTCGTTGCTCAACAAACCCGCCATGAACTCGACCGGGTAATGCGCCTTCAGAAACGCAGTGTGGTAGCTGATCACGCCGTACGCAGCGCTGTGACTCTTGTTGAATCCGTAACCGGCAAATTTTTCCAGCAAATCGAAAATGGCGTTCGCTTTTTTCTCCGGAATTTTGTTCGTGCGCGCGCAACCATCGATGAAATTCTTGCGCTCTTGCGCCATCTTTTCCTTGTCTTTTTTGCCCATCGCGCGGCGGAGCAGATCGGCATGAGCAAGCGAGTAACCGGCAAGGCTGCTTGCAGCAGCCATGACTTGTTCCTGGTAAATCATGACGCCGTAAGTTTCGGCGCAGATGTCTTTCAACAGCGGATGCAAATATTTGATCGGTGTGATGCCCTTTTTCGCTTTCACATATTCGGGTATTAGCTCCATCGGCCCGGGCCGGTATAGGGCAATCAACGCGATGATGTCGTCGAGCTTCTTCACCTCGAACTGCTTCGAGAGACTGGTCATACCGCCGGATTCCATCTGGAAAAGACCAATCGTTTCGCCGCGGTTGTAGAGACCGAACGCTGCTGCATCGTCCAGCGGAACATTCTTTAACGAAAAGTCCGGCTGTCGTTGGTGAATCAGCACCAGCGTATCTTCGATCACGGTCAGCGTCTTCAATCCGAGGAAATCCATTTTCAGGAGGCCAAGATCGTTGAGGGGCCCCATGGCATATTGGCTGATCACGTCGTTGCCTTTCACGTCGCGACAAAGCGGGATGTAATCCGACAAATCCCGATCTGCGATGACCACGCCAGCCGCATGTACACCAGCGTTGCGCGACAAGCCTTCGAGAACTTTTGCGTGCTCGAAGAGCTGCCGCGTCGCGGGCTCGGTCGCGACCGCGCGTTTCAGTTCCGCGTTTTTTTCCACTGCCGAATCCAGCGTGATGTTCAGCTCGTTGGGAATCATTTTGGCGATACGATCCGCATCGCGATAACTCCACCCCAACACACGGCCCACGTCGCGCACCACGCTTTTTGCCTTAAGCTTGCCGAACGTGATGATCTGCGCGACGCGACGTTCGCCGTATTTCTGACGAACATATTCCAAGACTTCCCCGCGGCGCGCCTCGCAAAAATCCACGTCGATGTCTGGCGGTGAAACGCGATCGGGATTCAGGAATCGCTCGAAAATGAGTCCGAACTGAAGCGGATCGATATCGGTGATCCCGAGAACAAACGCGACGATCGACCCTGCAGCCGAGCCGCGTCCGGGCCCCACGGGAATGCTTTTTCCCTTGGCGAAATGAATAAAATCCCAAACGATCAGGAGATAACTGACAAAACCAGTCGTTTCCAAAACGCCGAGTTCATACTCGAGCCTCTGGGTCAACTCTGGATCGCGCGCCGCCCGTTCACCGTAGCGCGCACGCAAACCTTCATAGCAAAGCTCGCGCAAATAGCCCTCGCGCGTTTTGCCGGGTGGCGCGGGATACTCCGGATATTTTGACCGCCCAAATTCAAGATCGAGATGGCAACGTTCGCCAACATGGAGCGTGTTCGTGATCGCTTCCGGAAAATCACGGAACACCTGCCGCATTTCGACCGCTGATTTGAAATACAATTCCGGCAGATAATGCATCCGCGTTTCGTCCTGCACCATCTTGCCCGTGCCGATGCAAAGCATGACGTCGTGCGCCTCGTGATCGCTTCGGCGCAGAAAATGCACGTCGTTCGCCGCGACCAGGCCGATGCCCAGGTCTCTCGCGATTTGCACCAATTCCACATTGCACTTCTTTTGTTCCTCCATCCCATGGTCGTGCAATTCCATGAAGAAATTTCCGGCGCCGAGAATGTCCCGATAGATAGCGGCGCTCTGTTTCGCTTTTTCGATGTTGTTTCCCTGGATCGCGCTGTTGATTTCTCCTGCCAGACAGCCGCTTAATCCAATCAACCCACTGGAGCGCTCTGCCAGCAACTCCTTGTCGATCCTGGGCACATAATGAAAACCATCCAGGTGCGCCGTTGTGACCAGTTTCACCAGATTGCGATAGCCGGTCTCGTTCTCCGCCAGCAATGTAAAGTGATACGCCGAATCACGCCGCGACGGCGGCCGGTCTTTATGAGACCCCGGGGCCACGTAAACCTCGCAGCCGATGATCGGTTTCACTCCGGCGCGCTGCGCTTCCTGATAAAATTCAATCGCGCCAAATAGATTCCCGTGATCGGTCATCGCCACGGCGGGCATGTCGAATTCCGCAGCTTTTTTCATCAGCTCCTTCATTCGGATACCTCCATCCAGCAGCGAGTATTCCGTGTGCAGATGGAGATGAACGAAAGAGTCGCGGGACATCAGTTTTCAGTATTGGACGCCAGAACAATTTTGGCAAATTTACCTAGGCATCGGCGTTCGTTGAAGCGTTAACGCGTTAAAGCGGAATTGCCGCTTTCGCGCCAGTCGACTCGATGGGTGTAACGATCAACGCGATTAATCGATCGGATTGTTCCACTTCAACCCTTTGAATCGTGCAAAATCAGCATCGGTCGTTTGCAAAATACAATTATGTTCAACGGCCAAAGCGGCGAGATGCGCATCACTTACGAGATTGCCGACGGCTTTGCCCTCGCGAAGCATTCGTTGAAAAATCGTCCAGTGGTGTTCAGTCGGATGAATTAAGCGAACGCACGGTTGTTCGAACCAGGATTGTATGCGTTCGACCGTTTCGGGGACTGTCAGCGCGCGGCGAAACGCTCGAGGGTTAGTACCCGATACGGACATACGCCGTCAAAACGGGCCAGCATAGACAAACGGGCTCCAGACCGCTCAACTGTTTTTCCCACCAGGTCCGTGCGGCTTGATGAGACTCTGAAACAGTGTCCTCCGCGTACAGCAGCAAGTTTGTATCGACGAGGATCACCGATGGTGTTCTCCTTCAAGACGAGCTAGCAATTCTGCAACGTTGTCGTAGCTGAAGCCCGGGCGAAGACCAAGCGGGCGGCCTTTCATTCGATAAGGTTTGGCTCGCGCCGGCTTCAGCACTTCATCCAGGCCAATGCGCAAAGCGGTGTTGATGATTTGCTTAAACGGCTTGTGAAGTTTCGCGGCGCTTTTCTTCGCCTTAGCTGCCACATCAGGGTCGAGCGTCAAGGTTGTCCTCATTGAGACATCCTGATGCTTTAAACTAAGTTGTCAAGATGTGCGACATTCGCCACAGCACTCGAAAGCCTGAGCACCGCCGCCCCCTTAATGCTTAACATTGCTGATGGCGCCGACATCCGCTTCAATGCTGTATGCTTCCACCGTTTCCGAGGACGAAACACTGCTTGACATATGCACTGCGGCATTGCTATGAGGAGCGCGTGCTGCGGATGGCTTTCGGTTGCAAAGCACCGCGCGATCCCGAGTTTAAATCCACATGAAAAAGCTGGAAGCCATCATCAAACCATTCAAGCTCGAAGAGGTCAAAGAAGCGCTCGCGGAGCTGGGCATCGAAGGAATGACCGTCACGGAGGTCAAAGGATTTGGCCGCCAAAAGGGGCACACTGAAATTTACCGTGGAAGCGAGTATACGGTAGATTTTCTGCCGAAAGTGAAAGTGGAAGTGGTGATGGCAGACGACCTGATTGATAAGGCCGTCAATGTGGTGGTCACCGCGGCTAAGACCGGCAAGATCGGTGATGGAAAGGTTTTCGTTCTCCCTGTCGAACATGCCGTCCGCATCCGCACTGAAGAGATCGGCGAAAAAGCGGTGTGACATGACGAGCTCCGTCGCATGACGTTGGTTTAAACGCGTTGAAGCGGCTTAGAAAACATTTTAACAATTCGGGTAACGTCATTTTAACGCTCTCAACCCTTCAACTGAAAACATCTATGGCCAAAGACAAAACTCCCTCCGATGTCAGTAAAATGATCAAAGACCAGGGCGTAAAGCTCGTGGATTTCAAATTCACCGATTTGCCCGGCACCTGGCAACATTTCACCACCACGCTAAGCGAATACAGCGACGACGTTTTTACCGAGGGACTCGGGTTTGACGGTTCAAGCATTCGCGGCTGGAAAGTGATTAACGCCTCCGACATGCTGGTTATTCCCGATCCGGCAACGGCGTGGATCGATATCTTCAACGCCGAACCGACGCTCTCGCTCATCTGCACTATTGTGGACCCAATCACGCGCGAACCGTACGACCGCGACCCGCGCGGCGTTGCGGAAAAAGCTGAAACGTACTAAAGAGCACCGGCATCGCGGACACGGCGTTCTTCGGACCGGAAGCGGAGTTTTTCATTTTCGACGACGTGCGATTTGCGAATAGCGGGAACGCATCCTCATACGTAGTGGATAGCGCCGAGGGGCATTGGAACAGCGCCCGCGAGGAATTTCCAAACATCGGGTACAAAATCCGTCCCAAAGAAGGTTATTTTCCCGTGCCGCCGATGGACACGTTGCAGGATATCCGCAGCGAAATGGCGCTCGAGATCGAGAAAGCCGGCATTCCCGTAGACAAACAACATCATGAAGTAGCCACCGCCGGGCAGGCTGAGATCGACGTCCGCTTTGCGCCGCTGAAGCAGATGGCTGATTCGATGCAGTATTACAAATACATCATTCGCAATGTGGCCCGTCGCCACAACAAAACGGTGACCTTCATGCCCAAACCGCTCTTTGGCGATAACGGTTCCGGCATGCACACCCACATCTCGCTGTGGAAGGATGGGAAACCGCTGTTTGCAGGCAACGGCTACGCCGGGCTCAGTGAAATGGCGCTCTTTTTCATCGGCGGCATTTTAAAACACGCTCCCGCGCTCACCTGTTTCACCAATCCAACCACGAACAGTTTCAAGCGCCTCGTGCCAGGATTCGAAGCGCCAGTAAACCTCGCCTATTCCGCGCGCAACCGCTCCGCTGCTGTCCGGATACCAACCTATTCCGCCAGTCCCAAGGCAAAACGCCTCGAGTTCCGCACCCCGGACGCGTCGGCGAATCCTTACATCGCGTTCTCGGCGATGTTACTGGCCGGTCTCGACGGAATCCAAAACCGCATCGACCCCGGCGATCCGCTCGACAAAAATCTCTACGAACTTCCGCCCGAAGAACTGGCGCAAGTGGCCAGCGTCCCCGATTCACTCCGTGGCGCAATCGAAGCGCTTCAAGCCAATCATTCCTTCCTGCTGCGCGGCGACGTCTTCAACGAAGACTTCATCGCCAACTGGATCGACATGAAACAAAAAGAATACGAC
>CAWIPQ010000030.1:0-68800 GCA_963838045.1 uncultured Verrucomicrobiae bacterium | reverse complement strand
AACGGCAGGTCTGAGCGCAATTCTTGTTCGACGGCAATTTCGCGATTCTGGAGCTCGGCGGTGAAAAAACGAACCGCTTCCTCGACAACGGCGTTTACGTTTTCCGGTCGCAGCTGCGGGCGCGACGGCCGGATGGCTTTTAAAAATTGGGTGACAATGGAATCCAGTCTGTTGACCTCGGAGCGCGCGACTTCGATGGACTGTTCGAGCTCCGCCTTTGCGCCGTCGTGAAGCTTTTGCACGGCGCGCTCCATCAATTGCAAGTGAATGTGCAGCGAGTTCAGGGGATTGCCGATCTCGTGTGCCACGCCTGCCGCCAGCAGCCTCAGCGCATTCAAACGTTCCGACTCAATCGTTTGCTGGGTGGTACGTCGGCTCTTGGTGATGTCGCGCAGGATCATCACGTGCCCGACCTCCTCGGCTGTAGCCGGGATCGATGATCCCGGCCGTCGGCCATCATCTCTCGCGCTAACAATGCCGCCGGAGTCGACGCCTCCGGCGACAGTCGATTCGCGGGATTCCATTACCAGCGGCACAACGTAAAAATTAATGAAGCGATTTTGCGGATAAAAAATTTCCATGTCGTGACTGACCGGCCCGCTACTTTCTGTGAGCGATCCCCAATCGAGCCCTCGAATGCATTCATCGAGGCCTCTACCGACTACTTCGCCCGCTTGGATTCCAAATAGATCGCAGGCTGCATCGTTTAGATAAGTTATTCGCGCTTTCGAATCCGTTACGATAATGCCTTCCTGAATGGCGTTGAACACCGTTTCCAGGAAACCTTTCTCCTGCGCCAGTCGCAGGAAGTAATTCTGCACGTCCTCCGGTCCGATGCGCCCGAGCCGCTCAATGAGTTTTTCCAAAAAGCCTGCCTTCATGACATGCGGGATGTGACTGGTGAAAGAGATGACAAGAGTTACAAAGGAAGAGCCGTTCGTAACGCTGTAGCGCTTGTGACCATGTAATGCTTCAAGGGCTCAACGCCTCAACTTGTTCTTCTCGGAGAGCGGGCACTTCTACGGTGAGCATTTCCACGCGCAGATAATTCAAGACCACAGGTGCGAGGATCAGCCCTGGGATGCCCATGAGCCGTTCGCCGAGGATCAGCGCGATCAATGTGAGCCAGACCGGATTCCGGATGCGATCGCCGATGATCTTGCTGTTCAGTAAATATTCGAGCTTGTGGATCACAATCAAAAATACCAGTGCGGAAATCGCGAGCTTCAATGAAACAGTTAACGCGATAAAAACGATGATCGTATTGCTCACCAAATTGCCGACGATCGGTACCAGGCCGCAGAGAAAAGTTACAGCAATGAGCAGCGGAGCATGCGGCATTTGAGCAGCGAGCAGAAAAATCGCCGTCAATGCGGTGTTGATGAGCGAGATTGTGATCTGCGCGCCGATCACAGTGGCAAAGCTGCGGTAGAAATCGCGGAATCGTCTCGAAACCTGGTCGCAGCAAATCGAGTAAAGATTGTTCTTGAGCCGATGTGTGCCGCGATAAGGGTCGAGCCCGGTTTTGAAAAACAAACTCCCGGCGGCAACCACTCCCAGGACGCTGAAAACCAGGATTGTCGTGGCAGATTTGGCGAAGTTAGCCACGTTCCGGAAGTAATGCGCTTCCTCCCTGAGCGTGTCCACGACCACCTGTCTGAGACTTTCAAAATCAGTAAACGGTAACTCGATCTGGCGCTTCTGCGCCCACGCGCTGGCCGAAGGAATGGAAGTGTCCGCCACATCCGGGAACGCCAAGATTGCTGCGCGTACAATGTAAGCTCCGACGGTAACGACAGCGGCCACTAAAACTACGAACAGAGCTAAGGCCACCCATTTTCTTCTGGTGACATAATACAATTGGCGCAGGGCAAAATATGAGAACAACATCACCAGCAACGGAGCACCCAGATTAAGAAAACCTGCCAGAATGATTGTGGCAGCGAGCACCGCGTAAGAAACTCGCGTAGGCGTAATCATGATTCGCTCACCTCTGTTTTACTCTCTCCCCGCCACACATTGTCAACTACGGGGAGTGTTCGCTTTCAACTGGAGTTGCCGGCTCACCAACGTCTTGAAGAGGCCTTTCAGCTCACCGGGTTCGTCCGCAACCCGACGTTTTCCGAGCACAGACGAAACAGGCAGCGCTTCGGCGCGTGCACACTCCGTACAAGGTGCTTCGAATGATGGAAAGATTACAAAACCTGTCCGGTTTCCTTTTCAGCGCGTTCCTTCAGCGCCGCCTTGCGCGAAAGTTTCACACGACCTTTGTCGTCGATGCCGATGCATTTGACCCAGATCATATCGCCCATCTTCACCACATCTTCGGTGCGATTCACCCGAAAATCGGCCAGCTCGGAAATATGCACCAGACCGTCCTTGCCCGGGAAAACTTCGACAAACGCGCCGAACTCCTTGGTTGTGACTACGCGTCCCTGGTACGTCTGGCCGATCTCGATTTCGCGCGTCATGCCTCCGATGATTTCCTTTGCACGCGCCATGCTCTCACCCGTGGTTGCGTAGATGTGTACTGATCCGTCGTCTTCGATGTTAATTTCAGCGCCGGTTTCTGCGACGATACCCTTAATGGTTTTACCGCCAGGTCCGATGAGCGCGCCGATCTTCTCCGGATTGATCTTGATGGTCTCGATCCGCGGAGCGTACTTCGACAGTTCCGTTCGTGGCTGATCCATGGTGCCGCGCATGATTTCGAGAATCTTCATGCGTGCTTCCTTTGCGCGTTGGATCGCTTCCGCCATGATGTCGTGACGGATACCGGGCAGTTTCAGGTCAAGCTGAAAACCGGTGACGCCTGCATCGGTTCCACAAAGCTTGAAATCCATGTCGCCAAAATGATCTTCCGATCCAATGATGTCGGTGAGCAATTCGTAGCGTTTCAGTTGATTGTCTTCGCCGGCCTCGGTCACCAGACCGACGGAAATTCCCGCGACCATGCTTTTCATCGGCACGCCTGCGTCCATTAGCGCTAGCATTCCACCGCATACGCTGGCCATTGATGTCGAACCGTTTGATTCCATGATCTCGCTGGAAATGCGAATAGCATAACGAAAGTCATTTTCGCCCGGCACCACCGGCTCAAGCGAGCGCTCCGCCAGCGCGCCATGTCCAATCTCACGGCGCCCGGGACCACCTGTTCGCCCGGTTTCGCCAACGCTAAATGGCGGAAAGTTGTAATGCAGAATAAATCGCTTCGATTGTTCGCCGCCTCCGTATGCATCAATCATCTGTGCTTCTTCGATAGGAGCGAGTGTGGCGAGAGCAAGCGCCTGAGTTTCGCCACGCTGAAAAATGGCCGAACCATGTGCGCGCGGTAGCACGCCTACTTCGCAGCTAATTTGGCGCAAGTCTCCGTATCCGCGACCATCCACGCGTTTCTGTTTTTCCAGAATGCTGACGCGGAACGCCTTCTTTTGGACGTAATCGAACGCCTGGGAGATCGCGAAAGCGTCTGCCTCCGGATGTTTTTCGAGGATTGCAGTCTTCACTTCCTCGCGTAATGCGTCCACCGCTTTGGTGCGAGCCGTTTTGCCTTCGGTATAAAGCGCCGCTTCAATTCGATCGCCGGCAACCTGATAGGCCACATCCAACAGTTGCTGATCGACCTTGAGCAGCTTGGCGTCCCGTTTCGCCCTGCCCGCCATCGCCGCCAACTCCTTCTGGATGCGAATCATCTCGCGCGCGTGTCCATGCGCAAACTCAAGAGCCTTAACGAATTCGGATTCGGGAAGTTCTCTGGCCGACCCTTCGATCATGATCACGTCATTTTCATTGCCGACGTACACAAGGTCGAGATCGCTCTGAGCACGCTGGTCGTGCGTCGGGTTGGCAACAAACTCGCCGTTCACACGACCGACGCGCACCGCACCAATCGGGCCGCCAAACGGAATATCCGAAATGGTCAGCGCAGCGGATGCACCGTTGACCGCGAGAATATCAGGATCATTCTGTCCATCGGCGCTGAGCAGGATCGAGATGATCTGCGTGTCGTAAAAATAACCCTGCGGGAAAAGTGGCCGCAGAGGCCGATCGATCATTCGCGAAGTGAGCGTTTCTTTTTCTGTCGGGCGGCCTTCGCGCTTGAAATAACCGCCGGGAAATTTCCCAACCGCTGCCGCCTTTTCCCGATAATCGACTGTGAGCGGAAAATAATCCTGACCTTCCTTGATTGTTGTAGCCGAGACGGCGCTGACTAGCACGACGGTGTCGCCGCAGGCTACGACGATGGCGCCGTCAGCGAGCCTGGCGAGTCTGCCGGTTTCAATAGATACTTCATTGCCGCCTATTTGGGCGGTAACCTTTTGTTGCATTCTTAGTTCCTGGATACGCGGTACCAGGCGGTCACCCCGACTGTAGGTTTTAAATCCGTTTTCCGGGCAACGCCGGACGCGAAACTAAAACCTAAAATCCAGGGTGATTAGCGGCGCCTGGGACTGCTGGTTGTCTGTTCAGTTTAGTTGTGGCTTCGAGCAGTTCAAATGTCGGATCGGAACCGGAGAATAATCCCTCCGTTATTTTCGAAGGTTTAGCTTCTCGATCAATTTCTTGTACCGATCAGCATTCGCCTTGCTCAAATAATCGAGCAGACTCCGGCGCTGCGCGACCATCTTTAGTAGGCCGCGTCGCGAAGAGTGATCTTTCTGGTTAATCTTGAGGTGTTCAGTCAAATGCCCGATGCGGTGCGTCAGAAGTGCGACCTGCACATCCGCGCTGCCGGTATCCTGCTCATGCAACTGGAACTCCTTGAGATCCAACGTTTGGTTGCTCTCAGCCATAACGAGGGCGCTACTCTAGACGAGGAAGCGATTTTCGCAACCACGCACAAAATTTAAATCCAGGGCGCATCGTTCCTAAGCTGGATGCTTTTCCCGTTTGCCGTCATACCAGAGGCTGAGCTTTGCACGGGAACGCACAGCGCGCGGACCGCGAACGATTACGCCAAAGAATTTGCGCAGAAATTGTTTCGCCGGGTACATGCGCAATTTGCGCCCGGATGTGACAACTGGTTCGCGCAGTACTTTGAACCGAGCCAACTTCTTTAGCTCGAGCGAGAAATAAACCTCTTCCCCGGCAAAATATTGCTCATCAAAACCGCCGATGAGATCGAAGTTGCGCCGCGTAGTAAAAAGAAACGCTCCGGCCCCGAGGTTTAAACCAAAATAAATCAACGAAAATCCGCGCAACAACAAGCGTCCCCAAATGGGAATGAATCCATCCATCGCCACGCGCGCGCTGCCACCAGCGTAACCAGACTTCAAAGCGGCAACTGCTCCGGTCACGTGTGCGCGATTGATGCGCGTGTCGGCGTCCACGAAAAATAGGTACTCGCCTCTCGCCGCGCGACCGCCTGCGTTCCGGGCGGCTGCGATTTGGCGCCGAGTAATTTTCACCACCTTCGCGCCCCCGCGCGCCGCGATGTCCGGTGTGGCATCGGTCGATGCATCATCAACCACTATGATTTCGTAGCGCCCGTCCGCGCCGGAAGCCGAATTTTTTATGGCAGCAAGCGTTTCAGAAAGTTCATGCTCCTCGTTGTACGCCGGGACAATAAATGAAATCATTATTTTTTGAGGGGAACCATGTCACCCGTGATTGACAGATCCGCAAGCAGCCGGCTCGCCACCGCGACTACGTTGTTCTGGCGTCGAATAGTGAAGTTCTCCGAAAAGTAGTGCATGCGTCTCGCTTGCAATTGATCCATTCGCAAGCCGGAGGCTTACGCTACTCTTTGCCGAATTTGATGCCGGCCTTCTGGACTTCCCCATAAGGCAGCAGCCAGACAAGTGATTCGTCGTGAAGATCAACAACCTGGATGCGATTGCCCCAGGGATCGCGAAAATCGCAACGGAACGGTGGCTGCAGTTTCAACTTATATTTCTTGGTAATCTTGCTGCGTACCTCCTCAAGCTGCGCCTCGTCGCGAACCATGATCCCGAAATGCCGAAAGTTGGCGGGCTCCACTTTCTTCACCTCAAAAATGGCCAGGAACTGATGCTCACCCAATTTGAAAAAAGCGTCACCTTCGCCGCCGCTCATCTGTTCGAGATTGAAAACATCTTTGTAAAACGCCACTGCCTTCTCCACGTCATCGACCTCAATGGCGACATGATTGCATCCATAAACTTGCACGCTCATGTCTCAATCTAGACGAAAGTAGAGCGGTGCGCGCGTCGCTTTGAATAGATCTTCTTTCGGAACTTGAGGTAACTGTCAGCGAAATTTCGCTGCCGCTGAAGCATTTGCAGCAAGTCCGAGGGGGTTACGATTTCAATCACGAATGGTCTGCATTCCCTGCCGGGCGATCCGGTCGATTAGTTGCGGATACGCCAGGCCGGCTTTCCCTGCCGCGAGCGCGAAGTCTTCGTCGTCTGCCAGGATTGGATTTGGGTTCGCTTCGATGAAATACAGCTTGTTCTCGGAGGAAAGACGCAGATCGATCCGCGCGTAGCCGTCGATCGTCAGCAAACGGTAAATATCTTTGCACGTCTCCTGAATTTTCGCGACGAGCGCCGGATCGAGACCTTCGGCGAACTGATTCTCGAGCCCCCAGCGTTTGCGATATTCCTCGTCCCACTTTGCCTTGTAAGTGGCGATCTTCGGTTCGTTAGGCGGCACTTCGCGAAAAACCAGCTCGCGAATCGGAAAAACCGTTAGCCGCACATTACCCATCAGGCTCACGTAAAGCTCGCGCCCTTCAATGTATTCCTCCGCAATCGCGTCGCTGTTGTACTTCTCGTGAATAAAAGCCACGCGTTCGCGAAACTGCTCTTCATTTTGAACGAAAGACGCCTGGGAAATTCCGTAGGACGCTTCTTCTTTCACCGGCTTTACCAAAACTGGCAGCTTGACCTGCTTCGGTCGGGCGATGCGCTGGCCGCGGGGGATCACGACGAAATGGGGAACATGAATGCCGTGGTAATGCAGAATTTTCTTCGAGATGCCCTTGTGCTTGCAAAGGGTAAGACCTGTCGAGCCGCAGCCGGTGAACGCCAGCCCCTGCATTTCGAAAAACGATACGATGTTCTGGTCGAATCCAGGGTTGTTCCTGAATTGTTCGACAAGATTGAAAAGGACATCGGGCGCGAACGTTTCCAATTTTTGCCTCACCAGATCGACATCGTCGTAGATGGCGAGATGCTCCGCCGTGTGGCCGAGCGTGCCCAGCGCGTTCATGACGTCTGCCTCGGTTTTCCAATCTTTCGTTTTCAGCTCCTTCGTAAAGTCCTGATCGAGTTCCGTAGGACTTGTGCCGTCAAAGAGGACGAGGACTTTGAGTTTCTTTTTCATGTCAGGTCATGCCGAGTGGCGCGAAGCGAAGTCGAGGGACCTCGCGGAATACCTTAAGGTTTTGCAACGGGATGTTTCGACTTCGCTCGACATGACTGATTATTTCGTTCGCTTGAATTTGCCGGTAAAAAGATAATTCATCACTAGCGTCGTGATGTAGGAGCTTACCCGAAAATCCTGCTGCGGATCGTCGTTGAGCACATGGAGATCGAGCTGGTCGCAACGGTCGATCAGCCGCGCGAGAAGCTGATTCACCCGGAACTTTCTTTCATTCGTCCACTGGCAGACCGAGTTCATCAATCGCCGCCGACGCTGACGGAGATATGAGCTGGCTCTGATCCCTGTGGGTGCAGCGAACAGCTGTCGCAGATCAGCATCGTAGAAACCAGGATATGTATCTTCGTAGAGCTTTCGTTTGCGCGCGTAATAAGTCTTGAGCTTGACGTTGAGACAATCGTAATCGGCCACGCGATACTCCGGTATGTGCACAGGTGGTTTGCCCGCCAGTGAGCCCATCAATTCATCAACGTATTCGAGTTTTTCCATCGCCCTCCAGCCTGCATAACGCTTGCGCCAGTCCAGCCCGGGCGTGAGCCAGATCGCGAACGTTTCCGCGAAATCTTCGTCCGGGTGCGCCTGCGCGTACCAATCGTCCAAATGCACAACATAGCTGCGGCTGAACGGACGCGGCCGATAAAAACTCGGTGTCGATTCGCGCGACGTGCGTCCGAAAAGTATCTGCCACTTTTTCTTGCGCTGAAGCTGATAGGCGTAGCTGTAGGCGTGGCCCGCCTCGTGCCGCATTAATTGCATGAACCATTCTTTCGTGCCTCCCTCGACTTCGAGCATCATCGTCCGCTCCAGCGCGCGCAGCCGATCGTGAACGAGAAAGAACGGAATAAAAATCGCCGGGATGCCGATCGGCACGAACCATTCGTCGCCGACATGACACGGCGGATGAAAGACCAGTCCCTTCGCCGAAAGTTCGTCGTAAAGCTGCCGAATAAGCGGTTCGAGTGCCGTGCCCTCAAGCCGCAAGCCGAGCGTGGAAATGCGGCGTTCGAGAAGTTCCTCGTCACTTAAAGATGCCCAGTCGCCTGTTTCCATGGGCGCACGGTATCATTGCGCCAAGCGCTGTCACGCGTTGCTGCGTTCCGAGTTCAACGCCGGGGGCCAGCCACGGCGCCGTCTGGCGAGAACGACTTGAGCATTGAACCGTTTGACAAGTCTCCCATATCATTTATAAAGGGCGGCTCCGGCACACCCGGTCATCATCAGAGTCCGCGTCCCCCCAAGGGCGGCGCGCCGGGGCTGTTTCGAAGCTGAAAAAAAAGTCGCATTTCTGCGGCGTTCGGCATCGAGAACGGCTTTCTCGGCTCAAGACTCGACACATCAAAACAACACCTGACATCATGAAGTCATTTTACACAGCTATATTTTTACTATCGTTGGCGTCGGCCGCCGTCGCGCGCGAGGAATCGGTCCTGGCGCGTGTTACCAGTTACTGGGCAGGCGAAGGCTCTAAATTACGCCAGTACCGGCGGACGACTGCGCCCCGGACATTGCGCCGTCGATCCAAAGCGAATTCCATATGGCAGTAAGATTGTGTTCCCTGATCGCACCTGCACTGCGGTCGACACCGGGCCGGCGGTGATTAGTCGCAAAGCCGCTCGCACATGCGGACGGACTGCAAGCCAACTCAAGGCCGTCGTGGTCGATCGATTTTTTGAAACAAAGCGAGAGGCGATGGCGTGGACGAACACGCATCCCCACTTTATGACTCTTCAAATTGTCCGGCCCGGATCTCACTCAGAACCGGCCGAGCCATGATATAATGGGAAAATATTCGTAGCCGCTTGTCCCTCGACGACAGAGACTTACAACTGACATCGCAGACCGACATTGGACAAGCACGGAAACGGCTGTACATGAAGAGCCGATGAAATTGATCAACGCGCCGATTCGCGCTGCCCGCTGGGGCGGGCGAGCGGCATAAAGGCTCGTTAGATTTCACCAAGTTGGAGCCCCCGAATGCTTTCGGGGCACCCCAGTGGTCGAATCTCACACCACGCGCGGGTTTTTTGCGCCGGTATCCCGAACCGCACTTCGGCATCACACCCAACAACTTAGAAATTTATGAAACCATCCTCTCAAATTAATCACAAACAGCGTGGCTCGCGTCGCGACAACGGCGCGAGACGCAGTAAGCCAGAGTCTTCCACTGACGGACTACAACTATCGTCCAACAGCGGAAACCCAGATCGGTTCCTCTGCCGGTCCGCCGGCGACGAAGTCGCCCGCCTTTCACAAATTAAGCAGTGAATTCCTGGGCGGAGAAACAAGCCGGGATTATGTCGCCGAGCTCTTGTTCTTCATTCTGATCACTGGCATCGCGGCTTGGCCGATCATGTCGATGCTCATCGCAGTGGTTCGCATGATCAGGAATTACTGACGGCCCGAATTGGTCAGGGCCGTTAGCGGTTGCGGTCGAAAATGCCGCGAATAGTTTGGTGTGATCGATTATGAAAACGACTGCCAGAAGCTTCCAGCTCATTGTCTGGTCGACGCTGACTCTCGCCGGCTTCAATCTGCTTGCAGCAAGGGAACCGCTCTATGAGGGGCTTGGCTCCTATTCGCGCAAAATCACGACAGACTCGACCGGAAGCGCAGCGCTATTTCGATCAGGGCCTTGCTTTTCTTCACGGATTCAATCAAAGCGCGGCCATCCGCGCATTTCAGCAAGCAGCGGAAATCGATCCCGAATGCGCGATGGCGCACTGGGGAATCGCGCTCGCCTGCGGCCCGCACATTAATCTTGCTGTCGTTCCGACACCGGCCGCAGAGCTGGCCTGGAAAGAAATCAATCTTGCCAAAAAGAATGCAGCCAACGCTTCACCGGTTGAACAAGCGCTGATCGAGGCGCTGTCAAAACGTTACGCCAGTCCGCAGCCGGAAGATCGCAGCCCGCTCGATCGCGCGTACGCCGATGCCATGCGCGAAGTGTGGAAGAAATTTCCCAATGATGCAGACGTTGGCGTTTTTTTCGCGGAAGCAATGATGGATTTGCGGCCCTGGGATCAATGGACCCCCGAAGGCCAGCCGCAGCCCGGAACGGATGAAGTCCTTTCTACGCTCGAAGCGGTGTTGAAGTTGAATCCGAAGCATCCCTTCGCGAATCATCTTTACATTCACGCGGTGGAAGCATCGCCACATCCGGAACGTGCAAGCACTGCCGCGGATCGTCTTCGCAATTTACAGCCAGGTCTCGGTCACAACGTGCACATGCCATCGCACATCGATATTCGCACCGGTCGCTGGCTGGATGCCGTCGACACCAATATCAAGGCAGTGGCGGCAGACCAGAATTACCAGAAGGTCTTTGGGCCGCCCAAAGGTTTTTTAAATGTGTATGTAGCGCATAACCGGCACATGCTCGCCTATGCCGCGATGATGACCGGCCAGCGCGATCTGGCGATGAAACACATCCGCGCCATGGTCGCGGAGTTGCCGGCGGATTTTCTCAAAGAAAACGCTCTGCAGGCGGAAGGATTCGTCGCGATGCCGCTCGAAGTGATGGTGCGGTTTGGGCTTTGGGATCAAATCCTGGCCGAGCCGGATCGATATCCGGAATACATGCCGTTCAGCCGCGCACTTCATCATGGAGCCCGCGCGATCGCATTTGCTGCCAAGGGCGATACTGCCAACGCACGCAAGGCACAAAGTTTTTTCCTGGAACGCGCCAAACTCGTGCCAAAAGAGGAGACTCTCGGCAATAACAGTTGCGAGGCGATTCTCGATGTCATGATCCCTATGGTCGAAGGTGAAATCCTGGTCGCGGAAGGAAAGATCGATCGCGGGATTGAGCAGTTGCGCGCCGCAGTAAAAAAGGAAGACGTTCTCAAATACGATGAGCCGCCCGGATGGTTAATTCCCGTGCGTCATTCTCTGGGAGCGGTTCTCATGAAGCAGCAGCGCTTTGCCGAGGCCGAGCAGGTTTATCGCGAGGATCTCGCGCGCTTACCCGAAAACGGCTGGTCGCTACTGGGGCTCGCAGAAAGTTTGGGCAAGCAAAAGAAAAACGCAGGCGAAATTGCTCAAATACAGGCGAAGTTTGAAAAAGTTTGGGCAAAAGCCGATCTCACCATCACCACTTCGTGTCTTTGCCAGCCGCAGGCATGACTTGACTTGAACGCTGTCAGGGTTCCGTTGAATCGGTTTCTCCCCCAGACGGGCGGAACTACAACTTCGCGTAAACGCCCATCAGCGGCCGGTGCGACGGGGTCGGTGAACGGAAATCGCTGACGAAACCATCCTTGGTGCGCAGCTCAACATGCCCAACGCTTCTGCGAAGTACCGTACACGAGCACCGAACCAACAGGCGCAGCGAACGGATCCGATATGGACAGCCTCTTAAATCCGTAATTGGTGACGAGTTCACGGGCAGCATCTCTGGCAAGCTCGGTTTTCGGGACGGGAATCGATAACGCCGGACGCCAGCAATGCATCTTTGACGTAATGCCAGCAGCGCGAGCGCGAATGTGCATGCGCGCGTTCCTGGGCGAGCGATGCGGCTTGCACTAACCGGCTGTCGATGCGGCGATCGATTTTGGCATACGGGTAAACGAGTCGTTTCGGATAATACTGTGAAATGACGGGAATCGATTCTTTTTTACCGTCAGCACTCTTGAAACTGAACCGGCTGCGATGTTGCGGCGCCTGATTCACGGTGGGCTGATTCATGGGGCGCACAGGATCCATCGTAAGCGTCGCGCGACGATGCGAAGTCGCGGCCGACTCCGTCGGCCTTTCAGCAACCTTGTCGGATCTCCTGTGCGTCGATTTTTTGACGACTTGATGCGACTTTTTAGGCTTGGCGGGCGCGGTCTTTGACGTGATTACCTGGACCCCATCGGCTGTACCTCCCGTTGCTGTGACTTTCCCCGCCTAATGTCGCCGGCGCAAGCCCCTGCGCCTGTGCGCCTGCGCTGAAAGTCACCGAGGCCAATGCAGTTGCCAGTGCTATGAAGATGGGTCTTCTCCGCACGAGGGCGAGGTATGCCGGAAATCAAAAGCCATGGCAAGCTTTTTTTTGATAAAATCATACCGGCCGACTGCTTACACCCGATTAGTCTACTGACGGAAAAAATCGTCAGTCGTTCGGATAATAGTCCGGCCCAAATGAAGGCGGGGGAGCGGACATGCCGTTGCGGCCAGTGAAAACGCGATTCCGATGGCGGGGCGCGACGTCTTCATCGGGCGCGACGATCTTGGTGCGCCCGGAAGGACCACGAAGGATCAATCGCCCGTCGGAGGTGATTCCGACGAAGTGACTGCGTACCGAACCACGATGGCCACGTGACGAACTTCTCGAACTCCGGTCGCCACGCGCCCGTTTAGCCGTCGAGGCGACAGATTTCGTTTCGTCCTGGGAGTTCGACTGGCTGGCAGTGCTGGGCGGTGGTTCGTTATTGGCCTGCGACGATGAGTTCATCGCACTGTCGGCAGAGGGCGAGTTATCCACCGTGGGTGCCGCAGAATTCGGAACTGAATCAGGTGGCGCTGACGCCTCTGGTTGAGCATCGGCAATTTGAGCCTGTTGAACATCTGCCGGCCGGATCCCGGGCGGATTTCGAGGCGTCTGGGCGCTTGTCGGTGGCTGAATTTCCGGCGCGACTGTGGGATGGACCGGTTGAGATGCCACGTTGGCCGGAGCCGGGCTGGACTTCTTTTGAACTGCTTGAACAGCCGCCGCTGGCTGGCGCGCGGGCGCCGAAGATTCCGGCACACCAATTAGAACGCCGATTGGCTTTCGTTGGGAAGTAAGATGAAGCATTTTCCCGATCGAATCGGGGAAGACCATCGGCGCAATCGCAGCCGCTAATGCTAACAGCAAGCCAAACGCCACTGCTGTTCGCAAAAGACGACGCGATGGGGCTTTTGTCGGTTGCGCAACTCTCGTCTTCAACGGAATTCCGTATCGATCGGACAAAGCGCGTCGGCGCTCAATTTTTTCCAAGGATACGCGGATCAACTCAGTCACAGCCAGCAAGTCCCGCGGGCGACGGTCGGGGTCCCGATGCAACATTCGACTGAGCAAGCCACGCAACGGTTTTGGGAACCCTGAAAACTTTGGACCGCGCTCGACCGCTTCTGCCGAAAGCGACACGCCGCTCAGCAAAAAATAGAGTGTTATCCCAAGGGAATAAATCTCCGAGCGGATGTCTCTGGTAGGTTGAGACAACGGTTCGTTAGTCGCGACCTGTTGCCCCGAGCGAGATGCCTCTTCCGTTCCCGATTCAGCAACAGGGTTTTCGATACCAGACATCAGCTCTGGCAACCCGAAGCTGGTCACCTTCACCAAGGGCCAACTCCCTTCGGCCGTTTGCCCCGGAACCAGCATGATATCGCTGGGCCGAATGGACGGATACGGAAGCCTGTGAAAACCGGCCGAAGACAACACGCTCACTACCTGTTCGGCAACCCGCAATGCAGCGTCGGCGGGCATGGGTCCATGGTTGTGTACCCACGATGCAAGTGTTTCCCCTGCGAGGCGCTCGGACACGTAAACGTAATCGTCGCCTTCGCGGCCAAAATCGAGCACCTTGGCAACATTGACGTGCCGTAGTTTCTGCGCGACCGACGCCTTCTCCTCAAATTGCTCCCGCTCCGGTCGACCAATACTCTCCGCCGGAACAACCGTTACAAGCACGGGCTCTGCCGTTCTCTCATCCATGGCTTCATAGCTGGTTGCCGGCCCGTTGCGATCGGGTTCATGCGGACTTCCGTCGTATCCAAGACGGATCCGATAATTCTTGAGGAAGGTTGTCTGCTCCATAACTGCCCGGTTGCCGCGGCCCAACTTGAACGATCCGACTGTGCCGCGACTGATTCAACCGCGTTTTTGGGGTCGAGTTGCTCAGGTTTGAGTTTCTGGTGGCGAAAGGGTTCTGCTCGTTACAGAAACGAGCAGTAGGACGCCCGGTTCATGACCGGACAAGGTTTGGGAATTGCGCCGAAGCCGAAATTCGCGAATCTAAACCGCAAATCCTCATACCCCGTGGTGTGACGATAACAGCCCCGAAAGCTTTCGGGGTTATTCTTGGTTCGAATCCATGGCGCTCCAGCATTTTTGCCGATTGCGGTTTAATGCAAAATGGCCAAGCTAAAGTCGACATTGCGGTACCCGTGGTGTAACGGTAACACAGCCCCGAAAGCTTTCGGGGTCATTTTTGGTTCGAATCCATGGCGCTCCAGCATTTTTGCCGATTGCGGTTTAATGCAAAATGGTCAAGCTAAAGTCGACATTGCGGTACCCCGTGGTGTAACGGTAACACAGCGCCCTTTGGAGGCGTTATTCATGGTTCGAATCCATGCGGGGTAGCCACGTAAAACGTTCTTCGACGCTCACGTGGCTGCTTTCTAGCCGCGTGAGGCGAAGCCTTTTACGCGGTTCGCAAATCCCGTAAATCAGCGTATATTTCCAGTTCCCCTTTATGAAGGAATTAAACATAGAGAAACTACACATTACCGTCGGCGACCAGGAGATCGTTCGGGGATTAACTCTCCGGGTACCGCGAGGTGAAGTACATGCGCTCATGGGCCCGAATGGCTCGGGAAAAAGTACGCTGGCCAAGGTGTTGGCCGGTCATCCGGATTATCACGTCACCGCGGGTAAAATATTGATGGATGGCGAGGACCTCCTGGAACTTGAACCTGACGAGCGTGCGCGGCGCGGTATTTTCCTGGCATTCCAGTATCCCAGTGAAGTTCCCGGTGTGACGATCGCGAACTTTTTGCGTGCGGCGTTACAAGCCCGCTTGCCAGAAGGAGAAGAGCTGGAGGCGACCGATTATTACGCCAGGCTGTACGAGAAGATGGAATTGTTGGGGATGGATCGGTCGTTCACGTCACGTTCGGTCAACGAAGGTTTCTCGGGCGGCGAAAAAAAGCGCACGGAAATTCTGCAAATGGCCATGCTGGAACCAAGTTATGCGGTGCTCGATGAGACCGACAGCGGTTTGGACATCGACGCGCTAAAGACAGTTGCGCACGGCGTCAATTCGTTGCGTGGCCCCAACCTTGGGATATTGTTAATTACGCACTATCAGCGGCTCCTAAACTACATCATACCCGACTACGTCCACGTCATGGTAGGAGGGCGAATCGTAAGGAGTGGGAGAAAGGAACTCGCTCTCGAGCTCGAAGAGCGCGGTTATGATTGGGCCCGCGAGCAAGCCGCTGAACCGGTGTTTACGAGGTAACATCACATGAAAACAGAAACGACAGCTATCAACATTGATCGCGGTAAGGGCGATTTCTTTTATCCGGAAGTCCACGTGCGCGATGCAGGCATAGGCTTGAGCGAGCGCACGATCCACTACATAGCGGACGTCAAAGGCGACCCGGATTGGGTGCGAGATTTTCGTCTGCGCGCCTTGCAAACATTCCGGGAGAAACCGCTGCCAACGCATTGGGCGAGCAAAGATCTTGAAGCGATCGACTTCGACAAAATCCGTTACTATCTGTCGCCCGGCACAGAACCAAAAAGAAGTTGGGACGACGTACCGGACGACATTAAGCGCACATTCGAGCGGCTCGGGATTCCCGAACAGGAAAGAAAATTCCTCGCCGGCGTAGAAGCGCAGTTCGACAGCGAAGCGGTTTATTCAAACATTAAGAAAGCTGTCGGCGAACAGGGCGTCATTTTTGTCGGTTCCCGCGAAGGCCTGAGAGATTATCCGGAAATTTTCCGGCAATGGTTTAGTAAAGTCATCCCAGTCGGAGACAACAAGTTCAGCGCGCTGAACTCGGCCGTGTTCAGCGGCGGTTCCTTCATTTATGTGCCGCCCGGAGTGAAGGTGAAACATCCGTTGCAGGCCTACTTCCGTATCAATGCAGAAAATTTTGGTCAATTCGAGCGCACGCTGATCATTGCCGATGAAGGTTCGGAAGTGACTTACATGGAAGGCTGCACCGCGCCGAAGTTTAATACGCCGACGCTCCACAGCGCGGTCGTCGAGCTTATCGCGCTAAAGGGCGCGAAGATTCAGTACATTACCGTGCAAAACTGGGCTTCAAACGTTTTCAATCTTGTCACGAAACGCGGACTCGCTCAGGAAAACGCCGAGGTGAAATGGATCGACTGCAATATCGGCTCGCGACTCACCATGAAGTATCCCGGGGTGATCATGAAGGGTCGCAAGGCGCGCGGCGAAGTCCTCTCGATTGCGCTTGCCAACGATGGCCAGCATCAGGACACCGGTGCGAAGATGATTCACGCTGCTGATGAGACGACCAGCAACATCGTCTCCAAATCCATCTCCATTGGCAAAGGTCGCGCGACTTACCGCGGACTGGTGCACGTGCCGAAGCATCTGAAGAATTGCAAGAACAACACCGAGTGTGATGCGTTGCTGATCAATTCAACGTCGCGCACCGATACTTATCCGGCGATCACAGTGCGCGGCACGGGTAACGCTGTGCAGCATGAAGCCAGTGTGAGTCAGGTCAGCGCAGAGCAAATTTTCTACATGCAACAGCGCGGCTTGAGCGAAGCGCAGGCCATGAGCCTGAGCGTTAACGGATTCGTGAACGATCTCGTCCGCCAATTCCCAATGGAATACAGCGTCGAACTCAAGCGTCTGATCGAGCTGGAGATGGAAGGCTCGGTCGGCTAGATCGTCGCCGCGATCAATTTTAGCAGTAGCGGCGGTCTCTGACCGCCGTTGATACCTTCGGAGAACATTGATGTCTTCAATTATTAGCCCTGAAGCTCGCCGATGTCCGGATCAATCCTTTCCGGTCCTGACTGAGCTTGCGCGAATTTCCTGACTGGTTTCGCGATCAGCAACGTGCGGCATGGGAACAATTCCAATCATTGCCGCAGCCGACCCGGAAAGATCAGGCTTGGCGATTCTCGACCGTCAGTCTTCTCGATCTGGCGCCGTTCAAGATCAGTCCCCCACTTTCTGAAGACGACCGGAAGAACGTTCTGAAATATTCCCGCGGGCTCGATGAGTTCGCGGGTCGCATGATTTTCGCGAACGACCAACTGATCGAGCGCGACGTCGTTTCTGAAGACCTGAAAAAGCGCGGCGTGATTTTTCAGCCACTCGAACGCGCCATGGTGGAGCACGCCGATCTCTTCCGAAAATATTTCATGTCAACCGAAGCCAAGCTGGGATCGGCCAAGTTCGCCGCGTTACACAAAGCGCTGGTTTCATCGGGAACGTTCCTGTTCGTGCCGCGCGGACTGGAAATCGAATTGCCGATCGAGATCTTCCATTGGTTGCGCCATGACGGTATGTCGGTCTTCCCGCATTTGCTCCTCGTGGCCGACGAACTGGCGAAGGTCACCGTGATCGAGCATTTCCGCTCGTGCAGCCCGACCGCTTCAGGGTTTGCTTGCGGCGTTAACGACCTAATAGCCGGGCCCGGCGCGAAGGTGACCTATGTCTGCGCGCAAACGTGGGGAGAAAACGTCATCGCGTTGCAGATGAACTCGACAATCGTCGATCACGATTCCTCGGCAATGAGCTTGAATCTGCACGCCGGATCGCGCTATTCGCGGTTCGAAAGTTTGAGCCGCCTGATCGGCGAAGGCGGCCGCAGCGATCTGCTTGCTGTCGCCGTGGCCAAAGGCCGGCAGGAATTCGACGCGCGCACATTGCAGGACCACAGCTCCCCGAATACTGCCAGTGATCTGCTTTACAAGAATGCGCTCGACGATCACGCTCGCACTACTTTCGGCGGTCTCATTCGAGTAGAACCACATGCGCATTTCACTGACGCGTATCAAAAGGTGCGCAATCTTCTTTTGAGCGACGATTGCGAAGCGAACTCAATGCCCGGTTTGGAAATTCTAGCCGACAACGTCCGCTGCACCCACGGCGCGACTTCCGGTCAAGTCGACGAGGATGAACTTTTTTACCTTCGCAGCCGCGGGATTCCCACAAAAGTGGCCCAACGCCTTATAGTCACTGGCTTCCTCGACGAAGTGATCCAACGCCTGGATCAGCAGGCAATCGGAGCGCATTTGCACCGGCTCATCGAAGAGAAATTCCCAACCTCCGGTTAACTACCGACCCCTAATTACGGTCGGTTTTTGGTCGTATCGGCGGGGCCCGCTCGGAGCGACAGGTGCAGCTGCCGGAAAACGTCGCCATTACTCCGACGTTTTGTCGTCTGTATTTAATTCGAAATTGATTCTTACGTCGTAATGATCGCCCTTGATTAGCCCTGTCGGCGGTGCGTCGACTTGGGTAACCTGCTTGGCGACCACCCTGACGGATTCATTTACTGCCACGTTTCCGGACGGCTTGACGATTTCGAATTTGGAAACGCGGCCGTCTTTCTCGATCCGGACCCTAACCAGCGTCGAAATCTTTGTGCCTGGGGCGATGTTCTTTGTCGGCTGGATCCAGGCGCGATAAAAACGATCGTGCAGCATGTTTCCATACCAGGCGAACTCGGACGCGTTGTTCCCGCCACCTGCGCTGCCGCTTTTGCTCGTGGAAGCTGCTTTGCCTGCGTCCTTCTGAGACACGGGCTTCGTTTTTGTTCGCAGGGGCTTTCTCCTCAGTCTTCTCTAATTTCTTGTTCGCTTCTTGGAAACAGGTTTCGGTTTGGGCGAAGCTTTATGGGAAGTCTTCGCCTCTTTTGTCTTTTTAGGAGTCGGTCGGGAGGTCGATCTCGGAGTTCTCTTCGGTTTCGGTTTGGGTGTCGCAGTTGGCTTTGGTGTAGGCGTTGGTCTCGGTGTGGGCTGTCGGAGTCGGCGATGGTAATTCTATTTCGCTCCTTCTGCGGGCTGTCGTCGCTACAGGTTTTTCTTCTTCTGCTTCATCATCTTTCGATGGTTCGGGTTCGACCGAAGGCGTTGTTGCAGGGGTTGCCGCAGGCGATGGCTCGTTTTCTGGTTGAGCAGCCGCAACATCTACCGCCGCACCCAACCACATGATGTTTTCTGGCTCGGGTGGCGCCTTTGCCGCCAGACTCCAGCGAATGAGTCCTGCAATTAACGCAACATGCGCCAGCGCAACCAAAACGACGTTTCGCCAAAAACGTCCGGTGGCTCCGCCGTAGTTTCGCGAAGGCAGTTATTCGCCATCTATTTTGATTCTGCTTTCGTGGCGATGCCCACTTTGGTGATTCCCGCTCGCTGCAACGCGTCCATCACTCCAATTAGCTTTTGCACAGGCAAATCGCGATCGGGCCGAATCACAATGGCCAGATCCGGCGTCGTCTGTTTTAACTGCACCAATTGCGTGGTGAGTGTTTCAAGATCCACCATCTCATTGTTAAACCGGATCGTGTCGTTGCGATCGATCGAGACCGTTTGCACCTGAGACGTGTTGATCGGCGGATTCTTCACGCCACTGGATGGAATGATGAGGTTCACACTGCTCTCGAGCAACGGCGTGGTAATCATGAAAATAATCAGCAGCACAAAAGCGAGATCGAGCAGCGGCGTGACATTGATCTCGCTGAGAGTGGAGAGATTCTGGCGTTGTGAGTAGCGTCTCATCTGCCCTTTCTTCGACGTTCGGAGTTGGACGTTGGATGTTGGACGTTGAAAAACACTTGCAGAAAACGCCCAACGCCCAACGTCCAACACTCAACACTCAGCAAAAGAGACGTGCTCATCTACGCAATGCGACCTCGCGCGTGCCATGATCGACGTACTTGTGCTCGAACTCGGACGCCGAGTTCGGCGGCGAAGTTGTCCATCTCCACGATGATTCCGCGAATGCTGGTGACGAGAAAGTTGTAGCCAAACATCGCGGGAATGGCGACGCACAGCGCGGTCACTGTGGTGATGAGTGCGCCGGACACCCCGGGCGCCATCGCTACGAGGTTGGGCGAGCCCGCTTCGGCAACACCGGTGAATGCGTCCATCACGCCCCACACCGTGCCCAGCAATCCGAGGAAGGGCGACCCGCTCACTGCGGTAGCGAGCAAAATCATCTGGGACTCGAGTGAAAGCGCTGTCTCGCCGACAGCCCGCTCCATGGCCGCGTTCACCGCACCCATTTGCGCCGGCGAAATCTTGTCTGCGATTTCAAGGCGGGCGCGAAATGTCCCGTCTACCTCCGATGAACCGAGTAGATGGAATGTCACCTCTTCGCATCCGGCGTGATACACGTTGAAAACCGGCGACCCGGGAAATCGCGCGTTTTTCTCAAACAACCGAAGCGGTTGCCGATCCTTCCGGAACGCGGCGAGAAAACGCTCGTTCTGTCTCCGAGCGAAACGAATCACGCGCAATTTCGTGATCATGATCGACCAGCTAAAGATCGATGCGACAGCCAGAAAAGTGAGGACAATTTTCCCTGCGATCGTCGCGTGATCGAACGCAAACAGTAAACCGCCGCCGGCCGCTACAATTTCCGGAACGAGCATTCCCGCGTCACCAAATTAAGTAATAACGCCGTTTCAAACAAATGCCACTTGTCATTTCGAACGGAGCGCAGCGGAATGGAGAATGGAGCTTTCACTTCGACATTCTCTTTGGAAACGTCGGCCGCTTTTTCGCTACGACGACAAATGCAATACCGAGAGCGATCAGGAAAAAAGAAAAGAACTGCCCGCGCGTGAAAGGACCTATCAAGGTCGCATCAGGCTCACGGAAATTTTCAATCACGATCCGAAAGACCGCATAACAAATGAAAAATAGCCCGGTTAGAACTCCGTTTGGCTGGCGCGTGCGTGTTCGCACAAACCACAAAATGGCGAACAAAACAATCCCTTCGAAAAAGGCCTCATAAAGCTGCGATGGATGCCGCGGTGTCAGAATGGAGCGTAAAGCCGTGGCGATTTCCGGCTGGCTACGCACCGCTCCAATGATGGCATCCGGCGTGTTAATCGATGGATTGATCCGCGCACATGCCTCCACAGCGCGCTCGGCTTCCTGCGGATGATCGAAAAGTTCCTTGGGAAATTGCATCGCCCACGGAACATTCGTGATTCGCCCATAAAGTTCGCCATTGATGAAGTTCGCGCACCTTCCGAAGAACAATCCCATCGGCGCGGTGACAACCAGGTTATCACCAAGGTTCATCCAGGAAATTTTGTGGCGATAGGCGTAGTACAGCGAGAATAGCAATACCCCCAGCATCCCACCGTGACTCGACATGCCGCCTTCCCAAACGCGCAGGATCGACAGCGGCTCGCGCAACATTTCCGGCTTATAGAAGAAAACGTAACCGAGGCGACCGCCAATGATAACGCCGAAGAGCGCGCAACCGGTGATGAAATCGCCTACGCGTTGTGGCGGCAGATCGGAGTAACCCTGTTTGGCCAGCCAAAGGAAAAGGAGATAACTGGAGACAAATGCCAGCACATAAGCGAGGCCATACCACCGCGGACCGACGTTATCGTAGATCCGGAAAATGATCGGATCGAGATTGTGCAGGTAATAAGCGAGCATCGGGTGCGGCGATTGTCGCTGTCATTCCGAGCGAAGTCGAGCTGCAACGCAGCCGCCGGAGGCGGGGAGGCCAGGCTTTCAAATCCCGTTGCACAAACGACTGTAATTTCGCTGGATCCTTCGACTCCGCTTCGCTTCGCTCAGGAGGACGGCGCTGTTTTAGCGCGCGTCATGTTCAACACCTTTCGCAAAAATGGCGCAGTTCGGCTGACGCGGTTTTTCGCCACCTGTTCCGGTGTCCCGCAGGCGACCACTTCGCCGCCGGCGTCCCCGGCTTCTGGCCCGAGATCGACGATGTAATCGGCTTCGGCGATTACACTGAGATTGTGTTCGATCACGATGACGGTGTTGCCTTCGTCGACGAGCCGATGCAGCACATTGAGGAGCAATTCAATATCGGCCATGTGCAGGCCGATTGTGGGTTCCTCGAGCAAATACAATGTCGATCCCGGTTTACGCATTTTTCGGATCCGCTCGTCGGCCGCGCGGCTGACTCCGCGTTTCAGTTGGGTGACCAGTTTGAGCCGCTGCGCTTCGCCGCCGCTCAGCGTCGGGCTTGGTTGGCCGAGCTTCAGGTAACCGAGGCCGGTGTCGACTAGGAGCGAAAGCGGTCGCGCGATTTTCGGATGTGCTGAAAAGAATTGCGCCGCTTCCTCGATCGTCATTTCCATCACGTCGCCGATGGATTTTTCATTATACAAAACTTCCAGCGTCTGAGGATTGTAACGGCGACCATGACAATCTTCACAAGGCACATAACTGCTGGGCAGAAAATTCATCTCCAGTTTGATGACGCCCTGTCCCTTGCACGTCTCGCACCGGCCGCCTTCGGCATTAAATGAAAATCGGCTGGCAGAATAACCGCGCATCCGCGAGACCGGCAGTTGTGCGTAAAGATTCCGGATCTCGTCGAACACTTTTACGTACGTGCCCGGGGTCGAGCGCGACGTTTTTCCGATCGGCGACTGATCGACTTCGTAAACCGCTTCGATGACACGTTTCTGGGGAGCGCACGCTTGTAGCGTGCTGGTTGCCGCATTTTGCGGCAACGAACTTTTCTCCTTTCGGGGCTTATCCGGCCACAGACGCAATTGGGAAGTTCGTGAAGGCAGAATGCCTTCACCAGCACGCGAGACGCGTGCGCTCCCCAGACTCGCTTTGACCGCTGGCAGTAACACCTCGTGCATCAATGTGGATTTGCCGCTGCCGGAGATTCCGGTGATGACCGAAAGCCTGCCCGACAGGGAAACGGACATCGATGCTTTTCAAATTATTCGCGCGCGCGCCGCGAACTCTCGATCCAGTTTTCGACGTTGCGCAATGAGCGTCGCGATCCCGCGGATGGGATGGCAAAGCGGCGATCTCAAGCAGCGGGCGGTTTCGGAATTCGGATTTCTCTGCGATTTCACGCAGCGTACCGGCTGCCACCACTTCGCCGCCGTGAATTCCTGCGCGCGGACCGAGATCGACGATGTGATCGGCGCTGCGCATCGTTTCCTCGTCGTGCTCGACGACGATCAACGAGTTGCCCTTGTTCCTCAGCGCGGTCAGCGTTTCGAGCAAACGCAGATTATCGCGCGGATGCAAACCAATCGTCGGTTCGTCCAGCACATAAAGAACGCCACGCAAGTTTGAGCCGAGTTGCGCCGCCAGACGGATCCGCTGCGACTCGCCGCCGCTCAATGTTTTCGCCGAACGCCCAAGCGCGAGATAGCCAAGTCCGACTCTTTGCATGAAATGCAAACGCTGTTGAATTTCAGGAATCAGACCGGCTGCAACCGTCTGATCGGTTCCCTTGAATTTTAGCTTCTCGATCGTGCGTGCTGCTTCGCTCGACGAGAGATCCGTGAATTGATCGATTGTATAACCTTGCACGCGCACGTGACGCGCCACTGCGTTCAGACGCGAGCCGTGACAACTCGGACATTCGCGCGCTTCGCCTTCCTCAACCCATTCCGACTGGCGTTCAGCGGCGAGCTCGTTCTCCAAAACCGATTCATCATCGCGGCTCCCGCCCGTTTGGAAATCCTGATCCCAAATTTCGCCGAACCCTCCGCATTCTTCGCACATGCCATGAGGCGAATTGAATGAGAACAAACGCGGATCGAGTTCCTCAAACGCGCGGCCGCAGTTCGGGCAACTCATCTCCGTGCTCACGACAGTGATGCGATTTCGTGAATCCAGCAGACGCGCCGTGCCCCGGCCGATCTCCAGTGCGCGCCGAACGATCTCCCGCGCATCGGCAATCCGGCGCCGATCGATCACGCCCGTAACGACGTCAATCGTGTGTTCTTTGAAACGCTCCAGTTTTCTGAAACTCCGCGATCGGAACGAGCTTTCCGTCCACGTAAAGTGTGTCGAATCCCTGGCGTTCCGCCCATCGCGCAACGTCGGTATGAAAACCTTTGCGCGCCTTCACCAGCGGAGCGAGCACCTTCAGCGGGGCGCGTTTGGCGGCTGTCTTCGATTTGTTTGACGATTGATTGCACGCTCTGTTTTTCGACGGGCAAATCGCAGTCGGGACAAAATTGCGTTCCGGTTTTCGCGAACAGGAGCCGCAGGAAATGATAAACCTCGGTAACCGTGGCCACGGTCGATTTGCCTCCGCCGCGCGTGACGCGCTGTTCAATCGCCACACTGGGCGGCAGACCGCTGACCAGATCAACATCGGGTTTTTCGAGTTGCTCGACAAATTGCCGCGCATACGGCGACATGCTGTCGAGAAACCGGCGTTGTCCCTCGGCAAATAAGATGTCGAACGCGAGCGTAGATTTCCCGGAGCCGCTCAAGCCGGTGATGACCACCAGTTGTTCCCGCGGGATTTTCAAATCGATGTTTTTGAGATTGTGCTCGCGCGCGCCGTGAACATGAATCGCGCCGTTGCGATTTCTGGGGAGCGCGAGCATGCTGCTCGCACCGGCCGGCATTTTGCCGGGCGGCTCTTCTGCTGCACGAGGCAGCGGTTCCTCTCCGCCATCGGTGTAAACATGCGGTGTAGTTCGCGGCAGAATGCCGCGAACAGCGGGCAACATGCCCGCGCTCCCCAGAATTTGCGCGAGAAACTTTCCCGTATGCGAATTCTCTACTTGCGCGACTTGCTCGGGCGTTCCGGTCGCGACGACTTCACCGCCTGCGTCACCGGCTTCCGGTCCGAGATCGATGATCCAATCGGCGGACTTGATCACGTCAAGATTATGCTCGACCACCACGAGCGAATGGCCGCGATCCACCAGGCGTTGAAATAATCGCAGCAGCATCGCCACGTCGTCGAAATGCAGGCCGGTGGTTGGCTCGTCGAAGATAAAAAGATTGCTTTTGGTCGGACGCGACCGACAAATGTCCGACTAGCTTTAGCCGCTGAGATTCGCCACCGGAAAGCGTGTTCAGCGGCTGACCAACCCGCAAATAACCAAGCCCAACTTCGTCGAGTACTTTGAGCCCGTCCGAAATCTGGATGCACGGATCGACCCTCACCTGGCGCTTCGCGTCCGCCTCTCGGCACTCCTCCCGGTCGCGATCCCAACCTGAGGATTGAGGTGAGGGTGCCTCATCGACTCTTTGTTGGCCGACACGCGCGAAAAATTGAATGGCTTCGCTGATCGTGAGTTCGAGAATGTCGTGAATCGACTTGCCGTGCAGGCGCACATTCAGCACGTGCTGCTGGAAACCGTTTTCCTTCGCATTCTGCGCAGCGCACGTAAAGATCGCTCAAAAATTGCATTTCGATCTTTTCGTAACCTGTGCCCGAACAACGTTCGCAACGGCCGTTGCCGGAGTTAAAGGAAAATGCCGCCCGCGGTCAGTCCCTGCGCCATCGCCTCCGGTTGCGCGGCGAACAATTCGCGGATCCGATCGAACAAACCGAGATAAAGTATCGGCGTAGAACGCGGGGTGCGTGCAAGCGGGGCCTGGTCCACCATCACCACGTCGCCAATTCGGTGTGTCGCCGGTGATCGATTTGCATGCGCCCGGTTCCTGATCCGAGGCTTGTCCCTTGGCGCGCAGCAAATTCCGGTACAACACATCGTGAATCAGAGTGGATTTTCCGGACCCGGACACGCCGGTTACGCATGTGAAGACGCCGAGCGGCAGCTCGACATCAATGTTTTTCAAGTTGTGCTCTCGCGCCCCGAGAATCTTGATCGACGAATTCGATTTTCGGCGCGATTTGGGAATCGGTATTGATTTGCGGCCGGTAAGGTAATCGCGCGTTAAGGATGGAGCCGGCGCGCCCTCGCGCCGGTTTTGCCACATTGCGCGGCGCGAGGGCGCGCCGTCTCCATTTACAAACTGGTCCAGCGGTCCGTTCCAAACCAATTCGCCGCCGTGCTCACCGCGGCCCGGACCGAGATCGATCAAATTGTCCGCAGCACGAATGATTTGTCCCTCGTGCTCTACGACAAGCAGGGTGTTGCCCTTGTCACGCAAGTTGTGCATCACGCGCACCAATTGGCCGATATCGCGCGGATGTAAGCCGATGCTGGGCTCGTCCATCACAAAAAGCGTGTTCACGAGGGATGCGCCGAGACAGGTCGTCAGGTTCACGCGCTGTACTTCGCCCCCGCTCAAGGTGCGTGTGGACCGGTCGAGGGTTAGATAACCAACACCAACTTCGCAGAGATAGTTCAGGCGCGCGCAAACTTCGTCCCGCAGCATCTGAGCAGTCTTGTCGTTAGGCGGAAGTTTAAGATGTGCGCAGAATATCGCGAGCGTCGGAAATCGAGAGCGCCTGGAACCCGGGGAGGGTGAAGGTAGCGCATGCCTCTGGCTTGCCTTCTCTCAGCGTAACCGGGACGGATGCACAACATTTGTAATTGAGCGTCTCGGGTTGAAAGCGGCCTCCATTGCATTTCGGACAGGTGATATATGCGCGGTAACGGCTAAGCAGTACGCGCACGTGCATTTTGTACGTCTTGCTTTCCAGCCAGCGAAAAAAGCCGCGCACGCCGTACCAGCGATCGTCCTCGTAATCGTCATCGGTGTATTCACCAGCTCGTTTTTCACCCTCGATGACGAAATCCTGATCGGCCTTCGGCAATTCTTCGAACGGAACATTGACGTCGATCTCCTCGCGGGCGCACGCACGCAGCAAATCCTTTTGTGATTCGCCAAACTCTGCGCCGCGAAAAACGCGCACTACTCCTTGTTTAATGCTCAGGCTCCGATCAGGGATCGCTTTGTTCAAATCAATCGCGATGGTGCGACCGAAGCCGCGGCACTCCGGACAAGCACCCAACGGATTGTTAAAGCTGAAAAGGCCGATTGTTGGCGGACGAATATCCAAATCGCAATACGCGCAGTGCCAGCCGGTCGAGAACGGGAGTTCGTGATCGGTGATCTGTGATCCGTCATCAGTTGGACGTTGGACGTTGGACGTTGGACGTTGAGCGTTTTCTGAAATCGGAATCACGTTCACTTTGCCCTTGCCGAAACGCAGCGCCGTTTCGATTGCCTCCATCAAACGCGCCGCGATTTTCCTCTGTGATAGCGATGCGGTCCTGAATGACCTGCACCCGCGCGCCGAGCCGTTTGGTCTTCGGATCGGGTTGGTCCACGCGCACCACCTGATTGTCGATCCAAACCCGCAGGTACCCTTGCTGCTGGAGGAAATCGAAAAATTCCCGCGGCTCCGTTTTTGGCGGAACGGAAACCCAGAAGGTGATTAATACAAACCCGCTGTCATCCCGAGCGGATCCCGCAGACGCGGGAGAAGTGGAGGGATGCCGCGGATTTGATGCTGGGTTTTGCAACGGGCTTTGAAAGCCTGGCCTCGCCCCGAAAGCTTTTCGGGGCTGCATTGCAGCTCGACTTCGCTCGAAATGACCGAAAACCTGCTCCGCAATCGATTGCCCTGTTTCCGGGCGAATCTCGCGCCCGCAGCCAGGACAGAATGCAAGGGCAATGCGTGGCCATAGGAGCTTCAAGTAATCGTTGATCTCCGTCATCGTGCCGACGGTCGATCGGGAGGTCTTGACCGGGTTCGCTTGCTCTATGGCTATCGCCGGTGGAATGCCGCGAATCTCGTCCACTTGCGGCTTGTCCATGCGATCCAGAAACTGCCGCATGTACGGGCTGAACGTCTCGACGTAGCGTCGCTGGCCTTCGGCATAAATCGTTTGGAACGCCAGACTTGATTTGCCGCTGCCGCTCGGCCCGGTAATGACAGTCAACTTCCCCAATGGCAGATCTACGTCGATCCCTTTGAGGTTGTTCTGACGCGCGCCACGAATCTCGACGCAAACGTTGCGCGCCGGCGTGATCACACCCTTTCTTCTTCCCGATCTTCGAACCCACTGGAAAGATTCGCTGCCAGTCAACTAGTTCGCAAATTTCCGGAGCCACGTTCGCTGCGTGCGCAATGTTCGCCCGTTCTCACAGGCAGATTTCGGCCAGCGGCCGACGGCACGCCGCGCGCTCCAGGGCGTGCAGCGTGCGCTACAGATCAAACCCCGAAGCGAGTTGCTGGCGCTGCTTTTGCAACTCTTCGGGCACTATGCCGCCTAACGAATCGAAAAACTCCTTATGCGCCGCGATTTCTTTCTGCCATTCTTCGTGATCGAGCTGTAGGAGTTCGTCAACGGCATTGTGATCGATGTCGAGTCCCGCAAGATCGAGATCGTGCGGAGTGGGCAGCCAGCCTATGGGCGATTTAACCGCCCCACCATGCCCCTCGCATCGATCGATGATCCATTTGAGCACGCGCATGTTTTCGCCAAAGCCCGGCCAGAGAAACTTTCCGTCCGCGCCTTTGCGAAACCAATTCACGTTGAAAATCAGAGGAGGATTGGTGAGGCGTTTCCCGATGTCGAGCCAGTGCTGGAAATAATCGCCGATGTTATATCCGCAGAACGGCAGCATTGCCATCGGATCACGTCGAACCCGCCCGACTGCGCCAGTCGCTGCCGCAGTAGTTTCCGAAGCCATGGTCGCGCCCAAATATACGCCGTGATTCCAATCGAACGCTTCATAAACCAACGGCACCGTATCGCTGCGGCGGCCGCCGAAAATGATCGCGCTGATCGGCACGCCTTCGCCTTTTTCGATATCGGGGTCGAGCGCAGGGTTGTTACGCATGGGCGTGGTGAACCGGCTGTTGGGATGCGCCGCTTTTTCTTTTGATTCCGGCGTCCAATCGTTGCCTCGCCAATCAACAGCGTGTGCTGGCACCGGGCCGTCTTTGCCCTCCCACCAGACGTCGCCGTCGTCGGTGAGCGCCACGTTGGTGTAAATTGTGTCGTGTGCGATCGATCGCATCGCGTTCGGATTCGATTTGTAGCTCGTCCCGGGCACAACGCCGAAGTAGCCGTTCTCAGGATTGACCGCGTACAGCCGGCCGTCGCGAATTTGCAGCCAACCAATGTCGTCCCCAACCGTCGTCACCTTCCAGCCTTTGAAATGCGCAGGCGGAATGAGCATCGCGAAATTGGTTTTGCCGCATGCGCTGGGGAACGCCGCAGCGACATAATGTTTGCGCCCTTCAGGGGATTCGACACCGAGGATGAGCGTGTGCTCGGCCATCCAGCCTTGCTTGCGCGCCAAATACGAACCGATGCGCAAGGCGAGACATTTCTTGCTCAACAAAACGTTCCCGCCATAACCGGAGCCGACCGAAATAATCGTGTTGTCCTGCGGAAAATGGCAGATGAACCGGCGCTCAGGGTTTACATCCAGCAACGAATGTACGCCGCGGTTCCATTCCGCATTCGGATCGTTGCCGAGGCGTTTCAGGGCGACCTCGCCCATTCGGGTCATGATCCGCATGTTCAGCACGACATATTTCGAGTCGGTGATCTCGAAGCCTACCTTGGTCAGCGGCGAATCAGCCGGGCCCATCATGTATGGAATGACAAACATTGTGCGCCCGCGCATCGCGCCCTTTAGCAGGGCACGAAGCTTGTCGTACATCTCTCCCGGGTCAGACCAATTATTGGTCGGTCCCGCTTCCTCTTTGGTCGGCGTGCAGACAAACGTGAATTGCTCGACGCGCGCGACGTCATTGGGATTCGAGCGATGCAGATACGATCGCGGGAGTTTCTTTTGGTTCAGTTTGATCAGGACATCTTGATTCAGCGACTCGGCGATCAGAAACTCATTTTCGCGCTCCGAGCCGTCGCACCAGAAAATGTTTTCAGGTTCGGTTAGTTTGGCGATCTCCTGCACCCAATCGAGTACTGCTTGATTGCCGGGTTTGGCATCGCCGACACCTTTCGGCGGAAATATGGCTGGGGCAGGATTTGTCATCGGACGAAAGCCGTCACTTTAACCACGAACGCTGCCTTCGCCACGTTGAATCGCTGTGCCGCTGAGGCGTTGAAGAGAGGTGATATTCTTCATTTGGCGTTCCGGCGTTTCAACGCCGCACCAAAACAGGGTTTCGGTCGTCGTTTCACTTGCGCAAGCACAATGCGCAGCATTAATTGAAGGCATGTTCGGGGTCACCACCTCCGATGATTATCGGCCGGTTGCGTGGATGGGTCGCTATCCAGTCGATGTGACCACGATGCTGGTCGGGATACACGTGGCGGCGGCGATTCTCGCTGCGATTCTTGTGGCCGTCGGCGCCGGATCCGTTTTGGGCTGGCTGCAATTTGATAGCGCCATGATCTGGTCAAGTGGACAGGTTTGGCGGCTTTTTACTTACGCGTTTGTACATCCGCCAGCGGGTCTGCTCTGGTTCGCCATCGAGATGTACTTGCTGTTCGTGTTCGGGCGAGAAGTGGAACGTTTTCTCGGCCGGCGCGCGTACATCGCGCTTTATCTCATCTTGCTGGTCACACCGGCGGCGTTACTGACAATCTGGGGACTCTGGGAACGCTCCGCACTGGCTGGTTCGCCGGCATTGCACTTTGGAATTTTTATTGCCTTCGCCACAATTTATCCGCGGATGGAACTGTTTCTGCGAATCATGGCCAAGTGGGTCGCTCTGATTTTGGCCGCGGTTTACACGCTTCAACTCCTCGCCTATCACGCCTGGAGCGATCTGGTCGTCGTCTGGACCAGCATTGGCGCGGCATTCCTTTTCGTTGAATTAAATGGAGCCGGACCGGAGCTTGCCTGGTGGAACGCGTTCAAGGCCCGCCTTGCACCCAGGCCGAAGTTTCATGTGGTTCCGAAACCCCGACCGCGACTGGCTAACGGCCGGGCCGAATCCGATGACGTTCACGCTTCGATTGATCTGATCCTCGACAAGATTTCGAAGTCTGGAATTGGAAGCCTGACCGCGAGCGAGCGGCGACAGTTGGATCGCGAGCGCGAACGATTGCTAAAAAAATCGGAGTGAGGTGTTGCCGGTGCCGTCAGTTTCACGCTTCGCACAGCGAAGCGGCTACAATTTTTCGAGCCGAGGCTCGACGATCTCGCACAACACGTGAAGCAGGAGCTGATGGGCCTCTTGCACTCGCGCCGTTGAATCGCTTTTGACCAGGAGATCGACCTCTGCGATGCCGATAGTCGATCCGCCATCGCGCCCTAGAAACGCGATTGTCTTTAGTCCGCGCGCTTTGCCTTCTTCCAAGGCGCGAATCACATTTTGGGAATTGCCGGAAGTCGTGAGACAAATGAGCACGTCGTCACGAACACCGAACGCCTCCACCTGACGCGCAAAGATTTCATCGAAGCCATAGTCGTTCCCGGCAGCGGTGAGAACTCCGCTATCGCTGGTGAGACAAATCGCCGGAAACGCGCGTCGATCTTTGGCAAACCGCACCACCAGTTCTGTCACAAAATGGGATGCATCAGCCGCGCTGCCGCCATTTCCGCAGACCAGCAATTTGTTTCCCGTCCGTAGACATTTCTCAATTAGATCTGCTGTCTCAGCAACCTGCGCGTTAAGATCTACTAGCGATTGCAAGGTCTCCGTTGCGGCCACAATCGCTTCGTGAAGTTGAGGAAGATGAGACATGGCGCAGAGCTCGATGGGGATGAATGGCTGTTGATACAGCTTTTTAGCGCCTGAAGCAAAACGAATGATCAGCCGCTGCAAATACGAAGACAAAAAATGGAGTGCCCAAGAGAATAGTTTCGAACCTCGGAATTTCGAAAGGTGGGATGTTGAAACCGGGACAAATTTTCGAACAGCAAAAATTCTGCCTCTGGAAGTCGTCGCGAGTCCGATTCAGAAGTTAAATTGGTTACATTCACCTCCAATCTTGCCGAGCCTTCCATACCGTTGAAACACACGTGGGAGCATACGGTTGGTAGTGGCCACGCTGAACTGGCGCTGCGGGCCGACTGGCAAGCGCAATTGCGCCGCTGCCACACCGAACTCGGTTTCCGGCACGTGCGTTTCCACGCCTTGTTGTCACATCCGATGGATACCGTCATCCGTCAGGACAACGAATGGCTCTACTCTTTCTTTAACGCAGATCAGATCTTCGACTTTCTTCTTTCCATTGGGATGAGGCCTTTCGTCGGGCTGACCTTCATGCCGAAAGCTCTCGCTTCGGGCGGCAAGACCGTTTTCCACTACCGGGCAAACGTAACTCCACCAAAAAGCTATCCGCAGTGGGCTGTTCTTATCCGCAAACTGATGCGGCATTGGATACATCGCTACGGTTTGGCGGAAGTCAGATCCTGGTTCTTCGAAGTTTGGAACGAGCCAAATCTCGACGTCTTCGGATCGGGGAAACAGGACGATTATTTCCAACTTTATGAGGCAACCGCACGCGCTATTAAGGAAGTCGACGCCTCGCTTCAGGTTGGAGGTCCCGTAACGGCTAAAAGCGCCTGGATTGGCGATTTCGTTGCCTTTATCGAAAAAGCAAAATTACCGGCGGATTTTATCTCCACTCACCAATATCCGACTGACGCTTTCGGCGGGCCAGGCGACGACACCACGACTCAGCTGGCCAAAGCCAGACGCGGCATCATGCGCGAAAAAGCGCAGGACGCTCGTCGCGAGGCCGGCGGCCGGCCGCTTTACTACACGGAATGGAGTACGTCCTCTAATCCCCGCGACCATCTTCATGACGAGCCTTTTGCCGCGGCTTTCGCGACCAACATTGTAATGAGCGTGGACGATATCGTTGATTGCTACAGCTGGTGGACTTTCTCGGATATCTTTGTCGAGAATTACATGCCATCCCTCCCATTCCAGGGTGGCTTCGGCTTGCTCAACATCCACAATATCGCCAAACCAGTCTATCGCGCCTTCGAGTTACTTCACCAGTTAGGCGGAGCCAGATTCCTCGTCGACGGGCTGCATGACACGGTTTCTGCGTGGGTGGTGTCTAACGGCGACAGAAAAGTCACTATCCTTCTAACCAATCACGCTCTGCCTCATCATCAGATCAGGAGAGAGAAGGTATGCGTCCACCTTCGCAGCGTTCCCGAAATTGTCCGGGCTTCCCTGCAGCGAGTCGACGAAACTCACGCCAACGCAGTACCCCTTTGGCGCCAGTTGGGAAAGCCCGAATATCTTAGTCCCAGCCAGGTCGAGCAGCTGCAATCGGCGTCCGCGCTAGCCCGCGAGCCCTTTCCTTTCGATCAGGAAGGAAACGCGGTGCACTTGCAGCTCGATCTTCCGCCTCACGGCATCGCCGCCATTTCACTGGAACTCGAGAGACCGCGGCAACAGGGGGGCAAGCAGGCTGCTCGCCGGAAAAAGAATAAGTCGCCATGACGTCTCGAGCAGATGAACGGCTGCTTCAACAGTTGCAGCGTGAAACCTTCGATTATTTTTGGCACGAAGCCAATCCCGCAAACGGCCTGATTCCCGACAGGACCCAGGAAGGTTCGCCCGCCAGCATCACCGCCACCGGGCTCGGGCTTTCGATTTATCCTGTAGCCGTCGAGCGCGGTTTCCTCAAACGAGGTCCTGCCGTGGATCGTACACTGAGAACCCTGCGCTTTTTCTGGCAAAGCGAGCAAAGCGAGCGGGCCGGAGCGACCGGCTATCAGGGATTCTATTATCACTACCTCGACGTAACCACCGGTTGTCGTGCCTGGAAGTGTGAGCTATCTACCATCGACACCGCTTTTCTTCTCGCCAGCGCACTTCTGTCGGCTCAATATTTCGACGCTGACAATCATAAGGAACGGGAGATTCGCGAGCTGGCTGAGAGTCTTTACCGTAGGGCTAACTGGCAATGGGCACTAAACCACAGCCGGGCTGTTACTCACGGTTGGAAGCCTGCACGCGGTTTTCTGCGCTACCGTTGGCAAGGTTATTGCGAAGCCTTGATCCTTTACGTTCTCGCCTTGGGTTCGCCGAGTTATCCCATTCCTCCCAGTAGCTACGAGACATGGCTTTCCACCTATCAGTGGAAGAAATTTTATGACATCGAGTTTCTCTATGCCGGCCCGCTCTTCATTCATCAGATGTCACATCTTTGGATCGATTTCCGTGGGATTCAGGATGAGTTCATGCGCGCAAAGAAGATCGACTATTTCGAGAACAGCCGGCGGGCCACTTACATCCAGCAATGCTACGCCATACGTAACCCGCGCAATTTTACTGGATACGGTAGGTTTTGCTGGGGGATAACGGCTAGTGATGGACCCGGAGAGAAGGTGCTACGAATTAAAGGAGTCAAACGCCGCTTCTATGATTACATCGCTCGTGGTGTGCCTCACGGTCCGGACGACGGCACACTCGCACCTTGGGCGGCAGTCGCCAGTTTGCCTTTCGCCCCTGAGATTGTCTTACCGACAATGCATCACTTCGCCGAATCCCGGCTGAAGGTGGCCAGCCCCTACGGCTTCAGGGCAACTTTCAATGAGACTTATCCAGCCCCACGAGGGAGGAAATACGGCTGGATCTCGCCATGGCATATTGGACTCAACCAGGGCCCGATCGTCATGATGATTGAAAACTATCGCACCAGTCTTTTGTGGAGATTAATGCGACGATGTTCGCCGCTGGTTAACGGTCTGCGCCGTGCCCGCTTCACCGGAGGTTGGCTCGGGCCGGAGAAATGAAAAAAGATTGTGATAATCCACCGAGGAGAGCCCGCGAGACGCCTTTACGCAGAGAAAGTGTTCCATGGCGACGAAGGTAGCGTTTCAAATGGTGAACGGAGTTCTACGAATTTCGAAAGCTGGCGCAGGGAACTGGCCTCGCGGAAGGAAAATGGTGCGCGGTAGAGGTTTCGAACCTCTGACCCCTACCGTGTCAATGCGTTTGGAGCCTTCGTCAAAAACATTTTCCCTCGTGGACAACTCCATATGAACCCATGAAACCCCATGAAAAACGGCCAAGTGTGACAGTAAAATGTGACATTAATCACGCGCACGTCGGGAAATGTTACGGTAGGGTACTTTTTGATGTCACACTTTTTCGGGGTCACTGCAGGCCCGCTGAAGGAACTTCTCTCCTGGGAAAATCCACTGTCACACTGAAGTGTCCGAAACGCGCACGGTAGGGTACATTCGGACTGTCACACTTTTCTCGCGACTGCTGCACCATTTCAAAGCTGTGGTTCGGATCGGAAACACGTTTGCTCCTTGAGCCTGCCTACACCAGCAGAGTGAGGGTCGAGCGAGACTTTCCTAGCACACTGCATGGATGCTCCCCTTCCGGAGCGGAGGTAAAGCGAGGACGTCGCAACATGCCGCCGTGCTCAAGGGAAGGGTCAGAGGTATCTATCTGCGCGGCGACACGTATTGGTTTGCCAAGCAAGTGAATGGTCGCCGAAGCTTCATTTCTCTGGAAACCAACGATTACGTTGCCGCTGTCCAGCGGGCGCGGGAAATCATGGACGCGCCCGAGCTGCAGCCAGCGCAGTCGTTTATTGCTGAGGCCGAACGATTCCTAAAACATAAATACGAGACCAATCGTTACAGTAAAATGAGTGCGCAGAGTAAGCGCTCCTGTCTGAGCATGTTCGCCGACAGTGTTAAAGACACACCACCCGCCAACGTCACCACATCCGATTGCAAAGCGTTCTATAACGCAGCTAAGATGCGCGTCGCTCCGAGCACGGCCGAGAGCTACATGTTCACGCTACGCTCCTTCTTCAATTGGTGTGTTATGGAGAACCTTTGCCGGCGTAATCCCGTCGCCCAAGTGCAGCTGGATCGCATCGACCGCAAGGGCAGAACCCAGTTCGCCGACTTAGAGCTCGCTCAACGCCTGATCGCAAATGCGCCTAACGACGATCTTCGGTACGTCTTATTCTGCGGTTTTCACGTGGGCATGCGAAAGCTCGAAATCGTGGAGGCCGTTCCGGAGTGGTTTAACCTCTCGCGGCGGACCGTTGAAATCCGCGCGACAGCGACGTTTCGGCCGAAGGATCGCGACGCGCGGACTGTCCCATTAACGGACCAATTCGCAGAGTTTTTGACGAGATGGGGCTTGCGATCTCCCTATGTACTGCAACCGCACGTTATTCAGGCAAGTCATCGCTACCGCTTCGATTTTCGTCGTGCTTTCGATGAATATATGAAAGCCCAGGGCGTGCCTTGGATCAGCCCGCACGTGATGCGCCATTCCTTCGCCTCAATCTGTGCGAGCAAGGGAATCGATATCTACAGGATTGCGACCTGGCTTGGCGATGACGTGCGCGTGGTTCAGCGCCACTACGCCAAGCTGCGGCCGGATGATCGCGAGATCATGAAAGCGTTCCGCGTGTAATTTTACGCTGCGTTCGCGCGCGGAAGCAATTCGCCTGCTTTCAATCGGTCAATGCAGCCGTCCAAATCACGAATATCGAACCGTGTCAGACGATTGCCACGAACGAACGGTTTCAACCATTTCGCACGTTCAAATTGTCGCAACAATTCCTTGCTGCCGACATATGCTGCTGCTTCCTCAGGAGAAAGACCGCGTCTAAGCTGAGAGTACTTCATTCAGCGCCATTATGCAGCGGAAGCAGGGCTCGCTGTGCGCCGGATGTGGAGCTAAAACGGAGCGATTTTGATTCTACTGATGTCGATAGACGTAGTGGGGGGAAAACTAAACGGCTCGCCACCGACGGCCTATTTTGCTAAATTACCTTGATTGAAAATCTCTTCCAAAAGTGTGCGAGCTAAGGAAGCAGGCTCCCAGCAGTTGGCTGCGATAGCCCGCCGCGTTTGCTGGTGGGAACCGGCTGCTTCTACCCTCAAAGATACGCCGTTGTTTCTCAGCCGGATCATGGCGCTCGGAACATGGGAGGATGTCTGCATTGCTCTCGAGCATTATGGCAGAGATGCTTTTCGCGAGGCCTTGCCAAACGCGCCTCCCGGCTTGTTCGATCCTCGGTCCTGGCATTATTGGCACCACCGTTTGGAGCTTTTGCCTGTTCCTCCCTTGCCGCAGCGCGCCATTCCGGCATGAAGCCGCGGCTGGATGTCTTGCCGCCGCAACAGCGGCGCTTCTGGCCTCTGTTTGCCCAGTTACCTGACCATTTTGTTCTCTACGGAGGAACGGCGATTGGCTTGCGTCTTGGCGGCAGACAATCCGTTGATTTCGATTTTTTCACCAGCAGGCCCATTTCGGCGGATGAGTTAGGCCGGAACTTGCCATTCCTGCGCGGAGCGGAACTGATTCAATCCGAGCCAAACACTTCAACCTTCACTGTGCACGCTGAAGGAGAAATCAAAGTCTCATTTTTTGGTGGACTCGCTATCGGCCGTGTTGCCGATCCCGACCGTTGCGAAGATAACGGCGTATTTGTCGCGTCGCTTCTCGATCTCGCCGCGCAAAAAATGAAAGTCATTCTAGCGCGGGCGGAGGCTAAAGATTACCTCGACATTCACACATTATTGAAGTCCGGCATCACGTTGCCGCGCGCTCTCGGAGCGGCCAAAGCGCTCTATCCTGAATTCAACCCGGTTCTGTCCTTGAAAGCCCTCGCTTATTATGGCGAGCCCAATCTTGCCGCCATGCCCGTCGAGATTCGTGAATTTCTCACAACGGCAAGCGCAAACGTGGAATCGATCGAGACGATTCCTAAAATCGCAATCGACATCAGTCCGTCAAATCGCAACAAGCACACTCAAAACAGGAGCATTCGAATTTAGCCGCTTCCTTCGTTAAGAACGAAGACCTAATGTTGCAAAGACATTGAGCTTCTCGGTGCGGGGTTTCGCGCTATCACTGCGGCGTGCGCAGAATCTTTCTGCGCCTGGCAACTGCGCGTGACTCGCTTCTTCGATTCTGTGGCTCGGTGCGCGCCGTCAACGTATTGCTCGCTTTGCTGCGCTCCACGTTGACTGTGCTCCCTCCGCCCAAGAACAGGTCGCTATCGATTCCACGCGAAGGAATTGTCGCAACTGCCAAGAAAAGTAACCACCGAGGACAACTTCTTCCACAGTTCGCGACGTAAAAAGCTGTGCAGTGACTTCTGACGAGATGTTTCGGCAACGTGGTGGTTTTCCGTATCCAAGTTAGCCCGCGTTTTCGGGCACTGCATTTCGCCAATGTGTGGTGTAGCGAGCGGTCCAATTTGTCGGGCAATGTGGCCCAGGAAGTGACCAGATGCGCGCGCCAAGAGTGCATGACAAAGCAGCTTCAACAGGTCTGCCCACGGAAGGAACCGTGGGCTTTGATTGAAGGGACGCCCTACCCCGTAGCCATGCTATGGAAACCGACTTGTCGCTGAACGCTTGCCAAGAGTATGAGTGATCTCGCGGACATCGCAGTGCACACGCAGCGTTTTCGCGACGCTGTTCGCGCATTCACGCCGCCGCCACCGAAGCGTTACGCAAAGCTGATGCCGCTGGGAGAAGGCATCTTTGAACTGCGCGAAAAGGGCGCATCTCTGCGGCTGATTCGCGAGCTACTCGCAACCGTCGATTTGGCCGTGAGCATCGACACGATCGCGTGTTTTCTCGCCGAAGCGAATGGCGCAAAACGAAATCGCGCTCGGCGAAACAATCCGGACGAACATGCAACGCTGTCCGCAGTACAAATGGCGAACAAAAGCGGCCTTCGCTGCGGTAACCGAACCGCCACTGACAGGACAACAAACAGCTTCGCCGCAACAAACCGCAGTGCCATCCGAAAGATCACGCATTCGCGGTCTGCGCATCGCAGATCCTCACAACCTCTGATTGAACGCAGCCTCTTATGAACAAACAAATCAACCTCGACCTCATCGCGGCTCGCACGCTCCGCACAATTATGCCACGCAGACAAACCACAGACGCAAACGTCTAAACGCAGTCCGCCAACGCGAAGACTCCGGGCTTTCTCCGTGCGCGTGCCTGCGTGCGCCCGGAGACTTCGCGGGCTGGTTCCCGGAGTCATGATGCCGCTGCTGCGCAGCCGCATCGGTGCGCGATCAACCGCTATTGATGTATCTGAATTTTATCCGCGCTAATCAGCGGCTTCATTGATCTTTTTGCTGATCAGCTTGAACCGACTTTCGATCGTACCGCTCGCTGTGCGCCGTCAAGGTATTGCTCGCTCTGCTGCGCTCCACCTGTGACCGTGCTCGCTCTGCGCGGAGCAGAGGAGGTCGTTATCGGTTCACGCGGAAAGCAGTTCTCTTTTCCGTGTCACGGTGATTCCGTGACTGCGAAATCATCGACCGCCTTGCCTTTGACCAGCAGTTACGCCGAGTGCATAACGCTGCCTCCTAGACATCGTCGAGGCTCAGCATTAGAAAAGTGTTACAGTAAAGTGTTACAATCGGGTCCCAAGCTCGCGGACAGAAATGCGTAAATCGTTGGCGCATAGAGCTGAAAGATGGTGCGCGGTAGAGGTTTCGAACCTCTGACCCCTACCGTGTCAAGGTAGTGCTCTACCACTGAGCTAACCGCGCATGAAACTCAGAAGTGATAAGTGATCGGGGATTTTTGATCAGTCAAGGAAATGGCTGCCTGATGACAGTTCGGGATCGCCGGAACACATCAACACTAGACAACTGGAACGCCAGAGACGAACATTTCACTCCCCGTGAGCACACTATTTTTCAAGCGTTTCCTCAAGCGCCCGTTCCAGATTGCATCGATCATACCCAGCTCCAAGGCGCTGGTGGAACGGGTTGCAAGTAAAATGGATTTCTCCGAGCCGCGTGTCATCGCAGAATACGGCCCTGGAGAAGGCGTTCACTCGCGTGGGATCGCGCGACGTATGACCCCAGATTCGCATCTTTTGCTATTTGAGCTGGACGCGGCGCTGGCGCGATCGTTGGAACGGCAATTTTCAGGCGATCCTCGTGTGCACGTAATCCACGGCGACGCAGCCTCGTTGCCATTCGAACTGAAGCGACGCGGATTCACTTCGTGCGATTACATTCTCTCCGGCATTCCATTTAGCATTCTCAAGATTGAGAAAAAGCGGGCGCTGCTGCGAAAAACGTATGATGCGCTCAAGCCTGACGGCAAGTTCATCATTTACCAGGTGACCAACGAATTGAAGCAGCATGCAACCGTTTTCCAGCATGCGGAATCGGAGTATTTTCTGCAGAACATTCCGCCCATGTTCATCACAGTGTTTTACAAAACGCCTCCGGCCCATGGCGTCGGACGCGTGTCCACGAAGTCGAAAAGAAAAAGACGTTCCCGGTTAGCCGGCGTTGGCGCAGAACGTTCGGCATGACGGAAAAACGGACGCGAATCGAAAAAGATTCGATGGGCGAGATGACGCGTGCCCGCGAATGCGCTTCACGGTGCTTCCACGCACCGCGCCGTAGTGAATTTTCCCGTAAGTGGTTACCGCTTTTCACGGCCGTTCATTCGCGCGCTCGGCCTGCTCAAAGGAGCTGCGGCGCAGGCCAATCACGATCTCGGACTGCTGGACGCGGAGCGCGCGGCCTTGATCACGCAGGCAGCCGAGGAAGTGGCAGAGGGAAAACTCGATGACCATTTTCCGCTCGACATTTTTCAAACCGGCTCCGGCACCAGCACCAATACCAATGCCAATGAAGTAATCGCAAACCGGAGCGCGCAACTGGCAGGCAAACCCATCGGATCACGCGAGCATCTTCACCCGAACGATCACGTCAACATGGGCCAGTCCAGTAACGACGTGATTCCGTCAGCCATCCACATCAGCGCCGCCGAACAATTGAAAGACCATCTGATCCCGGCACTGGAACGACTGCACGCCGCTCTCGAAACAAAAGCGAAAGAATTCTGGCACATCATAAAGATCGGTCGAACCCATTTGATGGACGCGACACCGGTCCGGCTGGGCCAGGAATTTTCCGGGTACGCGCAGCAGGTTGCCTACGCCAAACTTCGCGCGGAGAGAGCAATCGACGCTTTGCGGGAAGTCGCGCTCGGCGGCACCGCAGTCGGCACCGGTCTGAATCGGCATATCGATTTTCCCAAAAAAGTGCTGCACCATCTCGAGCAGCGCACCGGGATCGCATTTTACGAGGCGAAAAATCACTTTGAAGCGCAGGGCGGAAAAGACGGAGTAGTGGAAGCGAGCGGAGAATTAAAAACGATCGCGGTAACTCTTTTCAAAATCGCCAATGATATTCGGTGGCTCGGAAGCGGACCGCGGTGCGGCATCGGCGAAATCCGATTGCCTGCCACGCAACCCGGCAGCTCCATCATGCCGGGAAAAGTGAATCCGGTGATGTGCGAATCGCTCATGATGGTCTGCGCACAGGTGATCGGCCACGACACAACCATCACCTGGGCCGGCGCGAACGGGAATTTCGAGCTAAACGTGATGATGCCGATCATGGCGCACGATCTTCTGGAATCCATCCGCTTGCTCGGGAACGCCGCCGATATTTTCTGCGAGAAATGCGTGCGCGGCATTGAGGCAAACGAGGAGCGCTGCCGCGAGTTAGTGGAGCTTTCAATGGCGATGGTGACCAGCCTCTCGCCAAAGATTGGTTATGATCGCGCCGCGGAAATTGCCAAGGAAAGTGCGAAGACCGGACGGACCGTTCGTGAGATTGCACGAGAGAAAAAGATCTTGCCCGAAGACGAACTCGAGCGCGCACTCGACCCGATCAAAATGACAGAGCCGGGCGGAACCGGTGGGGACTGATGGAGCACAGCGAACGTGCTGTCATTAACACCTCGCTTCAACGAGGTATTGGTAGCGTAAAAGCTAACGAACCGCGCCAGCGGTTTTCTGATCACCATTTCCGAAAACCGCTAAAGCGGTTGAGTAGAACGTATGTCGCTTTAACCACCCCGCTAAAGCAGGGTGTCAATGAGATTTCGATTACGATGCGGAGAGGTGGAGGTTAATCATGGTTGCCAAACTCGAAGGGCCGCAATTTTCAGGCGGCGCGAACATCGCGATCAAGTGCCCCAGCCACACTTACCAGCAGACTGTTGCCTTTTATCGCGACACGCTGGGATTGCCTTTGATCGAGGAAGAAAAAGACGGCTGCATTTTTCAGTTCGGCCCGAACCGGCTGTGGATCGACAACGTGCCGAACCTGAGTCATCCCGATATATGGCTGGAGTTGGAAACGAATGATACGGAAGCAGCCGCATCATTTTTGAATGTTCACGGCGTCCCGCAACGCAATGAAGTCGAGCAATTGCGCGAAGATTTTAACGGCTTCTTCATCTCCGCACCGAACGGTGTGATCCATCTCATGGTGGGACCGGAGGAAGTTTGATCCGCTAACCTGTTCGGGGTGCAACAAAAATGAACTGGAGTCGGAACAACAAGGCTTCAACGGCTCAACGCTTGACGAGGGTACCGTGGCCTCCGCGCCATCGTCCGACCCATGTGCTCCAGCCGTAAAACCCGAGTGGCTCTAACAAGCCCTCCGCCACCAGTGCATCCACGTCGGCGCGGCTGGGCGGGATCTTTTCGTTGGAATCAGCGCCGTAACAATCGTCGATGACCATCCAACACCCGTCGACGAATCTGTCGCGGTAGCAATCGATGTCGCGACGTTTCGCCGCGTCGGCATCGAGAATTAGCAGCCCGACTTGCTCCGAATCCAGCGCCTGACCCACAGCCGAAACCGTTTCCGGCTTAAACGACTGGCCCTTTATCAAGGTGACCAGATCCGCCACCTTCTCCCGGGCGAGATTGCGTTCCAAGTCGCGCAAGATGTTGCGGGTGCCAAGCCGCTTGTGTTTCACGCTCCCGCCGGGTTCGATAGTGATCAGCTTCTTTGGCTCCCTTAAATCGCGGATGCCGAACGCTGCGGCCATTGTTGCTCCGCCAACAAACGCGCCAATCTCGAGAATCGCGCCGGAGCAAACTTTTGCGAAGTGATAAACGAGAAGGAGCACGTCCAGATGGAGCATGGAATATTTGTCGCGGATTTTCAGGAGTGCCGAATGAATCGGTTTGTGACGATATTCCATCAGCGTGTGCATTAGACGCAGGCTTTCGCTCTCCCCACCATTGCGCATGATCATCTCTGTAGCGGCGGTCTGTGACCGCCGAATCTTATTTTTCCGAGCGGTATTCTAGCGCGAAAATCTCTCCTACATACGGCCAATCTTGAGGGCTTGTTACAAGTCCCGCCCGCACGGGATTCTCGCGAACATACTTCCACTTTTCTGAATACGACTCACTACCCCGAAGCAGATGATCGAAGAATGTTTTCTGCCAATGCGGTGGAGCAACTTCATTTTCACGCAGCGTCTTCGAGATAGTGTTCTTCAAAGATTTCATCCAAGCGGAGATCGCTATTTGTTCATCATCCGTTGCGACGAACAGGTGTAAATGATCTGGCATGATCACGTATGCACCGATCCATGCTCCATGCGAAGGGCCTTCTTGTCCAAAACGCAGAAACGTTTCGTGAATTGCTGGCGTCGCCAGAATGTTGTGACGGTTTTGTGTGCAAGCGGTAACGAAGTAAATCGGCGACCGTACGAACACAACATCGAGCCGACTCAGGCGCTGCTTCCGAATTTCGGCGCTCATAGAGCGCCGCTACAGTGGGTCGCATTCACGGCTTTCGTTTCTTGATGGGACGCCGTGTACCCGCAGGTGAACTCGTCGGCGTGAGTCTAGCAGCAGCCGATCCGGATGGTGCGGGACCACCAATTGGAAACGCGAACGTCGACTGCCGGGGACGGAGATATTGTCGCCGATGCACCGGGCGAAGGAGATGACGTTGCGTTTGGAGACGGCGAAAGACGTCGGTGTCGGGCTGGGACTCGGCGAAGGCGGAATAATATTCTCCCACTTGTGCAACGGCACGGTTGCGCCGCCGATCTCGTTCAGCAGCGTTTCGCAACGCGCATGAATTTTTTCCAGGTCAGGCGGGCCAAATGGCTTTTCGGCCGTTCCAGGGAAAATGAGGTAGGTCACCTTCAGATCGCTCACCGGACGATTGTAGGCGGTTGAAAGCGCGTTGAGCTCTTTTGCAATGCGCAGCGACGCTTCGCCAACCTTATCGTTGGGACCAACGTCTCCGACGATAACTGGATAAACCGCGTCGCCGAATACCACCAGTGCGTAATCGCCTGGTTTGACTGGATCGGGGCCACGGGTAAACGCGCCAGGCACCACGATGAATGGATCGGTCGCGCCGATCAGAAAACTGAATTTTTTCAGAGTGCCGATCTCGGCGCGCAATTCTGCGATGGCATTGCGTAGCTCGCGTTTCCGGGCAGCCGTTGTGCCAGCGAGCGCGTACTCGGTCTCTACGCGTTTCAATCGCTCTTCTGTTCCGGCGAGGTACGGATTGGGTGCCTCGGTCTTCTTTTCCCAACGATAACTGGTGGCAGGCTTAAAGTTTGCCGGTGAACCGGTTCCCACAGGTAGCCGGTCGGAATCAGAGCCATCAGCGTCCACATCCATGTCGGCCTGGAGCAGCAGCGCTTTCCGATGACTTTCGGGATGCTGAAGCTGCAGGACAGTCTGACAATCGAAAAAGTTATGTCGCGATAAAAGCAGATCGAGCCGGCCAAGGCGCTCGCGCAGCATTCGCACCTTCGTGTCGTAAAGCTGTGCGAAAAGCGGCGAAACCGAACCGGACGAGACCATCGAAGACAACCCGGGCAAGAGTGTCGGCAGCTTAGGATTCACTTTCGCCAATTCCTCGACAGTCTTGTTCGGCGCAGGCACACGCGCCAGGAGCTTTAAATCGAGCACGTAACTCTCGGGGTCTGACCGGTCCGTTGCCGCATCACCCCCTGGGATGGTCTCGACGGTGGAGCGAAGGGTGATGCCGTTGAACAGCTTTGCCGTGTCCAGTTTTCCCGTGATCACGGGCGGCCGCGTAGGAGTCGGTTCCGGCGTAGGCGTTCCGGATATTTCCATGGGTGCGACACCTTGCAGTCGCTCCAGGGAAATCCAGCGATACACGATTGCGGCGAAAAGCGCGCAGAACAAAACGAGCACCAGCCGCCGCCACGTCCGAAGGCGAATTTTTCCCACGCGAATTACTTTCTGATCCAGACGACGATGGCTGCGATAATTCCTATCACGCTTAGGACCGACATCATACCAGCGGGCATGACTTTGCCAGTGCGAAGGAATTTTGGAACGAACTGCGCAGCGAGCAAAACGGAGATAATCAGCGCAGTCGCCAATCCGGCGGCGCGATGTTCCGGCAAAAGAAACGCCGCTACCAACAGCAAAATTCCGGTGATCGAACCGGCGATGATCGACGCCACGCTACCAGCCTTGACGTAGCCGATGATGCCGCCGGCAATCGTCAGAAGACCAAAAACAATGAAATAAATCTTCGCCGCTTCCATGGACTCGCGAACCCTTTCGGAGTTGGGAACGCGTCAGCATTGGTAAGCCAACTGGCCGCTCCTGTCCAGCATTGCTGTAGCCGGGATCGGCGGTCCCGTCAGGTACTTGCGACGTTCACCGAGCCGGAGTCAACGACTCCGGCTACAGCGAGCGCACGCTTGCGTCATTATAAAATTCAATCTGCCGGCCCCCGAGACGGCGTATGACACGCCAGCCATGGCTCCGTGCAAACTCGCGAACCTCTTCTTCGGACATTTCCCGAAGAACTCTCAATTCCGCAGCCTGCGTAACGACATACTCGGATCGGTTTGAGAGAACTTCTCCGATCTTGGCCGCGAGGGCTGGTAAATCGTTGTACATTTAACGCGCTTCTAGCGACTAGTCGTGCGATCTGGGACTGGCGCTTTTTTCTTTAACGGCAGAGGGGGCGGCCGCTTGGTTTTGCGATTCAGCCTCGATCCCAGCACGTGGCGCGCTTTGCGGCCGGGCGAAGGTCCGCTTGAATTAGGTTTCTCCATATTGATGTCTTGTCGTTGTGGAAGGGGTTTGTGTCAAACGCCTTCCTATCAGATTCGGCGCCTGGCACAAGCGCCGCCGCAATACCCTGCTTCACTGGCGCGGCGGTCTTCCTTGGCTAAACTTTGCGGATGTTTTCCGAGACGATTGAGCTACGCGGCCACATCATCGACTCGCTAATTCTGCCCAAAGTGCTCGATCAAATCTTGACGCACGGCGCGAATTTCAAGATCCGCGACATCAAAATTGGACAAAAGCGCGCCGATCAGAGCTTTGCGCGCATCGACGTATCGGCGCAAACCAGCGACGCTCTGGACGAATTGATACTGCGACTGCGCCAGCACGGTGCCGAAGTAGCTGAACGGGTAGATGCACAGCTCGCACCGGCCCCTGCGGACGGTGTATTCCCGCCTGAGTTTTATGTAATGACGAACCAGCAAACCTTCATCCGCTGCGACGGCAAAGAAATGGAAGTCCGACCCGCCATGATGGACAGTGCGATTGCAGTAGACCGAAAGCGACGCACGGCGCGAGCCGTCAAATTCTTTGACGTTTGCAAAGGAAACGAGATCGTCGTCGGCCACCACGGTGTTCGGGTCGTGCCTGTGCAGCGCGCGACGTCGCGCAAAGATGTTTTTCAGTTCATCAACACGATCATCGATGCGGATGAACCGAAGTCGGCAATCATTCGCGAACTGGGAGAAGAACTGCGGCGTGCCAAAAAAGCGAAAGCTAAAATCGCTGTTGTGGCAGGCCCGGCAATCGTGCGAACCGGTGCGGGCCAACATTTGGTGCGCCTGATTGACGCAGGGTACGTCGATCGACTTATCGCTGGAAATCCATTTGCCGGTTACGACGTGGAGCGGGCGTTGTTCGGCACATCTTTGGGCATCAGCCTCGACCTGGCATTCGCGCGCGGCGGACGCGAGAACTTCATGCACGCAGTCAATACCATTCGCGCCGCCGGCGGCGTCGTAGCGGCTGTTAAGAAAAATATCCTGACCGGCGGGATCATGCACGCCTGTGTCCGTAACAACGTGGATATCGTTCTCACCAGCTCGATTCGCGACGAAGGACTGATTCCCAGCGCAATCACGGATGCTGTTGAGGGCCAAAAACTGATGCGCGAAAAACTCGCCGACGTGATGTACGCATTATTGTTGGCGACTATTCGGCATTCGCTTGCCGTAGTCAAGTATGCTCGCGCCCACGGTAAAAATCGTGTGCGTCGATATCGATGCGCCGGCGGTCGAGCAAGTGGTCGAGCAACAGCCGCTGCAATCACTCGGCATGGTCACGGATGTGGAACCATTTCTCCGTGAACTCGCCGATTGCCTGACCGAATCCCGCGGTCGGGAATAAGTTTAGTCGTATGCGCGAGCTGCTTCTTTGTCCGCCCGATTACTATGGGATTGAATATGAGATCAATCCATGGATGAGCATCGCCCGCGGAGCCGAAACGGCGATCGTTCAGGAGCAATGGAAACAATTGCACGCCACGCTTTCCAAATTGAATTGCAAAGTTCATCTGATTGCGCCGCAGCCGCGGCTGCCCGACATGGTGTTCACCGCCAACGCCGGGCTAACGGTTGGCCGCAAATTCATCCCCAGTAATTTCCGCCACAAAGAACGCGCCGGAGAACAACCGTTTTTCGCCAAATGTATGGAGCAACACGGTTACGAAATCTGCTGGTTGCCCGAAACGCTTTATTTCGAAGGCGAAGGCGACGCACTCTTTGGCAAAGACGTCCTTTTTTGCGGCTACAAATTTCGTTCCGACATTCAATCGCACGGTGCCATAGCAGAAATGCTCGGTTGTCTTGTTATCTCAGTGGAACTGGTCGATCCGCGTTTTTATCATCTTGATACCTGCTTTTGTCCGTTGCCTGACGGCGGTGCATTCTGGTTCCCTGAAGCCTTCGATGAATATGGCCAGCGCGCAATCCGCGAGCACGTGACCGATTTAATCGATGTGCTACCCGACGAAGCGACGCATTTTTCATGTAACGCGGTAATCATCGAGCGCGATATCGTTTTGCCCGAGGGCGCGCCACAACTCGTGAGCAAGCTCAAACAACGCGGCTACAATTGTCACCCGTTGCCCATGAGCGAATTCATCAAAGCAGGTGGCGCCTGCAAATGTCTCACCATGTTCATGCCGCAGCGGCAGGCGATCAGTGAGAAGTGATTCGTTAGAGGTGAGACGTCACGCCTTCTCACTTCTCACATGTCACTTCTCACGGATCGGTTGCCTCGCTTTGTTCGCAGCGCGACTTCGATCTTGCCGAGTGGCAAGCAATTCACTACGTCCTCTTTCGTGAGCCAGCCCTTCCGGGCGATGCCAATGCCGAACCACAGGTCTTGAAGACGCTCAGTCCGATGAGCATCCGGGTTGATCACGCATTTGACGCCTTTTTGTTTGGCCAATGGCCACCAGCGCCAATCGAGATCGAGCCGCTTTGGCGCCGCATTGAGTTCGATCCACGTGCCAGTGCGCTCGGCGGCGTCGAGAACTGCCGGGATGTTAATTTGATACGGGTCGCGTTTCAGGAGCAATCGACCGGTGGGATGCGCGAGCATGGTGACAAAAGGATTTTCCAATGCGCGGATCACACGCCGGGTCATTTCCGATTCGCTGAGATTGAAAGCGGAATGAACTGAGGCCACGACGTAGTCGAGGTGCGACAGCACTTCGTCCGGAAAATCAAGCGATCCGTCGCGCAAGATGTCGCATTCGACTCCGGCAAATAAACGAAATCCGTCGAACGTCTTATTCAGCTTCCCAATTGCGGCGACCTGGGCCAGCAACTTTTCCGCAGCGATTCCGTGGCCTTGCACCGAGCTGCGGCTGTGGTCGGCGATACCGAGATACTCCAGCCCGAGTTCCTGCGCGGCTTCCGCCATTTCCTCAAGCGTGTTGTGTCCGTCGCTCGCAACCGTGTGGCAATGAAATGTGCCGCGCAGATTTTCTTTCTCGATAAGCTTCGGCAGCCCCGAAACCTTTCGGGGTTGTTGGGCTGCTTCGAATTCACCGCAATTTTCCCGCAGCTCAGGCGGGATGAAATCGAGATCGACCGCACGATATAAATCGGCTTCCTCGCGCACACTGGGAATTTTCCAGCTGGCTTTTTCTTCTTCGCGCTACGGACACCGGGCTGCAGCGTCCGGACGGCGCGGCGCGCCGACCCTGCCATTTCGGAATCTGGAAGCGGCGCGAGTCGGTACTCATTGAGAGTCCATCCGCGCTTTAACGCGCGGCTGCGCATTTCAATATTGTGTTCCTTGTTCCCGGTGAAATAGGCGAGCGCAAACGGATATTCTGCCTTGCTCACGACTCGCAGATCGCACTGAACTGCCGGAACGCAAGCGCACGCTCGATTTCGTCGGACCTTGCGCGATGACCGATTCAACCAGCGGATGGGAAACGAAGAATTTCGTAATCGCTTCCGGCTCCTTTGTCGCGACCAGCAAATCGAGATCGTGCACGATCTCTTTTCGCCGGCGATAGCTTCCGGCCACATCAACCTGCAAAGCCGACTCATGCGCGGCAAGATCCGCGCGCAATAATTCCGCCTCGGCAGCGATTTGCCCGAATTGAAACGATCCTACGTGCGATGCACGTCTGGCGACGGCTTCACAAATCTTTTGCTGTGTTGTTTCGCCAAACCCGGGCAATTCGGCAACGCGGCCCTGTTCGCATGCCTTTTGCAATTGCTCGATCGAGCTGACACCGAGTTTGTCGTGCAACGCTTTGATCTTTTTGGCACCAAGCCCGGGCAACGAAAACAGTTCCAGAATTCCGGCCGGAAATTCTACGCTCAGTTCCTGGAAATATTTAAGCGACCCCGTTTCGGCCAGCTCCTTGATTTTCTGCGCGATGCTTTTTCCGATCCCTGGAATTTTTGCTACCGCTTCTTCATCCTCAAAATTCGACACATTTGCACCGAATGTTTCGAGTGCCCGGGCTGCATTTGTATAGGCGCGAATCTTGAACGGATTTTCGCCCTTTAACTCGAGTAATGTCGCGATTTGCTCCAGAACACCCGCGATCTCCTCTTTGGTCATCACCAAAACCCTTAGCCTGAATTACGCTGTCGTCGATACAAGCCGGCGCTTTGGATGTGAAACGAGAAGCGGAGCCAGCGCCGGCGCCTGGGTCCAGCTAATCCAAATCGTAGACTTCGATCAGAGCGACTCCAGTGGTGTTGCTTACACCGTTCACGATGGCGGTGTAGTTGCCCGGTTGCAGGTTGGCGATGATCGCCGACTCGCTTGCCATCCGTGGGAGCATGACCACTGTTCTGAATATCGCTGACCTGACTGCCAGTGATAATTCCACCCAGGATCGTCGTCTGCCAATTATCATTGGAACCAATCAATGCGCCGGTCCCGTTGTGCAGTTCCAATCTCGGATTAGCTAACGCATTGGGCACTCCAAACTGCGTGAGCTCAGGTCCAATGGCGCGAATGATCACCCGCTTGGGCCCGCTGCCTTGAACAATAAAACCGCCAATCATCACGTTCGAGCCGGTTTGAACGAAGCTGCGCGTACTGACGTTACCAAGATTTGAAGTGGCGCCGGGATCCAAATCGTACACTTCAACCAGGGCAACTCCGGTGGTGCCATTCACGCCACGTAGGATGGCGGTGTAGTTGCCGGGTTGCAGGTTCGCGATGATCGCCGACTCGCTTGCATCCGTGGGAGCGTGGCCACTGTTCTGAATATCGCTGACCTGACTGCCAGTGATAATTCCACCCACGATCGTCGTCTGCCAATTATCATTAGTAGCAATCACTGCTCCGGTCCCGTTGTGCAGTTCCAATATAGGATTGGCTAACGCATTGGGCACCCCAAACTGCGTGAGCTCAGGTCCAATCGCACGAATGATCACCCTCTTGGGCCCGCTGCCTTGAACAATAAAACCGCCAATCATCACGTTCGAGCCGGTTTGAACAAAGCTGCGCGTGCTGACGTTACCAAGACTTGGTGGACCTGCCTGAGCTAAATTGTAGCCGAGAACATCGAGAGCGATGCCTTCAGGTGACGTTGCCGAGATGTCGGAAGACTGTCCCACGCACGGAAATGCGTTTTGTACGTACGGATGCGCCTGAGGACACGGCTCGCTTACCCAACCGGAAAGAGACCCGATTTCGTTCTGATTGAAATCGATGATAGCAGTAACGCCACCGTCGAGCGAAAGATAGCGCCGACCATTAGCCCCGCCGTTCCTGGTGCCAGGCGCCGACCAACTGAATAGATTAATAGGCGCGAAATCGGTCGGGCTGTAGAGAAGACCCATGAGGTTGTCGATTTCTTGCTCAACTGCACGTTGCGCGTCAAACCTGTTGGCGTCCGTAGGTCGATTGAACTGAAGCATACTCCCCGAATTAAGTGTGACGATCCCATCATAGGGCCCACCGGTGCCGACTGTGCCGTCTGGGAACATCGCCGGCGGAGTGAGCAGCCCCAGAGCCCGGCCATTCGCGCTCGCTCCGACAATGCCAGTGACCAATGCAGTGGTCGGCAGACTCGCAACCGCAATATTGTCATTGCTGGACGTCGCATCACTTCTTAAAGCATTGATCCACAGGTTCCAACCCACGCTGTAGGCAACGGTGAGAGTGTCCGCAAGTCCGAACACGGGAGTGCCGTCAGGCAGCGTCGTTGCGTAACGGAAAAGAATCTCGATCGTGATTGGATCCGTGAACAGCGTCTCATAAATTGAGATTGCCCGGTTAATCGACGCCTGGATTGCTGCCGCATTCGGGTTGTTCGTAATCGAACTGTCGAATGTCGGATGAATAACTAATCCCACTGTCGGCACGGTCGTTGCAGTCATCACGGGAGAGTAATTTTCCGTGACCAGCGCCGCCATAAGTTCGAACGCGATAATAGTACGTGGTGCCTTGTTTCAACCCGGTCACCAGTCGCCCCGCTACTTTGCCGACGTCGAGTCCGTGAAAACCCTCCACGTAGCTACTGAACGAATCGCTCGTGGAAACATCCAGCAAATAGCCGTCGGCGCCCGGCACGTCGTCCCAACTAGCCATAAAGCTGCTGCGCGTGGGCGGCGACGAAATAGCTTTGGTGTCCAACGCACGGCCAGCCGGGTTTGGAACCCGACGCAAGTCCTCCGATCCCGCGCTCGCCTTATGCGTAACCGCCCTCGGTTCGAATCGAGATGCGTGCCAGGCACCTCTTTGAGCTGACAAACCGACACTGCCTGAAAGGCCGGCGGCCACCAACACGACACAAAAAACAGCCAACTTTTTTATAAAAAACCCCCCTGAATTCGTTTAACCCGCCATTCGTTTGTTATGGCAGCTGCCAACCTTAAACGGGCATGCCTTCTGCACAAGTCGGAAGATGCGCGGGACTGACTCAAATCTGTACATCTCAGCCAAACAATTCCGTGATGTTGTTTACACTGCGCACGACGGCTGTGTAGTTCCCCGGTTGCAGATTTGTAATCGTGGCCGATTCGCTTGCTGCAGTCGGAGCGTGCTCGCTGTTCTGAATATCGCTCCCGTCGCAATGGTCACATCCGGCCACGCCGTTGGTAGAACTTATAGCGATCGATAATCGATTCGACGTACCTTCGGGTTGCGGGAAAATCGATGTTTTGAAGGAATTGGCGCTCCGATACTTCAGCGACGCCTTTTCCACCGCTCCAACGCTGGGCACGACTGGCTCCGGCATTGTACTCCGCGAGAGCGAAAGGAATGGGATCAGACTGATGAACCCAATGTTGGAGCGCACGATGCAAGTACCAGGTGCCCGCTTCCAGGTTCATCTTTGGCTCAAAAAGTTGATCCGGATTAAACCCGGCAACCTTATTTTCGCGTGCCCATTCATTGGCCGCTCGTTCGCTCACCTGCATCAGTCCGCGTTCCCCGTGCGTGCCATGTTTCCGTGGATCGAACCGGCTCTCACGCCACACGACCGCTTTCACCAGCATCGGGTCAACATGCTGTTCTAACGCGACGCTCCGAATGAGTCGGTCGTATTGATGAAATCGCGCCGGGCTCATCCATTCGAAACCTGTATAAAGCGGATCGCCCGATTTGAGTACCAGGTAAGCAAACGCTGCAGCCACTGCCAGCAGCACGCAGAGAAGTAGTTTGAAGAGGAATTGCATCATTAACCCGTGCTACAATAACCGATTACGAAACTACTAGCACCAGCACGAGCATGAATCATGAGCATGGGATGCGGTACGTTCGCGTCATTGTCGATCGGGCCATTCATCGCGAGCTCGATTATTCCGTGCCGGAAACTTTGGCAGAGCGGGTTGGAATCGGTTCGCGCGTGCGCGTGCCGTTCCGCGATAAATCAGCCCTGGCGACGGTTGTTGCGATTCCCGAAGAAAGTGACGCAAAGGGGATCCGGCCAATCGAAGCGGTCATCGGCGAAGCGCCGATCCTGAGCGAGCCGCTGCTTGAACTGGCGAGGTGGATCGGCACTTACTATTGCTGCCCCATCGAAACGGTGATGCGCAGCATGCTACCGCAAGTGATCCGGCGCGCAGAAGTGGGATGGAAGAAACAATTGTTCATTCAACCCGGAAGCAAGATAGCCGAAGGCGAAATCGAAAAGTTGCGAAAACGCGCGCCGCGGCAGGCGGAACTGTTGCAAGCGATTTTGAAACTGGAGAAGCCGGTGCGCGCAGCGGATCTTTTGAGGGAGACGTCACTCGATAACCAGACGTTGCGCGCACTGGTGAAACGCGGCCTCGCCGAATTGCGCGAGGAAGCTGTGGTGCGCGATCCGCACGGAGACGAACAATTCATCGCAACATCCAACCTCGTCTTGAACGAGGAGCAGACGCGAGCACTAAGTGAAATCATGCAGGCGCTCGACGCGCCTGAAAGCGCGCGTCCGCTTTTGCTCCACGGCGTCACCGGCTCCGGCAAGACAGAAATTTATTTGCAGGCGATCCGCGCCGCCCTTGAACGCGGCCGCACTGCAATAGTGCTCGTCCCCGAAATTTCGCTCACGCCACAAACAGTCGAACGTTTCAAAGGCCGTTTCGCCGAGGCGCAGGACGACGTCGCGGTGTTGCACAGTCATTTATCCGAGGGCGAACGCCACGATGAATGGCACAAGATTCATTCCGGCCGTGCGCGCATCGTGATCGGCGCGCGCAGCGCGGTGTTCGCGCCGCTAAAAAATCTGGGGCTGATCGTGGTCGATGAAGAACACGAGACGACCTACAAACAGGAGGAAGCACCACGGTATCACGCGCGCGACGTGGCAGTCGTGCGGGCGAAGACCGAGAAATGCGTGGTCGTTTTAGGCGGCGCCACCCCATCGCTGGAAAGTTATCACAACGCGGTGACTGGAAAGTATCAGCTGGTAACGCTCACCCAGCGGGTAGACCAAAATCAGATGCCGCTGATGCGTGTCGTCGATCTGCGCCAGGAACGACGAAAAGAAAAAAAATCCGCCATTCTGTCAGAAAAGTTGTCGCAAGCGATTGCCGATCGCCTGGAGAAACGCGAACAGACAATCTTATTTTTGAATCGGCGCGGCTTTTCCACGTCGCTCTTGTGCAGCAATTGCGGCGAGGCGCGCAACTGTCCGAATTGCAGTGTCGCGCTTACCTTTCACCAGCATTTTCTCCAAGGCAGTTCAGCTCGCCGCAGCGAAACGAACTCCGGCCGCTTGAGCTGTCACTTGTGCGGGCACACCGCAGCTGTGCCAAAGAAATGTCCGGCGTGCGGACAGGATGCGCTGATCTATTACGGGTTCGGCACGGAAAAAGTGGAATCAACCGTTGCGAAGATCTTTCCGAAAGCAGTGGTGCACCGCATGGACGCCGATTCGATGACGCGCAAGGACGCGTATCGCGAAACCTTGCGGAATTTCAGGAGCGGAAAGATCGACATTTTGGTCGGCACACAAATGATCGCCAAAGGTCTGCATTTCCCCAACGTAACGCTTGTCGGCATCATCAATGCCGATCTCGCGCTGCACATACCGGATTTCCGTGCAGGCGAACGCACATTCCAGCTTCTCACTCAGGTCGCCGGTCGGGCCGGCAGGGGCGAGACGCCCGGCGAAGTCTTCGTTCAAACCTACACGCCGTTTTCTCCATCGATCCAGTTCGCGCGGCACCACGATTTCGCCGGTTACTTCCAACAGGAGCTCGAATTTCGCGAACGCTGTGATTTCCCGCCGTTTAAACACGCGATTTTAATCACCGTGCGCTCCGCGCATGAAGGCCGGGCAAAATTATCAGCCGAGACATTAAAGCGCCGATTGAGCGAAGCATTGGCCTACTCCGCCGAAGCAGCTGCCAAGCCGGAAGCCCACTCCGCTGCTCCTACTCCCCGAAAACCATTAAGGTTGCCAAGCTTGAGACCGGCTGCGAAGGCTGGACCGAAAGAATTCATCTTAGGCGACGCGACGCCCGCGCCGCTGGAAAAATTACAAGGCCAGTTTCGCTTTCACATCCTGATCCGCGGCGAAGCTATCATGCGCCTGAGCCGCCTGGTCCGCGAAACTCTCGATAAGCTGCCTTTCCCTGAAGACGTCACCGTCACAGTCGACGTTGATCCGTATCAGTTGCTTTAATTCCGGGGAGCGCACCCGCCTCCGGTGCTGGCGATCGCGCTCTCGCGAGCGCTGACTTTTCAGGCAGGTAAAGTTTTCAAGGGTCTGGCGGATCCTATTGTATTTTCAACGAATCTACCATTTGATCAAAAGCCGTGAGACTTGGCTCGAATTTGTCAGGGCTACATGTCTCAATAATCTTGTAATCTCGGTCCCGCTTAAGCGCCTCGACACTACTGGCAACCCGCACATTTGGCCACTTGGCAAGCTTTGGATGGCTCACATGAATCGACGCAACGACGGTATATTGCCCATTCCGCGTCACCCCCCAGACCTCGTAGCTCAAATGCTCTTTGTCAGGAACATACATCGCGCCGCCGTCTGGCCCATCTTGGTACTCTGAATGGAGAAATGAAACAGCCTCGCCCCAACGAAAATGCTTTCGCGTAAATCGTGCAAACGTCTCGAAAGTCGCGACATGGCCCCACCCAAAGAATTCCTTTGCTTCGTTTAGATCTGCTGCGAAACCGTCGAGGGCGTTCGCGTAGGCGGCGGCGACCTTTGGATTGCGTGCGGCGTAAACACGCACAGTCCATGCGTGGCCATGTAATGGGTCGGCAGTATGCGGTCCATACCAACCCCGATATTCCGTCATCGGAGCAGCTGCGATTAGGCGATATGGAGGGAAAGTGTCTTCACCTTTCCGGTGATGCTCGACTCTCACCGACTTGTCGAAAAATGTTGGAATGCTCAAGGTGAAGTCCGGTGGCGACCTCAACGGCTTCTCCGTTGGCCTGCACCACAACGTCAGTGGCATGAACGCTGGCAGCAAGAGCGCGGTGGATGCCGCAAGGGACAACCTGGCCGGTCTCATGTGCCGATTTTCACCGCAGCCCAAGTGCGAAGTCGAGCGCCGGTTTAGGGCACAATCGCAGGAACGCGCGCGGTAAAAGCCGGAGCCGCCGTTCCGTTTCGGAAAACTGAAGACGACCAGTGCGCCGGCTTCGGGTCCTAGTCACACAAAAGAAGAAGAGCGTTGCGCTTTTGTTCACGCTCCTCCGAGCAACGCACCAATAAGTTTGAATAACCTCCAATAAGTGTTGTCTTCCAGATCCGGCGTGCATTTGTCGGTTCGCGCTCCAGATGTTATCAACAACTCTTTGCGGCCTGCAGTTTGCTGGGAACGCTCGGGGGTGAAGGCGCATGTTATTCACGCAACTGAGAAGAAGAAATATATAAATAAATATTCAAATCATCTTCTTACGGTGTGAAGAACTTTCCCGGTAATGCATGAAACGGTTTCGTATCCTCGATCCAACGCTTCCGGAGCAGGCACGCAGTCTTTGCGCGTTGGCAGTAATGACCAAAGCGCCTCAAGCTGGACGGGTAAAAACACGACTCGTTCCACCACTAACACCGGAGGAAGCCGCGGAATTGAATAAGTGTTTTCTGCGCGACACAGCGGCCGCAATTTCAACTGCGGCCGCCGATGACAATGCTCGCGGAATTGCGGTTTATACCCCGGTCGGCGCGGAATCGGCTTATCTCGACATTCTGCCAGCCGATTTCAGTTTGCTGCCGCAACGTGGTGATGGATTTGGAGAGCGTCTCTTTTTTGCCACCGAAGATTTGTTCAAATGCGGTTTTGAATCGGTTTGTCTGATTGATTCCGACAGCCCGACTGTTCCGGCCGCAAATTTCATTCATGCGGTTGAACTTCTGGCTCCCCCGGGTGATCGGATTGTTTTGGGTCCGAGCGATGATGGTGGCTATTACTTGATTGGACTCAAGAAACCGCACCGAATGTTGTTCGAGGAAATCGACTGGAGCACGGAGCGCGTGCTGGACCAGACAATTCAGCGCGCTACGGCAATTGGACTTGAGGTAAAGCTTCTGCCGACTGGATACGACATTGATGATGGCGAAAGCCTGCGCCGCCTGAGCAGCAGAATTACTTCGTGAATCGTCAGACACCAACATTGCTCCAAGTACGAGGAGCTTTCTCGCGAGCCTGGTTGAGCGGAAGAAGTTCTAGAGCAGGCGCTCGCCTGCGACGCAGAGTAGCGCATGCCTCTGGCTTGCGAAAATTGACGCTCACAAGCGGGACGCATGTGCTACAAACAAGAGATGTTGAAACGCGCATCTAGTTACCGGCGGCGCGGGCCTGATAGGTTCGCATGTGGTCGACCTTCTCATAAGCGAGGGTTGGACAGTGCGCGTTCTGGATAATCTTGAGCCGCAAACCCACCGGCGCGGAAAACCGGCATGGATTAATCCAAAAGCAGAGTTCATCCAGGGCGACCTGCGGGATCGCGATATGGTTACGGCCGCGCTCGATGGCATCGACGTGGCTTTTCACCAGGCCGCGTACGGCGGTTACATGCCGGAAATGGCGAAGTTTGTGCACGTAAATTCGCTGGGCACGGCGCAGATGCTCGAGGTCATTCGCGAGAAGAATTTGCCAATCAAAAAGATTATCGTTGCCAGCTCGCAAGCCGTTTACAGCGAAGGCGCAGGCGAATGTCCGAAGCACGGATTGGTGTTTCCAAATGTGCGTCCTGTCGAGCAATTACGGCGCGGTGATTGGGAAGTGCATTGCCCGATTTGTGGCGCCATTACAAAAAGCGTTCCCACTCCGGAGAACGCTCCGGTAGGAGGCGAGACTGTTTACGGGCTGACGAAAGTTGATCAGGAGCGGCTCGTGTTGCTCTGGGGGAAACAGGTCGGCATTCCCACGGTCGCGCTGCGTTACTCCTGCACGTACGGCCCGCGCCAATCGATCTTCAATCCATACACCGGCGTAATCGCGATTTTTTGTACCCGGTTGCTGAACAATTTGCCTCCGGTCCTGTACGAAGACGGGCAGCAAACCCGGGATTTTTCGTTCGTGGAAGACATTGCACGCGCAAACTTGCTCGCCGCCGAAACTGACAAGCTCGACGGGCTACCCGTCAATATCGGCAGTGCACGCGGGACACCGATCCGCGAAATCGCCGAGCAACTCGGGGAGATCCTGAAGATCGATATCGCGCCCGAGCTCAACGGTGATTTTCGCCCCGGCGAAATGCGCCATCTTACCAGCGAAACTACGCTGGCGCAGTCCGCCGGCTACAAGCCAAACGTCGATCTCGCCGACGGCATGGCCCGTTACATCGCCTGGATCCGTACTCAATCAGACATCCGCGATTACTTCAGCGAAGCGAACGAAATCTTGAAGAACAAAGGCATTGTTCATCGCGTTGCCAGATGAACATTGGCAGCAGCATCCCCGATTTCAATGCGCCGGTTGCCAAGCATGCGCGCAAAGATTTTCCGCTATTGGATGGGACGATGACAGTCTCAGAAGCGCTGGAGCAAATCCGGCGCGAAGGTGTGGGTGAGCGGGTGATCTATTTTTATGCTGTGGACGAAGAGAAGCGGCTTGTCGGCGTGGTGCCTACCCGGCGACTTTTGACCGCACCATTGGGAACGCCGCTGAGCGAAATCATGGTGCGGCGCGTTGTGGCGATTCCGACAACCGCAACGGTCCTGGACGCGTGCGAGTTTTTTGTGCTCTATAAGTTTCTCGCTTTTCCGGTTGTCGACGAGCAACGCCGCGTCGTTGGCATCATCGACGCCAATCTCTTTGCCGAGGAAGTTCTGGAGGCGGGCGAGAGCGAGGACCGGCTTCGCGCCGCTGTGCCTGTAGGTCCGGATTTTTTTGAGGCGCTGGGGTTTCATCTCGCCCAGGTGCGCGACGCGTCACCGCTCCGCGCTTTTCGCTATCGATTTCCATGGTTGTTGGTGACGGTGGCCGGCGGAACGATCTGCGCAATTCTAGCCGGCTTATTTGAAGTGACGCTGGCGCACAGTCTGGTGATCGCATTTTTCATGATCATGGTGCTCGGCTTAAATGAAAGTGTGAGCGCTCAATCCATGAGCGTGACCACGCAGGCCTTACGATCCGCGCCGGTGACTTGGAGTTGGTTCAAAATTGCCTTGCGCCGTGAAATTGCGACCGCGGTTTTGTTAGGGGTTACCTGTGGCGCGCTCGTCGGCATGATCGTCTGGGCATGGCGACGCGATGCCGCGGGCGCGTTCGTCATCGGCGGCAGCATCGCCGTCTCGCTGATGAGCGCGTGTCTGATAGGCTTGAGCGTTCCTTCGCTGCTGCATCGATTGAAGCTCGATCCCAAAATTGCTGCAGGACCAGTTACTCTCGCGCTGGCGGACATCGTGGCGCTGGTGATCTATTTCACCTGCGCGTGGCTGGTGTTGAAGTAGCGCATGCCTCCGGTTCGCCGCAGGACGAATTCGCCGTGGCTAACTTGCGAAATGCTTGATTGCAAGCGAGACGCATGCGCTAGGATGTTTATCTCCGTCATTATCCCCGCCTTGAATGAGGAGGAGCCGATCGCCGGCGTGGTGCGCGAATGTCTCTCAACCGGTGTCCCTCACGAAGTGATCGTAGTCGATAACGGCAGCACCGATTCCACAGCCGAGCGCGCGCATGAAGCGGGCGCGCGTGTCGTGACCGCACCGCGCGGATACGGGCGTGCGTGCGCGGCGGGCGTTCGCGCGCTCGTACCCGAATGCGAGGTCGTGGTGTTTCTTGATGGCGACGGCAGTGATGTTCCAGCATTCATGGCCCGGCTCACCGATCCGATCGAGCGCGGAATGCACGATTTTGTGATCGGCTCGCGTACCCGAGGAAAACGTGAGCCTGGCAGCATGAACTTCCAGCAGATTTTGTCCGGGCGGATCGCGGGATGGATTCTCCGCCTGCTTTACGGGGTTCGTTATACTGACATGTGCCCGTTTCGCGCTATCCGCCGCGACGCCTTGGAGAAACTCGGGATGCGCGAAGAAACTTACGGTTGGAATTTGGAGATGCAGATGAAGGCTGCGCGCGCGGGATTGCGGATCCTTGAAATCCCGGTCGATCATCGCCGTCGTGCGGGCGGCGAATCAAAGGTTTCGGGCACGTTGCGCGGCACATTCGTTGCCGGCCTTCGCATCATCGCGACGCTCATCCGCGTGGCGTTCGAATAACACGTCCACTGGAGCCGGCGCGCCCTCGCGGCGCTCTCCGGCACAAACAGCCGCTCTAACGGCCCGAGGGCGGGCCGTCTCCAAAGCGAAATTCCATCTGGCGATTGGACCGTGATTATGTAGCGTCGCGCATGGTTTCGATGCTCGATTTGGAGACGTTCCGCGCCACGCCGCTCACGCGCGAGCCGTTTGAATTTTTGATCGTACCGGAATTTGTGAAGGCAGACGCGCGCTCAGCAATACACGACCATTATCCCGAGGTAAACCGGCCAGGTAGCTTTCCCCTGCGTGAGGTCAGCTACGGCCCTGTTTTTGCCAAACTCGTCGAGGAAATGCGCAGCGACGAATTCCGCAAAGCCTTTGAAGAAAAATTCGGCGTGGACCTAACAAATCGACCGGACATGATTACCGTTCGTGGCCGTTGCAGCGAAAAGGACGGGAAAATTCATACCGATTCCGAAACGAAAATCATTACGATTCTCATCTACATGAACGCGGGGTGGGAGTCTGCTGGTGGCCAGCTTCGATTGCTTCGTTCCGGCAACAATCTCGACGATATGATTCTTGAAGTGCCGCCGACCGAAGGCACCCTGCTGGCATTCCGTCGCAGCAATAATTCCTGGCATGGCCATAAACCGTTCTCAGGGCCGCGGCGCGTGATTCAATTCAACTGGGTCACGAGCGAAGCGGTGGTGCGACGTGAGCAGAACCGGCATCGGCTCTCAGCGTGGATGAAAAAACTCCGCGGCGCGTTGTCGGGCCAGAAGAAGGCAGCATAGCTGCCGGAGCGCGTCCCGGCAGAGCGACACGTGTAAGCCTGTGTCGCGCGCAGCCGGATCGAGCGCCGGCGCCTGGGATACGTGGCCCGGTGTCGGCCACCAACGCACGAAACGTCGAACGCCTCAAAAACTATCTGAATTTGACGTTGGGCGTTGCCGGCGTTGAGCGTCGAACTTTAAACGGCTCCTTGTGCTGCCTAGCTCTCATCAATTTGAACCGGCAGATCAAACACGTACGGACACAGAATGCAGATGCGGACTCAGGACTGCAAATCCGCTGAGTTCTCGCGCATTTTGCTGATCAAACCTTCGGCGCTCGGCGACGTGGTGCACACTATCCCGGTGCTGGTCAAGCTGCGTGCGCGTTATCCGCAGGCGCGAATTGACTGGCTGATCACGCCCGAAAACGCAGAGGTCGTCCGCCATCATCCAGCACTCTCGAATGTGGTGCTGTTTGCGCGGCGTGATTTCTCGAAAGCGCGGCCAGCGATGGCGCGCGATGCTGGGATTTTTCGATCTGCTCAAAGAAATCCGTGCGCGCGAAATACGATCTGGTAGTCGACATGCATGGCCAGGTGCGTTCGGCTTTGTTCGCGCTCATCAGTGGCGCGCGAGTCCGAGTTGGATTTGATCGGCCCATCAAATTCTCGCGCACGATTTCTGCCGAGCACGACCTCAAGAACGTGCCGAGCCACGGATGGCGTGGCGCTCGCGAAGGTTCGTGGATTGCGTATACACACCGAATTCCCATTCCTACGCTCGATGTTCACGCCATTGATCGTTATCTCTGGGTAGGTTCGTTGCTTGGATTCGATGATGAGCCGCCGGAACTGGCGATACACCTGTCGCCGGAAACAATCCGCAACGTCGAGCGATTGCTCGAGGAACACGGCGTGCCTGCGTCCAAACGGCTCATTGTTCTTGTTCCCGGGACGATTTGGGAAACGAAACATTGGACGATCGATGGATTTGCAGGCGTCGCGCGGCATTTCCTGCGGGAAGGCTACGCCGTTGCTCTCGTAGGCACGAACCGCGATGAGGCGCGGTGTAGTCAAATTGCAGCCGCTGCGCCGGGAACCTCTAATCTTTGCGGCAAAACTACGCCCGGCGATTTGGCTGCGCTAATCCAACGCGCGGAAGTGGCGGTGACGAATGACTCCGGCTCGATGCACGTCGCCGCGTCGCTGAACAAACCGATGGTTAGCGTATTCGGTCCGACGAATCCCGTTCACATCGGACCGTACCAAAGGCCGGAATCGGTTGTGCGCGTGGACCTGCCCTGTTCGCCGTGCAATTACCGGCGGCTGAGCCAGTGTCCATTCGATCACGCCTGCATGAAGCAGGTCACATCCGCGATGGTTGTAGAGCGCGCTCAAAAAATTCTGGCTGCGGCAAAGCTGTAGCGTGCGCTGTCCTCAGCGCAACATCCTTGGCACAGCAACCAAATCCGCTGAGGACAGCGGACACTACAGCGCTTGTGACCAGGAAACGGCGGGGTAAGATCGGCAGCATCGTGACTAGAGGAAAGACAATCTTCGCCGGATTACTCGCAGGATTCGTGGCCGCTATTGTGATGACAACGATGATGTTGTTGCTCACCGCGCTCGGTGTGGCTACACCGCTTACAATCATTGGCGATCGTCTTTCGGTTTTCATACCTCCCGGTCCATTTCTTTCACTGATGGGCAACGTCGGGGGTTACAATCACCTGAAGCAACTGGGAGTTGGATCGACAATGGCCGGCCAACTCCTGGTCGGCGCAATGGGCGGAGCGATCTTCGGGTTGTTGGTGCGGCGCAATCCCGAGCGCGCTTCGGCGATCTGGACGGTATCCATCTTCATTGTGCTCCCCATGCTTGCATTCGCGATCGCGTTGTGGCCGGTCCTCGGCACAAGCTACATGGGGCTGCCAATCGAAGCGGCGCGTCTGGTCACGCTCGTTGGGTTCGCCCTGTGCGTGTTCGCATTTGAGCGAACGATGGTCGGCGGATTCCAGTTTTTAATGGTAGCAACAGCCCGCCCGGCTGTCCGGACATCGCAGGGCGATTTCCCCGGCAGAGAATTCACGCCCGACATAGGGCGACGCGCATTTGTACTGGGAGCAATTGGAGCCGTTGTGGCCGGAGGCGGCGTCGCGCTGACGCGTAAGCTTTATCGGGCCGCAACGTTCAGTTATGACGGCACCCAATATAAAGGCCCGATTGTCGAGTCGATCACGCCTAACGAATTGTTTTATTGTGTTACCAAGAACGTGGTGGATCCCAGGGTGAATGTCGATCTCTGGCATCTGGAAGTAGGCGGGCTGGTACAAAATCGCGCTGCATGGCGATTGCAGGATCTCCTGGGATTCGATGCCACCGAGCAGGAAACGACCCTCATGTGTATCAGCAACGGTTTGGATGCAGGCTTGATCAGCAACGCGGTCTGGAAAGGCGTCCCGCTCGGCGATCTGCTCGACCAGGCCGGCGTACTTTCCGGTGCGGCGCGGGTGAAGTTGTACGGCGTCGATAACTACACCGACACCATTCCGCTGGAGAAAGCGATGGAACCCACCACGCTGCTTGCTTACGAAATGAATGGCGTGCCCTTGCCGGACCGCCACGGCTACCCGTTGCGCGCAATCGTTCCGGGCTACTTCGGCGAAAAACACGTGAAATGGCTTACCCGAATCGAAGTAACCGACGCCAGGGCGAAAGGATTCTACGAAACACAGGGATGGGGACCCGATTTCATTGTGCCGATCCGTTCACGGATCGATGTGCCCGAGGACTGGTCGTCAGTTTCGTTAGGCAACCTGAGTGCTCCCATCGAACTGAAAGGAATCGCCTACGGCGGCGACCGCGGCGTTTCCCGCGTCGAGCTGAGTTTCGATGACGGAGAAACCTGGAGCGACGCGGAAATCTATTATGCCGGCGGCGATCTGGCGTGGTCCCTCTGGAAAGCGAAATGGATGCCCGTCGCGACGGGCGATTACACTGTCGTTGTCCGCGCCACCGACGGCGAAGGCGACGTGCAGAAATTTGAAGAAGATCGCGGTTGGTTCTCCGGCGTCTCCGGTTTTCACAAAATTGTCGTGCACGTCACGACGTAGCAGCGGAGCGGATGGTTGCATCGTGCCGGATTGATGACATGATGCATTTATGAGAACCACTTTAAGCATCAATGATGCTTTATTAAAGGAGGTGCGGCGGCGGGCTGGAGCCACGGGACGATCATTTCGGAAGATGCTCGAGGAAATAATCGCGATCGGCCTCGCAGCCTCAAAAAAGTCCGCGAAGAAGCGACAGGTGCGAATAAAGCCGCGTCCGCTTGGTCTTAAACCCGCGTATCATAAGATTAGTCTGAACCAGATTTTCGATCAACTGGAGGCGGAACGCACGGTAGCAAAGGGGCTCCGTTCAAAATGATCGTTCCCGATGCAAACTTGCTCATCTACGCCTATGACACGCTTTCGCCCTGGCACGGGGCATCGCGTCGCTGGTGGGAAGGCGCGTTGTCAGGAGCCGAGTCCGTGGGAATTCCGTGGATTGTGATCCTGGGATTCGTGAGACTTATAACGCATCCGATGCTGTTAGAGAATCCTTTGACAGTCGAGGAGGCGCACATCGCTGTCGATCAATGGTTAGACTGCGATCACGTGCGTCTTCTTGTTCCTCATGAAGCGACCTTCAAGCGATTTTTTGCTTTGCTCGAAGAAGCCGGTCTGGGGGGCAGTCTTGCTACGGATGCGCTGATCGCAGCGCAGGCGGGAGATTTGGGCGCGACCGTTTACTCGAACGATCGCGATTTCGACCGGTTCATCGGGGTGCGTTGGAACAATCCACTGGAAAGTTGACCAGAAAGCATCGCGTCGAGCGTGGCGCGGACCAACAGACAATACATCTGTTGAGCGCACGCACTTTAAATTGCTACCATCTTCTTGCTTGCGCCATGTGCTAAATTCTATTGATGGAGAAGGTAATCATTGTTGGGAGCGGTTGCGCAGGGCTGACTGCTGCTATTTACGCTGCCCGGGCAAACCTTAGCCCTCTGGTCCTGGAAGGTAGGCAGCCCGGCGGGCAACTTTCCACCACGACCCTGGTAGAGAATTATCCCGGCTTTCCGGATGGAATCGATGGCCCGGAGTTGATACTAAACATGCACCGACAGGCAGAGAAATTCGGTGCCCGCTTCTCTTATGCGGAGGTGACCGATTTCGATGCCGAGTGAGAAACACGTCCGCATCAAAGCCGACGATGAATGGCTGGAGACGCACGCTCTCATCATCGCCAGCGGCGCCTCCGCCCGTTATCTCGGACTCGAGAACGAACAGAAGTTGGTCGGTCACGGATTAACGTCCTGCGCGACCTGCGACGGCGCATTTTACAAAAACGTGCCGGTCTGTGTTGTAGGAGGAGGCGATTCTGCCGCCGAGGAATCGTTGTTCCTCACCCGGTTCGCTTCAAAGGTCTATCTGATTCATCGCCGCGACAAAATGCGGGCTTCCAAGATCATGCAGGAGCGGGTGTTCGCGAACAAGAAGATCGAGCCGATCTGGGACACGATCGTGACAGAATACATTCCGGATGAAAAAGGGGAGATGCGCGCCGTGCGTTTGCGCAACGTAAAGACAAATGATGAGCGTGAGTTGGAAGTGGCATGTGTCTTTGTGGCGATCGGGCATGATCCCAATACAAAGGCCTATCGAGGCAAGCTCGATATGGATGCGGAGGGTTATTTGCTCCCGAAAAATCTGGTCGAGAGCAAACACCCCGGCGTTTTTATCGCTGGCGACGTGGCCGACCGCATCTACAAGCAGGCCGTTACTGCTGCGGGAATGGGTTGCGCCGCGGCACTGCAAGCAGAGAAATACTTGAGCGGGTTCGAATCGCAAAGTTGACCTCGCAAGCGTCGTTTCTCGATCGTCATCCTGAGCGAAGTCGAAGGATCCCGTGGCATGATTTTTAGGTTGCGCCGCGGGATTCCTCGACTTCGCTTCGGTTCGCTCGGAATGACAAGAGCCTGATGAAGATCTGCGACCTTACCCAGTTCTATTCGCCGGTAAGCGGGGGCGTGAAGCGCTATCTCCACGAAAAGATCGATTACATTCAGAGGCACGCGCCGCGCGACGAACATGTCCTTGTTGTTCCCGGCGCGAAAACAAAGTCGAAAACAAACGGGTGCTCGCGTGTTTACACCATTCGTTCGCCCCTTGTGTCGCGCACCGCGCAATACCGGGCTCTGTTGAATCTCCGTGCAGTAGAAGAAATTTTGGAACGGGAACGGCCGGACGTGATCGAGTCCGGCGATCCCTATCAGCTTGGCTGGAGGGCGCTGAAAGTCGGGCGCGCGCTGGGCGTGCCGGTGGTCGGTTTTTATCATTCGCATTTTCCTGAAGCGTACGTGCGGAAGAGCGCCAGGCTCCTTGGCAAAACGGCAACACGCCGTGTGATGAAGCTTTCCCGCGCATACGTTCGCAAACTCTATAATCAGCACGCCGCCACGCTTGTCGCTTCAGAGAGGCTGGCCTGCGTGCTTCGTGATTGGGGCGTGCACAACGTGCGTGTGCTTAGTCTCGGTGTTAACACGGAAATCTTCCGCCCGGACGGATCCGGCACCGAAGCAATACGGCAGTCATTTGGCGTTAATTCAGATCAAACCCTGCTTCTTTACGTCGGCCGGCTGGCGAAGGAGAAGAACACAGTAACTTTGCTTCGCGCGTTCAGAATTTTGCAGCGACGGCGTCCCGATGAATTTCATTTGCTCGTCATCGGTGATGGGCCCGATAGAGTTCATCTTCGCAACACGCAATTGCGAAACGGGAATCTTTCATGGATTCGGTACTGCGCCGATCCTTCCGAGCTCGCCGGCTTTTATCGTGCGGCTGATCTTTTCGTGCATCCCGGAGTTCAGGAAACATTTGGCCTTGCGGCGGTGGAATCCCAGGCGTGCGGAACACCTGTTGTCGGAATTCGCGGTAGCTACATGGACAACAGTATTTGTCATGATCAGGAATCGTGGGCGGTAGAAAACAGTCCGGACGCGCTGGCAGAATGCCATCGAAGAATGCAGCGACAGAAAATTATCCATCTTGGGCAGGAAGGCTGCCCGGGTTGCGCGTAGCCTCTACAACTGGCCGCGTATTTTTGATGAACTGTTTTGCATTTACCGCGAGCTTCGCTCAAAATATCGCCGTTTTTAAATGCTAGAACGACCAACATAAGCCATTCCTCATTCGTGGTTATCGCAGATCCGATCGCGAAACAGTTAGAAAACTCTGCTGCGCCACCGGATTTCTCGGCGAACCGATCGATCCGGTCTATCAGGACCGTGAATTGTTCGCTGATTTTCTGACCACCTACTACACCGATCACGAGCCGGAATCCTGTTTTCTCCTGGAGGTGGATGGCGAGATTTCCGGGTATTTGCTCGGCTCGCGCAAGCCGTTGCAAAACCAGCTCTACGCGCTGTATCAAAATGTCTGGCTGTTTTTCCGCGCTCTGACTCGTTATTTCCGGTACAACGAGCGCTCGCGTCGCTTTATCCGCTGGATCCTCATGTACGGCTGGCGTGAAGTCCCCGCTCAACCCCGGCGGGTACCGCATTTCCATATCAATCTCCTGCCGGAAGCGCGAAAAGTTTCGACCACGCGCGCTCTGATGAGCGCGTATCTGAGTTATCTTTACCGCTCCGGCGAAAAACGTGTCTGTGGCCAGATCGTTACTTTCGAGAGCCGACGCGGCGAAAAGATGTTCGAACGTTACGGCTTCAAGGTTTTGAATCGGGCAGAGATCACCAAATACAAAGCGTTTTATCCCGAATCGGTGTACCTCAGCACGGTTATCAAGAATCTGGAAACCGCCGACCCGCTTTCCGCCTACTCCCGCGCCCGCGAGTAGGTCGGACCGCGTCAGCTTCAAAAACGCAAACTCGCGGTCAGTGACGAGAGTTTAAACGACGGCGTCTGCCACTGTCCTGCCGCATCGGCTTCATGCTTCCGCGACCTTTACGATTGCAATTGTCCTGGAACATTCGGAACACTCGATTCTCAGAACTCCGCCCCTTTCGTATCTGGTCCATGTCGGCGAATGGGAATGACAATTTGAATGGATGTAGAACACGCTGTCATCATCTCGATCCTTATGAGCCATTATCGTGTCGAGGTCGCCTTGGGTAAGAGCGCACTGCAATTGCTCGAGAGCCATACAACTTCCTTCCAAAAACTAGTGGACCACAAAGGACCGGGCTGCCGCACAGAATCTTAGCCGAATGCTCATAAAAGGACTTTTGATCAGAAGCGTACGTTTAGAGAAACCGCAAGGAGATGTCTAGTCAGGCGCCGCCTAATTATTATGTAGGGCTTCGCCGGATATACTGGTACCGGCTCTGCACTCTACTCAGTGAAAAACTCACGGGCGCGGTCCCGGCGTCGGCCGGAGCCTTGGTGTTGGAGTAGGGCTCGATACAGGTGTTGATGTTGGCGTCGGAGTCGGTGTTGGTGCTCCGGCCTGCGCGCAGTATTTACCTCCTGTATTCAAACGGTCAGTCTCTTCAGGCCACGCGATTATCTCGGTAGGTTTACTCAAGTGAATTGTGCGCTTGCAAACGGTTTTCAGTGCAAAACTTACAATGGCTTTCTGTCGATTCCGTTTTAACCTTGTAGCTCTTCTTTCGCCGGCATAGCTCAGCTG
>CAWIPQ010000029.1:0-127308 GCA_963838045.1 uncultured Verrucomicrobiae bacterium | reverse complement strand
GCGCAGTCCGTTTAGGGACTACGGATAGAGCCAGTGTTTTTGCCAACCGTCACTGCCCGCTCGTAGAGGATGCGCTGATGACGGCGGAATGGTTTTTGAAGCCAAAATTCAATCCGCTCCGGCACGACTCGAAATCCTGACCAGAACGGCGGACGCGGTATTTCTCCCAGACCGAAACGGAGAGCAGTTTTCGCAACTTCGGTCTCCAGTTCAAAGTAGCCGCGCATGGGTTGCGATTGTTTCGAAGCCCAGGCGCTGATCTGACTCAGCCGCGGGCGCGTAGCGAAATAACCATCCGCTTCTTCGTCGGGAACAATGCTTGCCCGGCCACGAACGCGCACCTGTTTGCCGATCTGCAGCCCAATAGAAACAGAGCGCGACGCGCGGATCATGCATCAGCGCGTGCGCCTTTGCGCTTCCCAGATTCGTGTAAAAAACGAACCCGCGCTCGTCCACGCCCTTGAGCAACATCATTCGCGCGTCCGGATGAACCGTCGGGATCGACCGTCGCTACCGTCATCGCCGATGGCTCTTCGATGCCAGAATCAATCGCCTCTCGAAACCAGGTTTGAAAAAGCGCGATCGGATCGTCGGCGAGTGAAGATTTGCCCGATCGCTGTTCCGATCGGATGTCAGCCAGTCCGCCGCAGGACGGATTTGCCGTGGCCAACTTGGCTGACTCGGCAGGCTGGCAGCCTGCCAGTCGAGTCAGGCTAGCAGCCTGACTTCCGTTTTCGTCACCGACCTTTCCTACAGAGCCAGACATCTTTTCACCGGTTTCGAACGTAAGCGCGGATCGCTTCGAATTGACTCGCGCCGTCGAGACCGGCTTCCGCCATCACCACTGCGCCCGGGCCGCTTCCGAGAAAATGCTTATGCCGGAATGGATGGAGCGTGTGTTTGCGTCCATAGTCCGAACGCACCCAGCGCGTCATGGTCGCCAGCGTGAAATCGGTGATTCCCATGGCTTCCTGTTGATGCGCTTCCGGAAAAATCCGTTTGCGCTCCGCCGGCGGCAGCATGTCGAAGAGCTCCGACGAGGTGACCACGTAAACGTTCACGTCAAGTTTCTCGCGCTCCAGGAGTGGCAGCGTTTCGTTGAGGAAGGCGTTTGTTACGCCGGTGCCTTGAAGCACAATTGTGCCTTGCGATAGCCAGCGCGCAGCGCGCAAACGATAAACACCTTGAGCTGCCGTCGAGGCCGGCGGCAAACCAAGCGCCGACTCGATCGAGCACCAGTTCCGGCGGCCGGGTCACAAACGGTGCGATGATCGCCGGACGTTTTGCCAGCGCGGCGGAAACGAGGAACCAGATTTCCTGCTGGATCCCACGGCGTCAACGTGATCATTGTGCCGAGCGGAAAATTATCCTGAAGCAATTGCAATGACTGCGGGTCGGCATGCGTCGGACCATCCTCGCCGGTCTTCAATCCAGCGTGCGCGCAAACGAGAAAGAACGGACGATACTCGCCGCCTTGTGTCGCGACACGCGCCTGGTTGCCAATCGCGTGGAGCCGCGCAGCGATATGACCAAGCGGCGCGCTGAATGCGCCATACGATGAACCCGCGCCGATGTGAGCGCCGAATGCGCTGATGCCTGACAGCATCGCCATCATCGCGTCCTCGCAAATTCCGCCGATGGCGAGTTCTCGCGCGCCGGGATTCGAGCGGCGATTGTAAAAACCGCCCGGGAATTTGTCGTTCGCTTTGTTGATGCTTGTCGATCCGAGCAGATCAGCAGCTGCAACAATGAAAGCGCCCTCAGTAGCGACGTTGTAGTAGTTCAACACCCGGCCCAGTTGCTCGCGCAACGTCGTCTTCGTTCCCGGTTTCAATGTGAGGTCTGACGGCGTCGCCGCATCAGCGAGCGGCTTCGGCGATTGTGTATGTAAGATCGACGTGCGGCTGGCCCTCGGAAGGTTTGCGCGCGCGCGCGTTCAAGCGTGTCCGTGCGGTGCGCAACTGTTCAGCAAGCGCCTCGACCATCGGCCCGCTTGCCTCCATCGACTGGCGAATGATGCTGAGAGTTTTCCAGTAACATTCCTCAACGATGGTCGCGTCGGTGCCTCCGCAGCAGCGTTGCTTGTCGCCTTCACAACATGGCAATGGGACGAAGTCCTTCGGCAACAATGGTGCAACCGCGGCAAAGAATGCACTTGAGCAAAGCCCGTGACCGGCGCCGTGAGATGCGCGCCCTTCGATCCCATATTGCCAGCCTTTGACTGTGCGATAAACGATTGCGGTCGGTTGACCATTCTGAAAATCAAGCGCGAGCCGTTGTGCGGTGGCGATCTGCTGCCAATCGAATCCATCCGGCACGTAAACCACATTCCAGTCGTGTAGATACGCGAGCTCAGCGGGAGTCCATTGCACGTATTCGCCCGGGGCATCGTCATCGCGACAGACATGATTCGAATCGATGGAGGCCTGGTTCCAATCGATATGCAAAATAATGTTGTCGAGCGACGCGGTCGCCGCAGCGGCGAAGGCTTCCGCCACGCGGCCCGGAGTCATTCCACCTTCACCTTCGATGATATGAACCCGGGGCGGGTCCTCGCGATAGAGATCGCCCGCGGCCCAGGCCAGGCCGCACGATGCTGGAACGCCCACGCCCGACGCCCCGGTGGAGAGCCTAACGAATGGAGTGGCCGGTGTCGGATGCCCGTCGAGCGGTTTGGCGTGAAATTTTCTGAATAACGGCGTCATCGTTGTCGGATTTCGTCGAAAACCGAGGAGATCTTCGAGCCGCAACTGGAATCTCTCATCGCGCGGCAACAGATCCGGCGCGGCGATGCGCGCCACTTCATTGCGCAGCGCCGACATCGCGTAAAGCCCGAGCGCCTTGTGTCCGGCTGCGTACGAGATGATGTCGGCGTCCTGACGATTCGGCTGGGTCAGATCGTAATCCATCGCGTCGAACAACAGCCGTGCCACGAACCGACCCGAAGAAATTGAGCCGCCGGGGTGACCCGATAGCGGAACATAATTGTACATCACGGCGCAGAGTGTCCGGTAAACGAGATCGAACGCTTCGCATTGTTCCACCGTCGCCTCGTCGAGCGGCCACCCCTCTTCAAAAATGCGGTCCGCAGCGTTAATGAACCCACCCCGGCGCGGGCCAAAGGGCATTGTGCTGTCGTCACGATGAGCGGGTGTTCTTTCGTGTGCAATAAGATTGGTAAGCATAATGTCTGCCTTCATTGGTGAAGTTTTGGTCCGGCGATTTGTTTTGCATTTATAAGAAGCTTTCCGACGGAAGCGCGCCGTGCAGCTATTGTGAAAAGAGAGGCGTTTCTTGCGACCGGAATCCGCAGCCAGGCGCGGATCGCAATATTTGAACAAACTGTCGCAAATTATGGTGAGCGCGCTTTAGGGATCGGGTCGCCTGTCTTGTACAGAAAGGAAAGATTATGAAGACACTGACAACGTGGAACCCGTTCCGGGAGATGGAGGGATTTCAGAACCGCTTTAATACATTCTTTGGCGGCTTTCCGACTTTCCCCGTTCGTTTCCCTAAGAACGGCGACACATTCAAGCTAGCCGATTGGTCGCCCCTGGTGGATATCATCGAAGATGATCATGAGTACCTGTTCAAGGCCGACCTGCCTGAAATGAAAAAGGATGACGTAAAAGTCACCATCGAAAACGGCGTCCTTTACATTTCCGGCGAACGCAAAACCGAGAGGGAAGAAAAGAAGAGAAAATTCCATCGGCTGGAACGCTTCTTCGGCACGTTCGAGCGCACATTCACCGTGCCGGAAGATGCGGACACAACCAAGATCGTGGCTGACTTCCATGACGGCGTGCTGCAGGTTCACCTGCCAAAACGCCCGATGCCGAAGCCACAGGCGATCGAAGTAAAAGTGCAATAACACGCGAGTGCCTGGCCGGCGCGCATTTGGCGATGTCGCGCGCCGGCCGTAGCCGGAACGAGATTCCGCATTGCTGCTAGTAAGCGGGGTGATTTAGATTTGGTGATTACCCACGCAACCTTGCCACAGAAACGCACAACATCGACGCACGCGCTGCGCGAGAAAGCGATCGGCGAATTCCACGATTTGCTCGCTGCGGACGAGACGTTATCACCTGTCGTATTCGAAAAGTTGCGCGGCGCCATGCGCAAAAACCGGCTGCTCTATGGCGAACGGCCCATAGGTGTTGCGCTTCGACCGCACCTTCTTCATCACAAACAATTCCAGAGCCTGAGCCAGGCAGCGGAGCGCGTTACGAGTGCGTTGGAAAGGGTTGCAGCCGCAGTGGTGCAAGATCCCAGCCTGATGGATGAACTCGGTCTGACGGAGGCGGAGCGCAATATGGCGGTGATCGATCCGGGATTTTCAAGAGCCGGCGTTACGACTCGACTCGATGCGTTCGTTCACGGCGACGATATAAAGTTCGTAGAATCAAACGCTGAGAATCCTTCGAGTCTTCCGGATCAGGAGGAACTGAATCGATTGCTGTTCGAGCTCCCTGTAATGGCTACCTTCGCCCGACGCTATCGTTTACAGCAGTTCTCTCCGGTCAAACAATTGCTTGAAACGCTTCTCCGTACCTATCGCGAATGGGGCGGCACCGGCGTGCCGAATGTTGCAATCCTGGATTGGAAGGACCTGCCTACGTCGAGTGAGTTCGTCTTTCTGCAGGAGCATTTCAGCGCGCACGGCGTTCCCACTATCATTTGTTCGCCGGAGGATCTCGAGTATCAGCAGGGTCAACTCCGAAGCGGCGCGTTTCGGATCGATCTAGTTTACAAGAGAGTGATCATTCACGAATTCCTCGCGCGCTATGACGATACGCACCCGCTGATTCGTGCATGCATGAACCATGACGTTTGTCTGGTGAATCCATTCCGATGCAAGATCATGCACAAGAAGGCTGTATTCGAGATGCTCACGGATGAAGAGCACCAAAGCTGGTTCACTGCGAGCGAAAACGAAGCGATACGTCAATCCATACCGTGGACACGGCGTGTATCCGACCGAAAGACCGAGCGCGAAGGACGAAAGATCAATCTGCTCGAGTTCACCCGTAAAAATCGAGCGCGCCTGATTCTCAAGCCAAATGACGATTACGGGGGACACGGCCTCTATTTCGGCGCACAACTGGACGAGCGCCAGTGGGAGGACGCGATCGAGAGAGCGCTTTCGGCCGACTACATTGTGCAGGATGCGCTCGATTTGCACCCGGAACTGTTTCCGATCTTCAGCGAGACCGATTGGAAGTTGCAGCCAATGTTCGTCGATACGAACCCATTTCTGTTTCGGGGTAAAGTTTGCGGCGCGATGGTTCGGTTATCCGCAACGCCAATCGTTAACGTCACTTCCGGTGGCGGCGAGACCGGATTCTTTGTGATACAGGAGCAGGCTCCGCGTTGATGCGCGTTTGTCGGACAACGTTGAATTTCGGGGACGTGTTTTCGAGATAAATTTTCGCGTTATTCTAAAAAGCATGAACACCGAATCGGTTGAAGGACGGCGTACGTTGGCCTGGCTGATCGTTGCTGCGGCCGGTGTGCGGGCGGCGTTTGGAATCTTCGTGGCGATCGATGCCTACCTGAAATGGCAGCCGGGTTTTGCGGCGCATTATGCGGGTTACCTGCAAAACGCCGCCAACGGCCAGCCTCCCTGGCTCGCTCCCTGGTTTCATTTCTGGATTCAACTTGTTTCACCACGGGCTGGCTTCTTCATTCTCGCAACGCGACTGATTGAAACCGCGCTCGCGATCGGGCTGCTATTCGGCATCGCTCGCCGGTTGACCTATATCGTCGGTGCCTTGTTCAGTTTACTTATCTGGTCAACGGCGGAAGGTTTTGGCGGGCCCTACACCTCGGGCGCGACGAATCTTGGGCCGGCACTCATGTATGCGCTGGTTTTTGTTGGTGCCGCGCTCTTCGAAGGTTTCCTCGGTCCCTCGCCGTATAGCTTTGATTATTATATCGGCCGCCGGTTTCCGAAATGGAGATCAGTGGCGGAATGGAAACCGAAGCGGATCTGGCCAGAGGTACGCCCCGCCTTTGATTGGGACCATCAACTCGGTGCGATCGGCGCGATCATTGTCGTCCTCGCCCTCGCGCTCTCCACTCTGGGGAGCGCAACGAACACCAGCCGGTCGCCCGCTACTCCTGCGAATGCCGCCGCGGCGGTCTCGCCTCTAAAGCTGGCTGCTACGACGGTCTCGCCGTTGAGCATGGCCACGGCGGGACAAACAACCAGGCGGGCGCTTCCAATTCTTCCTCCGCTGATCGGCAACGGCGCCGACGTCAATATCAACCTGGTCGCGACCGACGCGACGATCGAAATCGCCAACGGCGTGCAATATCAGGCGTGGACATTTAATGGCACCGTGCCTGGGCCGATCCTGCATGTGCGCGAGGGACAAACCGTGCACGTGAAATTCGCCAACAACGGGATGATGCAGCACTCGATCGATTTCCACGCCGCGCAGATCGACTGGAGCGTTGCTTATCGCTCTATCAATCCAGGCGAGAAACTGGAGTTCTCATTTGTGGCACAGGTGCCGGGCGTATTCATTTATCATTGCGGAACGCCACCTGTATTGCAGCACATCGGCAACGGAATGTATGGCGCGATGATAGTCGACCCGCTCAAGCCGTTGCCTCCGGCCGCCGTCAGCTACGTTCTGGTGCAAGGCGAATGGTACACCCAGCAGGTGGAAGGCAAGCTCATGACCGGCGATTACAATAAGATGCTCGCCGTCACCCCCGATGAAGTCGTGTTCAATGGCATCGCCTTCCAATACAAGGATAATCCGTTACAGGCGAAAGTGGGGCAGCGCGTGCGGATTTACTTCGTCGATGCCGGCCCGAATCTATGGAGTTCCTTCCACATCATTGGCGGAATATTTGCTGCAGTTTATCCCGATGCGAGATGCGGACCATTCGCTCACTGGCGTGTCCACTTACTCCGTCGGGCCCGGGCAAGGCGTCGTTTTCGATGCGATCATGCCGCACCCCGGGAAATATCCGATCGTCGATCACAGCATGCGCGACATGGAGATCGGCGCTGCTGGACTGCTGAATGTGACGCAGTAAGTATCTGACTCCGCTGGCGATCTCAACCATGAGATCACCCGAGACAAGTGCAAATGAAACCTGCGTCGCGTGCGCCGATCAATCCCGGCAGTACCACCGACGCACGCGGCGCGAGCGTCTACGGCCGTGGCGCTTTCGCTCTGAAATGATGGCGCACGAGATCGCCGACAAGAATTGCGGCCGGATACAAGATCTGCTCTTCGCTTTGGGCATGCAGCTTTAGCGTTTCCGCCAGGCGTTCAACTGCGGCGTTGCCCTCCGCTTTCGCGGCCGCGCCCATCCGGGCGGTGGCGGCGCGGATGGCTTTATGTTCTTCGAGCATATGTGGCAACTCCGCGCGCAAGGCGTCAGTCATTACAAGGATGTCGCGCATCTGAGGAGTAAACTCGTCGCGCGAAAGCGGCGCGAGCAGGGCAAGCGGCGGCAACGCGATTTGTTCTTCGCGCAAGAAATGCGGGTCGAGCACCCCGGCGAGCCGTCGCGCGGCTTGGCCGACTGGGCCCTGAACTTTGGTCGCGGCGACGAGTTGGTCGTGAATCTCCGCGTGTTCAGCCCGGATCGCTTCTGGGATCGGAAACGTCGAATGATGTTCATGACTTTCAGTTTTGGAAGTCTGCGCGTTAGCGCTAACCAAAACGCCCATCGCAATCCCGAGCAGTGCGGCTGTGATCCATACTCCACCACGGCGGGTCGATGCCCGGCGCGGGCTCCTGCTCGTTTGTGATCGAACGACAAAGTTTCCCGCCTGGCCGCCTGCATACCAGTCCTTAGGGGGATATGTCGATCGGATCTTGGTAATGCTGTCGTTTTGTCCTTTCATGTGGTGGCTCCTTTTTTGTAGCCTCTCTTCTTTGCTGCAGCGCAGGCCGTGCAGCTTATAAACAAAAGATTACTTTGCTGCGCTGCTAAATCGCTGCGGAATATTACAGAGTTCCTTTTGCATCTTCTCGTTTAGTGTCACGCACTCTGCTGGTGTGAGTAATACGCCAGCCAGTGGGTACACTTCGGTTTCTTCAAGTTCATTGTGCGCCTTCAACCGCTCGCTGACAGCGGCGATTTTCTCCCGCACGTTTTGAATAAGAGACGACTTATCCCGATGAGTGCTTTGCCGTAGTTTGCACAGTTCTTTGATCGCCGCCGCCAACTCACTCATAAAGAAATCGTGGTCCTCGCGCAGCCGCGCGATTGTGTTCTTTGCGGTCTCCAAAGATGGAGCGCCGCGGGCTGCTTCGTTTGTCTGGTCAGGCGATTCCAGGGCGTGAAGCAGCATGGGAAATAAGTGAAGGTGTTCGGCGCGAATATGCATCGCCAATCGTGCCCAAAAAATATCGAGCTTGTCAAAGCTCTGTGGGACATTGCCCGCTGCAAGCGCCCTGAAAAACTCAGCGAGCAATTCATCAAGGTGGGAATGGTCATGCGCGAGCAACATGTATTTCACCCTCCGCGGTTATAGGTTGCGTTAAAAACGCATCCTTTCAATCCGCACGAGGCTGCACACCGGGTTGAAGTTCGATTTCAAGTGGTGTCTGATCAGCACCGCTGCGGGTAAAAGATTGACTCATCCGATTGGTGAGATTGCAGACGGATCGGCGTTCGCCGATGAACTACAATTCGCCGAGATTTCGTTGCAGCAGCTTTTGCAATTCGCCTGGCCTCGTCACAATAACGCTGTTTCCTGTGACGCGCAGAAGCTTCTGGTCGCGAAATTTTGCCAGTGTGCGCGACAACGTTTCACTCGTTGTTCCCATTTCAGCGGCGAGCACGCGTTTCGTTCGGTTGAGTTTGATCTCAATCGGTGTCGTGGCACTCGGACGGGGGCATTGTTTTAGCAACCAATTGGCCAACCGGGTTTCCATGTCTTTCAGAGTGAGATCATCCAGCAATCCCACGATCACGCGGAGATGCTGACTCATCGAGCCGAGCATACGCAGGGCGAGATCGGGTCGTCTTCGCAAGAGATCAACAAAATCGGTTTTTGGCACAAGGAGAATAGTTGTGGGCTCCGTCGCGCGCGCGTCCGCAGGATAGCCGGCTTCGGTTGCGAGCGTGGCTTCGGCGAACGATTCGATCGGCTGAAACAAATGGATCATCTGCTCTTTCCCCGCCGCATTGACCCGATGGACGTTTATGGCGCCCTTCTGTACGACATAAAATCCTTCGCTGCGATCGCCCTCGCGAAAAAGGTATTCGCCCTTGTCGAGGTGCTTTGAAACGATGAACGAGGCAATCGCTACAATGTCCGCGGCGGGCAAACCCATGAAGAGCTGACAACTGCGCAGCGTATTCTCAATGATTGCCTGTCTAAACTGGCCCGGTTCCAGCGCCACGCGAGGATCTTAACGCTCCCGGGCGAATCGTCGCGCCAAAAAGCGCGCTTTACTCGTCGCTCAAAGACAATTTTGGTGCGAGCGCCACTAGCCACACAGTAGCCGCAAGAAGCCAGATCAGCGCGGCGTAAACAAGGTGACTATTGCGCGCGGGCGGAATGAAATCGGCGCCGACCCGGGCAATCATGGCGACTAGCAGCAGCGCGAGAGCAACGATAAGGAATCGAAGTCTTTTTCGAAATAAGTGGCTCTGTCCCGCATGACCGAGAATCACCCGAGTGCTCACGGTGAAAAGAATGATGCTGAAACCGCCGATGAAGGTGAGGTGTAGACTGGCAAGCCGATATCCCGGGAGTGCGACCGGAAGAAACAAACCCGCAACCAATAGCAGAGCGCCCAACCGAAAACACTGCGCCAGGAATGGCGGGCCGCTCGGTTTTTCCAGTAGATGACCTTGCATAACAAAATATGTCAGAGTCGTTAGGCCTCGCACCAGAGCTGCGGTACGGATCCAGCCGAGCGCTTCCAACACAAACGAACTCCAGATCACCACTGCGGTTAGCACTGCAATCACCGCGCGTTTCACCCACAATGCGGCGGCGATTCGCAGGTCGGAGGGCTCAGGTTTTGCACCGCCGAGAAGTTTCGGAAAGAAAAATGCGCCGACGCCCAGAATCGGAAAAAGAACAAAACCTTCGTTGAGCATGAGGCTGCCGAGTTGGTTCGCAAACAAGCCGTTCGTCATCGATTTCGCAGCCGTAATCAGAAAAATTCCTGCGATTGCGTTGAGGAACCCGAAGAGAACAAGCGCGAACTGCGGCGGCGGCAGATCGTGTCGTGCTCGCGCGCGCCTTCCCATGAGCCCGAGAAACAACAAGAGCAGCACGAGGAAGACGGTGTCGCCTGCTGTTTGTCTCTGCGTAAGATGCAGGAAAGCGCTCACGATTTGCAGCACAAGGAGCGCACAAGTTTCGGCAGCAATCAGCGGTGATGCATCCAGCAGGCGCGGGCCAGCGGTTCCAAGAAATCCAATGATGAACGAGCCCATCAGCCCTTCGATCATCAACCGAACATGCGCCTGCCCGGGATAAAAACCGATCGCGTGCCATACGAACAACGGCCACAGCGCCACGCCGACGGCGCCAAGCAACAATCCTAGAGGAAAAAAAATCCGAAATGGCTCCGCAACCCAAAGCGCAGAAGATTTCCGCGCATCTATCGCGGCGGCAACGCCAGACATCGAACAATCACTTCCCACGCCAAAAATGGACCGTCCAACCGCCGCCGAGTTGGCGTTCGACGCGGGATTGAAAACCTTCACTGCCAAGCTTCTCGATCAGAGGCGACGGGAGAAACGGCGCTATGACCGAAAGTCCTTCGTCTGGCCCGAGGGCATCAACCGTTTGGCGAATTTTTGAAAACGGCTCGACTCCTTTCGCCAGGATCGAACGAATGTCGAGTGTTTTAAATTTGCGAGTCTCCATAGGCATTACTCCTCCCAATTTTTCAGACGCAGCCCGGCCAGCGTGACGAGCACTAGTGACCACACCCCTGTAATCACAACAAACCAGATGCTGGCGTGCCCGATCCACCAACTGGCCAGCCGAGTTTTGTTTGCCGCTTCGGATGGTATTTGTTGAAGAGCGAACAGCGCGTTGATACGAAATGAGTCGAGCGGGTTACACATCAGCAGCGCCACCCATAAATCCGGCAGAGTTTGAATTGCGCTCCAGCGCGCCGCAAAAAGCGCCACAAGATCAAGACCGAAAAGCAGGAGCAGCCAGGCGCTCACACCGGCAATCAAACCCTGCGCGCGGTCGTGGGCGAAATAACCAGCCGTAAGCCCACATGCGAGAAACGTAGCGGCCAGCAACAACGTCTCGAAATAAAGGGCCGCCAGAGCGCGGATCGGAGATCCGGCCAGAAGCCCTGGCAGGAACATCACCAAAAGCACGCCGCCGAACATCAACAGCAACGCGCAAAATTTTCCGACGACGCATGCGGCTCTTGGTAGCGGTTGGGTAAATAGTAGTTGCCACTCTTCTCGCTCTGCTTGCGCGCTCCCCACACCTGCGAGTAGCGCAAAGAGCGAAACGAAATAGATGGCTATCTGAACATAAAAGACCGCAGTGGCGTTTACGTCTTCGCTGAAAATTGCGGCTGCGATTCCGCCCATCAAACCGAGCGCACAGAAAACCTGGAAGTAACGATTGATCAGCGCAGCGCGAAACTCGCGCGCAAAAAGCGCGCGCAATGCGCAGGTCTCAACGCCCATTGTTATCAAGGGATTCATAACTGCGGTTGCGCAACTCCGGGCAGCCCATGCGCCTCCCGTGCCGGCGACCCCGAAACTTTTCGCAAGTCGCGAACCTCGTTCCGGGCGGGTTCGGAGGGAATTTCGGCGAAGCTGCCGAAAGTGGCACGCGAGCCGCATGCGCTCCCCGGAAACCGTCGACCATGCGTCACCTGTGATACACCGGCGCTGTCCAATTCATCGAAATCGTTCGGCAGATTTTTCGGGTCGAGTTCGCATTCGATGATGCCGTCGCGGCAGAGCAGACACCGGTCAGCGACGTCGTTCCATTCCGCGATCAGATGGGTGGTGATTAAAATCGTTTTGCCGCGCCGGGCTTCGAAGCGCAGTTTCTGCTGAAGCCATTTTCGCCAGCGGGGATCAAGGCTAAGACCTGGTTCGTCGAGCAGAAGAATGGGAGCGTCCGCGAGCAGGAGAAAAGCGACACCCAACAACTGGCGCATCCCGCCGGAAAGCTTTTCCGTGCGCATCTTCGCCACATCATCGAGTCCGGTTAGTTGAAGCATCGCTTCGCAACGAGAAATCGGAACGCCTCGCAAACCGGCGTAAAACCGCAATATCTCAAGGCACGTCAGCTTTGGATGAAAACTCAGTCGTTGCGGCAAATAGGCCGCCGCACGCTGTGCTTCGATTCGTTGCTGGACGACATCGAATCCATTCACGCGCGCCGTGCCGCTGTTGGGTCGAATCAAACCCGCCAGTACTTTGACTGTGGTGCTTTTGCCGGCGCCGTTTGGACCGACCATCAACGTGATTTGGCCTGGATTCGCGTCCAGCGAGATGCCGCGGAGGATCGCATTGCGTCCGAAGTTCTTTACGATGTTGTGCGCGGAGATCATGTCCGGGGAGCGCACGCGTCTCGCGTGCTGGCGAGCACGTCCTCGCGATCGCGAACTTTTCTTTGACGTGGGAGGCGAAAGGCGAAGCGAGATGTAATAGCAGTTCGTTTCGACGGGACGCCGAAACCAGCACGCGAGACGCGTGCGCTCCCCAGATCCTCGCAATCTCGCGTGTCTGTTTGTCGGATCATTTGTTTCTTGCTAGGGCTGCATGCGCCGAACGCTGCGCACGGATTTTCCAGAAACCTGATGTAAGCGGCGCCGGATCTTCGATTGAACTCATCCCAGGGATGACCGCGCGCTGGTGAGCGAAGCGCAACAGTTTCACCGCCGGACTCTCCGAGAGAAATGCGATCGCTGGAAAATCGCGACGCAATATCCCGAAGAGATCGAGCTCGCGATGAGGAACATCGATGATCCCGTCGCGGTCCAGATCGAGCTCAAGCCCGGTATCCCAAAGGTTCCCGATACCGTTAACCGCCCACTGGTTGCCGGAAACATCTGACGCCCCGGTCTCGATTGGATGGAGGTTGCCGGCAAAAACATTTTCGGTGAATCGGTTGGCGTCCGAATTCGAACTGAAGCGCAGTCCGATGTAATTTCGCGTCACGCGATTGCCGACAATTTCGTTCTGGTTGCATTGGGTGAATGAAAGCCCGACTGCGTTTTCGCTGATTTCGTTTTGCTCCAGCCGGCTGCTATCGGACGACTGAAAGATCAGGCCATAAGCGCGGTAACCTCGATTGTTTACGAACCGATTGCCGCGCACGACCATGTTTTTCGAAAACATGATTGCGGCGCCGGCTGCGTTTTCGGTGAATGTGTTGTTTTCAAAAATGTTTGCGTCCGAATACATGTAATGAAGTCCGTAACGGACGTGGTGGATGAGATTTTTTTCGACGCGCGAGTTGCTGGTGAACGAAAAATAAATGCCGTCGCGCGTATCGCGGATTTCGTTGCCGCGGATCAAATTTCCTTCGCAATTCCATTGGTGAATGCCATTGCCACGCCGATTTTCGACCAGGTTCGTGTCGCAATTTTCGGTAATTTGGCCGATTCCCTTTTCCACAGGCTCGGCTGACGCAGCGAGACTCGTTTTGCCCTGGATGAGATTGTTCAGAATCCGTGCCCCGGAAACTTTTTTCAGGTAAATGCCGTGCAGAGAATCGGCGACGACACAGTTTTCGATAATTGCACGGTTGCCGCTCACGAAAATCGCAGCGTCGTCATCGGATAATCGCAATCCCGAACCCGTAATGCGCAGTCCACGAAGCGTCACGTCATCCGCCGCGATCATCACGACTTTGCCAGTTTGATTGCCTCGAATCTCTGAGCCGGGTTCGCCGATTAACGTCAGCGATTTTTTGATGATAATTGGCCCAGGGTGAACACCGGCCTCCACACGAATGGCTTGCCCCGGCGCGGCCGCATCGATGGTTTCCTGGAGCGTCGCGGCGTTGCATTGAATAGCGAATAGGAGCGCGAACAGCATGGGGAACGCGGGCGCCGCGCCCGCGCTTTTCGGCGCCACGCCGAAAATCCCTGGCGGGATCGACAAGTCCATGCGCCATGCATATCCACGGAAGCTGTTGCGCGAGGCGCGCGACAGAGGGGGCGAGGCGCCCGCGCTCGCCGGGGAAAGAACGCGCACACTCATGCTGTCTCCTTTCTCGAGAACCAGCCTGCCAGCACGATCAGCAGCACCGAGACACACAACAGGTACGCGCCCGTCTGCGGAAAACTGTACTCGCGGAAATTCGCAATTTGTTTCACTCCAATGAGCATGGGCGTAAACGGCTTGATATGTACCGGCGCGTGCGGATCGAGATTATGTCCGTATTCGTAAAGCCGATACCAGAACGACCCGATTGAAAACAAACCGAAGTACGAATAGACGGCGAACAGATCGACTACGTTGCTCATCTCCCCGAACACAACCGAACGTAGCGTCATCAAAATGATCAGACCAAACACGAACGGCATCCAGCGCATCTCGGTGAAGTCCACTGCCTGGAGCGGTTTCATGCCGATGTAGTGATTGAGATTGTTGATCTCGTTTAGATGCTGCCCATTCAATCCGCCGCCCTGAATCTTGTAGGGAAAGATGTAGAGATCGAGCCCATCGGAATATTGCGGCGCGACCAGATGCATTTTCCAAAGCGGGAAGAACAGCGAGAGCCCGATCGTTACCGCGGCTGCAAGCAGCAGGAAACGTGACCAGACGTTCAGCGGCTTGTGCAAAAACCGGAATTCTCGTCGTAGCAACCCTGAAATTTGTTTACCCATCGTCGATCTTGAGCTTTGCCTCACTCTGTAAGGGAAACTGTCAGCTTTCCCTGCAACGATTTTGGCGGACGCACATACCACATTCATTTGCCTCCGCCTGTGCTGCCGCCGCCTGCGCCTCCGCTAACAGGTCCTTTGCCTGGCTCCCACACCACGAGATATCCCTGCATTTCCTGATGCAGCGCGGAACAGAAGTTGGTGCAGTAAAACGGGAACACGCCGGGCTTGGTTAATTTGATGTGGAACGTTTTCGTTTCGCCCGGGTCCATCACCATGTTGATGTTGTGTTCGACCAACCCGAACCCGTGAATCATGTCGCGCGTCTGCTCGATGTTCGTGACGTGAACGTGAGGTCGTCACCGACTTGCGCGTCGATTCGGTCCGGAGTGAAATGGCTGCGGATGGCGGTCAGCTTGGCCACGACTTGATTGCCATTGCGTGTCACTCCAGTTGCTCCTTGTCCCAAACCGCATTTGGATCTTTGTTTTCGTCTTTCGGATAAACTTCGCTCGGCTGGATTTCGCTAACCTTGAGAATTTGCGCAAAATGCGGCTCCGGATCGCTGTAGGACTCGGCCACCATTTTCATTTTATCGCCGGTGATATCGATCAGTTGACTCGACTCGGGCTGGGACGGTCCGACGTTGACGTGCCGGCCGGCCGAGAGTTTGTTCATTGCCACTAGCCATTTGCCGTATGGCTGTGCGGTATCGCTTCCTGCCACAACCAGATGGCCGGTGCTGAAATGCGCCTGCACTTTGTCCAGGACGGCTTTGGTCAGATCTTTCTTTTCTCGTCAGTCCATGGCGGCAATTTCCATTTCGCGATCTGCGAATCGATGAACAGCGAGGTGTAAGCATTGCCTTTTCCGTCAAACTGCGTGTGCAGCGGGCCGAGCCCAACCGGCACTTCGCCTTCCACAACCGCTTCGTATTTCAAAATCGGAATCCCGCGGAAATCGCCTTCAAACGTCTTGTTATTGATCGCGGCCTGAACTTTCTCGAAGTTTAATACGGTGGTCGCGGGCGAAAGTTTTCCACCAGCGACAACCCATTTCCCGGTAGGATCGACATCCATCCCGTGCGGTGATTTGCCGATCGGGACGAAATATAAAATGCCCGGAACTTTCGCCGGATCGATGATCGGCACGCCGTCCATCATCGTCGCTTTTCCATCGGCAACCGCCTTCTCGGCCGCGCGCCAATTCACCACCGCCGCGAGATCGCGATCTTTCTGACTCGCATTGACCTCGAGCGTGTCGTGCGCCATTTCCGTGTTGTAGCTTGTCCAGAACGCCCAGCCGCTGCTCGGGCCCTTTGCCGGTCGAGCCCAAGTCCCAATCGAACGGCGGGGTCAGGATTTGCCAGCCGACTTTCATCTCGCCGGTTTGCGGATCGACTTTGATGCCGCTGACCATGCCGTTGAATTCCTTCTCGTAATCTTTCGGGTCGGCCACGCGTCCTTTTGGCAGCGGCACGGAAAATCGCGTCGCGCACAAAATGTATTCGCTATTTTCGGTGATGAACGACGAGCCATGATTGCCGATTGAATTCGGGATCGGTCCGAGGATCTGGTGCGTCTTGAAATCGCGCAGATCGATTCGCGCAATACGATTATTGGCGTTGTCGTTCACGAAAAGCCAGCGGCCGTCGTATTTCGACTTCGTCTGCGACAGTGCCGGGTGATGCACATCGCCCCAGGTGAAATCGCCCAAGCATTTTCTTCGATTCGTCATCGAAGCCATAACCGGTGCCCGGATACGGTGCGAAAACAGGGATGGTAATAATGTGAACGCAATGACGGAATGACCGGCCACATAAACCTGGCCGGAGTGCCCGCCGGAATAGAACAGATAATATTCGTCCTTTTCTCCCGGCGCGACGTAACTCGCCAGCGCGTTGGCGGTGCGATCAGCTTGATTGGTGCCACCTTTGCCGCAGCCGGTGAGAGCTGGCCGCGATGATAACGATCGCAAGCGGTATCAGTAATTTGGTTTTCATTTTCGATCTTTCTGGTTGTTGCTTTTATTTCACCGTCATGACGCCCTTGGTGCCCTGGGAATAGTGGCCGGGAAACGAACAGAGATAGAGGTAGTCGCCGGGAATGTAGGGCGCGTTGAATGTGACGACCTCGCTTTCGCCAGGTCCGAGCAATTTGGAATGAGCGAGCACTTCCTTCGCGCCGGACGGAACATAATCGTGCGACGCTTCCATTGAGGCCTTGTCGAGAAACGCCGACTGCACGTTTGCTGTCGTTATTGTTCGATCGAGCAGAACAAAGTTATGCCCCATCGAATATTTTGGCGTCGTGCCGATGTTCTTGAACGTGACAGCAACTTTCTGGCCGGGCGAGACGTCAAACGCGGTGAGGTCATAACGCATTTTATCGTCAGCCTGGACTGTCACTTCTTTAGGCGGTGCTGCCGGCGCCTTTGAACAACCCGTGACGAACCCAAGAAGTGCGCTGTAACCGAGGGCGATCGCTGCGACTAGCTGAATAATTGTGTTTCTCATGCCTGAAATTAGAGCGCGGTGAAAAATCCCGCCTTGATGCAGATCAAGGTTGTTGTCTTTTTTTGTGGAAGGAAATCCGACCTCGATTTCAATTCTGCCGATGCACAAACTTCTGCTCGCAGCCTTTGTAGCTCTCGCTCTACTCGCCTGTGGGCGCTCCACGAACTCGGACGAAAAAGCCGAGCATTACGATACCCGCGGAGTGGTGCGGGGATTTTCGCCAGACAGATCAACGATTGAAATTCAGCACGAGAATATTCCCGGTTTCATGCCCTCCATGACGATGCCGTTCGTGGCGCGGGATCCAAAACAAATTGCTGACCTCAAAGCCGGTGACGCGATCTCGTTTCGCATGACAGTTACCAAAAGGATTTCTGGATTGAAAACGTAAAAAAGATCCGCCGTGAAGATGTTCATGTTGTGGAACCGAAACGGGCGTCAACTGTTCCTGCAGAGCACGATGCGCGCCTGAAAGAAGGCGATGGGATGCCGCCGTTTAGCCTTACGAATCAAAATGGCGAGCGAATTTCGCTCGACACATTCCGTGGCGAACCTTTCGTGCTCACCTTCGTTTTTACGCGTTGCCCGGTGCCGAATTTCTGTCCACGTATGTCAAACAATTTCGAAGAATTGCAGACATCCATTAAAACAGGCAGCGGCACGCTTGCGAAGACGCATTTGCTCAGCATCACGCTGGATCCTGGTTACGATACGCCGAAAGTGTTGAGCGAGTACGCCGGGTTTCATCACGCCGATCCACAAATTTGGATATTTGCCACCGGTGACGAAAAAGAAATCGATTTGCTGACTCGCGCGTTTTCCGTTTACCGACAGAACGAAGGCGGCACGATTTCCCATGGGCTCGCGACCGCGCTGATCAATCAAAAAGGAACAATCGAAAGGATTTGGCGGGGCAACGCCTGGACGCCAGCGGAAGTTACCGCAGCCATCCAGGCAGAAAAATGAATTCCGCCGGCCCAAACTGATGTGCGGCACAAAAAAGCGGCAGTGATCGCAAAGGCCGCAGGGCCTGTTGCGAAGGCAAACGAGGCCAGCGTGAACGGACCTGTAGTAAATACCGATTCAGAAAACGCAACATTCTATCGCTGGCCTTACTTAATTCCTGTTGACTTACTATTGGTGCCAAGTATAACTTTGTTGCATGAAGGCCTTGCCCATGGAAACCGTAACGTTCACCGTCAAGGGCCAGGTGGTAATCCCGAAAAAATTCCGCAGGGAGTTCGAAATTGAAGAAGGAACAAAAGCAGCAGTGGTAGCCACGCCCGCAGGCATTTTGCTTAAACCGATCACGCGCGCCTACATTCGTAGCCTGCGCGGTTCCCTGAAGGGCAAGGGCGTCCTCAAAGCCATGATGCAGGATCGCAAGCGGGAACGCGACTTGTGACATGGCCACGACGAAGGTGCTCGATAGCTGGGCCTTGATCGCCTTTTTCGAAGATGAACCTGCTGCAAATGCAGTAGAGGAAATTCTGCATCGCGCCGCCTTGGATCGGCACGAGCTACTCATGACCGTGATCAACTGGGGCGAAGTGTATTACAACACGATGCGCGAAACATCCCAAACCGAAGCGGAAGCCCGCATCCAGGAGATCGCGTCCTTACCGATCTCGGTCGTCGGCATCGGAGACGACTTGGAAATGACGCGCCGCGCCGCGATTTACAAGGCGAGTTATCCCATTTCCTACGCCGACGCCTTCGGCGCCGCGCTGGCAAAGGAAAGAAAAGCTGAATTCATCACGGGCGATCCAGACTTCAAGCAACTGGAGAAGGAAATCAAAATCACGTGGCTTAAATAACGATTTTGCCCGGTACCGGATTCTTGAGAAGGGCGGCCGCCGCAAAAGACGCCCGAAAAATCGCAATTCCCGCATAGCCTGTTGCGAAGGCAAACCCCACGATGAACTGTGCTTTCAACACTCGATACCATGGACGCTGCGACTCTCTCCGCAAAACGCGTCACCTGAATTGAAGAAATCGACCAAGAGGCTTCGCAGTCCCGAGCACATTTTCACTCTCGGGATCGAGGAAGAATTTCAGATTATCGATCCGGAGACGCGCGAGCTGCGTTCGCACAGCCAGCAAATTCTTGCCGACGGAAAAATCGATTTTGAAGGAGCAGGTCAAACCGGAGTTGCACCAGTCGATTGTGGAGCTCGGCACCGAGATTTGCAACGACGCCCGTGACGCGCGACAAGCAAGTCGTTAATCTTCGCACTGAGTTGGCAAAAGTTGCGGCGCGCGACGGACTCGCAGATCGCTTCAGCCGGCACACATCCGTTTTCTCATTGGATGGATCAATTGATCACGGTTAACGAGCGATACGCCACGATCATAAATGACATGCAGCAGGTTGCGCGGGTCTGTTTGACATTTGGTCTGCACGTTCATGTCGGAATTCCGGACCGCGAAGAGGCGATCGACATCATGAATCAGGCCCGTTATTTCCTGCCGCATCTGTACGCGCTCTCGGTGAACTCACCTTTTTGGCTGGGACAAAACACCGGGCTGAAAGCATATCGCCAGATGATCTTTGAACGTCTTCCGCGCACCGGCATCCCGGACGCGTTCCAAAGTCTCAGCGAATACGAAGATTATTGGAAATTGCTGGTCGCCACGAATTGCATCGACAACCCGAAAAAGATTTGGTGGGACGTCCGGCTGCATCCGTTTTTCGACACCATTGAATTTCGGATTTGCGATGCGCAATCGCGCGTTGACGACACCATTGCGCTGGCGGCTCTGATGCAGGCGATTGTTTTCAAATTGCAAAAACTGCGCCGTAATAACGTGACTTTCCGGAACTATCAAAAGCGTTTGCTCGATGAAAACCGCTGGCGCGCGGGCCGGTACGGACTTGGACGGCAAGCTGATCGATTTCGGCCGCAAATGCGAAGCGGACGAGCGCGATTTGCTCGAAGAGATGCTCGAATTTGTTGCGGAAGAAGTGGAGGAACTGGGCAATGAGCGCGAGATCGAGCACATCGATCGGATCATGCGCGAAGGCACGGGCGCGGACCGGCAACTGATGGTGTGGGAACGCACGCAGGACATGAAAGCCGTGGTGGATCAGATCGTGGCAGAAACGTACGAAGGGCTAGTGGGGTAGAATCGTGATAGTTTACGCGGTCATGTCGAGCGGAGTCGAGAGCATCCCGGTGAGTCAATGCCAGGTTGCGCCGCGGGATTCGCTCGACTTTCGCTCGGAATGCGAGCATCAGCGGTGCTACTAACGTCGCATCGGGAACAGCGAAGTGTAACTGGAAAGGCCGCGCACGTATTGCGAGCGCTCGAATGCGCTCGGGTCCGGGCAATTTTTCTGACTCATGACGCCTTTGAGCTCGTGCAATGATTTGCGGCCATGGCCCTCCAGCCATGCGACCAGTTCCATTTCGATTCGCTGGATATGCGTGATGCCGTGACGCATCAGAGCGCTGCATAACATGGTCACGTCGGCGCCGGCCATCACCAGCTTGATCACGTCCTGCGCCTGATAAATCCCGCTCGTAGCTGCGAGACTGGCCCGGACTTTTCCGTAGAGAATCCCAATCCAATGCAGCGGCAATCGCATATCGGCCGGAGTGCTCAACGTGAAATTTGGCGTCACCTCCATTTTCTCGATGTCGATGTCAGGCTGGTAGAATCTGTTGAACAACACGAGGCCATCGACATTCAGATCGTCCAGACTGACCGCCATGGTTGCGAAACTGCTGAAGTAAGGACTGAGCTTGATCGCGAGCGGAATCTTTGTGGCAGCTCGAACACTGCGAACCGTCTCGACGTAAATATTTTCAATCGTGCTGCCGGTGACCTCGGCGCGCGTCGGTATTTTGTAGATGTTTAATTCCAAGGCGTCGGCGCCGGCCTCGGTGATTCGCCGCGCGTAGCTGATCCACCCGCCGAGCGTGGTGCAATTCAGGCTGCCGATGATTGGAATGCCGACAGCGCGCTTGGCTTGCGCGATGTTCTCAAGATACGTGCTTCGGATCGACGCGGAATTCCGGCGCAGTGGCTTCGATTTGCTCTTCGAACAGCGAATGAAAAACGACCGCGGCAGCGCCCGCTTGTTCCATCGCACGGATATTGTCGATCTTCTCCGAAAGCGGCGAGGCAGACGGCACCAGAGGCGAACGCAGCGAGAGCCCGAGATAGTTGGTCGTCAGATCCATTGGTTACTCTCAGGTAATTCAGACAGGAAAGTAACTCTACACCGACTCGTCAAGGAACAACCGTAAATGGCCGCATCATATCATTGTCCTCATGCTCGACGATATGGCAGTGATGGACGTAGGTCTGCGGCGCGCTGACGCCGGTCGGCAGATCATACTGCGCCCGGATTGTCGTGAACTCTCCGGGATTTGCTTTCACCGTGTCCTTGAATCCGCGCTCGGTCGGATCCGGCGGCTGCATTGGGCCTGTCGCGAACGGAGTTGGATCGATCCCACCCGGCACCCCGTTTGGGACCACCGTAAGCATCCTCATATGCCTCCACATCAAACGGTGTGCGCCCGACCACTTGGAACGTGACAAGATGGGTATGCATCGGGTGCGTGTCTCCAGTCATGTTGATGTAAACCCAATCCTCGATTGTCCCCACCTGTGGCATCTCTGTTATCGGGTCTTCGAAGTGCATCGCGCTCAGATTTAGAAACCACTCCACTTCCTCGGGGTCGATCTCGTTGAGCGTGATGTAACGTGTGTGGACGGGACTGCCCAAGTTGGCGGCGCGCCCGGGCAAACTCGATGGAATCGACGCTCGGTCCCGGGCTGAGTAACCGTTCTTCCGACGCGGAACTGCATCACCTGAGGCAGTTGCGGCGCAGGATTCGAGACTGGGCTCGGCGGCCTGTGATTCATCATCAGCAATCTGGCCGCCGGCACGTCTTGAGAAGTCCACGATCACATCGGCTCGCTCGGCGGGAGCGAGCACCAAACGGCTCGTTCGGACTGGAATGTCCCACAAGCCGCCCTCGGCTCCGATCTGCCAGAAGTTTAAACCGCTCAGATCAAGGTTCAGGATCCGACCGTTGCAGCCGTTCAAGATCCGGAAACGATACATGCGGGGTTCAACATCGAGATATGGCCACACTTTGCCGTTGACCAGCATCACGTCGCCGAAATACTCGCCGATCCAGGTCACGCCCTTCGATGTCGCTCGTCGGGTAAAAGAACTTTCCGTCTCTGCTGAATTGGCGATCCTGAATCACGAGCGGAATTTCGTACGCCCCGCCCGGAATGCCGATCGGGTTTGGCTCCGATCCTGTGTCGTACTGGTCGCGAAGGATGTAGGCGGCGGCAAGTCCTGCAAAAACGTTGAGTCGCGTCGCACCGAGGTAGTGGTCGTGGAACCAAAGAAGCGTGGCCGGTTGCTCGTTTGGATAATAGAGTGTCCTGTGTCTGGCCCAGGCCGAACCCGTTCGGCGTGATCCATGGGTTGCCGTCGCTATCAGCCCGCGACGAAGGCGCCGTGCAGATGCGTCATCATGCGCACGTGATTGCCAAGCGGCGTCAAACGCGTATCGACTGGAATCCAATCGGGATAAATTTGCGGAAGGTCACTGGTGTAGCTCACATCGATCGGCGTGCCGGTCTCAGCGACCAAGGCCATTCCAAACGAGCCTGCTTGCCCGCCAAGTCCTGAACCGTCGTCGTAAGCCCAGAACGGTGTCGGCGGCAGGTTGGGATGCAGTTGTCGCGCAATTTCCCTCTGCGTAAACGCGTACTGATTCATCCCGCTTGGAGTCGCAACGACGATTCCAGCACCGGGCACTGGTAGCGGCTGGATATACTTCGTCAGCAAGCTGCGCGCTGGCTTGGTCGCAAACGCCTGCCGCACTGTCCACGGCAGGGCAAGAGCACCGCTGGCTGCCGCCCCACATTTCAGAAAAGATCGTCTTGTTATCATTGCGCCATTGTGGCGAAGGCCTTTTGTTTTGCTCTGCATACTTTGCGAAACATTGATCATCTCTTGCCTTTCTGGCCCTTAACTCCGCATTTTTTCCAAAACAGCAGCGTTTGCTTGTGCTCGGTTTCCGAGTAATTCTGTGAGCTTTCGTATGCCTGATCGCGTTTATCTCCATCCGATTGATCCGGAATTGCTCCCGGGCGCGCACAACGCGATCGATGTGTGCCTGCGCTTGAAACCGCAGGAGCGCATCACGATTATTACGGATACGGCCACGCGCGGCATCGCGGCGGCGTTGCAATCAGAAGTGGAGCGCGTCGGGGCAAGATACAGTTTGTTTGTGCTGGAGCATCACGCGCGCCGTCCGCTTTCATACATGCCCGAGATTATTCTCGACGATCTGGCGCTGTCGCAGGTCTCCATACTTGCTGCCCAAAGTCAGCCCGGCGAGCTCGGCTCCCGAACGGAGCTCACCGCGGTGGTAAATCATCACCGAATCCGGCACGCTCACATGGTGAATATTAACCGGCAGATCATGCTCGAAGGGATGCGCGCGGATTTTTGTGCGGTGGATGCGCTCAGCCAGCGATTGGTCGAACACGCACGTCAGGTCGATCACATCACCTGCAAGACGCCGCACGGCACCGAATTCGAGGCGGAGTTGTCACCGAAACTCAAGTGGCTCAAAACCAGCGGGCTCATTACGCGCGACAAATGGGGCAATCTTCCAGGCGGCGAAATTTTTACCGCGCCGATGAATACCAACGGCGTTTTTGTGGTGGATGGCGTCGTCGGGGATTACTTGTGCGAACGCTTTGGCGATCTGCAATCGAATCCACTCACCATAGAAGTTCAAAATAATCGGATCCGGGCCCTGCATTCGGAAAACAAGGATTTGCGCGACGAATTTTTCGCCTACACGAGCACCGACGAAAACAGCAACCGCGTAGGCGAATTTGCCATCGGCACCAATATCGCCTGCACCCATGTCATCGGGCATATTTTGCAGGATGAGAAGATTCCTGGCGTGCACATCGCGTTTGGTCATCCTTATGCCGAGCACACTGGCGCAAACTGGACTTCGAAAACGCATATTGACTGCGTGGGCCGTGATTTCGACATCTGGTTCGATGGCGAACAGGTGATGCGAGGCGGGAAGTTTTTGATATAGTGCTGCCGTGATTGCTGACGTTCGCAGGCGACTTGAGCGGGTTCCATTTGTCCCATTCGTGATCCGCACTTCAGACGGTCACGAGTACTCGGTGCCGACGCGTGATCATGCCCAGATCTCTCCACGAGGAATCGTGTAGTCGTGTTTATGGATGAGGACGCGACGCGCGTTATTGGGCCCGCTTCACATCAACAGCATCGTCGACTCGCGGCCAAACGGCGAATAGCAGCGCCGCGGCATCGCTAAGCAGTGGATCCGAAACTTCGCGCCGCTTTCAACGCCGACTTTACGCCGGAGAAATACGCGGCGCTGGTGCGCTGCGTAAATGAAACGGAAAAATGGCCGGCGGATTTCCGGATTTCCGAGACACCAATTTTTTTAACGCGCGAGTTCACGGACGAAGTAACGCGCGCGGCGAATGAGATTGTCGCTGCCACGCGCACGCCGGAATTCGCGAAGCACGCGGCATCGGCGATTCCAAACGGACTGGAAGTGCCTAACGAATCAGCGCACCCGAATTTTCTGCTCGTCGATTTCGCCATTTGCGCCGAAGGAGACCGGTTGGTGCCACGTTTGATTGAATTGCAGGCATTCCCGAGCGTTTTCGGCTTTCAGTTGCTGCTGTTGCATTGCATCCGCAAAGCGTATCCAGTCATTCCGCGCGATTGGACCTCTTCATTCGGTGGAATCAAAGATGACGCGTATCTCGAATTACTGCGACGCACGATCATCGCGGATTCGCCGAGCGAAAATGTGATTCTGCTGGAGATCGAGCCGGAAAAACAAAAGACGCGCGTCGATTTTGCCGCTACTGAAACGTTGCTCGGTATCCCACCGGTTTGCGTGACAAAAATTAAGAAGCGCGGCCGTCAATTATTCTATGATCGCGACGGGAAAGAAGTGCGGATCGAGCGAATTTACAATCGCGTGATTTTCGATGAGCTGAGTCATCGCTCTGATCTGAATCTGCAGTTTCGGTTTCAGGATAATCTCGATGTCAGATGGGTTGATCATCCGAACTGGTATTACCGGATCAGCAAGCATTCCCTGCCGTTCCTAAAGACCGAGCACACGTCACCGACATTTTTTGTTGATCAATTTCCACCTGACGAAGACGTCGGCGACTATGTGTTGAAACCGCTTTATTCATTCGCAGGCCACGGCGTGGACATGGACCCGACCCGCGAAAAAATTGTCGCGCTGAAAAATCCCCACGAATGGATTTTGCAGAGGAAAATTGATTACGTGCCGTTCGTGCCGACGATCGATGGCCAGAAATCGAAGGCGGAAATCCGGATGATGTTCGTGTGGCCGGATGAGGATCGCGATCCTACTCTCGTCAATAATCTCGTGCGAATGAGTCAGGGCAAAATGATGGGCGTCGATTTCAACGTCGATAAAACCTGGGTCGGAGCTACCATCGCGCTGCACGGAGCAGCGGAAGATTAAACCGTCATAACTAATGGCCTTTCACATTCGCCGTGATAAGCCGTTCGACGATCACCACGTCAAGCCAGCGGCCATCGAGGCGAGCGTGTTTCTCGTAGACGCCAACCTCACGAAAGCCATGTTTGCGGCATAGTGCACGACTGGCCTCATTGAACAGAAAAATGCGCGACAGCAGTTTCCACAGTCCCAGTCGTTCCGCTTCGGTGATGAGACCACCGACCAGCAGATGGCCGATGCCTCCGCCTCGCCAGTCCCGACGAACGTACATCGAAAATTCCCCAATGCCCCGATAACAATCCCGCGCCCGATACGGTCCAGCGCCAGCCCAGCCGACGATTTGCCCATCGATTTCGGCGGCGACCGCCGGATAACAACCAGCGATGGACTGAAGCCAGGCCCTCTGATCTTCCAAAGATCGCGGCTTGGTTTCATATGTGGCAACGCGGTCTTCGATTCCCTGATTGTAAATCTCCGCAGTCGCCGCGGCGTCATCTATGGTGGCAATCACGAATCCTGTACTCCCTGCGCTCTCGAATGTTTGAGGGCGCGATTACGCCGGTTCGGTTGAGACGGTTGCTTCACCGGAGCCTTGCTCGAATGCCTGTTGAACTGCGCGCCAGGCAAGCATGGCGCACTTGACTCGTTGCGGGAATTTTCGAACCCCTTGCATCACTCGGAGATCGCCAAGTGCTTTTGGCGCATCGCTCTTTTCTTTGGTCACCAGATCTTGAAATTCGCGAAGCATCTCCATCACTTCGGCCCGGCTTTTGCCCTTCAATTTCATTGTCATCAATGACGCTGATGCCTGGCTGATGGCGCACCCGTGCCCGGTGAACTTGATGTCCTCCAAGCCTCCGTCCGGGTCGAATTTCACCGCAAGATCAATCTCGTCGCCGCATGCCGGATTATCACCGCGCACCCGCACCGCAGCGTCCGGCAGCTCACCAAAATTCCGTGGCCGCCGCGAATGATCGAGGATCACTTCCTGATAAAGCTCTTCGATTTCCGGACTCATGACAGAGGGCGGACTGCCGCCTTCGCCAAGGCTGCGGCGCGCAAGGGAGACAGCCCCTCTTTGGGAGAAAAGAAACGCACGGCGCGTTGAAGGATTTCAATCATTCGATCGATCTCCTGCATCGTGTTGTAAAAATAAAAGCTCGCGCGTGTTGTGCCCGATACGCCGAAGCGACGCATCAACGGCTGATTGCAATGATGTCCGCCGCGCATGGCCAAGCCATACTGATCTGCAAACGTGGTCAGATCGTGCGGATGCACGGCGTCCATGACAAACCCAACAAGCGCGCCTCGCTCTTGCCTTTGGGCCAAAGATGCGCGTTCCCGGCAATTCGCTTAGACGCTCGGCCGCGTAATGTGCAAGTTGCGAGTCGTGTTCGAAAATCGCAGGGCGCCCGATTCGCTCGATATAATCGATTGCCGCACGCGAGTCCGATCGCGCCGGCAACATTCGGCGTACCGGCCTCAAATCGGTGAGGCGGTTTCTTAAACGTGCTCTTCTCGAGCGTGACGCTTACGATCATTTCGCCGCCACCGTGCCAGGGCGGCATTGAATCGAGAATCTCCGCACGCCCGTAAAGCGCACCGATACCCATTGGTCCACACATTTTGTGTCCTGAAAAAGCCAGGAAATCGCAACCCATTTCGCGTACATCGATCGGCGTGTGGCCAATACTCTGCGCCGCGTCCACAAGCGTAAGAGCGCCCACTGCGCGAGCTTTGGCGCAAAGCTCGGCGACTGGATTGATGGTGCCGAGGGAATTTGAGATGTGCGTGAAAGCGAACAGCTTCACCTCCGGTGTCAGCAACGACGAAAGCTGCTCGAGATCGAGAGTCCCGTCGTCAAGCACGGGCACAAATCGTAGTTGCGCACCTGTTCGTTCCGCCAGCAACTGCCATGGCACTAAATTGCTGTGGTGTTCCATCACCGTCAGAAGGATCACGTCTCCTTCGCGAATAAACTTCCCGCCCCATGCCTGCGCCACGAGGTTGATGCTCTCCGTCGTTCCGCGGGTGAAGATGATCTCGTCAGCGCTCGGCGCGCCGATATACTCCGCGACGCGTTGCCGCGCCTGTTCGTAAGCTTCCGTCGCGCGCGAGCTCAGCATGTGCAGCCCGCGATGCACATTCGCATTGTCGTGCTCGTAAAAATTCCGAATGGCCTCGATCACGGCGCGCGGTTTTTGCGAGGTTGCAGCGCTATCGAAATAAATCAGCGGATGCCCATGCGCCTGCTCGCGAAGAATCGGGAAATCTTCGCGGATAGCGTTCCAATCGATGGCGCTGGCAGCCGGCTTATGCACACCATAATCTGCTCCACAGGCCCGCTATGCGCCAATGCAGAACAGAGATTTAAGGCCTTTGACCGAATACCATGTTAGCAAGTCGTCGCGGTGACTGATCATCAAATGCGCATCAGACTTGGAGTTTGACATCAATCCAAGCTCTGATCACTCATTTGGGTTGCGATGCGAACCACTGTTAATCTGGACGACGATACCGCGTGTTGCCGATAAATTGGCCGAGAGCCGTGCCATCTCCCGAGGAGAGGCGATTTCGGAACTGGCGCGGCGTGGCGTTCGGCAGGTGCACAAGCCCCTGGCGATTAAGCTCCGAAATGGATTCGCGGTTCTGGACACCGGAGGCGCGGGAACATTCTCCAGCGATGAGGTGACTTCAGCATTGAGCAGGGACGACGCCGACCAGGCACAGCTGCATCGATGAGCGTCTTTCTCCTCGACGCCAACGTGCTACTCGCACTCGCATGGTCCAATCACGAGCAACACGATACGGCTCATGCGTGATGCGCCCGGCAGCGACGGTTCCGCTGGGCGACATGTCCCAGCACCGAATTGGCCTTCGTCCGTATTTCGATGCAGCCCGCGATCGTTAAACAGTCGCTCTCTGGAGCGGAAGCTCTGGAATTACTGGAACGCAACTTGCAACGGGCGGGACATGAGTTCTGGGCCGAAGATTTGCCCGTCGCTGAGGCACTGAGTCGGGTTCGTGACCGCCTGGTTGGGCACAAGCAAGTAATGGATGCAGCACTTCTTTCGCTGGCCACGCGTCATAATCAAAAACTGGCCACATTCGATCACGGATTATTGGCGCTACTCCCGCCAAATGCTTCCGAAACCAGGCACATTGAAGTCATCCCTGCTTCGGCCCGGCATAGCGGCCGATGAATCAAACTTCCGGCCTGCTCGCTGGCGGCAGTCTTGTGCACACCATAATCTGCTCCGCCCGCCGCGGCGTGATGCTGTGCCCCCCGCGACGGTATCAATGTTATTTTTTCGAAAAACCGGAAACCTTGTTGAACCGCCGGTTCGCCGCCGAGCCCCCTCTCGCCGGCAGGGCCGTTTTGCCGGACATGCTGTAGTGGCAGGCGTGTCGCCTGCAATCGTTCATTGGTGCAGCCGGCACGGCTGCCGCTACAGCGGATTTGTCGGACAGCACGGCCGCCTGTTCCTACTAAACTATTTGAGTTCCTCGTTTACTTCAGCGAAGGCATTCACCGCGAAGTCCAGGTCTTCCCGTGAATTCGCAGCGGACACTTGTGTGCGGATACGCGCGGTGCCGTGCGCCACGACCGGGTAGAAAAAGCCGATCACGTAAACGCCCTTCTCTAACATTTTCGCGGCAAACTTCTGCGACTTCGCCGCGTCACGGCTGGTTGCAGTGATGTCCGCCGCGCATTGCCAGCCCGTACTGATCCGCGAACGTGGTCAGATCGTGCGGATGCACAGCATCCATCACGAATCCAACGAGCGCGCCGCGTTCTCCGGACGGCCCAAAAATGCGTGTGCCGGGCAATTCGGTAAGACGCTCGGCTGCGTAGCGCGCCAGTTGCGAGTCATGTTCGAAAATCGCTGAGCGTCCGATGCTCTCGATGTAACCGATCGCAGCCGCGAGCCCGATCGCGCCGGCGATGTTCGGTGTACGTAGAAAATGGCAAAAACTACGTATCCGGCAACCATGGTGATAAAAGCGCAAAGCGCGTTGCCGAAGCTGCCGTAGCAAGAAGCCGGTTTTGATCACGACCCATCATACCCCCGTAAGCGTATTGCTGCTGATTGAGGAGTATGAGGCGCTGATGGAGACGATGGACCTTCTGGCTAACCCAAAAGCGATGCGGGTGCTTCGTGCGGCAAAGGCCGGCAAGCTCAAATATCATAAGCTTGACCTGAATGATGAAAATTTCGGCCTCTGAACAGGTGGCCGAGTGGCTGAGCCGTTTAGCTCCCGAACCAAAGCGCCGCGTGCGCGCCGCGCTTAGAAACTTGGAAACCTGGTGTGAAGATATTGCATCACTGCATGGCGAATTGGAAGGATTCTACCGGCTGCGAATTGGCGGTTATCGCATCTTTTTCCGGGTCATGCCGCGTCAAATGATTCGGTTAGAGTATGCCGATACGCGAGATGTGATATATGAGGTTCTTCGTCAGCTCCGCATGCTGAGGGAGATGAACGGGTAAAAGCGATATGCCCTGTACCAAGGTAGGGGCGATTCACCTGAATCGCCTGGGTTCGGATGAAGCATGAATGTGTAGAGGCGTTCGCCGCGGCGAACGCCTGCCAAATTTGTTTCGGTGCTTGTCAAAAGCACCCGCTACACCGGGCCAGTTTTATCGGCTGTCTGCGATAGTTCGCGGTGCAGATCTGTTCAGTTCTACGGTGGCTCACCTCGGCCTTGCGTGAGGCGTTGGACGCGGGCGTGGAGTTGGAAGAAGCTGGATGGTGAGAAACTCCGGACCTCCATTGCCCTGCGGACGACCAATCCCAGAGGCGAAAACCGTCACGTTGCCATTCGGTGTGAACTTTAAGATATCGCCCGGCGCGAACTCATTTATCTCGGCGACAAAGAGATTACCGCTTCTGTCAAACGCCAAACCTCGAGGAAAGTTGAGACCCGTTGCAAACGGGCTTCCTACTCCTTCCGGAATAAATTTGAGGATTGAGTCGCCGTTCTGTATGGGAGGGAGCACTGTTACTGACACGAAGAGATTACCGAAATGATCAAAAGCCAATCCGATGGTTCCCGAGCCAGGATCGAACGCAGATTGTCCAACGAACACACTCCTTGTTCCGTCAGGAGTAAACTTGTAGATAGTTGGGTTTCCACTTGGGTTTCCAACATCGGTTGCGAAGAGATTGCCCGCGCTGTCAAAGGCTAAGCCGAAACCTTGGCCGGTAACTCAGCCGAAAGTGCTCCGGGTGCCATCTGGTGTAAACTTGAAAATGGTGCTCGGGAAGTTTAGGTCGTCGTTGTCTTGGGCGAAGACAAACAGGTTGCCCGAGCTATCAAACGCCAAGCTTTCAGCGAAGAAGTTACCCGCTGACGGTAGCGAAAGTACTCTGCACGCCACTCGGCGTAATTTTCGCAATAGTTGCTTGATACGTCCCGGTAACGTCATCATACGTGGTGATTGCCACGTACAAGTTACCCAAGGGATCAAAGACCACACCACGAGGCATGGAAAGCCCAGAAGCAAAGGTGCTTTGCACGCCGGGAGGGGTGTATTGAAAAATCGCACCTGAGCCGGCCGCCGGGAAAGTAGTGGCATTAACGGAAACGAACAGGTCCCCCAGCGCGCCATTCGCGGTTGAGACGCCTATCGCAAAAGCGGCGAACGCAAGCACGAGCGGGATCGGGACGATTGCCGCAAAAGCACCATAAGTAAATTTCATTATTGTTTTCATGTGTTTATACCCTTTCGTTGTTGTTCTCCGAATTTCTTGAAGCGAAGTTCGGAAAAATTGTGAGTGTGTTCTGGGGAACATGACGAAGGATCCGTAGCTTTACTGACCATTGTCCACGAGCTGCGGCACAGGGCGGGTCATCTCGACTTGTGTGCTCACCTTCTGCAAGCCCTGGGTAAGCGCCTCGATTTGCCTCTTTTGCTCCGCAAGCTTCGACTCAAAATCCTTCTTTAGCCGCTCGACTTTGCTGTGCTCTTTGAGGAATTCATTGAGCAACATCGCGTTCACCGCTTCATAGCGGACGCTGTAGATTTCCCCTTTGCGATCGCGGATCACTAAATCCGGATTCACCTTCGCTACTTCTTCAGCAATCAAGCCAAATCGCGACGTCCCTTTGCTGTCGCTCTTGTACTGAAAGCTTACTGGCTTCAGGGCCAGGATTGCTTCGCTCACTTTATCCATTGGCCTGATCTCCTTTTTGAACCGAGCAGACGAGGTGGCGGTACAGAGTTGCCATTGGCATCGACTACAACTGTGTCGCCCACAACGGCGGTGCCGCTAATGCCGGCGATAAAAGTGGCAGTCTGCACGCCACCGATGCGGATCGTATTCTACTCTGTGGCGACTCCTAGGTTGCCGATATCGATATTGAAATCGCCGGTGGTAAGCTGAGCGCCGGCGCCAAAGCCCAAGGCGATGTTGTTGCTGCCCGTGTTTTGCAAGCCGGCGTTAAAGCCCACTGCGGTATTGGAGTCCGCGTTGTTGAGGGCCAGGGCTCCGCCGCCTACACCGGTATTGACGTTGCCACTGTCATTATGGACGAGCGCGTCAGTTCCGACGGCAACGTTCTCAGTGCCACTGGTATTGAGCAAAAGCGCTGCCGCGCCCACTGCGGTATTGGAGTCCGCGTTGTTGAGGGCCAGGGCTCCGCCGCCTACACCGGTATTGAAGTTGCCGGTGTATCCGAAAATAGGCGTATGCAACCAAGGCCTACATTTCCAGCGCCGGTGGAGAGGAAGTTAAGCGCACTGCACCCTTCCGCTGTCGTATAATTGGGATAGCACCCGTCCGGTGCCGGAGTGACCGCTCGCGCTCCCGGCGCAAGCGCAAAGCACGCGAACGCGAACAGCGCGAACGCGGAGTAAATAATATTTGTTTTTGTTTTCATGTGTTTATTTCCTTTCATTGTTGTTTTCCGAAATTTGCGAAGCGAAGTTGTCGAAAATCTTTCGGAGAATGAGAATTTCTTGAAACAATCGGAGCACAGGGGGGCTGCTTTCTACGAAGATGGAAGCGGTTGCTGTTGCGGCGGCGCCGCGCACATTTTGCGAAAAGCTGTGCAGTCTTGCTTTGTTGGGTGGTCCGGGAATTGTTCGCCGCAGCAAATTCGTCTCGTGGCAGAGGAATCGAAGGTCCCGAGAATTGGAAACCTCAGTGGGGGAGCGTTGTCAGATCGCGAATTGTAAGTGTGCGCGGACCTCTTGCCTATCGGGGATCATCCCTGATTTTGGCCCGGCTAATCCCCGATAGACGTATTAGGGATTCTGCGCGCCCTCGCGGTCCGCCTCCTCCAAATACCGCGTCAGAGGGATCGCGAGCGCTCAGATTTCTGCACTCAAGGTTCCCGGTCACGGTAGCGCACGGCTGCCTCCAGAGCGTCGAAGACTCATCAGGGACGCCGCGGTGAACGTGCGGCTGTGCCGAACAACTCGCGCGCTCCGCGCTTGAGTTCTTCAGCGATGGCGTAGCCGAGCTTCTGCTTGATGTGGTTAGAATGCGTCTCGATTGTTTTGCGGCGAATGCCGAGTTTTTTCGCTGATTCTCCAGGCCCGTGTTCGGCCGCAATCTTAATCGCTTCTCTTATCGTTCTCCGGCAATCGCGGAACGAAGTTCGCGAAAATCTTCCCAAAATCGGAAAAACTCCGACTTTTGTCCGCATGGTTAACAGACGAGATCGAGCGACGCCTTGATTATCGGAAACTTTGTTAGTCCCGGAGCGCCTCGACACAGCGAGGCGGCTACAGCTGTTTAGGCGATTGAGGTCAATCGCTTCTACCTCGCGATTATGATGAGCGACGGGATTCTGTAGTGGCGGACATGCCACCGGCAATCCTCGACTCTGCAGCCCACACGGGTGCGTCTACAGCCAAGAATTAAGGGGACCGCTCGGCGATCCGTCCCTACCAGTTATTTCAGTTCTTCGTTCACTTCCGCAAAGGCATTGACCGCGAACTCCAAGTCTTCGCGCGAATGCGCTGCGGAGACCTGCGTGCGAACGCGTGCCGTGCCGTGTGGAACGACAGGATAAAAGAAACCGATGACGTAAACGCCTTTCTCCAACATGCGCGCGGCGAACTTTTGTGACTTGGCCGCATCACCAATCATGATCGGGACGATCGGATGCACTCCGGGCTTAATCGTCAAACCGCGCTCGGTCAGCGCAGCGCGAAAATATTTTGTGTTTTCCTCCAGTTTGTCGCGCAATTCCGTTGATGCGCTGAGAAGTTCGAGCGCTTTCAGCGAGGCTGCGACAACTGGCGGCGCGATCGTGTTGGAAAATAAATAAGGCCGCGAACGTTGCCGCAGAAGATCGACAATTTCCTTTCGCCCGCTGGTGAAACCGCCGCTCGCGCCGCCGAGCGCTTTCCCGAGTGTACCAGTGATGATATCGATCCTGCCCATCACACCACAATACTCGTGTGTGCCCCGCCCGGTTTTGCCGAGAAAACCGGTGGCGTGCGCGTCGTCGATCATCGTGAGCGCATTGTATTTTTCCGCGAGATCGCAAATCCCCGCCAAATTTGCGATAGTTCCGTCCATGGAAAAACAGCCGTCGGTGGCGATTAATCGAAAACGAGCATCCTTCGCCGAGCGCAGTTGCGCCTCGAGATCTGCCATGTCGCTGTGCTTGTAACGAAACCGTTGCGCTTTGCAGAGGCGGATGCCGTCGATGATGCTGGCGTGATTCAATTCGTCACTGATCACCGCGTCCTTCTCGGTCAGCAGCGTTTCGAACAAGCCGCCGTTCGCGTCGAAGCAGGACGGATAAAGAATCGTCTCCTCGGTCCCGAGAAATTTCGTGAGCGCGGCTTCCAGTTCCTTGTGAATGTCCTGTGTGCCGCAGATGAAGCGCACACTGGCCATGCCAAAGCCATGCGTATCGAGCGCCTCTTTTGCGGCTGCTAGTAGCGCAGGATGATCCGCGAGTCCAAGATAATTATTCGCGCACATGTTCAGCACGCGTTTGCCGCCCGTGATGGCGATATGCGCGTCTTGAGGGGTAGTAATCACACGCTCGGTTTTGAAGAGGCCTTGCGACTTAATTTCTTCGAGCGTTTGAGAAAGCTGTTTTTCGAATTCGGCAACCATAGCCAAAACGGAAGCTACAAATCATCTCACACAAAGTCCACGACGGACACAAAGAGCAGTTCCGCGTCGCCACCGCGTGCCCATCGTTGGGCTTCCTTGTATTCTTTGTGCGAGCTTAAAAAAGGTAATAATATACTTGACACACCACGCTAGACTGTTAAAGTGGTGGCATGAAAACGGAAAAAGCTGCGTTCCCCGAGACGCTTCACGATGCCATTAAGTATTTCGCCAACGATGATCATGCGTTCGATTTTTTGAAGTCGATTCGTTGGCCTGAAGGCGTTGTCAAATGTCCCCGCTGTGGTTCAAAAGACGTTTTCTTTTTGACCACGCGCAAGATTTGGAAGTGCAAAGCGAAGCACGAAAAGCAGCAGTTTTCCGTAAAGGTCGGGACTGTTTTAGAGGATTCGCCTATCGCGCTGGATAAGTGGTTGTGCGCATTCTGGCTGATTGCCAACGCGAAAAACGGAATCAGTTCTTACGAGCTTGGCCGTTCAATTGGCGTCACACAAAAGACCGCGTGGTTTGTGCTGCATCGCATCCGATTGGCAATGCAAGATGGCTCGATTGAGAAGTTTTCGGGAAAAGTCGAAGCGGATGAAACTTTTATCGGTGGCAGAGCGCGTAACATGCATGCCGATAAGAAAGAAAAAAACTCTAAAAAGGGACGCGGCTATGTTGGAAAAGTCGCGGTTATGGGATTGTTGGAGCGCAATTCCCCCGAACGAGCATCGCGTGTCAAACTGCGCGTTGTCAGAAACACTCGCCGCGCTGGATTGCATAAGCACATCAAAAGCGAAGTCGTGGAAGGCTCCGAAATTTTTACGGATGCGCTCCCTTCGTATTCTGGATTGGAGCAGGAATACATTCACAAGGTGATCGACCATGCCGAGTGTTACGCGAAAGGACACGTCCACACGAACGGTCTAGAGAATTTCTGGTCTCTCCTTAAACGCGGGATTAGGGGAACTTATGTCAGCGTCGAGCCTTTTCACTTGTTCCGATACTTGGATGAACAGGCGTTTCGCTTTAATGAGCGCAAAGACAATGATGCCGGACGCTTTGTGAAAGTCGTTGCCGGAGTGCTCGGAAAAGGTTTGCGCTACGCCAAGCTCATCGGCAAGACGGGTGATGATGGCCTTCCACAAACGCCAATATCGTGGTGGACGCAAACATGGCTGCTAAATCACCTTGGATTTGAAACTGATTGACACGCGGCCTAGATTGGTCGCGTGCCAGAAGAAAACACTTCAAAGGAAGAAACGCCATTCGAGCGTTTCAAGCGAGTAACAGCACAGGTTGTGTCAGTCCCGCGTGCTGAGATTCAGAAGCGGGAATTGCAGTGGAAGAACGGACGCAAACAGCATAAAAGCCACAAACGGCATCGTTAAAACTTCTCGTCTTGACAGTCGCGGGTCCGATCAGGTAACCACTTTCTTGGAGAGGCCCTGATGGCAGATGAATCCCCGCATATTCAGTCAAGTAGATGGTTTCGAATTTCAACGCTTTCAACAGGGAAATTATCCGTTGTTGTCACTGGCGTATTCGCAATTATCGCTATTCTTAGATGCAAGCGGGAGGATATTCCGAAGGTCGTTGACGCAGTCATCAGTTCGCACCTTTTTTGTATCCTTGGCTGGATGCTAGCGGTCTTGATACTTTAGGAGCAGTGGTATTCATAAAGCTGCTTATTAGATTTTATGAGAAGGGAATGCATCGCCTCGCACAAGAGCGCGATGATCTACAAACCAAGTTGTTAAACAAATGAACATTACCGCCACCATCATTGTAGTTTTTCTAACGTGCTGCGTGGTTAGTCTCTTTTATTGGCACGTTATCCGCGAAACTCTTATTATCGGAATACGTCTTAGACTATTTGCGCGTCGAGACAGGCTGCGACGATTAGCAATAGATGGGAAAGAAGATTATTCTTCATTCTCTTATCGAGAAGCTGAAGGATTTATCTGCAAAACAATTGCTATTATCCCATCGATTAGTTTGGCGTCGTTCCTTCTTTCTATGGTTCGTAACCCGAATCTCAAATCGAGAATCTGTTGATCGGTTCAGTCAGAGACGTCTTCCGAAGTAGAGTGTTCCGACCTCAACGGTAAAGGATGCTCTTTACACTATGATGCTAAACTCCCCAATTTTAGTCACAGTTGCAGCTTTTGTTATTTTGCTGCTCTGGGTAGCTGGGCGCTTCAAAAAGATGCTAGTCTACCGTCAAGTCGAACACTTCGTTGAAGAGTTACCTAGCGAAGCCGAGCCGATTCCGCAAGTAGCATAAGAGTCATAAGCGGCATCGCTAGGGTTGTGTCTTACGCTTGCGGCGTTTCGACTTAGCGTGTTCTTCGGCTTGTCGTGCCATTGCTGTAATGGCACTCTTCGCTACGTCAAAGGTGGCAATAGCATCATCAGGATCTAGTCGATGCTCTGGATGCATTAGCGGATTGCGACGCAAGTTTTTTATGCTTCTCAACACTTCCAACATGTCCGGCGCTACATCAGGTAATTTTTCTAGAGCGGCTATGTAATCACCCATTGATCGACGTGTCGGCCTGGGCGCTCCGTTCGATAGCACATCGTAATAGTCATGCATTACGTCCTCTACCGATCTGAGCAGTAGAAACCCCGATGCAGTAGATAACTTTAGCGCAAGACATCGAGCGCCTTCGTCAAATCCTTCCATTGCGTGTTCGGACAGCCATTTGCGCGTTCGCTCAGTAAGATTAGCTCTGCCATTTGATAACATTACGTCTGAATCGTATCCCAAAACGGGCGTAACGTAGTAAATGTGTAGCCTCGCTAGTTCTGCCGAAAGAATACTTTCAAACTCCGATAGATTACACGCTATGATGGTGTGACCCCGACCAATCCTTTTTTCTGGATCAGCCTCGGCTGCTTTTAGAAGCACCCCGATAATATATCTCAGCTTTTCAGCGTTTTTGCGCGCATCAGAGACTGGAATGTGGTCGCGGGTGAGAATCCACTCTAGCCAATTATCTGCCAATAGAAGTACACCAAAGACATCAATAATCCTTGTTTCAGGCGTTAATTTTTGAAGAGGCGTTATTCCCCCTCCGCATCGGTACATTTCAAATAGATTGACTCGTTTCATGTCGGTTGACCTAATCGCGTACCAAAACCATGACGGAAATTGGCTTGGACGCGCGTTTTTTTTAACCGAACTCCAACTTAATGGTGAGTCAAGTATATTGTTACCCGAAAAATGATCTTGCCAAATTGTGAATAACTGTTAATAACTCAACTTGGTGATTCGCCTTGACCTACGCTGAGCGTCGTAATCTTGCGCTAATTCTGTTGGTGGCGTTTATCGCCATCCTTCTCCTTACCGCCTGCGGTACGTCACATCACCCTTTGCCTGCGTACGAGCCGCCACTGGCGAAGACCGATTTTCAACACGTGCGCACAACCGCCTACACGCATACTGAATCGGATCATCGCCAATACAGTAATCACAACGCCCTCGGCGGGGAATTGCACGCGGCAGGTCCGCCCATTCATCGTGCCGAAGTGACAACGCGCGTGACGCTGGCGTATGAAGTCCCGCGCGCCATTCCAGTCGACGATCCTTCGGAAAACGAGGTACGCCGCGCTTCCTACAACCCTCGACTTCAACTGTTCTCCGCGACCGACAAGCGAAAGAGCAAACGTGCGAAAAAACGCCCATCAAAAACAACGCGCAACGCGAAACGCGCAGTGGCAGTTTCCACAAAAGCTCCACAAATCGGCAGCGCTGCGGCGGATTGGTCGCGCTGGCCGGCCGGCACGGTGTTTCGTCTGCTATCCACTGGCCAAAACTACCGCGTGGAAGATTACGGCTGGGCGCTCGCGGGGCGTAACACCATAGATCTCTACATGCCCAATCGCCACGCGATGAATTCCTGGGGCGCGCGGGAAGAGACAATTGAAGTCCTGCGCTGGGGCGACCCTCAGGAAAGCCTGCAATTCCTCCAAAGGCACCAGGACTACAGACACATCAAACGCATGGTGCTCGAGCTGGAAGGCCGGCACAAGGAAGCGGCGGCACTTCGATAACGAATCACATCGGAGCGACCTTCGCGACCTCACGACCCAGCAGCAGACCACGGTATGCAAATTCGTTGTCCCGCAGCGCCGTGGCGTAATTTGTAAAGGCGCTTCGCTCGAATGAGCCACCATGCATCGGGTGAACCCATGCCAGATTCATTTTCTCGACCCGATCGACAACCTGGCGAATGGGCAGTTCATGCGCGAAAATTCCTGCAGCGCGATAAAGATCGATCATTGGTGCTGACAAGTTTTCTGTAACCACGGGCGGCTGATCGCCTGGCTGAATGAACAAATCCGAGGGAAAAAGACTTCCTGTCGTTTCATCGATAACCATCATCGAATCCCAGTGATGAACGTGTGGCGTTTCAAGAAAACGCAGCTTGTGCTTGCCGAGATCGATACCGTCGCCGTCGCGGAACCCGCGGGCCCGCTCAGCGAGTCCGAAGCCGACGGCGTTGAGTTGAATTGATAACATGGATCCAACCAGTTCAGACTTCGGCGCTTCCTTCATGAACTGGTCCATGCCGCCATTTTCGTCCCCTTCCCAGTGCAATAGAATTATGTATGCCAGCTTCGCGGGATCGAGCACCTCGCGAACTGCCTTGCGAATAGCGCCGTGCAAATCGCGCATTCCGGTGTGGATCAACGCCGGGCGCTCGTCATCGATCAGAAATTGATTGAACGTAATTCCGTACGGCTCCTGCCATGTGGAAATCCGGTAAATCTGACCTGTAACCTGATCGATGCGTGTGTTCATCACGTGACCTTGATGAATCAGCCACGCAATTCAAGCTTAACACCGAGAGAATTGACTCGCTCGCTTTCCAGCGTGCTCGGCCTTCGGCCCGCCCGTCTTTCTCGCCGCGTCCCAGTCGCCCGGCTCTCGTCTTCGCCAAAAATGAGAGAAGGGCGGTGATATCCCGCGCTATTGATGCTTTAGCGTTCGCCCCAATTGAGCACGATTTTGCCGGAATTACCGGATTTCATCAGTTCGATCGCTTCCTTGAATTGGGTGTAGGGAAAGCGATGCGTGATGACGGGGGAAATATCGAGGCCGCTCTGGATCATTGCCGTCATTTTGTACCAGGTCTCGTACATTTCGCGGCCGTAAACGCCTTTGATGGTGAGCGCGCTGAAAACGACCGTGTTCCAATCGATGGCAGCGCTGCCGGGCATGATGCCTAACAAGGCGATTTTGCCGCCGTGAAACATGTTTGGCAAAATGTCTGCGAACGCTTTCGGGTTGCCGGACATTTCCAGCGCAACGTCAAAGCCTTCCTTCATCCCGAGCTTCTGCATCGCTTCGATCACTTTTTCGGTGCGAACATCCAATGCGAGATCCGCGCCCATTTTGCGCGCAAGATCAAGGCGATACGCATTCACGTCGGTGATGACGACGTGACGCGCGCCGGCGCGTTTGCAAATCGGAATGGCCATGCAACCGATCGGGCCCGCGCCGGTGATGAGCACATCTTCGCCGACCAAATCGAACGAGAGCGCCGTGTGCACGGCGTTGCCTAACGGATCGAAACAGGAAAGGACCTCCAGCGGAATCGATGGATCGGCGTGCCAGCAGTTCTCCTGCGGAATGGCCACGAACTCCGCCCATCCGCCGGGACGATCAACCCCGACGCCCTGCGTGTTCGGACAAAGATGTCGCCGGCCGGCCAGACAGTTGCGACAATGTCCACAGGTGATGTGACCTTCGGCAACGACGAGATCGCCGCGGGCGAACCCTTTGACGTGATCGCCCACGCGATCGACAACGCCCACAAACTCGTGGCCAATGATCATCGGCACCGGAATCGCTTTCTGCGCCCAGGCGTCCCAGTTGTAGATGTGCACGTCCGTGCCGCAGATTGATGCTTTCAGCACGCGTATCAGCACATCGTCGCCGCCGACTTTTGGAACGGGAACTTCCTCGAGCCAGAGACCCGGCTCGGCTCTGGCTTTCACAACTGCCTTCATCGTCGTTTGCACGAGAGCAAACTAGGCGAATCAGGGAGACGAGGAAAGATTTTTGCAACTATCGGCGAATCCTCTTTGCGCATTAAAGGCAATGTCGTTGTGGCTTGGGTTCTCGAAAAGCCCGCTAGCGTTCGTTTTTTCTTGACAAACGACCGGCGTTTTTGGCAAAAGCTTCGCTAAGGAAATTAGCAAATAGCCGGACTGTGAATTTCTAATGGGGCCGATTCCCCGCGGGTGCGGGGCTCACCGACGAATCAGGGAAGCATTCACGGACAGCTAAAGCAACGAAAGGAAATGAAGGTATGAAAAATCGAAGTACGATATGGATGATCATCTTGCCGGTGTTGGCCTGCTTTGCGCTATTACCAGCGCAAGCAGTTCAGTCCGGCGCCGGACGGGTGCTATCCCAATTTCACGACTGCGGAAGGGTGCGACGCGCTTAATTCCCTCACCACCGGTGCTGGAAATACAGGACTTGGTTGGCGTTCGCTCTTTTTGACTACCGACGGCAGTTTCAACACCGGTGTTGGCGGAGGAGCGCTGGCCCTTAACAACGGGAGTTCCAATACCGCAGTGGGCGCTGCGGCGTTTTTGCTCAACACTACCGGTTCAAACAACACAGCCGTTGGAACCGACGCGCTCGTCCATAACGACAGCGGCACCAGCACGGCGATCGGTGTCGAAGCGCTGGACAACACCGTAAGCGGTGTTCATAATACAGTCAGTTGGCGGCGGTGCGCTCGGTTTTAGACATAGTAGCAGGTAGCAGCAATATCAAATCGGCTACGGCGTGAGCGCTAACGGACCCTTAGCCACCGGCAGCGGCAACATCTATATTGGTCACTGTAGCGCGGTGTCCGCAGGTGAGAACAACTCTCATCTGTATGTCGCCGGAATATCAAAGACACTACCGTCAATGGCGGGGGTGCCGATCATTGTTACCATAGATTTACCCAGGCCTACTCGGTCACGCCAGCTCCTCCGCCGCTATAAGGAAGGATATAAAGCCGATGGACAAAACGAGCGAAGTAATTTTTCAGCTCCAGCCAGTCACGTTCCACTACAAAAAGGAGACGACCGAACGCGTCCAGCTTTGGCTTGATTGCCGAGGAGGTAGCTAAGGTGAATCCCAATTTGATAGTTCCGCGATTCAAGAAGGCCAAGCCTGAGAGCCGTGCATTATGAAATGGTGAATGCGATGTTGCTGAACGAGTTCCTCAAAGAACACCAGAAAGTGCAGGAATTGAAAGCGACAGTTGCGCAACAGAAGAAGGAAATTGACGCTCTTAGTGCCGGTCTTCAGAAAGTGAGCGCCCAGCTTGAGATGAGCAAGCCGGCGACAAAAGTGGTCGTGGGCGACCAATAGATCGCTGTTAGCAGCCTTTTGACATAAAATCTCAGCAAAAGCCGTCACTCTCAAAGGGTGGCGGCTTTTTTGTTGGCCCGGTCGAGCCCGGAGATCAGGTGAGAACAACATTTCGCGAGAACAGGCTGCTAGAGCGGACGAAGCATTTACCAAAGGTGATCAATTTCGCTTACGGCTTCCGTGCCGCTAATTGTTTTGACATGTCAGCCGCGAGTGTCGTAGAGCTTGCGCAGGAATCGGCAAACAAAATCTAAAAGAAAAGTCCTCTATGCTAAACCGACAAATTATCTTTGCAGCAATGCTATCCGTCCTTGTTTTTCTGTCGGAAGCGCAAGCGGTTAACCCTGCTCCTAACGGATGCTACCCCAATTTCACCACGGCGGAAGGATGCAATGCGCTAAACGCCCTGACTACCGGCCAGCGTAACACAGCTGTTGGCTGGCAGTCTCTTTTTTCGACTACCACGGCCAGCGTCAACACGGGAGTTGGAGCTGGCGCGCTGGCTCTTAACAAGGCGGATAACATCAACAGCGATTGGAAAGGCACAAGCAATATGGTTTGTCGCCGAGGAGGACGCACAGTTGGTGGTGTACGGCAAGAACGGTGAAGTCACGGTCATTCACTACGAGCAAATTAACAACATGTTACTCAACGAATTTCTCCAAGAGCACAAGAAAGTCAGGCAACAGGAGGCGAGCATCAGCCAACTAAAGAGCGAGATGCAGACTATGGTTGCGCAGCTAAAAGAGCAGGCTGCTCAAATCCAAAAGGTGAGCGCAGCACTTGAAGTTAATAAACCTGCGCCGCAAGTAGTTGCGAACAGACCATAGAACCCCGAAACAGAGTGGCCTTTTTTCCGGCGACCAGGGAAATTTGCCATTTCCGTGCCTTGATACTTCCTTTGAATTACGCAAGATCACTACCAAGCTATTCCTGAAAATGAAAAGAATGTTTATCCTTTCGATGTTCACCTCTTTGGCGCTGCTGTGCTCCTGCCAGAAGCAGGATTCAACTCTTGAAGCACAACTTGCTCAACACAAAGTGGACCTGGATTCACGTGAGCAAGCATTGGATCAAAGAGAGAAAGAACTGGAACGAAGAGAGCAAGCAGTGGCGGACAGGGAGAAAGCCATAGCGAACAGCCGGATCATTCAGCCGAAGCGCCAAGCGCCCGACGCCGCACAGGTCGAAGCTGAAAGACAGAAAAGAATACAACAGCTTCCTCCCGAACTGCGGGCCCTGATTCCCGATCCCTCGCAGCTGCACCCGACAAAACCTGAAGTAGCTGAAGGCGAGCGTCCCGACCCCGCGCAGTTGCAGGCTGAAAGAGAGAGAAGAATGCAACAGCTGCCCGCCGAGTTTCGGGCGCTTCTTCTCAACGCCACGCAGATGAAAGACAGACTGAAACAAGAGCGACTCGACCAAAGCCAGGGTGGGCCGGAAGCGTCACAGGGCGACGTACGGCGCAAAGTGGAATCACCACAGAATTCCCAGATGTCCGATGCGGCGGCGTCTTCTGCGGCCGAGATAACTTCGCCAACTTCATCTCCTGCGGTCGAGGGCAGCTCAGCGCTCGGGTCGCCTACCCCGCAGTAAAATTCCGGGCCGTTATCTACGCGATGTGGTGGCTGCTGCAAGCGAACATCTTGCTCCTCGTTTACTTGTCATGTCGAGGTTTCACAATACATGAGCCGTGATTTTTGGTGCGGAGATGAACATAGTTCGGAGTGCCGGCTTTAGCCGGTTCGCGACTGAACGCAAATATTTGCAAGCGGAACCGCCTGAAGGCGGAACTCCAAACGACGTACCGCGAGTTTTATCCATAAGGGCAAAGTACACGTACATGCATGGAGTTCTCATTCGTGTTCATTAGCAGCGCAGTCGAGACATCTCAGCTTTGCTCCTTGAAATTAGATATTCCTACCCTTCGGTCGGAATGATGGAAAGCGAGGAATGGAAGGAGGAGAGCGAAATCCTGCCGACGCGCGACTATTATCGCCGATAGCAGTCCGGCTTAGTCAAAAATTCAGCACCGAATTTTGCACCGCCGGCGCGCGAAGTGCGGCCGGGGTGATCGACCCCGGCTACAGTTCAGCAGATTGAAATTTGTAGCAGCACTCGGAGAATAATAGCCCGATGACCACTCGCGAGCGCGTCGCGGAGCTTTTGAAAGCCTGGCCAAAAATTTATCCAACGGCCCATTGCGAGCTGGATTTTCGCAACCCGTTGCAGCTCCTGATAGCTACGATTCTCTCCGCCCAATCGACGGACAAACGCGTCAATATGGTCACGCCTGCGCTGTTCAGGAAATATCGCACCGCCACAGATTATGCGGATGCGCCGGTGCCGAATTGGAGAACACCATCAAATCCACGGGCTTTTATCGCAACAAAGCGAAAAGCATTCGTGGCGCGATGCGTGAAATCGTCGAGAAACACGGCGGGAAAGTGCCTGACACGATGGAGGAGTTATGCGCGTTGCCGGGTGTTGGCCGCAAAACGGCGAACGTCGTTCTGGGCAATGCGTTTCATAAAAACGAAGGCATTGTTGTGGACACACACGTGATCCGCCTGTCGCAGCGGCTTGGCCTGACGAAACATAAAGATCCGGTGAAGATTGAGCTGGATTTAATGAAGCTCGTCCCGCGCGAGCATTGGACAGACTGGAGTCACTGGCTCATCTGGCATGGGCGCCGCCGTTGTTACGCGCGCAAGCCGGACTGCAGCCGGTGCGAAGTGTTCCGCCTCTGCCCCTCAGGCAAAGTTTTCCTGCGGACGGGTAAAGCGCAAACCAAGTAGCAGCCGCGGGCACCATGGGTGTCGATTTGATCTCAGCGTGATGATTTGCCCGGTTGAGCGTTCTTAGACCGTCTCCCGTTATGGTCAGTTTTTTTTCCCAACCGCCGAAACTGTTCTTCCAATTTTCCAAGGGCTTCATCGGAGAGGTCTTCCAAATCAAGAAGATGATTGCGTGCGCCTTTTGCCGAACGGATTAGCTCGTCCAACTTAAGGTGCATTGCTTTAGCGTCACGATTCTGTGTGTTCTGAATCAAAAACACCATGAGGAAAGTGATGATAGTCGTGGCTGTGTTGATGATTAGTTGCCAGGTGTCGGAGTAATGAAACGTCGGTCCGGTGACGAGCCAGACCACAATTACAAGAACGGCGGCGCAAAAAGCCCATGCGCTGCCCAGCAAAACGGATGTACGCTGCGCGAAACAGCGGAACGCGTCACTGACAAGGCAAATAAAATCACGTTCTTCCTCCGCTGCCTTAGCTTCTTTTGCTGCGGTTTTGCGTGGCATGTCATTTAGCTTATCGCGCGTGACTGGGAAACTGCGCGCACCGGTCATTAATACGTGAGCGTATAAGCCAGATTGATTTCCGCGGCGATTTACGGAAAGATTGGCCCTGAATTCATGCAGCAGGGACCTCGTTTTCATACCTCCAAATTGCTCCGGTTGCGCTGGCGCCTGCCAGCGCACCGAAGCTGTGGAATCCCCGGGGCTACCGATGCGCAGATCTTCCCAATCCGCCGGTAATTCTTGACCAGTCTGGCTCATCATCTCAATCTCGACGACGCGTGGCCTGACGGCGCACTGGGCCTTCCAGTAATTGACGCGCGGAGCTGGGGACCGCAGTTGCGCTTCTCAGCGCCGCCACGCCTTATCGAACAATTCTATCAGGACCACGAGAAGTACCTCGCATCAGCCTTCCTGCTCTACGGATCGGGGGACTTTCACCATCTGACGGCGCTCCGCTTGCGCTCCATTTCGGAACCTTTCGTCCTTGTCTCCTTCGACAATCATCCGGACTGGGATGTACGTCCGCCGAAGTGGGCCTGCGGCGCATGGGTGAATCGTGCACTGGAAGTTCCACACGTGCGCCAGGTAAGTGTATGGGGCTGCGGAAATTTTGAGTGCTGGTGGCCTCATCAGATTTTTGGCAATCGCCGGGCCGAACGCGCCGGCGTTCTTGAAGTGCATCCCTGGGCAGACGGTCGGCCCGTGAAGGATCGACAGCGCAAGGGCGCGATCCTGCATGATAATTGGCGGGAACGTTTTGGGGAGTTCTCAAAGAGTCTGGCCAGCGAAAACGTCTACGTCACGATCGACCTTGATTCCTTGCGTATCGAAGAGGCGGTGACGAACTGGGAGAGCGGCCAATTTACAGTCGCTGACCTTGAGTGGGCGCTCGGAAAATTACGCGAATGTTCGCGCATTATCGGTGGAGACATTTGTGGTGCGTATTCACCGCCGCATTACGCGCGTTGGAAGCAACGTTTCGCCGCCGAGTTCGATCGCCCGAAGCGTGCGCTTCCAAATCTGGAAAAAGCGGCCGCGACCAATTTGGCGAGTTTGGAGAAACTCTGGCCATCTCTGGCGCGATCCCGATAGGAAATGCTAGCTCATTGAGACCAGAACAATTCCCGCCGTGATCAAAATCGCGCCGATGGCAAGGCGCACGCCAAGTTTTTCCTTCAACACGACTGCAGCGAGGATCGTGATGAAGATAACGCTCAAGCCTTGAAACGGATAAAGGTAACTCAGATCGAAACGCTGAAGCAGACCGAGAGTCAGGAAAAAGGAAACGGTCATCAGTGCGACGCCTATGGCGACGCGTGAGACGAAGTAGGCGTTGCGCATACCGGCTGTTGCTGAGAATTCCATCGCTCTCTTGAGAATGAGTTGCGCTGCCACAAACGTGACGAGAGAAACAACGATAAAGAAGAACGCAAGGAAACTCATAGACGCTCCTCCATCTTTGCGACCGGTTTGACCACCAGCGCCAATCCGATTACCACCAACGCAATCCCGCACCAACGCAACGCGGAGATCCGTTCGCCCAGAAAAATCCAGCAGCCGAGCGGAACGAGAATGTCGACCACGCGCGAAAGGGGATAGGCGATGCTCAGGGGAATGTACCGAAGCACGTAAAGCCAGCTGATAAAACTGGCGATAATAAGAACAATCGCCCACCAAACCAGCGGCGACGCCAGGCCGTTGATACCCGTCCAGGAGAAAGCGCTGTTCGGCTCCGCGACCTCACTTGCACCGCGTTTCAAAAGGAGTTCGGAAACGAACACACAGGCAACGCTCACGCCGAGTTGCAGCCACGGATTGCCAAAGCCGATAGGACGCTGCTGGGTTGGTCTTTCTGTGACATTGGTTGTCATGTCGAGGCGACGTCGAGAGATCTATGGCTGTTGGCACGCTAATCGGGGATAGGAAAAGAAAAGTGAGATTCCTCCACTTCGGTCGGAATGACAATAGGAGGTCGAACGAAGGTAGCGGCCGAATTCACAATTGGTTTGCGTTTGGGAATCGCTTCAAGACTGGATCGTGCCGCGTTGGCCCCAGATATCTGATCACGCGGCGAAAGATCGGATTCAAGAGCGGATTCGTGTGCATGACGTAAAGATCGAGCGGCACGAGTTCGCAATCCAGATGAAGCTTCGGCTCGTAATTGAGCGGGTTGCTATAATAGAATTTCAATCCTCGCTCCAACGCCCACGAAATAATGTCGCGAAGCGTGTAGAAATAGAGGTGCAGATCGAGCGCGACGCGGTAATCAAGACCGATGCATTCATCATAAATCGCGTCCCCAAAGATGAGACAGAAACTGAACGCGATAATTCTATTGTCTTGTCGCCAGATAAAGAATTGCCCGCGCTCTGGCATGCGCTGCGAAATTTCGCGGAAATAATCCTTGCTCAGTGTCTCAAATTTCAGTGGCGATCGCTCGTGAACCGCCAGATACAGAGGAAGGATTTCATCGATGAAGGGCGTGATGTCGTTCACCACCTCCATCTCAATTTTCGGTGTGCGCTCAGCCTTACGAAATTTTCGGCGCAAATCTTTTCGGGTGGCCTTACTGAGCGTACTGAAATATTCGTCCCAGTTATCGTAGCGGAGCGACAGCCGCGTCATCGGCATACTGGGAACCCGGGTGTAGTAATTCGAGCGGAGCCAGCCGAGGACCGATCGATACTTCTCAGGAAAGTCCTTAAACACAATCAGGGAAGCTTTGTTCTGCCTTGCGTACGTTCGCAGAGTCGCCTGCAGCGCACGAGTCAGCCATGGCTGGTCTTGTTCGTCGCATGCACCCAGGTCTCCGGTGCCGGCTCCGCAGCCAATCATCAGAACCCGCATGGTGAGAAAACGGGGAAAAAACTTCCGAATCCCATCGACGATGGTGCGAAGCTTGCCCGGCACGCCTTCGACAAGATTTTGCCGCACAAAGAAAACTGGCTGAATTGCGCGGACGTTGCCGGAACTATCTTCGATTAGCAGGTAGTAATGTTCGAATCCGCACTGCAGCGTTTTCTCCACGATCTCGTAGTACCGATGATCTTTGGATTTATTCTCGAAGCGCGAGTGACCACGCGGCACAATTTTGCAACTCAGGCAGCTGCAAGACCTTCGCAACTCCGTGAGCAAACCGGATTGTATCGGTGTGCCGCATCGAAATCAGCCAGTTTGCCTGATGGCGTCTGACATAGACGCCTTACGATGTGGTCTCTGGACCGTTCGTGTTTTCGCTCTTTGTAACGGTTTCCACCTTCAGCACGCCGTCGCGAATATGCACGTCACGCTGGGGAAACGGAAATTCGATCCCGACGTCGTGAAACTTCTCGACGATGGCAAAGTTGAGCTCGCTGCGGTAACGGCTGGGACGGTCGCTCATTTCACTGCACCAGACCATCAACTTGAAATCGATCGAGCTGTCGCCGAATTGGTCGAGAAAGACAGTTGGTTCCGGTTCTTTTAAGGTTCGAGGATTCTCGTGCGCGACCGCGAGCAGCGCATCCCGAACCTTATTAACATCGCTGCCGTAGGCTACCCCTACCGGAATTCTAAACCGCACGCGCGGGTCGCCGTACGTCCAATTTGTCACGGGTGAATCGATAAATTTCGAGTTCGGCACAATCATCATAATGTTGTCGTTGGTGCGAATGACTGTGCTGCGCGCGTGGATATGCTGCACTTGACCGGCGATTCCCGCTACTTCCACCCGGTCACCGATCGCGATTGGTCTCTCGGCGAGAATAACCAGGCCGCTGATAAAATTACTGGCAATGTTTTGCAGGCCGAAGCCAAGGCCCACGCCAACCGCGCCTGCGAAAACCGCCAAGGCGGCGAGGTGAATACCGGCGTTCTCCAGAACAAAGAAAATGCCGACCACCAGCACGATGTTGCTGACCACCTGAGCGATGGCGTACTGCAAAGAACGATCCAGCCCACTTTGCGCAAGCAGCCGGTTAAAAAGAAAACGTTTGGTTCCCGACGATAGCCAGAAAATCGCGATCAATAGTCCTACGAGCAGAAAAATTTGAACCAGGCTTAAGTTGATTGCCGGAAGAGGGGAAGTCCAAGCCAGCGGAATTCCCGCGGCATTGACAGCGGTGACCGTGAAAAACACAATCGACGCCACACTTAAGATGGTCGCTAAGATCGCAATGAACTTTGTGTCGACCTTGAAACGGCTGAAAAAACGCCGAACGATCTGACTTTGTAAAAAACGCGCAATGATCAGCCCGGCGGCGAAAAAGCCGACAAAGGCGATCAGCCCGAGCAGGGTTACATGATGTTGGCCAACGTGGAACAGAGGCCGCTGCAGAATCGTTAACTCCACGCCCATTAGTGTGAACGTGTCACGAGGGTTCGCAACCGACGTGTTCTAAGGTGTGTGCGTTAGCAAACGCCTTCGTTCCTGGCGCGAACGTCGGATGCTACTTATGATCCGCTACTGCTTGGAGGCCTTCTCCTCGATGTATTTGATTACATCGCCTACGGTCTGGAGTTTTTCGGCGTCCCCCTTCGGCATACCGTTGAAATGCTGTACACGAAGGAGTGGTTTCTTCCGGATGAGAAATCTGGAGTCGTCGTTGCAGGATTCGGCGAAAATGACGCGTTCCCGCAGCTTATTCACTATCATCTTGCGAGCGTCGTCAGTGGACGGCTTCGGTGTGCTAAGTTCGAGGAGTGTTCAATCACTTATGACAATGATGCAGCGGTGGTTCCTGTGGCCCAGAGACAGATGATAGATTTGTTTTACCGGGGCATCTTTCCGTCGATTAGTACAAAGATCGTTGAAATCTTTGGATCTACCGTTCGCAGCCTCCTTAAGCTGGACAATGAAGAGGAGAGTCGAAAACAGACCAATAAATTGGAACGAGCGTTTAAGGAAGAGCTCGAAGGACAGATTCGTAGTGAATATACGGGCCCGTTGATCGAGGCCGTTGCTGCTCTTCCTCTGAACGACCTCTCCGCCCTAGCAGAATCGCTGATAAGCCTCACGGCGTTCAGGGCTAGGATGTCGGCGAATGAGGAGGAAACGGTAGGGGGGGACGTCGATGTGGCCGTTCTCTCGAAGGGCGACGGCTTCGTATGGGTGCGAAAGAAGGATCTGGTGTCGCGGGCAGGAAAGACCTAATAGATGCCGATCGTGGTGGTACCGCGCGTGGGGGCCGTACGGACGCTGACGTGGCGCGTCGGGGTTTCGTTCGGCCTCTGGTTTAACCGGCGCTAGGATGCGCGAAGCTACTGCTGTTTTGTTTTACCTTTGATGTAATCGATCACCTGCTGCACGGTCTGCAATTTTTCGGCCTCTTCGTCCGGCACTTCGACCCCAAATTCTTCCTCGAACGCCATCACCAGTTCAACGATGTCCAGCGAGTCGGCCCCTAGATCTTCGATGAAAGACGCTTGCGGCGTGACCTGCTCCGGGTTCACGCCGAGTTGCTCGACAATGATGTCCTTGACCTTCTCTTCGATCGATTTTTCCGCCATAAAATTTGTTAGGTTGGTGTTACTGGCGCGGGGTTAATTCCAGCGGCTGCCGGACAGCCCGGGCACAGCATCGCAAGTAAATGAATTAAGCAGGATGTCAATCATTTTCGGGAACCGTTATGCCGCAGGGTGAGGACGCATTAATCGTCACACCTTCCCGTTTGCTTCCGGTAGCCGTTCGAGTAGATGAAACTCATGAGCGCTCCGCCAGTCGAGCCTTCCGATCTGCTTGACCTAAAGTTTCTGCCTGCATGGGTGAAAGAACCTGGCAAACCGAACCATTATGACCAGTACACACCGGAAACGGACCCGGAGCAGCGCAGTCGCGAGCGCGATGGCCGACACAAAGATCGAAGAATTCGACCCGGGCAACCGCGAAGAGACAAACAAGGTGCAAGATCCAGGCCGGACGGGCGTCACGGTGGTCGAATGTCCAAAAGTCGGACCGATCCCCGACGTGGCTCTGATCAAGGGAAAAATCGCCGATCTCCGGACCGGCCGGTGCACTCCGCCCCTCCGAAACCGTTGGAGATCATTATCCGTTTTCTTCCGCGTCAGAGCGTGTTTGAAAATGTCGTTACTCAGATCAAGTCCGGATCCGTCGCGTATTCGCTCTTTGCCCTGGCCCGTTTGTTTTTGGAAAAACCAGGGCGCTATGAAGTTCGTCTGACGGCAAAGGCGGAAACACCCCTTTACGAGCTTGGCGAGGGCGGCGTTGTATCTGTAGACCGGGAATTCCTCGAACGAAACGCATTTCGATTGGCTCACCACGACTACTACCAGATCGACGTCATTGAGAATGAGCCGATTAAGGGAAATTTCTCGAACGTGGCGCGATGCCGGTTGAGCGGAACGCTTCTGGGTCCTACGAATTACCACACGTACCAGCCGCAGCTGCGCAGCTTGTTCGAGCAGCGTTTTAGCCGGCGCATGAGTTTTGCCGATTATCAGCGGCAAATCGAAATCGTAAGCGACGCGGCCTTGGTCGAACGTTGGAAAGAAGAAGCGAGGAAGGTAACAACTTACACGACCCTCCGGGAAGAAAATCCCCTGACGTTTTCGTCCGCTGTAGAAACAGAACGCCATTTTCGCTCGCAGTACTGTCCGGGATTAATCCGCACGGTGAAGGACGCGACAATCGGGGGCGCTTCGAGCCGGGGTTTGCCCGACCGAATACTGAATCGGGAAATCGAGCAGACATGGGCTCGTGAGACCCGCTCACCCTCAAATATGATGCAGGAATTGGCCGGTCGATTTCGGCAAAGTGCGCTGCACGTTTTCCGTCACCGGCGTGGCATGTTGTTTGTGTCGCCGATTCGTGGGCGCGCTTTTGTTCACGAACAGGCAGGAGTGTCATCGTCGGTGAACGCAATTTTAGAAGCAGTGTCGGCTATCGGCGCTATCAATCGGAAGCAGCTTTTCGAAAAACTAACCGGGGATGGTGCGAGCGAAGAAACAGAGCCGAAACGACTGGCGCTGGCGTCCGACCTGCGTTGGCTGATCAATGAGGGGTACGTGATCGAATTTAACGACGGATCACTTGATCTGCCACGGACGAAATCCAAGCCGCAGGAGGGTACGAGGACGCGCGTCGCGGTGAACAGTGAGCAGGCGAACCACGCCCTGGACACGAACGTTGTTGCAACGTTCTGGCCTCTGCAGCTCACCTGGCCAGAATCTTAGGTTGTGGCGTCGGCTTTAGACGCCAGCGATCTATTCTAGATGGCGCCAGCCTTCTTAAGGGCCTTGTAAGCGCCCTGTTTATTGATCGTCTTGAGACCGCGTGCCGTGACACGTACACGCACAAACTTTTTGAGCTCCGGCACCCAAATGCGCTGACGATGGAGGTTGGGCGCGAAAATGCGGGGCACCATTTTCGTAATGTGCCGGCCTACGCCGCCTTTTTTCTTGGCCAAACCGCGCCGGTGAATGACGCTGCCGCGCGTTGCTCGTGATCCTGTAATGTGACAAACTTTCATGTCGCGAAAAGTCGCGTAAGGTGGCGTCTCTCGACGCACGGGTCAAGCGGATCATTCGGAGGCAAACTAATTTACCCGCGATTTGGGAGCGCGTGACCGCCCGGCGCGCCCCAGCACTGGGAGCGGGCTGGTTCGGCCATCCGTCCCAACGGCTGAGTTTTAGAAAACGAGTTGAACGCGAAAGTCTTCCAAACGGTCAAAGCTAGCTCCCACTACAGCCATTCGACTTTGCAGGACCGATCATCGGACGAACCTAATGCACAAAAATAACCATAAACTGCGGATCGGTATTGTCGGAGCAGGCAACATCGTTAGCACCCGTCACTTGCCAGCTTTAAAGAAAAATCCCGATGTCGAGATCGTCGCTGTTTCGAATTCCACGTACGAAAGCTCGGAAAGATTTTGCCGCGAGCATTCGCTATCGGCGCTGCCTATGCGGGACTGGGTGGAGCTGGTTGCCTCGCCGAATATCGACATCATCTGGATCGGCACCACGCCTTACATGCATTCGGCCGTGACGATCTCCGCGCTTGAGGCGGGAAAACACGTGTTTTGCCAGGCGCGCATGTCGATGGACCTGACGGAAGCAGAGGAAATGCTCGCCACGTCGAAGCGATATCCCGAGTTGGCGACGATGCTTTGTCCGCCGCCGTTCGGGTTGAAGGGTGATTTGATGGTGAAAAAGATTTTAGCCGAGAATTATATTGGCCAGCCGCATCATGTCCGGCTGCAGAGTTTCCACGGCAATTATTTGGACCCCGACGCGCCGGCGCATTGGCGGCAAAAGGTTGAAATCAGCGGCCTCAACACTCTCACGCTGGGAATTTACGTCGAGGTTTTGCAGCGCTGGCTTGGCGATATCACAGGTGTGTTTGCACGTAGCAAAGTCCTTCTTCCCCTTCGCAACGCGTACGACGTGGTCATCCCCGATTTGCTGACGGTATTATGCAGCTTCGAAAACGGGGCGGAAGGAGTGTTGGAATTCAGCGGTATTGATGCGCTGGCACAAGGAGATCGATTGGAAATTTACGGGGATGCCGGGACGCTCACGTATGATTTCGCTTCCGATGTCATGCGTGCGGGCAGGGTCGGCGACCGCGCATTGCACGTGGTCGATCCTCCGCCGGAACTGGAAGGCGAATGGCGCGTGGAGGAAGATTTTCTTGCCGCTGTGAAATCCAAGGGACGCGTGCTTCCTCATCCGAATTTCGAAGATGGCCTTCGCTACATGCGTGTGGTGCAAGCCGTCGCCGACTCGCGCGCGGGCAACGAATGGGTGCCCATCGAGCAGTGAAGGGCGGCACCCGCCTAGGGTGTCATCGCGGTTCCCACAAGGTATCTTCGCACCAGAAGTGCCCAGATTAACAATGTGGTCAGCTGGTACCAGGCGAAAAATCGATCGTAGCCGCGCCGATGAACGATGAGGCCGGCAGCAGCCAGCACCGCGTATTGGCCGATGAAGGGAATGTACCAAATGGGGTGAAACAGATCTCCATGGATTGCTGTTTGCGCGATGTCGAGAAAACACATGGCGATAAACGCTGAGTAATAACCCGTACGGTTACGTTGAAAGCGGCGCTGGTGTTCTTCTGCTTCGGATAAATCTGGCGGGTAAAGGAAAACGGTGAGCATGTAAAGCGTGATCGTCCAAACGATCAGCACGAGAAATTTATCGAAGCTCCATGTGATTTCGGTGTTCCACTTGAATGTCACCCACCACTGCAAAATCAGTAGCAGCAGTGTCGCGAGCGTCAGGACAATATGAACCTCATCCAGCGGGTTCTCTCTGCGGCGGTAGAACGCGCGCCCCGCTCCTGCGAGCAGGTTGGTCACACCCAGACCAATGATGATGGACATGAGCGCCGCGATGAACTCGAAGCTGCTCATCAGGTTTTGTGCGTTCTGCATGACGCGGCGAGCTTAAGGCGATCCGAGCGCTGAAATCGAGCGGCAAATGGCGCGAGCCAGTTTCCGGGGAGCGCAGGCTGCCAGCCTGCAGGTCTCGGCAGCTTGCCGAGACGGGGAGAGATTCGAGCGCGAATCGAAATTACTCGTGACAAAATGTTGCCGGCAGGGTTGCCGGCAACCACAGACTGGCAGCCTGTGCTCCGCGGAAACACGACACCGCGAGCCAGGAATTAACGAGGACTCGCCTTCCCTAACAACCACCCTAGCGCATCATTCAATTCTTTTAGCGCCTCGCCTTCAATCGGATCGTTATGATAGGCGCCGCGCAACATGATCGTGCGCTTTTCTCCTGCGTACGCATCGACCACCAGCCGGTGAAATCGAGGCGCAACCATTTCATCCTTTTCCGCCAGCAAAAAAATCGCTGGCGCGCGACTCTTCTTTGCGTTTGCAATACTGTCGCAGATCTCGCGGGATCTGCAATGCGACTGGACCTGCCAGCAGCCACAGGTTCCACCACCCGAAATGGCGCAGAATCATTTCGCGTAACGGCGGCGGATTGTGCAAAATTAATCCGGCAATCTCACCGGGCCGGGACGCCGCCACGTGGAGCGCAGCAGCCGTTCCGATGCTTGCGCCGAATAGCACGATGGGTCGATCTCCTGCATTACTCTTTAATTCATCAAAAGCCGCGAGCGCCGCAGGTCCCATTTTTGAAAGGCGGGCCGGCCCCGTGCTGCGCCCGAATCCGGGATAATTCATTCCCCGGATTTCGACGGCGCGATCGTTCCACATTTCCGCCTCATCAGCCACCCAGCGATCGGCGCGGTCCGCGTTGCCGTAAAAATGCAAAATGAAAAGATTGGCGAAACCCTGTCGCCGCGTTCGGTGCGATTGTGCCGTCCAGATTTCCAGATCGCCGCTCTCGAACGCAATCGTTTTGCGAACAGCGCCACGGGCGTCGATGGGCGCCGTTGTAGGAAAAAGAATCAAATGGTCCGCCAGATGACCGAAAAAGATCACGGCCAAATATACGACGCCGATTGCCAGGAGACGCCAGGGCGGAGGGAAAATTTTTAGCCGCACATTTATTCGAGACAGGGAAACGATACGAAAATTTTGGAATTCCTGAAGCACGACTGCGACTTTTATGGTTCTTGATCATAGTTATGGTGAGGCTGTGCAATCCTCCACGGAACAGAAAGCGGTTTACAGCGCTCTGGGTGAATCGGCGAAACCGGAAGTAGCCCGCGCTATTGAGAAGCTCATCGATCGCGGGTTGGATTCGGAGCTTTCCCGCATCAACGCGTTGGCTTTTGCGGCCCGTCAGCGTCTGAATGAAGAAGATGTGATCGCTGGTTTTTTGTACGCTTCGCAGCTCGGATTATTCGATCTCGCCTGGAACATCCTTTGTCCCGGATGCGGCGGCGTTCTCGAGACTGGCGAAACGCTGAAAACTGTGAATCAAGACGAATACAGCTGCGCGCTTTGCGCCTGTGGTTACGAGCCGACCCTGGATGAAATGGTCGAAGTCACATTCACGGTCAGCCCGCGCGTACGTAAGATCGCGGCGCACGCGCCCGACACGTTGCCCTGGATCCAGTATTTCAGACAGGTATTTTGGAGTTCGGGCGTCGACCTGCCGGACGACGAAGAGCTGGCCAAACTCGTAGAGGAAATCACACTCGACAGGGTCGAACTGCCGCCCGGCGAAAAAGTCGTGCTGCCCCTGCAATTACCAAAAGAGTTCGTGATCATTTTCGACCCAGTCGTCCATCTGGCGCACTTTATCGACGTAAAAGGAGAGCCGACCCGGGAACAACAATCACTTTCCTTCGTAATGACCAACGATCAGACGCCGACCGCAACGACACAGATGCGGCCCGGACCGGTGCGCATTTTCCTCGAGAATCGGTCTACGCGGCGGACGTTGCCCGCGCTCTGGATCGCAAATGACAAGCTGCATCATCTGTTGGGAAGACGGCGACCGTTTCTCACGGCGAAACGTCTGCTGAGCAATCAAACATTTCGTGATATCTATCGCACTGACACCGTCGCAGTAGATCAGCGACTCAAGATCACGAGCCTGACGTTTCTCTTCACTGATCTCAAAGGTTCGACCGAACTTTACGAGCGTGTAGGCGATCTGGTCGCGTACGATCTGGTGCGTGCGCACTTCCGGTTGCTCAACGAAATCATCGCAGCGGAAGGCGGTGCGGTGGTGAAAACCATCGGGGATGCGGTGATGGCAACCTTCCCGACGCCGGAACGCGCCATGTCTGCGGCCCTTCGAATGCGCGACGCTTTGAAAGAGCTAAATGAAGAGTTAGTTTTGAAAATCGGGATTCACCAGGGACCATGTCTCGCTGTCTCGCTCAACGACCGACAGGATTATTTTGGGCAGACCGTGAACATCGCTTCGCGCGTTCAAGGCCTTGCGAACACGCGTTCGATCCTTGTCACACGCGAGGTCGTCGAGCACAGCGAAGCATCGAAACTCTTACGGGCCAGCGGCGTCGAGCCCACAGCTCAACAGCGGTCCCTGCGTGGTATTGCCAATCAGTTTGAGATATTCGAAATCACGTGATGGTCGTCGCGTAAACTGGAACAGGGCCATTGTTTCTGTGCTCGAACAGACCGCCTGCGCGAACACGTTAACAATTTGGCTCTTCTTCAGTTCCGCGGCTGGGCTCGTGGTTTCGCTGGCGATTGTTTCACTTTCGACAGGAAAGCCAGGACTCGCTTTTCATATTCCTGTTGAGCCGCTCGATGCAGGTCAACGTGTCCCGCGTCGGGCACTAACCAAACTTCTTTCGGAGTTTGTGCATGCGCCATAAGTATGCGTGTGTCGGCCGGTCTGGTGTTCCTGTCTTTGTCTCCGCTTATGATAAACACTGGGCATTCGACGTTGGCGATGTGATCAACGGGTCGCAATTCCGAAGCGGAAACACCAAGTCGCCATTGTAATTGCTTTAGCAGGAGGGGCGTCAGCATTCGCCCGAAGACTCCGAGGTAATTCTCCATCCGATTTCGCGTGGCGATTTCAATGGTGGGATAGACTTCCTCGAGAACAAGCGCATCGACTTTCAGCGGCGGAATTGCCAGGAGCGCAGCCGCGCCACCTAAAGAACTACCAATAATCGCTACGCGAGAATTTGGATCGACCTGGTGAACAAAGTTGATCGCGGCAAGTACGTCACGACTCTCTTTCCAACCGAACGTGATGTAATCGCCTTTGGTTTCGCCGGTTGCCTGAAAATCAATCAGCAAAACCGAATAACCGGCATGGTGCAAAAATCGCGCGCGATCAATCATGCTCAAACGATTCGCGCGAACTCCGGGAAGCAGCAGCACGGCACCATCACCATTTTTGCCCGGACACCACCAGGCATGGACTTTTGCCCCCGAATCGCTCATAAAGCTGATTGGTTGAGCGTTCAGATCGGCGGGAGGATCTCCGATTCGCATTTGCACCGGATGCGCGAGCAGCCATCCAACAAAAAGAATACAGATGACACCTGCGGCGATCAGTGTCGCCAGGACGATAAGGAGCCACCTCATTTTTGCGGTTACCGCTTGGGAGTTAAGGAGCGGTTGAAACCGCAGATTTCGCCTCATTGTTCTTCTCTGCTGCAGCAAGGAACCGCTGATACAGAAACGATGCGAGAATCGCGATCACAGCGACCGCAATGAACGCGCCGATGCGATAGAGTTGATCAAGCTGAGAGAGATCGTGAAAGAAGAGCTTCACGATAGTCACGCCGAGCAAGGCAAGACCGGCGTAGCGCGCGGGCGCGGTTTGTTTTTGCATGCCAACAATAAGCAGCAATAGCGCGAATAACGCCCAGGCGATGCTATAGCTCATGTCGCGCGCAAAATTTCCCGAGAATTGAAACGTCAACGCAGCTGCGCCCGGAGTGCTGAAGTAATCCGCGATCTCGATATTGACGATGAAAAAAGCCAGCACGGTAGCCAGTGTGTACAGTAGCGGTCGCACATTTCGACCGAGAACCAGATTGCATGGGGGTGCGAGCAATCGTCCGGCACCGAACAGGCATGCCGTCGCGATTCCATAGGTGTAAAGATACCAGTTAAGAATTGGAAACGCGGCGCGCGAATGATAGCTGAGCACGGCCGGATTGAGTGCGAGCCGTACGAAAACGATCACCAGCAATGCGACCCCGGTGAGCCGCAAACCCGGATGCGGTATACGGCGAAAAAGCCAGCAAAGCGCTGCGCCCTCCAGCGCCCAGCCCACCGTGATCCATTGTCGCTCAAACTCGATGGGGAAGATCAGCGTAATGAAAAACAGCGTGGCGCCACCGAACAACGCAAGACGCGCATCGCGTGCAGCGTTTGTGACTGGGGCGCGTTTAAGCAGCACCCACAAACCAAGTAGCGACGGTAAACCAAATGCAGCCGGCACCAGACCGGGAACCATGTTGGGGTACGCAGAGCGAATCAGGTTGAATACCAGATAGAAATACAACGGACCGGCGAGGGCTGCTGCCGCCCACGGCGCAGTTTTACCTGCAAACTTCTTTTCGAACAGGAACGGAAAGATCGTGAACAATGCATAGAAGCCGAGATACCAAATCAGCGGCAGCGCGGCACGGGTGGGATCGAAATGTTCGAAATGCCATGCATGCTCAAGCGCAAGCACGGAGATGAGCGCGACCGCGGGGAGCAGATCGAGAGAAAAAATTACGCTCATTCCGAGGAGCAAAACGACCATCAACAACGCCAGACCGAATAGGGGAGATGGATTCGCCAGCGGTAACCGCAGCGTCACCATGATGAGCAGCAGAAACGGTAGCGTCGCCGAGAGCGCAGGGAGTTGAACCGAGAGATTTGCTGGGTCGTCAATGCTGCCAAAGAGCCTTGGCGCGCGAGTTCCTGCGGTGGTCAGACGCCGACTGGCCCAACCCGCAGTGGCTTGAAAGAAAATCGCGAAGGTGCCGAGGAGGCAGAGTCCCGTCGGCAATCCGGTGAGTTCCTCCGGAATGCGAAGGAGCGACGCGCCCAACGCTACAACCGTTAGCAGAAGTACCGCGAGAATGGGAAGCAGCGACGCGGTTGCCAAAGCGAGAACGATCGCGAGCAGATCAACAATTAATACAAAAGGCCAGACCAGGATCGAAGGCTGGCTGAGCTGTAAAATCGGCATCAACACCAGAAGCAGTGCCAGAGCGGGGAAAACGTTGCTCCACCATGGGATCTTGATTTTGCGCAGGCGCTGGAGGGCCAGCGGAATCGCGGTATGGAAAAGCGTAAAGACAAAATAGAAGACCAGCGCGGTATAAAGGCGGCTGTTCGTTAGGTAATTGCTGGTCCACATGCCAAGAAAAACGAACGCCGCGACTCCGGTGAAAGCTTGAACGGCTACGAAGCTGGTTTCGAGCAGCGTCAGCACAAGCAAACCAAGATCGACAATAAACAGGTAGCCGAATAGCAACGCTGGCCGATGCGCCAGCGTAGGGAAAGAGAGCAGGTAAAACGCGGAGAACAGCGCAACGAAACCAAGGGCGATTGCACAGCCGAAAAGTTCGCGGTTCGTTTTTCCGGTGCGATTTGCCCATGCGGTCGCCGCCACAAACAACCCCTGGAATCCGGCAAACACCGCCATAAAAATGAGAACTTTGTTGCCGGCAAAATATTTTTCGGGAACAAAGACCGCTGCAGACCAGGCGAATTCCATTAGCGCAGTTCCAATAGCGCCCAAAATGGCAAGCACGTTCCAGCGCTGTCGTTGCGCGACGGCGAGTAACCCGATATCCAGCAGCGCGATGTAACCGAAAAGTCCGACCGGATTGTCCTGGCCCGTTGAAAGCAATATCGGCGTGAGAAAACCGCCAGCAATTCCGAGCACCGCGACGACGATCGCATTCAAGCGAACCGCCAATAGAAAGGCGACCGCTGTGATCAACGTCATCAAGAAAAAAGTCGGAATGAGACCGAAGAATGCGAAGTGATAGTACGACCGACACGCGAATGTCACTGCGTAGAGCACCAGGATGCCCGTCGCGCACAGTGTCTGCGCTGTGACGGCCGTTTCTTTGCGTTTCAGGAGCACACCCCCAACGACGAGACCGGTGCCGATAATGAACCCGATCGCTACCCGCAACACCGGCGGGATGAGGTTGTGCTCGAATGAATATTTTACGAAAAACGCCACGCCAAGGAAAAGCGCCAGGCCGCCGATCCACGCAAAAAGTTTTGCACCCATGAACTGCTCCCAGTTAATCGGCGGTTTACCTGATCTCGCGATTTGAGGAGCAGTCGGTTCGAGAAATTCTCGCGGAATTGGTGGCGGCTTTGCTGCCGGCTGGGGTGCGACGGGAACAGGGGTTATCGGCGGGATTGATTGTGGAACGGCTTCCACTCTTGGCTCAGGCGCCGCCGCAGACGCTCCGGACTGCACAGCTGAAACCCTTCGGGGTCGCAAGTTACGCAATTCGTTTTCGAGTGATGACAATCGCCTGGCGAGATCGTCAACGCTGCGTTTTGCGCGGCTTGCCTTCGCTAGAGCGATACAAGGCAGAACGAGAATCGCGATAACTAAACCGATTATAAGAAAACCTAGAAATTCCATTGCTTGTTGGGTTTGACTGGATCACTCCGGCTTCACGACAGAGGATAGACGTTTTGCAGGGCAACTGTGAATTGATAAAAATGGCGGGCACATCAGTTGCGATCCGGACCAGTGTTTCCTGCGACGGCGGTTAGTATAAGGCCACCGACACGCGGTGCTCGTGCTGCTGCTCTGGGCGCTGATTGCGATCCATTGCGCATTCCTGTAGCTCCCGGAAAGGGAACTGCCGTGCTTCATCGCGAGCTCCGGGTCGCTCGCAGCGCGGTGATCAGCGCATGATTCATGGCGCGCTCGGCACCGCCCGGAGCGTGCTAAGAAGTTTAGTGTGCGCGCCTTATGGCGGGTTACGCGTTTCGCAGGCAGACAGCGATGGTCCAGACGTACGCACTCATCATCGCTCCGACACTGAATACGATCAGGTATTCCATTTATTACTCCTCATTGATGAAATTGAAGACCCCGGTTCGGGTGCAAGGTTGTGCTGGATGTCGCCCGCGGACATGGATGACCCCATCGGTCGCAAGTGCAGCTGGTGCGTGCCTTATTCTCGCGGACTGCTGAGTTGACAGACGTAACGTTGTTCAACATCAGTCTCGCCGTTTCAGGCTCGTCATTTAGCAACAAAGTCGGTCTCATTGAATGGCTCCTAGTCTGTTTCAGACTAAGGGGATGCTGTTGCAGGGCTGGGCGTTTATTGGCTTTTGCTTTGCAAAAATTGCGTGGCAGTTTTGCGGGCTCATACCCACAAAAGACGACGTTTTATCGAACAGTTTTGTAATGCCGCCGAGAGTTGAAACCGATCAGGGCCCCGAGCGCGCGGGAGGGTTGCGCGGCTGTAAACGACGGACACAACAGAGGGCGATCAATTGTCTCGCTATTCTAATTATCGCAGTTTCGGCCAAGGCTGTTGCCGCCGAACAACAACGGCAGCGTTTCGAAATACCAACGAAGGATTCAGCCAAAGCTGAAGCCTTGGCGAACCACCTTGCGGCGCTTTCGCGGAAAGTGGATCGGAATGAAGCGAAACTTTTGGCGGACTGCGCGTACGCCACGGTCGCGCAACTACGTGGGGAGTATCGAATGTTTGGGACGCCAATTTTCAACAATTTCCTGGTTTATCATGGCATCAAAAAGCGCGGATATTGTTATCACTGGTCGGCGGACCTGCTGGTCGCGCTGGATGTGCTCAAGCTCAAAACTCTCGAACTTCATTGGGGCGAATCGCGCGCCGGCACATGGATGGAGAACAACTGTCTGGTCGTGACCGCCAAAGGACAGCCGTTTGATCGCGGGATGATCCTCGACTGCTGGCGTCATTTTGGACATCTCCGTTGGAATCTCGTCCCTTCGGATCAGGACCGATACTACGAGAACACGAAATATGCGCAGTTTGTGCGCAAGCGCGCGGCAGCCAAAAAAGCATCGGGCTCGCAGCATGGCGTCGCTTTTCAGAGGCGAGTGATGGCAGCCGGTAAAAAAGAGCGACTAAATAATTCTGTTCAGAAATAGACACAGCGAAGCCGCAGCGACTGCTCCCTGGAAAATTGCTTGCTCATCGCGGTGTGCTGTTTGAAGATCGCTGCGCGATGAACAGGTTCACGCGCTCACACCGTTGCGCATGCGCTCTTGTCGCGGCTGTTATTTTCGCGGCGTTCGCGTGGACAGTTGTCGGCAGCGCCTCACCGCAGTTGCATGCGCGCATTCATGCCGATGCGAATGGCACTGAGCACGTTTGTGCAATCACGCTGATGGCTTCAGGTAGTTGTGAGCATATGGCTCAGCTGCCGCTAGTCTGTGCGCCTCGGTACAACATTCGTTTCCCGGTAAGCGCGCCGCTCATTTCCACGTGGATTGAGCCACTCTGCCTAAACACGCACATCTTCGCGCACGCGCCGCCCGCGCTGCACGTGTAGGGCGTCTCCGACTCTCGCCTAACGAATTGGCGTCCGCCGCGGCGGAGCCCTGCAACCGACCCCGTATCGAGCGGCTTTGCGTACATCGTCAAGCCCGCACCTCAATTCACTCAATGTTAACAACCAAATTGCAAAACGAATTTCATGAAAAATGTTTTACTTGCAGGGAGTTTAATTTTTCTCCTGCAAAAAATGGCGAGTGCGCAGGACGCGTTACCGACATCACCGACCACATCGTCATCTCAGCCCGGCGTAGCAGAGGTCGCAGGCGTCGTGGTGAGCGGTGGCGAAATCGAGAGCAGTGAGACCGATAAAGCCCAGTCAGTTACGATTCTTTCCGAGGATAATTTGAAATTACATACCGAGCCCACGCTGGGCGATACGCTCGCGAGGCAACCGGGGGTCGGTGGAAGCGATTTCACTGGCGGCGCGAGTCGCCCGGTGATTCGAGGGCAGGCCGATAATCGTGTTCGCGTTCTCAATAACGGAACGGAAGTTTTCGATGTCTCAAATTTGAGTCCTGATCACGCGCCCAGCGTCAGCACATTGCTAAGCCAGAGCATCGAAGTCGTGCGCGGGCCGGCAACGATCCTGTACGGTTCAGGCGCCATTGGCGGCGTCGTCAATATAACTGACAATCTCATTCCGGTGGAACAGCCGGCCGAACGGCTCAGTGGCGAAGTCGATGACCGATTCAACAGCAACGATCTGGAGCGTGCCGGAGCAATGGCGCTAACGCTTTCGCCTTTTCAGCATTTTGTGATTCATGCCGAAGGTTCGCTTCTTTACGCAGATGACCGGCATGTCCCGGGCTTTGCTCTCGATGAACGGATTCGCAGCCAACTCACGAAAGAGCAGCGGCACAACGATGGTTTTGGCGGCGACCCATTTGGATTCGTACCAAACACCTTCATCAAAACAAAAGATTTCGGGATCGGTGTGTCGTATGTCTGGAACAAGGGTTATATCGGTGCATCATACACGCGATTTCTCTCAGAATACGGCGTCCCTGATGATCCCGAGGTGGATGAACCGGGAGTTCCACCTCCGCGTGTGCACCTCAATGTGCGCAAGGACCAGTACAACGTGCGCAGCTCAATTGTGGATCCGTTGCCATGGCTTTCAGTCGCGAATTTGAAATTTGTCTATACCGATTACAAACACGACGAGCTGGATAACAACAAGCTCGGTGCGACGTTCAAGACGAACGGTGTCGATTCGCGCATCGAGCTGGTGCATAAACCTATTGGCCTGTTCGAAGGCTCGATCGGCTCGCAGATCTTTTACAAGGACCTTTCCGTTCTCGGCGAAGAAGCGTTCCTGCAACCTACCCAAACGTCGACAGTAGCGGGATTTGTGTTCGAAGAAGTGAAGCTCAATCCCGTGCGAGTTCAATTTGGTGCACGCCTCGAGTATGACAACGTCAGCATCGACTCGAGCAACCCCGAACTGACATCGCTCACTTCACCAAGCCAGAAAGACCAGGAGTTCTTGCCGATCAGCGCTGCTGCCGGTGCCATTTACGATTTTGCCAGGGACTGGCAACTCGCGCTAAATCTCACCTACTCGCAACGTGCGCCGACGGCAGAGGAACTTTTCGCGCGCGGTCCGCATGATGCCACGTTCCAATTCATCATCGGCGATCCGAATCTCGACGTCGAAATTAACCGTAGTGTAGATCTGAGCCTCCGAAGGACTGCCGGCCGTCTCACTGGGTTCGTTAGCGGTTTTTATACCAGCTACGATGGATTCATTGATTTTACCGCGACCGGCCAGATCGAGGATAATCTGCCTGTTTATATCTACACGCCGAAAAAGGCGACTTTTTATGGCGGCGAAGGCCGTGTGGACTTTCATCTGTTGCCCTTGGAAATCACACGGGCAAGCGAGCCGTCCGATTCAAAGTCGGTCAAGAACTTGATTACGGGAGGGGAAGAGACCCCGCAAAAGAATCCCAACGACCTCTATCTGCGGCTGCAAGCAGATTATGTTCACGCCGAAGACGGCAGCGGCGAACCGCTGCCACGCATCACTCCCTTTCGCTATGGCATCTCGCTAAATTATGAGAGCAAACATTGGCTGGCGAGCATCGAAGGCTGGCGGGTTGACGCCCAGAATCGCGTTGCCGAGTTTGAAACACCTACGGCAGGCTACACTTTTTTAAACGCCAGCGTAGGCTACAAATTTCAGTGGGGACGCACCTACAATTATCTTTATCTGCGCGGCACAAATCTGTTGAACGCCGAGGCGCGCGATCATCTTTCATTTCTGAAAGAGGTATTGCCCTTGCCCGGCCGTGGTGTGGTTGTCGGCTTGCGAACGACATTTTAAAACCGAAAAGCGGCGCAGAAACGTAGCACTCTCCCGCAGTTGCGAGACAAGCGAACCACATACGCTGGAAAAAACGGCGACGTTTTGGCCTGCGGCAGTGGCCTGCCGCGTTCCAATAATAGAGCACGTTGGCCGTTATGCGGGATCGCGCTATTTTGAATCAAGATGCATCGGACCGATCACTCGCGATTTCGCAAAAGGCACGATTTCGTTCCGGATTTTTCGCATGCAGAACGGCGCACGCGGATTGTGATCGGGATTACAGCCGCGATGATGGTTGTCGAGATCGTCGTCGGAGTAATGTCGCACTCGATGGCGTTGCTGGCCGACGGCTGGCACATGAGCACTCATGTCGTGGCATTTCTCATCACGGCCGCGGCGTATTATTTCGCCCGAACACAAGCCGGCAATGCGCGCTTCAGTTTCGGCACGGGAAAAATCGGTGTGCTGGGCGGATTCACCAGCGCGGTCGTGCTCGCGATTGTGGCATTCCTGATGGCGGGAGAATCGGTCCATCGGCTTTTTGTACCGCTGGAAATTCATTTCGATGAAGCCATCGGCATCGCCTGCCTTGGTTTGCTTGTGAATTTGGGCTGCGCGCTGCTATTGGCCGATCGCCACCACGAACATGATGGCGGCAGCGCACATCACCATGATTTAAATCTGCGCGCAGCGTATCTGCACGTGCTTGCCGATGCGTTTACTTCCGTGCTTGCGATTACAGCATTAACCGGCGGTAAATTCTTCGGCTGGGCATGGCTCGATCCGGCGGTGGGAATTGTCGGAAGCGGTGTTGTTTTCTCATGGGCTTACACGCTGTTGCGCGATACGAGCGGCATCCTGCTGGATCGCACGCCGGCTTCATCGGATTTGCCTGATGAAATTCGTCGGGCGGTAGAGGACGATGGCGATTCGCTGGTGACCGATCTGCATGTCTGGCAGGTCGGCATCGGAAAATATGCGGCGATGATTTCGATCGTCGCGCATGAGCCAAAGAGCTGCGATTCTTATCGTGCGTTGCTGCGCGGGCATCACGAGTTGGTCCACGTTACGATCGAGACGCACCACTGCCGCGAAGACCACGCATCGGTCGCAAACCCCTGAATGGCGAACACGCTCTGGCAGGTCATTGCGGCTTATGCTTTCGCCCTTGCCGGCGGATGGATCAGCACGTCGCTTCACCTGGAACACAAGCAGCTCTGCGGGCTAATTAGTTTCGCTGCGGGAACCCTGCTAGGCGTAACGCTTTTTGCCATTTTGCCGGAGAGCCTGGCCGCCTGTTCGTGGTGGAGCGTGGTGCTGGCGTTGATTGTGGGATACGCGCTTTTTCTTTTCATCAGCAAGCATGTTCACCATGTGTGCCCTGCTTGCGCGGCCAGCCATTTCGACGCGGACGCGACCCGACATTTTAGCGAGATTGCAACCGCGTTGATCGTCGCGCTGGCGATTCATAGCACCACCGACGGTTTGGCTTTGGGTATTCAAGGAGAAACTCCCGCAACAGATGTGACAAAATGGTCGCTGTTCTCCGCGCTCTGCATCCACAAGGTTCCTGAAGGCCTGGCGCTTGGCAGCCTTTTGATCGGCGCCGGATTTAAGCGCCGCTCCGCGCTGGGATGGGTCGCCGCAGTGGAGGCGACGACACTAGTGGGCGGCGTGATTGGCTATTTTTTTCTCACCAACATTTCCACGTTTTGGCTCGGGTTGATCATGGCGTACGTAGGCGGAGGGTTCGTGTACCTGGCCGTGCACGCGGTACTTGGCGAAATGTTGAAGCACGGAAAAAAGCTCGTGCTTACCAGCTTCGCGCTTGGTGTGGCTCTGATTGCGGTGCTAAATGTCGGACTGCGATTTATTGGATAGCGTGCGTCCTTCTCAATATTTCCGCCGCATATGGCTTGGGAGAATATTCAGTTCGGTGCGGTACTTGGCTACCGTCCGTCGCGCGATCGGAATACCGCGTTCGCTTAAGATCTCAACGATCTCGTGATCGCTCAACGGCGCGCTGCCGCTCTCGTGCTTCACCAAATCGAGAATGGCTTGTTTCACGCTGATGTTGCTAAGCGATTCACCGCTGGTGGTGCGATAGCCACCGGTGAAAAAATATTTCATTTCGAAGACGCCCTGGGGTGTGGCCATGTATTTGCCGGACACCGCGCGGCTGACGGTGGTTTCGTGGACGCCGACGACTTCGGCGACCTCGGCCATGGTCATCGGCTTCAAATGTGACGCGCCCTGCTCGAGAAAATCCCGCTGCCTTGAAACGATCTGCTGCGCAATGTTGAGAATTGTTTGCTGACGTTGATGGATCGAGCGGATCAGAAATTTGCCGCTGCGGATCTTGTCCCGGATATAATCTTTAACCTCGCTGGTCTGGGACTCGCCCGCGGAGATGATGTCCTTGTAGAGATTGCTGATTCGCAGATGGGGAATCTGTTCGTTGTTCAATGAGATCTGATAGTCGCCATCGACTTTTTCAACGATCACGTCGGGCAAAACATAATTTTGTGGGGCCGCCGCGAATACCTGGCCGGGTCGTGGATTGAGTCGCGCGATGTTATCGGCGGCTTTTTGCACATCCTCGGGGGTTATCGCCATCTGGCGTGCGATCTCCGGGAAGCGGTGCCTGGCCAGGTCGTCCATGTGCCCGGAGACAATTTTGTACTCGAGAGTGTGTTCCTTTCCCTGTCGCCTCAACTGAATCAGCAAACACTCGCGCAGATCACGCGCCGCAACTCCCGCCGGATAAAACGTTTGAATCAGCGCCAGCATTTTTTCAAAATCGTTCTGTGGAACCCCCGAGTTCAGCGCCATTTCCTCCGGTGTGCTTCGTAGGAATCCGTCGTCATCGATGTTGCCAATGATCAGTTCCGCGGACTTGCGGTCCTCGGCGCTGAGAACGGTCTGATTCAGCTGCGCGATGAGATTTTGCTGAAGCGTTTCCTGAACTGGAATGGAATCGAAAAGGAACTGGCGCTTCTCGTCTGCTTCCTTTGAACCGCGCCGGCCATCAAAACTGTAGCTGGCGGACTGCGCCATGTAATCGCGCCATTCCTCATCCAAGCTCGTCAGCTTCTCAAACTCATCCTTGAAGTTGTCGTCGGCTGATGCTTCCGGCTCGGCGGGGTCGTCGGCTCTGACCTCTTCGGGCAATTCTTCGAGCACCGGATTGGTTTCCATCTCCTGTTGAACCAGGTTGCGAAGCTCGAGCAACGGCGTCTGCAAGATGAGCAGACTTTGTTGCAGTTGAGGTGACAGAACCTGCTGCAATGCGAGGCTTTGTCTCTGCTGCATTCCCGGTGCGGCCATAGGCCGAGTTTACGGGTGCCGGCAACCGCAGGCAAGCAGCTCCGGGCGACAGCGTCTGCCAACCTGTACTGTTCGGCGGCCTGCCGAAAAGCTTCTTGAACATGCCGCCGCGGATTGTTGTGCACGCGGCTTCGTGTGGTCGGCAAGCTGCCGACCACGGCAGGCTAGCAGCCTGCGCTCCCCAGAACAGATGCGATCACGCTTCCGTTCACCATCGCCCAGCTCAACGGACGCATCGAACGCGATGATTTGCTCGAAAACATCTGTTGAACCAGAGGACGGAACAGCTACCAAATCCGCCTGAAATCCCTGCCGAATTCGTCCCAGCGCATTTTCCTGATGTAAGGCGCGCGCCGGATTTACGGTCACCATTTGCAAAATTTGCTTCCGCGGAAACAGCCGGGAAATGCTTTTGAAACGCACGCATTTCATCGAACAAACTCAAGCTTTCATTGCTCGCGAGACTGTCCGTGCCCAGGCAAAGGTTGAATCCGAGAGAGCGCAGTCGCTCAAACGCAAACCCGCTATGGCTGAAATAGCCGTGGCTTCGGGGGCAATGCACGACATGAAATTTCGGCGCCAGTTCTTTCCAGCAACTCAAAATCGCCCTCTGTCAGTTCATTTAAATGCGCGACGATCCAATGCGGTAGGGCGCGATCAGTGCTTGCTCGCAGTGGCGAGAGCGCGCCGACGAATAGTCCCAATGGCGTCTCCTTGCCACAGTCATCCATAGGCCGTCCGATATTTTTAAGAAATTCGTAGAGCGACCCCGAAGCATCGCGAAACATTTGCATCTCCTCACGTGATTCGGCCAGATGCGTCGTTAGCAAAATGCCATCGCGTTGCGCTACCTCTTCGCAGCGCTGAAATAAATCTCTCGAAGCAGTGAACAAGGCGTGCGGCGCCAGACCCCACGGCGCGATCTCGCCACCGCGAGCAAGCTCTGATCGTGCCCTACCAACTGATTCAACTGCAACATCCACAAGTTCATTGGCGCGCTCGGGCGCTCGGATATCGATCAATTCCGGAAACCAACATGTGCGGATCGGTGGTTGCATTTGTGAAATCAACTCTGGAAATGCAGTGAGATTTGCAATCATGGTCGTGCCGAAGCGCATAGCCTCAGCGAAACCGTCGTTGATTGAGGCGATATAATCTTTCGACGAGAGCGTTGCCTTTTCCGCGTTGATCGCCCGGACCCAGTCGGCGAAAGATTTTTGGGGCGGGATTTTGCCGCGCAAGCAGGTGTAATCCAGGTGGCAATGCGCGTTAATCAGCCCGGGCAATAAAACTTTTTCGCCGAGATCGACAGTGTTTCCCCTGTTACGTCTCTTGACGTCATCAAATCTGCCAACGTCAATAATCTGATTCCCGGAAAGAGCGACCGCACCGTTTTCGATGGGCGGTCCATCCATGGTCACGACATTCCGTGCACGAATGATCATGCGTCAGCTGTAGCGGCGGTCTCTGACCGCCGTCAAATTGTGCGTGCCAGGTGGATCGGCTTCTCCGATCGGAGATTCGCCGTGGCGAAAGACGATGGAAATTTTCGCCGAAGGCGCTAATACCGCAGCCAGGCCGCGTCTCCAACGCGTTGAGGAGTCGCCGCGGCGACCGTTCCACCTTCTAGAGATCTTTCGAGGTCTCGCTCTTCACCACTTTACGGCATTCCGCGATAAGAAGATTGCACGGTTCCTGGCAAAGCAGCGGCACTGTAGCCGGGGGCGGTGACCCCGGCTGATTCAAAGCTGCTGCCTGATCAAAGGCGGGATCGAATTTTTCCTTCGGCAATTTCGTTGAGGCGATTGCGCCGTTCCGATCGCGTTTCCACAGAATCGTCCTCACGCAGCCGCCATCGGATCGACAAAAACCCGCGACGACATCATTGATCTGCGCATCGGAAATTTTTGCGGCAACGCGGTACATCCCCGATTGGCGATCCAGTGTGTCGCGCAAAGGCGTCGTTTTAAGCCGTCCGGCTTTCCACGCCGAGAAAACCGCGAGCCGCCCGGGTAAAAATGATTGAGGGCACGTTCGAGTTGTTCCACCGTGGCGAGCTGCAGAAGCCAGCCATGTCGCAGGTTCGGCGCGGTCTTGAGCGGGCGATAGTCTCCCGCGTCGTCATACTTTGCGATTTCGATTGCGGCTTCCGCGTCCCGAAAGGTGTCGAACTGGTTCAGCAATTCGTCGTCGCGATGCAAAACCACAAACCCATCGCCGTCGCTCCGTTTGATGAGAATTTGACCGAAGTAGAACGGAACGGTCAGGTTTCCGAGCAGCTTCTCGTTGAACTCCGGCATTGGTAGGGCGCGACCGCCGGGCGCGCCGCCTAATGCAAACAGTGGGCGATCAAACCGCCAGCGCGTTCGAGAAACTGCAGGTCTTCATCATCGAACGCATTTAATTTATCGCTCTCTGCGTCGAGCATACCGAGGACGTGCCGGTGGTCGTTGCGCATGGGCACGATGATCTCGGAACGCGTGGTATGGAACGTAGGCAGATAGCGAAGATCCTTGCTCACGTCACCTACGATGATGGGTTTGCCCGACTCCAGCGCTGCACCGCATAAGCCCTGGCAAGTGGGGAAACGCGGATAAGTCGCCGGATCACTGCCGGTTTCGGCCATAATCACGAATTCGTCCTTAATGATCTTGTAAACGCCGACCCAGCGATAATCACGCGCGGCACGAATCATTTCTACCAGTTGATTCATTCGTTTCCGCGTACACCCGCCTGCCAGCGCAAACCCGCCGATCTCCTGCAGCTTTTTACAAGTCGTCTCCTTCATTCGTGGGAAAGCAATCTGGCGCAAAAGAAACCGAGTGCGAGCAGGATTTCAACTTTTTGCAGCGGAGGCCTGTTCGAGGATGATATCGGCAAAACCGGGATCGGTACCGATAGAAGGAGCGTAAAACAGCTTTCGACCCTCGATGCTGTAAGGATTGCGACGGAAGATTTCGCCGGGCGGCACTGTAGCCGGGAGCGCTGATCCTCCCGCGCCTGCGGGACGGTCAACGCCCGCGGCTACAGCGATTCCCAACAATCTCGGAATGTCCTCATAGCTGTGTAACCCGTCGGAAATGAAAAATGGAACCACGACCACGTTCGGCGTTGTCGTCAATTTTCGCCAGTCGGACACCAGAGGTGGTTCTTCCATGTACACGTTGAGCACGGTCGCGTATCTTCCATTTGCACGGATCTTCTCCGCTTCGCGTTTCGCTGCTACGGCGCTGTTTTCATTCAAATCCGTTCCGTGCGCGACGATTAGCAAACTCGTTTCCTCAGGATCAGCGTCCGGTGCGACTTCGCTGGCGCGCTTGAGCAGCAGTTCCGTCATCATCGGATGATTCCCAACCGGCTCACAATATTTCCACATCTGTCCCTTCGCTCGTTTCGTCGTCGGGCCATTCAGCTCGAGTTCGCGCGGTACGACTGTCTGCGTGAAATAGCCTTCGCTGATGAAATTCGGCACCACGTAAACTTCGCGGATCGATCCCGGATCGAATAAAAAGAGCGCGTCACGGAAACTCGGTTCCTCTTTCCAGAACGCGCACTCCACCTCCGCAAAAATTTTCCGATGCCGAATCTCCGCTGCGTGCGCCAGCGTCGGCGCGCTCGAATCGGGGTTCACGGTCGAGCCGTGAGCGACGATGAGAAGCGCGCTGTGTCGGTTTTCGAGAACTCATGTCGGACCTGAGAAAAAGTCCAACGGCCGAACATCCAACGTCCAACGCTGAATTAGAAGGCAGACGTTCCGGCGGAAATTTCTAGTGAGCAGCTGGGGCCGCGGTATTCGTACGAATCGTGCATCGCGGGATAAACTGTTTGACTCGTGGCTTTTCCAAATGTTAAACCTCCGGCAGCAAATGCGAGGGAGCCCGCTTATGAACCTTATCAGGCTGATTTTCGCGTCTTTCTTGCTCGTTGCAGCGGCTGCCGTTTTCACCATTGCCTTCGGCAATGAACAGGCAGCCCAATCAAATATGCAGCTATGCAAACATCAATATGCGCTTTGCACATCGGCGTTGTGCATACCGCAACCGGGTGACCCGACTAAAGCGATCTGCTTTTGCGATGTGGAAGAGGGCGCGAGCATGTCCTCGGTAGCTTGTAATACGAACGAGCCCAGCACCGACGCGAACGGTATCCGCACGGTATACTCCGCATTTTCGCTCGAACAATTCAAGGAGGGTAAGAAAGTTCTTAAGTGTCCGAACGGCACGCCCTGGACATGGTGCCTCAACAAGCGTTGCACCGTCGATCCATCGGACTCGAAGAAAGCGATCTGCGTCTGCGACGTCCTACGAACCAAAGAATGGATTACGCTGGGCGGCAATTGCGACACCGCAACCTGCACGACAGGATATTGGTCCGGCGCAACAGTAAAGGACTTCAACGAAGCGAGCTTCCTTTATGGTTAAGTCACTTAACCTCGACCACTCGCCCGTTGAATGGTGCCCGGGAGCGAAACCATGAAGTAGCCCCTCGCCAGCCGCGAAAGCGGCGGCGGGCTCATGAAACCGGAACGGCGTCGTTAAACAGGGGCGGATTGTTATCATTGGTGCTCAGGCAAATGGCAATATAAAGCGTCCCTGGCAGTCGCAGACCCGCCGCCACAGAAGAATCGACCGACGTGCGATTACGATTGAAAATTAAGCGGATCGTGCCTAACGAGAGCGCGTTTTCTGCAATCGGTTAACAAAATAACGCTGTGGGAACCCGCTGAACGTTTTCAGTCGCGTGTCGGTGTGCCAGAGCTCGACTTGCTCGACCAGTGCCGTCGCAGCCAATAACCGATCTGCGGGATCCTTGTGCGGCCAAGGCCACAGGACCGATTGCCGCGCAACAGGCACTGTCACAGGCAAAATCGTCCAAGCCGGCAGAGCATTGTCCAGCCACGTGTCCGGATTGTCTGGCACGTGCCCGGTTTGCCATTTTCGATAAAGTTCGATAACCGAAACCGGCGAAAGACAACGCTCCGTCTTCGGATCAACAAGCGTGCGCTCGATGTGAGCGTCGAGCGGGAGACGGCGGGTGAAACAGACGAAGACATTAGTGTCCACCAGAATTTTCACTTCCAGCGCTCCATGATCGGAGATTGCAAATCGCCGTAGCTATTTGGGTCGTCCGCGTCTGCGACGCGCCATGGAGTTAGGCGCTCCGAAAAGGGCAGGATTTGAGCTTTGGGCTGGCCGTGATCGGTTATCAGTACGCGTAGTTTCCCAGAATTCACCCGCTCAATCAGACGACAGAAGTTCGCCCGGGCCTGGCCGATCGGGAGGGAGACGGTTTTCATGCACATAAATCTGTACATAATTCAGGGGGCTTTGCAACAAACGCCCGGTGCCGAACTTTGGGAAAACCCGCAGCTACCTACGCCCGCAAAAATCTCGGGAACAAAGTAAGAGAATTGGCAAAAAGCAAAGCAGCCTCATCATTCGTCTTGTATGCAATCATGTAGCGCCGGGATATTGCTTGCCGCTACGTAACGAATCTCACCGCGCGGTTGCTTGCGCAGCTGGACTGTATCCTGCTATGGTGCAGCATGCGTTTCCGGACTTACAAGAATACTGACCTTACGGTGAGCGAGGTCGGATTTGGGTTATGGACAATTTCCACCGGCTGGTGGGGAAATTTTACCGAGGGCGAAGCGATCGCGCTCATGCACAAGGCGTTCGATCTCGGTGTCACGCTTTTTCGATGCTGCTGACACGTACGGTAACGGCCTCAGTGAAGAGCTGATTGCCAAGGCTTTCCCGAATCAGCGGGATGAAATCGTGATTGCGACCAAAGTCGGGTACGATTTTGTGCATCACGGCGAAGCACGCGGTCGCGGGCAGCGCGAAATTCCGCAGGATTTTTCGCCGGAGGCGATCACGCGCGCGACGGACGCTGCGCTGAAACGATTGAAGACGGACCGGATCGATCTGCTTCAACTGCACAACATCCGGATGGAACAGGTTTATGATGATGCGCTCTGGAAGACGCTGGAGAAATTAAAGGCCGAAGGAAAAGTTCGTTGCTACGGGATTGCGCTCGGACCGGCGATCGGTTGGCTATACGAGGGAGTGAATTGCATTCGGGAGCGCGACCTAACGAGTGTACAGCACATATACAACATACTGGAGCAACATCCAGGCCGCGCTTTTCACGATGCGGCGATTGAGGCGGGCAAGGACACTATGTTTCTTATTCGAGTGACCCATTCGTCCGGAATGCTCGAAGGCCATTACACGGCTGAGACCAAATTTCCGCCCACAGATCATCGCAGTCATCGGCCACGCAGCTGGCTACTGAATGGCATCAGGAAGATCGAGCAATTGCGGTTCCTGGAAAATTCCGAGCGGACGCTTGGGCAGGCGGCGTTGCAATGGCTGCTGGCGGACGATCGTGTGGCTTCGACGCTGCCGAACATCTATAACGAAGAACAAGTGGTTGAGTTCGCCAAGGCGCCCGATACGCCGGCCCTGACGTCGGACGATATGGCGAAGATCGATGAGCTGTATTCCGGGAATTTCGGAATCGAAGAAGAACCGCCGAAATTCAAAGGGACCATGGAGCTGCCGAAGGAAACCGCAGCGGCGTGATCCGTGTAGGATTGGTTCCTACCGCGGCTCAGGTGCAGCCGGTGCTCGCTCGAAAACACCATGCTGTAGGTGTTTTGGTCCAGCTCGTTTGTCATCTGTGCTTGTTCGAGCCACAGATTCCAGTACGCAATTAATTCCTCATCAGAGAGATTGCGAAGATCGAGGTCTTCTTCGCTCAGGAATTCGTCGCGAACGCTTTGCACGAGGTAATTTACGGTTCAAACGGCAAGAGTTCCAGCGCGCGCTCAACCAGGATTTCGTGGCCTTGGGGCAGAGGCGTATCTTCGATGGTTCGTTCGATTTCCGGCCAGTTCGCAGCCCACCGCTGCGCGGCCTCCCGGTAGCGGGCGAGTCGCTGCTCGTTTGCGTGAATTAGCGCGCGGCGTTCAGCGTCCAGCGCTTCTTCAAGCCGTATGCGTCCCCTTGCAATTTCACTCAACAGGGGCCGCTCCGGCACAAGTTCTCGCGCCAATTGGGGATGCGACTGTGCAAGCTCAATCAAATCGCGCGCACTGCGCGAGTACAGAAGTTCGTCGCGTGGCTGCTCCATGAGACGCGCCAATTCGCCGATCACTGCATAATCTTTTTCGCGATTGGTTTTCTTGATCTGTGCCAGCGTTGTCACATCGACAACTGGTCGCTGCGGGTCAGTTTCTTGCCACAAGCGATCGAGCGCCGCCGCATCGATGCGCGGCGGCCGTGTCGCGAAATCGGTGCGGACCCGCAGATTGTCATGGCGAAATTCCAAGTGCGCGCTCCAGCCCCCCGCCAACCATCGACTATCAAGCGGCGCACCGAAACGGTAGCGGGCCCCGAATTGCTCCAGGATCCCAAGGACGTGCTGCACGCTTTCTTCCTCTTCGCGCAAAACCCAATCGCCGTCCTTGCTCATGATCGCGAGACGATGCAGCACGACGGCTTGGCCGGAGCTAATGATCGCGCGCAGACGACCACGATTGAATTGCTCCGTCAAAGCTAGATAGATGTTCCACATCCGCGCGAGAATAGACACCAATTTCACGAATTCACACGAAGGTGTAACGCGCATTGGCAGGGCGCGCAGTCTTCTGCGCGCCGCTTCGCATCACGGCTCATACGGAGTGACGCTCTGGGCTGCGAAACCGTAACCTTGTATTCGTGTTAGTTCGTGCAATTCGTGTCTCTAATCGGATTGGTCGTCTTCCTCGACTGGTTCGGCGCGGCGGATCTCGGGTTGTTCGCGTGCGCGCCGCTCTGAGCGGCTGGTGAGCATTTGACCCTTGTAAACGTCCTTGAACACGTCGGCGATCATTGGAGCAGCGGCGGAACCACCATGGACTTTGCTGCCGACGTCGCCCTCGTAAACAGCGGCGAACGCATATCGCGGTTGGTCGGCAGGCAGAAATCCGGCAAACCACGCAGCGGTACGCTCTTTGTGTTTTGGTCCCCATTGAGCAGTACCGGTTTTACCGGCGACTTCGACATTATCGAGGCTGGCCTGATGCGCTGTGCCGCCGGCGCCATTCACAACGTCGATCATACCGGTGTGAACCTGGTCTATCGTCTCCTGGGAAAGATCGAGGGTTCGTTTCGCGCGCACCTGGTAAGCGGTGACGATTTGGTTATCGAATGTCTGCACCTGCTGAACCAATCGTGTTTGATAGAAAGTTCCGCCATTGGCGACGATGCCCATCGCCTGCGCCATCTGCAACGGCGTCACCTGAATGTCGCCCTGACCGATCGACATGTTTGCGATATCGCCGTTGAGAATTTTACGGCCGTGCGTGGCTTTCATGTATTCGTCGTTCGGAATGCGGCCTTCTGCTTCGCCGCGGAGCGGAATACCGCATTTCGCGCCGAAACCCAGCTTCAACGCCCAGTCAATGATGGGCCCCGAGCCGGTCCTGATTCCAACTTGATAAAACCATGTGTCGCACGATTCGGTGAGCGCCTGGACGAAATTCAGTGCGCCGCGATTGGTTTTTTTCCAGTTATGAAACGTGACGTTGCCAATCTGAATCGCCGGGGTGCATTCGTATTGGTCTGCCGGATAGATGGCATGGCTTTCCAGCGCAGCAATGCCCACGGCAACTTTGAACGTCGATCCCGGTGGATACGATGAACGATACGCGCGTGGCAAAAGCGGAATATCCGGATCCGCCTGCAACGCTTTGAGTTGATCGGCGGAGATGGATGGAACGAACACGTTCGGGTCGTACGTAGGCCAGGACGCCAGCGCCAGAACGTCGCCGCTATTCGGATCGATGATCACCATGGCGCCGCGCTTTGCTTTTGCTGCCAGCGCTTTTTCCGCGAGCTCCTGAAGGTGCAAATCAAGAGTGGTAACCACGTTGTATCCCGGCTCAGGCGGCGTAATGAGTTTCTCCGAAGTTTTCCGGCCGTCTTTGTCGAAGGTCAGTTTATATTCCCCATGCTTGCCGGTGAGCATCTCGTTGAACGTTTGCTCGAGTCCTTCGCGTCCCTCAGTTTGCGGCCAGATCGTTTCGTGGTTATCAACGATACCGTCAGGATTTCGCCCCGTTTTTCCGGTGTAACCAATGATCTGACCGGCAATTTTTCCGTTCGGATAAATCCGGACGTAAACAGGTCTCACCATTATGCCGGGCGGCAGCTTGTCCTTGATTGGTTCGTATTCCTGTGGCGTGAGATTTTGTGCGATCTCAAACGGCATGATCCCGCGGTTGCGGTAATGACGAAGGATCGCCTCGTCGGAAATCCGGAACCTGCGTCCGATTAATTTGCCAGCCTGATCTATTTTTTCCCTCGTAAAGCTGAGCGCCTGTGCATCGGAAAAGTTCAACGGGGTTGGGAAATTTATGACCAGATTGTAGCTGAGCCGATTTTGTGCCAGCGGCGCGCCATTGCGGTCGGTGATCTGCCCGCGTGGCGCCGGAATATCGAGCATGTAAGTGCGCGCCAGCTTTTGTGTCTCGAAAGTGGGCACGATTGTCTCTTCTTGCGGCGCAGCGCTTGGACTCGGCGCAGGCGTCGGCATGAGCGTCTGTGCGCCAGTGGGTGACAGCGCAAACAGCAACAGCGAATCGACAGATTTTGGCAGATTCGAGCAGAGCATTTGATAAATCCCTGGTTAGGCCTGTCATCCCGAGCGAAGCACCAGCTTGGCCGCCGTGGCGGGAGGGATCTCATGATCCTCCCCGCGGGTCATTCCGCGGGATTCCTCGACTCCGCTTTGCTTCGCTCGGAATGACTGCCAATTTCGGCAATACTGCGGACAAATCAATGCCGCTGCAAAAATAGGTGCACATCTTCCGCCAACTTTCGGCCAATGCCTTCCGTAGCTGCGATCTCCTCAACAGTTGCCTTGCGGAGGCGATTCACCGAGCCGAACCGCTGCAGCAACAAACTTTTGCGGTTCTGACTCACGCCTGGACAATCGTCGAGAATGCTTTCTTCGACTCGTTTTTTCATCAGCAATTGGTGATATGCGTTAGCGAACCGATGCGCCTCATCGCGGATGCGCTGAAGCAATCGCAAGGCAGGAGAATCCATTGGAAGTCGCAACGGCAATGCGCGGCCGGGTCGATAAATCTCCTCGTGCTCTTTCGCCAGGCCGATAATCGGAAGATCGTGCAAGCCCAGTCGCTGCAATTCACGGCAGGCGGATGAGAGCTGGCCTTTTCCTCCATCGACAATGATCAGGTCGGGTAAGCGAACATACCGATTGCCTTGTTTTTCATTTGTAGGGCAAGCGCCTTGCTCAGCCCCAGGTTCGGCAACGAAGCGGCTGCCTACAATCGCCCAACCGCTTCGAAAGCATTTTCCTGCGAAAATTCCGCTGTGTCGGAATTTGCGGCTCGGGCTTCAAGCAGAATCCGCGAATACCTCCGCCGCACGACCTCGGCCATGCTGGCAAAATCATCCTGCCCTTCCACGGTGCGCACGCGGTAACGCCGGTAATTGTTCTTGTCCGGCACCCCATCGCGGAAACAAACCATCGAGGCCACCACGTGTGTGGTGGAGATATTTGAAATGTCGAAACACTCCATGACTCGAGGCGCATCTGAAAGGTGCAGGGCGTCAGCGAGCGCTTGCACGTCCGCCATCGGATCAATGGTGCTGGGCAAACTGCCGCGCGTGAATCGCCGGGTCGGTTTTGTCGTGCTGCGCAAGTCCGCAACCATGTTGCGAAGCTCGGCCGCCTTTTCGAAATCCATTTTCTCCGCAGCGGTTGCGCATTTGTTCTTCGAGTGCGGCGATCATCTCTCGCGATTTGCCTTCCAGGAACTCGCAGGCCTGCGCAACGCGCTCGCGGTATTGCTCGGCGCTTGTCTCGCTCAAGCGGACAGGCACCTGATATGTCGAAGACTTCAATTCGCGCTCTGTCGGTGCGCCACGCCCAAACGTGAGCACACCAAACTTCTTGCGCATGAAATTCAATGTTTGTCGCAGCGCGCCGGCATGCGCGTATGGGCCGAAGTACCGGCTGCGGTCGTCCTTCTTAAATCGGGCGAGGCGAAAGCGCGGCCATTCTTCCGAAAGATCGACCTTCACCACGAGGAACCGCTTGTCGTCGCGGAACGAAATGTTATAGCGCGGCCGGTATTCCTTTATCAATTTGCCCTCGAGCAAAACCGATTCCGCGTCGCTGCGAACGGTGTGTGTTTCAAAATCCCATGTCGCGTCCAGCATGGCGCGTGTTTTCAAATCGGCCTGGGCCAATTTGGAGGGCAGGAAATACGAGCTCACGCGTTTGCGCAGGTCGCGCGCTTTGCCGACGTAAATCACGCGATTAAACCGGTCGCGCATCAAGTACACACCCGGCTTATGCGGCACCTCGTGCACTTTCTTCTGCAGATCAGGCTTCTCTTTTTTCGATGCAGCCACGCGGCGGCAATTTACGTGAGAAGCGAGTGGCCATCAAAAGCGGCGCAGCAGCGCCGCACTCCAAAAACCGCAAGCGCGATATTGAGCATCGAATTACGGGCGTTTTGGAGTTCGGCAGTGCTCTGCCGCTTTCTCCGGCCCAGTGGGCGTCTTCTCGCCCGGCAAAAAAGCGCCCGCGAAGTTTCGCGGGCGCTTGGAGTTTCTACTTGGAAAACAACTCTGCCGCTACGGCCTCGTCGTAGTCGTGGTTGTCGTTTCCTCCTGCTTAATCACAGCGGCTGGCTGGGAGGCTCAATACTACTTTGCGCACGACAACTCGATCGCCCACTGTTGAGTAATAAACGGTCGCTGGCATGTCCGGGCGAATCGCCGACCAATTTACAGTGCGACCTGCCGGATCCACCACGGTCGTATCCTTCGTGTAGTAATAACGTACGGGCGTCGCACTTGGCGCCGTTCGGAACATGAAGTAATCCGAGTCCGGCGTGTAGGTGACGATGTTGCCCGCAGCTGGTGGTCGTTGTCCCTGGGTCGTGGTTGTACCGGTTACCGGGTCCGCGGTTGTTGTAGTTGTTGTCGTCTTGCGCAAGCGCTACACCCAGCGATGTCGCACAAAGCAAGCCCCAACGCCAATATTTTGGTTAATCTGATTTGTTTCATATTTCTCCCTCTGCTTTGATTCAATGGATGTCTTCATCGTGTATCTTCCCGGTCCATTGACACGGGAGTTTATTTAGGTTCGACCTGATATCGTAAATTCGGCCCCACGTGGTCGCATCCGGTCAGCTATTCAGCTTCTTCCGCCCTGTATAAGACGGCTTCATATTGAGCGAAAAATTTTTTGTATTGTGGTATTAGATTCTTCGTCCCTCAAATGACATTTATGAGACGACTTGGATAATTTATGCAGAGTTTACCCGGTTTTCGCGATTTCCTGCCCGACGACTGTGCCCGAGCGCAATTACATCTTCGCCCGCTGGCGTGAGGTCGCGCGCCGCTACGGCTTTGTGGAATGGGAAGGGCCCGCCTCTGGAAGCGACCGAGCTGTACAAAAAGAAAAGCGGCGCGGAAATTGTCGAGCAGCTTTTCAATTTCATAGACAAAGGCGAACGCGAAGTTGCGCTGCGTCCTGAACTCACGCCCACGCTTGCTCGTGTGGTTGCGGCGCACGAACGGGAATTCAAGAAACCGCTCAAATGGTTCTCGATCGGACAATTTTTCCGATACGAAAAACAACAGCGCGGCCGGTTGCGCGAACATTTTCAGCTCAATTGCGACATTATCGGCGAGAAGCGATCTCGCCGCCGACATCGAACTGGTAGCGCTTTGCATCGATGTCCTGCGTGCGTTCGGATTCGACCGAAAAAGATTTCGTCGTCCGGATTAGCGATCGCGAATTCTGGACTGATTTTTTCCGCGATAAAAATGTGCCTGCTGAGCGGTGGGACGATTTGCTGCAAACGATCGATAAATCCGCGCGCGAACCGCGTGAGAAAACCGCGGAGAAACTTGGGGACCTTGCCGATCCCGTCTTCGCGGCCCTGAAAAGCGGCGGCAAAAGCGCAAAGCTGGACCAACTCGTTGAGGGTCTGCGTGCCCGCGGTCTTGCCAATTTCGTGGCGATTGATGTAGGAATCGTTCGTGGGCTTGCCTATTACACCGGAATCGTGTTCGAGGTGTTCGATCGCGCCGGGAAATTCCGCGCCATCGCCGGCGGTGGGCGCTACGATAATCTGATTGCGCAACTGAGCGATGGCGCGCTTTCGCTGCCTGCGCTTGGTTTTGCAATGGGCGACGTCGTGCTCGGCGAATTGATCAACGAAATCCCGGGCGCACGCGAAGCGATGCAGAAAGGAATAGCAAACGACCGCAAGATCGACATCTACATCGTCATCGCAAAGGAAGAACGCCGGGCAGACGCGCTCGCACAAATCCAGCAACTGCGCGACCACGGCTACCGCGTTGATTACCCGCTCACCCCAACCAAAGTCGCCCGGCAATTCCAAGCCGCCGAAGATTTGGGCGCACGTGTCGCGCTTTTGTTCGGAGACGAATGGCCGCAGGTGAAAATTAAGAATATGGCAACCGGCGAACAAGAACTGCTCTGCTCGAAACGTCGCCACACGCATGGAATCTATTGCACTAAATCGCGCAAATCTTGCAAGCGCAAGCTTCCAGCCTGTTGTCATCGGCATCGCGCCGAAACAGCTTTTTTGATTCAGGGCGCGATGTTTTCCGAATCCGGAAAAGTTCGCGCTCGCGAAGACAGCGTTCGCCAGCACGCGAACGCGCTTGCTCTCGGAATCTGTTCGCTTCGCCCAGAATGACGCGGTACGCTCACAGGGACCATCGCATGTTTCGCACACACGACTGCAATTCACTTCGCAAGAGCGACATCGGCAGGCAGATCACGCTTGCCGGATGGGTGAATGTCACCCGCGATCATGGCGGCGTGATCTTCATTGATCTGCGCGACCGCGAAGGACTGACTCAAGTGGTTTTCCGCCCAGAGGAAAACGCGGAGCTCGCAAAGCAGGCGCACACGTTGCGCGGCGAAGATGTTATTCAAGTTTCGGGCGCGTCGCCGCGCGTCTGCCCGGCACGGAAAATCCAAACCTCGCGACCGGCGACATTGAAATCATTCCAAGCGAGCTGCGCATTTTAAATCGCGCCGACCCGCTGCCATTCCCAATCGATGGCGAGCCGCAAAATGAAGATCTGCGGATGACGCACCGTTATTTGGATCTGCGTCGGCCACGGCTCGCGCGCAATTTGCGGATTCGCCATCGGGCCGCAAAGGCAACGCGCGACTACCTCGACAGCCAGGGATTTGTCGAAGTTGAAACGCCGATTCTGTCCAAGAGCACGCCGGAAGGTGCGCGGGATTTCTGGTGCCGAGCCGCATCATGCCGGGAAAATTTTACGCCCTGCCGCAGGCGCCACAGCAATACAAACAACTGCTCATGGTCGCGGGCGTGGAAAAATATTTTCAGATCGCAAAATGTTTTCGCGACGAAGATTTGCGCGCCGACCGGCAACCGGAGTTCACGCAGATCGACATTGAAGCGTCGTTCGTCACGCCCGACGACATCTTCAGCGTCACCGAAGGAATGCTCGCGGCGATTTTCAAGGCCGCACGTGACGTTGACATTAAAACGCCATTCGACCGGCTTACTTATCGCGAAGCGCTCGATCGCTACGGCAGCGATAAACCCGATCGCCGGTTCGACATGGAGCTGGTCGATCTTGGTGAAACCTTTCGGAAAGCAGTTTCAAAGTTTTTCGCAGTGCGCTCGATGCCGGCGGAGTCGTGAAAGCGATCAACGCGAAAGGCTTTGCCGGAATCACCATAGGCCAGGCCGATGAGCTTACTGAAATTGCCAAGCTGCACGGCGCGAAAGGTCTCGCCTTCATCAAAATTGAGAACGGCGAATGGAAATCGCCGATCGTGAAATTTTTTAGTGACGCTGAGAAGACCGCATTGCAATCAAAGCTGAACATCGAGGAGGGCGACTGCGTTTTTTTCGCTGCTGACAAGTGGGAGATCGCCTGCGAGGTGCTCGGGCGATTACGCCTGCGTATCGCAGAGATGCAGGATTTGCATGGTAGGGCGCGACCGCCGGGCGCGCCGGACTGGAATTTCCTTTGGGTCACAGATTTTCCGCTTTTCGAATGGAGTCCCGACGAAAACAAATGGAACGCGATGCATCATCCATTCACTCGACCGAAAGCCGAAGACATGCCGCTGTTTGAAGCGAAGAAATTTCCGGAGATTCGCGCCGAGGCCTATGACGTCGTGTTGAATGGCGTGGAAATCGGCGGCGGCAGCATGCGAATTCACGAGCCGGAGCTGCAGGACAAAATGTTCGAAGCTCTCGGCATCAGCCCGGAAGCTCGAGAATCACAGTTCGGCCATTTACTCCGTGCGTTTCGGCTCGGCGCGCCGCCACATGGCGGAATCGCGTTCGGGTTCGATCGTCTGGTCATGCTGATCTGCGGCGAACAAAGTATTCGCGACGTGATGGCTTTCCCGAAGAACAACCGGGCCATGGACCTCATGACGCAGTCGCCTGCGGAAGTCGATCGCTCGGCAGTTGCGCGATTTTTGAATGAGACTCGCGAAAAACAAAAAGCTCTAGTAATCGTCTGCGTCTTCGTCGAGGACGGTTTACATTCTGAACGGATTAAAGCGTTAAGCGATTTCGGCGAAAATGCACGGATATTCGCATCACGGAATAGCACACACTCTTCCTGCACTTGCGTACAAGCGCGTCATCGCGCATTATGAAGTCCCGAGATTCGGCGAATTCCCACCGTACGCGGGAAATATGGTGTGCGAACTGTGGCAGTATTACCATTAGCTGATCGGCAGTTGCAGCCGTATGCTAGTTCCGTAACAATCGCAGCGTCAATCGATCGCGCAGGTGTGCGGCCCCTTCTCTCTGCACACAAAACCGCATCATGAATCCTGTCGCTGCTCATAAAGATGAGCTTAAAAAATTGCTCGAGAACTTATCGGGCGACACTGCCGTCTCAGGGATAGGTTTCGTGGCGTCCCTGGATGCTTATATCACGCGCCTCGATACGAATTGCTCAGACATCAGCGCCCGCGTCAATCCAATCCGCCGCCAGCGCAAACAAACGGAGAATTAACATGGAACCAACATTGACTCAGAACTGCGCGCTCTACTACGCGCAACATAAAACTTCAAAACGTCGTGCGACACTTTTCAAGAAGTTTCGCGCCGCGGCCCGTAAGCAGAGCCCGGATGTTCGGCAGCAGCTGACCTTCGGCGACTTATTCATCGTGCCACGACTTCATCAGGACAACGGTCGCTGAGCCGCTTCATTGATTGCCCATCATGGATTCCCTGACTTTCGCAAGTTCACAAATGCAAGAAAGCGATTCTGCCGCAGAGCGACGTTGGGAAAACGAAGGGGGAAATCCGAGGCAACTTCAACAGTTACCCTGTGATGATCGAAAGGAAGACGCCACAACCGGTCCGGCGCAAGGCGCGTTGAAGGCATTCTGCTACCAACATTGACGGCACATGCACCTAATTCAATTCCGCGAAATAATGCGAGACGCTGAAGTCGCATATGTAATTCATCCTATCGTGCGCAAGTTACCTCCTCACGATAAAGGACACGACCAAAGCCCTAAATGCATGCAGCGTGCCGCGGGCTGCTAACGTAGCTCAGATTGCGAGCGCCCTGAAATGACTGCGGGTATCTTAACAGAGCGCAAGAGTCTCGCTAGAGGAGACAGCGCTCCGACTGTCGAAGCTGCAATCCCCGTTGATAACCCGGTGTCGAAAAATAATTGACGCCAATGAGACGCTCAAAAAGAAGCGGCCTGATCCGCAACGCCCGTGGACGGGCCGCGACAGCCCGATCCTCTGATCAGGAAGTGATGGTACATCTGTCGCGCTCTCAGATTTTCAAAGATTACGAACGGGCTTTTAGCGAAGCGATGGGTTTACCGCTTAATATTCGAGCACACCATTCATGGTCGCCTGCACACCATGGCAAAACGGATGACGATTCATTTGCGGCGATTCTGGCTCGTTTCAACCAGGCCCGCGCCGCATGCCTAAGGGCCCAAACCGATGCGTCCCAGGAACTGGCCTCGACAACGCGCACCGCCACTTGGTTTGCGGGACTCTCAGAAAGCGCAGTGCCAGTGTATGTGGGTGACCATATTCTCGGTTTTCTCGAGACGGGCGAAGTAATGCTCAAGAATCCGACAAAGAAACACTTCGCCAGCATTACTCGGCAGCTCCGCGCGTGGGGCTACAAGACGGATTGGAAGCAACTTGAGCGGGCCTATTTTCGGTCGTGCGTTTTATCGCCTATCCGGTACCGCGCGATGTTGCGGCTCCTGAGTCTTTTTGCGCAACACCTTTCGATCTTGTCGAATCAACTGGTTGTACGGCGCGAAAAGGATGAGTCCACAAATATGACGCGAGCGCGACAATTTATCGAGGACCATCAAGCGGAGCCGCTGTCGCTCGGGCGGATCGCCCAAGTGGCTAACATCAGCAGGCATTACTTTTGCAAGATGTTCAAGAAAGCGACCGGGATGAATTTCGTCGATTACCTTTCGAGAGTTCGAGTGGAGAAATCGAAGACGCTTTTGCTCAATCCCAACTCGCGAATTAGCGAAGTTGCCTTCGCATGCGGATTTCAATCCATGACGAATTTCAATCGCGAGTTTAAGCGAATCGTAGGTCGCTCTCCCACGCAATTTCGCGAAGCCCTTCCGAAGCTGCGACGCGCGACTTAGAAGGTATCGGTTCCGATGTGTCAGGCCGGTCAAGCCTGACGTGGAGTTGCTCGAGATATTCTGCAGAGCTCCGAAGAGTAATCCGACCTCTTAACGGCCTAGCGAGACAAAGATCAGCTGGCTTCATAATGTTCTTGTGATCCTGTTGATATTTACTGCGGAAATCGCCGCCGACCTTGTTTAAAGCAATGCAGGCGACTAAATTAGCCGCCTTACACTGGGGCGAACGCGCGGACCCTTCCGCACGCTCACCGTCAGTGTTAGCGCATTACGTCACTTTAACTTGCGTAGCTTTTGATCTTGCTACCGGTGTCGTCGGGAGGTGCACTTTCAGCACTCCGTCGCGGAACTCTGCCGTGACTTTCGTGCTATCGGCATCCTCGGGCAGCGTGAAGCTGCGTCGGAAAGTGCCAAAGGATCGCTCGATGCGATGGAATTTCTTTTTCTGATCTTCCTTCTGGCATTTGCGTTCTCCGGAAACGCTAAGAATGCCGTCTTCGACTGTTACCCTAACGTCATCCTTTTTCATTTCAGGCAGGTCAGCTTTGAGAAGATACCCGTGATCATCCTCGCTGATATCAACCTCCGGTGACCAATCTGCGACCGCAAGGCTGTGGATCTCGCCACTGCCCATTCTATTCGGAAAGCCGCCCAGGAAGAAAGGATTGAAGCGATTTTGTGTCGCTTGTTCCATCTCTCTAAGCGGATTCCATGTTATTACTTTATTCAATGTATTCATTTATTTTACCTTTCTGGATTGAGTTAAAGCCGTATTGGTGCATCGCGCTAACCGCTTATTGTCAGGCTCGACCCTGATCTTGCGCACGTTGAGGAGGAGGCCCGGTGGAAAGCAAACGCCCGGCGACTTCACCGGCGGCCATTCCGTTGATCAACGGATGCTCCGGCCAACGCGCTCGACGATTTCCACGTAGGCTTTCAGAGCAGCGGACGGATTTTCGCCTTTCCACGCGACACAAGCTTCGGTCGCCACGGCCGGCATGATTGGGCGAAACACGACATTTTTGTGCGGGAGTTTTTTTAGCTGCTCGGGGACGAGAGCGACACCCAAACCAGCGGAGATGGCGTGGATCATCGTTCGTTCAAGATCGACATCCTGCAAAACCTTCGGGGTAAAACCGGCGCGGTGACAGGTCTTGCTCAACCATTCGTGATAGTAGGGATAGCTCGCTTCTGACATTCCGATGAAAAACATGGGCGCGAGAGCTTTCAGCGCGACCGTCGTTTTGCCCGCCAGCGGATTGTCTTTGGGCAAGGCGGCGACGGTTTTGTAGGACGCAATGGTTCGGAATTCCAATCCGCGCCGCGCAATTGGCTCGTGTAATCCAACGAAACCCAGATCGAGCTTGCCATCTTCAAGCGCGCGAAATTGTTCACCGCACGACATGTCGAAGAGATTAACCGAAACGGTAGGAAACAATTGACGGAACGAAGCGAGAGTCCTCGGCAGCAAATCGTAAAAGAGATTGCTGACGTACCCGATATTGAGCGCACGAACCTCGCCGCTGTGCAATCGCCGGACGGACTCGACCGTTTCGGCTGCCAGAGCAAGAAGGCGTTTGGCGTCGGCGAGAAAGGAGCGGCCCTCGTCTGTCAGCGTAACCTGTTGCTTTGTGCGATTGAGAAGCCGGACGCCAAGCTCCTCTTCCAAATTCTTAATTTGCCGCGAAAGCGAAGGTTGCGCGGTGTGCAGCTTTTCGGCGGCTTTTGTGAAGCTGAACGCTTCCGCAACGCTGACAAAGTAACGCAGATGACGAAGTTCCATCGGGGTAAGACACTTATCGTAAACCGGCTCGGCACGTTAATGCAAAGAATGAATTGCCAATTATGACAGACCGGTCGGCTACGGGCAGACGGGCCATACTTAAAAAGTATGACGTGCTACCAAGAACATATTGGCGGGGCAACGAGCGGAGGGGTAACGGTTTGCTTTGCCATTTATGAACCGAAACGCTTCAGCTCTTTGGAAAGGAAACCTTCATGAGGGCGAAGGGAGTTTAACCACCGAAAGCGGCGTTCTTTCTAAAACGCAATATTCCTTTCGGACGCGATTCGCGGAAGGCCGGGGCACCAATCCGGATGAACTGATCGCAGCTTCGTTAGGCGGGTGTTTTTCGATGGCCCTGTCCAATGAGCTTGGTCTTTGCGGTTTCCATCCGCAGCGCATTGAAACCACCGCAACCGCAACGCTGGAAGATTTAGCCGCGGGCTGGACGGTTACGCATATCCAGCTCGACGTCCATGCAAACGTTCCGGACGCCTCTCAAGCGGGTTTCATGGATGCGGCGATCGCGGCAAAAAAAAACTGTCCCATCTCCCGCCTGCTTAAAACAAATATCTCAATGACAGCGAGTCTCGACCGATGACGTCAAACGGGCGTAAACCTCAGATTATGGAACGAACTATCACACAAAATGGCGCCCTGTTCGCGGTGCAACACAAACCGGTAAAAAGAAATTATTTCCAGCATCATACCGACAGATCGCAAGCCCCAATAAAACAATCTCCACTTTACGAACGTCTGTCGGAGAATTTGTCTTTCGCCAAACTCCGCTCGGCTGTTATCTCGAGCTTGTCGTCGGCAATGCTCGTTGGGCACTCGGATTATACGGGACGAATGAAGCGGCTCTGCGCGCGCTGAAAAACGGCAGGACGGGCTTCCGCACGTGGGATGCGCTGGAACGCAAGACCGCTGTAAATCAAATCGGCACGTTGAGTCGCTGGAACAAAGGAGAGCAGACCCCATGAACGATAGTTCCTTTATCGCCAACGCAGGGAACTTCACCTTTTCCGATAAAGCGAACGTGGGGCCGGAGCGCCTGTTTTTCCGGTTGCCACTCGCTCGCATCAATTGGTTAACAAGTTCCTTTCTCATTGGCACGCTGGCTCTCGCATTGACCGCCGTCCCGCTCTATCTCTGGTTTTTCGGGCTTGATTGGTTTCAGGTCGTACTCTTCTTCGCGATGCTTGCCGCTTGCGGATTTAGCGTCTCGTTAGGTTATCATCGGCTTTTCTCGCACATTACCTTCCAGGCAAGCTGGCCGATCCGGCTTTTCACACTTATTTTTGGCGCCGCCGCGTTTGAAAATTCGGTTTTGATGTGGGCGAGCGAACATCGGCGTCATCATAAGCATGTGGATCATGACGATGATCCGTACTGTATTTCGAAAGGGTTCTTTTTCGCGCATATCGGTTGGCTGCTTTTCAAGCTGAAGACCGATCAGCCGTACGACAACGTAGCGGACCTGCAGAAAGACAAGCTCGTTTGCTGGCAAGATCGACACGTCCATTGGATCGCGGTCCTGGTCAGTTTCGGCATCCCGGCCATCCTCGGCCTTCTGTGGAATGGGTGGCAGGGAGCACTTGGTGCTTTCCTGATCGCGGGGGTTGCGCGAATCGTTGTGCTGCAGCATTGCACATTTCTTATCAACAGCGCGTGTCACACGATCGGACGACAGCCGTATTCAACCAGGTGCAGTGCGCGCGACTCTTTCTTCCTCGCCCTTTTCACCATGGGCGAAGGCTATCACAACTACCACCACGAATTTCAGCACGACTACCGTAACGGAGTGAAGCCGTGGCAATTTGACCCGACCAAGTGGCTCATCTGGACGCTATCGAAATTAGGATTGTTCGAAATCTGCGCCGCGTCCCGGCAGATAAGATTGGGTCGGCGCAACGAGAAACTCGAAAGCGAATTGCTGATGCGCTTTTTTCCCGACGCTCCACACAATCATTGACGATCTACCGGGCGATCATGGAACACATGCGACTTTCCCGATCGAACTATACGCTGCGCCAGCCCGTCGACGTGGCATAATCAGGCGAATCGGACGCGGCGGTGTAGACGACGGATGACATGCCATGCGAGCGATGAAGAATGCCTCTACCGCCGCGCTTGTAGGAATCTGGACGATTTTGCTGACGGCGTTCGTCGTCACGATTCTTTACGTCGGACGCCAACTGCTTATTCCGCTCGCGCTCGCGGCGATGCTGACCTTCCTGCTTGCACCGCTGGTCGGCTACATTGAACGCTGGATCGGACGTATCTCGGCTGTTCTGATCGTCGTGGCGATGCTCTTCGGCGTCGTGGGCGGAGCCGGTTGGCTGTTAACGCGTCAACTGATCGACCTCGCGGCGAAGCTTCCCGATTACCAGACGAACATCGACAACAAATTGCACGCGATCCGACTTCCCACCGGCGGCGCGTTTGGCCGCTTTTCGCAGAGCGTTTCCGAGCTGCAAAAGCAATTGCCGGATTCGTTGGAGCCGCCGGCGAATGCGACCGGTCCGGTGCCGGAAACAAAAGCCACTACGGCGGCGCGCTCTCGCAACGTGCCTGCGGCGTCAACAGCCGATGCCGGTTCGGATCGTCGAATCGCAAAGCCGTCTTCCGCAAATCCTGCAAACCGCCGCCACCGGATTGCTCGGACCGCTCGGGACGGCCGGCCTCGTTTTTGTCCTCGTCATCTTCATGCTATTGAAGCGCGAAGACCTGCGCGGCCGAATGATTCGCCTGATCGGGCAAGGCCGGATCAGCGCGACCACGCGGGCTATGGACGACGCCGGGAGCCGCGTCGCCCGTTACCTTACAATGCAGCTTCTGGTGAACGTGAGTTTTGGCTCGTGCATTGCGATCGGACTCTACTTCATCGGCGTGCCGAACGCTGCGCTTTGGGGCGCGTTCGCGGCGATCATGCGATTCGTGCCGTACGTCGGAGTTTGGATCGCGGCCGCGGTTCCTGTGCTGATTTCGTTTGCAGTTTCCACGAGCTGGCTCAGTCCGCTTTTGACGCTCGGTCTTTTCGTCGTGCTTGAATTGATTAACTTCAACGCGCTCGAGCCGTGGCTCTACGGATCCCGCACCGGCGTTTCGTCCATCGCGCTGATCATCGCGGCGGTTTTCTGGACGTGGCTTTGGGGACCGATCGGGCTCGTCCTCGCGATCCCGCTGACCGTGTGCGTTGCCGTGATGGGCCGGCACGTGCCGAAGTTGCAATTCTTGAGCGTGCTTCTCAGCGAAGAGCGAGCACTCGCTCCGCACGAGGAATGTTATCACCGGCTGCTCGCGTTCGGTTTGGATGAAGCGAACGACCTCGCGGAAGCGTACGTGAAAACAAATTCACTCACTTCTCTTTACGATTCCGTTCTGATCCCGACGGTCACACTCGCGGAAATGGACGCGCAACGCGACGAGCTGGGCGCCGAACATCGTTCCGCGATTCATCGTCACATCCACGATCTGATCGAAGATCTCGGCTCGGCCCCGCCGTCGAAGTCGCAGTTGGAAGCGGACAAGGCAGGTCGCCGAACACACTCCCTTTCCTCTCTCCGCTCCCACGTGCCGCGTCCTTTGCGTGCCGGCTCGGGCCTACCGTGATGAACTCGCGGGAGCGATGCTCGTGCAGCTGCTTCGACAACAAGGTTTCGATGCCGAGAACGCCTCGGCGGCGCTCAGCAGTGGCGAGCTCGTCGAGATGGCGGCGAAGTCGGATCCCGAAGCGATTTGCATCTCGGTTGTCGCACCCTCCACCCTGATCCATGCGCGCTATCTCAGCGCGAAACTTCGCGCTCAATTGCCACACGTGAAGATCGTGGTCGGAATCTGGGGCGCGACCGAAAACATGGCGGGCGCGGGAGAACGGCTGCGGTCTTCCGGTGCGGACGAAGTGGTGGTGTCCCTCGCCGAAGCAGTGGTGCAGCTCGCGAAGTTTTCCGTTTCGATTGCCGATGAGATGATCCCCGGCGCGATCCCGGACAACGAGGAAAACCGTCTCGAAGAGCTGGCTCGTTTGCATCTGGCGGATGGCACGTCTGAAGAAGTTTTCGACCGCATTACGAAAAAACTGGCGCGCATTTTTGAGGTTCCGATTGCGCTTATCACGTTCATTGATCGCGATCACCAGTGGTTTAAATCGCAAGTCGGGCTGCCGGAAGAAATCGCCGAAGCGCAGCAGATTTCGCGTGAGCTTTCGGTCTGCGGCCATGTGATCGCAAACGACGAATTACTCGTGGTCGAAGACCTTGCTCGCGACCGAAGATTTGCCAACAACCCCTTATTAAAAGAGCGCGGCCTGCGCTTTTACGCCGGCGTTCCGCTCCGCAGCAACAACCTTCCGATTGGCTCGCTCTGCATCCTCGATATCAAGCCACGCCGAATGACCGAACGCGAAAAACGCCTGCTGGAAGTCATCGCCGAGGACGTGATGGAGGAAATTAAACGCCGCGATAGTGTGGGTCCACCGAGCGTGCTGGTAGCCTGAGTGGTGATCACAGACGCGGCCTTGCTGTATCGCTTGGTCAGCGTATATCTTTGTCCCGGCAAGCTTTCATCAGACGTCATCGGTGAATGCGCTCGGGGCGTATTTTGCAAAAGATTGACCGTTTCTTACCGCGCGAATCCTTGAATTGGGGAGCAGCGGGTGAATGTGGGAACCGACAAAAGCCGCAACCGTTCAATAATAATAGGTGAAACGAGCAGTCGCGATAACCATCGTTTGATGAGACGAGGGTCCGCGAGCTCGATCGGCTCGCCGAGATGCCGCCCGGGTCGCCCGAGAGCTCGGCGAGTGTTGTTTCGCCTTGAGTTGGTAGCGTTACCGCTCAGAGCCGGTCGAAACCACTGACGGTCACCGAAAGCCTCTTCCTCGACGTACACAAGATTGGGGTCGCCTCTGTCAATAAGCGGTGAGCGCGATACACCGAGATGGCTTTAACTAACTCCAGAAGATAGAATATGAATACATCAATAACAAGACCTAACCCGGCTGGAGACTCGAATCTCGACGCCCGCCCAGTCAATGACATTATCGAGCCCGCGAAGACCGTTCTGGGCAAGTTTTCTGTTTCTGTACAGGCAGCTTTAGACGAAATGCAGGCTCGGCGAATCGATTCGGCGCTAGTAACCAATCAACGCGGGAAATTATTAGGTACCGTGTCTCGCAACGAAATGAACCGAAAGGTAGGTGGTTTGGGGCACGACCCAAAGACAGAACCGGTAGAAGCACAAGTGGAAAAAAATGTCTATTGCTTCGAAGATCAGACGGTTGCGGAGGCTGAGCAAATTATGTGCGACGCAAACGTCGCCGAAGTTCCTGTGGTAACGCGCGAAAAATTGCTGGTGGGAACAACGAATCTTGAAGCGATCGCACAGGATAAACGACGGGGAAAATCCTAGAACCTCTGGTAAGAGGCTCCGATTTTCGACTTCGTGCACGCGCAAAGATTGGAGACGATTATGAAACGGCTCATCACAAATTGGGATTGTTCGTCTTCTTTTTTGAGGTGGGACAATTCGTTTCTCCACCGCGGTGTTATAGCGACCCAAAATCACGCCATTCCCGAATCACTCGCGCTATCACTTTTTCGAGCACCCGAATCAGCGCGATAATCAGGCCGAGCTTTGCCAACTCAAGAAGTTTCGTTTATTGTCTGAACAGCATGTTTTTCGACAATTTACCGCTGGAAATGACATGCTCTAAATGTGGCAAGCAGATTAACGAGACTGTCAACTGGCTCAAGGCTGAGAGTCGGAAATGTCCCTTTTGCGGGACGCTCATTGATACGACAGAGTTTCGACGTGGAATTGATGAGGCTACAAATCGCACTCATGAAATGCTTCAGAATCTTCAGGAGAGCCTTGAAGAGCGTTAAGATAAAGATCAAACTCTAATCAACACGCTCACTGTCACCGCACCCGCTGTTCGTCCGGTGAGAAAGGCCGAGCAGTTCGATGAGGCATAACTCATATGAGTCGAAAGTAGGGCAATTTCCGTTCGGCTCGACCCAATTGGGATTGCTGGACGCGCAAGGCGCGTGGTGGATCTGTTGCTGGAGTTGGGTGTAAGAGTGGACTCCGGTCAGGCCTGCCAAGAAATGCGCGGCAATTCGCAATTAGCGAAGAGACACTATGCCCTTACTCCGGTACACAGCATCATAACACTATGAAGAAGAATCCTCTAAACAAAGGCATTTTAACTGAAAACGCGATCGGCATTGGGACGGTGACTCCACAGATGGTGCAGGCTCGTGCCCGTGAATTAGCCGTTATCGCAGGTCGTGTTCCTCCACAACCGTCTCAGGTTGACTATCAACAGGCCAAAGGTGAACTAACCGGCGAACCGGACATTGATATCGTAGATCAAGTCCTGGAATCGTTACCCGAATCGGAACGCTGGGATCCCGTGCGAGGCTCAATCGGGCATCACACGCCGGAGTCGTTTGGCGAAGACGAGGATAGCGAAGGGCGGAGCGAGAGTGCGCAGCTTGTCGAAGAAGGAATCAAAGAAGCGGAGCACGATCAGATGCTCCAAGCAGCTCGAGCAGCCCAGAAAAGGGACAAACGCGAACATTTTACGATGCAAGACGGGGATACAAGCGAGCGCTAAATGAAGCCAAAATAGTCGACTTCAGGAGGATGACAGCAGTTTAGATGAGAAAGGATCTTCAGACAGCCGGGCATGAACTCGTCGTGGTTGCACCGATCTTGCTGGTGCATGGGGCCGTTAAGAAGGAGACACAACATGATCCTACCAGTACAAATCACGTTTCGTAATATGCCACCGTCCGACGCGGTCGCGGCGCGAGTGGAGGAGGAAGCCGAAAAACTCGATGAATTTTACAGGCGCATCATAAGTTGCCGTGTGATTGTCGAGGTCCCGCACCGCCATCACACATTGGGAGAACAGTTTCACGTCCGCATTGAACTGGGCGTACCAGGGGGTGAGATCGTCGCGCGGCACGAACCGAGTCTGCACAGCGCTGTCCGACGCGGCGACGAAGAAGAATGGGAGAAGCACCTTGAAGCAAATCCACAACACAAGGACATCGAGGTTGTGATCCGCGATGCCTTCAAGGCGGCGCGACGGCGGTTGCAGGACTACACGCGCCGACAGCGCGGGCAAGTGAAGGTTCACAGTGCGATACATCCTTTGCGGAAGGATAAACGCGTTTCGTGACGGTCCCATGATCTACATCAGGAGGTGATACGATGGCACGCGCTCCTGTGGCATTTTGGGCCGGCGCTTGCGACTTCAAGTATCTGTTCGCATGGTCTTGGATAGATCAAATCCGTCTTCAGAAAGGCTAAAGTTATGTTGCTAAACCTTAGGCAGCTTTACAGAAAAAAGCTCCGCGCCTCTGACGGCGACATCGGCCATGTGGAGGACTTCTATTTTAATGATCAACAATGGGCTGTCCGCTATGTTGTCGCGGACACAGGTTCATGGCTATCGGGCCGCTTAGTGCTGATTTCTCCCCGTGCTTTCGGAAACCTGCATCAAGCCGGCGACTGCCTGCTGGTGAATCTGACTCGGCAACAGATTGAAAACAGTCCCGCGATTGAGTCGCACAAGCCAGTCTCACTACAATATCAAGCATACTGGGACGGAGTCGAAACGTGGGGCGTGGCCGGTTTTCCCGAAGCTCCGCCACCGCCGCATCTTATGCCGAGTAAGCAGGCAAGCGACGATGTTCATCTGCAAAGCACACAGGCTCTTAGCGGCTACCCCATCCAAACCAGCGAAGGAGCGATCGGCCACGTCATTGATTTTATCATGGACGACACGAGTTGGGCGATTTGTCACCTGGTTGTGGAGACCGGTCATTGGTATTCCCACAAGGAGATTGTGATTTCACCGAAGCATATCGACCGGATCAGTTACGAGGAATCGAAGGTATTTGTGAACGTGAGTAAGGAAGCCATCCTGGAAGCACCGCACTACCATATTTCTCCGCTCGGCACGGCATATGGCGATACCCGGAATTTCGACTAGTGAATTATAACTAGCCCTGAAGTCCCATCGCGACTCTTTTTCCTCGCCCTCCTCAGGATGAGCGAAGGACTACCGTAACGGAGTGAAGCCTTGGCAATTTGACCCGACCAAGTGGCTTATCTGAACGCTGTCGAAACTAAGACTCGTTCGAAATCTGCGCCGCGTCCCGACAGATAAGGTTCGGTCGGCGGAACGAGAAACTGGCGAGCGAATCGCTTGCGCGACAATTATATAGCTTGCCGCCGGGGATAGCGACGTGTTATCCACGATCCGTGAACAGAAACATCTTCTACATCATCGGAGTCATTGTCGTTATCATCATTGTGCTCAAAGTGCTCCACGTGTTTTAGCTCAAGGTTACTTCACGGCAGGTAAACCGCGGTGCGCGACTGTTGCCATCAAGTTTGTATGTTTGTAGATATTTCGCTTTCCGTCTGGATCGCTAGTGATCTTCCGCGCTACGGAGGCGATTTGCGAGAGTCCCAACATCCTCGTGTGCAAGCTGGTTGAGTGCAAGATTACGTAGCGTGCATCGCTGCCTGTGGCCAGCATTGGTAAGGCGCGGCTCGCGATTCTGCAAGGAACAGCTCGCCAAAGTATGGGATGAGCACACTGGCGGTGGAACCAGCAGTCGTGAGGAGAGCCTCTTCTAATTTGGGTACCGTCTGAGGTGATGGAAGGAGGCGAAGGCTCTCTCTGTCGCAGCATCCCTGTGACTCGGGTTTGTTCGCTGAATTCCATATACGAAATCGCGACCTGTTTTGAACTTCACGGCACAACAAAAATGGGCTCCCGTGCCGAGTCTGGCATTCGTAAGACAATAAACGGTGAGTCTTTCGGAAAATACGCCCAGACCGTACTCAAGCCGAGATGTAAATTACAGAGTCCTTCGGACAAGGCAAAATAGAAAGATTACGTCATGAGAAAATTAACCCCGACCCTTACACAAAGCGGGCTGCTGGCCGTGTTGCTGCAACGCCAGCGCTCCAAAATAAGCCAGTTGGCCTGGCGTCGTGCACAACGCAAGCACATGCGCGCTGCCCTTTGGATTAGCCTCTCCTGGCCGTGGCGAGCAGTTACAGCACCCATGCCCGTCCGTCACTCGCGCCGAGCACTTCGTCAGATACTTCCCGTGCCGATCTTAAATCTTTTACCGAGGCCGATTGTCGTGTCTCATCCAATCCACACGTACACCGAACTCCAGAAACAAATTCACGACGATCTGCGGATCCAACATCCCGAATGGATCGAGTCAAATGGCGAATCCCCCATGTGCGATTCGTACGAGACGTGTCTCACGAAAATGCTCGACACGTTGACGCGAAGGGGATCCAACAGACCGGTCGTTCTTCCTCATCGCGCACTGAAACTGGCAGTAACTGGAAGCTAAAGAGTTATGGAAAATGTTCCAAGCTCGTTGAGCTATCCTTATTTCGTCTGGCGACAACCTACTTAGGACTCAGACTTTCTTAGAAGTCTACGCGGTGCAGAGGTCCGCACATGGGACGGACTCGTCCGTTGGCGAACAAGATGCCTTGTTCCGAAAAATACACGCAGCGCTAGCAATCTTACTTGCCACAGGCGCGGGGATCACTCATTATGAAGTCCCGATGGTCAGGGCGAATTGTCGGGCGCGGTTTACCGCCGCCGATTTCGACTTCATCGTGCGCACGCTGGCGCGTTCGCAAACCGATCGAGTTTCTCTTGTCGATCTCTTGAGCGATAACGAGACGCGCGATTCCATTCTCGACCACCCGCGCCTGGTCGACGCGATTCTAAACCACTGCGGGCATCTGCGGATTTCGTCTCAGTTTTACTTTTACGTGCTCGCTCGCCACGTCCTGCGACAGGGTGGAATCGCGGACCGAAAGCTTTGCGATTACGTGGCGTCGTTGCTGGAAACATTTTCTCTGGCGAGCAGGCTTCAGGTTTCCGACGAGACACATCATCTGGCTGAACAATACATCTCCGATATCCTGATCGCGCTGAATCGCGCCACTCCCGAACAGGCGTTTCTGCTTCGCGCGCATATTGGTAATTACTCGCTTTTCATCAGCGGAATTTTTCACGAGAACACCCAACGGCGCAGTTTACGCGGTGGACCGGACATCAAGTTTTACGAGCAGGTCGGCAGGACCAACTATCAACTTGTTTCCTCGCATGCGGTGGCTCGCCGATGCGAACTGGATGATGTGTTCGAAGGGCTGGCTGATCGGTTTCGCCAGGTCCGTCTCGCGCTGAATCAGCTTTCCGAGCAGTTGCTGAACCTGGATGAAGACGCGCGGCCGTCGCTTTCGCTGTGAACGAGACGCTTTTCAGCCAAATCCAGCGGTTATTTGAACGAACGTACGCGCACGTCGGCATCAATCTGGAAGAGTGTCTGATCGATCGGACGCGCTGCGCGCAATTATCCCTGCTGGCGGGCAAATCGGCGCGGGAATTAAGCGAGCTTGCGCGGACATTTTTGCGGCGCGCAGGCGACCAGCTTTATGTCGGCATTTATTATTCGCGCTGGTTGATCGAACAACTCGAAGAACACGATCCGCGCGCCGGGTTGGGGGACCGCAACATCCGGTCTTTGATCATGTTCGTGGAAGAACTGAATCATGCCCTGCATGCGGCGCTTCAGTTCAAGAACGGAGTGCGCGAGATCGCTTCCGAAGATTTTGCGCGGAATCTGGAGCTCCAGGCACAGGTCGATACCTATCTTGTTCTCCTTTTGTTTGTCGCATTCTTTCGAAAAACCCAGCGCGTTTCGCGTATGGACCGCCGCTGGCTGCGTTTTCATCTTTTCGCGCGACAATGCCCGGAGGTATTTCGCGATACGAATCTGCGCGTCCGCTATCTCGAGACGAATGAACTTGCGGCCAGCTATACGCGTTACCTCGATACTCTCAACGGTATTCGGCGTCTCGATGAAATCCGGCGGTTTCATTCTCTCGATTATTCGGCATGAAAAAGCAGCGCATCCTGGCGCTGATGGATCAAGGAACGACGGCTTTCAAGCCGTCGTCGTGACTATGACGGCTTGGAAGCCGTCACTCCTTGTTTTGCCTGGCGAATGATGCGATTCATTCGGCTCATGCGAATTTATCCAAAAAGCCCGAAGGAAATGACGAATGGCATGATGTATTTCCCGCGCATGCTGGACAAGATCCGGTTGCATTTGCAGGGTGAGCTCCACGAAGATTATCAGGAAAACTTCGGGGCGCCGAAAGCGGCGGACGGCACCTGCTGCAATTTTCTGCGCGTGCATCACCGCGATCTGGTTGAGCGTGTGAAGCAGGGCGGAACGGACGAAGAAATTCTGGAATGGTGTTTCGAAAAGGGCCGCCGTTTAAACGAAGGCGATCTCTTTGTTTGGAACGGATTCGCATCCAAGCTTGGGTGGCGCGATTCGATCACGCCGCGGCTCGAACAACGAAAAAAGGAGATGGGAATCGGCGAGCGAAACGACATTCAGTGCATTCCGGATCTCATCGATTTCGACGAAGGCCGATTCCCGGAGGCGGGTAAGACTTCGTGAGTTCATCGAGTTCGACTTGGCTGTGCGGAGCTCGGTGTCGCGATTTGTCTTGGCACGCTGATTCTCACGGCGTGCCAATATGAAGTTCCGATCACGCAAAGCCCCACTCGCAAAGTGCAGGAACAACTTCTCGGGAACTGGGTCTCACTGGATGGCAAGGAGGATATGAGAGTGAGGCGACTCGATGACAGCACCTACATCGTATATTACGATGGTGATTTATTTCGCGCTTACCATTCCGACGTGGCAGGAACGCCGTTCGTCAGCGTTCAGGACCTCAACTCGAACGATCGCAAATATGCCTACATGGTTTGGAAACTTTCCGACGACGGCAAAACCCTGAAATTGAGAAGCGTGAATGACAAGGTGATCTCAAAAGAGACGAAAGATTCCCCCAAAGTGGCTGCGCTCTTGACGAAAAACGCGGGCAACCCCGAGCTGTTCGGAGAGGAGATCGAGTTTCGGAAAGCGAAATAACCGGCTCGAGGTAACCACAGGACACGATCGCGTTTGTGGGGCAACCGCTCCGGTTGCCGAGGGAAATAACGGCTGGCAGGCGGAGCGCCTGGCCTACGGCGATTAGCGCGGCGCGCGGGAATTCGCTCCAGCGATTGATGATCACACGGTTTTCTGACAGAGTTCGCAATGGCCAAATCGAGAAACGGCTTTTGCGCGATATCGCTTGGGTTTTTGTTGCTGGTCGTTTCTACAGCGCGACTTCATCCGCAACCAACGCCCGCTGCAAGCTCTTCACCATCAGCGACACCAACGGTCTTCTCGTCCAAGACACTCTCGGAGCTGAAACAACTGCAGCAGGCAGCTCTAAAGAGCGATTATGCGTTTCGCCAGGTCGCGCATCTGGCGAATAACATTGGACCGCGTTTAAGCGGATCGGCGCAGGCGGCGAAGGCCGTTGAGTACGTCGCCAACGAATTAAAGGCCCTCGGTTGTGAAGTGCAGATTGAAAAAGTAATGGTGCCGCATTGGGTTCGCGGCGAAGAGACAGCAGCGCTTGTTCAATTTCCGGGGCAAGCGCCGAACACCACGCAAAAACTTGTGCTTTGCGCGCTTGGAGACAGTGTGGCAACGCCGTCGGATGGAATTCAGGCGGATGTGATCGTGGTGAGAAATTTCGAGGAACTGAAGTCGCTGCCACGCGACAAGGTTGCGGGCAAGATCGTTCTTTTCAATTACCCGTTCGACAAACAAATGGCTGCGGAAGGTCGCGCCGGCAAAGCCTACGGCGAAGCAGTGGTTTATCGCAGCGATGGCCCGAGCGCAGCCGCGCGACAAGGTGCTGTTGCTTGTTTGATTCGTTCGGTGGGCGGAGCCGAGTACCGGCTTCCACATACCGGGCAGACGGATTACGCGAGTGATGCGCCGAAAATTCCGGCCGGCGCAGTAACGGCGGAAGACGCCGATCTGATTGCCGATTTGGTTCGGGAAGGACCTGTGAAAATGAAATTGATCTTAACGCCGCAAACTTTGCCGGATGTCGAAAGTGCAAATGTAATTGGAGATATAAAAGGCAGCGAACATCCCGAGCAAATCGTGATTGTTTCCGGGCATTTGGACTCGTGGGATTTGGGCACCGGTGCAATTGACGATGCTGCGGGGGTCGCAGTGTCCATGGAGGCGGCGAATCTGATCCACAAACTGCATCTCAAACCGAAGCGAACAATTCGCGTGGTTGCGTGGATGAACGAAGAAAACGGTCTGGCCGGAGCAAAGCAATATGCAAAAGATCATGCCAAGGAGATATCGAACCATTTCGCAGCGATAGAAACGGACCTCGGCGCAGGTCATCCCGTGGGCATTAACATCAAGGGAAAGCCGGAGGTGAAGAAAATGCTCGCACCGGTCGCGGCACTTTTACAGACGTCCGGGGCCGGCGTTCTTAATCTGGTGGAACATTGTGGCTCCGACATCGGACCACTGGAAAAAGCTGGTGTCCCGGCTTTCAGTCCGATTCAGGACAGCCGTTTCTATTTCAATTATCATCACAGCGCCGCTGACACGCTGGACAAGGTTGCCCCCAAAGAATTGGCAGAAAATTCCGCCGTCGTCGCTGTTGCCGCGTACGCGCTGGCGAACATGGAACAATCATTGCCTCGGTAATGGTAGCGCGAGCGTCCTCGCCTGCGCGGCGGGCCAGAGGCATGCGCTACTTCAATTGCGCTTCAAATTGCGCGTCTCGTTAAGCACAAAATTCGCGAGGCGACGGCCGCGGTTACGAACGAATCGCCACGGCCCGGCATCGACGAAATAGGTAAGGAGAATGCTGTCGCGCGTTTTTACTTCCGGTCCAACGGGATCAGCCGAATGCCAGGTGTTATCGGCGACAGCAAACGCGTAACCTGTATTTGGCGAGAACGACATCTGTGCTTTCTTCGGTTTGCGTCCGTTAGGCAGCACCTCATGAAAGATTGTGCCGATGTGTGGTGTCGAATTATCGGATGGCAGATAAAACTGCACCGTGATTCCTTTCCACAAACTGTCGGTGTGCTTGAAAATTCGGTACCCCGGAATGTCGCGAGTCAAGATCGGCACCGGATACATGTTGACGCTTGCGAATTTTTCTCCGAATCGTCGTTTCAACCCCGGCGCCAGTCGTTGCACGAAAGCCGTGCTTAACTCTTTTGAACGCAGGACGCGACCGGCCATCGTCCCAAACTGCGCGTTTGTTTGGCGGTAAATGGCGGATGTATTCCGGGAAAAGATCGATCTTGGCGCGGGTCGGTTTTCCATCGGGCCTGCTGCTGCCCACCTTACTTTTGCCCGACATCGCCCGGTAATCCTCGGCTACCGGCATCGCTTGGACCATCTGCGCGTAGAAGTCCTCGGGAAATATGCGATCGAATCGCAAATGATAAAAAGGCGCCTCGTCTGCATGCGCCGTCTGGACGGAGTCCACGACAAACTGGATCAGGTTTTCAAGTGACTCGGATTTTTCCATTGTGTGTTCCTGGCGACACTAATTTAGAAATGGTACTCTGTTGTGCAATGAATAAGCAAGGAGCGGCGGTCTCCAGGCCGCCGTGGGACTAGTGACCGTAATAAACGAAAAGCGTTCGCTCTTCTCCCGCGTTGGTCGCTGGACGGCCGAACTGGTGCTTGTTTTTGTAGGCGTTTACGCGGCGTTTTGGCTGAACAATTATCAGCAGCATAGGGAAGAGGCAGGACGCCGCGACCAGATTCTGGCTTCGCTCGAGCAGCAATTGCGCGAAGGCATCAGAAGCGGAAAAATTAACCGCGCGAAACAGGAACAAAAAGCCAACGAGTTTCGGCGTGCCCTCGATGCTGGTGAAATGCCGCCATTACAGCCGTTTGTTTTCATCACCGACTACAGCCCGACCGACTCGGCGACGATGCTGCAATCGGGAGGCGTCCAACTGCTTGACGTGCAAACGCTCATGGCGGTGCGCAACGATGAATCAGTTATTCGCTGGGGATTGAGCCGGATGGCGTGGTATCAAAAACTAAGCGACGAACTCATCGTGCCGAATCTGGACCAGGACATTTCGTTCTTTTACGAGCCTGCGACCAGGAAATTACGAAAACGCTTCGAGATTTACCCCGACGCTTTGGACGCGAATGTGCAATTTGCCAACGAACTCGAACGAACTCACACCGCGCTGCTTAAACGCATCCAGGCTGAGCGGCGGCGAAATCAATGACAAAAGATCTCCTAACATGAACTCAACCTTACGAATTTTTTCACTTCTCCTGTCCATCTCGTCCTTGAGTCTTGTGTTGGCTGCCGACTATCCCTCACCGAGCGAAGGCGACTTTACGATTCGCGATTTCAAATTCGCTTCTGGCGAAACTCTGCCGGAGTTGCGTCTCCACTACCGGACGTTGGGTAAGCCGAAGAAAAATGCCCAGGGCAAAACGACGAACGCGATTCTTATCATGCACGGGACCACTGGCAGTGGAGCGCAATTTATTCGTCCCGAATTTGCTGGCGAGCTGTTTGGTAAAGATCAGCCATTGGATGCGACGAAGTATTTCATCGTCTTGCCGGACGGAATTGGTCATGGCAAATCGAGCAAGCCGAGTGACGGACTGCACGCGAAATTCCCGCGTTACGGTTATCGGGACATGGTGGAAGCGCAATATCGCCTCTTGACTGAAGGCCTCGGCGTGAATCACGCGCGGCTGATTATGGGAACATCAATGGGTGGAATGCACACCTGGCTCTGGGGCGAGTTGCATCCCGATTTCATGGACGCGCTCATGCCGCTGGCGAGTTTGCCAACCCAGATTTCTGGACGCAACCGCGCATGGCGCCGCATGGTCATTGACGCCATCCGCAATGATCCCGCATGGGACGGTGGTGATTACAAAACTCAACCGCCGAGCCTGCGCACCGCCGCCGAGATGCTGTGGTTCATGAGCAGTAATCCGGTGTTGCGCCAAAAAGAGGCGCCTACGCTCGCGAAAACGGATGAAGTTCTCGACAAATTCGTCGATCAAATTGTCAAAGTTGACGATGCAAACGACGTGCTGTACGCCGTGGAAGCATCACACGATTACGATCCCGGCCCGAATTTGGAAAAAATCCGCGCGCCGCTTCTCGCCATCAATTCCGCAGATGACCTGATCAACCCGCCCGAGCTTGGCATCCTCGAGCGCGAGATCAAGCGCGTTCCGCACGGCCGCGCGATCGTGATTCCGTTCAGCGACAAAACGCGCGGCCACGGCAGCCACACCGTTGCCAACTTGTGGAAAGATCAGTTATTGGAGCTGCTGAAGGAAACCGAGCAGAGTCACTAATTCGGAAATCAGAGGCTGAATCCCGTTGGCAAGTCTTTGCTCGGCAACTTTGAGAATTTGGCTTCCATTCCGCGTTCGATCCGTTGCTGCTTGATACTTGCCTTTTCGTTCTTGAGGGTCACGAGCAGTTTTGTCATTCCTTCATTCAGTCCCTTATTTCCAGCGTCCCATTCCGACTTCGGCTTAAAGGTTACGCGGGAATAAATCTTGGTCAGGTCGGGTACGACTTTTCCCTCCTTCTGAACTCTCTCAATAATTGGGATCAATTGATCGATATCGCCAAAGGCATATCCGTTGATGTACGGGCCGACCAATTGTTGGAAAGCATTCTGTGCATGGAACAGTTCGAACCCGGGATCACCCATGCTGCCCATCTTCTCTCGATCGACCAGAGTCGCAAAAAGACGGCCGCGATATTGGGCGGAATAAAACCAGTAAATTGATTCCTTTCTGAAACCCAGATCATAGAGGCGAATCGCGGCGACGTACGTCTCGGCGAAATTGAGCGTGTCCCATGACTTTTTCATTTTCGCGATCGTCGCGACAAACTCGGGTTCGTTCTTGGCAGCCAAACCACTGCTAAACGGGCCGACTTCGATAGCTGGACCTTTGGAATTGTAGTACGGCGTGACGTAAACCTCGATGTGAGCGGGATCGGTGATGGTTTGGCCGGCGGCGAGGCCGGCACCGCCGATGAAGACGAGGAGGGCGATTGGATTAAGCTTCATTTTGGTTAAGGACGCGCAAGCTCAACCACCGCTTCACTTAGCGCAAGCGGCCGCGCATTCGTCGAACTCATAAGGACATGGTGTATTCATCTGGGAAATTTGATAGAGAGCAGGGCGATGAACTCGGTCTGGCGCAAACATCTGATCATTTGTCTGGTTCTTGGGTTGCTGGCGATTCCGATCTATTTCCTGGATCGGGCGTTACTCGGAGCAAGCGGCGGCAACTGGATCACGTTGGATTTCCGGGGTCTTATCTTTTGGACTTACATCACGTTGCTCGCTATCCACGTCACTTTGAGTTCCGTGGCTGTCCTGTTATTTCCCAAGGCCGGAGCGTTGCGGATTCACCTGGGCTCGATGGTCCTTGCTGTGGTTCTGCTCATCACTGGTGTCGCCGTTTACGGAAAGCTGCGCCGTCTCGCCGCGTCCAACGAATACCAAACCTTAATGGCTAGCCGCCGACCGCTGGTCAACGCGATTGAACTGAAGCGGTGGTGGTATGTCCCGGATGAGGCTTCCCCAACTGAGATTCACGTAAGCGTGGTCGTCCATCAACCAGGCAGGTTTGCGGGCAACGTAACCGGCGAGCAAACGGACTTATCGGGGTCATCCACGACAGTTTTTGAATCAACCAATGGACCTGAGACTCAACTCCGGGTTCACAGCGGCGAGGCTTTCGACTACACGTTCCCACTAAAAATCCTCACCGCGGGGCGTGCCGACAATGTGGGCATCACGTTGTACCTGTTCGATGTTCCCAGCGGGCTCGCTGCCGGCGATATCAAAAAGGTATTTACGAAATCGCCGCAGCGCGACGATGACGGCGAGTATTTTTACGGCGTGCTCCCGCCTCCTTCACAACCTGCCAAATGATCGTGTCGCGGCTAAACTGCCCGCGATTAGCGTTCGTATGACTCAACCGGGTTCCGTTTTTGTCAACGTCTCGAGTGTTTTGATCAGGCGCGCCTCGTAAGAATCGCACGTGGGAGATTCACCATTTGGCTGCACCCATTCAGGATGTTGGATTCGGAGGTCATCGTGAATCTGCTTCCGCAGATCTGCGTATGTGGAGAATTGATGAACCATGATCATTGACTCCTTTGCGTTTATCTGGGCGCTGCCGACATCGCAGTAGCCAATAGAACGACCGGCCAGATGGCAAGGAACAGAACGATCCCGAAGGCAACCAGTTCAGATAAGTAACCGGGCTGTGTCCTGTAGGCATATCGATCGCTGAAGAAGCGAGAAGTGCGAACGCTCATCGAGTTTGTAGTCTTCATGTCGACAATAGACAACCTGTTGAATGCGCGCGTTTATCCATAAAAGTAACGCGGTTGTCACTTTCGCCATCGATGCGGGGATCTCCCGTTAGTTAGGCCTCAGCGTCGACAAGCCCAATTTTCCCGATCAGTAATCGTAGTAATACGCGCCGCCGTAATATCCGTCCCACGGAAAGTACGGGTAATAATCCGGTGCGTAATAAGTATCATACCGCGCAGCAGGTTTGCGATTCGCGCTCAAATTGGCGTAGTACGCGTCAGCGCATCCGCTCATAAACAACGCAAAAATCGCGACGCACAACAGCGATAGGGTCGCCGCTACAGCGCGTCGGGTTTTTTTGCGTTTCGCTGTGACAAGCATTCGGGGCGCTCATTTGACGGGAGGACTTACCCGAACGCAAGCTAAAAAAAGACGCATCGGCACATCCGCCAAATGCGGATGTGCACCGATGCGTCAGGCAAACGTGCGTCGCAAATTATTACCAGTCGCCGTAAACAGACCGGGTATAATATCGCGGACCGTAGGCATCGCTGTAGCGTACGCCGGAGCGTACCACTGTGCGACTGTAGCTGGGTTCGTAATAGGAAGACGGATAGCCGTATAATAATCGTAAGTATTCGGCGTATAATATCCGGCTGGATAATATCCGGTGTCATACGCAGCTACGTATGGCGCCTCCGCGCATCCGCCGAGAAATGCTGCAACAAGGCCTGCGCAAAGGATCGACAATGCTAATGGCGTGCGACGCTTCGATTTCATTGTGGTTTTCATCAGATCTTTCCCTTTCTTCAATTCTGATTTCCCTCTTGTCGCGAAGCCGCATTCGCGGCCCCGCGTGCCGCCTGCTGGTTCGTCAGAGAGGTTGGTCTCTGTTCAGCAAAGCTTCTCTGTACGATTCGGTTTACACCGCAGAGTCGGTTGCCCCTGCGGGGTTGGTTTTGCTCCGGATAACGCCGCCTTGGATTGCTGCAGTGTGCGCTATCTCCGCGCAGTTGAAACAGTGGGGAGCGCTGCGTGAAAACCGCTGAGGACAGCGGACGCTACAGCGAATTTTTTGTAAACTGTGGCGGAATGTGCCGCCTTAAAGCAGCGTTGTTTTTGTGGAGTGCAAACCTTCGCTTTGCGCGAATATCAGCGTGCGATACCGTCAGCCGCTTGATGAAACGAATTTTCTTTTGGCTCGGCGGGTTCCTGACAATCGTGTTCACCATGTTCGCACAGGAGAAATCGCCATCGCGAAGCGCTGGAGATTTCGACGTGATCATCCGTGATGGAACGGTTTACGATGGCTCGGGTGCCGAGCCACGGCAGACCGACGTCGCGATTCAGGGCGATCGCATCGCGGGAATCGGCGATTTCAAATCTGCGAAAGCAAAGATGGTGATTGATGCAAAAGGACTCGCTGTAACACCCGGGTTTATAAACATGCTCTCCTGGTCGAACGAGTCGTTGATTCAGGATGGCCGGTCGCAGAGCGAAATCCGGCAGGGCGTGACAACCGAGATCATGGGCGAAGGCGAATCGATGGGCCCGGTAAACGATCGTGTGCGCGAACACATGCTGCGCACCCAGACGCGACATCAAATACGACGTCAAATGGAACACGCTTGCCGAGTATTTGCAGTATCTCGAGAAGCGCGGCATCTCCTGCAACGTCGCCTCGTTCATCGGCGCGACCACGATTCGCGAATACGTAATCGGATTTGAAGATAAACAGCCGACGCCGGAGCAGCTCGATGAAATGCGCGAACTGGTGCGCAAAGAAATGGAAGCCGGCGCGCTCGGAATCGGTACTTCCCTGATCTATCCACCGGCGTTTTATGCGAAAACGGAAGAGCTGATTGAATTGTGCAAGGTCGCCGCGAAATACCAGGGCAAATACATCTCGCACATGCGCAGCGAAGGGAATCAACTGTTCGAAGCTCTTGACGAACTGCTGCGGATTGCGCGCGAAGCGAACATTCCGGCTGAGGTTTATCACATCAAAGCGGCCGGCAAAAAAAATTGGCCGAAAGAAGACGAACTGCTCGCGCGCATCGAACGCGCGCAAAAGGAAGGACTGAATGTCCACGCAGACATGTATACCTACACCGCCGCCGGCACAGGACTCGATGCCTGTTTGCCGCCGTGGACAGAAGACGGCGGTTATCCGGCGTTATTCAAGCGGCTTCGCGACCCGGCGACGCGCGAGAAAATCAAGGCCGAAGTGCAGGTCGACAGCGACAAATGGGAAAACCTTTATCTCGCTGCGGGTTCACCGGACAGAATTCTGCTGGTCGGATTCAAGTCGGAGAAACTGAAGCCGCTTACGGGCAAGACACTTGCCGAAGTCGCGAAGATGCGCGGGAAAGATCCAATCGACACCGCCATGGATTTGATCGCGGAAGACGAATCCCGCATCGGGACGATTTACTATTTGATGTCGGAAGAGAACGTGAAAAAGGAATTGCGAAAACCGTGGATTTCCTTTGGCTCGGATGAAGCATCGCAAGCGCCGGAAGCGCCGTTTACGAAATCCAATCCGCATCCTCGCGCTTACGGAAACTTCGCGCGCGTTCTCGGCAAATATGTACGCGACGAAAAAGTTCTTTCGATGAGCGACGCCATTCATCGGTTGAGCGGGCTGCCGGCGACCAATCTCGGCCTCGATCACCGCGGATTTCTCAAGGAGGGAATGTTTGCGGACGTGGTGGTGTTCGATCCGGCGACGATTACCGATCACGCCACTTTTGAAAAACCGCATCAGTACGCCACCGGCGTGAAACAAGTTTTTGTGAACGGCGTCCAGGTGATCAAGAACGGGGAGCACACCGGCGCGAAACCGGGTCGCGCTCTCTGGGGTCCCGGAAAAGCCAAGTAAAAGGAAGTCACCCGGTCGCGGCGACAGAAGAGAGAGACACGCGACCCCGCGGGTCAAAGCGAATATTTGGCTGAAGGGTCTGACCCTGTAGCAATTGATTCCGGCTTCTGTTGAAAACGAAGCGCAGCGGTAGAAGTTTATCCCTGAATGGATCCGATTAAGAACATCAAATTACGCTGGCTCCAAGGCGCCCTGCACGACATCACGCACGAACTGTCGCGCTCTCAATTTCCCCGGTTTGCGCTACGGGCCTGGGAACCGGCCATCAACGCTTATCGGTGCAAAGAGTGCATTCGCATCTGCGTTGATCTCGCAGGAGTCGACCGTTCACTGATTGATCTGACTGTCGAACCGCGCCGCGTTGTGATTCGCGGCACACGCGACCTGCCGGAGCCAAGTGGCCCGGAGGGCCACACGGTGCAATTGCTTGCCATGGAGATTGATTACGGACCTTTCGAGCGCCAGATCAATTTGCCGGTTGAAGTAGAAGTGGACAAAGCGCACGCGGAGCAGCGCAATGGATTACTCTGGATTTCGCTTCCTTTACAAAAAGAGTCATGAGCGCTGAAAAGCTAAACGCGTTACAACCGGCCATGGATTCCAAGCCGGACGAACAAAACACTGTCGCGTTGGGCGTGGACGAAAGCCGAATTTCGCGTATCCCGGAAGAGCTCTCGATTCTGCCGGTGCGCAGCCTTGTGGTTTTTCCCGGCACGGTCATTCCACTGAACGTCCAACGCGCCGCGTCGCTCAAACTGCTCGATGACACTTTGCCGCGAACAAAGGTGATCGGGCTTCTGACGCAGCGTGATGAAGGGAAAGAAAATCCGTCGTCGCAAGACCTCTACTCGATGGGCACGGCTGCGCTTGTACTAAAGCTTCTGCGACAATCAGAAGACCATGTCCTCGTAATAGTTCAGGGTCTGCGCCGCTTTTCGCTCCGCAAAATCATCGCGACCGATCCGTTTCTGCGAGCTGAAGATCGACTTGCCTAAATCGATTGAGCCTCAGCCGAGCAAGGAATGGGAAGCCACGTTCCGGAATTTGCGCGATTCGGCGATGCGTTTGTTCGAGCTGACGCCCGACGCGCCGGAACAGGCGCGCTTGATGATCATGAATATCGAGAGTCCGGAACAGCTCGCTGATTTTCTGGCGCCGAACCTGAACATCGATGTGGCTCAAAAACAGGCGCTCCTGGAAGAACTCGATGTTGAAAAACGCGTACGCGCGGTGCAGCAACACATCTCGTCGCAGCTCGAGATTGCGGAGATCCAGCAGCGATTGCAAAAGGATGTGGCCTCGCAATTTTCCGATGCGCAGCGGCGTGCTTATCTGCGTTCGCAGCTCAAGGCCATCCAGCACGAACTGGGCGAGAACGAAGGGCGGCAGCGAGGAACAAGCGCAGCAGTTGCGCGCGAGGCTTCAGGAAGCGAATCCGCCCGAAGCCGTGATGAAACAGGCGGAGCGGGAATTGAAGCGGCTCGATTTCATTCCGCCGGCTAGTCCCGAGTTTTCTGTAATCGTGAGTTACATCGAGATTATCGCCGATTTGCCGTGGAACAAACTGAGCGATGACAACCTCGATCTCGAGCAGGCGCAGCAAGTCCTCGATCGCGACCACTACGATCTCGAAAAAGTGAAGAAGCGGCTCATCGAGTATCTCGCAGTGCGAAAATTGAATCCGCAGGGGCACGGCGCAATCCTCTGTTTTCTCGGGCCGCCGGGCGTAGGCAAAACGAGTCTCGGCCAATCGATCGCTGACGCGCTCGGTCGCAAGTTTGTGCGGATCAGCCTTGGTGGCATGCGCGACGAAGCGGAGATCCGCGGTCATCGCCGCACGTACATCGGCTCGATGCCCGGCCGGATCATTCAGGAACTGCGCCGCTGCGGCACGCGGAACCCGGTGTTTATGCTCGATGAGATCGACAAGATCGGCGCGGATTTTCGCGGCGATCCGGCGAGCGCGTTGCTCGAAGTGCTCGATCCGCGCCAGAATAACGCGTTTGTAGATCGGTACCTCGACGTGCCGTTCGATCTTTCGCAAATCATTTTCATTGGCACGGCCAATTACATCGAGGGTATACCGGAGCCGCTGCGCGACCGGATCGAAGTGATCTCACTCCCCGGTTACACCGAGCGCGAAAAACTCGAGATCGCGAAGCGCTATCTCGTGCCGCGACAACTGGAGGAGAACGGACTTAAACCCGAGCAATGCGAATTTCAGGAGGACGCGCTACGTCGCATCATCAACGATTACACGCACGAAGCGGGAGTGCGCGAACTGGAGCGACAGATCGCCTCCGTTTGTCGTAGCATCGCGGCGCAAGTCGCGCGCGGAAAAACTGAACGCGCCACTGTCACGCCACAGGTAGTGGCGGAAATGCTCGGCCCGGCAAAGTATGTTCGTGAAACAAGGCTAAAGACCAGCAAACCCGGTGTGGTCACTGGACTGGCTTACACCCCGACCGGCGGCGAAGTGTTGCATATCGAAGCAACTCGTTATCCCGGCAAGGGAAACATCACGCTCACCGGACAGATTGGAAACGTGATGAAAGAATCCGTGCAGGCAGCTTTCAGCCTCGTGCGAAGCCGGGACGGTGAGATTGGCGCAAACGCGCAGGATTTTCGCAAGATGGATGTGCACGTGCACGTGCCGGCCGGTGCGGTGCCGAAAGATGGCCCATCGGCCGGGATTGCCATGTTCACCGCGCTCGCCTCGCTTTTCAGCAACAGATCCGTTCGCCCCGATGTCGCGATGACGGGCGAGATCACGTTGCGCGGACTGGTTCTGCCGATCGGCGGATTGAAAGAAAAAAGTCTGGCTGCGATGCGCGCCGGAATTTCCACTGTGATCATTCCCAAGCTGAACGAAAAGGATCTGGTCGATGTTCCCGAGGAAGCGAAACAAAAGCTCAAATTCGTCCCAGTTGAAAACGTCGATGAAGTTTTGGCCGTTGCGCTAGAAGGAAACGGCGCTGAACAATCAGGTAGATCTCCAGACGATGGCACAGGGAAAGAAAAATCAGAAAAGTAAAATCGCCGCCTAACGATGCCTAGCCCTTTGGCGTCTGTACTATGAACGCTGGCAAAGAAGACCTGGCCTCGCATCCAGAGCGAAGTTCGGCCACCCCCTTTAAGGAATGTTACTTCTTATTCTGCCGCTCCCAAGACTGCAGAATTAGGCCACTCCCGGGCGTCGAAGCGAATTCGGTGGGACGCGGCTTGCCCGGTGGGGCGAAGCAAACCTTATAACCGTTCTCTTCCAGTCGGTAGATGCCGAGCATGACTTCCTTATCGGTCGAGATGGCGTCCATTTGCTTTGGTGTCTTTGTTTCGTCGAGCTTGATCGTCCCCTCCTTGCTGGTGGCGTACTCCGCCGACCCGGGGAAACGGAATGTGTCCCCCTTAAAGACGATGGTCGTCTGCTTCACTTTTTCTTCGGGTAGCACGTTTCCGTCTCGCATCGCCGAAACAAGATTCCAAGTGCCCTGCAGTCTATCCAAGTCCGTCTTGGGTGCCGGCGCCTGATGATTACAACCTGCCAACAACAAACCGAAACCGCCGATCATCAGAAACTGCATTTTCATGATGACCAAAGAGTGGGTTTCCACGGGTCAAACGCAAGCGCGAAACGTAGAATTTTATCACATTCAGACAAAGCGGAACGGAATCGGCCCAAACTTTGCGTAACAGGACGTCGCCTGCCGGGTCAGACGGTGGGGGTGATCTGCGAACTACGCGGTGCCCGACGGGATCGACGCAATCGAATGACGCAGATAAGCCCACCGACTGATGCGATGACGAACACGCAGAGCGACACCGCAAACCCAATCACTACGACGTACACAAGATCGTAGGAAAGCGAAACGGTCATCAGCCGGAAGCAGTAGCCAAGACATTCGAGCATCGATGGCGATGCTTCGCGCGCGATGCTGCTCGTGGCCGACTAATCCGTCGGGATTGGTTGATCAGCGCTCGACTGGCTGAGATCGTACACTTCCACCAGAGCAACACCGGTGGTGTTGTTTACACCGCGCAGGATCGCGGTGTAGTTGCCCGGGTGCAGATTGGCAATGATCGCCGACTCACTTGGCGCAGTCGGAGCGTGGCCGCTGTTCTGAATAGCACTGACCTGATTGCCGGCGATAATCCCGCCAATGATTGTGGTCTGCCAATTATCATTGGAAGCAATCAGCGCTCCGGTTCCGTTGTGCAGTTCCAGTCTGGGATTCGCCAATGCGTTGGGAATCCCAAATTGCGTCAGCTCAGGACCGATCGCACGAATGATCACCCTCTTTGGCCCGGTTCCCTGGACAATAAAACCGCCAATCATCACGTTTTGTCCCGTTTGAACAAGACCGCGAGTGCTGATGTTACCAAGACTTGAAGTGGTACCCGGGCTCAAATCGTACACTTCCACCAGAGCAACACCGGTGGTGTTGTTTACACCGCGCAGGATCGCGGTGTAGTTGCCCGGTTGTAGATTGGCAATGATCGCCGACTCGCTTGGCGCAGTCGGAGCGTGGCCGCTGTTCTGAATAGCACTGACCTGATTGCCGGCGATAATCCCGCCAATGATTGTGGTTTGCCAATTATCATTGGAAGCAATCAGCGCTCCGGTTCCGTTGTGCAGTTCCAGTCTGGGATTCGCCAATGCGTTGGGAATCCCAAATTGCGTCAGCTCAGGACCGATCGCACGAATGATCACCCTCTTTGGCCCGGTTCCCTGGACAATAAAACCGCCGATCATCACGTTCTGTCCCGTTTGAACAAAACCGCGAGTGCTGATGTTACCAAGACTTGTTTGAGTCAGCGCCGCGGATGGACTGATTCGGACATAGTAAATGTCTTCTTCGCCGTTGAATGTGGCTGCATAAGCAACGTTGGCGGCGCCATTGTTGGAAACGACTGTAATGTAATCACCGATCTTAGCTTGATTTGGATAACCGAGGAACGGGTTAAACGGGTTGCTTACTGCGACATTTGGCGACCAGCTGTTTCCGCCGTCGGTGCTGTAGGAGTAAAAGAGCTGCGAAGTAGTGTTATCCGCGGCGTTGCGTGTGTCGTACCAGACAGCATCGATTCGCCCGTTCGGCGCAACTGAGAGCGTGCCGAACCAGTGCCATTTCGAGTGATTTATCGGGTCGTCATTGATCCGGCGCGGCGCGCTGAATGTGCTGCCCCCATCGGTGCTGCGCACGAACATCACATCGCTGCCATTGTCGAACCCGGTGGGCTGCACACTGGCGAGCATGTAAATATTGTTGTTCGTACTCGTGCCGGAGCGGTCCGCGGCGAGAAAGATCTGTCCGACTAATCCTACCGGATTGATTGGCTCGCCGGCAACGATATTGCCGCCAAGATGTACCTGCGTGCTTAGGTCGAAAGTCGGATTGACCCCGCCGTTCTTCGCATTCATCGAGCGAAGACACCAAATCTCACCACTTTGCAGATTTACTCCGCCAATGAAAAGATTGCCATTGGAGTCGACATCCAACGTGCCCCACGCAGGGGAGTTCGGAATATTGAAGGGACCCATCCAGGTGACTCCGCCATTAGTAGAGCGGCTGAATTGTCTCCCGTTGTAGTTATTTCCCTCGGTGCTCCAGCACTGGTACTGGAACCCGCGCCCGGAACTGTTGGTCTTATCGATGGTAAACCACTGTTTATCGCCTCCAGTGGCTGGCGCAATATTCGCCCACGACGCGCCGCCGTTTAGTGAACGCCATAAGTCGCAGAAAAAATCCTGCAGAAGACTGAGATAAAAAAAACGGCCGGCGCCATCGGAATTTAGAACGGGGTCGCTGCGGAAAACATTGGATTGCAGAACGCCCGGAGAGATCCAGTTCTTCCCGCCGTTAGTCGAATACCCGAACCCGGCCTGACGAAAGTTCGACAACACATTGTCGAACTGTCTCCACCCGATGCTTAGCTTGTTTCCATTCGTAGGGTCGACGGAAATTGACGGCTCATTAGCCGCGTCGCCGACTCTGTTGTTGCCATTCGCGTCGACGTTGACTTGATAGCTTGTGAACGGACCGAAATGCGAAACTAACGCCGGTGCGACTATCAGCGCGGGCGCGGGCGCCGCGAGGGCTGGAGGATTGTCGTATTTTTCGAGCGGCCCGGTGGGAAGCGGCTTGCGGGAAATTGTTTGACCCGGTGCTGCTGCAATCAGCAGTGAAGAAATGACGAACGTTAACCAACCCAGTCGCGACATCCCACATGATCATAGCCCTGATCTTCATCAGGTGCACGCGCCCAAAAGAAGACCGGCGGTTCGCTACCCTTGCACCCCTGCGAATACCGCCGGCCAATCAACCGAATTGATTCCTGACCAGTCCTGCGGACCGGGATATCGAATTAGCCTACGTCGCCGTGTTCCTGTTCGTAGGCCCGAATTGCGCGGCGCGTTTGTGGTCCGAGAATTCCATCAATGGATCCGCTGTAATAACCAGCTCGTGCCAATCGTCGCTGCAACTCGGCAACTCTGGATTGGCTGCTGTTTGCGTATCGAGACTGCTCCTGGTTTCCGTATTGAGATTGGTATTGGTACTCGGCGCCATATCCGTTGCCGTAACCATAATAGGGGTAACCGTAGTCGCCATAATAAGGATCGCCGTAGCCGTAGTACCCGTATCCATATCCATACGGATAACCCCCGCCCCAGCCAGCCCACGGGCCCCAGCCCCAGCCCCACCACCAGGGAAAGCCAAAACCACCAATGAAGACCACATTATTGCGGGGATAACACCACTTGTTCCCGTTCCACCAGCCCCATTTGCCATTATGATTTCTCCAATGACCAGAGCCGTTCCAGTTGTTGCGGCCGTTCCAGTTATTCCGCCCGCTCCAATTACGAGTCGATCCGCCGTTGCGGGCAATGTTCCTGCCGTAGCGTCCCGTTCCGGCGCGAGAGTAGTTACCGCGAGCATAGCCGCCACGGGCATTACCACCGCGCGCATACGCGCCACGGGCATAACCACCCCGGGCATAACCGCCCCGGCATAGCCGCCGCGGGCATAGCCGCCACGGGCATAACCGCCCCGCGCATAGCCGCCCCGCGCAAAACCACCTCGGGCAAAGCCTCCGCCGCGTGGCGCTGAAGCGAAATGGCCACCGCCACCGCCGCCGCCATGACCCCCGCGACCGGCCTCGGTACTTAACGGCGCAGCAAGCATTAAGCCGAAAATGCAAATTGCAGACATAAAGAGTTTTGAATTGTTCATAGCAAAGTAGGATTCAATTCGATTAGACACCCGGCATGGTCGAAAGTCTCGATTTTTTTTGCACGTTGAGAAAAAAATGACCGGCGGGGCCCGGAAAATTGTGCCGTCCCGCCGCCGGTCAAAGGTTTAACTGATCGTAACTCCCACTACGCCAATCCCAACCTCGAGAGTAGCGGCCGGCTAATTCTTGCATCCACCACGAGGCCATTTCGACTCTCAAACGCCGCAATGGCGCCACGGGTCCGCGGTCCAATAACTCCGTCGACTGCGCCATGGTAGTAACCGAGTTCGCCAAGACGACGCTGCACCGCTGCAACCATCGATCCATTGTAACCGTATCCCGGAGCGTAGTACGAGTAGTAGTTATTGTAAGAACTGTACGGGTACCCGCTCCAATATGAGTAAGGGTAATATCCCCAGGAGACCCCTAAGTTCGAATACGGCCAGCCCGAGTAATAACTGGTGTACGGGTAAGATCCACCGCCATAGTAATAGCGGTTGCCACCGTAATAGGTATTTGCGCCGTACCGCCGCGTCCCGTTGTAATATCGGGCGCCGCTGTATCTGCGGCCAGCGTATGAGCGGTTGCCGCTGTAACGCGTGCCACTGTAGTAGCGCGCATTACCCATGGACGATCTCGCATGCTGATTATACCGATGGGTCGGCGTCACCTGTGTAGTCCGCGCAGCTATTCGATGCGACCGCGACGAATGTCCGGCCGACTTCTTTGCTGGCTTGCTCAACGCAGGCGAGACGATTAACGCGCTCGCAGCAAGGCAACTTACAAAAACGAAGCGTTTGTTTTTCATGAATATTTCCTCCTTTGTAGTCCTAATGTCACAGGACGGCTGCCCAAAGTGTCGCTGGGCGCTGCATGGCCACGCCAAGTCAGGCTTTGGGACTGCCGCCGTGTACGTCCGTTTCGTGGCTGCACATGGTCGCGGATGCGTCGCCCGGTAGGCAGAATTGTGCTCGTCAGGGCGTGGCCAGTGCCTCTATGATTATAAGGTCAAAATGATGAAGCGTTTCGCGATGGTGGCGTTCTCCACGGCCTGCTGGCTGTTTGTTTCTGCTGCGCACCCAGACCGCAGCCTAAGTCCTTCGCGCCAATTCGTGATTTTTGGCGCTGACCCGGTAGTGCGCGGAGCCGTATCTGGTTTGGCAGAACAAACGAAGTCAAACCTGCTCACGCTGTTGCGGCAGCGCGACGACTGGAAGACGCCTGTGATCGTGAATTTGCAACCACAACAGGCAAATGTTCCGGAAATTCCGCCAGCCGATCTGCGATTTAGTCAGACCGGGTTCGGCATCAAGTTGCAGCTCGACCTGACCATCTCCAAAAATCTCGATGTTTCACTAGTCGAACGGGAGCTGCTTCGCGCGATTTTGCTCGAAATGATCTATCGAAAGCAAACGAACATCACTCCCGGCGCAGTGATCATTGAGCCACCCGATTGGTTGATTGACGGCGTCCTCGCGCTTTCACCCGGGCGGGATCGCGGTCAACTCATCGAAGCAATCGTTAACACCGGGAAGCCGTTGTCGCTGGAGAATTTTCTCCGGCAGCATCGCGACGTTCTTGGTTCTACGGGCCGCACCCTTTATCGAGCATACTCCTTTGCATTGGTTCAAATGCTGCTCGACCAGAAAAATGGCGAGTCTCGTTTGGCGCAATACGTTGGTCATCTATCCGACGCTTCAAATGATTCAGCTTGCGGATCTGAAGGCGAGGTTTCCGTCGCTTGCTGATAACGCCGAAAAAGTCTGGCAACTGGCGCTAAGCCAGCTGAAGAGCGTTCAGATCTTTCGATTGCTCACGTTCTCCGAGAGCGACCAGCGCCTCGATGATTTGTTGCGAATAAAAATCTCGGAACCGAACAAGCCGGTGAAAGTGGTCCAGCTTGGACGAACTTGCGCAGCACAAACCTTCGATCGGTGAGAAAATGGCACTCGATCAATTGAAACGCAATTTGCTGTTCTTTGCACCGCAAGCCAATCCGGTTTTGCGACCGATAGCGCGTGAATACCAGGAGGTTGCCACACTGCTTGCCCGTGGAAAACGGCGGGGGATCGCAAAACGTCTGGCGCGACTGGAATTCACTCGCCAGCAACTTGCCTCCAGAATGAGCGAGATTGACGATTACATGAACTGGTTCGAAGCGACGCAAATGAAAAGCGGCAGCGGCGATTTCAGCGGGTACTTGAAAGCGGTGAATCAATCGGAGTTGCCAACTCCGAGACGGCACGATCCGCTCTCAATTTATATCGACGCTCTGGAGGACCAGTTCGAAAACTAGCGAGATTCGGCCATCGCGCCAACGGCGCAATACGGTCTTTGGCGAATGGAAAGAGTTAAAAACCTAAAGGTTGATCACAAGTTCAAGTGACCGCTCTTTAAACCCCGGCAGTTGCCCCATCGGGCTTTGCCAACTATCTTGCGTCGCGATTAAAACACGTTTTCTGCCGATGCAAAAAATTGGATTCGCCGATGCCCTCGATTCGGTTGTAACGAACGACCCCCGTTATCAGCGGGACGGCTACATCTTTTTGCGCGACGCGCTCGATTTTACGACCAAACAACAGAAGAAAATCGAAGGGGGTCACGGTGCGTCACGTAAGCGGGCCGGAATTGCTCGATGGCGCCCGCCGGTATGCACTTAAGGAATTCGGCCCGATGGTCATTACCGTGTTTGATAGCTGGGGCATTCGTTCCTGCGAAGATATCGGGAACATGGTTTTCAATCTTATCGGCGCCGGCGTTTTCGGAAAAACCGACCAGGATTCCATCGAAGACTTCAAGAACGTTTACGATTTTGAAGAGGCGTTTGTCAGACCGTTCGCCCCCGGCGAAACCAGCAAGCGACAAATCGCAGACGCAATTGCCTGCGCCCAACCCGGCCACGTCGGGCAAGTGAAATTCACCAGGGTGAATTGAACGAACGTTTCACCTCGGCTGTCCGTCATCAGTTATCTCTTCACAGATGACTGAAACCGATGCTTATCAACTCAATTGCTTCCTTCATGTATCGCACCACAGTGGCGAATTTTCTCGCAGCGGCTCTATTATTTCCCATGGTTAATTTGAAGGCTGCGCCACTTGAACCGTCCCCTGTCATCGCGTTTCCGCTCAGCACAGCTCAAAAATGGATTTTGCCAAACGGGCTGACCGTCATCGTGCAGGAAGATCACAGCGCACCGGTGGCGAGCATTCAGGCATGGTGCGCGACCGGGAGCATCGATGAGGACCAGCACCTCGGCGCAGGTTTGTCCCACATTCTCGAGCACATGCTTTTCAAGGGAACCAAAACCCGATCGGCCAATCAGATTGCGCAAAGCATTCAAAACGTCGGTGGGTACATCAACGCCTACACTTCTTTCGATCGGACCGTCTTTTGGATCGACGTGCCGAAGGATGGCGTTAGCACGGCGCTGGAGGTTTTGAGTGATGCAATGATGAATTCCACTCTGCCGCCGGACGAATACAAAAAAGAACAGGAAGTCATCCGGCGCGAATTCGCCATGGGCATGGACGATCCGGATCGCATGGCCAGCTTTGCTCCTTTTTGCGACGGCGTATCAGCGGCACCCGTACCGGTTTCCGGTGATCGGTGAACTCGAGATCTACAACCAGCTCACCCAGGATCAGGTGATGCAGTATTACAAAACCCGATACGTGCCGAATAATCTCACCTTTGTCGTGGTCGGCGACGTGAATGGAGAAAAAGTGCGACAGCAACTCGCCGACTTGTTCAAGCCTTACCCGGAGAAATCGCTTAAGCCGGTATTCATTCCGTCAGAACCTCCACAGCTTGGCCGGCGCGAAGTGCACCGGGAATTTCCGACGGAGTTAACCCATCTCTCGATGGCCTGGCACATCCCGGAGGTGACCAGTCCGGACGTTCCGGCGCTGGATTTGCTGTCCACTATTCTCGGCGACGGGCGCAGCTCGCGGCTTTACAGGCGCGTGCGCGAGGAAGCAGGGCTTGCGTTTGGCATCTCGGCGTTTTCCTACACGCCCGGTGATCCGGGGTTGTTTGGCATCGACGCTACGGTCGATCCAAAGAAACGCGAAGCTGCGGAAAATCTCGCCCTGCAGATTGTCGATGAGGTGAAACGGACGGGTGTGACCGCAGACGAATTGGAAAAGGCGAAAAAGATCATGCTTAGTCAGCATCTCGGCGCTTTGACCACGATGCGCGGCCAGGCTTCAGATGTCGGCTCGAACTGGTTGCTCACGCGCGATCTGAATTTTAGTCGCGAGTATCTGGATGCGGTCCAGAAAGTGACGCTCGACGACATCAAACGCGTCGCCGGAACTTATCTCACCGAAAATAATCTGACTGTCGTCTCGCTAAATCCAAAAGGTTCCCTTAGCGGAAAAGCTGAGGCCGCGAAGCCGGTTGCCGCGGGCGAGAGTCCAAAAATTTGAGCTTTCAAACGGATTGCGATTGCTGGTGCGCGAAGATCATCGGTTGCCGCTTGTTGGGATTGGCGCGGTTTTTCGCGGTGGCCTTCTCGCCGAGACGCCGCAGGACAACGGCATCACACGTTTAATGGCGAAGGTGCTGTTGAAGGGAACCAAAACGCGTACCGCCGAGCAAATCGCAAATGAGATCGAAGCCGTTGGCGGTTCCATCTCGAGCGACGCCGGGAACAACAGCTTCAACGTGTCGGTCGATGTCATGAAGCCCGATGTGAAACTTGGCCTGGACCTGCTTTCGGATGTGTTGCTTAACGCCACGTTCCCGGAGAAAGCGATCGCGCGCGAAAAAGAAATCCAGATCGCCGCGATCCAGCAGGAGGAAGAACAATTGACCGCTGTCGCGCGCAACATCATGCGACAAGCCCTTTTTCCGCAGCATCCATATGCGCTGCGTTCAAACGGTTCGGTCGAGGCTGTGCAGCACCTGACGCAAAAAGATTTGATCGACTTTCGCGACCGTTATGTTGTGGCGAAGAACGGTGTGATCTACATCTTTGGCGACGTCAAAGCTGCCGAGGTGAAGCAACTGCTTGAGCAAGCGCTTGGCAAGATGAAGCCTGGCGAGCTTGCTTTGACCAACGCCAAGCCGTCCATGCCGTTAAGCAAAACGGAGACCGTCGAGAGCCACAAAGACAAAGCGCAAGGCGTGATCATGGTTGGCTTCCGCGGCGCGAGCCTCTCCAGTCCGGACCGCTACGCGCTCGAGCTGATCGATGAAGCCAGCAGCGATCTCGGGTCGCGTTTCTTCGTTCGAATTCGCGAGCAAATGGGACTGGCCTATTACGTTGGAGCCAGCGAGATGCAGGGCCTGGTGCCGGGACTGTTTGCGTTCTATCTGGGCACCGATCCGCAGAAGATCGAGCCGGTGAAGACCGCGTTCCTTGATGAAATTCACAAGCTCGCCAACGAAGGTCTTACCCCTGTGGAATTAGAGCGCGCCAAAAAGAAACTCATCGGCCAGCAGGAGATCGCAAATCAAAGCAACGACGCCTTCGGTTATCATTGCGCCTTGGACGAGCTTTACGGGCTGGGCTTCGATTATTACAAGCAACTCGAGCACAACGTGAACGCCGTGACGCTCGAAGACATTAAGAAAGTTGCCGCGAAATACTTTCGCGATCAGCCGTACGTCCTGGCGACCGTGCGACCGCGGCTGGTAAGAAGTGAGAAGTGAGAGTGTCGAGGCGTGATGTGCTATCGTGTCGTGCCACTAGTCACATCTCACTAATCACTTCTCACTTTCTCCATGGCTGAAGTCCAAAAATCCGTCCAGAGCGGCGAGCTAACCCAGCGCTTCATCGAGTTCGTGATGATGCACGCGCAAAACGCCGCGCTATTCCTTGGCCAGATTCCAAATCCAAAAACCGGCGAACCCGAAATCAATCTGGATTTGGCCAGAATGTTCATCGATCAACTCGAAATGATTCAGGAAAAAACGCGCGGCAACCTGACAAACGAAGAAATGATGGTTCTGCGCAACACGCTTTCCAATTTGCAGATGGCATTTGTCGAAGCCTCTGGCAGCGCAGGACCAGAGCCTGCACGCGAGAGCGCGCCGGAGACTGGCGCCCAGCCTGAAGCGCCGCAGCCTTCGCCTCCACAACCGGCGGAACAACCGGGCTCAGGCACTCCCGGGCAATCGCCACCCGCGGCATCAAGCGAACCCGAGCCGGAATCGCGAAAGAAATTCACCAAAAGCTACGGGCCATAATCGCGGTTTCACCGCGCTCCTTTCTGTAGCGGCGGTTTCTGACCGCCGAATCGATTCTGCTCCCTGGCAGCCGCATCGAGTGCTTCTCGGCCCAGCGTTGCGGTACCTCGTCAGAAGGAACTTAGTTTTAATCGAGCGGACTCTTGACACCGATGCCGGGTTTGTTGAGCACATGGGTGTAAATCATCGTCGTGCTCACGTCCTTGTGTCCGAGAAGTTCCTGGACGGTTCGAATATCGTAGCCTTTGCCTAGCAGATGCGTGGCAAAAGAATGCCGCAGACTGTGACAGTTGGCGCGTTTTACGATCCCTGCTGCATCCACAGCTCGCTTCAGCGCCGTCTGTAAAATTCCTTCGGCAATGTGGTGGCGTTGCTTCCTTCCAGTCCGCGGATCGTTGGAAAGCCGGGACGAAGGAAAAACATATTGCCACGCCCACTCGCGCGCCGCATTCGGGGATTTCCGGCCGAAGGCGAACGGAAGATGAACGCTACCGAATCCGTCTTCGAGATCTTGCTCGTGCTGCGCTTTGACTCGCACCAAATGACGGCTGCAGCGGTTCCGCCAAATTCAACGGCAGCATTGTGACGCGATCTTTCCCGCCTTTGGCGTCACGCACGGTGATCTGCGCCAATTCGAAATCGACGTCCTTAACCCGCAAGCGGACGCACTCCATTAACCGCAGTCCGCTGCCATAGAGCAGCCCAGCCATCAGCTTGGGCACGCCGTGAAGATGGGCGAAGATTTGCTTTACCTCGCCGCGTGACAAAACCACCGGCAGCTTCGGCGGTTTTTTAGCGCGTTCGACCTTTTCCAGCCAGCCGATCTCATGCTTGAGCACCTCTTTATAGAGAAAGAGTAATGCGCTCAGCGCCTGGTTCTGGGTTGAGGCTGCCACGTTAAGATCGCGCGCAAGATGGGTAAGAAATTCCGCCACTTCTTCTTCGGCCATTTCTCCAGGATGCCGTTTGCCGTGATAGATGATGAAACGCTTGATCCAGTCGATATAAGCCTGCTCGGTGCGGATCGAGTAATGTTTGCGCCGGATGAGGTCGCGCACCTGGTCAAGCAGTTTTGGTTTGCCCGCGGTCGGCATTCTCACTACGCTCTTAGCCACGACAGTGATTTTGTCCTCCCCAATCCCAAACTCAAGCCGGATTAGATCCAAAATCTGGGTATTTCTCTTGAAATGCCCAAAAATTGGGTCGAATTCTCGTTAGACCTATGCATGCGCTTAGTTCGTAACTCGTGCCTGCTTTAGCGGGATGTGATCCTGCTGATGGAGTGCATGCAATTGCGCTTATGCTGGGTTGCACATGCCTGACCCATCGAAAGTTCGCGCCATCGGCCAGAACACGCCATGGCGCGACAAAATGACTTCCGGCACTATCACGGCGGATTACCAGCTCAGCGACGGAAGATTATTCGATTACAGCGACGGTCAGAGGTGCGCGGCGAGTCTGCTATCCAGGATCGATATCGTCCACATTCTCATGCAACGCTAGCAGAGTTGTGTGTCATTCTCAGCGCGCCTCCGCGATTACACCTTGATGCGACACTTCCAGTTATGGAAGCGCATTGAGCTTCGTCTTGAGCGAGAGGCAAATTGCCTGGTCTGCAGAGTTCACTGGCGCAGGATTGTCGTCGAATGATGCATGCCGCATGAACAGGCCTAACCAGACGAGAGGCTGTGTGATAAGTCAGCGGTGATGGGTGTTGGGAGGAGTGGGAGCTGAAGTAAGGAGACGCGGCCGGCTTGGTGAAGAAAAACCGAGTCAGAACCGGCTCGGATTCTCAAAAAAAGCTTGACCCGTTCTTACCTGTCGGCAGATGGGACGCCGCGAAGAACAAAAAGCGCAGCCCGCAGCTCTTAGGTGACTGCTGCCATGAGTTTCTGCACTCCGACCAGGTTGCAGACCCGCTTCAGGTTGTAGGCCAGGACGGTGAGATTGATTTCCGTTGTTACCTTCTCTTTGCCGCGACAGAGGAAGTAGTCATAGCCAAAGGAACGTTTGATGGTGCCAAAACAGTGTTCGATCAGCGCTTTTCGCCGCCGCATCAACTGCGGGTTGTGGTGCACCCGTTCGGCCATCTTTTCCTGCACTTCTTCTCCCGCCAGACGGGTGATCCGCCGATTCTCTTTATTGCGTGTGCATTGCGCTTTCAAGGCACACCGGCCGCACGCCCTGGTCTCATAGTAAGAGATGGCACGACCCAGTTCGTTGGTGCTAAAGCGATAGGTCAGTTCTGCGCCCGCCGGACAGATATAACAGTTCTTCTGCGGGTCATACTTAAAACGCTCTTTTCCGTAGAGCCCCAGCTTGGTGTTAGCACTGGTCAAAGGCTTGTCGATGTAAGGAGTCACTCCGATCTCTTCGCACAGCAGGATCTCCTTCCCGTTGTAGTAGCCTTTGTCGGCTACCACGCTCAATTTCTTCTGGCCCAAAGCGTCCTGCGCCTGCAACGCCATCGTCCCCAGCGCTCCTGAGTCGCTGGTTGTCTGAGTCACTTCGCTGGCAATGATCAAACTGTGCTTGGCTTCAACTGCTACCTGCACGTTGTAACCCACCTGTGAACCATGCCCCATGCTCATCGTTCGGCTGTCCGGATCGCTCAATGAGACTTGTCCTTTGTCTTTGACTTCCTCCTCCATGGCGCGCAGTTCCTTTTGGCGCTGCTGTAACTGCGCGATCTTCTCTTTTAACTCAGTCGCACTCATTCGCTCCGGCCAGGTCTGCTTTCCTTCCTCGGCATCCACCCGGTCCAGCTCTTGCAGGTAACTGCTCACCTTCTTTTCCGCTTCCTTGAGTAACAGTCGCACCCTGGCCGCACTGTAGTTGCGCCCCTTGGCATTCTGCGCCTTGATCTTGGTCGAGTCGATCGCCACCAGTTCGCCCCCGAATAACTCCAGCTTGCGGCACAGAAGAATAAAATCACGGCAAACCTGTTTGATCCCGCTACCCGTTCTGGCGCCGGAAATCGGCGATGGTCTTGAAGTCGGGCCGCAGTCTGCGCAACAGCCAGATCAGTTCCAGGTTGCGGGCGGCTTCCCGTTCCAAGCCGCGACTGGAACGCACCCGATTCAAGTAGCCATAGAGATAAAGCCGCAGCAGATCGCCCGGATCGTACGGCGGCCGTCCAGTCTCAGGCAGCTGCGCCCGGGCAAACCCGGCCCCTTTCAAATCGAGCTGGCCCACGAAAGGCGTCGATGAAACGCACCGGGTTCTCCGGAGCGATGTAATCCTCCAGCGCCTCCGGTAAAAGCAGTATTTCCTCCCGATCGCTCCCGCGGATGTAATTCATGAAAAGGGAGCTTGCCAGAAGCCCGCCCCTTTGGTACAAGAAAATCATCCGACAGATGAAAAACTTTTCACACAGCCTCGCGCTGGAGCCAACCGCTGGCCGTTGTGCGTTCACATTTTTTATGATTAAAATAGTTCCAGACACTTTCAGACGCGCTTTCGGAGCCCGCGGCTGAGCTTGTTCTCGTTAGGTCTATGTTGCGTCACTTCATCCTTGTCATCATCGTTGGCTTTGCAGGATGCGCCACTCAGCTTCAGGTCATCGGACCATACGCTACTCGGCTCTCTCAGTCGGACATCCAGCAGATCACATCGCTCATCACTCCAAGAAAGGAATTAGTCACCTCTACACGAGACTCGACGCTATTCGCCCCGATGAAGTCCGCGTGAAGTATGGTGGCTATCGCTGTTCGTCGGAAGGTGTTTACACTTCTGATACAGGAGCGGCATATTTCACAGTGTACAAGCGTGGCGGCAGATGGATTGCCGGGAACGACTTTGAGTTCGAATCAAGAATTACCGTTTATTGACGATCCGGAGACCTAACAAATCGCTGGAGCGCCTATGAGGGTCAAGGGTTAGAAAACAGGATCAGCGTTGAAGGAGAAAACAATTCAGTTCATTGGGTAAAGTAGGTTAACTTTGGGGCGGTCTCCTCCCTCGAAGTTGTAGTTCGGCTTATTCCTCTGGCGGATGCGAGACAAGCTCCTATCCGGACACGCCATTCTTTGAGGCAGTCC
>CAWIPQ010000028.1:0-22516 GCA_963838045.1 uncultured Verrucomicrobiae bacterium | reverse complement strand
AAAGGAAACAAAGGGCCACGTGAAAGCTCTTGAGGCCGTAGCTAAATCTCTTGGCTGTGAATTGCCGTCCGAAAGCTGCAACCAAATGACGAAACTGATCGGTGAAGGCGTGAAAATCATCGCGAAACGTCTGGTCTCAGGTCAGAAAGACAAGGAACTGATCGAAGCCGGCCGGAAGATCGAGCAGTTTGAGATCGAGAATTACACTCCGCTGGTCGCTGAGGCTGAGAGAATGGAGTTCACCCACGAGAGGGCACTGCTGACGTCGATCCTCAACCAGGAGAAACTGGCGAACGAACTATTGGGAGCGCTCGCGCAGGGGAAAGGTCCGCTGAATAAACTGGTGAAGGAAGTTGTTCTCGAGCACGCGGGCGCCAGCGAGGCAATGTAGGCTACTCAGCTCTACCCGCGTAATTTTAGAGCCGCCGGTTATCGCGGGTAAACTGAGCAGAGATTCGACTCGCGCCGGCGCGAACACTTGCCTCCATTCATCATCGCGGAGGAAAAAAGCCGAAGAATACGATCGTGGATAGCCGAGAGTTGGGTTCGCGACGTTTACCCCGAAGTCAACCCTATCGGAGTTCGCTTGAATGACAGATTGTTTATCGCAAAGTAAGCCTGACGTAATCGGCTAAAGCATATCCCAACAAAAGTATGAATAGCGGCCCAACACTCAGCTCCGGTTCGACCGGCCACGACGTTCGAAGACTTCAACGTATCTTTGTGATGATCAAGGCGCTCGGCCCGGAAAGTATCACCGGCAATTTCGACGCGACAACGGAACAAGCCGTCAAAGATTTCCAACAAGGTGCGGGTTTGGTAGTGGACGGCATCGTCGGGCCAGCAACGTGGCAGGCGCTGCCAGCCGATCCAAACACGCCGGTATTGGCTCGTGGTGCGTCAGGCGATGCAGTGACAGCGTTGCAGGAAGGTCTCAAGAAGTATGCAACTCCTGCGACCGATCCTGGACCGGTTGATGGTGATTTCGGACCCAGGACCGAAGCCGCCGTCAAGGTGTACCAACAAGATCGATCTCTCCACGTGGATGGAATCGTCGGTGACCAGACGTGGTGGGCTCCCGCGGGCGCTGCGGGTGCTACTCTCGCATCGCTCTCCGGCGTTACGACGGTGTGATTTGATGGAAGGTCACGTTCCTCGTGGACAATTCCGGCCGCGATTTCGAGCAGAAGAGGATGAGAGAGAGTTCCCCTCTTTTATTCCGTGAAATACTTCGCAACGAGAGCTCGGGCGCCATCGCCAAACGCTTTGGCGGCTGCTTTGCTACTCAGCAGTTTCAGCAATAAAGATTTCGCCTGTTTTTTCTCGCGTTCCGACGCATCGGCTTGATCGATCGCGCTGATCACTTTTTCCATCGCTTCGGTGATCGCCTGTTGTTGCGAAGTGCTCGCAGCAATCGGCGCCTTTTGCTCCCGGCGAAGGACGGTTCGTCGGCTCTTATCAATGGAGATCGAGATCGGTGATGCAACGCCAGCTTCGAGCACTTGCGCACCGAAGTCATTTATCCTGGCAAAGCCGGACAGCAGACCCATTCCGCTGTCGTCTTCAAGAGGAGTCCAGTCTATGAGACGATACTCTGAAAGCTGGGCCAAAGCGTGCAGCCAATCACGGCGACTTATTCCTCCTGGCGGCGGGATCGCTTGCTCAGTTCGCCCGAACGGAAGGAAACCTTCGCTTCGACGCTCGTAGAGAAGCTCCAACAGACATCCTCTGACGACAGAATCTTTCATTGGATCTTGCCAATATGCGCCGCATCCCGCGCAGCAACAACTCGGTAACCGTCCGACTACCGACGCGGGTGAGGTTTGATTTTTAGAACATCCCGATTTCGATGCGCCTTCGAAATCTGGATTTAGGCAGAGCTTGCGAGGTTGTTGCGGCTTTCTTCATAGCGGAGGAAAATGGCCGACTGATGCGATCGATTCGAAATGTAATCCTAATTGGTTTCGCGATTCTTTTAGGCGCAGGGCAGGGGCGTGCTGGTGAGTTCGATTCAATTCTGCGCTGGCGAAACATTGGACCTTATCGCGGCGGGCGGACGCGTGCGATCTGCGGTGTCCCGTCGCAGCCGAATGTTTTTTACATGGCGCCCGTAAACGGCGGTGTTTTCAAATCGATTGATTATGGCCGGACGTGGCAACCGATCTTCGACAACCAGCCCACCGCGTCCGTCGGTGCAATCGCGGTTTCCGTTTCAAATCCGAACGTCATTTACGTCGGGAGCGGTGAAGGATTGCATCGCCCGGATCTTTCAGTGGGGGACGGCATCTACAAATCGACCGACGCCGGCAAGACGTGGACGCACCTTGGATTAAGGGATGCTCAGCAGATTGCGCAGTTGGTTGTCGATCCAAAAAATCCCGACCGCCTCTTTGTCGCCGTAGCCGGTCATCCGTACGGGCCTAACGAAGAGCGCGGCATTTATCGATCGATTGATGGTGGCAAAACATTCGAAAAGGTGTTGTATCGGGACGAAAACATCGGCGCGAGCGATGTGCAGATTGATCCGGGCAATCCACAAATTGTGTACGCGTCGCTATGGGAATCTCGCGAAGGCCCATGGGAGAACGGCGTGTTCGACGGCGACGGCGGTGGCATTTTTAAATCCGTCGATGGCGGGAAGACATGGCGCCAGCTAACCAAGGGGCTGCCGAACAATATCGTGCAGGCGAACCTCGCGATTGCGCCGAGCGCGCCGGAAACGTTGTTCGCCGCAGTGCGAACGAAAACGATTGCGAAACTTTACCGGTCCGAGGATGGCGGCGAGAGCTGGCACGGCACCACTGATGATCCACGGCCCGGGCTCGGAATTGGAGGCGGCGATCTGCCGGTGGTGCGGTTCGATCCGAAAAATTCGCAGATCGTTTACTCGGCGAGTGTGGTTTGCTGGAAATCGACAGACGGCGGCAAAACATGGGAGGGCTGGCGTGGCGCGCCCGGCGGCGACGACTATCAAAACGTTTGGATCAATCCGAATAGTTCCGACGTCATTCTTCTCGGCTCGGACCAGGGAGCGATCGTCACCGTGAACGGCGGAAAGAGCTGGAGCTCCTGGTATAACCAATCAACTGCACAGTTGTATCACGTCAGCGCGGATAACGCCTTTCCGTATCGTCTTTATAGTGGTCAGCAGGAAAGCGGCTCGGTTGGAATCAAAAGCCGCGGCGATGACGGTGAGATCACATTTCGCGATTGGCGACCGGTTGCCGCGGAGGAATATGGTTACGTCGTCGCCGATCCGCTCGATCCAAACATCATCATCGGCGGCAAATTGACACGATTCGACAGGCGCACTGGCCAGGCGCAAAACATACTTCCGGTTCCGGTGCAAATGGAAGACTTCCGGATGATACGCACGGAGCCGGTAGTTTTTTCACCGCTTGATCCGCATTTGCTCTTCTTTGCGGGAAACACGCTCTGGCAAACACGCGATCTTGGCGATCACTGGGAAAAGATCAGTCCCGATTTGTCCCGGCCGAATTACAACCTGCCGACGAGCGTTGGAAAATATAAAGAAGATGCAACAAAGCAGGCGCATCGACGCGGAGTGATTTACACGGTTGCGCCGTCACCGCTCGAGGCCAAACGGATCTGGTGCGGGACTGATGACGGTTTGATTCATCTTACTACCAACGGTGGAAAAACCTGGAGCAATGTGACGCCGCCGAACTTTTCCGCGTGGCAGAAGATTTCGTTAATGGATGCCGGACATTTCGACGCGAACATAGCTTACGCAGCAGTGAACACCATGCGGATCGACGATATGCGGCCGCACATTTTTGCAACGCACGACAGCGGCAAAACGTGGACGGAGATCGTGAATGGAATACCGGGCGGCGAAATCGTAAACGCAGTTCGCGAAGATCCGGAGCGGAAAGGTCTTTTGTTCGCTGGAACAGAAAAAGGCGTGTACGTCTCGTTCGATGACGGCGTTCACTGGGAATCGTTGCGATTAAATCTGCCGGCAAGCTCCGTGCGTGACCTCGTCGTTAAGGACGACGATCTCGTCGTGGCGACGCATGGTCGCGGGTTCTGGATTCTCGACAACATCACGCCGCTGCGGCAATTCGACCCTGTAGCCGGGGGCGTCGACCCCGGTGCATCTGCCAATTCAAGCACAGCCGCGGTCAGCGCCCGCGGCTACAGCGACACCTTGCTCTTCAAACCGCAGAGAGCGTTACGAGTTCGGGCAAACATGAACACTGACACGCCATTGCCGCCTGACGAACCCGCCGGGCAAAATCCGCCAGACGGCGCAATGATCGATTATTTCCTTTCGAAAGACGCGAGTGCTCCGATAACGATTGAAATCAAAGACCGGAAAGGCCAATTAGTTCGAAAATTTTCGAGCGCCGATGTACCGGTTGAGGCGAAGCCGGAGCGGCTGAGATTTCCGGGCTACTGGATTCGGCCGCCGCAATTGATTTCCACCAAAGCAGGTTTGCATCGGTTTCTGTGGGACATGCATTACGCTCCGGTTAGGGGAGTAGAGCCGGAGTTTCCAATCTCCGCGACTTATCGGAACACAGCGCCGCGGGCGACATCGCCCTGGGTCGCGCCGGGTGATTACACGGTTGTGTTAACGGTCGACGGAAAAACTTTTAGCCAATCATTGACTGTCGCGATGGATCACCGCGTTAAAGCAACGGCAGCCGATCTTCAGGAACAGTTCAATTTCTCGTGGCGGTTGTATCAGTTACGGCTCAAACTCGCTCCGATCGGTGAGCAATTCGACGATATCACCGAGCAGCTAACAAAACTGAACGCACGCGCTGCCGAGCGACCGGATGTCACGCAAAAACTGGAGGCCTTTGGGCAAACGCTCATGAAATTTGGGCCACCCCATCCGCGGCAAGGTGCTCCTCCGTCGCTTTTCGTTTTGGAATCGACCACGCACCTGTTTGATGACATCCAGGCGGCAGACGCTGCGCCGACGACTGCGACAAAAGCCGCCGTGGGTGATTTGGAAACAAAATCGGGACCGATGATGGATGCGTGGCACAAATTACTCGCGTCCGATCTTCCCGCGTTGAATCAACAATTGAAGCAGGCGGGATTTCCGGAAATCAAACCAAAATCGGAAAAGTAACCCGTTAGCGGGCACTCATGCTGCGGATATCGCCAGCGGCGAGATCCGGTGAGCTAATGCCAGCGTTGATGATGCCCGTGCCATGCAGCGCGTCGCCCGTAGAACCCGCGTCGGCCGTAGAATCGACGGCCACCGTAGAACCCGTACCCGCGGCCATAATAACCAATGCCCGGCGCTATCACGAAGCCGAAGACCGGCGGACGCACATAGAAAACCGGCCGGGGTCGCGGCGGTGGCGGCGGCGCGTAATTGTAAGTTGGTGCGGGCGCGCGGTAAGGCTCAACCATCTCGGTGCCGGCATTCGAGCGCAGAGCAGATCCGAAGCCAAACGCGAACACCGCCAATGCTGTAACGATAAGAATTTTTCCCATGATCAGTTGTTCCCTTCTGCTGTTTCGCGGATTAAACGCGACAATCTTCTCGAAGTTGCCAGGAAAAAATAGCCGGCCCACAGACTCTCACTGAGCCGGCAGGTAAACGTTTGTAGCTGCGCTCTGTGGATGTAGCAAAGCCAGCGCTCCGACAGACATCGTGGCGACGGGGAACAGGTTTTCTATTTCTTATCGAGGAGCGGGACGTAGGCTTCGTACCCTCTGTCCTTCATTTGGTCGATCGGGACGAAATGCAGGGCGGCCGAGTAAATTACGTAGCGCCGTCCCGTGGGCGATTGCGGGTCGGCAAAGACATGGCCAAGGCGTGCATTACTTCGCTTGGCGCGCACCTGGGTGCGTTGCATCCCGTCTGAGTTGTCAGGGACCTCGATCAGGACATCTTTCGAGATGGGTTTCGTGAACGTGGGCAGGCCGACGTGACCGTCGAACTTGTCGACTGAAGCGAAAAGCGGTTCGAGGGTAATGACATCGACGTAAATGCCGGTCTTCTCGTTGTTCCAGAACTCATTTTGAAAAGGCGTTTGCGAGCCATTTCCCCGGACGACGGCATACTCTTCGGGCTTTAAGCGGCTTTTCAAGACGGCGTCACTCGGGACGGGGCGGTTCGGATCGAAGACGGTAGTTTCCTTTTTCTGTTTCTGGCTCAGAAAGAAGAAGTAGACCCCAACGAAAACGAGCACGATCGCGATGCCAGCACCAACGTATGTGCTGATCGCCGATCGTTCTTCGCTTGTAATTCTTCCCCCACGCATCGGATCGCTGAGAAGGTTATTGAATCCGCGATTGATGGCGTCCGTCAAGGCGGAATCCAGCCAAGCTTCATTTTTCCTCTTTGACGTCGAGCGTAATTCACCTTCGGGCGATTAAGCAGATCGAGCGTTGACGGACTTTAGCCAAAGGTAGTAAAAATATTCTTCATCATGCAGTTCGAAGGTTGGCCTGGAGTCATCCTTCGCTGTTTTAGAAGGATTCAATGGAGGGCCACACTATGCGAAAACTAATAAGGAATATTGGCGTGATTTCGCTTGCTCTGCTGTGGGGGACGCAACAAGCACCTGGCGCGGACACGACATGGGATCGAACTACGTTGCCGATTCCCCCGCAGCCGTTCAAAGGCGTTGCCAACCGAACACTGGAAGGTTCGGTAGAGGATTTCCCGAAAGAGATAGAACCTCCCGCGGGAGCACCGAATATTCTTCTTATCCTGGTCGACGACGCTGGATTCGGTAATCCCTCGACATTCGGCGGTCCTGTCTCGACCCCGACACTCGACAAGGTGGCTGCGGAAGGTTTGCGTTATAATTCCTTTCATGTCACTGCGCTCTGCTCGCCGACGCGGGCCGCGTTGCTTTCAGGACGCAATCATCATGCGGTCGGATTCGGTTCGATCGCGGAGCTGGAAGGCGGCTGGCCGGGTTACAGCTCGAACTGGCCGAAAAGCGCCGCCTCCATCGCGCAAATTCTGGAGGGCAACGGATACAGCACGGCTGCCATCGGCAAATGGCATCTTACCCCGGACGATCAACAGAATCCTGCTGGCCCGGTTGATCATTGGCCCAACGCGATGGGCTTCGATTACTTTTGGGGATTCCTTTGTGCTGAGAACAGTCAGTTCGATCCGTTGTTGACGGAAAACAACACCATCATCGGAGTGCCGAAGGAAAAGAATTTCTACCTTAATCCTGCGCTGGCAGATCATGCGATTGCCTGGATCCGCAATCAGAAATCGGTCGCGCCTAACAAACCGTTTTTCATGTATTTTGCGACCGGCGCCAGCCACGCGCCGCACCAGGTCCCCAAGGAGTGGAGCGACAAATATAAAGGGAAGTTCGACATGGGCTGGGACAAGTTGCGGGAGGAAACGTATGCACGTCAGAAAAAACTGGGTGTGATTCCCGCTAACGCAAAACTCACAGCGCGCGATCCGGCGTTCCCGGCGTGGGACAGTGTCCCGGCAGATGTGAAGAAACTTTACGCGCACCAGATGGAGGTCTACGCCGGTTACCAGGAAAACACCGATTTCGCAGTAGGGCGAGTAGTGAAGGCGGTTGAAGACCTTGGCATCTCTGACAACACACTCATCATTTACATCTGGGGCGACAACGGCGCGAGTATGGAAGGTGCTGAGACGGGCACATTCAACGAGTCTGTTGTTTTAAACGGCATCCCACTCACCGCCGATCAGCAATTGGAGGCGATCAAAAAGTACGGCGGTTTGGACAAATGGGGAGGGCCGGACATGGACCCGCATTACGCAGCGGCATGGGCATGGGCCGGTAACACGCCCTTCAAGTGGGGGAAACAAATCGCATCGCATCTCGGCGGCATTCGCAATCCGATGGTGATCGCCTGGCCCAAACGCATCAAAGACAAAGGCGGCCTGCGCAGCCAGTTCACGCATTGCAACGACGTCGCGCCAACGCTTCTCGACGTCACGGGCATTCCTGCACCGAAAGAAGTCAATGGTGTGGTGCAGATGCCAATGCACGGCGTAAGTTTCGCGCAGACATTCGACGACGCGAAAGCGCCGTCGCGACACACACAGCAGTATTTCGCTATTCTGGGAAATCGAGCCATGTACAAAGATGGCTGGCTCGCCTCCTGGCGTATGCCACGGATCCCGTGGAAACTTGATCCTGCGACGCTCGCACAGTTCGCTCCCGGTAAATGGAATCCCGACGATGTGAAGTGCGAACTCTACAATTTAAATGAAGATTTTTCCCAGGCTGATGACGTCGCTGACAAATATCCGGATAAAGTGCGTGAGTTGACCGCCCTGTTTTGGTCCGAGGCGCAAAAATACCAGGTCCTGCCTTTGCTGGCCGAGTTGGCGGGCTTTTATGGTTTCCCGTGGCCCATAACGAAGGAGACCAAGTTTACCTACTATCCCGGCACGGAAAACATCACCTCCGGGATGATTCCTCCGATTTACAATCGATCGTTCAGCATCAGTGCCGACCTCAATAATCCCGGTCGCGACGTGTTGCTCCCTGGAGTCGCTGGAGTCATCGTCGCGGAGGCCAGTTTTCTTGGTGGATTTTCCTTTTACGTCGAGGGTGATCGGCTGCATTTCACCTACAGTTTCCTCGGCCTGAAACTCGACACACTCGACTCGCGCGATCGGTTGCCGAAAGGGAAGATCAATGTGCGCTATGAATTCACGGCAGATAAAGCGGGCGAACTCGCTACCGGCGGGACGGGCCGGCTCTTCATCAATGGTAAACAGGAGGCTGAAGGCAGACTCGAACACACTGTGCCTTTGCGCTTCAGCCTTTACGCCGGAATGGACATCGGAACCGACAATGGCCTGCCCGTAGTACCGAAACTTTGGTACGCAAAAATCCTGCCGAAAGTGTTCAGAGGGACGCTCGAAAAGGTCGAGTTCGATCTAGGCCCGAATAAGTCCGCCGCTGAAGAGCAACAAAGGCGGTATCTTGAGCGTTTCGCCGAAGCGGTGCGCAACTGATTAAAGCGAAGAGAGAGAGCAATCGCAGCCACTTGAGGTGCATTTGTTGGTAAGATCCGTCCTGCTCAATATTTGAGATGAAAAGCTGCCGACAAGAACCGCGTGTGATTGGGTAGCCGCCGTTATGCCACGAGAATTCAAACCCGTACGATTTTTTGTGATGATGGCAGTGGCAGCGTTTATCGTGTGTGGTGTAACGGCGTTTTACACGCATCGCGCCGCTCACGGGCGCACGCCGGAGGAGCGACAGGCGTACTGGATCGGCGAGAAAGCGGGAGAGCAAGCGTCCGGGGACGCAAAATTGCCGACGCCAGCTGCACTGAACATGATGGCTCAAAAATATTTCAGGCAGCATGGATCGGGAAACCAATCGGATTGGAACCTTGCGTTCGAACATGGTTACGAAGACGGGTTTACTAAAGCGCACCCGAAGTGAAGTCCTGTAGCGGCGCTCTATGAGCGCTGACGTTCTCGGTAATTGGTAGATTTTCAAACGCAAGCGCCCCGCTGTGAGCGAATAGAAGATCGGCGGTCGCAGACCGCCGCTACAGTCGATGCAGATGCGGCTGCAGCGGTTTGTCGTCAATGGATTTCAGGTACAATCGAAAACGCATGAAGCTGTCGCCGAAATTTGAAGAAGCGCTGATCTATGCGACGCAGGCGCACGGCGATCAGATGCGCAAGAAAACGGGGATTCCGTACATCGCGCATATTCTTGGCGTCACGGCCATCGCACTGGAGTACGGTGCGAATGAAACCGAAGCAATTGGCGCCCTTCTTCACGATGTGGTGGAAGATTGCGGGGGTGCCGAACGATTGCGCGACGTCCGGGAAAAGTTTGGCGACGACGTTGCCGGAATCGTTGACGGTTGCACCGATACGTACGAGACGCCAAAGCCGCCATGGATGGAACGCAAGCGCGCTTATATCGAGCATCTCAAAAACTCCGATTCTTCGACGCGCCTGGTGTCAGCCTCAGATAAGTTGCATAACACGCGCGCAATATTGGCAGAGTTCCGCCGACATGGTCCGGTAGGTATTCGAGCGGTTCAGCGGAAAGAAGGAGGGCACGATGTGGTATTACCGGACGCTTGTGACTGCGTTTCGTCGGCATGGCGATCATGCCGATCTCATCGATGAACTCGATCGGGTAGTGAGTGAGATCGAGAAGCTCGTGCGAGAACACTGAAGACTGTTGGCCATTATGTGATCTACGCTTGATGAACATGACCGACGCTTCCCACAGGGAAGCGGCTACAGTCGTTCCCCTAGCTCAAATCGCCACTATGAATTCCAAGCCGCCTAAACGATTTCCGTGGATCTGGTACTTGCTGACGCTTTTCGTCATCTGCGCGTTCGCGTTTGCGCCGATAGGATCGGTGATCTTGTGCGGTGCCATTGCGAATGCGTACGGATGCAAGGTGGACGAAGGTTCGGTCCATCCCTGCATCATTAACGGCCAGGATTACGGTCACTTCCTTTATTCGCTCGGCGTCATGGGGTGGTTCATGCTTGTCACTCTTCCATGCGGTCTGTTCGCTTTTGTTGCCTGGCTGATCGTTTTTATTCTTCATCGGGCCGCCTGGCACAAGCGAGTTGCAGCCGGAGTTCCTCCTCCCCTTCCCCCGCCGGCATTGTCAGTATGAGTACATCGCTTATGAGAATTCATATCGTTCAGTTTTTCGCGTTAATCGCGGTCTGCGTGCAACTCGATATGCAAGAGACACAGGCTGCCGGGAAAGATCGGCGGTCACAGACCGCCGCTACAGTTGCAAAGCCTGCATTTGTTTTTGCAGGTGTGGATTATTTCCATCGCTGGTCGCAGAACGATCAGCACGAATTCACACCAGAAAGTCAACGCGACCTTGAGAAATGGTCGGACATGATCACGATAAATTTTTACTCGAGTACGCATGATGGCGATGCCCTCGCAGCAAAGGCAAATGCGGTCCTGGAAAATTACAAAAGTCATGGAGCCAGAGTGCTCAGAACCAATTCCGTTCCCCGGACGCCGGATCGACCGGCGGAGCATTTCATCGCGGTGGTTTTTGGCCGGTCAAACTTCATCGAAGTAGCATTCGCCCGTTTCAAATTAATGGACGGCATCGGATGCTCGCTTGTCTATTCCCATCGCATTTACGGCGCGAAAGTTAGCGACCAAATGAGCGCCTGGCTCCGGGACAACGGCGGAAAGTTCGAGAATATGCTCATGGGGTGGAACAACATTCCGTCACCCGCTTCGCTACGTGAGATCCACGCAAACAAGCTCGCATCGGTGTTGCCGGAAGCTTCGCTGCGAAGTGAAGGATCTCACTCAGGGCTCGGTCACGAAGCATTTGCTGCATATCATCTATGAAAAAGAAATTTGCTTCGCAACCCGGACCTGCTCGCTGTAGCCTCGGAGAAGGCGGGTCCTTTAAGCTTCGCGTCTTACTTGCTTTTGTTTGCCTGGCTGGCTTCTTGATCGCGGTGAGCGATCCGTCCGATGGCCTTGGCTTCTGGCATACCAACGAATACTACCAGTACCTCCGCATCCCAGAGGTGGCACACGAGCGTCGGCAAATTCCAATTCGGTGGAAGAGTCGGGACGATACGTGTTCTTTCCCGCACTGCGGTGGCTGAAATGGCCGTGGATCAGACCATCGGCAGCATACTAACAAAACATTAAGAACCCCATGAGAATAATTAACCGAGTTATTTGCCTAACACTCGCGCTCGTCGTCCTTGCGCCATTGGGGCTATTGCCACAGGTGCAAGCTGTCAGCCCGACGCCAGAACCAAGACCTAGTCCGACGCCGCGGCCGCGGCCGACGCCATATCCGCGGCCAGAAACGTGCCGTCCCACTCCAGCAGAAGGCTGCAACCCGCTTACGACCGGCAACGTCAACACCAGTGTTGGCGGCGCAGCGCTGGCGCTCAACAATGCGAATTCTACTTATAACTTTAACAATTCTAAATTTCATGGGTGGTGGCGTAATACGATGATTGGAGCAATGAGTGGGTTTTATGCAGGCGGACCTTCTTCGGCACTACAAGATCAGTACATCTACATTGATACTTCCGTCTATCCTGTGAAAATCTGCACTACTTATGGAACGGATAGATTTCCCAGATTGAAGCCCGATGTGTTTGATTCTCGTCCAGTTCCGCTTCCTCCCGTACCTGGTGTTCCTACCGCTAATTCTTATTTCTATAAAGGCCCCAACGAATTGGTAAACGGTTATAATCCTCCGTTCGAGGGCTCTTTTGACCCGCTTTTATCACTTATTAATGGCGACACCTTAAAGCTAATCGATGATCAAACGATCAGCGCATTTAAGTACTATAATTATCACTATTCCGGACAAACGAGTTTGGCAGGTCTAGCCATTTTCAAAAAAATGGAGCATCCACCAATAGATACAAGCGGACTAGACTGGAATGATCCGGTTAACTTGTTTAAATATTATGCCTCTGCCAATACGTTCGCGAATTTATCGACGAGTCAGCGTACCGGGGCTCTAAATTATGTAGGACCGAAGATTGCAGAGGAAATAACAAGTCGATTTTTGAATGGAACATTTAGGAAGACGACTCCGCTAAGAAAAATCCGGATCACTAATACTGCTTACTACGCAACGATCGGGATACCAAACGATACTTGGACCACGATCTATACCGGAAACCCTGAGATCGACGAGGGAATCTTTAGTTATGTGACTCCTGGATCGAACGTGAGAATAGAAGGTGCAACTGGCGCTCTATCTATTCTCAATGGAACTTATCGTAATGGAATAGGGTTACTCAATGCAGGAGCTAACCTCGGCCTGAAAAGTAGCTTTGTCGATAAGGGACCTCATGGAAGTTATAATGATCTTTTCAACAGCTTTCTATTGAACTTAGATACATCAAGCCTGCAATCGCTGGCTGATCCTGCCACTGGATGGATTAACCTTCCTCCTGGTATTACTATCACCGTTAATCACTCGATATCCTCTACGTCCACGTACAATGAGTTTGCTGCTGCTTGTGCTGCATGGTTCTATGCCGTTTTTGGGACAGCAACCCATGTTGAAAGAAATATCTACACCCGACCGGGAAGCTGCCGATTGATCGACACCTTTGATAATTTGCGGAGAGCCCTCAAAAACGGGTCTGCTAATGAATCATTTGGAGACAGCGTAAGACTCGGACAACCTTATGTGAATTGGTACTACCATAATTTCTATGACTACAGGAACCTGGTGTCCGGTCTGGGTCTGGCAAACATTGGTGGGCTGCAAAACATGGTTAATTGTCCTTACCCGGTTAACTATTACAATCCCATATTTCAGTATGATGCTGCTCTGGGTAATTATCTCGTTAACGTTCATAATTTAGTCTTTACCATTCGCGGTGTGCTTGAACCAGATCAAGCGAACCCGGTCACAATCTACGGTTATCCATTCATCAAGGATCCATCAGCTGGTAGAGCTCATTTTGAAGGTCTTGTCATCCCAGCGAACGTAGTTAACGGGGTTATCCAGCCCAATATCCCTCCCAACTATGCCACTATGGGTTCCTACCATGATGACGCTTTGAACTTAAATGCCCATTACTTTGGCCAAATTAATCCGGCCCTCACAGGGGGGAAAATAATTGGATACCTGTATAAAAGAGACTGCAGATTTATGGATCCGGAAATTTTGATGGATAGCCGTGGCGCTTATGCTCCAGAGAATCCAAACACATCACAAAACCCTCGGATTTTCCGCGAATCCCTGTCGACCGTCTATAGTAAAATGATGGAGTGGTTCAATTCGATCGGCTGTGAAGCGATTATTATCGACGAGACCGGTAATCTTGGAGGAGAACCAGATGTCTTATCGATTGCGGAATTTATGGGCTCGAATCGACAGCTCTATTTTACGTACAATGTTTTTAAGGATCCGCAAAAGCAGCCTCAAAATTATCTTACGTCAGATACGGTCGCTCAAGCGGCTAGGCATTTTCAAGGTTCGCAATACCTCGATGTCTCATTGAATGAAAAGCTCTACCCTGGTTCTGTCTTTAAAGGAACAAAAGTGGTTCTTGTAACAGATATCTTTTCGAGAAGTGCAGGAGACATTGCGCCAAATTACTTTATTGGCAAAGGTAACCGTGCAGGATACCTGGGTAACGGTACTCAAGCTTCGATTGTTGGCTGTTTGGATGGACGGGAATTTGCCTTTATATCCGTTTTCAACAGTTTTCCTGAAAATACCAATCCAGCAAGTGCTTCGGGAAACCTTGTTAATAAGAAAGGATGTCCAGTTTCCCCTTTCACTTTTAATATGGATTGGGGAGGGTATTTCTTACGCTACTCAGATAAACGACTCTCCATGCTTCGACAGAATACACAGATTAAACCTGTCCGTACACCTTACTTAGGAACGAGTGGTTCGAATGCGCTTCCAATCAGCTTCGAACAAACAGTATTCCCCGATTTTGGGTTTACACCAATGACTAGACCTTTCGTTCCTGGTTGGACAACCCTCCATCCTAAACCACCGACTCCTTCCGATCCTACCACGTGGACCTACCTCTATCTGGATGCAGCCATCTTACGTGCGATCAATGATCAAGCTGAAGAAATAGATTCCGGTGCCGCCCCAACTGCGACTTTCCCGGAAGATCAATAACGGAAGACAAAGCTGGCAATCCGATAACGACCGGAGGCCTCGCTCTACTCGACGGCCCAGACCCTGAGTTCCTGTAAGTTGGCGAGTCACTTGGTACTTTTCGAAATCGCCTGTGTCCTCCTGCGTCTCAATCACGTTCGGCCGCGTCATAAATCCACGGACTCAATATCCGTTGCGCAATCGAATCGAGACAGGTCACCTGGGGAACGAGTGGTTTGATAGAATCAGCAAGCCCAGGGGACGAACTCTCTCGAGGCGAGACGTACTGCGTGTCGCGAATGACTGGAAAGTCCAGCGTTCCCAAGATCAACCGGCAAAAAGACGCGCAAGACCCGGTTATGCAAAAGTTGGTTAAAAGTGTAACAAATACACGACCTCTTGCGCGAGCGAAGGTCCAGGAACTTACCACAGCTTACTCCCCACGAGCAACTCTACCTCGCCTGGACCGCGCGACTTTGCATCCTTAAACTCCGCCGGCGCGGAGTTTCTACTTCTTTTTGTGTACATTGTCATCGTTTACGCAATCATCCGCGGCTTCGGACCGCATCCTAAATTCGCCTCGACGGTCGGGCAGACAGTCGAGATGGAATCAGGATTACGAACATGGCCACGCAAACCCACGCGAACCAATCGCCGGTTCGCGCGTAAAGCGTTTTCTCGCGCGACACATTTACTTTTCCAGAAACCGACACAAAACGATCAGGCACCGTTGCGACGTCCGCCAGGATGCGACCGCGATTATCGCTGAGCGTCAGAAGTCCATTGCGGGCAGAGCGCGCCAGGGCGAAACCGTTCTCCACGGCACGTAGTATCGCCATCCGCGAGTGCAACCAGCGATCGAGATCAAAATCCCATGCAGGGACGAGCATTAGGTTCGTGCCCTCGCTGGCGTATTCCCGGCTGAGATCCGGAAAATCCATGTCTTTGCAAATTTGAAGTCCCCAACGTCCCGAAGACTCGTCGAGCACTACTCGTCCGTGGCCCGGTTTCTCGGATTCCATACCGGGGACCAGATGGTGCTTGTCGTAGTTCTTCATCAGTTTTCCGTCCGGGGAATAAAAGCGGGAAGAATTAAAGGAACCGGACGCGGTTTTTCGAACCAGTCCAAGGTCAATTGCCGCGTGTGTCGCACTCGCAGCTGAAGAAAAGAGGCGATCCACCTCTCCCATATTGTTCTCACTCACACGTCCGATTTTTTCCGGAAGAACAACTGCCTGCGTTCCAGCCGGAGTGACACTCTGGATCTCTTCAGCGTACTCGCGCAATAATTCCAAGGCTTGCTCTTCAGAGCCGCGGTAAACCTTCATTGGCACGTCCTTTGCAATGAGTGTCACCGCGACAGATTCAACGGATGGATTGGAATGCGATCGCCATTCGCCAAATGCAAGAACCGAGCAAATCACGAAGCCGACCGAAACAGCGAGCGCGCTACGCCGTGAGAGGTTGCCAGCGCCGGTTAAGAGGGAGGCAACTGTGCCCGCAAACAGAAACACAACAAAGCTGATTCCCCAGATGCCGGTGATCGAGGCCATCTGGATCACGGGAAGAAAATTCATCTGTGTGTACGCAAGATTGCCCCAGGTGCTGTGCGGCGACACGATCGCGGTAAGATATTCCCACATCACCCAATAAGCAGGAAAGGCGAGCGCGCCCAGAAAGAGCGATCCACGGCGAAGAAAACCGCTCGCGAAACGGACAGCCAACCCGAAACCAACGGCAGGAACTAAGAAGTAAAGGATTGTGATTTGCGGTGGCAGTTCGATGTAGTGCCGCACGTAGTTCCATTGATTCATTGCGCCAATCAACCATGCGGCCAAACCAAGCAGGAAAGCAGCACCGCTGCGAAGGCGCGGCGCAATGGCGAGCACCGGAATCGGTGCCAACCAAAGCGTCCACCAAATCGGGTGAAGCCCGGTGCCAAAATAAAAAAGCGCGGCCGAAGCGAGACCGGCGACTACTACAATGAGAATACTGTGACGCGTTAGATAAAAATCTGTCGTTTTTGGCGCACTCGGTAATTCACGCATTCAGCGATCTCCATAAACGACCTTGCCGCCCATTATCGTGGTCTTCACTTTCACGTTGCGAATGGCTTCCGGTTTCAGGTCAAAGATGTTGTCGCTCAATATGACCATGTCTGCGAGTTTGCCCGGCGTAATGGATCCCTTCTCGCGATCCTGAAATTCGGTGAATGCCGCGCCCATCGTGTACGCTTCGACCGCTTCGGGTAGCGTGATTTTTTCCTCCGGAATCCATCCACCAGAATTTTTCCCATCGAGCGTGGCGCGTGTTACGGCGGCGTAAAGGCCCGGCATCGGATCGAGCGGCGCAACCGGCCAGTCGGTTCCGAATGCGAGCGTTACTCCGTGATCGAGGAAGCTGCGCCAGGCGTAGCTGTAGCGCGCGCGATCGTGACCGAGGCGGCGTTCAGCCCAGCGGCCGTCGTCAATGGCGTGATAAGGCTGCATCGAGGCGATCACGTGTAGTTTGGCGAAACGCGCAAAGTCCTTTTGCGCCATGTGCTGCGCGTGCTCGATTGCGAACCGCTGGTCGTGATAGCCGTGCTTCTTTTCGATATCGCCGAAAATGTCGAGGATCATGGAGATCGCGCGGTCGCCGATGGCATGGACACGCAGTTGTAGTCCTGCGGCATCCGCCTGCATTAGCCGATCGCGCATGGCGCTGGGCGGATGCATTTCATCGCTCAACAGCCCGCGATTTCCCGGATCATCGGCAAACGGTTCAAACATGTAAGCGGTGCGCGAGCCTAACGAGCCGTCGGCGTAGCCTTTGACTGCGCCGAGTCGCAAATCACTCGAGCCCCACGCCCGCCGGATCCCGACCTTCGCCTGGTCGCGCCACTCCGTTTCCATCGGCGCAGCATAGATACGCGTTGTAAGCTCACCTTTCTCCGCCAGTTCGGAATAGGCGGCGACGTCTGCAAACTCCGGGTTCATATGCTGCACGCTTGTGACGCCTAACGAGGCCGCGTGTTTTAGCGCAGCGCGCGCAGCGCGAAGACGTTGGTCCGGCGTCATTGGTGGAATCGCCTTGAAGATCAATGTCATTGCGGCGTCCTTGAAAATGCCGGTGGGGTTTCCGTTTGCGTCGCGCACGATGACGCCACCGGGCACGTCTGCAGTTTTTGCGGTAACTCCGGCCAACTTCATTGCCGCAGAATTGGCAAGCGCCCCGTGACCGTCGTAGCGCTCGAGGAAAATTGGCGTGTCACCGGTGACGGGATCGACGAGTTCTTTCGTTGGAAGCTCCGGTTTATCCCATTTGGTTTCATCCCAGCGGCCGCCTTGAATCCATTCGCCCTTTGGTGTTTTGGCCACTTGCGCCGCGATGCGTTTCACGAATTCCTTCGGGCTTGGGGCATCCACGAGGCTGACTTGTTCAAGCTGCGCTCCTCCCTGTATGAAATGCACGTGTGCGTCATTAAATCCCGGCAGCAGGGAATGGCCTTCAGCGTCGATCACTTTCGTTTCCGGCCCGTGCCACAATTCGATCTGCGTGTGCGACCCGACAGCAACGATGCGGTCACCGATCACAGCGACTGCGTCTGCCTTTGGACACTTTTTGTCCACGGTGCAAACGGCAGCATTGGTTACGATCAATGTTGCCGAAGGTTTTGGCTGCGCTTTCGCTTCCATAGCGGCCATAATGAACAGAAACAAAGTGCGAATTTACATTTCATAACTGCGACGAATGCCAAAAGGTTTACGTTAGGTCGAAACTTGCTCGAGTCATCTATAAACGTCATTCCGAGCGCAGTCGAGGAATCCCGAAGCACAACCAAGGGAGCAACTTTCGCGGCGATGTCTCGACTTCGCTCGGAATGACGTTTATGAGGGCAATTTATGAACGTGGAAAGATCGTTACCCAGGAATTCTCTATCGATGATTACGACGCCGCGCTTCAGCTCTGGCAACGCGTGGAGGGCTTGGAGATTGCAGAGGGCGACGATAGAAAAAGCGTTGCCCAATTTCTCGTGCGCAACCCGGGATTAAGCAGAGTGGCTCTTGACGGATTTACGGTTGTTGGCGTTGTCCTATGCGGGAACGACGGGCGCCGCGGACATATTTATCATCTGGCTGTTGATCCGGCGTATCGCGGATGCGGGCTCGGCAAGCGTCTCGTGGAGGAATGCCTGGAACGATTGCGCGCGACCGGCGTGGTGCGCGCCATAATTCTGGTAGCCGACAACAATTTTGGCGGCGTCGAATTCTGGAAGCGTGCCGGCTGGGAGGACATCCCCGGCGCCATGCCCATGGGAATTGATGTGTAACACGTGAAGCGCCTGGTCCAATCGGGCGGTCTCTGATTGAGACTAGCTGAAAACTTGACGGCTTTAAGCCGTCAAGTTGGCAATTGAAAGCTGGAAGTGCAGAATCATAAAATCAACTCGTGAAGGTTCGTGGCAAACATTTCCGGACCATCTGGCTTAAGTCCGCCTCGGCGGATTCGTCCTGTGGCGAACCGGATGACCGACACGTGGTGGAGGTGATCGATCAACGGTTTTTACCGCATGACTTCGTGATCGAAGAAATTCGCACGGTCGAGCAGATGGCGATCGCCATTCGCGAAATGCATGTACGTGGCGCGGGTTTGATCGGCGCCAGCGCAGGATATGGGATGTATTTGGCGGCAATCGAAGCGGGGAAGAATGATGGATTCGACGAGCAAATGGGTCAGGCCGCGGCACTGCTTACTGCGACCAGGCCGACAGCGGTCAATCTTTCCTGGGCGATTGAGCGCCAGTTGCGAAATATTGCCAAAGGCAAGACCGCAGAGGAAAAGATCGCCCTGGCGCTGCGTACAGCCGAGTTGATTGCTGATGAGGATGCCGAGCATTGCCGGATGATCGGGGAGCATGGCTCGAAGCTCATTCGCGAGATCGCGCAAAGAAAAAGCGGACCCGTTAACGTGCTTACGCATTGCAACGCGGGATGGCTGGCCTTTGTTGATTATGGTTCGGCGACTGCGCCTGTGTACGCCGCGCACGACAACGGACTGCCGCTGCACGTGTGGGTGACGGAGACCAGACCGAGGAGCCAGGGCTCGAAACTCACTGCATGGGAACTGGGCCAGCACGGTGTACCGCACACAGTGATCGCCGACAGCGCCGCAGGCCATTTAATGCAACGCGGCGAAGTCGATCTGGTCATTGTCGGGAGCGATCGCACCACGTACACCGGAGATGTTGCCAATAAGATTGGCACATATCTTGAGGCTTTGGCGGCGAAGGCCCACAATGTTCCCTTTTACGTTGCGCTGCCTTCCTCTTCGATCGACTGGAAAATGCGGGACGGCTTGAAGGAAATTCCGATCGAACAACGCAGCGCGGAAGAAGTAAAACAGGCCGATGGCTGGCTTAATGGACAACAAGTCGCGGTGCAGATTTCGCCGGATGAAAGTCCCGCTGCAAACTACGGCTTTGACGTTACGCCAAGACATCTGGTGACCGGATTAATCACCGAGCGCGGCGTGTGCGACGCCGACCAAAAAAGCATATACTCGCTTTTTCCAGAGCAAGCGCCGTGAGCGGGTTGGGTTTAGCGTGAACAGCGCCATATCGCTTTTAGTTCCAGGAGACTGTTGAAAGGGAATGCCTTCTCTATGTTCGGAGTTCCGCGTTTACGCGGCTTCAAGGGGGAACCGCCTAAAGGCGGAACTCCAAACCGAAGTGCGCACCAATGGCGCTAAAACAGAAACCGTGAGCCAGTACGTAAAGTTCACATACGAGCGTTTACGCGCGGAGATCGCGCCATTTGATCAGCTCGCGGAATTGAACGAGTGCAGACGGAAGCTTCGGGAGCTGCATCTGATCGGCGTCGACTCAAACGGGATCGGCTTTGGGAACCTGAGCGTCCGGGACCGTGCGACCAACAATTTTTACATCTCCGGTTCGGCGACCGGCGGTCTTCCCAAATTGACGGTTGCCGATTGCGTAAGAGTCGTGGCGTACGATTTCGGAAAAAATTCGGTCCGCTACGACGGCTCTGCGATCCCTTCGTCCGAATCGTTGACGCACGCCGCGATTTACGAATCGCGATCCAAAGACGTCCGCGGTGATTCATTGTCATGATTCAGAGTTATGGGCGACGCTGCTTGGTCGCGCCCCGACAACTTCGAAATCCGTTGCTTACGGCACGCCGGAAATGGCGTACGAAATCATGCGCCTGTTCAAGGCAGGCGATGTGCGAACCAGAAAAATTTTAGTCATGGCCGGACATGAAGGCGGCATTCTCGCGTTCGGGAAAAATTTCGACGAAGCATTTGGGGTTCTAATGCGCGCCGGTGAGTTGCCGCCGTCGTGAGATGCTGGCCGGCAAGATGCCGACCAGAGCGGGCAGAATGCCCGCGCTCCCCAAGGGTTCCCTGCCTGATTATCTCTCGTAGGTTGGAAAATTGGTTAGGCGGAGGGGAGCGCGAGCATGTTGCTCGCTTGAGTCGGCATTTTGCCGGCTACGTGAACAGGGCGGGCGTTGACAGCAATTTGCGTGGACGTACTCTGCGCACAGATGCAAGACAAACCCTCCAATGGGAACGAAAAGCCGATCGTCACTCGCCGCGGATTTCTTGGAATCAGTCTGGCGAGCGGGGCGTCGCTTATGGCGGCGAAATTCGATGTGCTCCTTGGAGCTAATACCTCAACATCATCAAACATGGCTACAAATCCGACATTTAACCTGGGCGGCGACTTCACTGTCAATCGACTTGGTTTTGGCGCGATGCGCGTCACAGGGAAAGGCATTTGGGGTTGGCCAACCGACCGACAGAACGCGCTGAAGGTTCTCAAACGAGCGGTGGAATTGGGCGTGAACCTGATCGACACCGCCGACGCATACGGCCCGGATACGAGCGAACTGCTCATCGCCGAAGCGCTTTATCCTTATCCGAAAGGCCTCGTCATCGCCACGAAAGGCGGACTCACTCGTCCGGGACCCGGGCAATGGGTGCCGAACTGCCGTCCTGACCATCTTAAGCAAGCAGTGGAAGGAAGTTTGAAACGTCTCCGCCTGGAGCGGATCGATTTGTATCAATTACACACGGTCGATCCAAAAGTACCGATCGAAGAATCTGTCGGTGCACTCAAGCAAATGCAGGACGCAGGAAAAATTCGGCACATTGGGTTGTCGAATGTGGATGAGAAGGAAATCGAGCGCGCGCGCAAGATTGTCCCGATCGTCAGCGTGCAAAACCGTTACAACATCGAGGACCGCAAATCCGAAGATGTGCTGGCTTATTGCGAGAAGGAAAAGCTTGGGTTTTTGCCGTGGTTTCCCATCGGAGGAGGTGGTGGTTTGAAACCGGAACATCCGTTGAATGCCGCGGCGAAGGCGCATGGCGTAAGTGTTTTTCAAGTAGCATTGGCGTGGCTTCTGGAGCGATCGCCGGTAATGCTGCCGATTCCCGGAACGTCATCTCTGGCGCACTTGGAAGAGAACGTCGCTGCCGCCCAACTCAAACTGACGCCAGAGGAATGGAAGGCGATTGACGCACTGGCGGGCTAGCCGCTCTCAGGGCGTTGGAAAAGGAAACACCGTCCCAGTCGGTGTAGGGGTTACGCCGGGAGTAGCGCTGAAGATTGGAATCGGCGTTGGGCTGCCGCCTCCACTCCCACTGCCGCCTCCGCCGCTGCCCTCATCACGCTCTTTTTTATAACTGATGAAGATTTTTGCGCCGACTATTGGCCTGATCTTCACAATAGCGGGGCCTGCAATTGTCACCCGGTTATTAACTTCGGGATAGTTCTGTGCGTTGCTGCCGGTACTAAAATCAATCCGGGTCGCCGTAAGAACATTAGTGGTTCCGCCGTTCTCACTGTCACCCGGCAGCGTCACCTCAACAACGGCGCGATCTGTGCCTCCGTCCTGGCTAAAATTGGTAATCTTCATGAAATGAT
>CAWIPQ010000027.1:0-54992 GCA_963838045.1 uncultured Verrucomicrobiae bacterium | reverse complement strand
AAGAGTCACTTGCTCTGCCAATTGAGCTAACGGTGCAAATGGGTTTTGCGATGCTAATACTACACAAATGTGCATTTTCGTGCAGCCAAAATCGGTAGCATGAAAGTGCCGTTGTGTTAGCATTGGTTACTGATCGCCGCGTCGCCATTCGGATCTCAAATTCGTGCAGGCGAAGCAACCATGTGACACATATATGGCAAAGAAGAAACGGCAGTCGAAAAGTCGCGGCGCGCGCCCACTACGATCGCGAAAACCAAAACGAAAGAAATCAGCGAAGCCGAAACTGACTCTGAAACAACGCCTGGCGCGCGCCAGGAAGCTAGAGGCATTGGACGCAGGGAAAGCTGTTTTTGAGGTCTCGCGAGAAAGAGCGCTGAAATTTCAGCCAAAGACTCGAGGCACTCCTTCGATAATAATTACCGACTCCGTCGGTCGCTGGGAAAGAAACGCGCGCAATCTCCCGGCGGATGTGGAAACGGTGCAACGCCTTTTGGAAACGGCGGCGCAAAAATTACAAGCTCCTCAGCTGGACCCGAAAGGCATTGATGGAAAAATTGCGCTGCCGCCTCGGAATTCGAATACAGTGAATGCGATCGAAGCTTTTCAGAGCCGTTTCAATATTTCAGTTGATGGACTGATTGAGCCCGGCGGTCAGACGTGGCAGGCACTCCTGCAAGCTGGCAGTCCAGCAGCGGACCCGTCTCATCCATTCCGGAATAATGATTTTCCGCAGACGTACATACAGCAAATTTCGGTGAGCCTGGACGATCCGGATCATTCGCTCACTCTCACCTGGACTGGGCCGAAGGCTGATAGTCAGGAGACAGGGCCGTTCAGGACCTCACCCGGTGCGGGATTGAAGGGCCTAAATTGCGATGATGAGGCCACAAGCCAGCGATCGGGGTCCAAATGTACTCCGAAAGGAACGTATCCGGTGCAGGGCTTCCAACGAAGGCTTAACAGCGATTCACGCGCTACATACGTTACGTGGTTTGTACAACGCCGGGGCATTGCGCTTCATTATTTCCCAAGCGTACCCGAGTATGCAGCTTCACATGGCTGTGTACGCATCGAGTCGGTAGATGTGGCGCGACTTATTCAAGACAACTCACTTGTGGATGACACAGAAGTGGTTGTGAGCGGAACGTGGACGAAGCCACGGAAGCAATGGGACTAAATGCCTGACTGTTAAGCCTTCGGGAAGCGTCTCAGTCTACTTTGAATGAGACTTTAACGACGCGACTCGCCAATATATTTGGCCGCGATCAAATCTTCGCTGCCACATTTCGGACACGGCGCGGCCACTTCAGCTGAAGCTGGACGCGTAAAGTGTTTGGTGTGGCCGCAGCCGCGGCATCTCCACGATAGCGATTTCCGCTCAGCACGGTTCTCAATTTTTTTCAGAGCTGAATCAGCCTGCTCCCGAATTGCTCGGAGCACGCTGATCAGCGTCTCGTGCGCCGATTCCATAAGTTCAGCTCCAGTTGCTCAGCGTTGTTTGTGAATTTGTGCGATATGCGCGCCCATAGACGCGCGAGAAAGGTTTTCATGTTCGCATGAACATATCCCTATGCGCGCCACTGTCCAGATCAAATTCCGCGTCCTGTTGCGCTAACGCACTGAAACACAATCGTTCCGGGCTCAAGGTGCGATTTCACGATGGTGACGACAAAAGACTGTTTGTAAGGAAAAATTATGAAGAAAGTTCGCCGTATCAGGAGAGCGCGGTCGCGCAACCAATCGAAAAGTAAGCCCGAAAGTACATTGGACACCAGGCGATTGCTTGGTGCTTTGACGGCGTTGAAGCGGGGCGACTTTTCCGTCCGACTCCCGGAACATTGGACCGGGGTGCCAGGCAAGATCGCCGACACCTTCAACTCGGTGATTGAAACGAACCAGCAGATGACACGCGAACTGGAGCGCATTGGTCGCGTCGTCGGCAAAGAAGGGCGGATCACGCAGCGCGCCTCGATCGGAGAAGTCACGAGGTCTTGGGCCAACGCAATTGCCTCTATCAACAATTTAATCGGAGATCTCGTGCAGCCTACGAACGAAATGGCACGGGTAATCGGGGCCGTGGCAAAAGGAGATCTGTCTCAAAAAATGGCGACAGAAATCGAAGGGAGGCCACTGAAAGGTGAATTTCTCCAGACCGCTAAAACCGTGAATGCGATGGTCTCACAATTGGGGGCTTTCGCGTCCGAGGTGACCCGTGTGGCGCGCGAAGTCGGCACCGAAGGAAAACTTGGCGGTCAGGCAAAAGTCAGAGGCGTTGCCGGAACTTGGAAAGATTTGACTGACAACGTGAACCTTATGGCTTCGAACCTCACGTTGCAGGTTCGCAATATCGCCGCAGTAACCACCGCCGTAGCAAACGGCGATCTTGCCAAGAAAATTACTGTAGACGTTCGCGGAGAATTTCTCGAATTGAAAGACACCATCAATAAGATGGTGGACCAACTGCGTTCGTTTGCGTCCGAGGTGACTCGCGTGGCACGCGAAGTCGGCACCGAAGGAAAGCTCGGCGGCCAGGCGAGAGTGGAAGGCCTTTCCGGCACCTGGAAAGCGCTGAGCGATTCCGTGAACTCGATGGCGTCCAACCTCACATCCCAGGTACGCAATATTGCTGCGGTCACAACTGCGGTGGCTAATGGCGATCTCTCGAAAAAAATCACAGTGAAGGTCAAAGGCGAAATTCTGGAACTAAAGAACACTATCAACACGATGGTGGACCAGCTTTCCTCGTTTGCATCGGAGGTAACCCGCGTGGCGCGCGAGGTAGGCACGGAAGGAAAACTCGGCGGTCAGGCCGATGTCAAAGGCGTAGCCGGCACGTGGAAAGATCTCACGGACAAAGTCAATCTCATGGCGTCCAATCTCACGGTCCAACTACGTGACATGTCGAAAGTGGCGACCGCCATTGCCACCGGCGACTTGACACAAAAAATCACCGTCGATGTGCGCGGCGAAATTTTGCAGATCAAAAACGTGATTAATACGATGGTGGACCAACTTTCGTCCTTTGCAGCTGAAGTGACTCGTGTAGCGCGGGAAGTCGGCACGGAAGGAAAACTCGGCGGTCAGGCTGCGGTCGAAGGAGTTGCAGGGACGTGGAAAGACTTAACCGAGTCAGTGAATTCCATGGCTTCAAATCTCACCGCGCAAGTCCGCAACATTGCTGCGGTCACCACGGCGGTGGCCAAGGGCGACCTGTCCAAAAAAATTACTGTAGACGTGCTCGGCGAAATCCTGGAATTGAAGGACACCATCAATACCATGGTGGACCAACTCCGTTCGCTGGCTGCCGAAGTCACCCGTATGGCTCGTGAGGTCGGCACTGAAGGGAAACTCGGTGGTCAAGCTGTGGTACCGGGCGTCGCAGGCACGTGGAAGGATCTGACCGATTCAGTGAATTTCATGGCTTCCAATCTCACTTCGCAGGTCCGCAACATTGCAACCGTCACCACGGCGGTGGCTACCGGTAATCTTACCCGAAAAATCACCGTGGATGTGAAGGGCGAGATTCTCGAACTCAAGAACACCATTAACACGATGGTGGATCAGCTCTCATCCTTCGCGGCGGAAGTAACGAGAGTCGCCCGCGAAGTGGGAACAGAAGGAAAGCTAGGAGGCCAGGCGGTTGTGCCTGGCGTTGCCGGCACCTGGAAGGACTTAACTGATTCAGTAAACTCGATGGGCTCGAATCTTACTGCGCAGGTCCGCAACATTGCCGCTGTGACTACCGCGGTGGCAATGGGCGACTTATCAAAAAAGATCACCGCCGACGTCAAAGGCGAGCTTTTGGAATTAAAGGACACAATCAACACCATGGTGGATCAACTCCGATCGTTCGGGTCTGAGGTAACCCGCGTCGCGCGCGAAGTTGGTTCCGAAGGCAAACTCGGTGGGCAAGCTGATGTGCGTGGTCTGGCAGGTATATGGAAAGACCTGGGAGACGACGTGAACTTCATGGCTTCGAACCTAACGACACAAGTGCGCAACATTGCTGCCGTGACCACGGCCGTTGCTACAGGCGATCTCAGCAAAAAGATCACGGTGGATGTCAAGGGGGAGATTCTCGAGTTGAAAAACACGGTGAACACAATGGTGGACCAACTTTCATCCTTTGCCGATGAAGTCACTCGCGTGGGGCGCGAAGTTGGAATGGAAGGAAAATTGGGCGGACAGGCCGTAGTAAAGGGCGTTTCAGGAACGTGGAAAGATCTTACGGACAATGTGAATTTCATGGCCTCAAACCTTACCGATCAGGTGCGAGGCATCGCAAAGGTTGTGACCGCGGTCGCGAACGGTGATTTGAAGCGGAAGCTCTTCCTTCAGGCCAAGGGAGAAATTGCTGAACTTGCCGGGACGATCAATAACATGATCGATACACTGGCCACATTTGCCGAGCAGGTTACCACCGTGGCACGCGGAGTGGGCGTGGAGGGAAAACTCGGTGGACAGGCAAATGTTCCGGGCGCGGCCGGGACATGGCGGGACCTGACCGACAACGTCAATCGGCTTGCAGCAAATCTTACCACGCAACTCCGTGCCATTGCTGACGTTGCCACGGCAGTCACCAAGGGTGATCTCACCCGTTCCATTCAGGTAGAGGCACAAGGCGAAGTGGCGTTCGTCAAAGAGTTGATCAACGAAATGATCCGCAATCTTCGAGACACCACGCTGCGCAACGAGGAGCAAAACTGGCTCAAGACCAACCTCACGAGATTTACTCGCATCCTGCAGGGACAACGTGATTTCCTGACTGTAGGCAAACTGATTTTATCCGAGCTCGCGCCGCTCGTTTCGGCTCAGCAAGGGGCTTTGTACATGATTGAAAATCTCAACGGAGAATCTGAGCTCAAGTTACTGGCCAGCTATGCTCTTTCTGAGGGGGATGACGCAAAGAAGCGTTTCAAAATGGGCGAGGGTTTGGTGGGCCAGGCGGCTTTGGAGAGGCGGCGCATTCTGCTGACCGACGTACCAAACAATTACTCAACAATGAGTTCCGGTCTGGGCGAATTTCGCCCGACAAACGTGGTGGTACTGCCGATTCTGTTTGAAGGCGAAGTCAAAGCGATCATCGAGCTCTCCTCCGTCGAACGATTCAGTGCCACGGACGAAGCCTTTCTCAGTCAATTAACCGAAAGCATCGGGATCGTGCTCAACACGATCGAAGCAAGCACGCGCACCGAAAACTTACTTAAGCAATCACAATCGCTCGCAGCCGAGTTACAGAAGATTAACCTGGAACTGGAAGAAAAAGCGCGTTCAAACCTGGCGAAAGATCAGTTTCTGGCGATGCTGAGCCACGAGTTGCGCACGCCGCTCACGCCAGTGCTCGCCTCTACCCTGGCTTTGGAAGGAGAGTCGGATTTACCGGAGGAAATTCATGAGTCACTGCGAATGATTCGGCGCAACGTGGAATTAGAGGCGCGCCTCATCGATGACCTGCTGGATCTGACTCGAATCGATCGCGGTAAGGTGCAACTCAACTTTGAGGTTGTGAATGCCCACACGTTATTGCAAAGCGCACTCGAAATCTGTCAGCCGGAGATCGATCGCAAAAACTTGAGGTACTCACTCAATCTGGACGCAAAAAAAGTGCATATGCAGGCGGATCCGGCGCGTCTACAGCAGATTTTTTGGAACCTGATCAACAACGCGGTGAAGTTTACACCAGAAAATGGCCAAATCACCGTTACTACGACTAACGACTCAGGCGGCGAACTGCGCGCGGAAATTGCGGATACCGGAATGGGAATCGAATCGGAAGCGCTTCCGAAAATCTTCGACGCATTTGAGCAAGGCGGCCGGACCCAGACAGGAGGGCTTGGCCTCGGGTTGGCCATTAGTAAGACGCTTGTGGAAGCGCACAAAGGAACAATCACTGCGCGAAGCCTCGGCCAGAACCAAGGTTCGACGTTTACATTAGTCTTCCCGACCTGCGAAAAGACCGAGGCAAAAACGACGCCTGCCGTTTCGCCCAGGTTGGCACAGCGGCAACCAATGCGGATCTTGCTGGTGGAAGATCACGAAGATACGAATCGGTCGCTTACCAATCTGCTTCGGCAACGCGGGTATCATGTGCGCTCAGCGCTGAATTCTCAATCTGCCCTCGAACTGAGTGCCAAAGAGGAATTCGATGTGCTCATCAGCGATCTGGGATTGCCCGATGGGAGTGGAATTGAGCTGATACAAAAGCTCCATTCCAGACGGCCGCCACTTGGCATCGCTCTAACAGGTTTTGGTATGGAAAAAGATATTCGTAGAAGTCGTGAAGCGGGCTTCCAACATCATCTGGTGAAGCCGATTGACCTGCACAAGCTTGATTCATTGATTCAAGACGGCGCGGCGACATTGCGAAAATCGGCGACGATACCGAATTAGGTCACGATCACAGGCTGCGCTGGGGCCTGATAAGATGAATCGCCTCCCCGTCGGTTAAAGATCTCGTGCTTTCCAGGCATCGCGGTCCTCGCCTAAAGCGCCCGACGTTTTATGCCGCGCTAGGGAGTTGGACGCGGCGCCGGCGTGGGTCGAGGCCGGGGCGTTTGTGCAGGCGTGGACGTTGGCAGCTTAAAGGCATAGACCTTGTTATCGGCAGCGAAATAGATTCGACCGCGAGCAACAATGCCCGTGTTCCACTGGCGGGTGCCGCTCATCAGTTCGTTAGGGCCACCACCGGCGTAAATGACCTGCCCGGTGTCTGCGTCGTAGCCGCGCAAACGCTGGTCGCCCTGAGTCCCGACAACCCACACAATAAAATTGTTTGTGCCATCCGTCGTTGTGACCCAGGGGGATCCCCGGCCGCTCTGGCTTACGCTCCATGCGCCCACGATCGCCGGGGGATTTGTCGCCGTGATTTTGTAAGCGGCAAGCGGCCCGCCGCCATCATTATGAAAGGCAAAATATGTTCCCTCGCTGGTTCTGTAAGTGACAGCGGATGTACCTCTGTTCCCGCCAGCAAAGACATTGGCTTGCACCAACGGAGCGCTGATACCGCCGAGGTTATTGCGATCAAGCAAATAGGCATAGCCATCTTTGCCGAGCGCAAGCACAAGCTCCGATGGTGTAGCTCCAGGTACGTCGATCACCGTCGCGTTGATGCCGCCCAGATCTGTGTCGCTGTTGTCGAGATTTATCCAATTGGTCGGCGCCCAGTAATCGGTCGGCTGACCCGTCCAGACAGGACCTGCTTGCAATCGAATGATTGCTTCTCCCCCCATCCAGTTACCGCCTGTGTTGAAGGTATTCCCTGTAACGACAAACATGTTGGCACCATCACTTGCAACGCCGCCATGCCCCCAAATTCCGCCGCCAATCGCGCCAGTAGCCCATGCTCCGACGTTGGAGGGATTGGCGATATCCACGCCAACGACCCAGCCATGATAACTTCCGCAGTCCCCCGAATATCCAGAGTAAGCCACGTAAAGGGTCCTGTTCACGAGAGCAAGTCCACCTCGTTCTTCCTGCACCAGAGAATTGAAGGCCAGGCCGTTGTAAGTGGCAGCAGCGTTCACATCCACCGGCCAGCCGGGATTCGTAGCGCCGGTGTTCACGTTTAACGAATAGATGAAGTGCTTCTTGGTTGCGCCATCGATTAACGCATCGAAAAAAAGTGATCGGGAAGCGAGATCAATAACTGGCGTGCCGGTGATCCCTACAGGATTAATGTTTGCGCACGGAAGACCCGAAGTTACGGGCCGACCGATGTCGGTGCGCTCCCAAATCACACTGCCAGTCGTAGCGTTGAGAGCATAGACGTTGTTCGATTCGGTAACGGCAATAATCATCGGCCCATTTGGGCCGCGCTCGAGGTAAAGCGGCTGGGCGTAAACGTGCCCGGAAATCGTGCCATCGAAATCCAAGTCGCGTGTCAGATCGGCAGCATTCGCAGGTGTAAAACCCGGATCGATGTAAACGCCGTCTCGAGAAGGATTGTTATGTTCCTGCGTCACGTTGACCTGGGCGTGTGAAGACAGAGCGACACCCCACACGGCGGCCGCGATGAACAAAAAACCTTGCGCCAAAGATTTCATAAACCCGCGACTGATGTCAGCCCGACGCTAGCGTTCTAGCACAGCACGCCTTCGATTTGTCAAGGATCACAAGACTAGCCGTGGCGTGTCTTATCGTGAATGCCTGAATGTATTTGGCCTGGCAAAACACCTCACGTCGCAGTGTTCTCATCGCACAACGATGTTATACGAACCGGACCGGCCATGATCGTCCAGTGCGGTGATTTCGTAATCGCCAACGCGTGCCCCCCACTCCAGAACTTGATTCGGTGCCGCTTTGCCAACGAATTGCTTACCGGCAAACCAAAAGATCTCGCGGACGTCGCTATCGGTTTTCGCACGTAACGGAATCGTTCTTGTCGACGCAAGCAGAATCTCTTTGTTACTTGGAGAGACAATTACCGGTTTCTGGCCGACTCGACTCGCCAATTCGCTGCCAGTACCCGTGCACAAAAGGCGGAGGTACTCTGCGGGCGAATACCGGCGCGCTCGAAAAGCGTTAGAAATTCGCCCGGCCAAAATTCGTAAACTTCACGGCGTAGCTGCCGTGTGCCATCATCGACTGGCACGCGCAGGCCGCTCGCGGCATCGACGAGAACTTCGCGATGGACACGGCAGGTTTTGATCGGTGATACGCCCGGAATGAACCAGCCCTTCACACGCTGTGTGCAAAACCGATTCGGAAGATCACCCGACAACGCGCAAAACTCTACCCGCTTCAAATTTGCTCCAGGCGGAGGTTCATGCGGGACGGTCGGTTCAGGCCATGCCGCACGCAGAGTATCGATAATTTGAAACAATAGCGGCCCTGCCGCGGTGCGCCCTATAAACGCAGGATTTCCGCGACCATCGAAATTTCCAACCCAGACGCCTAACGCGTAATGATCGAAGACCGCGATCGACCATGCATCGCGAAAACCGTGTGAAGTTCCAGTCTTCCAATAGACGGGCGCTTCGCGGCTCCCGTCCGCGCAATTCATTTCCGGCCGTGGCACATTGCCAAGCATTTCCAAAGTGAGAAACGCCGATTCCGGCGAAAGGACGCGCTTGCGATGCTCTTTTCGCGCACGATTTGATCCTGGCTGCGTGGAAACTTGACGGCTTAAAGCCGTCAAGTTCGAGTCGCGTGCGTCGCGGTGTTCGGCCGCGGGACGTATGAGTCGAAGCGGACGCAGTTCGCCATTGTTGGCAAGCGCGGCATAAAGCCGGACCAAATCCTGCAGCGAAACCTCTGCCCCACCCAGCGGCAGCGCGAGACCATAAAAAGATTCAGGCTTCGCCAAATGCACATCGGCGGAGTTCAGAAATTCGTAAAGCGTAGGATGAACAAGATGCGACGCGAGCTCAACTGCCGGAACATTGCGACTTCGCGCCAGAGCGTCGCAGGCGCGAATCGGTCCGAGAAATTCGCGATCGAAATTTTCCGGATTGTAATCGCCGAAACTTCGCGGGGCGTCTGCCAAAATCGATAAGGGATGAATCAATCCTTGCTCAAGCGCCAGCGCGTAAACAAAGGGCTTTAAGGTCGAACCCGGCGAACGGAGACTGCGTGTTCCATCCACCTGACCGTCGATGGCAGCGTTGTTGAAATCTGCCGAACCGACCTGGGCCAGCACGTCCATCGTGCGCGTATCGATCAAAAATACCGCCGCGTTTTCGATTCCCCTGTTGCGATTGGTCGCAACGTAATCCCCCACCCTTCGCTCGACCGCCTGCTGCTTTTCCAAATCGAGTGTGGTCGGAATCTGGTCGCGCCCATGAGAAGCCTCGAGGATTTGCTGTACAAAATGAGGCGCAAGAAATTTTCGGTCCGTTTGCATTCGCGCGCGAAAATCGCGCATTGAAAATCCTGCATCGGTGTCGATCCCGGCGCGATCGTACCAATTGGATTGAGCAACATTCACCGATTCATTGTCGCGAGCGGTATGTAGAGCGCGCCGGCTTGGGCTTTGCGGAATCACGCTGAGCGAGATTGCTTCTGGCCGGGTTAATTTCGAGGCAGGTTTATCGAAATAAATCTGGCTCGCCGCGCCAATCCCTTCGATGTTGCGCCCGTACGGCGCGAGATTTAGATACGCTTCCAGGATCTGGCTCTTTGAGTAATGGCGCTCCAACTCGAGTGCCCGCATGATTTGCTCGAGCTTTCCGGAAACGCTTCGCGTATGAAGGTGAAAACGAAGGCGGGCCAGTTGCATGGTAATGGTCGATCCGCCTGTAGTCGCTCGATGCAAACGAAGGAGCTCCAGCGCGCCCCGGGCGAGTGCGATCGGGTTCACACCAGGATGATGCGCATAGTATTTATCTTCATAGCGGAGCGTTGCCGCGATGAGGTCGGGTGAAATTTTCTCGAGTGGCGTCCAAATCCGAAATTTTTGGTCGTGACTCAGCGTGACCCGTAGCAATTTTCCGTTGCGGTCGCGCACGGACTGCGAAAACGAAATGCCTTCCAGCAGTGGCGGTTTCGGTAGCGCGATCCAGACTGCGCTGAGTAACGCGCAGGTGACCAGCAGAGGTCGCAAGATTTTTCGGAGCGCCATCATTCGGTCACAGTGATTTTTCCACCAACGCCACGCGCTTTAATGTTCCGATCGTACATCGACTGCGCGAATACCGGCGGCACAACGAACTGGCCGCGGTTGCACGATTTGATTTGGTAATCGATCTCAAGCGCGTCCGTTGGCGCTGTCACGAAAAATATCGCGCGATCTTCCCTGACATCGACGTAATCGACGCCATGCACAGAACTGACCCCGGTGCGTGCGGAAGAATCGATAACTTCGAATCCGCCGGGCAAAAGATCGATGATTGCGACGTTGGTGATCGGTTGCCGCTTGTAAACTGCGGATGTGCAGTCGCACATGAATCGGCTCCCCAAGATTCGTTCCCGTGACCGCTACGTTATTTTTGCCCAGAATCTCTCGATAAATTTCCAGGCCGTTTGTCAACGGCTCGGTGGGGATGTGCCGATCGAATCCTGCTTCAACGACCTGAAAAAAAGCACCCGGACCGCTCAGTTGCCGGTTACTCGCGAACCGCAAAGCGGTCGCGTCGCCGGAATATTTCGCGCGTAGAAGCGGCTTTGTTCCGCTTGTTAGCCGGGTTTGATTCCTGCTCCCAGACACCTCAGCAATTGTCAATTCCGGCGGATTCTGCGCGACTAGACGTGAGTACGCTTTCAAAGCGCGAACTGCATAAGCAGAGGAAAGTGTATTGAAATCGCCGTCCCCAATCGGCTTCAGGATGTTTTGGAATTGGTAGGCTGAGATTTTGCGCAGCCGCGCCGGAAATTCTCGCGCAATTACTGCAATGTATTGCGAATTCATGCCGAGCGGCTGACAGAAATCGTCGTGCGCAATCGTGCCTCGCGATTATCCATCTTATACCGGTCGATTAATCGCTCGGCTTCGCTGTCCTTGTGCAGGAGATGGAGTGCGCCGGCAAGGTAGACGCCTGCGATATCGTTTTGCCATTGATCCTTCGCGTTTTTATCAAGGAAATCGCGAAGATTTAGAATGTAATTGGTCGTGATGACCCCTTCGCGAGTAAGAGTGTAGATCCCGTAGGCGATGGTGCGCGCTTCAGCAAGATTCGCAGGATCGCGTGTCACCATTTTTTGCAAGTTGCGCAGGCCACTCGCAAACATGTCCGCTGGCGGCACGAAACCCGCTGCCTTCGATTCACTCAGAAAATCCATCACATACGCCGACACAAAGCTGATGGAATCGCCAGTCTCCGGCGCCCAGTAGCCGAAACCGCCCTGGTCGTTTTGACGCCTCGCGAGGATGCTGAACGTGCGTTCCAGTTGTTTATTAATTTCAGCGCGGCTCAAACCAAAATCGGCTTCGTTAGCCAGCAGCAACCGGCAAAATGCGCCGCTGGTGATCTGTTCGCTGCAGCCAAACGGAAAATCTTTCAGATATGCATCGAGACCGCGGGCGAGGCCGAGCGGCAGCGCTGACACTGTTGCATCGAGCGTGCGAAACTCGGGGTGCATCTCTCTGCTCAGCGGAATTTCGACTTTGTCTCTGAAGCTGCCGCTGCGGACGTCGGTCATGTAGGGAACGGCTGGCCGCACGCTGAGACTGGCGCGACGCTGTCGTTCGTACTGGTCCATCTTGCGTATCGCGCATGAAAGTGATCTCTCCCGATCCAAGTTTGTCGGTGGCGCGAAATCTGAAGACCGCTGTCTGCTCGCGACCCTCGGCGATATTTAACATCAATGATGCGTCCCCTGTTATCGCCACTCGCTCATTGGTTTGGACGCGCAGTTCAATCTTCGCGTTCGGGCCTGAACCCTCGACGTTATTGGCAACAGTGACGCCGGCTTCGAATTCGTCTCCAGGCGCAGCCAGCACCGGCACGCTCGGTGTAATTACAAATGGCCCACGAATCAGCGCCTCGCGCTCGGCGGAGCCGACCGCGTCATCCGCGATCGCCACAGCCATTATCTTCAGTGTGCCGTCGAAATAATCCGGAACATCATAGACGACTTCGCGCTTCGTGTTGTCGGCATCGATGATACCCGACCAAAACACCACAGGCTTTTCCGTGACGCGCTTGAAGGGATTCAAACGTTGAACGTCGCCGCCGCCGCCGAACGCCGACACCGAACGCAACAGCGAAAACTCAGGAATAATCAGGTCGACAATTTGCGCGGTGTCGACGCGCAGCATGCATTTGCGAAAGTAAAATCCGAGCGGGTCCGGTGTTTTATAGTCGGTGACTTGCAGAATCCCTTCGTCTACGGCGAAAACAACGATCTTGCCCGGTCGATCCGTTTTGTAGCTGATGTGCAATGGTTCGCCCGGTTTCGCAGTCGCTGCTGCATCGATTTCAATATTGAGTCGGCGCTTTTCTTTGTTCGCGGTAAATGGAACGACGCCGTAGCTCAGTGGGCTGATGAAAATTTCTTTCGAATCAAGCGCGCGGACGAATGCCACGTTAATGTACCCGCTGCCTTCGAAGTTATCCGGAATGCGAATATGCTGGACGCTGCTGGCCGAGTCCGCACGGAACCATTGCTGCTGGTAAACGTGATCCCGCTCGATCGTGATTAAGCCACTGCCGACATAGGGCGCGGTGATGCTGACGGCGATTTCGTCGCCACTATTGTACTGCGCACGATCGAGTTTTACTTGCAGCTCGGCATTTTTTTCCAGTGTCTGCGAAACCGCGCCGCGACCAATGACACAAAATTGCAGCTTCGCGAGGCGCCGATCGTGGTCGTCGCGCAACTCGAAAACGTAATTGCCCGGCTCATCCGTGGGGAGCACGTAGTGAAGACCATTTGCGGAAACAGAAATCTTTTCCGATTTGGTGACGCGCTCTTTCAGAACCGATTCGTAGGCAAAGTTGCCGCTTTCCTGTTTGGTCAAAACGGACACATGTTCCTGCGCGATCACATTGGCAGTCACGTTTGCAAGCGCGATGCGTTTCAGTTGCGGATCGACTGCGACAAGATCGACCACGCGCGGTTTGTTCGTCTCAATGTAACGCAATTCGCCGTCCGGTTTGCAGCCGATCACATAGGGTAAAGCCGAAACGAGAGCGTCCACCGTGCTGGTGACACTGCGGCCGCCTTCCGCCTCGAATCCTTCTGCGATAAAACGCATTGAGTAAGTGGCGTCGGCGAAACGTTCAAGCTGCAGATCGAATTCTGTTTGGCCGCCGGCATCAGTTTTGTTTTCACCAAGCACGATCGTCTGTTCATGCCGTTCCTTTTTCTGGTCCAAAAGCGGATCAAAGAAGACGTAGCCTGGAAAATCTGAGAAAGAGAATGCGCTCGGCGTTAGGTCGATTTGCGCGGTTACCTTGCGATCGGTTGCCGGCGTTCCATAAAGATTTGCGAGCATAACCGCAGCGCGCATGTCCCTTGGTTGGATCCAACCGTGTGTCGCATTTTGCGAAAGGCGCGTTTCGATCTTCATTCGATCCGGCAGGAATTCTTTAACGTTTGCAGTGGTCGAACCGAGCAACGTTGAGCGCCTGCTGTTCTTAACGAGGTAAACGTTGAAAGTGTAGAGACCTGTCGGGGAATCATTGCCCGTTTGATAAGTCAGCTCGGTAAATCCGCTGCCAGGCAAATTGATTTTCCTGGTTTGAACCGTGTGGTCTCGCGCGTCGACCACTTCGGTTTCAACGGGAAGTCCCTCTAGCTTGCCGTTCCAGTTACGCTGCTTCACCACGATGCCAACATGAACCTCCTCGCCAGGCCGGTAGACGCCTCGCTCGGTAAACACAAACGCATCGAGATTTTCCGGAAGGACACTGTCAACGCCATCGATGTCGAATCGCGAAAAGTTCAGCTGCCGGTCTTCGCGTGCGTATGGAATGAACGATACGTCGTCACCGTAATGCGCTACGAATGCGACCGGCGTTTTATCGCGCGTTGATTTGTCGACAGAGCCAAAAGCGCAATGGCCATTGGCGTCGCTTGTGGCGCTTTGAATAGGAATCCCGTTTTTTCCCAAAAGGTCGACTGCCACATTCGGCAGCGGCGCTCCTTCCTTGATCGACATGAGAAACACGTCGTGAGTGCCGTCTGCGTTCTTCTTCGTCAGAATTCCAATGTCGGTTACCAGAATAAAGCGTGAGTCTTTGACAGCTTTAATCGATCTTTTCCTTGCTGAATCCCAGCCACGGGCCGTTACAAAAAAGAGGCCTCGCTCGCTGCCACCGTCAGCCGGTTTGCGCAAATGCCCGGAGAAATCGAATGCCGAATAGTTTGCTTTCCATTTGTTCTCCAGCGCGATCCCCTGATGTTCAAGCGCGATACGCGAAATGTTTTCCTCGTTGAAGAGGTCTGAGACTTGAAACCGGGGATGTTGGAATTCGCCCTCGGTCTGGCTGACAAGATGGTTGATCTGTGTCGTGGCGACCCGGGCGATTTCAAACTCGATCGCGCCAAGCCCGCGCGAACGGATCGACAATTTTTGTTCGCCGTTGAGCGCGAGTAATCCACCCTGGCCCTCAATCTGAACTTCCCGCGGCAATGCCGGAACGTCGACTACGGCGTTGTAATCCTCACTAAGAGGAAAGCCGCCAAATGAACGCACGCCTTTGTTTACGCGAACGTAAAGTTCTCCATCGGTTTCGACCTGAATCCGAAACGCATGCTGGCGATCTTGTGGCTTCTCGGATTCTACCAGTGTAAATGCCACTTTCCGTGCGGCCTCAAGAACGTCATCGGGAACGTCAGTCGCACTTTTCCAACGTTCGGTTTCCTTTACCTGTGACCCGACCGACTCTTCATCGGAATCAGTTTCGTCGCTGGAAGCCGCAGAATCTTCGGAGGTTTCATTGAGATCTCCTTCCGTTTCAATCTCGGCGGCTTTTTCAGCATCGGAAAGTTTGCGCTTCGGCAGCATTCGGATTTGAAGCGCCTTCGCCAATTCGCGCGTGCTGATTTCGGCGGTAGTATTCAGGACGATTATTTGCTCCGGTTCACCGTTTTTATTGCGTGCGATAGTCGTCTGAATCGCATCGATCTGAAACATTGACGCTACTGAGGGAATCCGGAGTTTCTGCTCGATTGAGTCGCGCGTTTGCGCACCGCCCTGGGCAGTGCGGACCCCTTTCGCAACCGTCAGCTTGAGAAAATCGTCGTGCTCCGGCAGAACGATCGGAGAGCTGTGCACATACGCCAGACGACGATGCAAGCCATAGGTGGTTGTGAAATGTGGCGCCGGATCGTTAGGCGCGAAAATGTTTGAGCCACCCGACATTGCGAGCTGGACGTATCGATCCAGTTCGCCAGGATCAACCGCGTGCGTCAGCTCCAAAGTCGCGCTGATTTCGCGTCGCGCCGGATTCGTGGGGTCCTGGTAAATCTCGAGTTGCTTGATGGCGATGGAAAATGGCGGCGTTTGTGTTTCATAGACGAGCCGCTCCATCACGATGTGGCGCGGGAAGAACTTTCTCTCGAAGATCACTCTGAGTTTCTGATCTGCCGGCCAATCTTCGGCCGGTTCAAACACGAGAGTGTCTGGCTGAGTCCAGTGCCATGTACCATTCAGATGCGGCTCGAGTCGTACGCCCTGCACAGATGGTTTCTTCAGATCTTCCAGGCGTGCGGCAGATTCGCTGAAATGAATTGTTAGCCGAGGAAACTTCAGTTCTTTCTCCAGTTTTGTGACTTCAATTGGAACAATCTTCGCCGAAACTCTTTTCGGTTTCGGCAGATGCGAATACCAATTCCAGGTCCACGCTCCGGCACAGGAGATCAAAACGAGCGCCGTGATAGTTGACAGAATTAGCCTCGGATGAGCCCGCTCGATGCGAGTCCACCTGTCGGCGGTTCGACTCACCCAACCCGGTGGTCGCCAGGAAATATTGCCAAAAATTAGCTCGCCAAATCGACGCAGGGCCTCAGCGATACGAGACATGGATCTGGTGAGTTTTGAGAGAAGTTCGGGCCTTTTCATGAGGGGAATACGGGCGCCACGCCAAAATCTTTCAGAAAAATGGTGGAACGCGGTGTCCTCAACGCGTTGGAAATTCGATCGGCTTCGCCATTTTCATCGTCTTCGGAGAAGCCGATCCACCTTGCCCAGGGTCGCTTCCCGAGGTTAGAACATCCGTATGAAGCCGCCCAGCTTGCTCGCGACGCGACGCAGTCTCGTCGAGCGGTTGGCCGATTGGAAAGATCAACTGCGATGGCAGGAATTCTTCGACACCTACTGGAAACTTATCTACTCAGCGGCACGTAAATCGGGTCTTACCGATACTGAAGCACAGGAAGTCGTGCAGGAAACGGTCATCACGGTGGCGAAAAACATCGACAAGTTGAAATACGATCCGGCAATCGGTTCGTTTAAGGGCTGGCTGTTGCAGATCACGCGCTGGCGAATCGCCGATCAATTTCGGAAACGTGAGCCGGGCAATGCGAAACCGCGCCGTTCCGAGGACGATCGGGCAACGGCAACGATCGAGCGCCTCCCCGATTCGCGTGGCGGCGATCTCGACGCGATCTGGGAATCCGAATGGAAAGAGAATCTATTCGAGGCAGCTATTGCGAGAGTGAAACGGAAAATTGAGCCGAAACAGTTTCAAATGTTCGATTGCTACGTGCGAAAAGAATGGCCGGCGACGAAAGTTGCCGCGCGATTGGGAGTCAGCGTCGGCCAGGTGTATCTGGCGCGACATCGCGTCGGCGCGTTGCTGAAAAAAGAAGTCAGAGCGCTGGAAAAAATCAGCCACTGATGGCTACTGCTGGGGAGCGCAGCTGCCAGCCTGCATGTCTCGGCAGCTTGCCGAGACTCGGGAAACCGCGAGGTCTCAACGTTGCGTGTGTCAGGATGTTGCCGGCAGGGCTGCCGGCAACTACAGGCTGGCAGCCTGTGCTCCCCGGACACGCGGGACGCGTTTGCTCCCCAGAATTGCTTCACCTCGCGGCTTGTGTAAAATTCAGCCATTCCGGACCAGGCTACCGCTCAGATTCCAATTATTCCCGACCACGAATTGCTGCGCGTGATCGGCCGGGGCGCCTATGGTGAAATTTGGCTGGCGCGGACGGTGACCGGCGCATTTCGCGCGGTCAAAATCGTTTACCGCAAAACGTTTGAAAGCGAACGCTCGTTTCTGCGGGAATTCGAAGGCATGTCCGCGTTCGAACCAATCTCTCGCGCGCACGGCGGATTCATAAACATTTTACACGTCGGCCGGACGACCAGTTACCTCTACTACAGCATGGAGTTGGCGGACGACCATCTGGATGGGCGTAGAATTGATATCGGAAGCTATGAACCGCGGACGCTGAAAACCGATCTTACGCGGCACAAACGGCTTTCCGCCGATGAGTCGATCCGGCTCGGCCTCTCGTTAACCGAAGCTCTTGAAGCGTTGCATACGCGCGGCTTGACGCACCGCGACATCAAACCATCGAACATCATCTTCATCGAGGGCGTGCCGAAGTTGGCCGACATCGGTTTGGTAGCGACCACCGGACAACAATCGTTCGTTGGAACCGAAGGGTACGTGCCACCGGAGGGACCTGGAACGCCATGCGCAGATGTTTACAGTCTCGGCAAACTCCTTTACGAAACCTGCACAGGAAAAGATCGCCTCGATTTTCCGGAGGTCGATTCGCAATTGAGCACGCGACCGGATCGCGATCGCCTTCTTCAACTCAACGACGTACTCATCAGGGCGTGCGCAAACGATCCGAAGAAGCGTTACGACTCGGCTGCGGAGATGCATCGGGACCTTTCGGCACTCGACGCGTGGCGAACACCCCGTAAAATCACGCGCAAAAATTTGGATTGCTACGGCATTGCTGCTGGTTCTTCTAATCATAGCGATCGGCTTCTGGCTAATTCGGTCACAACCGAGCGCTAATCTTCACCTCCAAACAACGATCCGCACCGAACCGGCCGGAGCGCTTGTTATTTTGGCCGATCATGCACAAAAAAGTCCGGCGACATTCGGAGACTTGGAACCGCGGAAATATAACCTTCGCATCATGAGCCCGGGATACGATCCGGTGGAGATGAGTGTGGACTTCCGACGCAAACGCTCGCTTGATCTGCCGGCGTTTCGATTGGTTCGCAGTAAGGGCGCGCTCCAAATCCAATCCGAGCCTCCGGGAGCGCAGTTCCAGGTTAAAAGTGAAGACGGCCAGATTTCACGCGAAGGCGTGACGCCGCAAAACATCGTCGACCTTCCAACCGGCAAATATTCGATCGTCGCGCGCCGGAACGATTGGGAGATGCGCGACGACGTTGAAATCCAGCGAGGTGAGACCGCCAACAAGTCGTTTGCTTTTGTCAGCGCGATCACAAATATCACCAGTGAACCCGGCGGCGCGGAGATTTTTGTCGACGGAAAATCCCGCGGCCGGACGCCGCTTCGCCTTGATCTGCCTGCGCGTCCGCACGAACTGGTCGCACACCTTGATGGCTGGCCTAACGAACAGCAAAAGATCGACGTCGCCGCGCAAAAGGAAAATGCGGCCCATTTTGTGTTTGCCAATGGGAGCGTGAAGATCACCAGCGCACCGGGTGGGGCGACAGTGATTGCCAACGGGAAAGAGTTCGGTCAAACGCCGCTCGTGATCGAGGAAGTCAAACCCGGCGATGTCACTTACGAGCTGCAGCTCGCCGGTTACAAGCGAGGTTCGGTCAGTGGCAAAGTTGAGCCGCAACAGCAGACGTTTGTGGCTGCGCGCCTGGAAAGAACCGTCGGTCCCGAGCCGGGTCAGCCGTTTACCAATTCGCTTGGGAATGAAGTTCGTTCCACTGGGAGACGTTCAGATTTCAGTCTGGGAAACGCGTCTGCAGGATTACGAAGCGTTTTGTCGCGCGACCGGACGGCGATACGATCCGCCCGATTTCCACCAAACACCAACTGATCCGGTGGTAAAAGTGAGCTGGTTCGATGCGATGGCATTTTGCAAGTGGTTGACCGAAAAGGAACACAACGAAAATCTCATTGAAGAGCGACAAGCTTACCGGCTTCCGACCGATACCGAGTGGAGCATGGCCGTGGGTCTTGCGAACGAGAGCGGCACGACACCGGAAGCGCGAGACGGAAAAATAAAAAACGAATTTCCCTGGGGCAAACAATGGCCGCCGCCAAATGGCGCAGGAAATTATGCCGTTACGCAAAAGCGACGCGGCGCAACGATGCCCGCTGGAACATTCAAATCGAATTCCATGGGGTTGTTCGACCTCGGCGGAAACGTCTGGGAATGGTGCCTCGACACTTACAAAGGCGACAGCAGCGGAAGCGGTCGCGATTGGGGAGTGCTACGCGGCGGCTCCTGGGCGACAAGCAATCGTCTGGAAATGCAATCCTCCTATCGAAATGTTGTCGATCGCAACGAACACGACGTGATTTATGGATTTCGCTGCGTGCTCGCAACGCAATCCGATGATGACATTAAAGGCGATTAGCGGTCCTTATTCGGTTCGCAGCGCGGTCATCGGATTGACGCGGGTGGCACGACTCGCAGGGAAAAAACATGCAAGAAGCGCCGCCGTAGCGAGCATCAAACTTGCGCTGATAAGCGCCAACGGATCGGTTGGGCTTACTTGATACAAGATTTTGGCCAGCACCCGGCCCGCAGCCAACGAAAGAAGGAGACCGGTGCCGATGGCGAGAGCGGTTTGCATGGCGCCCTGCCGCATGATCAACGCGAAAACTTCCCGCCGGCGCGCACCCAGCGCCATCCGGATTCCGATTTCGCGGGTACGGCATGCGACGGCATAAGCTTTTACGCCATAAACACCGACCACGGCCAACATCAGCGCGATCACGCCGAAGGCGCCAAAGAGAGTTGCCCCAAGTTTGACGATCCAAAGGTCGGGTGACTTTTCCATCAAGTCGACATAGGGAGTCATCTGGAGCAGCGGCAGATCGGGATCGATCTCGCGCAGAGTTTGACGCAGCGTCGGCATGAACGCGACGACGGCCTGTCGATCCTGCGTGTTAAGGCGGACATGGAGATATGTCTGACCGCTATATCCCTGGGCCAATGGGACAAATAAGCGGCATACGAGAGAATCGTTCTGGACGTTATGCCGGTGCTTGCTCACAACTCCGACGATTTCGATGTCGTTAGGCGATCCGTCTTTTGGGGGTTGGGTATAGCGAATATGCTGACCGATCGGATCTTCGTTCGGAAAAAGTTTTTTTGCCATTTCTTCGTCGATGATAGCCACGCGGCGTGTATCTTTGTTCTCGCATTCGTTTTTAGTAAAATCGCGGCCCCGCAGAAGTCTTATTCCGATCGCCTCGCAATAACCGGGCGTGATGGCGGTGTAGAGCGCGTTGACGCTTGGATCCGGCGCCTTTGGGTCGTTAGGCATAGCGTCCTTCGTGCGCAGCACTCGTCGCGCGGTGGTGAAATCGGAATACGGCAGCATCGTAGCGCTTGCCGACGCCGTTACGCCGGGTAACTGTCGTACTCGTTGCACTATCTCAAATATTAAGCGCCGCGAATCCGCCGGCGTTTTCTTGATCAAGCTGAAATCAAACTCACTGATAAGATCGCCGCGCGCGATGAAACCCGGATTAAGGCCGGCCGCTTTGAGCGCCCCACGAAAAAATAATCCCGCCGAGAAAAGCAACATCAGCGAGAGCGCGATTTGCACCATCACGGAAATGTGGCGGGGAGCGAAGAATCGACCCAGGCGACCGATACGGGCCGGCTCGCCGACTTGCTGTTTCAAGTCGTTAACCAGATCGGCCTTTGTTGCTTTCAACGCGGGGCCGAGGCTGAAAAGCATTGTCGCAATCAGGCAAAAGAAGAATGTGACTGCGAGTACCGCCGCATCTGGTCGCAATTTGAGGACGAATGAAAAATTCACGGACGCAAGCAGACTCTGCAGCTGTTTGAGCAGGAGATCGTTGCACCAGGCACTGAGAACCAGACCGATTATGCCGCCGCAAACCGCAAGCAAAAATCCTTCACATAATAGCTGCCTGACAATCTGCCAGCGTGACGCGCCAACAGCCAGCCGGATCGCGATTTCCTTCGAACGCGACGTGCCTCGGGCGAGCAGCATGTTTGCCAGATTCAGGCACGCGATGAGCAGGACGGCGCCGGCCATGGCCATGAGTAATGTCGCTATCAGTTTGATTGGGCCGTCGTCCTCCGGTTGCGTGCTCAGGCTGAATCGGGACGGTGTCTGAATCTGTAACTCCCGCGTCCCTTCGGTGCCCTCCGGTTGGATGGCGTTCAATCGTTGCGCCAATACCGGCAAACGGGATTTTGCGGCATCCGATCGTTAGGCCGGAATGCAGCCGCGCGGTGAGGTTGAAGGTGTAATTTTTCGGGTTCAACAGATCGTGGCTTGTTTCGGAATCGCCGAACGCCGAACCAAGCTGCGAACGAACCCCGAGCGGCAGCCAGATATCCGGCGCAATTAATGCGTTTGCGCCGCTGAATCCATCCGGCGCGATCCCAATTACGGTGTAAGGCTGCCCGTTAATGTAAAGCGTGCTACCGACAAAATCCTTGCGGCCGCCGTTGCGTTTCCAAAAACCGTAGCTTGTCACTGCCACGGCAATGTTTGCGTTCGGTTTGCATTCCGCGGCGTTATAGAACCGGCCGCGAAAGGGCTGCACGCCCATCATTGCAAAATAATTCTCCGAGGTCAGAAACGCGAAGCTGCGCCGCATTTCGTGTTCGCGCCCAATGCCGGCTACGGCAAACTCGAGCGCAGCAACATCGGCAAACACGTCTCTACCGTTCTCGCGCAGCTCGCGATATTCGTTGTATGAGAACTGGCGATAATCGTGGCTCGCGTTCTGGCGGGCCGTGAAAACATTCACCACTTCATTGGGCCGGACCGGAACAACCGGCTTTAGCACCACGCCATTGATCAGCGCAAAAACGGCGGAGTTAACGCCTATCGCCAATGCAAGGGTCAATATCGCCACGGTCGTGAATCCCGGAGTCTTGAGAAGCTGCCGAAAAGCAAACCTGAAATCCTGCATCATAATGATCCTTCTTCGTTTTCACTGAGATGCAGATCCCCTCCTTTTTGGATTCAACAGTTGTGCGTCGAGCACACGCGCACGTGTAATTTTCGACCGTCCGCAGCGGTCACGAGAGCCCAGATAGATTTTTCTACCCGGGAAAGTTTAGTCCGGTCTGAAGGACGCCCCGCTGGATCAAGCCTGCGTGTGACGCGCGTAGTGTTTGTCAACGCCTTTCGGCAGCAGGCGTTTGCGGCCGCGTTGGCGGCGACGCGAGAGTGTTGCCCGCCCGGCTTTGGTCCGCATCCGAGCACGGAAACCGTGCTGGCGTTTGCGCGTTCGCTTGGATGGTTGATAGGTGCGTTTCATAAAACCGCGACCCGGTCGGGTCCGAGAGCGCTTACAGTAGGGGTAAGCCCCGCATTGTCAACGACACCGCAGTCAATTGCTCTGGTATCAAACATTTCGCCATATAATGAACCGGGGATTTCGTGCAGGCGAACGCGTATGCGACCGTAATCAGATCGGCAACCAGAATTTACAAAGTTGCCAACTGGGCGCATTTTTGGAATAACGAGCCGGAGTCAATGAGCGAAAAAGAAAATGTCGTGATCGAGCCGGCAACCGAGGCCGACCTGGACGAGCTGTCGGAAATGCTCGGCGAGTTGTTTGCGCAGGAGAGCGACTTCCGTCCGGATAAGGACAAACAGCTCCGCGGATTACGGCTCATTTTCGAACAACCAAGCCGCGGCCGCGTTTTTGTATTACGCCACAACGGCGCGATCGTGGGCATGATCAACCTTCTCTTCACCATTAGCACGGCCGAAGGCGGTTTCGTCATTCTTTTAGAGGATCTTGTGGTCCACAAGCAGTATCAAGGCCACGGCTATGGGAACAAACTCCTGGAACACGCCATTGATTTCGCGAAGCAGAAAAATTTTCTGCGAATCACACTGTTGACGGATCGCCCGGAAAATGTGGCGCAGGCGTTTTTCCGAAAACACGGCTTTGCCGAGTCTTCGATGATTCCGATGCGCTTGTGGATCGCCCCGCCGGAAAGCAGCGAGTAGTGATTCAGTGCGGCTTTGTAAGATTCTTGCCGTCGATCCAGGTGTTCAGTTGAGTTGCAAGACGCTTCTTGAATTCCGCCCGAAACTGAATTTCATCGATCGCTTTGGCCACCTCGCGTGCAGTAGCCGGTGGCAGGTTCGCTTTCGCGTACGTTTTTAGTTCGACCGCGCGCGAGTTGTCAGTGAAGAACGTGAACAGACTTGGCGCGTACCGGTTGGTGCCAGCCGCATCGGTTTTGGCGAGCAGCGCTTTCATATTCGCCGCAGCGAACTCCCATGCAATCTCGGGATGACCGCTATCACGCGCGACTCGGGCGACCAGGAATAGGGCGCGACTCGTTGGCAATTCATCAGTGAGCGCAATCGGAAGCGTCTTCTTGATCAGCTTCGGATCGATCGCTTCGGCCAACGCGTTGTAGTAATTTTGCTTCTCCTCGATGCTGCTCGTTTTTAACCCACGCTCGTGCAGTTCATTCCAAGTTTTCTCGTCGGCATAGCGCCCCACCACGGCCAGAATTGCGGGGCGCAGATCAGGAGCGAGGGATGTCGCATCCGTGAGGTATGCCTTGAAACGCGCACGGCAGCCGGCGATGATTTCCTGATCGTTCAAATCGCCTAACGTCCTAATCAAGCTCGCGCGCAGCCGTCCGGCGCCGAACGGTTCGCCTGCTTTAGGTTCCCAGCCAAGTGCCTCAAAAGTCGGCTGCAAAAGCGATCGGGCGTAGTGCTGAAACTTTTCGTCGTTGCGGAGAGCCGATCAGCAGACGGTTGATGAATTCCAAAACATTGATGATCTGCTCACGCTCGGCGAGATCAGTGGAAGCCGGCAATTTCTCGACCAATCCAAAGTACAGCGATATCGGTTCGCGACCGGAATACACCATCGCCCAGGCATCACTGAGAAGATTGACGCGATCTGCGACACCAAGCTTGGGCAGGGCCTCGAGTAGCAATTTCCATGAAGGCGCGTCGTATTTGACGCGATAATTTCCAGTGCCGTTTGGGTTAACCTTGAGCGCGCGATCTGCAGGAATGTTTTCCAGAACCGCTGTTTTGCCGGTCATCAGCAATGTCGCCGGTGCTTTGCCCACGACCGAATACGTCAGCGGGATCTTCCAGAGAAGCGCCGGGGCATCTTTGTAATTCACCGTAAAGCGCTCTTGTGTAAGATCCGCTTTATGTCCTGCCTCGCGTTTGACGTTTACAACTGGAAACCCGGGTTGCTCCGTCCAGCCGGCCGCAATTTCATCCACCGGCTTTTTCGACGCTTCCGAGAGCGCATTCCACAAATCGGCAGTGGTCGTATTCGAATATTTATGCGCAGCGATGTACCGGCGAATTCCATCACGGAAAACATCCTCGCCGAGAAAACTTTCCAGCATTCGCAAAAACGATTGGCCTTTCTTGTAGGTGATATCATCAAACGAACTGTTGGCTTCTGATTCCGTCACCACAGGCTGTTGAATCGCGTGGGTGGTCGACCGCGCATCGCCTTCCATGGCCGCTTCCCGGGCGATTCCCATTCGTCGCGTAGGATCTCGGGGTAAAGTGCGAGCCAGCCAGACTTCCCATTGCGGGTTGAAATGCGCGCTGCACTTGCTGCCCATCCAGGAGGCGAATCCTTCGTTCAGCCAGAGATTGTCCCACCATGCCATGGTTACGAGGTCGCCGAACCACATGTGCGCCATCTCATGCGCGACCACTTCATAAATGTTTTGCTTCGTCTCGGACGAAGAATTTTTTGGATCGAATAAAAGCGCTGTTTCGTAATAGGTGATCCCGCCCCAGTTTTCCATCGCGCCACCGAAGCCGCCGGGAATAGCAATCTGGTCCAGTTTCGGCAACGGATATGGCACGCCGAAATAATCGTTGTAGTAGCGCAAAATCTGGGCCGAGGCGTCGAGCGCATAACGACCCAGTTCCGCTTTTCCTTTTGTCGCGATCACACGAACCTGGGTTGGGCCGACTCGTGATTCGATGAATTCGAGGTCTCCCGCTACGAATACATTCAAATAGCTGGACATCGACGGAGTCGCCTCGAAACGGACTTCTTTTCCGCCCGCGACTTTTTTCTCGCTCTTGATCGGCATGTTCGAGACCGCCAGCCACGTCTCCGGCACGACGACGGTTAATTGAAAACGCGCCCGAAAAGCCGGTTCATCCCAACAGGGAAAGAAACGCCGGGCGTCCGTCGCTTCGAATTGTGTCCCGAGCATGACCTTGCGTGCCCCGGTCCCCTGCTCCTGGTAATGCATGTAGAAAAGCCCCTGCCCTTGTTCATTGATTTTGCCCGTAAAACGGAGGGTCAGGCTGTGCTGGCCGGTTGCCAGTTCGGACGGCAGTGTCAGCGTGAGCAATTCATTTTCGTGATCCACCTTGATCGCGGAAACAGGCAATTCTTTCCCATCGACCGAAGCGGCTTCAATCTTGAGTTCGAGCGCGTTCAACACGAGCTGGTGGACGCGAGCGCGCACATTAACGTTCACTACCTCCGTTCCGGAAAAGGTTAGCTTGTCGATGTTCGGAACGATCCGAATGGAGTAATCCGTTGGTAGAACCTCTTTGGGAAGTTTCCCTGGTGTCTCGTTGAAGGTAAATGGTTTTTCCACAGCTCGAACTAACGACGTTCCTCGAAAATAAAACCAGAAAGTAAGAGAAGCAGAACGCGCATATCAGATTAGCAGTCGCCAGGATCCGGCGTCACAGGAGTGTGCGGGACGATCGCTCAATGCCGTCACGCCCTTGCACGTTACCAGACAACAAGCAACAACTGTCCCCCACCCACCTGCGGACCTTTGATCACCAGCGGGCTATGCTTGCTCAGTTTGGCTTCGGTTTCGAGTAACAGCTCTTTCTCTTTGTACAATTTCAGGTTCAATACATAGCCGCCTTTGCTTTCACCCCGCGCGTCTACGTGCAACCCGAAATACTTGCTGGTCGCAAGCCAGTCTTCCTGACCGGTTCTAACAACCTTTTGCGATTGTCCGATCACCTTAAACTGGTTGTAGCCGAAAAATCGCTTCAGCGATCCCTCGATACGCTTTAGTTCGGATGGAATCGGCTGCGGGTGCGCGACGTTCTCCGCTATCACCAGTCCGCTCCAGACCGTCTCCGCAGCATGCGATGCCGGTAGCGCACTCATGACGACCACAACCGGAATTATGAACGCCAGCAAGCGATGCATGAGCAACTATTTCGCGGCGTAATCCGCGGGCAGGCTTTGCAAGCCCTCAGTCCAAAGCACCGTTACCCGGTCTTGTTTGACTTCGAATATTGAAACCGTCGCATTGGGACTGACGACAGGATCAACGCGCGCATTCAGAATTTGAGTTAAATATTGCGATTCCTCAGCCGGATTCTTCTCGTGCATAACCCCGAAAGTAAAAACGACAAAAACAGCCAGCGACGCTGCGCCCGCCCACAGCAGGCGGGGGACGGTCCACCACTTATAATTCCCAGTCTCCCCTGTGCCTTGGCGAAGCCGGCTCACGCGTTTCCTGGATAATTCTTTCGCGAAGCTGATGGCTGAAGAATTCTTCGTTCGCCAGCGGCTGAGCGCTTAGTTCGCGTTTCAACAGCTCACCAAGTTTCTTTGACCCGGCTTTTTCCGCTTCAGCGGCCGCCTTGTCAGGCAGCGAGGCTTCAAACTGCGACAGTTCGCGCCCGCTAAGCTGATCGTCCAGCCATGCTGTCCATTTTTCCTCAAACGTTTTCATAAACGTCTCTTAGTAGGTTCTGCAATTTCTTGCGGGCATAAAACAGACGCGACATCACCGTGCCGATAGAACACCCCAACGCCTCCGCAATTTCGTGATATTGCATGTCGTCGATTTCTTTCATCAAAATGACAGCTCGATGTTCCGGTGAGAGCTGGGCAATTGCTTTTTCTATGCGGACGCGAATCTCGTCGCGTTCCATCGCTTTATGGGGCAAGGCTTCTGTTTTTGGCACGGTTCTGGATGCCGGATCAATCTGTGTTAATTGAATTGCGTCGTCGAACTCGGTGCCGCCACCCTTGACCTGCTTTTTGCGAAGCCAATCGATGGTCACGTTCATGACGATGCGATAAATCCAGGTGTAAAAAGAAGACTGACCACGGAAGCGTCCGATCGACTTCCATGCTTTTAGAAAGCTGTCCTGAGCCAAATCCCAGGCGTCCTGTTCGCTATGAACCATGTTGTAAATCATGCCGAATACTCGTGTTCGGTAGCGAGTTACCAGCTCGTCGAATGCCTCGGTGTCACCAGCCTGGCATCGTTTCACCAAGTCCAATTCCGACACATCGGACTGCGCCAGAGTCGCTTCCGTTTGAATCATTGGACGGAGCGCGCCCTTATTTCATTCAACGCCGGAAGGTGTCGGGCCCGAAACGGCGGCGCCACTCGGCGCGATACTCGCCCATCAAGCTTACGATGCCGTCGCGCACTTCAAACAGTCGCTGCTGCAAAACTGAGTATTCCGACCGGCTAATCAGTCCAGCGGCCTTTCGCAACTGCGCCGCCGCATTCATCGAAGTGGTTATCGCCTTCAAGGCTCGTTTCAAATACGCGATGGTCATCCCGATTTCATCGAGTTGATCACCGCTCAACGCTGCAGCCAGTTTCGCGCTGGCCAGGGCAGCGTGTGTCGCCAGCTTGACAGCTGCAGGCTCGTTCTGGAGCACAGGGTTTTGATCGAACAATTGATCGATCCAGAAGGTGAGATCGAATGCAGCGCGATAAAGGTCGTGCTCCTGAAATGTTTCGCCGATTCGCCCGGAGGATCGGCATCGTGTTCATCCTCTTCGGTGGCGTTTTCGTCGAGAAGTGCATCGACCTCGGCGCTCCAATCTTTCGCGTCCAGCAACTGTGTCCAACCCATTTCGCGGGCGATGATTTCGTCGCGGCGAGGATCATCAAGATAGGTTTCCAACAACTGCATATATTTTTCGGTCTTGCCGTCCTGCTGCTGAAGAAACCGCTCCCAATCGTATTCGTCCCACATGCGTTCAGGCTCGCCCCATTCGCCGGCCATGCAGGAACTAAACGCGAGCTTCGCTTCGCGCGCAAAATCTTTTCGTGATGGCATTGCAGTCTCCGAATCGCCGGGCACCCTGTGGAAGTTGCATCCAGCCCATGTAATCGGTACCTTCGCCTCCGTGAAAAAACGTGCTGGGTTGTGCGCTATTCTTGCTCTACTTATCGCATCCTTCCTTTCGGCGTGTGCCTCATCAAAAGAGGAAGGTGTGGTAACTGAATCGACTGAACAAAAGACGACGGCTGCGGAAGCCCACTTCGCTCGTCCCTCGTTTGCTCCAAGCGGCGAGGGTGGAACAAGCTCGGCACACTCGGGATTCTGAATTCATATTCGGCTCTCCCGGAGTGTCACTATAGCTGAGCACTATCGAAGGAGCTGGCGTGTTAGCGTCCGTTTCGGCTGCCTGTCAGTCGCTCTTAAGAGCACGGGTGTTGCATCGGAGGTGAGCATCGATACGTTCGGCGTTGGTGATCAAACAACCCCCACTGACACGCGTTCTGGTTCTGCTGATTGCGATTCTACTGTCCGCCTGCGCGTCATCCGTTCAGGAGCCGGCTTCCAGTCAGTCTTCCTCGGAATCTGCCGCAGCTGTCCCTGGAGAAAAGATGCCCGATGACGACCGTTACGGTCCCGGCCCCATGGGCTCCAGCAGTGTCCACTGGTGATTCTTCTTGTCTGCGACTGCGCCAATTTGGGGACGGCAGCTAAATTTGTTTTAGAGAAACACGAAACTCCATCCCACGCCGGCTACCGGTTACTCGCCATTGACGAAGTGCAACAATGCTTCGTGAACACCCGCGCCGTGGTCCTTGCGAGCGATATAACCGCCAGCTGTACGCACGGCATGTTGCACTTCGGGAATGGCATTGGCAGGACACGACGGCATTGCGGCAAAGGTTCCATCCAACATTGACAGGTCGTTGTGATGGTCGCCTGCAGCAAAGATGTTTTCCCGCGGAACTTCCAGTAAACGCGCCAACTCAGCCAGCGCCGTGCCCTTGTGATAATCCGCGTGACAAAAACGCAGGTAAATTCCGTTGCGCTGGTAATGCAACTTTGGATGCCGGGCTCGCGCCTGCCGGATAAAATCCGTGATGCGCTCCATCTCTTCCTCGCTTTCGGCAGCCAATCCTTCAAGTCCCGCGAAATTGTAGATGAGACGCGCTCTTGTCTCATTCGTCGCAAAATCCACAAACTCGGCCAGGACTGAATGTGCAGACGACAAACAACTCTGCGTGATCTCGCGCGCAGCGCTCGTTCCATTCGCCAAACGGCTCCCATTTGTCGCCATTCCGCGCTGGGCGGAAAACGTTGCGCTCAGTGGTGAGAATGAAGTCCGGACGAATCGGCAACGCGAACTCCGCCAGACCCGTTTCGAGTAAGTCGACCGAGCGACCGGTGTTGATCGCCCAGCTCGCGCCACTATCCTGCAACTTGCGAATCAATTTCATACAACGCGAGTCAAATACCGGTCCGCAGGCGCGTGAGACGAGCGTCCCATCAAAGTCGATGCTGAGCAGTTGAATTGGCGAACGCATGAGGCAATTTAAGAATTGATTTTCGACGCACAATGCGTCGATTGCCTCAGGAGTGCAAAAACGCGATGAAATCGGCTTACGAACTTGCGATGGAACGGCTCCAAAAAGCATCGCCCTCGCTCTCGCTGACTGACGAACAGAAAAGAGATCTGGCCGAAGTCGATTCCAAATATCGCGCCAAAATTGCCGAGAAAGAACTTTTCCTCAAAGACCAAATTCTGAAAATGCAGGCCGAAGGCAAATTCGAGGATGTTGAGTCGCTGCAGAAGCAGCTCGCCACCGAAGTGCGGCGGTTACACGACGAATGCGAAGCAAAGAAAGAAAAGCTCCGCACCAGTTTTGCCAATCCGTTGTAGAGGCGCTTGTGTCAAGCGCCTGTCCGTTTCGACCCGGCGTTTGGAACAAACGCCGCTACACTCCTGCGCGTCGCCCTGGCGCGCGTTTCGGTAAATCCGGATCCAGAAAGCCTAGCATGTGCGCATGCTTGATTGTGCGAACGCCTTCCTGTTTCTGCAGATGCTCGATGTTTCGGCGGAATTTTTCCATCTTCGTCCAATGTACTTTTGGGCGAAAATGGTGCTCGGCGTGATAGCCGTTATAGAAGAATAGCCAGTTGTAGATTTTTCCGTAGCTGCTCACGCCCCATGCGATCGGTTTGTCCGGATTCGCGCCGTAATGCCGGTAGTAACCGTTCAAATAACTGAAACAATGCCCGAGGTACCAGAAGGGCAGAAAAAACAGCACGAACCGCCAATTGAAGAAATGAATCGGCCACGTAGGCACGATGACAGCCATCACGAAAAGCGTCACAGCGAATGCAGCCAATTCCAAATTGCCCCAGAAATGATCGCCGTTGTTGCGTTTTCGCAATTCCTTCCGGATCGCGCCCACATCGTCGCGAAAGAAACTTAAAAAAACATAGGCCCACGGATTTTCCGCCTCGCCCTCGTGGCCGTGCCTGTAAATGGACAACCAATCAATCGTGTCACCATTTTCATCCTGTCGATCCGAGTTCCCCTTGTGATGCCGCATGTGGACACCGTCATACATGGTCTGGGAAAAACAGCAGGCGATCGATTGCGTGATTCCAAACAGACGATTGAGCGGTTTCGAGCGGAAAAAAGCGTTATGAATGAAATTGTGCCCTATCCCGTTGATATTCGCATTGACCATCAGCGAGTAAATAAAGCCGAGAATCAGCATCACCCACAGCGGCGCATGCGGGAACAAAAAATAGAGCCCCAAAAGATAGGCGAGATGAAAAAGGCCTGCCACGGCGGGAATCGCATCCCAGCGCGTATGGGCAAACAGTTTTGAATTTGTGGTTGGGCGTTCTATTCGAATCACATCGGCACCCATTAGGAAAACCTCCAATAAAAATATTCGCCACGGAAACTACCATTGGCAAGTTTGAGGATTGCCAATGTCCTACCTCGCTGCCTAAGTTAGGCGCTCTCGATGTTTGCGCTTCAACCTGAATTAAAAGTGTTCAGCGGTTCCGCGAACCGCGATTTGGCCGAGCGAATCTGCAAATATATCGGTGTCCCGCTCGGCCAGGGGACGATCAGCTCGTTTCCCGATGGCGAGACTTACGTGAGAATTGAGGAAAACATTCGAGGGCACGACGTGTTCATCGTTCAGCCGACTTCACCGCCAACCAATCAGCACTTGATGGAATTGCTGATCATGGTTGACGCGGCACGCCGAGCCAGCGCCGACCGGATCACTGCCGTCATTCCGTTTTTTGGATACGCGCGTCAGGATCGCAAGGATCAGCCGCGAGTCCCTATCACGGCGAAACTTGTGGCGAATTTGCTGCACGCCGCCGGGGTCAATCGTGTGCTCACGATGGATTTGCACGCGCAACAAGTTCAAGGCTTTTTCGACATTCCGGTGGATCACCTCCATTCGCTACCGGTGTTGATCAAGTATTTGCGTAAACGGCTCACGGGCAAAACGACTGTGGTCTCTCCCGATCTTGGCGGGCTGAAAATGGCATCCGCGTATGCAGAAGCGCTGGGTGCGAACCTGGCAATCGTGGCGAAAGAACGCAAAAGCGCCACCGAAACGGAAGCGCTCTACCTCATAGGCGACGTGGAAGATCACGATGTGCTGATGGTGGATGATCTTACCGAAACGGCGGGCACGCTCACCTCGGCGGCCGCGATCGCAAAAAAGCACGGCGCCCGCGATATTTACGCCGGAGTAGCGCACGCGGTGCTGGTGGACGTGGCCATTCAGCGGTTGCAAAAATCTCAGATTACGGAATTAGTAACGACCAACAGCACGCCGGTGCGCACTGTGGAAGGATTTAACGTCACAGTGCTCTGCGTCTCCGAGCTTCTCGGGGAAGGCATCAAACGGATTCACAACGACGAATCGGTGTCGTCGCTGTTTAACATCGAGAGCGAAAAAAATGGCAAAACAAGTTAAACTTAAGGCGGAACCGCGGTCGAACATAGGCCGATCCGGTGTGAGCAAACTTAGAGCTCGCGGATTCATCCCTGCGGTCATTTACGGGGGCAAAGACAAACCGCAGCCGTTGCAAGTTGCCGCTCGCGACGTCAACGCAATGATGAGCCAGGCCTCCGGGGAAAACGTTTTGGTCGAACTCGAGATTGCGGGAGAGGCACCGAGCCGCACGGCCCTTGTCCAGGAAGTGCAGCACTCGCCTGTCAAAGGCGACATTCGACACGTAGATTTTCACGCAATCTCCATGGACCAAATGGTTCAAGCCGAAGTGCCGCTCGAACCGGTCGGCACCGCGGTTGGCGTGAAAACGTTTGGCGGATTGCTGGAGCAAAGTTTGCGCGTATTGGCGATTGAATGTCTGCCGACGGATTTGCCGGACCGCATCACGGTAGATGTTTCGCAAATGAACATTGGCGATTCAATTCATGTCCGTGACATACAACTTCCCGCTGGTGTGACGCCAAAAGTGCAGCCTGATCTCACTGCCTTCTCTGTGGTGGCGCCGGTGGTCGAGGAAGAACGAGCCCCCACGGAGGCGGAAGGTGCAGCAGCGGGACCGGAAGTGATCACCGAGAAGAAGGAAGAAGGCGAAGCAGCAACAGCGGCTGCTCCAGCGGCGAAAGAAAAGGCTCCAAAGGAGAAACAGAAGAAGTAATTGCCGTTATCCCGAGCGGAGCGCAACGAAGTTGAGGGATCCCGCCGCCAACCTCATGATAATTCTCCGGGATTCTTCGACTTCGTTTCGCTGCGCTCTCCTGCGCCCAGAATGATGGCGGCACGATTCAGTGGAAGAAACAAATTCATCAATCCGGCTGATTGCCGGCCTTGGAAATCCCGGCCCTGAGTACGCTGCCACGAGACATAACATCGGTTTCATTGTTGTCGATCAACTGGCAGCGCAGTTTGGGGCGACTTGGGAACGATCGGGAAAATGGGACGCGCTTTTAGCAAAATGTGGCGCTGTGCTTCTGGTCAAGCCGTTGAGCTTTATGAATCACAGTGGTTATCCACTCTTGTCAGTCACACAGTTTTACAAAATCGAACCCGAGCAAATGCTGGTTGTGCTCGACGATCTTGATCTGCCCCTGGGTCGTCTCAGATTGCGGGTAGGCGGCGGATCAGGCGGGCACAATGGTCTTGAATCGATCATCATGCAGTTTGGCACCGAAAATATTCCTCGATTGCGCATCGGCATCGGTTCTGCGCCACGCGAAGGCTCAATCGATTATGTGCTGAGCCGCTTTTTCGATGAGGAAAAGGTCATTGTCCGATCGACGATCGATCGGGCGGTGGAAGCGCTGAAATGCGCAATTGACAAAGGTCTCGTTTCAGCCATGAACAACTTTAACCCCGAAAATGTTCGGGGTGAACAAACCTGAAAAAATATGAATCACCGCTACGAAGCGCTACTGGTATTAAACACGCAGGCCAAAGAAGATAATGTAAAAGAGATGATCGAACGCCTGGAAGCCGAGTTCGAGAAGGAAGGCGCTCATGTCGAGCAGGTGCAAAAAATGGACAAGCGCAACTTTTCATACATGGCCGGGTCACTCGATTCCGGTTATTACGTAAACTTCATCGTGAGCTGCGATCCGAGCTCCATTGTTCGGCTGCGCACGAAGTTCAAACTCGATTCGGACGTTTACCGCCAGCACTATTTGCGCCTGGAAGATAAGGTCGAGAAAGCACCGAAAAAGTTGGCAAAAGCGAAATAATTTCGCTATAAGCGCTACATGGCGAACCTGAATAAAGTTCTCTTGCTTGGAAATGTCACGCGCGACCCCGAGGTCCGTTACACGCCCAAAGGCAGCGCCGTTTGCGATCTTGGCGTCGCAATGAATCGCGCATACACGACCGACAGCGGCGAGAAACGCGAGGAAGTGACATTTGTGGACGTCACGCTTTGGGGAAGAACCGCAGAGGTCGCCAGCGAATATCTGAAAAAAGGCAGACCGGTTTTCATCGAAGGCCGGCTGCAAATGGACACATGGGATGACAAGCAGACCGGGCAAAAGCGAACGCGGCTGCGCGTCGTAGCCGACAACATGCAACTGCTTGGAGGCCGGCCTCCAGGCGGAGCCGCCGATGCGACAGGAGAAGGCCGGCAAGCTGCCGCGCCGCCGAAGTCGCCCCCGGAATCGGGACCGGACGAGGACGAAATTCCGTTTTAGGGTTCAACATCCTCCCGGAAGTTGTAGCGGTGCTTGTGGTAGGCGCCAATCGGATTTAAACAGGCGCTCGCCGCGGCGAGCGCCGCGACGAAATGGACTCAACCGAAGCGTATATCGCGCTCAACATGCTACCGACAGTTGGGCCGGTGCGGTTGCGTAAGTTGCTGGAGGTTTTCCAAGAACCGCAGGCAATCCTCGCCGCGAAACGAAGTGAGCTTCGCAAGGTCGAAGGCATCGGGAACGAAGTCGCGGACCAAATTTCGAGCTGGGAATCGACGATCGACCTTTCAGCCGAGCTTCAACGGATCCGCGAGTTCGGCGCGACTGTGATCACGCAACGCTCGCAATCATATCCCCGTCCGCTGCGCGAGATCCACGCGCCACCAATCGTGCTTTACGTCTGGGGCGAAATCGAACAGCGCGATCATCACGCCATCGGCGTTATCGGTGCACGTCGCACGACACATTACGGAATGGAATCGGCCAAAAAACTCGCCTACCAACTTGCTTACGCAGGGCTAACCGTGATCAGCGGATTGGCACGCGGCATTGATACCGCTGCTCATCAGGGTGCTCTCGCGGCGAAAGGACGGACCATCGCGGTTATCGGTTCTGGATTGGCCAGACTCTATCCGCCGGAGAACGCGCCACTCGCCGAAAAAATCCGCAGCGGGAATGGCGCGATCGTTTCCGAGTTCTCGATGGATATCGAACCTGACCGGCAAACTTTTCCGATGCGAAACCGCATTATCTCTGGTTGGAGCCACGGAATCCTGGTAGTGGAAGCTGGACTGAATAGTGGCGCTCTGATCACCGCAGCGCAGGCGTTGGAACAGGGCCGCTCGGTTTACGCGGTGCCGGGCCACATCAACGCGCCGAGTGCGATGGGCTCGAACCGCCTGATCCAGCAGGGCGCAAAGCTCGTCATGGACGCATCGGATATTCTGGACGATTTGGAAATCCTGTTGCCCGAAGCCAAACCGTCGCCAGAGACCGCGGTGCGGCCGCTGCCACCTCTGTCAGACGAAGAGCGCCGCGTGTACGACGCGATTGATGCCAGTGAAACCTCCATCGACGACATCGCAACGAGAAGCAAATTGCGAAGCGCAGCGGTTTCATCTACACTTCTACAGTTAGAATTGAAACATCTGGTTAAGCAGTTGCCCGGAAAATATTTCGTTAAACTGGGTTAAACAAGAGGTTTACTGCGACGCTGGTGTGCCTGCAGCGTTGTCTGACTTGCAAAGCTGCACTAACTGAGTTCGATTTGCTCCCCCATGTCTAAATCCCTCATCATTACCGAGAAACCGTCTGTCGCTGGCGATATTGCGAAAGCGCTGGGTGGTTTCAAAAAGGGAAAGGACTACTTCGAGAACGAGAAATACCTCATCTCGTGGGCGGTCGGTCACCTCTTGGAGTTGGCTGTGCCTGCATCCATGAAAGAGCAGGACAAGTGGGACATGAAAAAACTTCCGATCATGCCCCCGGAGTTCGAGCTAGAGCCTGCGGCCAAAATGAGCGGGCGCGTCAACGTGCTACGCAAGCTCATCCGAGACAAAAACGTTTCGGAAATCATTAATGCCTGCGACGCAGGCCGCGAAGGCGAGCTAATTTTTCGCTATATCGCACAATACGCCGGTGCAAAAAAAACGATCAAACGCCTCTGGCTGCAATCAATGACTGCGGCAGCGATTCGGGAGGGCTTTGACCGACTGCGTAGCGACACCGAGATGCAACCGTTGGCCAGCGCGGCACGAAGCCGTAACGAAGCAGATTGGCTGGTAGGAATTAATGCCACGCGGGCGTTTACACTCCGCCTTAGCGGAGGACGCGGCAGTACCTGTCACCTCGCTGGGACGTGTGCAGACACCAACCCTGGCCATCATTGTCGATCGAGAGAATAAGATTAAGGAATTCAAGCCGCGCGACCTTAATGAGGTCATTGGCACATTTCAGGCGAAGACCGGCGAATATCCGGGACGATGGTTCGACGAGGCATTCGCTAAAGGCGAACCGGAGATCGATCGAACCAGAAGGCTGCTCACCCGACTCCAATTGGATTTAGGCGATGCCGAGCAGCGCCTTGATCCTGCGAACGGAACGCTTTGGGACGAGCATCGCGCGGCGCCGCGGTTGTGGCATCGCGAAATTGCGGAGACCATTCAGCGCAAGTGTGCCGGCAAAGAAGGCATTGTTGAGCTGGAGGAAAAAAAGCCGACCACGCAGATCGCCCCCCAATTGTATGACCTGACGAGCTTGCAGCGAGAAGCGAACAACCGTTTCGGTTTTTCCGCCAAGCGCACTTTGCAGATCGCACAGGCGCTGTACGAAAGGCATAAAGCCATCACTTATCCACGGACCGATTCCCGCGCGTTGCCTGAAGATTATATCCCGACGGTAAAAGCGACACTTCGTAATCTCGAAACTCCGTTCGCCCGCCGAGTGCTCGATAATAATTGGGTCAAGCCTAACAAGCGCATATTCAACAATGCAAAGGTGGGCGACCATTTCGCGATCATTCCTACTGGGACCATTCGCTCCGACAACGCGGGACTCGATGACCACGAGCGGGCGATTTTTGACATGGTCGCCAAGCGTTTCGTCGCCGTGTTTTTTCCACCGGCACAATATGAGAACACGACTCGGATCACGCGCGTGGAAGGTGAGCCGTTCAAGACGGAAGGTAAGATCATGGTCGCACCAGGATGGCTCGAGGTCTATGGACGCGATGCTGCAGCGGATAAGCCCGAAGAAAACCTGCCGTCCGTAGGACAGGGCGAACGGGTCCAGACAATTCGCATCGAAATCAACACGGAACAGACACGGCCGCCTGCCCGTTACAACGAGGGTACGATCCTTAGCGCGATGGAAGCAGCGGGAAAACTGGTGGATGACGAAGAACTGCGCGAAGCCATGAAGGAAAAGGGGCTAGGTACCCGGCAACCCGGGCAGCCATTATCGAAACACTGATTTCAGCTCATTATCTGACGCGGCAAGGCAAGGAACTTCAGCCTACAGCCAAGGCGATCCAGACCATCATGCTCCTCAAAAGCGCGGTGCCGGAATTAACCAGCCCGGAGTTAACCGGCGAATGGGAATTTCGTCTGCGCGAAATCGAGCATCGCAAGCTTACGCGCGAGGCTTTCATGCACGACATCCGCGAGCTGACCAGCGACATCGTTGAAAAAGCCAAGCATTTCCATCCCGACGAGCACATGCCGGACACTGAGCCCTTTGGCAAATGTCCGAAGTGCGGGTCGCCAATCGTCGAACGGTTCAAGAGTTTCGCGTGCACAAATGATGAGTGCGACTTCACGATCTGGAAAACGATCGCCGGCCGATTGCTGAGCCGCGACGAATTCGAGACCCTCGTGCGCGACAAACAAGTGGGGCCATTAGGCGGTTTTCGTAGCAAAAAAGGCAAGCGCTTCCACGCCGGACTGAAATTGAGCGACGATTTCAAGGCAGAATTCGATTTCGGGCCAAACGGCCAGGAGAACGGAGCGGCAGCGCCGGTCGATTTTTCACAGCAGGAGCCGTTAGGCACATGTCCCAAATGTGGCGGACGCGTGTTCGAATCCGGGATGAGCTACGTCTGCGAGAATTCGGTTGGCCCGAACAAGAGCTGCGATTTCCGATCGGGCAAGGTGATCCTGCAGCAAGCCGTCGACCCGGAACAAATGAAAAAATTGCTGACTACTGGCAGGACTGATTTGCTTTCGCGCTTTATCTCCCGCAAAGGCAGGCCGTTTAAGGCTTTCCTCGTGTTGACCGATAAGAAAGACGTCGGTTTCGAATTCGAGAAGCGTGAGGCCAAAGCAAAGAAGGAACGAAAACCCAAAGAGCCGGCGGCAAAAATCGATTTCACAGGCAAAGAACCGCTTGGCGAATGTCCGATATGCGGTGGAAAAATTTTTGAGACTGAGACCAGTTACATTTGCGAGCATTCGCAGGCTGATCGAAGGCCTTGCAAGTTCAAGCTGAGCAAAACGATCCTCGGTCGCGAAATTCCAAAAGAGCAGGCCCAAAAACTTCTTACTACGGGAAGAACAGATCTCCTCGAAGGATTTATATCAAAACGAGGCAGACCCTTCTCCGCGTATCTGAAATCTGAGGACGGAAAAATTGTTTTCGAGTTCCCGGAGAAACCGACAAAAGAGGTCGAGCCAACGAAAGCGAACGCCAGCTAGTTCGCTAATGCTCTTGAGGATTCTCTGCGGCTTCGACCTGTTGTTGCACGCGGTGCACCATCGCTACCGCAAAAATCAAAATGACGGCCGCGATCACCTGATGCGGGTGAAGGCTGGCATGGAAGAAGCCCCAGGTGATACAGACTGCGGCTAGTGTTTGCATCATTTCAAAGTAACCAGCCGTAGATGCTCGCGTGAGATGGAGTCCCTGAAAATAAATCAGGAGCGGAATCCCACCTGAGATTGAGGCCAGCAGAAAAAGCAACGCAATGGCCTTGAATACGTGGGTCTGCGCGGATACCGGCCAGAGCGCCGCACCGTTCAATTTGCCGTAGACCAAAAGAATCAGCGTCATGCAGCTCAGGCCCACGACAATGCGCATGCTGGAGGCGAGCCGTAGCGACATGCCAACCATCGCGCCGCGCCCTGCAACGGTGGCAAGTCCCCAGAACAATGCACAGATCAGCGCGTATCCGGTGCCGATATTTAAACCGGCCCGCTGCAAAGAAATTCCGATCTGCGTAGGATGTGCGACAGAAACGAAGATCCCGGCAACGATTGCGATCCCGGCGAACAGGAAAAAGCGGTGAGCGAGACGGTCGCCAAAAAGGAGGAACGCGCCGATGGTTGAGATCACGGGCTGAATATTCAGAATCACGTTCACGACCGTTGCATTGCCGTATTTCAACGCCAGTGTGAAAAACACCGTGCCGACTGCAGAACCGGCGAATCCGGAAAAAATCAGAAATCCCCATGTGCGCGCGCGCACTTTTGGAATTTCATCCAGATGCGAGATCAAGATCGGCAGGAACATGATCAGGATGAACACGTGTTCCCAGAACACGATGACTTTTGCGTCGAACAATTCGTTGAGCGGGATACGCCACGCGCTCTCTGTTCCCCATAGCGCAGCGCCGAGCCCGACCAGCCATGGTCCGTAGGTTGCGGTGCGCGTTTTGCGGTTTTGCATCGAGATCGGTGTATCGTTCGTGAATCAATGCGTCAAACCTAGCGTATCCGTCCCGGTTGCGATCCAATGAACGACGCAAGTCGGATTCGTCCTGTGGCGAACCGAGAGGCTCGCGCTACCATGAAAGAAGCATTGACTCCGCAATCTATAGTGTGCTATTTAGCCGGAAACACTATGCGTTGCCCCAAATGCGGGTCGCGTGACGACAAAGTCATCGATTCCCGTCAATCGCGCGACGGCTCGAGCATCCGTCGACGGCGGCAGTGTCTAAAGTGCAAATACCGTTACACGACTTACGAAGAGATCGAGCGTTCGGACCTGCGCGTGGTAAAACGCAACAGAACCCATGAGCCATTCGATCGCCGCAAACTGGCCGCGAGTGTTGCCAAAGCCTTTGAAAAACGCTCCACCAGTCTGCTTACGTTGGAGGATATGGTGGAGGAAATTGTGCACGAACTCGAGACAGGGGGACGGGAAGTTCCCTCGTCAGTGATCGGTGCAAAAGTGCTCGAAAAACTGCGCGAGACTGATGAGGTAGCCTATTTGCGTTATGCATCGGTCTATCAACGCTTCGAGGGTGTGGATCAGTTCGTTGACGCCATACATACTCTGGGACGCCGCATAAAACCTAACGCGCTTCAGCGGGAATTGTTTCCCCCTGAGGCAATGCCGAAGAGCTCCAGCTTGGGAGTTCGATCACACGAGACTGCTGGTAAGAATCATGGTCGCGTTTAAGGAAGAATTTCCCTATCTGCGGACAAGCTCGGGCCAGCTCTTCGAGTTTAACCGCGATTGGCTGCACGCGGCGATCACGCGAGCGGCTGACGAAGCAGGATATCCCGGTTGGTGGCTGACAGAACATGTGACGGAAAGTATTGCTTTTTATCTGCACCTGCGAAACGACGAAAATGTTGTCGCGTTCAATCAGTTGTCGCAGACGGTGCGTAACGTGTTAAAGGCGATCGGCTACAAGGAGATTTGTCGGCATTTTGCCCCCGCGCCGCCGCCCATTTCGATTTCTCTGTTGGACATTGCTCATTCCGCTGGCGCGGGCTACGAACTGGCGTTTTTCGTTCTGTTGGAAAAGCGAATCAGCGCCTTGATTGAAGCAGGCGCAGATAATCTTCAGCTTTCTTCATTACAACTTTGCGTGAAACATCTCCGCGGCACAAGAACATGGACCCGCGGCTGCGACGCGTTGCGAGAGGAAATTGTCTGTTTCGTCCGCGAAAAACTCGCCTTCGCCACAGATCGGGTGCGGCTTGATTGTTCGCTACGGTAGTGAAACGCTAAATGACATGACGATTTTCGAGAAAATCATCGCGCGGCAAATTCCCGCCGAAATCATCTGGGAAGATGATGACGGGATTGCTTTCCACGACGTCGACCCGCAAGCACCAGTGCACGTGCTGATCGTTCCGAAAAAGATAGTTCCGCGGTTGTCCGAGGCGACGGATGATGATCGCGCGCTCTTGGGGAAGCTGCTTCTCGTCGCGCGCAACGTTGCCAAGGAGTTGGGATTATCCAAAGGTTACCGAGTGGTGATCAACTGCGGACCCGATGCGGGTGAGAGCGTGCCGCATCTGCACGTACATTTGCTCGGTAAACGGGCGCTCGCGTGGCCGCCCGGGTAAGGTTGGCCAAGAGCTATCCAGTTGGGAGAGGCGAGTTCGAAGAGTGAGTATCCCGCTCGACACGTCGGAGACCCCGCTAAAACAGTTTGCACGATCTGGCGCGCCTAGTCAGGAAATGTCCGGCGTAACCAATAAACAGCAATGACGAGGGAAATAAGGACACCAAAAGTGTGCCCGGTCTGCGGCGAGGATGTTCCTCAAACAGCCCTGGCATGTCCGGAGTGTGGAGCAGATCATGCTTCGGGCTGGCGCGAAGATGCTGCAACGTACGATGCCGTGGATTTACCGGACGCGGACTTCAACTACGACGAGTTCGTTAAACAGGAGTTTGGATCATCTCAGAGACCGACGATCAAACCAGTTTGGTGGATCACGGCAATCCTGCTTGTTGCTTTGCTTATCGCGATCTACTTCTATGCCGCTCACTGATTGCAGCACGGAAACGTCTAACGATGTGCTGCGGCTTGTATCTTCTTCGCGAGGCAGGCATGGGCTTTGCAAATTGTTGCTGCTTCGATTGACTTTCACATTTTGGGTTTGTGCCGGCTGTGTTTCACAGTCGTCGCGAAGAAGGTCATCCCGGATTTTAACTCTACGATTGGTGTTCCTTTCTCGCGATGGCCTTTGAGAAACTGAGGGCGCGCTGCATTGGTTTTCCCACCCATTGCGACCAGATTCGGTTTTGAGATTTAAGGTTTCCGCTTATTTTGCCCGGTCGATGCCACAGTTTACTTATCGTGCCCGCAACGCGCAGGGCGGTTTAGTCGAAGGCGTTCTGGACTGCGCCGATCGTGCCATTGCGATTCGGCAGATTGAGTCGCAGCACTGCATTCCCATTCGGATTGACATGGTCGAAGCGGCAAAACCGGCCGAAACAAAATTAAGCGCGGCTCAGCCGACTCAAAGAAAATTACGGCTCCTCGCGGCTCCTCCCGCGGCTACGCCGGTGCAAAGCCTGAAGATTCCCCACGGTCAGTTGTTAATTTTCACGGAGCAGTTGGCGCATTTGCTGGCAGCTGGCATGACGCTCGACGAGGGGCTGTCGGTCTTGGAAAAACGCTTAAAGCAGCCGCGCGTCCAGCAAATGACGCATGCCCTGCATCAGTCACTTGTTGATGGCCGCAGCTTTTCGCAGGCGCTGAGCGAGATGCCCCGGATTTTCCCGCCGCTCTATGTGAACCTGGTGGCGGCGGGTGAAGCCAGCGGTGCGTTGCCACAAATTCTGCTGAGGTTGGTGAAACATCTCACGCAGGCAAAAGAATTGCGCGATCGCGTCCAACAGGCATTGATTTATCCGGCTTTTCTCGCCCTCGCCGGTGCCATTCTGGTTACGATTTTCATCACGTTCATGGTGCCGCAGTTGACCGGCTTCATGGCGCAAACCGGCGGCGCGCTTCCATTACCAACACGGATTTTGTTACATATCCATCATGCCATCACAGGTTATTGGTGGGTGGGCGTACTTTTAGCCATTGGCGCAGTCATTGGTTTCCGTGCTGCTGTTCGCACCAAGGAAGGTCGTATCGGTTGGGATCGCTTCCGGTTGATCATTCCCGGCTATGGACGCGTAATCCGCCACAGGTACTACGCGCAGTTTGCCCGCACACTTGGCACTTTGATGGAAAACGGGGTGCCGCTCCTGCGCTCACTTGATTTGGTGACCGAAATTGCCGGCAACCGCTTTCTAGAAGCAAAGCTCGGCGACGTGCGCAAGGCGGTGATCGACGGAGCGACGCTTTCGGCTGCTTTGCAACAGCAAAAGCTTTTTCCGGATCTGTTCACCGACATGATGGCGGTGGGCGAACAAACCGGGCATTTCGCCGAAACCATGCAGGCGATCGCCGATGTATACGAACGCGAACTTGATCGATCGGTTGGCGTAATCTCGCAATTAATTCCGCCGATAATCATCGTCATCATCGCCGGATTGGTCGGCTTGGTCGTATTCAGCATTTTGTCAGCAGTTTTTGAAATGACCCACAGCTTGCAGATCAGACCGCATTGAAACTGAGAGCTTGCAAAGCAGGTTTCCTGTAAATAATCTTGGCCACTCAATGTTAGTCCGGACTGCGTTTGCGATCTTTCTAGTTGCTGTATGCCGCGTCTGCGCGCAGGAGGCTTTGACCGATGCCCTGCCCGCTGCTCCTGATGCCATTGGCAAGCCAGTCCCCTCAAGCGCATGGCTGGATTTGCGCCAAACGATGTCGCGCAACTCAAAAACGCAGGACGCGCCGGCGTGGGTTGAAGCGCTCACGCTTCTACCGGGTGAGGGTACCGAAGGCGGCGGAGCAGCAAAAAGCGTTTTTCGCATTCGCGTAACGCAACCCGGTCCGGATTATCAGATCCTTTTCTTCCGGTTGTTTTTTGACGACAAACCGAATCAGCAGCCTGAATTGATAGCATGGGATGAATCCGGCAGCCACATTTTGCGCTCAGGTACGCTCGGCGTTGGAATGAACCTTCCAAGCTCCGATTCGGTTCTCATTCCGATGACTGGCGCCTCTGCAATTGATATTGAAGTGCCGGGCGACGGAAAAACAATTCGAGCGGCTTATCTCGATTGGATGACGGCCAGCGAAGTGGTGCATCCGGTGAACGCGGAACATCGTGATATAATTCCCGAGCCATTCTCGTCTGTGCCTGCGCTGCACTCGCCGCCCGAAGACGTCGAGAACTTTGGGACAGTGACAGCTACTCTCGCTGCGGAGGCAATTCGGATTGACACGCAGAGTCAGCAAAGCGCCATGTTCCAATTTCCGATAGAAGCGCAACCGCTCACTGCGCTGTTGAGCTTTGAAATCGCAAATCCGCGCATCGATGCACCGCCCGAAGTTTATCTCAACGGACAAGACATCGGGCCGGTGGCACTTACGCTGCCGGATCTGGCCGACCCCGGCTACCGTGGAGAGGCCGAACCCCTCACGACCGAAATGCATTTCAACTACACCGGATGGCTGCGCGCACAGAAAATTGTGCCGGCGACCATCTTGAAAGTGGGCCCGAACGACCTGGCTATAACCAATGGAGCCGGCGCTGGTGTTTCTGCAATTCGCGCAACGCAGATTCAGTTAAAGTATGTTTGGGATAAGTCGGATTATCTGCTGCGCACAGGACAGTGAACTTTTTGACAGTTGCGCTGTCATATTTAAGCGAGGAGTAACGTTTTCGGGGCGATTAGCGGGGTTCATCCAAAGGAGATGCTTGTAGCAATTGTTGAAGATCAGGCTACTGTATTCGCGTTCCGGAGACCGGGAATTTTCCTTAATTCAGATGAGAACAAAGACTAAGCAGCAGGGCTTCACGCTACTGGAGATCATGCTCGTTGTGAGCATTATCGTGATCATATTGGGAGTAGCGATTTCCAAACTTGGTAACACGACGGCCATTGCCAAGACCATGCGCGTTCAGGCGGATCTCCAAGCGATCAAGACGCAGCTGCAATTGTATGAGAGCATGAATGGGTTTTTCCCCTCGAGCGAACAAGGTTTGCAGGCCTTGGTGACCCAACCGCAAAATGATCCCCACCCGACGCGCTGGTATCAGTTGTTCAGGGAACTTCCCAAGGATCCGTGGGGTAGTGATTACATTTATCGTAATCCCGGTCTGAAAAATCCAGGCGGCTACGACTTATATTCTGCAGGGGCTGACCGACAGGCTGATACTGCAGACGACGATTGGGGCGGCGGTTAGCGGTCAGGAAATTTACTTATCGCCCGGTTGACGCAGGTGCACCGGCCGTTTCAGACCCAAAGAGGCAATGGCCAGAACTACTGCCTGGCAGGTGAGTCAGCACCAGAACCCCTCGAAGTTCTCGGATTGCGCTGAATCAGGCCACGCGCGCGCGGCTGAATCGAATCCCGGGAAGGAATTAATTGTTGCAATTCCGGCGGCGCGTTGGGTGGCAGTTTAGGTGCATGCACGTTGGGATGGGCGCCGGGATTTGGAACCGGTGCCACGGGCGCTGGAAAGGTCCGCGCCATGGCACCTGCGTTAGCCGAAGCCTGCGACAGTAAAGCCTGATTGAAGGTAAGCGTCGCAAAATTTCCGTCCTTGCTAATTGTCACTTTGGTCCCGCCTACTTTGTCGGACCATTCGATATTCGCGATGCTGTAACCCTCTACCGGCTCCTTCGTAGTGAGATATTTTTTGAAGTTGTGATCCGCGGTAGAAGCGATTGTCACCATGTCGCCATCCTGTGAACGGGCGGCATTGGCGATGTATAGGTCTTTGGCAAAGTCAGGAGTGGCTGCAGGTGCAGCTACGGCAGTGGCGACAGCGAAAGGCGATTTGTCCATCATCTTCGCGTAGCGATTGAAGTTATACTTTGGTGGAAGAACCTCGTCGGCTTGACTGTAAATCGCCCCAACGAATATGAGAATCCATGCACAGATAAGGGAATGTTTCATAACTTCAGTTGCTAAATTATTTACTTTGGCTTTTGCGCCGGTGCAAACCAGCGCGCGATCTTAAACTTGCCTCGCATCATGGTGGGATCGTTTCCGTCGATTGCCAGGTTAACATTTTCGAAGACCACGAATGCGTCCGGGTGCTGCACATCGTAAAGGAAGTGCACCAGCGGAGGCCAGGGACTCTTCGTTTCGATGGAAGCAAAAACCGTCTGATGATACGGCGTGGTCTCGCCTGTTCCGATGGCGGGATTTTCGACCTCAATATTGTATTTTCCGGCGACTTCGCGGAGTTGATCAAGCAGCGCGGACGCTTCCGCAGGGTTCTTCAATATGGGTTGATGTTGCCGGAGCCACTCGTCACGTTTTGTCCAGACGGCACGCTCCTTCACATAAAGCGCTTGCTCGGCCAGCTTACTCCTGCGGGTACTCAACTCCTTTTGCGCCCTCCCGACTGCGCCCAGGACCGATGTCAAAATCCAGAGATTAAACAACACCAACAACGTCCCGGCTACAATCCACGAGAGGAGACGTTCACGCGGGTTCATTCGCTGGTACCAGGCCGGCATCATTTGGGTTTACCCTCCACTCGAAACTGCGCGTGGTTATTCGGCAAAATCCGCGGCGAAGCCATGTCGAACTGAAAGGTTTTCAATTCCGGGTTCTTTTTGATCTTGTCGATGAAATCGTAGGCCAGCGCAGCGGTATTCGCTTCTCCGTCCACAGAGATCTGGCGCGCTGATTGATTGTAAGCAGTGATGCGCACGTCCGCCGATGGCAGGCTCTCAAAAAGGTGCTGCAGGATTTCGACTGGGTAATAGTGTGGATCGATCGCCGGTGCCAGAGCTTTCCACTTTGCTTCCGTAGCGCGCACGAACTCGGTCTCCGGCGCGTCGTGCGCAATGCGCCGATCATAACGGCCCAGCTGAAAGCGCAACAGACCGAAATAGGCAAACAAAAGCGCGATAATTCCAACGTAAGCGCCACCGATCCAAAGCAATCGTTTTCGCCATTCTACTTGCCGGATTAGTTGCGCACGGCGTCGGCGCCAGCTCTCCGGCAAAAGATTCAATTTAACCGGCGCTGGAGGTAATTCGATGCCAACGATTTCCGCTGAGCTGGCCAGAATCCCCTGCACCGTGTCGCGCAGCTCGTAGCAGGTTTCGTCCAACAGCACGTTCGGAGAAGAAGCATCTATGCCTTGCAGTTCGGCGCTCAAACGCAACTGAGGCAATTCGAGCTGCAGTTGGTCGCCGTTGCGTTCGATTGCCCGCGCAAGACTCAGCTTGCCGTTTTCCGTCATGGCGTAAACGAGCATGTCGCCTTCGGGATAAATCAAAAGAGCATTACCGGTGGGAGCATGCGTGCTGGCGCGCTGCGCGGCATATACGGTTACCTGACGCGGAATGTAGCCGCGGGCCAACAGCGGCGACGCGACCTCGGAAAGTTGTTCGTTTCTGACGGCAACCGCAGAGACGACGCTTTCATTTTCGTTTTGTTCGATCAGCTCAAAATCGCTTGTAACTTCGTCGGCAGAAAACGGCAGCAACTTCTCGATCTGAAGACGAATCATTTCCGGGAATTCTGCAGGATCGACGCTCGGCAGACGGAAACGCTGCGCAATCACCGCAGATATAGGCAGGCTGAGGACAAACTCGTCGTCCGCAGAGAGCAGCGGCACTGCTTCTTCAAGCGTTTGCAGTTTGCGTACGGTCCAGGAACCATTGAGCTCGGCTGAGCGAATAAGACTCCAGCCGCTGGAAGTCGGAATAATGAAAATAGATGCCATCCCGGTCTGGATATTAGAGCTCCTTCCAACTAAACACTTGAGGACGCCCCACTCCCGATGCTTGCTTGAGCACTACCATCTCAACCGATCGCGCAACAGGACCTGATTTTCCCACGCTGACGATGCGAAACACGGGGTTGGGGCTTCTGAACACAATCAGATTTTGGATTCCGTTGAGCTGTGCTGACCTCCCGGTATTGGCGCCCCCAAGTCCGAGCAGAGAAAATGCAGTCGATTGATCCATCTGAGGGTCGTCGGTTGTTCCATCGATTCCATCCGGACCACGCCGCGCCTGGAGGAACCGGTCGACAAAGTCATCTGGAATTCCGAACGCACGTAACACGTCCCGGGACGCATATGCTGCATCGATCTGCTGGCAACCGCCAATCACGGTTGTGAAATCGTTGTCCCATCCGGGTTGCGACGTGTATTTAGACCACCCAAAGATTTTTCTCATTTCGTTCACAGAAGTCAGCGGCGCATGTGGCGGACGATAATCGTCGGTTTCATCCGGCGCGTTCAATCGATGCAATCCTTTCGTCGGCGTTATCCAGTCAAGCAGAGAATCCATCATTACGTCGAGGTCGTTTAGCTCTACGCCTTTTATATTTAGATATTGGCGCAGAGCTTGCACCAGTAACGGATTCTCTACACCACCGGGCGCGAGCAGGTTCAAGTTGAAACGACCGCACTCGCCAGTCATTTGGACATCGTAGCTTTCGTTAGCGCCCATTTTCATGTGCAGATTAGCCGAAGAAGGTTTGATCGTTGGGTTCAATGCAACCTCTGCCCCCGAGGCCGCCATTGCTTCAGCAGATAATACACGGTTTGCGTTCCCAGACACCGTCAGACGCGAATTAATGTTAAGCGCCCACGCAATCACCACACCGGCAAGCAAAAATAATGCCCAAAGGGCCAACATCAGTGCCGCACCGGAATCTGAATGAGATTTTCGCGAGGGTGTTTTCACAACGTGATTCTGCTAATAGGGCGTGCGTCTCAGCGGGATAACCGCTTCCCAGGGGTCGGCTGCATCAGGGCGCCCCACGCTGATCTTCACGAGCGACGGCAAGCGATTTCCTCCGGGCCATCGGGGCAACCATGTATTTGCATTCGGATCGAAATAGGTGATTTCAAGACTGGTCACGTTTCTAATCAACGGCACCCAGCTTTCGTGCCCTTCTGCTGTGTCGGAATCGTCCAACGGCTTTCGCAAGAGGCCCATATCCAGCTGATCGCCCTTTTCGGCGTCCGGCTGTAAGCGAAGGACAACCGTAAAATCGCCCGATGCATAGCGTGTCAGCAGACCGGGCCCCGCCCCGGCATTCCATTTTATCTCGTCGCGCTCGCGATCGTTTAACTTAAACGGCTCTCCTATCATCTTTGCTCTGAGTGGACTCAGGCCTTGCCATTCGGTTGTCAGCAAATCACGCAACCCGTCGTATTGCGCATCGTTTGCGGCGGTGACGGATGAAAACTGCAGGGCAGTCATGGTCGATTGCACGAAGCGAAAAATCGCCATTGCCATCATTCCAAGAATCGCCACCGCTAACATGATCTCGAGCAGTGTGAACGCCCGGTTGCAATCACGCCCGGGGCTCACGCGATCCCAGCCGTCATTCGTCAACCTAGCGGGCGCGATAAACATAGAACTGAATCTGTTTTGATTCTGGAATGCCTGCATGCTGCCAGCGGGCGGTCAATGTAACGGTATTAATCCCGTTAATGACTGTATTGTCTGGTTCTGTTAAAGCGGCAGGAGCGGTTTTTTGGGTTAAGACCACCTTTCCATAACTGGTGTTGATCTTGAATTCTTTTTCAGCGTCGGGAACAGCGGAAGCCGCCTGGACCTGGGCCATTCGATCGGACAAGATCTGCCGCACAACATTTTCTTCGGCGCTGATGGTGCTGGCGTTAAGACAATTTTCAACAGCACGTCCAAGTGCAATCACCCCAATGGCAAAAATCGCCACACCGAGCAACACTTCATAGAGAGCAAAACCCATCCGACCTTTCATGGCTAACCTGCGATCTCTTACTTTATCTTGCCGCATATTGAGTAAGCTTTGGCTGCGCGGTAAGCGGCGAATAATCTGCCGTCCAAGTCCCGGCGGGACCCTTGAATTGGACAATTGCTGGCTCACAGTTTCCAGAGGGCCAGAATATCCATTCAGCCGCGTGTTTACCCTCCAGTGCTGCAGGCAGCAAGAGCTTTACCGACGTTCCCTTGCCGAGGCCAATGACTGCGGTCGGTTTCGCTTCTTCCCCTTCTGCAAAGACTTCTGGACGCAGGAGGATGCTGTTCTTGCCCCACGCGATCAGATACGGTCGGCGCTCAGTCACGCTGCGTTCCTGCGCCTGACGTACAAGCTGATTAAAACCATCGAGGGACTGCTTCAATCGCCTGTTAGCAATGACGCCGCTCAAACTGGGCACCGCTAGTACAAGCAATAGCAACAATATAAAGATACTGAGCGCGATCTCGATCAGCGTAAACGCCCGAAAACGTTGCACTGACAAAGTTACTCGATCGACGCAAAATCACAACCGGCGCCCGGATGCCCGCTAGGCAGCCGGCGCGCGGGCACAGACGGCGGTGAAAGCGATTGTCTGAGTCCACCAGGCAGGGTCAGCCGCGTACCTCAGAAAGGTATCAACCAGGCCCTCAGTCGACCTTGCCTGAACTGGTCAAATCGCTTGCGAAGTTCGGTAATCGTTTGGATCCAATAATCTGCCCAGCCCGAGCCGCCGTTATAAATCGCGGTCTCGGCGGTGCCACTGATCGCTGTTAAGCCAAGTGCCGCCAATCGGGGTGCAAGCGTACGTCCGATCCTGTAATTAATTCCTCGTTCGAAAGCCCAGGCAAGCCAGCCATCCCAGAATGCTCGCACGGGTGGCGGCTCGGCGATGCTGACGGGAAGAAAATCTGGTTCGATCAAAAGAAGCGCGCCGCCAGGTCGAAGACTGGCAATCATATTCGCCATAGCGGCTTCCGAATCTGAAACATGATGAAGCACCGCCCTTGCTGTCACCAGATCGAACGTTCCACGCTCGACAGGGCCCGCAACGATATCGCCCTTGCGCAGTTGAAGATTCGGCGCGCTCGCTTCGACCAGGGAGAGATCGAGATCGACAGCTACTGCTGTTCCGTCAGGCCGGACGCTCTCGGCGAGCCAGGCAGAAATTGATCCGTTGCCGCATCCAACTTCAAGTGTGCGCGCTCCTGGCCTAACAACTCCCAGGGCATCGATGTACCGCCGATGCATCGGATCCAATAATTGCGTCATCAACGCCAGCCGGGTCCCCTCGCCTTTCAAATCGTGATGCAAGACATATCCGGGCATACGCTTGTGATCGTAAATTACCGACACACGAGCGGCAAATAAGCCGTGCAACGAGCCGCTAAAAAAAAGCAATCGATCGGCAGCAGCCAGGTTATCTCTGTGCTACGCTCGTATCGGAAATGAAGCTCGCCCTGCGCATCGGCGTCCTCGCAGCCGCGGCGTGCGTGGTCGCCATGCTGATCTGGCAGGGAGTGACAGCTGAGGGTGCTCCTGATCCGCTGAGACCAGACACGAGTCCAACGGTGGCTTTTCTGGACATCGGAATTCTCGTCTTCCGCGAGGGCCTGGAATGCATACTGGTGCTGGCAGCCATCACCGCGAGCATGACCGGCCCCAAACGAGCGTCATCGCCGGCCGGTGGCGTTCGGTGCATCCTTCGCGTTCGTCGCCACTCTGATCACGTGGTTCGTCGCGGTACGAATCGTCGGATCGCTTAGCGACAATATGTCAGCGCTCGATCTCCAAGCCGCGACCGGGCTGGCTAGCGATCGTTGTCTTGCTGGTGATAATGAATTGGTTTTTCCATAAAATTTACTGGGGCGGCTGGATTCGCGCCCACAATCGCCGGCGTAAAACGCTGCTGGAAAACGCGCGCACAGCTGAAATTTCGCAGAGACGTCTGTGGTGGGGTTTGATCTTGCTTGGGTTTACGTCGTTGTATCGGGAGGGTTTTGAAGTCGTGCTTTTTTTGCAGAGCTATCATTTGCGACTTGGAGGAGGCGTTGTGCTCAAAGGCGCATTGCTGGGTCTGGTGTTAACCGGAATGGTGGCAGTGCTCACATTTATTCTCCAGCAGCGTCTGCCCTACCGGAAAATGCTCATCACCACCGGAATTCTGCTGGGCGTCGTGTTGCTCGTGATGGTCGGGGAGCAAGCACAGGAAATGCAGCTAGCTCACTGGATTTCTACTACGCCCATCAGTTTTCTTCAAACACACATCCCACCGTGGATGGGACTCTGGTTTGCTGTTTTCCCAACAGTTGAAACGCTTGTAGCACAAGGAATCGCAGCAGTGCTCGTGATCGGGTCGTATTTTGCGGCGCGACGCTTTGGCGGTGGACCGACAGGTGGCGCTCCGGTCGAAGCTCAGGCGCCGAGCATGGCTGCAATCAACGCGTGACACGACGGCCAGGCCGCACAACTCGTTTACCCAGCGCAGCTCCACAAGGCGCTAACCGGTACTTACAACTTCAGTGCGTCGCGCAGATGCGGAACGAGGCGCTTGCTGAATTCCACCGAATCGCCCGCAGACAAATGGGACCATTCGGGACAGTTAAACTCAGAGAGCTCGGGAAAATCAGAGTAATAAATTCCGGGCGCGCCGGTCATTTTCAAAAGGGGGTCCCAAGTTTTCTCCCGCGGCATAATCCGATCTTCGAGTTCTTTCAACCCACCGCTGTATGGGAACCGAACGAAAACAATCTTTCCACCGCGTGATCGAAGTTTTTCGACCGCAGCGGTCACGTCAGTAAAACGTTTTTGTATGCCTTCATTTATTTGCGCGAAGAAAATGTCCTTTGGGATGTAAGTTGGAGGCGCCGGCGGTGTGAAGAGCGGAATCCAGATTTGTTGGACCTTTTTCGCTAGTTCGCTGCCCGGTTCAGCGCATTTCTCCCACATTCGCGCGCGACGCTCCCGATCTTCAGTCTGAAAATAGGGCGGGAAACGAGGTGGCACTAATGCACCCGGACGATTCGGAATCGGCAATTTGTTTAAAATCGCTTCGAGACTTAAATCATCCGGTTTTAAAAACGCGACATGCTCTTCCAGCGGCATCGCGAGATATTCGCTGACACGCTGGGCGGGCGTTTGATTGTGAAACCGCTTTACTCCTTTCTCAGCGCGCTCCATCGGCGGAGTACCGGGTGGGGCGAAAAACAAATGCGGAACAACACTACAAATGATTGTGCCATGAAAATTTTTGTCATTCGCCAGATCGGATAAAGCAGGGAAAGCGGTCGAGCCCGCCATGGCAAGCTGGATCGGTCGTTTGCCCAAACCTTTTTGGAATTCGTCCAGGTCGACATCGAACCACGGGCGTGAATCGCCGATAATGACAATGGATTCCGGCTCAACAATGCGGCGTCGCAGCGTCCAAAAATCTTCGTTGTCATTACGCGTCGGACCATAGCCGAGCGAGCGGCAGTACAACTCCCACAGGGTCGTCGCAGCGATGACGACGATGGTGACAGCAACGGCGATTCCGCGCCAGGGCGCGGGCGGAATCGGGCGCTCAAATTCCAGAGGCGGACCGCCGTGAATCTGTTCCTCCCGCGAAGGTTTGCGAAAGAACAAGCGTGGCAGCCGGAGGCGTTTTTTAAAATTGGAAATAGATGAACGCATTACTGCTTCCTTGAGTGAGAATAATGGCACATATCATCGCGGACCCGATCGCGGCGATCGTCCAGGGCGGCAAACGCATCACTGCCGTCTCAAATGTGTTATCGCGCATGGCCCAATGCATCCCGATCACACCGGCGGTGACGCTTCCAATTTGCAATAATTCGCGCGTGGAAAGAATCGCATCGCCGTGGGGATGCTGGCCAAACATGCCGCCGAGCATTCGGCTCGCGATCGTGAAATCAGACGCGCGGAAAAATACCCAGGCGACGCAAACCGCCGCGTAAGTGGCGAAACCGGCGAAGACGCGAACCGGTAACGTGCTCGCCCACGGTCTGTGTTCGAACGAAACGCGAAAGATGCGTTCGATCACCAAATAAGAGCCGTGCAGCAGGCCCCAGATAACAAAAGTCCAGGCTGCGCCGTGCCAAAGTCCACCAAGAAACATGACGATCACAAGATTAAGCGCCGCACGGAACGGTCTGACCTGATTGCCACCGAGCGGAATGTAAAGGTAATCGCGAAGAAAAGTGGAAAGCGAAATGTGCCAACGCCGCCAAAAATCCGAGAAGCCGATCGCGGCGTAGGGAAAACGAAAGTTGTCCTTGAGATGGAAGCCCAGGGTTAAGGCAGCTCCAATCGCGCAGAGGGAATAGCCGGCGAAATCGAAAAAGATTTGCCCGGCAAATGCGAGCACGCCGGCCCACGAGTCGAGCGCAACCAGCGGTCCCGGGTAACCGAAGACCCGATCGGCGGAACCGGAGAGTAGCGTGTCGGCGAGAACAATTTTCTGAAACATTCCCAGAGTCATCAGCGCCAATCCCCAGAGAAATTGGCCGTTTTTCAAACGGGGTGGATGGAGAAGCTGCGGGAGAAAATCACCGGCGCGAACGATTGGACCGGCCACCAACTGCGGAAAAAAGGAAACGGCGAGAATAAAGTCACGTAAAGATTTCGTCGGCCGCAGCACGCCTCGATAAATATCGAGCGTGTACGAAAGTGAATGAAAAGTGTAAAAGGAAATTCCGACCGGAAGCAGAATGTCCAGATGCGGCGGTTGATAGATGATCCCGACTCGCGCGAGCAGCCACTGAAAATTTTCGAGCAGAAAGTTTCCGTATTTGAAAAATCCGAGCATGCTCAGATTCATGCAAACGCTGGCGACCAGCCAGCGACGTCTTGCATGTTGATCTCTGGCTTTGCTCATCTCGCGGCCAAGCCAGAAATCCATCGCGGTGGTCCCGAACAAGAGCGCAGCGAACGGCGGGTTCCAGGCGCCATAAAAAATGTAGCTGGCTACGACGAGAAGATTTTTCCGCGCCTGCCACGAATGAATGCTCCAGTAAACAGTGACGACGACCACGAAGAAAACGACGAACGTGAGCGAATTAAAGAGCATGGCGAACCTGCGATCGAATCACGTTGCGGAGAGCACCGCGCATTTTAGTCCAGCCATACTGGGGCAGATGTTTAGAGCCTCCGGGGCGATCTAACAAGATTAATCCGCCGGTCGTTTTTAAGCTTAGCACAAGCATCGCGCGCCATAGACACTTCAGATAACAGACAGAACAAAATGGCAGTGCCGATGCACGTTTCATCGGTGCTTCGCG
>CAWIPQ010000026.1:0-45271 GCA_963838045.1 uncultured Verrucomicrobiae bacterium | reverse complement strand
AAGTTTCGGATTGCGCATTGATCATCCCGGGATTTGGGATAGAGCCGTGATTCGCGGAATCGTTGCAACGACTCGAAATCGCATTCCTCGGCGCGCTGATTATGGCGACCCGTTGCGTGAATTATCCGGAAGTTTTTGTCGGCGGGAACATTTACTTCGTCGACGCGGATTGTTATGCGCGCATGACGCGTGTGCAGATGTGCGCAGAAAAACCCGGATTAATCGTGCGGCATCATGATTTTGAAAATTTCCCGTACGGAACGACCCCACATACGACTGCGCCGCTCGATTATCTCATCCTTGGCCTGTCGCTCTTGCTAAAGCCGTTCGCGGGGCAGCCAGTCGATTTGGCCGGTGCATGGATCTCGCCGTTGCTTGCATTGATTGGGGGCTGGTTTCTCTGGTGGTGGTCGCGTCGGATGAAATTCCGGTATCGCTGGGTAATGCTGATCCTGTACGCAATCAGCCCGATTCTCGTTCACGGGACGGAGCTTGGTCGACCCGATCATCAATCGTTGTTGATCCTGCTGGTCACGATGGCGCTGTGCGCAGAGTGGAGCGTGCAAATGAAGTCGCCGAATGCTGCTGCCTCTACAGAAGTCAATAGATGGGCCGCGCTAAGTGGAGTCACGTGGGGAGTTGCGCTGTGGATCTCTGCTTACGAGCCGCTGGTGATCTTTTTCATCGTGACCGCCACGGCCTTTTTCACTAACCGCGCGGCGCTTTTTCGACGGGATCGTCGCCCGGGGTGGATTTTGTTTGCCGCGATCATTGCCATCGCGCTTCTGATTGAGCGACGCGTTCCCTCAATCGCGATTTTTCAATCAAACCCGACTTTCGAAAACTGGGCCCGCACCATTGGCGAACTCGCACATCTTTCGCCTGCAAATCCCGTCTGGTTTCATTGGTGCGGATTTCTGCTTTTGGTGGCACCGCCTTTGATTTGGATGAATATCAGAGCCAGCAAAAACTGCGCGCCCGGCGGTCGCGCCCTACCAGTTCTTGTTCTGCTGATCGGAACTTACGGCTTAACTATTTGGCAGGCACGATGGGGCTACTTTTTTGTGTTGGTCTTTGCGCTGGCTCTTCCGGCATTGCTCGCGCCTATCAAATCGGGCGCCGCAGTCTGGACAGCATTCGTATTGTCGATCTTTCCGATTTTGCGCGACTGGGATCAGAAACTTTGGCCGAACGAGGAGCAACTGGTGAGTCGGTTGGAGAAACGTATTGAATCGACGCAAATTCGGGAGCTCGCGCTCAGTCTGCGATCGTCAGAGGTGCATCCGTTTCTCGCGCCGTGGTGGCTTTCGCCTTCGATCGCTTATTGGTCCCGCCAGCCGGGAGTTGCTGGAAGCTCGCACGAAAGTCTTAACGGAATTGAGGACAGCGCCCGATTTTTTCTTTCGGAGGATCCCCAACAAGCGCGCACGATTCTCCAGCAACATCGAGTTGCCTGGGTTTTTGTGTACGATTCCGAACGAGTGGCGCAAAACTCCGCAGCCATCTTGGATGAGCGAGTGCCTCCTCATCCCTTATGTCGCGTGTTGGACCGAACACCCAGCCTGACGCCCCGGTTTCTGATTTTCTCCGCACAAAACGCCGCCTGCAAGCTTTACCGAGTGGGTGAACGTTGCGATAAAACAATAAAAAACTTTGGACTCGGAAAAGAGAATCCGTTGACAGGCATCGACGAGTGTCCCATTACTACCAGATGCTCAAAAGATTCGTTCCGCAAAGGCCTGGCGCCCCCCGTCATCGAGAAGAACCGCGGACTCCGGACCCAGATGACAACAGTTATCTTGCGAGTCCCGAAGAGCCAGCATCAATACCAACCACAATCGATCAACCAAATCCAAAACCTAATCCTATGGCAGATCACGGAGGCAAAGACATCCTCTCGAGCGATGTCGAAATCAAAGGCTCGATCAAGTTCCAAAAAGAATTGCTCATCGACGGTAAAGTCGAAGGGGACATCAACTCTGACGGCGTTTTGACAGTAGGCGAAAACGCTGAAATTCGGGGTGAGATCAAAACCAAATCGATCACCGTCTACGGCAAGGTGCACGGTAATATCACTGTTGCCGAGCGCTGCGAGCTAAAATCCAAATGCGTTTTGCAGGGCGATCTTAAAGCAGCGCGTCTTGTAATTGAAGAAGGCGCAACTTTTATCGGAAAATCCGAAGTCACGACTGGAGCTGTTTCCGCCAAAGCCGCACCGCGGCCCGAAGTGGTACGATCCAGCGAGCCGATCAAGGCGGCATTCGGAGCGCGAGCGTAAAAGAAAGGTTTCGGCAAAGATCCAGTGGCAAATCCATCGCCCGCAAAAGTCAGTGCGGAATGTCCGCATTGCGGCTTCAAGCAGATGGAATATGCGGCGGCGAAAAGTTCGATCTGCCGGCAGTGTGGCCGTTCCTTTTCTCCTTTCGCGCCGAAACCCGGCCTGAAGCTTCGGACTGCGGAAGAACCGTCGCTGCCGTCCTCAATTTTTGGTAGACTGGAGGATTTTTGGAAGCGGCAAACCGTTTCTGTCGCCGAATGTTTCGACTGTAAACGGAAACAACAGGTTTCCGGCGCGGTGACTTCAACAATCTGTCCCTCTTGCAGCGCGCACATTGATTTGCGCGACTACAAGATTACCACCGGATTCAGCCGAAGCATTCGCACCCGCGGTAACGTTCACCTGTCCGGCAAGGGCGATCTGGCCAGCAGCAGCGTGGTTTGCGTGTCCGCTTTAATCGAAGGCAGGCTGCGGGGAAATCTGGATTGTAGCGACACGGCGACCATCAATTATTCAGGCAAAATTCCGGGGCGTATCAGCGCTCGACGCGTAGTGGTGGAGCGCAAAGCTGATATTCACTGCTTTCGGACGGTGCGTGCGGAGACCATCGAAATCAAAGGCAGAATGTCGGGAGAGATTATTGCTCAAACGGTCACGGTGCATAAGAGGGGCTGCCTGGAAGGAGACGTCACAGCCCGCGCCATCACCGTGGGGAAAAAGGCGGAATGTTTTCCGGCCAGCTCGCGATCGGTCAGACCGGTCTGACACAGGGAGAATTACTGGGCGAACGAGAGCCGACGGTTCCATCCGGGACCAAGCCAAATCTTCCGGATTCTTTGCCGCAGCCGCTACCAGCCACGTAGCAACGATCCGCTTCAATGCGAAGGCTGCACCCACGCAGTCCTACGAAAAACTCGGCGGTTATGCGGACCTGCCGCGTTTGATCGATAAGGCCAGGCTGCACCGCAAAGGGTTGCTTGACGGCTACAACTACAGAACCGTTGGGTTCGACAAGCATTTGCTCGCGTTTCTGAAAATCGATGGCGACTCCTTCGAAGAAGCGGCTAATAAGCTGGACGACGACGAAGCAATTCTGGAGTGGGTTCGCCAGAACGGTGTCGGACATTCGCCCGAAGCGATCGAGCAATGGAATGAAGCAATGGTTTCGCGCCATCCGGATACGGCAGCCAAAAAGGCGCGTTTCGTGCATTTTCTGAAAGAAGCTGGAGGCGCAGGCCGCAAAGATATTCGGACCTACTTCGATCTAATCGAGTTTGATGAAGGACGATTAAAGTGAATCTGATTTGTTTAAAGAACCGGTTCCCTTTGGAACTCTCGTCGCCGGTGCAGCGATTTAACGTCGAGACGCTAATATCTTCTCCGCATTCTCGAGTGTTTCCTTGCTTCCGATGTCAAGCCAGAGGCCTCCGACCTGCAGCGTCTTCACCGGTTTTCGCGTGTGGAGCCATTGCACAAAGCGGCCGGGTTGATCTGCGTTGTTGCCCTCAACCAGATAAGTCTTCAAAAGCGAGAGGACTGCTGGCGAATAATAATACAGAGCAATCGCAGCGAGCGTACCCTGCGGCTTTTGTGGCTTTTCCTCAAACCGGGTGATGATTCCTTCGGCATCAACGGCGACGTTGCCGTATTTCTTTATCGCTTCAACATCGCCGACGTCATAAACGGCAACGGTTACTTCCGTGTCTCTGGCGCGGGCCACAAAATCTGCCAGTGAATCGGTGAACAAATTATCACCGGCAGCGACTAACAAGCTGCTTTTGGACAGGTTTTCATTGCTGACAACAAAATCGATATCTCCAATCGCGCCCAGTTTATCTTCGTCACTAGTAGATCCGTCATTGACCACTTTAAATTTAAATTCGGGGTATTGTTTCTGGTACTCCTCCGTCCAGGCTTGAAAATCGGTCGCGAATTTGTCGTTTGTCACCACGTAGATTGTCTCTACATCCGGAATGCCCGCGAGATTGTCCACCAGCCATTGAATGATCGGTTTGCCACCCACTGCCAGCAATGGCTTTGCTTTGTTCAGCGTCAACGGATACAGGCGGGTGGCGTAACCGGCAGCAAGAATCAGGACGTTCATGAGATCAAAAGAGTTCGCAGCACACAAACGAAACGCTCGTGTTTTCTCTACGGTTTTGCCGAGGCTCCGAGAATGGCATTCTTCAGATGCTGTTGAATGGTTCGGATACGATGTGAATCTGAGATCTTAGCATGATTTGAGCGTTGGACGACGTATAGCGTATCAATAGCCGCGCCGGCCTGGGTGTTAATGCGAGCCAGAGGGATCAAAACATTTTCGCAATCGAGGCATCTCAGCACGTCATAAAGCAATCCGATGCGGTCCGGTGCTTGAAACTCAAGAAGCGTGTAAGTGGGATGGATCTTATTGTCGATGGCGATCCGCATCGGAAATTCGAGTCCCACCGCGGTACGAGGCCTTGAGCGCTTTGCCTTTTCGATGAGCGGCGCAAAATCGAAGCTCTCCTTTCCGAGGGCTCGACCCAATGTTTGTTCTACCAGCTCGAAATCTCGCGAGTTCGAAACAGGTTGCGCTTTGGTGTCGCATACCCGGAAGACGCCAAGCACAGTATTATCGTCGCGCGGAAAAATATCTGCGCTCAAGATATTGAGAGGGACGACGGCAAAGGAACCCGCGGCCTTTGCCAGGAGCCGTTCGCGCTCCCAAGTGCAGAAAGTCATTACGGTGTGACCCTGCTCCGGCACCATCTTCCACTTGACCGCTGGAGTGAGTGGAAATTCGTTCGTGCTGGAAACGTTTTCCAAGAACGAGCGGAATAATTTTACGTGCTCTACGATCTCCGGCACGTCGGTCGCGCGGAAATAATGGTCCGGCATGGACTCGAAGTGTGCCTCAATCTCCGCCGCATAGTCCGGCGAAAGGTACTCGGCCACTGAGGCACGCAAGCTCTCTCGCGCGATTCTGGTCTGCTCGTAATACGATTTCCGGTCCGTGAGATAACGTGAGGTTTCGTGAAATAGCTGCCATACCAGCGATTCTTTCCAATCTGACCACGCTTCCGCGCTGGTACCCTGGCCATCCGCCAGGGTAATCAGCATCAAGGCATCAAGGTTCTTCTGGTCCTTTACGATTTGCGCAAATTCCATCACCGTCGCCGGATCATCCAGGTTCCTTTGCTGCGCCATTCTGGATAATGTCAGATGGTGATCGACCAGCAGAATGAGCGATTTCCGCTGCTCCGATGACAATTGCAAACGGGCGGCGACACGCTGGGCGAACAGGGCGCTCGCCTCGGAGTGCGGTCGTCCGACGGCCTTTCCACTGTCGTGCAAGAGCAGTGCGAGATAGAGAACCAGCGGGTCCCCCAGTTGCTCGAATAGTTTGCGGTAATGAATCAGTTTTGGGTCATCGGTGTCTATCAGTGCATCAAGTTTGTCGATGCATACGAGCGTGTGCTCGTCGGCTGTATACCGGTGCAAAAACTCATGCTGCACAAGACACGTAAGCTGGCCGAATTCCGGTATGTAGCGGCCGAGAAAATCGGCACGATGCATCATTCGCAGGATACGTCCCACTCTGCCTTTCGTAGACAGAATCGATTTAAAAATCGCACGAGGTCCACGAGCATACTGATACGTCCGAGTTACGTGACGCAGGCTTCTGCTGAACAAATCTTCCATTTCCGGGCTAAGATCGAGGTCGCGCTGTTGGGCGAGCTCAAATGCGCGCATCATCTGTTCAGGGTCGTCACGAAACAGATCGCGGCGCGCCGGATGCAATTGCTTACCGCGAATAAAAAAGCAGTCGCCAATCGGAGTCTTGTCGGTTCGCGTTAGCGGAAGAAAACTGAAAAGCGCATGGGTCTTGCTGGTAACCTGTCCACTTACGAATTGCTGGGTAATACGCTCGGTGACCCGCAGGATATTCCGCGTGTGGTGGTAGTAGTCACGCATAAGCGCTTCGCTTCGCAGCTGACTTTTTCGAGGCGAATAACCAAGCCGTGACGCAATTTGTTCCTGTAAATTCAGATGTAAAATGTCGGTCGCGCGCCCGGTCGCGTAGTGCAAATCTGTCCGCAGGCGCAGGAGAAAATCGTACGCCTGCTCGATGCGGCTTTGGTCGCTTTCGCTCAACCAATCTTTGCCAACGAGTTGGTTGGTGCTGAGCGAGCCCTCTTTGAAGTAAGTGATCCAAAGGAGATTTTGATAATCGCGCAATCCGCCACAGCCGCCTTTTAGATTGGGCTCCTGCAGATAGACGCTGTCACCGAATCTCTTGTGACGGGCTACCTGATCCTGCATCCGCATTTCGACGTAGTCGCGTTCGTGGCCGACAACGCATTTCGAGCGAAACTGCCTCCGAAACTCTCGCGCCAGCTCTGCGTCGCCGGCGAGAAATCTCGCTTCCAGCATGGCGGTTTTTGTTCGCATATCGTTGTTGGCCTGGGCAATGGCTTCTTTGATTGAACGGGTGGAGTGTCCAACTTTGAAGCCGCTGTCCCACAAGAGGTATAAGATTTGGTTCACCATCTCCTCAAGGCGGGGCGAAACTTCGGTGCCCTGTCGATGCAGGAGCATGACGTCAACGTCGCTGAACGGATTGAGTTCGCCCCGTCCATATCCGCCAAGAGCAATCAGAGCCAGAGCAATATCAGCCTCGTCATTGCCCCCACCTGCGGCAGACGACGCGGCACCGAAGACGTATCGCAACAAAACGTCGACCAACTCGGCTCGGCGCGTGCAAATCTCGCGCCCGCCAACGCCGGCTTGATGTCTCAGACGCAAGCGATGTTCTTCAACCTTGAGAAATTTTTTGTAATTCGGAAGGACTTCCGTGGGACGCCTTGTTCCTTGAGGGGCAAGGCGGCTCTCGGCGTGTGCCAGAACTTTTTCCAGCTCTCGAGATCCTTTCATCGCGTTCTTGAGTTGCGGAACAATTTAGAGTCGGAAATCTAAAAGCCAAAATCTGACGATTCGGCTGGGCTATGGGTCTGTATGGTCTTTCCTACTAATCGCTCCGTGATGGTGAGCGAATCGACATCTCTATATTTTCGGGGCGCTTTCAAAAAAAACGAGCTGGGATTCGCTTCACTCAAAACGAGAAGGACAAATTTGACGCGTGCCATTTCTACCGCGGCATACGCCAGCTCAGTACCTCAGAAACGATGTGACAGGTGTCGACTCGAGTTTTTTCCGGCCGTGGAGGAATTCCAGCTCGATCAGGAATTGCGCTTCGAGCAGGTCTCCCCCGGCATTACGGATGAGTGCTGCTGCGGCGGCAGATGTCCCACCGGTCGCAAGCAAATCATCCACCATGATAATGCGCTCGCCTGCTGTCAGTGCGTCGGCGTGCATCTCCATTTCCGCCTCACCATACTCCAGCGAGTATTTCGCAGCCTCGGTCCTGTAGGGAAGCTTGCCGCGCTTCCGAATCGGAACGAAACCAATACCCAGTGTGTATGCCACAGCAGACCCGAAAAGGAAGCCACGTGCATCGATGGCGACGATTTTGTCGAGATTTCTTCCGCGGCAACGGTCCACGAACAGATCAATGGATTCCCGAAACAGAATGGGATCAGCCAAAATGGGTGTTATGTCTTTAAATACGATTCCTGCCTTTGGAAAATCAGCTACGTCGCGCACAGCGGCGCGCAATTTCTCAACGGTCTTCGCGCTCATTGGTGCGAATAAACAGCAGAACACCTATGTTTCCAAGCTGTGTCGATGTTCAGCGGGGCGTGTAAAGCAGATTTACGAAGTATCCGAGTCGATCTAAACTGGGCTTTCAGTGGACCGTTATTTTCTTATTGCATCGACAGTTTGCTTCCTGACGGCGGTTGTACACACGGTCGTCGAGTTTCGTGCGAAGGTGTTCCGACCGTGGCGGTTCAATTTCTTCGCGATAGGCCTTGGCTTTCTTTTCCAGACAGCATTCTTGTCGGTCCGTGGCCAGGAGTTGGGACGTTGTCCAATCACAAATCTCTTTGAGGTTTTTGTCTTTCTGGCGTGGTCGGTAGCTCTGATTTACCTCCTGGTGGGACCGGCGTATCGCCTTTCGCTCATGGGGGCATTCACCGCGCCGCTAGTATTGTTGCTCCAAGGTTTCGCTCTTATCGCCCCGATCGATGTTCGGCATCCCGTACAACTTACCGCAAATTCCTGGCTGGAGTTTCACGCATCGATTTCGTTGATAGCCTACGGTGCGTTCGCGTTGGCGTGCATCGCCGGCGTGATGTATCTCCTGCAGGAGCGCCAGCTCAAGACGCACCAGCTGCATTCGATCTTCTATCATCTGCCGCCTCTGACAAATCTGTTCGCGGCGATCACCCGGTTGCTGTGGTGGGGCTTTGCGCTCTACACCCTGGGAATCGCGAGCGGTTTTTTTACGGGCCATCCATTACCCCGCACTCAGGTCGTGGCCGCGGTTGCGCTTTGGCTACTTTATGCGGCGATCTTGCAAGCCTGGCATCTGAAATGGCTCGCGCCAAAACGTGTAGCCGCGTTATGCATTCTTGGGTTTAGCGCTGCTTTGGCGCTTCTGTGGGGAATCACATTCACGGCGCAACTGAATCCGATACCATGAATTTTTTCTGTATTGGATTGAGCCATCACACCGCGAACGTAGCGACGCGCGAACAATTTGCGGGTAACGCCACGGCAGAATTAATCGTGCGCAAAGGAGCTTGCCGCGAAGCGTTGCTGCTAACGACCTGTAATCGCGTGGAGGTTTACGCTGTCTCAAATAAACGGGTGTCCACCGATGAAATTACGCGTTGCCTGGTGAGTGAAACAAGCCGGAACGTACGAAATTACGCGCCTCCATTCTATCGCTACGAGGACGATAGATGCGTGCAGCATCTTTTCCGGGTCGCCTCGGGGCTCGATTCAATGGTCGTCGGCGAAAGCGAGATACTCGGTCAGGCAAAGAAGGCGTACGAATCAGCCAGAACGTCCGGAGCAGTCGGCCCGTTCTTGCACCGCTTGTTTCAGCGCGCCTTTCGCGTGGCGAAGCAAGTGCGCACCCACACCGATATCGCGCGCGGCGCCGTGTCGGTTGGCTCGGTCGCGGTCGAACTAGCCCAAAGGATTTTTGGTAAATTAAGCCGGTGCAAAGTGCTCGTGCTGGGCGCCGGTGAGACCAGCGAGCGCACGGCGCGAGCATTTGTCTCGCGCGGTGTCACTGATCTTCGCGTAAGTAATCGGTCATTCGATCGAGCCTGCGAACTTGCGCAAGCCGTAGGTGGCCACGCGGTGCCATTCGCTGATTGGACGACGCAATGTCGTGAGATTGACATTCTGCTTACATCCACAGCCTCTGAGACACCGTTGCTGACACCCGAGATACTCGCACCAATGCTGCGCGAGCGTTTGGATCGCCCGCTCTTCATCATCGATATCGCGGTGCCCAGGGATGTGGATTCCGACGTAAACGAGATGGAAGGTGTTTATCTTTACGATATCGATTCGATCCGCTCCGTCGCGGAGCAATCGCTGGCCATGCGTCGACAGCAGGTCGCAGCGGCCGAGGCGATCATCAGCGATCACGTCACTGATTTTATCGATTCAATTTCACGAGGATTGAGCCGCGCCGCTCAGCCGGCTGAACAGCCTTCGCTCGGAGAGACCTCGCTTCGTCCTTCCGGACTGTAGCGGCGGTTGATGACCGCCGAATGTCGAAGGACGCGCCTGCATCGCTTTTGTTGGCAAGTACGTGCTAATGCCAGATCATTTGCTACGAAGTGTTGAATCGTGCTCAAAAAATGGATCTATGCTCGAGAGAATTCAGTTCCACCAGCATTGGGGAAGGCGCCAGACGAGAGGCCGTGTATGGTCGGGACTTTTCATTTAGAATACGATTCGGACTACCCCGTTTCATTGGCGGTCACAGACCGCCGCTACAGTAAACGCCGTGAGAAATTCAAAATTCATTCTGGGAACACGCGGCAGTGAGCTCGCGCGCACGCAGGCGCGGCTCGTTGAGGAAGCGATTCAACGAATCAACGCGGGTCTAACCATTGAAACGAAAATCATCGTTACGCAGGGCGATGATGCCAAGCCTGTCGATCCCCATGCAGGCCGGAAAGGATTGTTCACGACCGAAATCGAGCGAGCCCTTCTCGCCGGCGAGGTGGATGTAGCAGTCCATAGCGCAAAGGATTTGCCGAGTGAAGCCAGTGCGGGCGCACAAATCGCGGCAGTTCTTCCCCGCGCATCAGTGCACGACGTACTGGTTTCAAAACAGGCGCGCGGTTTCGCTTCTCTGTCCGACGGCGCGACTGTGGCAACCGGCAGCGTAAGAAGGATGCATCAGTTGCGGTGGAAACGGCCGGATCTCAGAGTTGTTGATCTTCGCGGCAACGTGCCAACCCGGCTGCGAAAACTCGCCGACAACCAGTGGCACGCCGTTTTGTTAGCCCGCGCGGGGCTGGAACGCCTCGGTTTTCCGGCGACGAGCGACCAACTCAACTTCGACGGTGGTCAGTTTTTTCTAGAAATTCTTTCATGCGAAACTTTTCTGCCGGCGGGCGGTCAAGGCATTATTGCTCTCCAAATTCGCGCGGACGATCAAAGAACAAAGGCCATGCTTGATCCGATAAATGATCGGGAAACGTTGCTTTGCCTCGAGGCAGAGCGAGAATTTCTGCGTGGGTTACGCGCTGATTGCAACTTCCCGGTCGGCGTGCTTGCGAGCATCAACAACGGCAGGATGAAAATTCGCGCCCAAGTCTTCGAGGATGAATCGACGGCGCCGCGAGAAGCTGAAGCAGAGGGTCCCTGCGAGGAAGGCGGGACGTTGCCGTCAGAATTGTTGCGCATGATTGGAACAACGTTGAGACCATGAGCAAGAGCGAGAGCACGAATGGAAAAGTGTACCTGGTCGGCGCAGGTCCTGGTGATCTCGGTCTGGTGACATTGCGCGCAAAAGAGTGCATCGAGGCTGCAGATGTGATCGTTTACGATCATCTCGCAAATCCAGATATGCTCGGCTGGGCACGGGATTCCGCAGAAATCATCTATGCCGGAAAACAATCGGGCGGAAGCCGGACCCAACAGGAGATCACTGCGCTGCTGCTCGACAAAGCGCGTGAAGGAAAGCAGGTCGTTCGACTAAAAGGTGGCGACCCGTTTGTGTTCGGTCGGGGCGCTGAAGAGGCGCAGGAGATCGCCCGCGCGGGAATTCCATTTGAAATTGTGCCTGGAATCACATCCGCCATCGCCGGGCCGGCTTATGCAGGCATTCCAATTACGCATCGGGCGCACAACTCACATGTAACATTCTTCACCGGCCACGAAGACCCGACGAAAACGGAAACCGCAATCGATTATGACGCACTGGCAAAACTTGGCGGCACACAAGTGATGCTAATGGGCGTGGAGCGCCTCGGAAGCGTCACGAGCGAAATGCTAAAGCGAGGCGTACGCAGCGATTTGCCGGTCGCGCTCGTTCGTTGGGCGACAACCGGTCAGCAAAAGACGTTGACGGGCACGCTTTCGAATATCGCGCAAAAAGCTGTGGCGAATGGTTTTGAAGCACCGGCCGTGGCTGTATTTGGCGACGTTGTTTCATTGCGCGACACCCTCAACTGGTACGAGAAGCGCCCGCTTCTGGGAAAGAGGATCGTCGTTACTCGAACGCGAAAACAGGCTGGCGGACTAAGCAATAAGCTCCGCGCACTTGGCGCGCACGTCATCGAATTGCCAACCATTCGGATCGAGCCGCCCACCAATCTGCGCGAATTCGCCGAACTGGTGCAGGACGCACACACGTACGACTGGATCGTTTTTACGAGCGTAAACGGAGTCGAAGCCTTCTTCGACATTTTCTTCAAGCTTTATGATGACGCTCGCGAGGTCGGTGGTGCGCGCATCGCGGCTATCGGACCGGCTACGGCGCAGCGCCTGAAGGATTTTCACCTGCACGTCGACCTTCAGCCGGAGGAATTCGTAGCAGAAGAGGTGGTGCGCGAATTCAAGAAACAGGGAAGCATCGAGAATATGCGCATCCTTGTCGTGCGCGCGGAAAAGGCCCGCGACGTTTTGCCCAAGGGACTCTCGGCCGCGGGCGCAATCGTGGATGAAGCATTCGCTTATCGCACGGTCCCTGAGACGCGCGACACCAGCGGCGCACGGCGGCAACTGGCGGAGAATGGAGCGGACCTGATCACGTTCACCAGTTCTTCAACCGCGGAAAACTTTTTCGCTCTCGGTCTGCCATGGCCGAAAGGAATCCGCATCGCCAGCATTGGACCGATCACGTCAAAGACCATCCGTGACCTGGGACATAACGTCGACGCAGAGGCCCGCCGCCACGATATCGACGGGCTGGTGCAGGCAATCGGCGAGCTTTTCGAAGAAGGTTAAAGTATTAAAGAAGTTACACCGTTACAATGCCTCGCCGGAATCGGCTTTTAGCTTTGTAACGTTGTGACTCCTTTAACGTTTTCGATTATGCATTGAATCGGAACTTCATTCGGCCGCGCTTGGCGTTCGCTCTCGCCTTGCGGCGATGCTTCTGCGACGGCGTCTCGAAAGCTCGCAAACGGCGGACCTCATCGAGAATGCCCTCGGCATCCAGCTTGTTTTTCAGCCGTTTCAATGCGCGGTCGACCGGTTCACCTTTGCGCACAATGACTTCTGGCATCAATAATCACTCTCCTCGCTTTGGAAATACTGTAGATCGGCGGAGCCGGAGCCTACTCGGCACAGACCTGCCCGTCAAATTAAGCCGAAACAGGGTTTTTAACGTTGATTGTGTAACAACTTTCCCGAGCGCTTCCCCTGCCGTTAGCAGTTGTAATTACAGCGCATTCGCCATTGTTTTTTATTCCTGTCTCTACTAAAAAAGACCCACTCACTCGTTCTGGTATGGTTCGGATGAAGCGGGCAAGGTAAACTCCATCATGCAGGATGTGCTTTCTCCGATGATGCAGCAGTACCAGCGACTGCGGAAAAGTATTCCCGCCGATACACTTCTGCTGTTTCGGCTTGGTGATTTCTACGAAATGTTTTTCGACGACGCGAAAGAAGCGTCGGGACTGCTGAACGTGGCGCTGACCAAAAGGAATGGGGTGCCCATGTGCGGCGTTCCTTATCATGCGGCGCACGGGTACATTCGCCGATTGATCAAGGCCGGGCGCCGCGTCGCCATTTGCGATCAGATGAGTCAGCCACAGCGCGGCCGCAAAATTGTGGATCGCGAAGTCACGCAGATCATCAGCGCGGGGACGGTAAGCGAGTTAAGCTGGCTCGATGCCAGGCGCGCGAATTATCTCGGGGCAATCTATGCCGACGGGGGCGTGTTTGGTTTCGCGTATGCCGATCTCAGCACCGGTGAGTTTCGACTAACTCAGGCGCAGGACCAAGACTCGTTGCTCAATCAGCTGGCGCGCGTTTCACCCGCCGAGCTGCTGATCAGCTCGGAACAGAAAGCATGCATCGGTGAAATGGAGCAGGCGCTGGAATACGACAGCTACGCGTTTCTGCCGGAACAGGCGATCTTCACCCTGTGCGAACATTTCAAGGTCAAGTCGCTCGACGGATTCGGTTGCGCGCAGATGCCCGCGGCGGTCGCGGCAGCCGGGGCGATCGTGCATTACTTGAAACATCAACTGCGGCGAAAAATCGACCATCTTACATCGCTGCGCTGCGACGCGCCGGCGGATTACGTTTTGCTCGATTCGGCTACACAAGCCAACCTCGAGCTGGTCGAATCGCGCGGCGAGCGCGACGCGAGCCTCCTTGGCGTTCTTGACCGCAGCGTCACGCCGATGGGCGCCCGCAAACTACGCGCATGGATTTTGCAGCCGTTGCGCAATCTCACAGAATTGCAGCGACGCCAACAAACCATCGCCGACCTCTTACAGGAGCCCGATTTGCTGGCGTCCATGCGTACTGAGTTAAAATCCATCCGGGACATTGAGCGTGCTACCGGACGATTAAGCCAGGCTTCCGGCAACGCGCGCGATCTGGTCGCGCTGAAAACATCTCTCCAGCAAATTCCCGTGCTCAAGCGCGAACTGGGCAAACTTATCGAGCGCGTAATTTTGGTAGTGGCGCGACCGCCGGGCGCGCTCGCGATCCTGCGAGAAGACGGCGGGCTCGGCGAGCCCGCCCTACCAGTTTGTCTGCAAAATGAAATTCAGGAAATGCCAGCACTAGCAGAGAAGCTAACCAAAGCGCTGGTCGATGATCCGCCACTCGCCGTGAAAGAAGGTGGCATTTTCCGAGACGGTTTTCATCCCGATCTTGACGCGTTACGCCAGGGCTCGCGCGATGGCAAGAATTGGATAAGCCATCTTCAGGAGCGCGAGATCGCCGCGACAGGCATTAAATCGCTCAAGGTGCGTTATAATTCCGTGTTCGGTTATTTCATTGAAGTCACAAAATCGAATCTTGCGAACGTGCCCGCACATTACACGCGCAAGCAAACCACAGTAGGCGGCGAGCGCTTCGTGACACCGGAATTGAAGGAAATAGAAGCAAAGATTCTCGGCGCAGACGAGCGCGCTCAGAACCTCGAGTACCAATTGTTTCAAAAGTTGCGCGAGGAACCCTTGCGCGAAATCAAGCCAATCCAGCAGACGGCCGACGCGATCGCTGTCCTCGACGTTCTCTGCGCGCTCGCGGAAACCGCGCGACTGCTTCGTTATTGCCCGCCGGAGTTAAACGAATCGCTCCGGCTTATCATTAGAGATGGGCGGCATCCGGTGCTCGACCAAAATCTCGTCGAGGAAAAGTTTGTGCCGAACGATACAGAGCTGGATGGCGAAAATATCCGGATGGCTATCGTAACCGGGCCAAACATGGCCGGTAAATCGACCTACATCCGTCAGGTCGCGCTTATCGTGTTAATGGCCCAGATTGGGAGCTTCGTTCCCGCGGAGTGCGCCGAGATCGGGCTCGTGGATCGCATTTTCACAAGAGTCGGAGCCAGCGACGACCTCTCTCGAGGGCAATCAACATTCATGGTTGAGATGAATGAAACGGCGAACATCGTCAACAACGCCACTGAGCGGTCCCTGGTCATACTCGACGAGATCGGCCGCGGTACTTCCACTTTTGACGGTCTTTCCATTGCGTGGAGCGTCGCCGAGTTTCTTTACGACAAGATCAAAGCGCGAAGCCTGTTCGCTACGCATTATCACGAACTGACTAAACTTGCCGAGGAGCGGCAGGGCGTCGGGAATTTTAATGTGGCGGTGCGGGAATGGAACGACCAGGTCATTTTCCTTCGCAAAATTATCCCGGGCGGCGCCGACAAAAGCTATGGAATCCAGGTGGCGCGACTGGCGGGGTTACCCAGGGAAATCCTCGATCGCGCCAAAGAGATTCTTGCACACCTCGAGAAGTCAAGCCGCACAGATCCGGAACGAAAGCCGCGCGGGAAAAAATCAGCCAAGCTGATGCCGGACTCGCAAAAGCCGCAGCTAGATCTGTTATAAATAGAACCTTTTGAGCTGTGACGTTCTGCGCCGTGGCAGCCGGACAGTTATCCGAGCGCGCTTCCGCATGCGTTTGTTTTTGTGATAAGCTGTCGCGAAATATGCCAGCCAAGACTGAGAAGCAATTAAGCGAAGGGCTGCGAGCCCTCTGGCTAAAGGCAGTGGCCGCCATTGAACTGCGCAATTTCGATTATGCGATTTCACTCTTGCAGGAAATCCTTAAACAAGAGCCGGAGTTTCTGACCGGCCGCCAACTGCTGCGACGCGCGGAGGTCACCAAAAACAAATCGGCCAGGAAAAGTTTCTTCAAAATCTCGACCGCGTCCTTCGGCGCGCTAAAGGCGCAACGCGAAATCAAAAAGGATCCGAAACGCGCGGTGGAAATTCTGGAGGAAGTTTTGGCCGCGGAACCTTACAACTACCAGGCAAATCTGTTGCTGAAGGAAGCCGCACTGGCGGCCGGTTGGCCTGAGATTGGAGTTTTCGCTTTGCGAACGTTACTCGAAGAAAAGCCACGGGACGTGAAAGTGTTGAACGAGCTTGGCCGTTTGTATCATGAGCTTGGGGACCACGAAAACGAGGTGGAAGCTTACAATCAAATCACGGCAATAAAGCCGCTCGATGCGCAAGCGATTCGACTGGGCAAAGACGCCTCGGCACGCGCTTCGATGAAGCGAGGCGGTTGGACGCAAGCCGAAAGTTATCGCGACCTGATCAAAGACAAGGAGGAAGCCGTTTCTCTCGAGCAACAGAGCCGGATGCGGCTTACTGGCGAAGCGCTCGATCAACAGATTGCCGAAACTTACGCGCGTCACCAGGCAGAACCAAAAAACCTCGATTTTGCGCGCCGCCTTGGCGTCTTGAATGAACAAAAGGATGATTTCGAATCAGCGATTCGCTGGTATCAATATGCTTCCGATCTAACCAAAGGCGGCGACGCTGGATTGCTTCGGAAGATTTCCGATTTGAAGATTAAATCCCTTGAGAGCGAAATCGCTGCGCACGAGGAATTTCTGGCGACCTGCAGCGCGGACGACGAACAGTGTGCGGAAAAATCTGCGAAACTCCGCGCCGCCAGGATCAGCCGCGCACAAATCCTCATCGCCGACGCAGAAGAGCGGGTGGCGCGGAATCCGACTGATTTACAACTCCGGTTCGAACTCGGTGAAAATCTTTTCACAGCGGGACGTTGCCGCGAAGCTTTGCCGGAGTTGCAGCGCGCGCGGCAAAATCCGCACGTTCGATTGAGAGCCATGAACCTGCTGGGTTGCTGTTATGGCGAGCTCGGGATGCTCGATCTTGCAGTAAAGCAACTGGAAGAAGGGTCGAAGGAGATTTTATCAATGGACGCGATGAAGAAGGAGATCGTTTACAATCTCGGACTCGTTTACGAGCGGTTGAGTGAGCCGGAAAAATCGCTGGGCTGCATGAAACAGATTTACGAAGTCGATTACGGTTACCGGGACGTGGCCCGGCGGGTGGAAAGCTCATACGAACGAAATACCCCCGGATTAAAGCCCGGCGCATCCGCAGACACACGGAGTGCATTTCCTTCGCGTCCAAAGGGCGCGCCGTTTTCGATTCTCAAGTGTGCCCGGAGATCTCCCGGCGCATATCAACTAAAGAAAACCATGAAAATTAAAATTGTGTCGCAGTTATCTATCCTTGCCCTAATCATTGGGGCACTAAGTTTAGCCACGGTCGCCAGAGCGGCGGAGACCACGCCCACTGGCGAAGGTTCCTCTTTGAGCGCCAAAGACAAGACCTTCATGAAAAAAGCGGCAAAGGGCGGAATGATGGAAGTCGCAATGGGGAAATTGGCTGAAGAAAAAGGGCAGAGCGAGGACGTGAAATCATTCGGTAAGCGGATGGTCACCGATCATGGGAAAGCCAACGATGAGCTCAAATCCATTGCTGCCAAAAAAGGAGTCCAGCTCCCTGGCAAAGAGCATACCGCGTAAATGGACTTCGGATAAGGCTTACATGAACGCGATGGTTAAGGATCACGAAAAGGACCTTGCGGAATTTAAAGAGGAAGCGAGCAGCGGGAGCGATCCCGATGTGAAGAAGTTTGCCGACGATACGGCGAAGGTTATTCAAGAGCATCTGGACCTGGCGAAAGAAACTCAAGCCAAGCTGCAATAGGAAAACGCTGATGGCACGACGCGGCACGCCTGACAGAGGCGCGCCGCGTCTTGTGTTTATCACATCGAAACTGCCGTTAGCTACCAGTGATGTGATGTATTAGTCGTCACTGCAATTACGCCCGCATTAGCAGGTGTTTAACCGCGGCGTTCGGTTTGTCACATCCAAGCGGATACGAGTTTGCAATCCCTTATTTTTCGGATTGTCCGGTGGCTATCACAGGTAACAAGCGCGTTACTTTTGAAAGGTTGAGCGCACTTTTCATGCGTGCCAAAAAAAATGAAGGAGCTAACCCATGAACGACATCGATCATAAAACAAAAACGGCTGTCATTACATGCTTCGACATTTTTGTTCTGACAGTTGGATTTCTTGGTTTTGTCCACCTCGCGTCCGCACAACAGCGCCCGTCAACGAATTTAAGACCAATCGGGAACGGCGACAGCGAGCTTTACGCCGTTGACGGTCTATCTTCGAAAGACGTCTGGGCGGTTGGCTACAAATATCAGGGGTCGGAAAGTTTTCCCCTGGTCGAGCATTGGGACGGCAAAGCCTGGAGCATCATTCCCAATCCACCTAACGTTGAGCAAAGCCAAATGTACGGCGTTTCGGCGGTCGCGCCTAACGATGTCTGGATTGTAGGCCAGACCTGGGTGGTGAGCGATAGAGCTTATGTCCTGCATTGGGACGGCACGAGTCTGCAAATAGTCCCGCCAGTCAACCCCGGCTCCTACGTTGCCCTCTATGACGTGGCCGCGATCGCACCGAACGACGTTTGGGCAGTTGGTTCCTCCTCTTCCAACGGCCACGATTATTTCAACCTGGTCGAACACTGGGACGGCACGAGTTGGAGCGTGGTGCCGAGTGAAAGTGGCGCATATGATACGCTGACCGGGATCGCGGTCATAGGTCCAAATGACATCTGGGCCGTCGGGTGGGCGCTTACGAGGGCAGAGATTCTGCACTGGGACGGTCAGGCTTGGACGTTTTCACCGACAGGATCAGTTGGAAATTACGCTAACTTTTACGGCGTGGCTGCGATCGCATCCAACGACGTATGGGCATTCGGCGCTGGAAGCGGCTTAGCCTTGACCGACCATTGGAATGGTTCAGTGTGGCAACTTACGCGCAATTCGCGGACGGCACCGCGTGGCAATTCTCTCTACTCCGGGTGCGCCTTGGCGAGCAACGATGTTTGGGCGGTAGGCCAGTCCCGTGACCTTGAGGGCGCCTGGCACACTCTCGCTATGCACTACGACGGAGTCAGCTGGCGAACAGTCAGAACACCTAACCCTGGCCCTGGCGAATTTTACACCAATGCGCTGAAGGACGTTCACGCAATCGCGCCTGATGACGTTTGGGCAGTCGGGATTGGTGAGCAGGCAATGACGATACATTGGGATGGACAGAGCTGGACGGAAATCCCAAATCCCGGCTCGAATTAGCGGGACAGCACGGTTAGGTCGTCTTTCGATCCGGCGAACGAGATTCAGGGAAAGCTAAAATAAGATAAACGGCTGACAACGTGGCGCGGCGGCGTAAAAGAGGCGCGCCGCCTTTTTGTCGAGATTTTGACTAAAAGTATGGCTTCATAGCCAGGAGCCCATAAGGTCATATCGATAAGCCGTTAAAACGGCTGTTTGCATTTTCCAGATTTGCACTGGGCTGAAGCCCAGTGTTAATGGGATTCACTTCTTTTCATTCGTGCGCAAGACCAAAATCATCTGCACACTCGGCCCGGCTACGGAGAAAACCGAGACTATCACGAAACTTATCGAAAAGGGGGCTGATGTTTTCCGGCTGAACATGAGCCATGCGACTCACGAATGGGTTCGTCAGATTGTGCCGCGGGTTCGCAGAGTCGCACGAAAGGTTGGCCGGCCTGTTGCCCTTCTGCTCGATACGCAAGGCCCCGCCATTCGCACCGGCGATTTGAAAACGAATATCCAACTGAAGCCGGGGGACGTTCTGGAGTTCACAGTGCGCGGCGCGCAAAGTACGGAGCCCTATTCCGTGGACGTAAATTATCCCGGGTTCGCGGAGGATGTGACGGTTGGCGACACGATTTTGGTCGACAATGGCTTGATCAAATTGGTGGTGCTGAAAAAAGGAGGAGATCGGGTGCGCACAAAGGTTTTGACGCATGCCGTGCTCGGTTCGCGGCGTCATATTAACCTGCCCCGCATTCATGTGAATCTACCGGCGCTTACTGAGAAGGATATCGCCGACGTTGCGCTCGGCACGGAGCTTGGAGTGGATTTTGTCGCCTTGAGCTTCGTGCGGGAAAGGCGCGACATAGAGCAGCTGCGCCGGCTCCTGGTGAAGAGAAACAGCAAGGCGCAGATCGTTGCAAAAATTGAGGATCAACTCGCCGTCCGCTCGATCGAAGAGATGATCGAAGGCGCGGATGTGATCATGGTCGCGCGTGGCGATTTGGGAATCGAATGCCCAATCGAGGAGTTGCCAATCATCCAGCGACGCATTGTGAAAAAATGCATTCGTTTTGGCAAACCGGTCGTTGTTGCCACGCAATTGTTGGAATCGATGATCACAAATCCCATGCCCACGCGCGCCGAGATCACGGACGTAGCCAACGCAGTATTTGAACAATCCGATGCGCTCATGCTGACTGCTGAAACAACGCTTGGCCGCTATCCAGTAGAATGCGTTGAAGTTCTCAAGCGTGTGGCAATACGCATCGAGCGAAGCGGCGGCGCTGGGTATGCCAAGGATGCGTTGCTCGAAAATGTTCGGCAGAAAACGGTGGCTTCTGCCGTGATGTTGGCCGACTCGATACCGGATTCGAAGCTGGTCGTCTTTACTTTGCACGGCAGAATGGCGCGTTACACCTCCAATCTGCGTCCGCTACGCGCCCCGATCTTTGCTTTCACTCCCAACGAAGAAGTTTACCGGCAACTGGGGCTTTATTGGGGAGTTTCACCATTTCGTATCGAGTTCCGCAGAAACGCGGACGAAACGATCGCGTCGGCGGAGAAATTTTTGCGCAGAAACAAATTGGCAGCATCCGGCAATCGCATGGTGATTGTCAGCGACGTAACCATGGGCCGCGCAATGATCGATTCGATTCAACTGCGCGTTCTAGAATGACCACAGCCCGATTGCTTCGGGCGGTCCTCTGTCCGCAGTTCGGCACGGTCGGAAGCTTAAGCTTCCACCGGCAGTTCAACGTCCACCGGGCGCTCTTTTTTAGCCAGCGCGCGGCGAAGTTTCGATAGCGCGATGTTTTGCAGCTGTCGAATTCGCTCCCGGGTAACACCGAATTTCTTACCGACTTCCTCGAGAGTTTTAGGTTTTCCACCGTCCAGACCGAAGCGCTGGAAAATAATTTTCTTCTCGCGATCGTCCAAGACGTCTAAAAGCCCGCCGACCTCATTGCGCAGGTTTTTGTCCCGCAACAATTCGAAGGGCGTCTGCGCCTCCTCATCGCCGACGATTTCCCCAAACTCAGTGGAATCATCGTCGCTAATCGGCGCGTCGAGCGAAGCGGGACGGATCGAAACCGTCTTGAGTTGAGAAACTTTTCCGCTGGCGATGCCGATTTCGTCGCCGAGCTCTTCGTCTGTCGGTTCCCGGCCGAGCTCTTCACTCATTTGGAGCGAAACGCGACGCATCTTGGAGATCTTGTCCACCAGATGCACGGGCAGACGAATGGTCTTGCTCTGGTTCGCCAATGCCCGCTTGATCGACTGCTTGATCCACCATGCGGCGTAGGTACTTAGTTTTCCGCCTTTTGCCGGATCAAACCGCTCGACCGCCTTCATCAGCCCGATGTTCCCTTCGGAAATCAAATCGAGAAGCGGTAGCCCCAGGTTCGCGTAATCATGGGCGATTTTCACCACAAGACGCAAGTTGGACCGGATCATCAGAGCGCGCGCTTCGCGGTCGCCTTTCTTGATCTTGGCGGCCAGCTCGATCTCCTGTTCCGGCGTCAACAGCGGGATTTGCCCGATCTCGCGCAGGTAAATCTTTATTCCGGTATCGCTATCTTCAGCAGCCATATAACTCTTTTTCATCGTTCATTTGGGGGAATTGAATCGACACCTTGCAATAATTTGTATTCGTCCACGACTCGTTGATCGCGCGTTGTAGCATCCGAGTGAAGTATTTAACAAGGTTAAATATTCGAATTTGTGACAACCATTGGATGTCTAATGTTCAATTTTTTTTCTAGGGGTTTTTCTGGCTAGTATATGCAGGTTTTTCTGGCACGTACATGCAGCTTAACCGACCCCTCCCTTAAATGTTTTGACAATAATTTGGCCGCTCCGTTGTATCTGATCCGGGACGAATATTTGACGCTTTTCTGGAACCTTGATTTCTGCAACTCTCGTTCGGCTATGCTGGCAAAAATTTACTCGGCCGCGGTTTACGGCGTCGATGCGTACGAGGTGGAAATAGAAGTAAATGGCGCGGGCGGCGAGCCAGTCATTGTCATTGTGGGACTTCCAGACGCGGCGGTGAAAGAAAGTCGGGATCGAGTCACCACCGCGATCGCGAACAGCGGTTATTACTGGCCACGCGGACGCACCACGATAAACCTTGCGCCCGCAGACATTAAAAAGGAAGGGCCGAGCTTCGATCTGCCAATTGCCCTCGGGATGATCGCGGTGACGGAAGAACTCGACAGTTCGCCATTCGGAAATTTCAGCTTCGTGGGTGAATTGGCACTCGACGGCTCAGTCCGGCCTGTTAAAGGCGTCTTACCCGTTGCGCTTGAGGCGCGGCGCCGGGGAAAACGCGCTTTATTCGTTCCCGAGGCAAACGCGCTCGAAGCCGCCATGGTCGACAAAATCGACATCTATGGTGTCCAAAATCTGCGGCAGACGTTTGGGTTTTTGCGCGGTGAACTCGCACTTCTGCCCACACGCGCTGATCTCAGCAAATTCTTCGCCGCGCATCAGGCTTACGACGTCGATTTCAGCGACGTCAAAGGCCAGGGCCACGTCAAACGCGCCATCGAAGTGGCTGTTGCCGGCGGTCACAACGTCCTGATGATCGGGCCGCCGGGCTCGGGCAAATCGATGCTGGCCAAACGAATGCCGACGATTATCCCGCCGCTCACCCTTGAGGAGGCGATCGAGACGACGAAGATTCACAGCATCGCCGGCCTCCTCGACACCGAACAATCTTTCGTGTCCACGCGACCTTTCCGCGCGCCGCATCACACGATTAGCGATATTGGTCTGCTTGGAGGCGGCACATTTCCGAATCCAGGCGAAGTAAGCCTCGCCCACAATGGTGTACTTTTTCTTGATGAGCTGCCGGAGTTCAAACGATCGGCCTTGGAGGTGATGCGCCAGCCGCTGGAGGACGGAAAAGTCACTGTGTCTCGCGCGGCAGGCAGCGTCACTTTTCCTTCCGAGTTCATGCTGGTGGCCGCGATGAACCCCTGCCCTTGCGGGTACTTCGGCGATCTCAAGCGCGAATGCCGGTGTGGATCTGTGCAGGTACAGCGATACCGTCAACGCATCTCCGGCCCGCTGCTCGATCGCATCGACCTGCATATTGAAGTCCCTGCCGTCGAGTATCGCGACGTCGCCAGCGAACGCGCGGAGGAATCTTCCACTGCCCTTCGTGAACGCATCGTCGGCGCACGGGAACGCCAGCAGGACCGGTTTCGCGACAGCAGCAAAGTAAACTGCAATGCGCGCATGGCGACGCGGCAGTTGAAACAGCACTGCAAACTCAGCCAGGATTCACAGGATTTGATTCGTGTGGCAATGAGCGAATTGAACCTAAGCGCCCGCGCTTACGATCGTATTTTGAAGGTCTCACGTACTATCGCCGATCTTGAGGGCAAGACCGATATTTTGCCGGAGCATGTGAGTGAGGCGATCCAATATCGGACGTTCGATCGCACACTGTGGGTATAAGATTACAATCGATCACAATCTGGTGGGCGATCATCTTCGCTTTCTCTGGATGCAATCGCTCCCAAGTGAACGTTTCGGGGCCGTTGCGACAACGTGGCTATGTCTGGCAACGCGAATGGACCCCAGCGGTGATTGATTCGCTCCGGCAAGCCAAACAACGGATGGATGGTGTCGTTCTGCTTGGAGCGGAGATCCGCTTCGGCGGCAAGACTCCGGAGATCGTCAAATCGTCAATCGACTGGGAAGCGGTGCACCGGGAGGTTCAACAATGTTCGCTTGCGCTGCGTGTTGCACCTTTTGCCGGGCCATTCCGCACAGATGATGCGCCGGCGCGCGTGATTATCGATGTGACGAAGCAACTTCTCGATGACGCTCGTGCGCACGACGTTAAAATTCAAGAGTTCCAGTTCGACTTCGATTGCGCACAAAAGAAACTTGCCGGGTATCACACGTGGTTGGGGATGTTGCAACCAATCGTACATCCAGTTCGATTTGTGATAACGGTTTTACCCTCTTGGCTGGATGAGCCGGAATTCCGTTCGCTTGTGCGCGAGACTGACGGCTACGTGTTGCAAGTTCATTCGGTGCCGATTTCGGCTGGTGGGAGCGCGACCTTGTGCGACTCCAAACTGGCGCAGGGATGGGTCGCTCGAGCCGGGAAACTGGGAATGCCTTTTTCGGTCGCGCTGCCGACATATCGTTGTGCCGCTGGTTACGCTCCGAGCGGAAAACTGTTGAGCGTGGCAATGGACAGCGTTCAACCCTCATGGCCGCCCAACACCCGGATTTTGGAATTCGGCGCCGACGCCGACAAAATCGCGGCGCTCATTAACCAATGGCAAAAGTTGCGGCCGCGACAATTGCGTGAACTAATTTGGTACCGTGTTCCCATTGCGACAGACGCCCGCAACTGGCGCTGGCCGACTTTAACAGCGGTAATGGCGGGCCGGCCTCCGAAACACCAACTTAGCGTCCGACAGGAAGGCGCGAACCCGGTCGATCTGTCAATCGTGAACGCAGGCGAAGCGGACGAGCAACTAAGCTTGAATGTAACTGCGAAATGGAGCCAGGCAGGATTGGAAGCGTCCGACGCACTTAGCGGTTGGAGCCTTCGATCGGAAAATGGTCTCGCCGTGTTTAACTCTGTTGCGCAAAACGGCTTTCGACTACCGCCAGGGGCGACTCGTAAAATCGGCTGGCTTCGTTTTGACCAACCGACTAATCTGCGAGTCCAATTCTCTAATCAAAATGGCCCACTTCGCTAGATCGTTGGTGGCGGTTGGGGCGACGCTGTTTTTCCTGAGCAGATTGTACGCGACGGGATATTACGGCCCCGATTTTTACCTGGACCAGGGCGGCAAAAACGTGGATGGGTCACCGGAATTTTACTGGGGCCTGGAAGTGCGACGGCTCGCCAAGGGATTTCATCCGACAGAGAAACGCGTCGTTTCAGAAAAGGCCGAGCAGAAGAGTGACGAGGACGCTTCGGACAACAGCAATCTCAGTCAGGCCACCGGCGACGCCGATCTTAAAGATTTTGATGCGGCCCTGAAGGAGGGACGAATCAAGCCGCCCGATCCAACGAAAGCAAAGGAGCAACACAAGCTCGCCCGCGACATAATTACGTCGGCATCTCCAACTGCTGAATTCGATTCAGAGTTCGCGGATTATCATCGGGGCGCTGGCGCATACCTGAATAAAAATTGGGACGAAGCGCGCAAGGCGTGGGAGGACTTACTCAAACGTCCGGAGCAAGATCGACATTATCGCACCGTGTGGGCGGCGTTCATGCTAGGAAAACTTGGGCTCAAAACGAACGATTACCAAAGCGCGTCACAATGGTTCCAACGTACCCGCGAATTCGCAAAAGCCGGATTTGCGGACTCGTTAGGCCTGGCGGCGGAAAGTTATGGCTGGGAAGGGCGCGCCGAATGGAAGCAGGAACATCCCGAGAAAGCAGCTCCATTATTTTTGACCCAACTTGCTCTGGGCGACCCGAGCGCGGTTGTTTCCCTCAAAGCGCTTATCCCGGATCGCGAGCCGGTTGAGGGGATGCTGAATTACGGCCCCGAACCAGACGAGAGAAGTTCGTGGAACGATGAACAAAAACAGGAGGAGGAGCAAAAGGAAGTTTCGAAGTTAAAAGCGGCGGCGCAGGATCCGTTGCTGCGGCGATTGGTCACGGTGCACATTCTGGCAACCGCCACCTCGCCCGATCTTTATCCGTCTGACTCAGAAGCGGCGCCGGTGAATCGTTGCGCGCGCTGGCTTAACATGATCAAACAAGCGAACCTCGGCAGCATCGAGGACGCGGAGTACCTCGGATGGGTCGCATACAACAACGGAGATTACAAAGGTGCAGCCCATTGGCTGGAGTTGAGTAAAGGCGACAGCGGCGCTGCGCTCTGGTTGCAGGCAAAGTTGCAACGCCGCGCTGGCAAACCCGCCGAAGCCGCCAAAACCATGGCGCAAGCGGTGGAATCGTTGCGGAGTGCGCCAGCCTACACTCCGTCCGCGGGGAATGATGAGAAGTGGACAGAATACGATTATTTTCCCGAAGGCCCGGATTGGGGCTGGGGCCAAAGCGCACATGGCGATCTTGGCGGACTTCGGCTTGCGCGCGGCGATTTTGTTCAAGCCTTCGATACGCTTTTCAAAGGGCACCTTTGGAACGATGCCGCGTTTGTGGCCGAACGCGTTCTCACCACAAAAGAATTGAAACAATATGTCGATGCTTTGCCCGAGACTCCGCCACCGAAGGAAGGCGAAGATTATAATGCGAAGCTAAGGTATTTACTCGGCCGCCGGCTGGTTCGTGAAGATCGTTACGCTGAAGCCGGGCCGTATATGTCGCCGCCATATGACAAAGTGCTCAACAAATACGTGAAGGCGCTGAACGACGGGGCCAACGAAAAACTTTCGAAGAACGAACGCGCGCACGCATGGTTCACTGCAGCCTGGCTGGCGCGCTACGACGGAATGGAATTGATGGGGACCGAGGTCGCACCGGATGCGTTTGCAGACAGCGGGGCGTTTGAATTTCCCGATCTAGCCAAACAGCGGCGTTCCGGATTTTACCAACAGATCTCGTACGACAAAGATGGCAATCAGAAAGAAAAAAACGTGCCGATCGCGCTGAAAGCGTCCCGAAAGGAAATTCAGCGGCTCACCGCGAGCAAAATCGAGCCCGATATTCGTTTTCATTATCGGCTGATTGCTGGCGCGCTCGCGATCAAGGCCGCGGCGTTCCTGCCGGACAATTCAGAGGAATTAGCCGACGTGGTAAATCAGGCTGGTCTTTGGGTGAAAGATCGAGATGAGAAAACCGGCAATCGTTATTACCAAATCATCGATCGCCGTTGCGCGAAAACAGAGATCGGCCAAACCGATATTGCGAAGCATTGGTTTATTGATCAAACCGGCCCGTGGAGCACGGCTGAAGAAGAAGCATACCGGGCTATGCATAAGGAGCTGGAGCCGGAACATTCGTCGGAATAGTTCGCGTTAGGAGCCGTTGAATATCGCGATGTGGCAGCGAGCGCGCCGAGGAAATTTTTGCCAGGGGCGACCAGCGGAGCTTTGTGCAATTCTTGTCGCGCTGTTGGTGACCGTCAACGGCTGCGGCGCGCCGCACAAGGGCGTGCTGGAAGAAACTGTCGAACAAGTCTACCCGGTCGAGCCTGAAGCAAATATAACTATTCAGAACCGCGACGGCGCCATTGTCGTTTATGGATCAGATACTGACGAGCTGCGGGTGCGAGCAGTTAAGAAAGCGTATAGCCGCGACCGGTTGAACCAGATCACCATCGAGGTCTCCAGAACACCGGGCAACGTTTCAGTCACCACGAAATTTCCTCCGCAGCCAACCTGGGCGCTCTCCGATCGGTCGGGCACGGTCGATTACACCATTACTGTTCCGGCAACGGCTAGCATTTCCGCGCTCAAATTGCGCGCTGGCCAAGTTCGTCTGGAGGCGATGCACGGGCGAGCGATGCGCGCGCAGCTGGGTGACGGATGGATTTCTGTCCACAACTGTTTTACGAATTTGGAATCTGACAATGAACCGCGGCACGCTCACGCTCTCCTACGAGTGGTGGGAAGACAAAAAGTTCTCAGCCGAGCTGAATATGAGACAGGGAAACGCTTCGGTCTGGTTGCCCGGCGAGGCAGCTTTTCATCTCATGTCCGAGGTTAAGCACGGGAGAATCGCCAATGATTTCAGTGATGTCCCGATTACCAGCAATCCGGATGCCGCGGTAACGAAGATCGATCAGATCGTCAACGGTGGAGGCGAAGCGACAATCAAGATCGGTCTCGATGAGGGAACAATCAGGATTGGCGAGGCCAATCCGTAACAGGATTTCTCTATCTCCAAATTTGAAATTTGCGATCTGAACTCTGAAATTCAAAGCCATGCCCTCGTTCGACATCGTTTCTGAAATCGATAAGCAGGAGATCGACAACGCGCTCAATCAGGCGCGCAAAGAACTCACTACCCGGTTCGATTTAAAGGACGCAAAAACCGAGATCAATCCGGAACCGGACAAGATTATTTTGATTGCAGATGACGGGACGCATTTGAAAGCGCTCAGAGAAATTGTGATCGGTAAATTGTCGAAGCGCGGCGTGGACCTGCGAAACGTCGAGCAGGAAGAACCCGCGATCTCATCCGTCGGTCATGCCCGTCAGGAATTGAAAATCAAACAAGGCCTCGAAGGCAACAAGGCCAAGGAAATCATCCAGGCGATCAAGTCTCAGGGGTTCAAAGTGCAAAGCCAGCTGCAGGACCGGCAAATTCGCGTCACAGGGAAAAAGAAAGACGAGCTGCAGACTGTCATTCAATTCGTGCGCAGTCGCGAGTTCGGCGTCGCCACGAACTTCAAGAATTTCAGGGACTGACCGACCGCCGGTCAGCGGTTCGCTGGAGCGGTTAGCCATGTAAGGGAGCGGGCAAGGGGTTAAGCTCACCCGCTCTATGAAAAATACAATCGTTCATGACGAAGGGGCGACCTCACTCGAGGGCGCCGTTGGTAAAGTAAAACTCTCTGGCTCGGTCATCAAGCTTGGGTTGGACATGCACGCCATGGTGTACGTGGTGGTGGCACAATACGATCATCTGCTGCCCAAAGCAGCGCGGCGTTTTTCGCCCTGTGAGTTTGTGCCGTGGGTAGAAGGGCTGCTGCGAAGTGGTCACAGTGTTCACGTGGTGTACGAAGCGTGCGGGTTTGGCTTTGGGCTTTATCGGCAACTGGAAGCCGCCGGAGCGCATTGCTACGTGATCGCGCCGCGTAAACTCGATGAACAATCAACCGGAGTGAAGACTGATCCGCGCGATGCAGCGACGCTGTGCCAGCGGTTGTCGCGATATGTGGAAGGCAACACGCTGGAACTGGCGGTGATTCGGGTGCCGAGCGAAGCGGAGGAACAAGCCCGGCATGTTTCACGGCAACGCGAACAGTTGGTACATCATCGGCAAAAGCTTGAAGCGCAGGGGCGCAGTCTGTTGATCAATCATGCGCTGCCGGCGCCGGCGCACTGGTGGAAAGAACAGACTTGGAGCCGATTGGGTAAGCATCTGCCGGACTGGATGACACTACGGCTGGATGTGGCGCGACCAGCCCTATTGAGTTTACAAAAGCAGATTGACGCCCTAACCAGTGAATTGGAAGCAGCCGCTCCGGGTTCTATCCCGGCGGGAATCGGTAAGTTGACCAGCGTGGTGCTCACGCGTGAGATTTGCGACTGGCATCGGTTTAACAATCGGCGCGCGATCAGTTCTTACACCGGACTATGTCCCGGCGAACGCAGCAGTGGGAGCAAACGAGTCGCGGGCAGTGTGACCAAACGAGGCAACCCGCGGCTTCGCGCCGCCCTGGTGGAGTGTGCCTGGCGCATGGTGCGCTTCCAACCGCAATATCCGCCAGTGAAAAAGCGTCTGCGCGTTTTGGCCAAAGGCGCACCCGCCACCGGCGCACAACGCAAAAAAGCGATCGTCGCCGTAGCGCGCCGACTGGCCGTTGATCTATGGCGTGTGCACACCGGACGCTGCACCGCCGACCAGCTCGGCCTAACTATTTAACTGTTTACAGTTCGAGGGGAACAGTTTTGGAACGTGGCGTGTGTCCGGGATCTAACCTGAACCGTTAAAAACGACGAGCTTCGTCGCTTTAGATTGGACCGCGCCCCGTTCCGCTTCACCGAGACGGAATAAGTCACATTGCGCTGTCGCAAATTACATCGACATGCGCGGATAGGAGTATCAGCCGCTGAACAAACCAAAGCGAGCACTAGAAGCGGAAACGTTCCAAACCAGCTCCGAACCTCAAAAACTAACAAACCCATGTAACCGCGATCCTGAAACTTATCTTTGACACCCCTCATAGGGGTTAGATCTTTGCCGCCGCTCGGAGTAGGTCCAATCTTCGCTACGCCACATTCTACAATAGCTTCATATCGACCGGCGCTCTCCTTGTCGCTGAGTATGAAAAACCCAATTCCATGCTCGACTGTAGCTGTGACGCATGCTCCCGCAGACGCCTTTTCTTTTTCGACAGAAGTACCACACCGGTGTACTCGGATCGACAGAGTGTTCCCTCGCGCCATTTCCAGCAATAACTGCCGCAGTTAGGTCAAGTGCCAGGTGGCGCAGCTTGTCGCGCGTCGGCGCGACCATGAACTCCGCAAGATTCGTTCTCTCCAACACCTTACCGCTCTTGAGGTGGAAAAGCGTGACGATGCCATTCTCGACCTGGAAACGATACTGCGTGTCCAGCGGTGTCGCTGCCCTCAACACTGCTAACGGCGCAACCACCATCAGAGAAATGAGCAACACGATGCGCATGGACCTAACGAGACCAAGATGAGCTGCTGCGAGCGAGAGCGCGCGTTGCAGCGGGTGAAAGTGTAGAAGTCATAAAGAACGAGGTCGTACGCCGGCTCGCAGTCAGCTCGATCGCGAGGCTGTGTGAAAAGTTTTTCATCTGTCGGATGATTTTCTTGTACCAAAGGGGCGGGCTTCTGGCAAGCTCGGTTTTCATGAATTACATCCGCGGGAGCGATCGAGAGGAAATACTGCTTTTACCGGAGGCGCTGGAGGATTACATCGCTCCGGAGAATCCGGTGCGTTTCATCGACGCTTTCGTGGGCCAGCTCGATTTGAAAGGGGCCGGGTTTGCCCGGGCGGAGCTGCCTGAGACTGGACGGCCGCCGTACGATCCGGGCGATCTGCTGCGGCTTTATCTCTATGGCTACTTGAATCGGATTCGCTCCAGCCGTGGCCTGGAACGGGAAGCGGCACGCAACCTGGAACTGATCTGGCTGTTGCGCAGACTGCGGCCCGATTTTAAGACCATCGCCGATTTCCGGCGCGAGAACGGGTTCGGGATCAAACAGGTTTGCCGTGATTTTATTCTTCTGTGCCGCAAGCTGGAGTTATTCGGGGGCGAGCTGGTGGCGATCGACTCGACCAAGATCAAGGCGCAGAACGCCAAGGGGCGCAACTACAGCGCGGCCAGGGTGCGACTGTTACTTAAGGAAATAGAGAAGAAGGTGAGCAGTTATCTAAAGGAGCTGGATGACGTCGATGCCGAGGAAGGAAAGCAAGACGGGCCGGAGCGACTGAGCGCGGCTGAGTTAAAGGAAAAGATCGCGCAGTTACAGCAGCGCCAGGAGGAACTCAAAGCCTTGGCTGAGGAAGTCAAAGACAAAGGACAAGTTTCGCTGAGCGATCCGGACAGCCGGGCTATGAGTATGGGACATGGCTCACAGGTGGGTTACAACGTGCAGGTAGCGGTTGAAGCCAAACACAGCTTGATCGTTGCGAGCGAAGTGACTCAAACAACCAGCGACTCAGGAGCGCTGGGGACGATGGCCCTGCAGGCGCAGGACGCATTGGGCCAGAAGAAATTGAGCGTGGTAGCCGACAAAGGCTACTACAACGGGAAGGAGATCCTGCTGTGCGAAGAGATCGGTGTGACTGCTTACATCGACAAGCCTTTGACCAGTGCTAACACCAAGCTGGGGCTCTACGGAAAAGAGCGTTTTAAGTATGACCCGCAGAAGAACTGTTATATCTGTCCGGCGGGCGCGGAACTGACCTATCGCTTTAGCACCAACGAACTGGGCCGCGCCATCTCCTACTATGAGACCAGGGCCTGTGGAAAGTGTGCCTTGAAAGCGCAATGCACACGCAATAAAGAGAATCGGCGGATCACCCGCATGGCGGGAGAAGAAGTGCAGGAAATGATGGCCGAGCGGGTGCGACACAACCCGCAGTTGATGCGGCGGCGCAAAGCGCTGATCGAACACTGCTTTGGCACCATCAAACGTTCCTTTGGCTATGACTACTTCCTCTGTCGCGGCAAAGAGAAGGTTACAACGGAAATCAATCTCACCGTTCTCGCCTACAACCTGAAGCGGGTTTGTAATCTGATCGGAGTACCGCAACTAATGGCGGCGCTCAGCTAAGGGCCGCTTCCGCGCCTTCCTTTCGCTTCCCGATCTCCCATGTGCCGACCGGTACGAGCGGGTCAAGCTCTTTCTGAGAATCAGAGCCAGTTCTGACTCGGTTTTTCTTCACCAAGCCGGCCGCGTCTCCTTACTTCAGCTCCCACTCCTCCCAACACCCATCACCGCTGACTTATCACACAGCCTCTCGCCTGGTTAGATGCTTCAGGATACACCGAGCGCCGAACACTGATCTCGTTCGGAGTTCTTGCTGTCGCACTTCCCGAGAAGTCGCTGTGTAGCAACGACCGATGCCGGAGAGGTGCAAAGCACTAGAATTCTATGGAATTGTAGTCCTTGCACGTCGAATCATCGACATGTAGCGGATCGTCTGACGGCCAGTAATAGCGTGCGATGGGTCTAGCACACTGAGCGTCAAAAAAGGCTGCGAAAATCGACTGACGCCATTGGCCGTGTCTCATCCAGCAGCCGCGAGCTTTCCTGCTGAAAAGGTTTTCCAGCGGTCTGCGAGAAACGAACTGAGATACGCTCTTCACGCCGGCATGCACATGCACGGACAACTGCGACGGGCCGATGCAGGAATCTCGGTTCACGTATCCATAGCCAACTGGATCGCAGCTTCGTGTGCTCCAGAACGCGCAGGGCTTCAGCACGCCGAACGCCACGATCGAATGCTTGGCTCGTAGATGATGCGACCAGCACGGCAGCAAGGACAAGACGCATACATGATGGCTTAGATCTAACGAGAACAAGCTCAGCTGCGGCTACCGGGAGCGAGGCTGATAATCCCCTGAACTGTTTTAGTCATAAAAAAATGTGAACACGCAACGGGTAGCCGTCGGCTGCAGCGCTTTGTTAGATGCGTTATCGCTTCTTAGCCTCGGTGTCATAGTATGGATATGGAGAGTAGTCCAGGCCCGGCCCGACCGCGAAAATACGCTTACCGCGGACGTGCAAGGCGACGGTGTCGATGCGGTGAGTGACATTTATAGGCTGATTGGAGAAACCGTACCAAATATCGCCACCCCCGCGCAGTAATAACGTGCCACCGCAATGAAAGCTGCACTCAACCTGGTTGGATTGTTTGAGCGCGTTTTTCGACCGAACGTAAGGCATGAGTTTCTTCGCGAATATTTCTTTCGGGCGCCAGTCCTCGAGCCCAAGGAGGGATCGACAAACGACTGTGATCTTCGCGATGTCTTCTTGCGTGAGTTCGTCATTAGAGGCACGCCCAACTGCTGCACTGAGCAGCACGATGACGAGCAGTGCAAGCGGCTGTAGAACACGCGGCGCTAGCATCTAACGAGAATAAGCTGAGCGACCGCTGACGAGAGCGAGCCGTGCTTCGGGTTTCTGTGTTGAAGTCATCAGAAGTAAAACTTCACGCCGGTCAGCGGTTCGCTCCAGCGTGAGGCTGTGTGATAAGTCAGCGGTGATGGGTGTTGGGAGGAGTGGGAGCTGAAGTAAGGAGACGCGGCCGGCTTGGTGGAGAAAAACCGAGTCAGAACCGGCTCGGATTCTCAAAAAAGCTTGACCCGTTCTTACCTGTCGGCAGATGGGACGCCGCGAAGAACAAAAAGCGCAGCCCGCAGCTCTTAGGTGACTGCTGCCATGAGTTTCTGCACTCCGATCAGGTTGCAGACCCGCTTCAGGTTGTAGGCCAGGACGGTGAGATTGATTTCCGTTGTTACCTTCTCTTTGCCGCGACAGAGGAAGTAGTCATAGCCAAAGGAACGTTTGATGGTGCCAAAACAGTGTTCGATCAGCGCTTTTCGCCGCCGCATCAACTGCGGGTTGTGGTGCACCCGTTCGGCCATCTTTTCCTGCACTTCTTCTCCCGCCAGACGGGTGATCCGCCGATTCTCTTTATTGCGTGTGCATTGCGCTTTCAAGGCACACCGGCCGCACGCCCTGGTCTCATAGTAAGAGATGGCACGACCCAGTTCGTTGGTGCTAAAGCGATAGGTCAGTTCTGCGCCCGCCGGACAGATATAACAGTTCTTCTGCGGGTCATACTTAAAACGCTCTTTTCCGTAGAGCCCCAGCTTGGTGTTAGCACTGGTCAAAGGCTTGTCGATGTAAGGAGTCACTCCGATCTCTTCGCACAGCAGGATCTCCTTCCCGTTGTAGTAGCCTTTGTCGGCTACCACGCTCAATTTCTTCTGGCCCAAAGCGTCCTGCGCCTGCAACGCCATCGTCCCCAGCGCTCCTGAGTCGCTGGTTGTCTGAGTCACTTCGCTGGCAATGATCAAACTGTGCTTGGCTTCAACTGCTACCTGCACGTTGTAACCCACCTGTGAACCATGCCCCATGCTCATCGTTCGGCTGTCCGGATCGCTCAATGAGACTTGTCCTTTGTCTTTGACTTCCTCCTCCATGGTGCGCAGTTCCTTTTGGCGCTGCTGTAACTGCGCAATCTTCTCTTTTAACTCAGTAGCACTCATTCGCTCCGGGCAGGTCTGCTTGCCTTCCTCGGCATCCACCCGGTCCAGCTCTTGCAGGTAACTGCTCACCTTCTTTTCCGCTTCCTTGAGTAACAGTCGCACCCTGGCCGCACTGTAGTTGCGCCCCTTGGCATTCTGCGCCTTGATCTTGGTCGAGTCGATCGCCACCAGTTCGCCCCCGAATAACTCCAGCTTGCGGCACAGCAGAATAAAATCACGGCAAACCTGTTTGATCCCCGACCCGTTCTGGCGCCGGAAATCAGCGATGGTCTTGAAGTCGGGCCGCAGTCTGCGCAACAGCCAGATCAGTTCCAGGTTGCGGGCGGCTTCCCGTTCCAAGCCGCGACTGGAACGCACCCGATTCAAGTAGCCATAGAGATAAAGCCGCAGCAGATCGCCCGGATCGTACGGCGGCCGTCCAGTCTCAGGCAGCTGCGCCCGGGCAAACCCGGCCCCTTTCAAATCGAGCTGGCCCACGAAAGCGTCGATGAAACGCACCGGGTTCTCCGGAGCGATGTAATCCTCCAGCGCCTCCGGTAAAAGCAGTATTTCCTCCCGATCGCTCCCGCGGATGTAATTCATGAAAAGGGAGCTTGCCAGAAGCCCGCCCCTTTGGGTACAAGAAAATCATCCGACAGATGAAAAACTTTTCACACAGCCTCCCGTCTGGTTAGACCCGTTCACGGCGGGGATGTCACCTTCGGGAATCGAAATGTGTTCATGTAGTGTGTGAGTAGATCGCGCTTCGACTCAAATTGTTCGGCCGCGGTGTAGCCGATCACCACAAAGGTGCCTTCTGGCCCGGAATAGGAATATACAAGGAATGTCATTGTAGCTCCCTCACCGGTCGAAGTGATAGTAAACTGCAGCCACTTATGGCCGTCGATTGTAATGGGGGTGGGTTCGCTAACTTTTGCGTTCGGATCCTGTTTCGTCGCCATATTTTTGCCGACTTTTACGGCGGCAGAAGGGTCCCCAAGGTTTTGCGGATTGAGACCGAGCATCAAGCCTGCGCCATCTCCAATAGCCAAGATACGATAGCCTTCATCGCTGACAATCTTCCACCACGCCGGCACATCGAGTTCGCAAGGAATTGGTCGTCCGCGCATTGTCTGCACGGTGTCATTTGGTGCAGCAACGGTCGTCGCGGCGAATAATAGAAACGAGAGAACGTGCAAGCGCATAGGTCTAACGAGAACAAGATGAGCGACGGCGGACGAGGGCCCGCGTTGGTCGGAGTGGAAGTGTGGAAGTCATTTCAAAAGTTAATCGCGGAGCGGTCCGCCGTTCGCTCCATCGCGAGGCTGTGTGAAAAGTTTTTCATCTGTCGGATGATTTTCTTGTACCCAAAGGGGCGGGCTTCTGGCAAGCTCCCTTTTCATGAATTACATCCGCGGGAGCGATCGGGAGGAAATACTGCTTTTACCGGAGGCGCTGGAGGATTACATCGCTCCGGAGAACCCGGTGCGTTTCATCGACGCTTTCGTGGGCCAGCTCGATTTGAAAGGGGCCGGGTTTGCCCGGGCGCAGCTGCCTGAGACTGGACGGCCGCCGTACGATCCGGGCGATCTGCTGCGGCTTTATCTCTATGGCTACTTGAATCGGGTGCGTTCCAGTCGCGGCTTGGAACGGGAAGCCGCCCGCAACCTGGAACTGATCTGGCTGTTGCGCAGACTGCGGCCCGACTTCAAGACCATCGCTGATTTCCGGCGCCAGAACGGGTCGGGGATCAAACAGGTTTGCCGTGATTTTATTCTGCTGTGCCGCAAGCTGGAGTTATTCGGGGGCGAACTGGTGGCGATCGACTCGACCAAGATCAAGGCGCAGAATGCCAAGGGGCGCAACTACAGTGCGGCCAGGGTGCGACTGTTACTCAAGGAAGCGGAAAAGAAGGTGAGCAGTTACCTGCAAGAGCTGGACCGGGTGGATGCCGAGGAAGGCAAGCAGACCTGCCCGGAGCGAATGAGTGCTACTGAGTTAAAAGAGAAGATTGCGCAGTTACAGCAGCGCCAAAAGGAACTGCGCACCATGGAGGAGGAAGTCAAAGACAAAGGACAAGTCTCATTGAGCGATCCGGACAGCCGAACGATGAGCATGGGGCATGGTTCACAGGTGGGTTACAACGTGCAGGTAGCAGTTGAAGCCAAGCACAGTTTGATCATTGCCAGCGAAGTGACTCAGACAACCAGCGACTCAGGAGCGCTGGGGACGATGGCGTTGCAGGCGCAGGACGCTTTGGGCCAGAAGAAATTGAGCGTGGTAGCCGACAAAGGCTACTACAACGGGAAGGAGATCCTGCTGTGCGAAGAGATCGGAGTGACTCCTTACATCGACAAGCCTTTGACCAGTGCTAACACCAAGCTGGGGCTCTACGGAAAAGAGCGTTTTAAGTATGACCCGCAGAAGAACTGTTATATCTGTCCGGCGGGCGCAGAACTGACCTATCGCTTTAGCACCAACGAACTGGGTCGTGCCATCTCTTACTATGAGACCAGGGCGTGCGGCCGGTGTGCCTTGAAAGCGCAATGCACACGCAATAAAGAGAATCGGCGGATCACCCGTCTGGCGGGAGAAGAAGTGCAGGAAAAGATGGCCGAACGGGTGCACCACAACCCGCAGTTGATGCGGCGGCGAAAAGCGCTGATCGAACACTGTTTTGGCACCATCAAACGTTCCTTTGGCTATGACTACTTCCTCTGTCGCGGCAAAGAGAAGGTAACAACGGAAATCAATCTCACCGTCCTGGCCTACAACCTGAAGCGGGTCTGCAACCTGATCGGAGTGCAGAAACTCATGGCAGCAGTCACCTAAGAGCTGCGGGCTGCGCTTTTTGTTCTTCGCGGCGTCCCATCTGCCGACAGGTAAGAACGGGTCAAGCTTTTTTTGAGAATCCGAGCCGGTTCTGACTCGGTTTTTCTCCACCAAGCCGGCCGCGTCTCCTTACTTCAGCTCCCACTCCTCCCAACACCCATCACCGCTGACTTATCACACAGCCTCGCGATTTGGTTAGACCTGCATCATCGCTGATCTCGCCATGTACGGCTTCCAACTGGCCGCCGGCATCGCTTCTCGACGACATATTCTGTGGCTTCCGCGCGGCGCTGAGGAGAGTAGCTCAATAAAATTTCTGTCGGCAGCGGCAACGCGGATTTGAGTAAGTGTCTGCGTCGCGTATTGAGCTGTGGCAGCGCAGCTTTGTGCAGCGCGGAACAATAAGCTGCTCTGAGCGTATCGGACTCTGATACGTCTTGGCGCTCGCCGCTGTGACGAGAACGCCATCAACGTGGATTGGCTGTGGCGCAACTGGTGAGCAGCATAGCTGTCGTGAGAGTGACAGAGCAATGGTCCTGGCGCCATGAGGTCTAACGAGAATTCGACCCAATTTTTGGGCATTTCAAGAGAAATACCCAGATTTTGGATCTAATCCGGCTTGAGTTTGGGATTGGGGAGGACAAAATCACTGTCGTGGCTAAGAGCGTAGTGAGAATGCCGACCGCGGGCAAACCAAAACTGCTTGACCAGGTGCGCGACGTCATCCGGCGCAAACATTACTCGATCCGCACCGAGCAGGCTTATATCGACTGGATCAAGCGTTTCATCATCTATCACGGCAAACGGCATCCTGGAGAAATGGCCGAAGAAGAAGTGGCGGAATTTCTTACCCATCTTGCGCGCGATCTTAACGTGGCAGCCTCAACCCAGAACCAGGCGCTGAGCGCATTACTCTTTCTCTATAAAGAGGTGCTCAAGCATGAGATCGGCTGGCTGGAAAAGGTCGAACGGGCCAAAAAACCGCCGAAGCTGCCGGTGGTTTTGTCACGCGGCGAGGTAAAGCAAATCTTCGCCCATCTTCACGGCGTGCCCAAGCTGATGGCTGGCTTGCTCTATGGCAGCGGACTGCGGTTAATGGAGTGCGTCCGGCTGCGGGTTAAGGACGTCGATTTCGAATTGGCGCAGGTCACCGTGCGTGACGCCAAAGGCGGGAAAGATCGCGTCACCATGCTTCCGTTGAATCTAAGTGAACCGCTGCGCCGTCACCTGGTGCGAGTCAAAGCGCAGCACGAGCAGGATCTCGAAGACGGATTCGGTAGTGTTCACCTTCCGTTCGCCTTCGGCCGGAAATCCCCGAATGCGGCGCGCGAGTGGGCTTGGCAATATGTTTTTCCCTCCTCCCGGATTTCAATCGATCCGCGGACTGGAAGGAAGCAACGCCACCACATTGCCGAAGGAATTTTACAGACGGCGCTGAAGCGAGCTGTGGATGCAGCAGGGATCGTAAAACGGGCCAACTGTCACAGCCTGCGGCATTCTTTTGCCACGCATCTGCTAGGCAAAGGCTACGATATTCGAACCGTGCAGGAACTTCTCGGACACAAGGACGTGAGCACGACGATGATTTACACCCATGTGCTCAACAAACCCGGCATCGGAGTTAAGAGCCCGTTGGACTAAAGTTCGCGAGGGTGCAATCACCAGCACGCGAGGCGCGTACGCTCCCCTGAATGCTCACGCGCGCACCGGCACGCTGGCGGTGCGCTCTAGTTTACCCCAGCTTATCCAGGCGCTTTTGATGGCACGCAGGATTGCTTTCCAAATGCAATAGCTGAGCATCGGACGCCAGGTACTTCGCTACAGAAGCGATCGTAATTCCTCTTTGGTCAATTCAGTGTCCTTCAGGATCCGATTGAGTAAGCCGGGTCCAATAATCTCCCCAGCATGAACGGGGACAACCGTAGCGCGCCCGTCTTTGTGACGCATGAAATGATGGCTGCCTTTGGTCGAATTACCGCGAAGCCAGCTTTTTGGAATGCTCGGATAAGGTCGCGGCCGCGAACGCGCAGCCGGTTCATACCTCCACAGCGATGCGCTGGACGCCCACAAACTCGGATGGCGCTCTCGCAGTCGAACCTTCGACTTGCAAGCAAAGCTCAATGGCCTCTCGAATCCGGGAAAGAAGTTTGTCGAGCGAGCGCGCCTGAGTGTGACAACCGTGCAATTCGGGAACATTTGCTACATAGTAACCTTCCGCGTCTCGCTCAATGACAACGTTAAATTCGCGTCTCATGCAGCAATTATGGCAGAAAACATTACTGTTCGCCAGGAGGGAGACTGGCTCACGCCCGCACGGGGACGCTGGCGGTGCGCTCGAGTTTGCCCCAGCTCACCCATGCGCCTTTGATGGCGCGCAGGATGGCTTTCCAGATGCAGTAACTCAGCATCGGGCGATAGGTAAAGCTGCATCGGCATCACGCAGTGAGTCGGTGAAGCCAGTATCCCGGCTTTCGACTGCCGTGTGCAACCGCGATAATCAAAACGAAACCTTCCTCGATCGTGTAAAGGATGCCGTAAGGGAACATGTGCGTGAGACAACGTCGCACATCCTGTTCGATAATGCGCCAGCGATCTGGCGCCTCTAGAATGCGTTCAATAACAGTCTCGATCTCGCGAGTAAATGCTACACCAAGACCGGGGCGCCGCGATTCATAGAACCTCGCTGCTTCAAGATATTCGAGTCGCGCTTCCGGGTGAAACGCATATGTCATCGTCCAACCGCGTGGCGGGCCTCAGCCAATACCTGATCACCAGAGATCGGTTTTACACGACCGGACCGCACCTCGTCTCTGCGCCGAATGGCTTCGACCGCCCACAGCTTTTGAATCTCATCCGTCTCTGCGGAATCGAGACTTTCGACAAGTTTCTCGGCGAGAAGCGCTCGAGACGCAGCCGGCAGCTGCAGTGCTTCTTGCTCGAGCTGATCAATTGTAAGTGCCATGAACGAACAGTAACGGCCTGAGGCGAAAACCTCAAGATTTGGTTGCGGCGTGAGCTGCACGTCAGCACTTACGATGTAGCGGACCAGGAACTGCGAACCTTCCCTGCCTACTTCCAACAATAGTTGCGTGAGAAGCTCAGAGATAAGTTCCTTTCGGCACGACCGCGAAAGCAGCACTCGCGACGAATGGGCTACTCAAACCGTGTCCGTTCGATTGTTGCGGCACGAGAATGCCAATTAACGGCGCGCAGTGCCATCTCGATATTCGGTCATTCGTCTTTCCTTCGTCATTCGGTGCTTCGTCATTCTTCTACGCACGCAGAGGCACGCTCGCGGTGCGCTCGAGTTTGCCCCAGCTGACCCAGGCGCCTTTGATGGCGCGCAGGATGGCTTTCCAGATGCAGTAACTCAGCATCGGGCGATAGATCAGGCGCATGGGCAAAATGCGCCATGCGCGCAGAATCGGTTCGCGTTCCAGGATGCAGGCGAGCGTGGCGAGGAGCACGTCCATTGCCAGGAATATGATGATGAACGGCAGCACAGCACTCCAAACACCGAACGGAAGCGACGCCAGCAGGAACAAATCAACCATCGGTGTGATCGCCACCAGAATGATTTGGAAAAACCAGATGCTCGGCAAACTGAACCAGCCGAGCGCGCGATAGTTCCAGTTGAACACCATGTCGCGATGTTTCCAAAGACATTGCAGAGTGCCGTAAGCCCAACGAGAACGTTGTCGCGTGAGCGCGCGCACTGTCTCGGGCGCTTCCGTCCAGGCGATTGCCTCGGGCACGTAGACGATGCGCTGGCGCTGCTTGTGCAAACAGAGAGTCAGATCGGTATCTTCGGCGAGCGTTTCCAGACTAAGTCCGCCCGAATCGTCAATTGCGTCTTTGCGCACGGCGCTGATCGCACCCGGCACCACGGTGATGCATTGCCAGCGAGTGTACGCGCGCCGATCCAGATTAAATCCACAGGTGTATTCCAACGCCTGACAACGTGCGATGAACGTGCGCAAATTTCCCACCTTCGCATGACCGGACACCGCGCCGGTCCCCTGCTCCGCAAACGGCTCGAGGAAACGCGGGAGGGTGTCGCGTTGACATTGCGTATCGGCATCGATGAAAACGATGATGCCGTGGCGCGCGGCGGCCAGGCCTCGCTGGAGTGCGCGGGCTTTCCCGTGATTTTCCTGCCGTAACAATCGAATCGGCGTTCGCCCCGCTTCACGCCCGATAGGCAGCCGGTTGTTTCAACCGGCTGGGGCGTCCAGCCCCTTCTGGAAGCGTTCATGTCAGAAGCCAGTTTCTCCTCGTGAAGGGGCTGCCCGCCGGAGGCGGGTCCGACGCTTTGCGCTATGCGCTCAATTTCAGCAGCGGTCTGATCGCGCGAACCATCGTCCACGACGACGACTTCGATTTCGCCTTTGTAATCCGTAGCGAGAAGCGTTCGCATGGTCTGCGCGATGACTTTCTCTTCGTTGTAAGCCGCCATGACCACGCTGATGGGCTCCGCAAAATCTGTTTTCGGTTCGCGCCGAAACCGAGCCGCGAGCCAGATCACAATCAATGTGCGAATAACGACCAAAGCCGTGGCGACGATCATGAACGCCCAGAGGAATTCCTCGATGCTGTGGTAAACGCGAAAACCAGTGCTGCTAACGAACCGGCTAAGGAATTGCGCATCACGCTGCACGGGCGGCATCACAGCGTCGCGTGTTGTTCCCAGCAGTGTGCTCAAAGGCACAATCGTGTCGCCACGCGTATGCAACCAGTCCAGAATGAGCGGAAGCGCTTCGACCGTCTGGGAGCGATCACCGCCCGCATCGTGCAACAGGATCACGCTGCCGTCGTGCCTTTGCTGTTTGATCCGTCGCAGAATGATGTCCGCCCCGGGCTTCGCCCAATCTTGCGGGTCGATATTCTCGAGGACCACGAGGTAATTGAGGTCTTCGGCAATTTTTAGCGGAGCCAGCTCGCTGAGTTCTGTCGGACCGGTGTCCGCGGCGTAAGGCGGACGAAAGAAGGTTGTCGCGCGACCCGTGATGGTCTCCAGCAATAGCTGGGTCGCGTTCAACTCCAGCCGGATGTGTTCCGGCCAGCAGAGTGCCAGGTTTGGATGGTAATAGGTATGGTTCCCGATCTCGTGCCCTTCATTGACGATGCGACGCACCAGCGACGGATAACGTTCTGCGTTTACTCCGACGACGAAGAAGGTCGCCTTTACGTTTGCTGCTTTCAGAATGTCCAGGATCTTCGGGTCCATCGCGGATCGGGGCCGTCATCAAAAGTAATAGCCACCTGGTGCTCGCCACCGGCGCCCTGGTGATAGAGAGTTGGAAATTCGGCAAACTTTAGATATTTAGCTGTCAGATAGCCGTCTCCATCGACAGCCAGCTTTCTCATACCGTCTGTGCGATCCTCGTCCACGGTGACGATCTCGCCATCGCCCACGTCGGTTATCGTGTCTGTAGATTTTATCAATTCCAGCGCCTGTCGCGTCTGACTATCCATTTTGAAATCACGCGGCACGCCAAGCGCATCCCAGATTGCCGGGTCTTCGCTGCCTAACCGATAAAGCGCGAACCCGCCGGCTTTCTGATTGCGCACCTCGCGCACCTGGTTCAGGAACGTCACGGCATCCAAAAACCAAACGCCGTGCTCGGTGTCTTCATCCTGGAAATAAAAGTACGGACTGTAACTAGGCCCCTGCACGTCCACGCTCTGTAACTCGGCGTCGTTGGCACGGCTCATCGCTTCGGAAAAACTGATCATCTCGGCCTTTTTGCCGCCGATGGGCCAGTCGTATCCGTAGCTGCCAATTGCTATGATCCATTGCTTCGTATCCGAATCTTCCAGCAGCACGCGCAGCCAGCCTTCAAACCACGATCGCGAGGCCAGCGGCCCCGGCGGATCTGTGTCCGAAGTTTCGTCGAACAACATCGCCACGAACCGGTCGACGTTGTCACCAAGAGCATCGATATCGATGTAATCCAGCTCCTGCCCGGCTGACACACAGCCACAGCTCTTTGTTATCGTCGTGTAATGCGTCGGTGAACTTGTCGATGAACGCCGTGAGATCCTTTTTGTATGCAGGATCGATCTGTTCCCAATCAACCACTACGCCGGCGGCCTTTGCATTGCGCAAAACCGAAAGCACATCCTGGCGATAAAGCGGTCCTGCCGGTTGGCCGGGCCGTGCGCGAGATTCTCAATTGCTTCAGGCTGCCAGGTGTCGCCGACGAGATTCGTCAGCAGCGGCATCAGTGCGATGCCTTTGGTTGCCGCCAGCTTGGATACGCGGCTGTCGGAATCGATTTGCAAATCGCCGAGCCATCGATCACCGTCATCCATTCCGGGCAGACATGTGTAATCTGCGACGCATGTTGCTCGAGCGACGCGTAGCTGTACGGATCGCCGTTTGCGTAAAATGCCAGTCGCACTTCGTTATCGGGCGGTTTTTTCGGGGGACGCGGCGAGTGGCGGGCGCTGTTCCACCGAGCTTTTTCGCTGCCTGCCGTGCCGCGCTAAATTTCTGCCACAGCAGCGAAGCCGGAGACAACTGACCGGCCGGGTTCTGCTTTTGCAGTGCCCGCAATTGACCTTTCAACTGCCGCAACGAAAACGGCACATTCATTTTCGGGGTGACAAATAGCGTTTGAACGAAAAGCACCAGGGCAATAAAGAACAGCACGCCGCCGAGTCAGCAGAATCAGGCGCAGCCGTGGCCAGCGTTTGCCGCTGGGATCGGAGAAAACAAACGGTGTAACCTGTTCGGGAGGAACTCGGCCATGCGACGCCTATAATCGCGCAAGTCCGGAAATAAGAAAATCCGATTCCGACTGACTGTAGCGGCGCTCTGTGAGCGCCGACCCAAGGAACGGCGGTTTCTAAACCGCCGGGTTGATCTGCTGCCTCCGCAGCGCTACGGCGTGCCAGGGGGGGATCGCCCTCTCGGCTTGAATTTCGGCGGTCACAGACCGCCGCTACAGCTCCTGAAGTCCCACAGTTGCAAATCGAACATCGAACATCGAACATCGAACCCGAATGAATATTGACCGCGATTCATTGCCGACCGGACACGACGGAGTCCTGCCGCGGCTCAAAAAAGGCCCCACGATTCACTCAAGTGCGTGGGTTGTTCCGGGCGCGACCGTGTTGGGTGACGTTGTACTCGAAGAGGAATCCAGCATCCGGGACGGTGCGGCGCTGCGCGGCGATATCAATCGCATTACCATCGGACCGCGCTCAAATGTTCAGGACAACGCTGTCGTTCATGTGGACACTAATTATCCAACGTCCGTCGGCGAGCTGGTCACGGTTGGGCACACTGCGGTGGTTCATGCATGCACCATCGACAACGAAGGCAACCCGTGTCGGGGCATGGGCGCCATCAGCAGTACGATGATGTCGAAGTTGGCGCGCGCTCGATCATTGGCGCAAACGCGCTGGTGACGATAGGCACCAAAATTCCGGCCGGCTCACTCGTGCTCGGTTCCCCAGCGAAAATTCGCAGGCAACTCACGCTCGACGAGCAAAACGATATCGCCCGCTGGGCATGGAGCTACGTCGAAACATCCAGGCGATACCGCGAATTTTATTAAAACTATAGGGCGTCTGTGTCAGCCCCGACAGCATTGCCACGGCAGCTCCTTCGCACTTTCATCCGCCCTGTTTTCGGTAGCATCAGCGAGATACAACAGTTTTCGACGTTGGCGTTCCGCTTTCGATCCCATGGCTTTAAGCCATCGCTCGGACGCCTGACAGCTCAAAGTAGTAGGCGGTGCATTCGTCGCTTCCAAGTTCAAACCCCGGCTTGGGTATTTCG
>CAWIPQ010000025.1:0-32819 GCA_963838045.1 uncultured Verrucomicrobiae bacterium | reverse complement strand
GCGAATCATCTTTACATTCACGCGGTAGTAGCATCGCCACAATACGGCCAATGCACATCGCAGGATTAAATGTGCAATCTGGACCGAGCGAGTAAACGCCGCTACACCGTTTGCCGCTAAGGAGACCGGCCACTACACTTTGGCCGTGAAAAAGCAGGCCTGGAAAATCATTTCCACCGAACGGCACTTCGCGAATGCGCACGTCGACGTGGTAACAGAACAAGTGCAAACACCTGCGCTCGGCGAGCCGCATGCATGGACAATTGTGCACCGAAAAGCTGCGGTGGTGATCGCGCCGATGACCGACGAGGGTGAGATCGTTCTCATTCGTCAGGAACGCATCCCAATTCGGGAAACAATCTGGGAAATGCCCTCCGGTCAGATCGACCATCCCTTAACCGGGACCGCTGAGCCCGGTCATACGTCTGAAACAATCGAACAAGTCGCCCTGCGTGAGCTCCGGGAAGAAGCCGGTTATGAGCTGGCAAAAAACGGCGATCTGATCCCGCTCGGCCATTATTTTACTTCTCCAGGTTTTACAGACGAGTGCTGCTATTTCTTTCTGGCGCGTCCCGTTCAGCCATGCAAAGAAGGTCCGGATCGCGATGAAGGTGAGTCGATTGTCGACTGTCGCCCATTCAAGGTTTCCGAAATTCGGCGCATGATCGCGGAGAACGAAATTCGTGACGCCAATACGTTAAGTCTTTCAGCGCGCCTTTGGGCGCGCGGCATTATGTCCAGTAAAAGCGCTTAATTCTGGATCCGCGACCGTACAAAAGCCACGCAGGAGGGCCCGCACGAGCATTTGCGCTTTTCACCTTTGTTTCCACATTCGACACTCGGATTCCGGATTTTGACCTATGGCGCTGCGAGACATTTTTAAATTTCGCGAATTGCCGGAGAGCGAAACCTCCAAACCCTTTCTCGAGCATTTGGAGGATCTGCGTTGGATGATCGTGAAAATGGCCATCGCCCTCGGGACTACGATGATTGTTTGTTTTGCGTTTCGTTCGACGCTCGTCCACATCCTGCAGGCGCCACTCCGCGATGTCGGGTCGCAAATCGGCACACTTAAAGCCCTTGGCATCACAGATTCGATCGTTATTTCATTTCATCTCGCGTTTTATGCCGGTATCGTTATTTGCTTCCCACTGCTCCTGTATTTTCTCGCAGAATTTGTTTTGCCTGCACTTACTGCGGTGGAGAAACGCTTTTTGATTCCGGCGATCGGCGCCAGTTTCGGCCTCTTTCTGCTTGGTGTGCTGGTCTGCTATTTTTGGTTGCTGCCGAAAACGATTCTCTTTTTCTTTCGCGACACCGAGTCGCTCGGCTGGGCGCCGACGTGGACTGTGCAACAGTATTACTCCTTCGTGACGCGATTCACGATCGGCTTCGGGCTGGCGTTCGAATTGCCAGTAGTCGTGCTGGCGCTGGTCCGATTTGGATTAATTACCTATCGACTCATGGCGCGCACTCGCCCATACGCCGTCGTGCTGATCTTTGTTCTGGCGACCATCATCACGCCGACGCCTGACATTCTTACCTTGATCGCTCTGGCGCTCCCGATGTGTCTGCTATACGAAAGCTGCATCTGGATTGCATGGCTGATGGAGCGGCGCGCAGCGAAACGGATTTCGGGTTAATCGCGTGCATCATCCCACTTACGATTTGCTCTTTAGCGGGTTTGCGTTCGTACTGGGCGCGTCGGTCGGCTCGTTTTTGAATGTCTGCATTTATCGCTGGCCGGTCGACCTCTCGATTAATCAGCCCCGTCGCTCGTTTTGCCCGAGCTGTAAACGGCCGATTCCATGGCATCACAATCTGCCATTGATCAGCTGGCTCGCCCTTGGCGGGAGGTGCGCAAATTGCGGGGCAAAGATCGCGTTTCGCTATCTTGCGGTGGAACTCGTCACCGCGCTTCTTTTCCTTGCCATCTGGCGGGGCTTCCTGTGGCAGGTGGCGATCGCGTACTGGATTTTTGTTTCGTTTTTGATCGTCGGGACATTTATCGATTTTGAGCATTTCATTATTCCAGACCGCATAACAATCGGCGGGACGATCGTGGGCATTGTTTGCAGCGTGATTGTTCCAACTTTGATGGAAACGGATTCGCGGCTTGCAGCCGGTATTCGCGCGTTGCTGGCCGCTGCGCTCGGGTATGTGATTCTTTGGATCGTTTTAGAAGCGGGCAAAATCGCTTTTGGCAGGAAACGGATCCAGTTCGACGCGCCGACGCCCTTCATGTGGACGAAGCGCGACGACGATGCCGACTTCGTCGTAGGCAGTGAAGAAAGTCTCTGGAGCGAATATTTTGCCCGTGAAAAAGACCGGTTGTTGCTGCAGTGCGACGAGGCCCGAATCGACCATCGCGAATATGGGAACGTGACGCTCGCGTTTCGCTACGATCGCGTCACTGCCGATGGCCAGCTGCTGATGCTTGATGACGTGACGCATATTTCCGGCGTCACCCGCGAGCTGGTCATCCCGCGTGAGGCCATGGGCCGGGGCGACCTGAAATTTCTCGCCGCGATCGGTGCATTTCTCGGCTGGCGCGCGGTGTTGTTCAGCCTTTTTGCTGGATCGCTTCTCGGTTCCGTGATCGGACTGGTAACGCTTGTTGTGGGAAAACCGGTTTGGTCAGCGAAACTACCTTTCGGCCCATATCTCGCATTCGGCGCGCTGACCTGGATGTTTTTTGGTGAGACTCTTCTGCTCTGGTACGAAACGCTGATTAGTCCGTAATATACTTCATCGCGGCTTTTACCGCGATCAAGCGATGCCTAGACCTTTGGAGGACTAAGAAAATCGCGAGACCGCGGAAGAGCCCGCGCCGGTTGAAGCAGTCGCGGCAGAAACCTGACTTTGAATCGCTGCTGATTCCTGCTGCGCGGGGATGACCGGCCGCCTCAGCATCAATGCAAGATTGATTAATTCGCATTTCCACCAGCGCCGCAGCCCGCGAAAAATCTGTTTGCGCAGCCGGAAATCCGGAACGAACCCGTCGTAGAGCTCGCGCCAACCGGCGTTTCTCCTTCCGTAATAGCCAGTCACCCATCTGCGGTTCGCTAAAGCTTTCAGCCGCCGATTGTAGAAACTCATTATCTTTCGCACCAGATTCCCCGCGACGCCGGTGAAAGGAAGATTGAGAAACTCGTGTTCGGCGTCGCGATATACCGCTTGCACCAGGCCAATGTAGTAACTGCTCACATCGAGAAGCAGTGCAGTCGACATAAGCTCCGCATCCCCCATGTAATAGTATTTATCCTTGTACAAACTTTCGAACCACGAGCGGTAACTGGCGGGATACTGCTGATTGTAATGACCAAGCTGCTCCGCAACATCTTCGCCCGCCAGACTCCGCGCCAGTAAATCCGCCACGTAATAGGAAGTGTAAGAACAAAAATCGAGACCCGGACTGTAAAGAGGATCGATGAATCCAGCGGCATCTCCCACTATGGCCCAACCGTCACCACAAACTTTTTCGCTGTGATACGGAAGCATCGACAGCGCGTGCACGTCGCCTTCGATTACTTTCGCGGAGTCGAATATTTCGCGACCAACCGGATTGCCGAGAATGTGCGCATGCAGTCGTTGGCTCAGGCTTGGTCCCTCTGGAAGTCTGAAAATCCGGCTATCATAAACGATTCCGGCGCTGACATCGCCGCCTTGTAACGGAATAATCCAGACCCACCAACCGCGCCCGAAAAGGTGGTTCGTAGCCCACTCGCGCGCAGTGCGACACTGGTTCGCGTAATCGGGAAATCGTTCGCGCCACTCATAGCTGTCCCACTCCCTGACGCCGGTGAACCGGGCCCATACTGAGTTGATGGGGTGATCGGCGTTGGGGCGAAAATATCCAAGCTTTCGAGCGAACATCGCGGCGCGGCCTGTAGCATCGATGATCCAGCGGCAGGTAACGGTGCGCCCCTCGCCATCGACCACCGCGTTTACTCTTTGTCCATCCCCATTCTTTAATTCAAAGCCCGTGACTTTCGCCGGACGCCACAGGTCGCAGCCCGCATTCGTTGCGAGGTCGAGCATGTGCGAATCGAGCTTGGCGCGATCCACTTGAAAACCGGGCAAACGGCTCTGATAACGCGTGCCGACCTCAACGCAATCGTCGAAACGTTGGTCCGCCCCATTGGAAAACCAGAGGCGCAATCCATGTTTTGCCAACTGATGATGGCCAAGATAGTGCGCCAGACCCAAAATCCGCGTCATGTAACAACTGCTTACCTCGGTCGTCGATTCCCCGACCTTGCGATCGAATGCCGTCGTCTTTTCAATGATGAGGACGCGCGCTTCGGGGCGTTTGCGTTTTAGCATGAGAGCTGTCGCGGCGCCCGAAAACGCTCCTCCCACAATCACGACGTCGTAATCGAAATCCATTGCTCCGAAAGACAATGCGCTCCGCGTTGCTCAAACGCAATTACATCAAGATGCTGCCCGGCGTAATTTTCCCAAAAAGTGATGCGCTTGCGAAAGTAGACTGCGTCATTCACGCTTTGGATTCACGCAACATGATCTTGACCAATGCGCGTTTGATTTTTCCCGACGGAATTCGCGATGGACTTGAAGTTGTCGTGAAGGAAGGAAAGATCGCCGGGATCCGTGAGCGAACCCGTACGCGAGGAGATGAGGTTGTCGATCTCAACGGACAATACCTTGCCCCCGGGTTCATCGATCTCCATGTGCACGGCGCGCTTGGTCACGACACGATGGATGCAGCCGCCGACGCGTTCCGGACGATCTGCGATTTTCATACCACCGGCGGCACCACTTCACTTCTGCTTACCACGGCAACAGCGCCGCTGGACAAATTGGCGGAAGTGTTAACCGCAATTCGAGAATGTCGATCGAGCTTGAGTGCCATCGCCGGTGTGCATGTGGAAGGCCCGTTTATCTCAAAATTAAAACGCGGGGCGCAACGTGCGGAGTTCATCCAGGATCCGTCACCGGCGGCAGTACAACAATTGCTTGAGCAGGCCGATGTGATCAAGCGCGTCACCATCGCGCCCGAACTGCCCGGAGCACTCGAGGCGATCGAAGCTTTTCACCGCCATGGAATCAGCGTCAGCGGCGGACATAGCGATGCCTGGGACGCGGACGCCATGGCGGCGTTCGATCGCGGTATGCGCAGTGTGACCCACACGTTCAACTGCATGTCGAGCGCGCGCCGTCGCGGCGTTTATCGCGTTGGAGGTTTGCTGGAGTTCGCTTTAAGCGAGCCCCGGATCAGTTGCGAACTCATCGCCGATGGTCATCACGTTTCGCCGACTTTAATGAAAATGTTGTATCGCGCCAAAGGTGCAGGCGGAATTTGTCTGGTGACCGATGCCACGGCGGGCGCCGGATTACCGAATGGATCGAGTTTTTCGCTCTTCGAACAGTCTTGCACCGTGGAAGGCGCAGTCTGTTTGCTGGCTGACCGTTCAGCGCTTGCCGGGAGCGCCGCACGCATGATCGATCTCGTACGAACCATGGTGCTGGAGGTCGATGTTCCACTGCACGAAGCCGTAATGATGGCGACGGAGAACCCGGCGCGTTGTCTCGGCCTTGGAACCAAGGGTCGCCTCGCTATCGACGCTGATGCTGATTTCGTGGTTCTTTCGCCAGAAATAAAAGCGATGCAAACTTTCGTCGCGGGCCGAAAAGTCTGGTCTCATTAACACCGTGGCTTCAGCCCGGTGCTGCGCAATCGACATGAAGTTCAGCCGTTGGACGTTCTTGGGCACTTCTCTAGACCGGGCTGGAGCCGCGGTCTTAATGATCTACAGCGACATCAAGAATTCGGCGATATCCAGAGATGCACGCGGCCGGCTTAGTTTACTAATGTTCCCGGCCCATTCGCTCCATATTCTTGCGTCGTCATCAAACGCACGCTGCACCTGTGCGACAACGTCTGGTGATGAGTGGGCGATCACACCTGAATTCGTTTCGACGATCAGCCGGGCGTTGCCTTCCTCCTGACCAGCTACGACGTGGTTGATGATCATTGGACATCTTGCGGCAATCGTTTCCTGCACCGTTGCACCACCGGCTTTTCCGATGAGCAGATGGTTTTCGTGCATAATCCGTGGAAGTTCGTCGGTCCAACCAATGATCTTGATTGGGTGAGAATCAGCGGCTGCTTCGATTGCCGCCCGAAGTTCATCATTGCGGCCAATCGTGACAGTAAGATTCAAATCCAGTTTCGCCAGCATACCTACCAGTTCCGGAGCATGACGCTTGGCCGCATTAATCATGTACAAAACCCGACGGCTGGAATTGCCGGAAGGCATGGGGCGATCTTCAGCGAGATCTGCAAACTTGGGACTCACAGGGAAACCGAATGTCTTGATTTTCTCCGGCGCTACGCCGCCGCTCCGCAGCACGTTTGCGCTCTGGTCGTTGGCAACGAAGAAATAATCGGCAGCGCAGCGATACCATGCTGCGTTGATGGTGATCGAATCGGTGATCACGACGACGTTTTTGCAATCGGAAAACTTTCCTGGATTTTCTGTAAGGATTCGTCGAAGCACGTTGGAATACGCCGGAAACGTGCAAACCACCACATTGGGACGAAAGCGGTCGAGCAACGCAGCGAGATGACTTTTCAAGCGGACCAGTCGCGCGAACTCCTGATCGAAATCCTGTTTGCGATCGAACCATCGGTAAACCGGACCCCAAACAGGAGACGCGAAATTGAGCAGCGTCAGGTAAGCCCTCCGGATGAATTCGTTCAAGGGCCCATAGGCTTCGGCCAGCAGATCGCGCAATTCGACCTCGCTCCGATCCGGCGCGACACGGGCAAGACCGGCACGCACTCCCCTGGCCGCGCTGTTGTGGCCTTCTCCGAAACTGGCAGTCAGAATCAAAATTCTCTTCTTCACTGGTCGTTAGGTGGGACACCGAATACGATCGACGGCCGAAGCAAACGGAAGTCACTCGGGGAACCATTCGGACTTTAATGGATATTTGTGGCCGGCAAAGTAAACTCCTCCGGAGATGAAATATCTCAGATTCATTTGGCGCGTAGGACACCGGTTGGTGTGGGAAACCGCCATGGATAACACGACGGGTCTGGCCGCTCAGATGGCCTACCTGCTTCTTTTCGCGCTCGCTCCCGGCACACTCTTTTTTTGGCACCTGCTGGGCTTGTTCGGCACCGATCCCACCAAACTGCACCGGATGTTCGTTCTTTTGCAAAGCTTCATGCCGCCGGATCAGAAAGTACAGGATATTTTAGACTCGGCCATGGCCAGTGTGGTCGTGACGGGCACTAGCGGACTGCTGGCGAACGCCGGCATCATTCTGGGGATTTATTTCGGGACTATTTTCATCGCCACGGTTTCACGGGCGCTGAGCCAGATGCATGGAGTCCGCGAAGACCGCCATTGGTGGTCCAAATACATCATCTCCTTTTTCATGCTCTTCTGGTTCGGAATCGTAATAGTGTTTAGTTTCAACGCCGTTGTTTTCGGAGAAAAGCTGGCCGGCGTTGCAGAGGTGAGCTGGCAACTCTCATTTCCGTTGCAGGCATGGATCGCCAGATTGAATCTGCCGCTGACCGCTATCGCGCTGGTCGGGCTGGCGCTTGCGCTTTATCTTTTCACGCCAGAGAACTATTTGACTGTCCGTCAGGCGCTGCCCGGCGCAATTTTCTTCGCGGTCGGCTGGATCATAGCAACGAAACTTTTTCAGCTCTACGTAACAAGGTACGATCGTTATAACCCCACTTATCTCGCGTTGGCGTCCATCATCGTGCTGCTCACCTGGATGTACCTGACTTGTCTTTTGCTCCTTTTGGGAGGCAAATTGAACGCCATCATCCGGCGCGAACGCGAAAAAACGCGCACAGTTGGGCCTGTCGCGCCCGAGCCTGTCGCGACGACTTAAAGCAGTTCCAAAAATCAGAATGGCTACCGAGCCATCGTGAATTCTGGACCTTTTGCCTTGAACTTTGGTAACTCTTTTCACCAATCACTGCTGTAAGCGTTGACTCGCGAAAGCGTTCGGAGTTGATCGCATCGCGCGCTCTGTTACTTTCCGTCGCAGTGGCGCGCTTTCGCATTTGGCTCGTAACTGTCGTCGCGTTTAGCGCAATAATCGCCGGTATTCTTGGCGCGGAAGCCGATAAACAACGGCATCGCGATCAATCCGAGGAAACCGAGCCTCCTGCCCGGTCGTCTCCCAAACCAAAGAAATCCCCGACGCCGAGGGTCAAAGCAAAATCGGAAGCTCAGAAATCAGCGAAAAAAAATCGATCTTCTGCGACCAGGCGGCACCACACGCCAACACCGAAATCGAAAACAGGGAAAAAGAAATCTCGAGCAAAACAAACATCCGGCAAGGCGAAGAAAACTGCGAAATCCAAGTCAGCGCAAAAGGAAGAGGAAACGCCAACGCCGCACAAAACGCCTTTGCCAGACGCGGAACACGAACGCGCCGAAGCAGAAAGCGCTGCCGCGCGGCCGCGAGCCGTCACGGCGGCAACCCCGGCGCCTGCACCGCAGTCGAGGGCTTCTCGCGCCGGTTCAGCCGGTGGGCAATCTCAGGTTTTGATCGAAAAGTCCGGCGTCGAGGAGGACCAGGGCTTCGAGCCTCCGCCATCGCCGCCGCCTCGGCGAGGTTTCTGGCCCTGGAGTCGGCCGGTCAGCTACCGTTACCTAACGAGTTCAGTGATCGATGCCATCCGGCGCGCGCCGGTGAAACGGCGTCGGTGGCAGTTCATTGTCGTGCACAACAGCGGCACACGACAAGGCAATGCGCGGGTCTTCGATTATTACCACAGGCATGTTCGGCGGATGCAGAATGGCCTTGCTTATCATTTCGTGATCGGCAACGGCACTTCAACCGGGAACGGCCAGATTGAAGTCGGCGATCGCTGGCGGCGTCAGATCAACGGCGGCCACGTGCACAGCGATTACCTGAACAACATCTCGCTCGGCATTTGTCTGGTGGGCGATTTCAATCGGGACCAGCCCACGCGCGCGCAGCTCGACGCGTGCGAGGAATTGATCCGCTATTTGCGACAGCGCTGCGGCGGCACCGGCAGAGGCGCCATTCCGGTGAAGCCACATCGAGAAATGAATCCGCCGCGCTGGCCGACCGATTGCCCGGGCGACGATTTTCCCTACTCGTGGTTTCGCAGATTTTGAAAATTCTCGAGCAGGGAAATTCATCAATTACTTCCGCGTAGCGACGATCAGATTCGCTTCCTTGTAATTCCATCGGTAACCGAATCCGAACTCCAACGGCGGCGGATTACTCTGCTCGAATAGTTCGTGGAGACGAGCCTGGTCATGCTGCTTGAAGACATCGATCGGACCGAGATAGACACCGAACAAACGGAGGTTCCACTTATTAGGGTCAAAGTATTCCAGCGGAATGCCTGAATCGTCCTGCACGATCATGTTGCTATGATCGAGAATGAAATTGCGGATCGTGGCGAAACCGTTTTCGAACAGCAGATACGACGGTGACTTGAGCATACTCGCACCGGTGCTGAGACGTTGGCAAAATTTCAAGAAGCCAGGACTGGCCTTGATTCCGCCATCGGATATATCCGTGGTGAAATAGTACACCGTTTGTGCATTGCCCGACTGGTTGTCCGTATATCGAATCCGCACACCGTTGGTGCTGCCCCCTTTCTTGTCCGGCGCGGCTTCCTCAAATACGCCACTGCTATTCAGCGAGCCGAACGTGACGTTGGCGATCGATTTATTCGCGCGAGCCAGATAAGTATAGAGAATCGGCAGCACGCCATTCAGGTTTTGCTCGTGCAGATCAACCTTCATGTCCTTGGTGATGAAGTAGGTTGTGCTGAGCGACGACTTCATTGCGTTTTCAAGATTGCCCAGTGCGCCGGACAAATTCGCGATTCGCAACGGATCCGGCGGCGGACCGAGCTCTTCTTTCCCGCAAAGTACGTACACCGCAGCATAGGGGAAAATTTGATCCACGTACAAAAGATCGGGCCCACTGAACATGTAAAACGCGACCGGAATTGGTTCGAGTGATTCTGGAAGAAACGTCTGTTGCCAGGCGTGCAATTTATCAAGCTGTCTGACATTGAGTTTTGAGAATTGCTCCTCAAAAAATGCAGCGTGCGCCTGCCACGCCGGATCGCGCATCAGTGGCGCGAGTGGCGAATTCTCCGGCACCGGCATCCCTGCTAGGAAACGGGCGATATCGTTTGGGCCGGCGTTCACCGGAATCGCGCGCGGCGCGATTTCAGAATTGTCCTGCGCAAAAACCGTAACCGCGATTACAAGACTAAGAACGATCGAGAGAGCATTTGTTTTCATCGAGAATGAGCGAGGCGTTTCCGCGTGCAAAAATAAAGGACAAGGCCCAATAGCGCCGTCCCCAGACCTGCAAGCGATTCCACAGTGTGCGAGCGTAACAAATAAAACATCATCCAAACTGTGATTACGCAGAAAAGAACAGGAGGAAGCGGATAAAGCCATACGCGGTACGGCCGCGTAAGTTCGGGACGCGTGAAACGGAGCACGATTACACCCAGAACAGCTAGCAACGAGCAGAGCAGCAAACTGAATTGAGTGTAGCGCACCACGTCTTGGAAGCTTCGCGTGAGCAAAAGTAAATTCACGATGAGTGTTTGCAGCAGAATGGCGTTGGTAGGGATGCCGTCTTTCTTCTTCCGGCCAAGCAGTCGTAAAAGCCAATGATCTTCGCCCATCGACATGGTAACTCGCGGCCCGATCCACGTCATCGAACTGATGGCGGACACGAGGCCGAGACAGATCACGGCACCAGCTAGTCGGCCGCCTTTGTCCCCAAAAATGTGCTTGCCTGCGATCAACGCGATGTCGAGCTGGCCTTTTAATTCGTGAGCAGGCGTACTGATAAGGAAGACGGCATTGAGCAACACGTAAATCGCTATCACCACTACAGTGCCGGCAAGTAGCGAGCGCGGGACATTTTTCTCGGGGTGCTTGATTTCGCCGGTGATATACGCTGCCGCATTCCAACCGGAGTACGAATACATCACATATACCAGCGCGACCGCGAACCCGCCGCTCACCATCGACGTTAAATCGTTACGGGCGGGCAAAAAACTAATTGGTTGTTTCGATGGGAGGAATAATCCCGCTCCGATCAGCGCAGCGATCAAGAGCAGTTTCACCAACGTCGAAACGTTGTGAAAGGCGCTGCCGACTCGCAGATTTCCCAGATGAAACGGGGTGACGAGCCACACAACGACAAACGACAGAACAACCGGCGAACCTAATCCAAAAACCCCGACAAAATATTCACCGAATGCCATCGCTGCGAGCGCAACGGGGGCGGCAAACCCAACCGTGGCGGACACGAATCCCGCCATGAAACCAAGACCGGGATGATAAATTTTCGAGAGAAAATGATATTCCCCTCCGGAACGTGGGAGCGCGGCGGCAAGTTCCCCATAGCATAATGCGCCGGATAGCGCCGTGATTCCACCGATCAACCAGAGCATGAGCAGCGCGAAGCCTGATTGAATGTCGTTCAACTGAAAACCGAGACTCGTGAAGATGCCGGTGCCGATAATGTTGGCGATCACAATCGAACACGCGGTGACAAACCCGATCGTGCGCTTAGGCGCTGTCGCCTTCGAGCGAGCATGCTGCGCGATTGTGCTCACAGGCGAATTTACGCTCGCATTCAAATTCATCATTTGCGAATAAGTCGCTCACGCAGAGCCAAGTGTTCGCCGACAGGATTGGCCCCGGACGCTCTCGCGACTCTGCTTTCCTAGGTTGTCAGAAGCCGCCTCCGGCATCAGTGTCAACCCAGCATGAACGCCCATCCCAAGCTCTCCATCGAAACGGCCACACAACTTGCCGTTTTTCTAGCGAATCGTCCCGGCGCGCTTGCCCGCGTGTGTGAGGCGCTGGCAAAAGCGCAAATTAACATCTACGCTCTGGCGACATCCGATACTGTTGACCACACCGTGGTGCGAATGGTGGTGAGCGATCCCACCAAGACGCTCATGCTTCTGGGCGAAGCCGGCGTGCTGGCTCTTGAAAGGGGGGTCCTCGCGATTGAGACAGCGAACCAGCCTGGCATCCTGGCCAAAATCGCGGAGCGCCTCGCGGAGGCTGAGGTCAATATCGAATACACCTATCTCGCCGGCGGCCGGCAATCGGAAAACGGCCTGATCATACTGCGAACGTCGGATGCAGAAAAAGCGCGACGCGTACTCGAAGCCCTATGAACGCGCGCAGCGACGAAAGCAGGACTCACGTGATGAGTTGGCAAAACTAACGGGGCGGCGGACGGTATTTTGACGGCACGCAGGAAAAGCTACGGACGAATTTCAATTGTCGTGCCGTCCGGCGTAACGCGCCAGAGTTCTTCGATCTCTTCATCGGTGAGCGCAATGCAACCTGCAGTCCAATCCTTCCAGCGATGAGAGGCACCGATCCAGCCTCGTCCGTTTTGAATTCCGTGGATCATGATATCAAAACCAGCTGATACTCCGCGCGCGGCGGCGCGCGCATCGTCAACATTCGACGGATAAGAGATATGCAGAGCCAAATGAAAATTGCTTTGCGGATTGCGGCCATCGATTTTGTAGATTCCTTCCGGCGTTTTCATGTCGCCCTCCTGCTGTTTCGCACCCACTGAATTTGCGCCCAAAGCGATTCGATACCTCTTGATCTGGTTGGCACCCTGAAAGATCGATAGTCTTCTCTCCGATTTTTCCACAATAATTCGATCAATAGTTGTTCCGGCCGGCAACGGATTCGAATTGTGATGCAAATAAAAATAAAAAGTGGCGCCGCAAATCAGAATTGTGAGGGCCGCAATCAACTTGCCTTTCATAATCATTAAATTTGAAACTGGTTACTCAGAAACAATTGAGCGGGGATTTATCGAAAAACCCATTCGTCATTGCCAATATTGGCTCAATGCCGGATAAATGCCCGCCGCTTCTATGACTTCGGTAAAAACGCTTCTGGGTTATCCGTATCCACTGGGCGCAACCTGGATGGGGAACGGCGTGAACTTCGCAATCTTTTCCGAGCACGCGACCGGGGTAGAGCTTTGCTTGTTCGATAGCATCCAGGACGCAAAAGAAGATATACGAATCCCGCTGAAGGAGCGTACCGGCAACGTGTGGCATCTCTTTTTGCCCGAGGCGCGACCGGAACAGTTGTACGGTTTTCGCGTCTCGGGCCCGTACGATCCAGAGCGTGGCCTGCGTTTTAACAGCTCGAAGCTCCTCCTTGATCCTTACGCTAAAGCGATCGCCGGTGAGGTGAGTTGGGCAGATGAAATGTTCAGCTATGTGGTCGGAGGGGATGACGGAGATTTAACGCGGGACTTTCGCGATGACGCATGGGGTGTTCCCAAATCAGTCGTCATCGATCCCCGGTTCGACTGGCAAGGTGATAAAAGGCTTGCAACTCCGCTGCACGAATCAGTGATCTACGAAGTGCACGTGAAAGGCTTCAGCAAGCTTTGGCCAGCTGTGCCCGAGGAATTACGAGGCACCTATGCTGGACTCGGCAGTCCCGCAGCCATTCATTACTTCAAAGGACTTGGCGTCACCGCGCTCGAGTTATTGCCCGTACACGCGCATATTGACGACCAATTCCTGGTCGACCGCGCCCTGACAAATTACTGGGGCTATAATACGATCGGATTTTTCGCGCCGCATGGAAATTACTCGAGCAGCGGCCGAATGGGCCAGCAGGTTGCCGAGTTTAAATCGATGGTCCGCAGCCTGCACTCGGCTGGGATCGAAGTGATTCTCGACGTGGTTTACAATCATACCGCGGAGGGAAATCGCCTCGGCCCGACGCTGTGCTTTCGGGGAATCGATAATCCAGCTTATTACTGCTTGCGACCGGATAATCCGCGTTTCTACATGGATTTCACCGGGACTGGAAACACTTTCAATCTTCTGCATCCCCGAACGCTTCAGCTGGTGATGGACAGTTTACGTTATTGGGTTCTCGAAATGCACGTGGACGGGTTTCGCTTCGATCTCACCTCCGCGCTGGTGCGGAATCACGCTGGTGTAGACCTGTCGCATGCTTTCTTCCAGGCGATCGAGCAGGATCCGGTGCTGTCGCAGGTAAAGTTGATCGCGGAACCGTGGGATGTCGGCGAAGGCGGCTATCAGGTCGGGAACTTTCCTGTGAGTTGGTCGGAATGGAACGGCAAATATCGCGATACGGTCCGCAGTTTTTGGAAAGGAGACGAGGGACGTGTTGGCGAGATGGCATATCGGCTTACTGGAAGTCCGGATCTGTACGAACACAACGGCAGGCGTCCTTACGCGAGCATCAACTTCGTCACCGCTCATGACGGATTCACTCTGCTAGATCTGGTTAGTTACAACGAAAAACACAACGAGCTAAACGGCGACGAGAATCGCGACGGGGACAATAATAATCAGTCGTGGAATTGCGGAGTCGAAGGGCCAACCGATGATCCCCACATCAATGCGTTACGCAATCGGCAGCGCCGGAATTTCCTCACCACTCTGTTTCTTTCCCAAGGCGTGCCGATGCTCTGCGGCGGAGATGAGTGGGGTCGCACACAAGACGGCAACAACAACGCTTATTGCCAGGACAACCAAATCAGTTGGTTCAATTGGGAACATGACAAGAACCAAAATCAGCTTTTTGAGTTCACACGGAAGCTGATTCAGCTGCGGAAGGAGCATCCTGTTTTCCGTCGCCCAAAATTTCTAAAGGGTCGCCGCATCTCGGGTTCGGAGATTCGTGATGTGATGTGGTTTAATCCAGGCGGCAATCAGATGACCGAGGAGGAATGGACATCGCCGTTCGTGCGCTGTCTGGGTATGCTGCTCAGTGGCGATGCGACCGACGTACTCAATTTTGAAGGCGAAGCCATCCGCGACGACACATTTCTACTGCTGATCAATGCTCATCATGAGGCGATTCCTTTTGTCCTGCCGGGTCAGGAAAATCTGGAGTGGCAATTGATTCTCGACACTGCAGATCCCAACGGTTTTCTGGCAGAACCAAAAAAATTCCTTTCAGGAGATGACATCAACGTTGGCGGGCGCACTTCTTGTCTGCTTCGACTGATCAGCGGCACGCAAGCTCAAGCTCGCGAGGAATCCTGGAAAAAGCGGCGCGTCGAGTTTCCTCCGTTGAGCGCAGAGCAGGAACGCGCAGGTCTATAGACAGAATGGGCGATTCAGCCAACGCGCATCTTAGGGATTTTCTGCGAAACTCTCGCAGTGCCGATCCCCCGCAATTGATTTTCGGGAAGGCGTCGCAAAGTACAAACGAGGCATAATCACGCTTCAGAATGGAAATCGACCAACGCACTCTTGTGGTGCCACGCGAATTAGTTTATGAAGATAGTAAGCGCGTGTTATCGTGCGTGACCAATCCGTTGGTCAGTGGTTTGTCATGACACCGAGTTCTCTTGTGATCGTCACTGATCGCGGCAGCCTGAAGGCATATCGGGTGACCGAAACGCCGACGCGTGGACCGAGCCTGCAGCTTGTACAGGCGTTCGACATTACCGATGCACACGGCAGGCTCGTCGATAAGCTGAGTGATTCGGCGGGGCGTTTCCCCGTGACCGAAAGTGCAGGCGCCCACCGCGGCCCGGCGTCAATTGCCGAGCGCCCGCAACTGGCAACGGAAATGGACCGGCGGATTCAAAAAGGATTGGCCGACGAGATCGCGAAGATTGTTTCACAAAACGGAAAGGAGGCATGGTCGTTTGCGGCGCCCGCGGAGATACATGCGGCTATCGTGGAGCTTTTACCTCCGGCTGTTCGCGCACGAATCGTCGAACATGTAAAATCGGATTTGGTAAAGGTGGAACCAGCAAAATTGATCAGTCGCTTCCGCTCATTGCAGCAGATCTGAAAGTCCAACGGAGAATCGAAATTTTTGCTCCCTCCATCGCGGCCGCCACCGTAGTATTTAAGTAAATTATGCAACTGCCTTTGAAGATATCGTATCGGGGTCTGGAAAAATCTGACCAAATTGACAATCTCGTTTTGGATTATGCAGCACGACTCGAGAAGTTTTGCGATCACATCAACCGCTGCGATGTCGCGATCGAGCAAACGAATCACACGCATCAGAAAGGAAATCCCTACCGATGCCGCATCGATGTCACCGTGGCGCCCAGGCACGAGCTGGTTGCGGATGAAAAGCAAATGGATAATGGCACTCATGAATTGCTCAAAAAAGTAATTCACGATGCGTTTAAAACGATGGAGCGTGAGCTGCGACGGGTCGTGGATAAACAACGGCGCGACGTAAAGACGCACGCCGACATGCGTTCGCCAAAATAATCCCGCCTTTCACAGGTGGGAGCAGATGGCGACTGAGAAACAAAGCTAATCGGCGTGCTTGTTGTCCCTGTAAGATTTTCTACCCGAACCAATCCGTCCGCGGTCTGACTCGCTTGTTCGAGCATCAATCCCTCTTGCCGATGAGCGTCGCCGAGGCGTGTCTATAGGAGTTGACCGAAACTCGCCGCAGGAACGATTGTAGGCGCTGAGTCATGCATATCACGGACATCATGAAGGGGAAGTCTCCCACTTTTTCTTTTGAGTTCTTCCCTCCTAAAACGCCAGAGGCCGCAGACACTCTCTATCGCACAATTCGCGATCTCGAAACATATATGCCGGACTTTGTCAGCGTGACTTATGGGGCCGGCGGATCCACCCGTGATCTAACTCACGACCTTGTCGAGCGAATCCAAAACACCACAAATCTCGATCCGATCCCGCATTTGACCTGTGTCTGCCATAATGAACAAGAGATTGAAGCAATTCTGCGTCGATACGGCAATTCCGGCATCGCCAATATTTTCGCTCTGGGCGGCGACAGGCCGACCCGGATGCCGGAGGACAAAAGGCGGGATGCATTTCAGCACGCAATCGATCTCGTGAAATTTATTCGTCGCTTTAACGGCTCCGGCGCACATCCGGACCGCCGCGGTTTCGGGATCGGCGTCGCCGGCTTCCCCGAGGGACATCCTGCCACCCCCAACCGTTTGGTAGAGATGGATTATTTTAAAGCGAAGGTGGATGCGGGAGCCGATTACATCATCACACAGCTATTTTTCGACAATCACGACTTTCTCGATTTCCGTGAACGCTGTGCGCTCGCTGGCATTCATGTGCCGATTATCGCTGGCATAATGCCGATTACCTCAATGGGCGGACTAAAACGCATGGCAGAACTCGCCGGCGGCGCGCGTTTTCCCGCAAAACTTCTGCGGGCTCTCCAACCCTGCCAGGACGACCCTGAAATGGTCAGACGTGTCGGCATCCAATACGCGTCGGCGCAATGTCATGACCTTCTGGAAAATGGTGTTGCAGGTATTCATTTCTATACGCTAAACCGCTCGGACGCTACGCGGATAATTTTCGACAGTGTCGGAATTCCCCGTGATCGGAACTCGCAGGCTTCCAATGCGTAACCAAAGCAGGAACGTGCGGTCGCACGCTCAAGCACGTTCGCTATCTCGCACGGTTCGGATTGTTTACGCAAAGTAGCCGAGATTTGCGTAGACTGGGGGACACGCGCACAATTTCAAAATGCTGAGTGTCCGACGCATGATTTTCTGGCAGGTGGCTGCGGTCGTGTGTGCGACTGCGCTTGCGGTGGCGCTTTCCCATTTTTTTCCGGTCGTTAGTTTTATCGCAACCCTGCAAGAGAGCGTGATGAGCTGGGGTGTGTGGGCCGCTATTTGTTACCCGCTGCTCTTTGCAGCTTGTAACATCCTTCTGTTGCCAGGAGGCATCCTGGCGGTGGGCAGTGGTTTTTTCTTTGGTTTATGGTGGGGATTTTTGATTGTGCTGGTTGGCAACATCGTCGCGACAGCGATATCCTTCGCCCTGAGCCGCTTCGTCGCGAGACGTTGGTTTCAGCAAAAACTATCAAAGAATTCAACATTGAGCGCGCTCGGTCCGGCAGTGGAACGCGAGACCTGGAAAATCATCCTTTTAAGTCAGTTGCATCCACTTTTTCCTACGAGCTTGCTCAACTATTTTTATGGCCTCACGCGAATTCCGTTTGGCACGTACATGCTTTGGGCCTCAATCGGAAGAGTGCCAGGGCTTTTCTTTTACGCGTACATCGGCACACTTGGCCAATTCGCTGTGCGCATTATGCGGGGGAGAAGTTATCCCCGAATCGTCGAGTATTGGGTCTGGGGCGGGGCATTCGTCACTACGGTGCTGCTACTTGTCGTGCTAGGTCGAGTTGCCTACAGAGCAATTCAGACGCCCTTAGGAATTGCTGCGCGTCAAAGTCGAAAAGATCCTTTGGAACCCCGTGTGTTATCGAGATAACTTCCTTTAGTCCAATCGTTTATGTATAAGTTAATCACGGAATACGATGTCGTGATAGTGGGCAGTGGCCATGCCGGAATCGAAGCGGCTTTGGCTGCCGCCCGGATCGGCTGCCGTACCCTAATGCTAACTCAGAATCTGGACACGATTGGTCAGATGTCGTGCAACCCCGCGGTCGGCGGCCTCGCGAAAGGACACATTGTGCGCGAAATCGACGCCATGGGAGGAGCGATGGGAGTCAATGCGGATGCGACCGGGATCCAGTTTCGGCTCCTGAACAAACGGAAGGGGCCATCGGTGCGCGCGCCGCGAGTTCAATGTGACAAAAAGGCCTACCAATTTCGAATGAAAGCAATCTTGGAGCAGACTCCTAACCTGGACGTCAAACAAGCCACGGTATCGCGGGTAGTCGTCGACCGTGGTGGGGTAGTTGGGGTTGAAACCGATCTTGGTGTCGCGGTCTCAGCGCCCGGTGTCGTTATTACATCTGGGACATTTTTACGCGGCCTCTTGCACGTTGGTGAGAATAGCAAACCCGGGGGCCGGATGGCGGATGCCAGTTCGAGTCTAAGCAGCGAGCTCCGACGACTAGGATTCGAAGTGGGGCGGTTTAAAACGGGTACGCCATGCAGGTTGAACGCCGAATCGATTGATTTTTCCTGCTGCTCCATCCAGCTCGGAGACGAACCGCCTCCCCTGTTTTCCTTTATTCCTGAGGAGATAGATAAAGGTCGTGACCAAATCTTCACGTTAAATCATATCAAGGACGGAAGGTTCCACGTGGAACAATTACCGTGCTGGATCACCCATACTACCCCTCACACGCATGACATTATCCGGGCCAACCTTGACCGATCACCGCTTTATTCGGGGCGAATCCAGGGAGTCGGCCCGCGATACTGCCCATCGATCGAAGATAAGGTTGTCAAATTTGCTGATAAAACTTCACATCAACTGTTCCTTGAGCCCGAGGGACGGCACACACGCGAATATTATGTAAACGGGATCTCGACCAGTCTGCCATATGAAATCCAGATCGAGTTTCTCCATTCCATCCCTGGGCTTGAACGTGCCGAGATTATGCGGCCGGGTTACGCGGTGGAATATGACTATTTTCCGCCAACGCAACTCATGCCGACATTGGAAACGAAGCGAGTCAGCGGGCTGTACTTTGCCGGTCAGGTCAATGGCACTTCCGGTTACGAAGAAGCAGCCGCCCAAGGGCTGGTCGCCGGGGCTAATGCTGCCTTGAGGATCCAAGGCCGTCCGCCCTTTATATTACACAGGAGCGAATCGTATATCGGCGTCCTGATTGACGATCTCGTCACTAAGGGAACCGAAGAACCGTATCGAATGTTCACGAGCCGCGCGGAAGACCGGTTATCTCTGCGACACGATAACGCCGATGAGCGTTTGACGGCAACAGCGTTTAACGTCGGGTTGGTGAACCTAACCCGATATCGTCGCTTCCAAGAAAAGATGCGGTTGCTGAAGGAAGCCAGGGCTATAACACTGAGCACCAAACTTCATGGGATTCCCCTTGCGCAACTCCTCAGGCGACCAGATTTTACGGTGAAAAACCTGCCTCCTGAGCTGCTCTCGCATGCACCTCTTTCAATGTGGGAACTCCTCGAGACCGACTTAAAATACGAGGGGTACAGGGCACGCCAGTCCGAACAAAACCTACAGCTTTCCCGCAGGGGGAACCAGCTTATCCCGGACGGATTCGATTACGGTAAGATCGCTGGATTGCGATCGGAGACAAGACAAAAGCTATCAGCTGTGCGACCTACCTCGCTGGGACAGGCAGCTCGTATCAGCGGAATTACCCCAGCCGATATCGCTATCATTTCTATATGCCTGTCACATAGGTCTTTACATGCATCAAAAGGAGAGATAGAAAAAGCTCTCCCCAGCCGAATTTAAGTGTCCGATGGTCACATTGGCCGCGATCTTAGTCGGAAGCTATCTGCTGGGATCGATTCCTTTTGGATATCTGGCCGGCAAATTCGCAGGAATCGACATTCGAAAATTAGGTAGCGGTAATATTGGCGCGACTAACGTGCTCCGACTCCTCGGAAAAAAATATGGGTACCCCGTATTTGCGCTCGATTTTTTGAAGGGTTTCGGTGCTGTAAGGATTTCGATGCTGATTGCAACAGGACAGTCGCCCGCGTGGAACTCGCCCGAGATATTTGGAATCGCTGCGGCGATGTCTTGCGTCATCGGGCATTCCTATCCGCCGTGGCTGAAGTTCAAAGGTGGAAAAGGCGTGGCGACGTCCGCCGGAGCTTTATTCGCCTTGGCGCCGATAGCAGCTCTTATCGGCGTGGCGATTTGGATAGTGACGTTTTGGGTAACACGCTACGTTTCACTGGCTTCAGTGACCGCTGCAGTAGCGCTGCCGATTGCGATTTTGCTGGCTAACTGGCGTAACCCCAATGCGAAGGCCATATTTTACTTCTCGGTTTGCATCGCGGCAGTTGTGATTTGGCGTCATCGTTCAAATCTTTCCAGATTACTGAGCGGCACGGAACCGCGTTTTACTCGAAGGTGAAAACTGCAAAGACAGTCATTATAGGCGCTGGCGGCTGGGGAACGGCGCTGGCTCGTTTGTGGGCAAACGACGGACGACAGGTTTTCCTCTGGGGCCACAACCCGGATCGAATCGCAGGGATGCAAAAGACTCGGGAAAACGTCGACTATCTTCCGGGGGTTACGCTGCCCGGCTCCGTGCAAATTATCTCGGACCTCGTGGAATGTGCTAGCGCGGAGCTGCTCGTGCTGGTAACACCATCGACCGCTTTCCGGGAAATCACCACCCGCATTCAGAAGGTGGTAGGCGACACGGATGCCGTCTTATTGAGTTGCACAAAGGGAATAGAACACGGCACCGGGATGAGGATGAGCGAGATTCTGCACGACATTTTCCCCGGCAATAAAGTCGCGGTTTTATCCGGCCCGAACCTTGCGGCCGAAGTCGCCAGAGATCTCCCTACTGCGACTGTCGTTGGCTGTGAAGAGGATGATTGCGCTGCGATGCTGCAGCACACATTGGGCAGTCCACGCTTTCGTATTTACACCAGCCACGATGTTATCTCGATCGAGTTGGGTGGCGCGTTGAAAAACGTGTACGCAATTGCCGCGGGGATTAGCGATGGACTTGGATTAGGCGACAATGCCAAAGCGGCCCTGGTAACCAGATCTCTGGCAGAGCTTGTCCGCCTTGGACAAACCATGGGCGGGAACGCGACTGCTTTCTATGGACTCAGCGGCGCGGGTGATCTGATTTTAACGTGCTACAGCGAACGCAGCCGAAATCACACCGTCGGGAAACGGCTCGGGCGAGGTGAATCACTGGCGGAAATCACCGCCTCTGAAAAAACAGTTGCTGAAGGCATCCCTACCGCGCGTAGCTCATGGGAATGCGCACGGCGGTTAAACGTTGCCACACCTATCATCGATCAGGTCTACGCGGTTCTTTATGAGCAGAAGAAACCGATTGTTGCGTTGGAAGAACTCCTCAGACGTGAACCGAAGCCGGAGCACGTGTGACAACGCAATCAGAGTGTTCGGTCGCTTTATAATTACAGATTTTTCTGTCCATACTTCTGACAGAGCTCAGCGATCACCGCAGGATACAACTCGTGTTCCAGCGCTTGAATGCGCGCATGCAGACTCTCGGCTGTGTCGTTAGGCAAGATTGTCACTTCGCGCTGCGCAAGAATTTGCCCGTGATCGATTTTCTCATCGACGTAATGGACCGTGCAGCCAGTCGCGCCTTCGCCCGCGTCAAGAGCTTGTTTCCACGCTTCAAGACCCGGGAATTTAGGGAGAAGCGACGGGTGAATGTTGATAATGTGACGGGAGAACGCCTTGAGCATCGGTTCATGCAACACTCGCATGAAACCAGCAAGCACAACAAGTTCCACTTCCGCATCGCGCAACATGTTCACAAGCTGCTTTTCTATTTCCGGTTCCAGACGCGTGCGAAATCTGCCCGGCGGCAAATACACGTTCGCGACACCAAACTCCCGGGCAATATCGAGAATAGGCGCATCCAGTACATCCGAAACCACTAACCGTGCCTCGGCAGCGAGCTCGCCCGAATGGATCCGCTCAAGTATCACCCGACAATTGCTCCCTTTCCCCGAACCGAGAATCCCAATTGGCAATCGTTTCATCTGAGTCCTTTATTTTTGGCGATCGCCTTCCCACAGATTCGGTCGACCAATGCGGAAGTCGAATAACCCGTCTCAAATGGAACCAGGCGAATGTCTGCTCCGATTTCGTTCAAAAGCGCACGTTCCTCTTCGTCCAATGTCTCAGAAGTGTAATCGCCGCCCTTAACATAGACGGCAGGATGCACTGCTGCGATAAACCGGGTTGCCCGATTTTCCGGGAAAATCGCGACCAGATCCACGCAATCCAACGCAGCAAGGACCTCCGCACGATCCGTCTCAGTGGTGATGGGACGCCCCGGGCCTTTTAGCTGGTGTACCGATTGATCGCCATTCAAGCCGACTGCCAGGACATCACCAGTGGCTCGCGCGGCTTGCAGGTAGCGCACATGCCCGACGTGCAGCAGATCAAAACAGCCGTTCGTAGCTACAATTTTCTTGCCGGCACACGCGCAACTTTTCACAGCGACAGGAAAGCTCTTTTAGCTCCACAATTTTCGGGCTCATTTCACGTGATTCTGAAATTCTGCATCAATTCGCGGTTGGCGTTTGGCTGATTTGCGCGACGATTGATCCAAAATGGCGGAAAGAAAAACGAAACGCAATACGGGACGATGGAAAAGGCGTGGCAATTTCCGGGTTTGCAGCGAACCAGTTGTACATCTTGCCGGAACTGCCCGATCAACTGATCCCGGCGGGGAAACGCTCCTGCCGCGTAGCCATGATGGCCCGATTTTGTTCGCCCTCGCCCGGGATGAGCGCACCATTTTCGTCAGCTGGGGTATCGATTGGCCGTCTGTTTTTCAAAAGAACATGCCAGCCGATCGACAAGTCTATCTTCGACTCCTTTCCAGCGATCGTTTCGAACGAAAGAGAGTGGCTGTCGAACCCATGCTCGCCATGCATTACCTAACGACATCGGGGCTGCACGGTCCATATCGCGTTGAGATCGGTTACTATCAGCCAGCCGACACGTGGTATTCAGTCGCGATTTCGGACCGGGTTAAGATGCCACTGCATGGAGAGTCTGAAATTGCCGGAATCGATGTGGCGACGATTCCATTTCACCTCAGATTCCAACAGCTTGTCAACTTGTTCGGGGCGCCTAACGACGCTCCGCTGGCAAAAGTTGTTTCGAGATTTCAAAACCGCGTGTTGAATAGCGCGCGGCCTAACGAGTCGCCCGCTGCGGCAAAGCTTCTACGCAAGCTAAACCTGTCGCTGTCTGAAATGGCTGCTGCGCGGCGTGATTTTGAAAAGACTGACATCGCAAAGCTCATGCGACGCAGGCGGGCGCTGCTCCAATCCGCGGGCACCAGTCCATCTCGCGGATTCGAAGGAAATACTGGTTCGTAAACCTTCTTACGGTCTTCACTTCTCATGCTCGGCAGGTGATTCCATCATCAAGTGACGCGCATGCGTATGGTCGGAAACCTGGGCGACCAGGTTCAATAGCGCGCCGAGACTCCACGCCAGGACGAATCCGGCCAGACCGATAATGATGCCGAGTGGACCGGGGATGAAGTCCATCCGGTATCTGGCCAGCCAGAGAATGGAGCCGAGCGACCCAAACACAATCCAGATCACACCAGCGACTTTTAGAGCACGCGACCAGCCGGTCTCTCCGGCGATTTTGCGGGGGCTTAGTCTGGAGTTGTAAATGCCGTAGCCGAAGTAGATCACGATGCCAATCGCGAACCAGTAAATGAGCCGCTCCCAGGTTACCCACGGCAACGAAATCATGAGATAACCCGCCGATATCACCCCCATCGGCGCGACAAACCACACGGCCGGTGTTTTGAACGTGCGGGGCAGCTTCGGCTCGCGCACCCGTAGGACGAGCACGCCAATTGAGACAATGACGAAGGCCAGCAGGGTTCCGATGGAAACCAGACTGCCTGCTTCTCGGACAGTGAACACCGCCGCGAAGCAGGAGACGACGACTCCTGTGACTATCGTCGTGATCCAGGGGGTACGAAATTTTGGATGGACGGTGCTAACAAATTTCGGCAGCAAACCGTCGTCAGCCATCGTCCAGAAGATTCGCGACTGACCCAGAAGCATCACCAGAATGACCGAACTGAGGCCGGCAATCGCGCCCAATTTAATTATTGCGGCCATCCATCCCACTCCTGCGTGATCGGCGGCCACAGCGATCGGGTCGGGCACGTCTAATTGGAGATACGGGACAATCCCCGTCGCGACGGCCGATACCGCGATGTAGAGAACCGTACAAACTAACAGCGAACCGATGATGCTAATAGGCATGTCGCGCTGCGGGTTCTTTGCTTCCTGCGCCGCTGTGCTGACAGCATCGAACCCGATGTACGCGAAAAATACGATCCCCGCCCCTTGCATTACACCGCTCCAGCCGAAATGTCCCCGCACGTCGGTAGCAGGCGGAATAAACGGGTGCCAGTTGGCGGGATTCACCGCGTGCGCTGCCCCGAAAATAAACAGCAGCACGACCGCCACTTTTACAAAGACAATGACGTTATTAACATTGGCGGATTCGCGAATCCCAACCACGAGCAGCAACGTGACAATGCCGATGATGATGACGGCTGGAAGATTAAAAATCGCCGCGACCTGAGTTCCGTCCGCCATGGTAATGAGCGTACCGCGCGCCGCCGATAACTCCGGCGGGACGTTAATGCCGATATCCCGCAGAAATGAGACGACGTAACCGGACCAACCGATGGAAACGGTGACCGCACCCAGAGCATATTCCAAAATCAGATCCCAGCCGATAATCCACGCGAAAAGTTCACCGAGGGTAGCGTAGCCGTAGGTGTAAGCGCTCCCGGCCATCGGCACCAGCGACGCAAATTCGCTATAGCAAAGCGCCGCAAAAATTGAGGCTACTCCGGCTAACACAAACGAAAGGATGACGGCAGGCCCGGCGTTCTGCGCGGCGACAGTCCCCGTCAGCACAAAAATGCCTGTCCCGATGATCGCACCGATGCCGAGCATCGTAAGGTTTGTCGCGCCCAGCGCGCGTTTCAACCGTTGGTCCGTCAGCGCGTCGGCTTGTAATTGCGTGACGCTTTTTCGTCGAAACAAGTTCATGGACGAAGTTGCCTTTATGCTGTGCTAATCGGGATGTGACGGCCAAGTCAAGCTGCGATGATTTTTTCCCGACAATTTTCAGAAAAATAAGTCAACAACAGCAGCTTGATGAAGGTAACCAGGATTTCTGGCGCACGGACATCGTGCTAAGTCGCTATTTGTGGATGTTCGCTTGTAAAATGCTTGCTGATTCCGGGCCACGTATCTAAAGGTTCCGCTGGCAACGGCATTTATGCTTTCGCAAACCCGACAACCAACTATTCAGTGGTTCCTTCAGAAGAAAGAATCTTGAATGAGCAAGGAAGCCAAACAAGCAAGCTGGGGAACCCGCGTTGGCATGATCCTGGCGGTGTCGGGCGCTGCGGTCGGCCTTGGAAACTTCTTGCGGTTCCCGGGGCAGGCAGTGGCTCATGGAGGCGGCGCATTCATGATTCCCTACATTTGCGCATTGGTGTTCCTGGCGATCCCAATTGGCTGGGCGGAATGGGCGATGGCAAGATATGGCGGACAGCGAGGTCTGCACAGCGCGCCGGCGATTATGGGGTTGATCGGACGCGGTCGCATTGCGCGTTACCTCGGGCTGCTCGGGGTCCTGATCCCCATGGTGGTTTACATGTACTACGTTTACATCGAAGCGTGGTGCCTGGAATATTCGTGGTTTTACATGCTCGGCAGCGTTCCAATCTCCGGCTCCATTCCAGAACAAGTAAAGGTGGCCGGGCAATTCTTTGGGGATGCGACAGGCACCAATGCGAATGGCGTGCTACACATCAGCGCGCTGTTTTGGGCCATCGTGATAGCGATAAACATCTGGCTCGTGTATCGCGGATTGAGCGGTGGGATCGAGAAATTCTGTCGATTCGCGCTGCCGGCCATGGCGGTCCTGGCAATTATCGTGCTGATCCGAGTCCTTACTCTCGGTACTCCCGATCCGAATAATCCAGGGCAGAACGTTCTCAATGGCCTTGGGATATCTTTGGAATCCGGACTTCTCCAAGCTGGGCGATCCCGATACATGGCTCGCGGCGGCGGGACAAATCTTCTTTAGCATCTCGGTGGGGTTCGGGATCGTTCTCAACTACGCATCCTACCTGAAGAAGAATGATGACCTTGCGTTGTCCGCGCTGACCGCCGGCGCAACCAATGAATTATTCGAAGTGGGTTTTGGTGGACTGATCACGGTGACAGCCGCATTTGTGTTCCTGGGCGTTAGCGGCGTCGTTGGCGGATTCGGACTCGGCTTCCAAACCCTGCCGGTGGTGTTTCAGCAAATGGGCTTCATTGGTCGCTGGATTGGATTCGCCTGGTTTTTCCTCCTTTTTCTCGCCGCCATTACCAGTTCCATCTCCATGCTGCAGCCGGCGAAAACTTTTTTTGAAGAAGCGCTCGGAATCTCTTCTGGAAAAGCCATCGCACTTGTTTCCGTCGTGTGCGGCCTGGGGTCATTCTGGGTGATTTGGTTCAGCAAAGAGATGATCGCGCTCAACACCATGGATTTCTGGGTCGGTACATTCTGCATTTTTGTTATGGCGACCGTGCAGATCATCTGTTTTGGCTGGGTCTGGGGATTACGCAACGGCGCCGCGGAACTTGATCGGGGAGCGTTAATAAAAATCCCGCGCTTCTTTTTGTTTGCCATGAAGTACATCGCGCCGGCGTATCTGCTGGTGGTGCTTGTTGGCTTCGCCTACCAAAACTTGGGCGATGCGTTGAGGAAATCCGCGGGCAATGCGGTTGCGTTGTGGACACTCATCATCATCGCTGCGCTGATCGCTCTACTCGTTGCTACCCTCGCCGTAGGCGAACGCCGCTGGCGCGCGGCAGGACTGGACATTGACGGCAAAATGTCTCCGAGAGGAGGGACCCGCACGTGAACGCCTGGGGATGGCTATTCATGTCCGTTTCACTGGCCCTGGTTTGGGGCGCAACAATCTGGACCTATGCGCGACTTTTCCGGGCACCGCCCGAAGAGCCGGATCAATCGACCGAGCAAAACACCAGACGCTGAGAAAGTGAACGTTCGCTGAAGAATGTGCTTTCCCGTTGTGCGAAGCGTGGTAATCTCCCCGCCACCGTGATGACCGCGAATCATGTGCGCCGCGCGCGATGGTTTCTGTCGGCTTCCTGCGCCGCCCTGGCGCTGGTCAGCAATTTCGTTGCCCTGCCACAAGCGGCTTTTGCACGGGCAAGCACGCACTTTGAGGCGCTGCCGCTGGTGCGTTCGCGGCAAAACCATTTGTTGGTGCGCGCCTTCATTAATGGCAGACCTGCTTGGCTGACAGTCGATAGCGGCGCGCCAGTGAGCGTCATTGCATTGAATCGCCGCCGACATTTTCGGCTCACACCGATCACAGCCGACTCAAATTTGCCGGCACGTGTTCAGATTAACGGCGGATTTAACAACGTCGCCATTGCGCGTGAACTGCGCATCGGAGGTTTAATTCTCGTGAATGAGCCGGTCGTAACGGTCGATCTTGGAGGTTCCGCGCGCGCAGCACGAATGGCGCACGAACCGCAGATCGATGGAATCATTGGCGCAGACATCCTTTTTCCGACCCAAGCGGTGCTGGATTGTGAAAAGCAGTTACTCGTTCTCAAATCCGAGCCCAACTTTCGGGGGAGCTTTCCCGGATTCAATCGGCGCGGGTTACGCGCTATTCCAATTCAGGTCAGCGACGGTTACAACCTCTTTGTAAATGGGTCCGTGAACGGAACACCGGCAAAACTGATGGTCGACACCGGATCGTTCACCACGCTGTTGCACCGATCTTTCGTGCGACGGATGCGAATTGCCACTCGCGGGACACAATACAGCTCCTCCGCTGTAAATCTGAAAGAGCGTGGAGTGCGTATGGCGCGCATTCGCAAGCTGTCGGTCGGTTCGGTGGACATCATCGGCAAGGAAGTCGGCGTCATCGATCTGGAAGGACTCATTCACGACGGGCTATTAGACGGTTCTCCGCCGGTGGCGGGATTGCTTGGTGCGGAAACACTGCGCCACCATCACGGCATCATCGATTTCGGCACCCGGACACTTTATCTAAGGTAAGCGAACCGTACGGAACACTTCGCTTGTCATTCCGGGCGAAGTCGAGGAATCTCTCGATTTTCTGCTCGTGAAGGAAATCACACAGGCGTTTGTTTTGGCGGCGGGACTGGGCAAGCGCCTGCGTCCGCTAACGGACGAACTGCCCAAGCCGCTCATCCCGATTTTCCAAAAGCCGCTCATCACGTTTGCGCTCGATCACTTGGTGGCGACGGGAATGAACAGATTCGTCATCAACACACATCTGCACCCTGAATCGTTTCAGAACTTCTTTGCCACAGGCGAATATGCGGGCTTTCCCGTTTTGCTTGTTCACGAACCGGACCTGCTCGAAACCGGCGGCGGCATCAAAAACGTGGAAGCCCAACTCGGCAGCGATCCATTCCTGACCTATAGCGGCGATATTCTAACGGACATCAATCTGCAACCTTTGATCGACGAACATTTCCGTCGGGGCAACGACGTGACGCTCGCCTTGCGTCAAACCGGTTTGGCTTCAGCCGTGTCTTTGCGTGATCACCAGATTGTGGACATCGCCAACCGCTATGGTATCGCCGGCAATTTTGATTTCGCCAACATAGCCGTCTGGAACCCGGCGATTTTTCAGCGGATTCCGCCGCACAAAAAGGTCTCGTTCATTCCGATCGTTGTAGATTGGATCGGGCAGGGCGGCAGGATCGGCGGCGTAGTGCTCGACGATGGACAATGGTTCAACATTGGTTCGCGAAAAGAATATCTGGAAGTTCACCGCACAATTTGCTGACCAAAAATGGAAGCCACGTTATGTCAACGCGCCGGGTTGGCCCGAGCGCACGGCCAAGTCCGCGATCATTGATCCAAGCGCGAAGGTGCGCGGCTGCTCTGTTATTGGAGAACATTGTCGCGTCGGTGCCAAAGCGACTCTGGAAGACACGATTTTGTGGCCGGATGCAGAAATTGCTTCTCAAAGCCGGCTGGAAGCTTGTATTGTCCGCTCTCGGAAAAAGGTCAGCGGTATTCACCGCAATATCGACATCTAAACCTATGAGAACAGCCCTGCTTCTTCGACGAACGCGGATGCATTTCCCGCGATTGGATGTCGGCGAGATAAAAATCAACCCGATCCAAAAAGGCGGATCAGACCGAAAGTTTTACCGCATCCACTGCTCTCCCGAACAAGCGCTGATCCTGGTCAAATACAATTTGGAGCGGGAAGAAAACCGGCACTACGTGACAATCGCGAATTTTCTCAGCGAACATCGCGTTCGCGCACCAAGGATTTACTTTCACGACCCGGACGAGGGCTTGATCTGGCTGGAAGACCTTGGCGAGCGCGACCTGTACAGTTATCGCGACGAAAGCTGGCTGGTGCGTCGCGCACTCTACGAATCCGCTCTTGATCAAATCGCGACCCTGCACGCTTTACCCGAATCGGTTTGCGTCGAGATGAAAGAGCATTTGCCAGCCGAATTCAATTCAGAGCTGTACCTGTGGGAACAGAATTATTTTTTCGAGAATTGCCTCGGCCGTTATTTCAAAACCGATGAAGCAAAAGTCGCGCATCTTGCAGCCCTCCCTGCGTTACAACAGATCGCAGATCGCCTGACGTCTTTCCCCAGAGTTCTGGTGCACCGCGATTTTCAATCGCAAAACATCATCATCCGAAACGGGCAGGCTTACTTGATCGATTTTCAGGGTATGCGACCCGGCCTTGCCGAATACGATCTCGCATCGTTGCTGTACGATCCCTATGTGGATCTTCCGGAAGAGGAACGGGCTGAGCTAATCTCATACTATCGCGCGCTTCAGCGCGAACATGGGATTCCGCACGACGGCGAGTTCGATCTCAAGTTACGGCTCTGCGCGATGCAACGCCTGATGCAAGCACTGGGCGCTTACGGTTTCCTTGGCCTGGTAAAAGGCCATAAACATTTCCTGAAATACATTCCTGCCGCCATCAAATCATTGCAGCGAGTCGTAGCAGAAACCGGTGGATTGACCGAACTCGAGAAAACGCTGCAGGAACTGAACTAAGCCCAGGGGAAGTCGCATCGCCAGTTTGCCCTCAGGGTGCTGGAGACGAGATGCAGGTCCAGGGGGACTTGGAAGTTCGAAATAAAAGATGAGGCAATAGCCAGTTGAGCGCGGGCTTACCGTCCTCGTTTTGCATTGCCAATTTGTTCATGGTAACTTTTTCCCATTGTAAAATTTTTTCCTATGCCACAGCCTGACCGGAACTCTCAAAGGGAGAATAAGTCCCGCGGCAACGACCCCAATTTTAATTGGCGCGGCGTGATTCTCTTCGCGATCGCCTTCGGTCTGATCGCCTTGGCCATGCTTTTTTTCCGCGGCGGAATGCAACCGCTCGAAGACGTCCCGTATAACCGCTTTCTCGACCTGCTCGAACACAAGCAAATCGTCAACGACCCGAAGTATCCCCTTCGCCTCGTCGTCGAGGATGGTCATCCCACCCAAACCATCCGCGGCGCCTATACGCGCCCGGGGTGCAAGCGCGCGCCGCCTCACAGCCGGTGCCTTTTCGGACCACGGTCTATCTGAATTTCACGACTGATCTCCAGGAAAAACTGGATAAGGCCGGCGTGCAGACGCATCAGGACCGAATCGAACGTGCTCGCCCAAGCCCTCCTCGGTTTTGTGCCGATCGCGGCTTTTCCTGCTCATCCTCTATTTCCTTTTCCGCCAGCAAATCCGGATGGCCGGCAAAGGCGCGCTCAATTTCGGCAAATCCAAGGCGCGCATGCTGGCGCGGGACAAGAACAAGATCACTTTCCGCGATGTCGCGGGCGTCGAGGAGGCGAAGGACGAAGTGCAGGAGCTGGTCGAGTTCCTGCGTGATCCGAAGAAATTTCAGAAACTCGGCGGCCGCATTCCGAAGGGCGTGCTGCTGGTCGGCCCTCCCGGCACCGGCAAGACCCTGCTCGCGCGCGCCATCGCGGGCGAAGCCGACGTGCCGTTCTTTTCCATCAGCGGCTCGGATTTTGTCGAAATGTTCGTCGGCGTCGGCGCGAGCCGGGTGCGCGACATGTTTGAGCAGGGCAAGAAATCCGCGCCCTGCATCATTTTCATCGATGAAATCGACGCGGTCGGGCGTCATCGCGGACACGGCGTTGGCGGCGGTCACGACGAACGCGAGCAGACGCTGAATGCGTTGCTCGTCGAGATGGATGGCTTCGACACCCAGGAAGGCGTGATCATCATCGCGGCCACCAACCGGCCCGACGTGCTCGACCCCGCGCTGCTGCGTCCCGGTCGTTTCGATCGCCAGATCACGGTCAATCTTCCCGATGTGAAAGGCCGCGAGGAAATCCTGCGCGTTCACTCCAAGAAAGTGAAGCTGGCCGAAGGCGTCGATCTCGCAGTCGTCGCCCGCGGCACGCCCGGTTATTCCGGCGCGGAGCTGGCCAATGTGATCAACGAAGCGGCGCTGCTCGCGGCGCGGCGTGGCTTGAAAGGCATCACCCTTTCCGAGCTGGAAGAAGCGCGCGACAAAGTTCGCTGGGGCAAGGAACGCCGCAGCCTCGCGCTGAGCGAAAAAGAAAAGACAAACACCGCCTACCACGAAGCGGGACACGCGCTCCTGCTCGAGCTGCTCGAACACACCGAACCGCTGCACAAGGTCACGATCATCCCGCGCGGTCCGTCGCTAGGCTCGACCATGTGGCTGCCGAAGGAGGACAAATACACCCAGCGCAAGAACGAGTTGCTCGACAGTCTCGTCGTCAGCATGGGCGGCCGGTGGCGGAAGAAATTGTTTTTGGCGACGTCACGAGCGGCGCCCGCGGCGACATCAGAGGCGACCCGGCCATCGCCCGCAAGATGGTTTGCGAATGGGGCATGAGCGAAAAAATGGGCATGGTCGAGTATGGCGAGCACGAGGATTACGTCTTCCTCGGGCGCGACATTTCGCGAGCCCGCGATTACAGCGAAGCGACCGCCGAGCAGATCGACCGGGAAGTGCGCAAGCTGATCGATGATGCCTACGCTGGCCAAGGAACGCTCATTGCCAACCGCGACAAGCTCGAAGTGATCGCGAAAGCGTTGCTCGAATTCGAGACCCTCGACGGCGCGCAGATTCGCGAAATCATCGAGCACGGCCGGCTGATCAATCCGCCGCCCGGCGTTGGCGGGCCACCCGAAAAACTAGCGCCCGAAAAACCGCCGAAGCAGGTAGTCGGCGCCCGAGGTCACCCCGCCACTTCCCGGCGGGCTAGGCGGCGCGCCCGGCGTAATT
>CAWIPQ010000024.1:0-93082 GCA_963838045.1 uncultured Verrucomicrobiae bacterium | reverse complement strand
CGCCCCACAAACCAGGACGACAAACCAAAAATTGTGACGCGGGCATGAACGTTCGCACTTTTCGAAAAAACCTGGGCCATGGCATGCGCTAAGTCGCTTCTCCGCAAAGAAATCGCGCAAGCAGGCAGACTGGGACGCCTAAAGATTTGGCGGCGAGATCCGCAGCCGTGCTGTTTTGATTCGTCGAGTCGTGGCGCAAAGCGCGCCTCACGCGTGAATTTGGAGCCCGCTAACGGCGGCGCGCCGATTTCTCCGAACTACCCCTTAAACAATCTGGCCGGGTCGAAATCCGGAAAAAGTAAAACCAAAAGAGCCACATTGAGCGAAATGGAAATGAGACGCGCGCTTCACCGTGCCGACCTTGCCAGCCGCGCCGCCAGAAAAGATGAACGCCGCCTCACGCCGGTCGAAAAGCAGAACGCCGCCTCTTAAATTTGCGAGCCTTTTTGCGATGGTCTTGCTCGCGTTCGCCTGTCGCATGACGGCGCCTGGCGCAATCGTCCTCCTCACCAGCGACACCTCAGTCGGCTGCACCTGCCACTCCGGATCTCTCCCTCGCTCCCGCCAAGGTCGATGTTAACCCGGTCGCTCGGGACGAAGAAATTCGCCAGCGGCTGCAGCGCGTTCTGGAGGCGACTAAGTGGTTCGCTGCTCCTACCGTGCAAGTCAAGGAAGGGGTTGTCTTCCTAAATGGAAAGGCAAAAACGGCTGAGCTAAAGAAATGGGCAGGCGATCTGGCGCGCAATACTCAGGACGTTGTGGCCGTCGTCAATCGAATGGATGTAGCGGTGCCCTCAATGTGGGATTTCAGTGGGGCTTGGAGCGGGCTGATGGCGTTGTGGCGTGACTTCATCCATTCGCTTCCGTTCCTCGGGTTCGCTCTCATCATCCTCGCGCTGTCGGTAGGCGCCGGTCTGCTCGCAAGCCGGGGCGCGCGCTCGTTCCTGCGCCCGCGGATTCACGCGAAACTGCTCCGCAATGTGATCGCAATCGCCGTCGGCGTGATGGTCTTTCTTTTCGGCACCTATATTGTTCTCAGAGTTTCGGGTCTCACCCAACTGGCGTTGACAGTCGTGGGTGGCACAGGCTTGATCGGTCTGGCTGTCGGCATCGCTTTTCGCGACATCACGGAGAACTTCCTGGCCAGCATTTTCTTAAGTATGCAGAGGCCGTTTGAGACTGGAGATCTGGTCGAAATTTCTGGAGTGACTGGATACGTGCAGCAACTAAATGTGCGCACCACGATTCTAATGACTCTCGATGGCAATCTCGTGCAGATTCCGAACGCCACCGTTTACAAGAATAACCTGCGCAACTTCACTACCAACTCCAACCGGCGCGAGGATTTTGTCGTCGGCATCGGCTATGATGATTCCATCGACGAAGCGCAGGAGATCGCGCTGACCGTACTGATGGAACATCCCGCCGTGCTGGATGATCCCGCACCATCGGTTCTGGCGGACAGCCTGGGAAAAGCAACGGTCAACCTTCGCGTTTATTTTTGGATTAACGGCCGGGAACACAGTTGGCTGAAAGTGCGCTCTTCGCTCATCCGCCTCGTAAAACGCGCCTTTCAAACACACGGAATTTCGATGCCGGATGAAGCGCGTGAAGTGGTTTTTCCGCAGGGCGTTCCTGTTTCCAGAATCGACGCGCAAGCGACGCAGATACAATCGTCCCGAAAGCGGGCACCGGAGGAAGAACCCGACACGCCCTCCACCAAAGCTGAGGCAGGTTTATCCAGCGAAGCTGACGTGATCGAGGAACAGGCGCGTCAAGCGAAGCCGTTGCAAGAGGAAGAGAATCTCCTGGACGCACCGGCGACCAAAAAACGCGAGTAATCACTACGACGTCGGACGATCTTTCTGTTTCTGATCGCGCGTAATTGCGCGTAAACCAAGACCTTCACATCTCCCAATGCCATCAGGAGCGATTCAGGGGCATGAATGCTCTCATATGGCTCGCGATCGTTCTCTTCATCATTTGGATTCTGATAAAGTTCGTCTTCGTCCTCACTGGCGTCTTTTTCCATATCCTCTGGATCGCAGCGATAGTGCTACTGATCATCTGGCTCGTGCAAAAGTTTACTTAAGGTTTGCTCGTGGTCGGCTAAGCGATTTTTTTCACCGCGTTCGAAGCATTCGAGAATGCGCCGGGATGGGCTGGTAATTCGTCAAGTGCCTGCCGTCCGCCATGGCTTACGCGCGAATTTGAAGCCCGCTAACGGCGGCGCGCCGGGATCGATTTTCTTTTCGAGCACTAAAACCTGAAAAGCACGACCGAGCATTTCCGGATGCAGAAGCGTTTGCAGCGCACGTTTGATTTTACGATCGGCTGCACGGCCTCGAACTTTTCCACCGAAAACACTCGAGTTTGGCGATCGGTCCTCGATAAGGTTCGGCCACGTTGAGATGATTCCGGTGAGAAAGTGATGTTGATCGGTGAACCCGGCGATCCGCAATCCGCTTGTTTGCGCACAATCGACGATACTTCGCCAATCGACCGGCATCGTGATGTCCGCCTTCGCCAATTTTTTCGAAAGGCGAATCAAGATTTCGATGTCGCGCACGCACCTGAATATTTCCTCGAAACTCGTTCTGGAAATGTCCGTAATCGATGGCAACGATGTACCCGCGTTCCAAGTTCGCCGCGACCTCGTCGACCCAAGTGAGCACAGCACCATTGAACATTGGGTCACCGCTGTCACGCTCGACAAAAACAAAACGGTCACCATCAAGTCCAACAAGACTTTCTTTGTTGTTAGCGATCAGACGTACAGGCATCGCGTCGAGCAATTCGTTCGAAAAATGGACACCCGTAAATGGTTGCAGCGAATCAAACCATTCAACTTTCTCGTGAAATCCTCGCAGCGTCCGGGTCTGCCGTTCCTGCAAAACCGGAAACGGCTCGACTATTCGGTATCGTAAAGCTCCAAAGAATTCCGGTGCTCGGTCTTGCACGAAATTGAGAACGTCGCGTGCAAACTGCCCGTCATGCGCACCCTGCTCCACTATCATGAATTTTTCGATTCTGCCGAGTCGCTCCCATATCTCGACGAACTGGGCGGCGAGCAGTTGCCCAAAAAGCGCCCCAACGCTCACGCTGGTAAAATAATCGCCCTTCCGTCCAATCGCACAGCGTCCGGAGGAATAATATCCATGGTCGATATGATAAAGCGCCTGTTGCATGAACCATGCGAACGATTGCGGCCCTCGCTTTTCAATCTCCGCGCGCATCAATTCGATGAGATCGGGATTACCGGTGGCCATTCGTTAAACTATGAAGCGAAACATCTCAGATTGTCCTTCCTGGCGTCGCGGAAAACAACTAATCGGAGATTCTTCGTTTTTGCTCAGAATGACAGGAATCACCGAAATGCAAAATCCGGCTTAAATCGTTGAATCGTGAAGCGAACGACCTAAGTTGCGCGACCGAACGGTTCCTTCGCTGTGAGATCGCCGACCAGCACATATCTAAGACCGCCGCCGGGTTACCGCTTTCGGCGGCCATGGTATTTCAGGCCGTGGTTTTACATTCCCGTCGCCATCCTGGCAGTCGTGGCGCTCTTTATGACAGTTTTCATCTCGAGCATCCTGTTCGATCTGAAAGCACAGGCTAAAACGTTCGACCTGAACCAGCTCGAGCAAATGGAATCAGCAAGCGTGATTCTCGATCGCAATGGCAAGATCTTCGGCCAAATTTATGTCGAAAATCGCGAGACAGTGCCCTACGAGAAGCTGCCGCCCGATCTTATAAACGCTGTCATTGCGGTCGAGGACGCAAAATTCTACGAGCACCACGGCTACGATTTGCTCGGAATCGTTCGCGCGGCACTCAAAAATCTGACGGCAGGTCATGTCCGCCAGGGGGCCAGCACTGTCACACAACAACTGGCTCGCAACAGTTTTTCGCTCAAGGAACGGACATATCGCCGGAAGCTGCTGGAGATATTTCTGGCCAGCCGCATCGAAGATCATTTCAGCAAGCAAAAGATCATGGAGCTTTACCTGAACCGGATCTATTTCGGCGGCGGGTTATACGGCGCCGAGGCAGCTGCGCGCGGATATTTCGGAAAGCCTGCGCGTGAAATGACTCTTGCAGAATGCGCCACACTTGCCGGCCTGATTAAGAGCCCAAATCGGTTATCGCCGTGGAACGACCGCGACAATTCTCGCGAAGTACGCGATTTCGCGCTCGACCGTATGCGCGACCTGGGCTTTATCAGCCGTGAACAATGCGCCGCTGCGAGGGCGCAAAAGATTGTTGTAGGCAGCCGGCAAAACGCTCAAGGCCAGACCTACGCCGTGGATTACATTCGGCAGCAGGTCATCGCCGCGGTGGGCTGGGATCGCGCAATCAACGAAGGCTATCGGATACACACCACCATTGACGTGAATCTCCAAAGGGCCGCGGAGGAGTCTTTAAAAGCGCATTTGGATCAGGTCGAGCAGCATCCCTGGTTACAATCATCAGACCTACGCCGAATACGCTGCGTCGTTTCGCAAAGCCAAGGCGAACGGTAAAATGGCTGAACAGCCCGCACCCGAGTATTTGCAAGGGGCGGTCATAGGGCTGGACAACGCGTCCGGAGACATTCTTGCGCTGGTGGGCGGGCGCGATTTCGAGCACAACCAATTTGATCGCGCCCTGCAAGCGCGTCGCCCGGCGGGCACGGCGATGTTGCCTTTCGTTTATGCGGCTGCATTCGAGAAAGGGATGTATCCCGGCTCGGTAGTAGAAGATTCGCCGCTGGATAACCGCGCCGTGATGATCGGCGGTACGACCGGAATTCTTGGTGAATGGGGGCCCGAAAGCGCTGAAAATCGTTATGAGGGTCGAATGACCGCAAGGCAGGCTCTGGTGAAATCGAAAAATGGCGCAACCGTCCGGATCGGTATGGATGCCGGCGTCGAATCGGTGTTGCAGCTTTGCTCTGCCGCGGGCATTCGTTCGCCGCTTCGTCCGTATCCGGCGACGTTTCTCGGTAGCAGCGAGGTAACTCTGGCCGAACTCGCGCTCGGATACACAATTTTCCCGAATGGCGGATGGCGAGCGAGCGGACCACATATTCTGGAGCGCATCGAGGAAAAAGACGGAACGGTCGTATGGGATGGGAAGAAGCAGACCATCCGCAAAATCGTGCTCAAATCTGAGAGCGCGTACCAAGTGCATTCCTGTCTTGTGGATGCGCTTAGATCCGGAACAGGAAAGGCCGCATACACACAATTTGGACTGAAAAAATTTCCGGCCGCTGGCAAGACCGGCACAGCCTACGATTTTACCGATGCGCTCTTTGCGGGATACGATTCCAATTTCACCTGCGCCGTGTGGACCGGCTTCGATAAACCACAGAAAATCTATCGCGGCGCGTTCGGGCGCGAACTGGCGCTGCCGATCTGGGTCGACGTCATGAATGCGGCCGCCCAGAGTTATCCGCCGCGAGAAATCAAGAAACCATCCAATTTGAAGCAGATCGAGATTTGTTCGAGATCGGGCCTGTTGGCTACGGACCAATGTTACGACGCAGTGCAAACAGCCAGCGGCGACACAGTTCAGCGTCGCACCACTTACATGGAGATTGCGACACCATCGCAAGCACCAACCGAGCAATGCAATATCCACGGTGAACCCCGCGCGCGCCTCGCTCGGGAATTTGGTTCCAGCGATTTGCCTCGAGCGGAGCTTGCTGTGAACCTGACCGACGTCACGCCAGTCGCCATAAAAAGTCCCACTCTAATAGCTGGAGATGACCCTTATGATTCCCTCAAGCCGACACTAAAACCGGAGCCACCGCCGCAGGCTCCAGCGAAAACAGCCGAAAACCAGAACACTAACGGAGCGGGTGTGAGCGAAGTTAAGCCGGCCAGTAACGCTGCAGACGCAAATCAGCCAAACTCCCTAACGACACAATCTGTTCCCGAAATTCGAAAGGCGCTCCCGGTTGAACAGATCCCGAAAGCCATCCCGGTTCAACCTGAGGACCGTCAACCAGCTGAGATCCGCCGTGCGATTCCGGTGAAGCCGCTTGATCAGGAGAACCAGGAAAACACGCTCTTGAGATCAGCAGTGCCGCCGCCGACGATTGACCAAATGCGACAGGCGGGCTCGCGCGCCGCCGAGGGCCGAAATAGGCAATCTCTTCCACAATCAATCAAAGTAGGCGAACCGGGTGATCTCCACGAATGAGTCGGTTAGGCCGCAAATGACGCGGCTTGAAAGGTAGCGGATGCCTCCGGCTTGTGACGTCCTACGCCACAAGCGAGACGCATGTGCTACTATTCGCGTGACTCGCAGGCTCATTCAGCAATGACACTTCAGAGAGCGGAGAATTTTCGCGTCACGGTTCTCAACCCCGGGGGACGTGATCCGGAACAGCAATTCCACAGCGTGCCTGTTCCCGGCGAAGGCGCGCATTCGCCGATCAATTTTCACGCTTTCGCTGCGAGCACATTGGGCGCGTTCCATCGCGATCCGCGCCGCGCCATTGACGAGAATACGCCGGTCCTTCTTCTTCTGCGCGGCGATTTTCGTGCGTCACAGCGCGCGCTGGCCAATCTTAAAGAGCAAGGTCGGACGGTCGCTGTTTCATTGAAGGAGACAGGTCTTCATCAGATTGCGCAACAATTAAGCAACAAGACAAAACTGGAGCGGTTTCTGAAAATTATGCTGGATGCCGACGGCTGCGTCGCTACCACTCCCGAGGCCGCGGAAATCTATCAGCGAGTCCGCTCGAAAATGTGATCCGGCGACAGTAGCGTTCATTCCCACTCCGTATCCAATCGAGGATCAACGATGGGATTTTTCTTTACCGCCGAACGAGCGCTCTGGAATTTTCGTCGGCACACGCGAATGGGATGTGCCATCGCGCAATCATTTCGCGGCGCTATTAGTTTCGCGTCAGCTCTGCGAACAGACAGGCGAACCGGTCACAGTCGTGAATCTGGACGGCCAAAAAGGGCGGCGATTGCTCGAGGAACTCAATTTTCCCAAGGGAAAACTTCAGCTAATTGAGAAATGGAAGGCTTACCCTGATTACCTGGGCGATGTAGCTCGCCATAAGATCGTCTTGCAACTCGATCGCAGTCATGTGCCGGGCCAGGTCGCAGGCGACGCGCTTCTCTGCCGGATTCCATGCGTTGGAGGGGATGGCGCGATTGAACGAATCGCATTTCCTAAAACTTGTGGCGAAGGACGAACGATCGGTGAGATCGCTTCACTGGCACTTGAGCTGTTGGAAAACCCAGACTTGCGCCAGGCGATTGTCGCCGAATCGCAGGAGCACGCACGAGAACGCTTTCGTTTGAAGCGGTTCGGGCGGAACTGAGAAAGTTCTTTGACCAGCTACAAGGAACGGCCCCGAGGCATGTGAAAATTGGTTGCGACTAGGACAATGCCAAAACTAAGCCGCTGTGTTTTTCGAAGCGTGCGGCGAAATTCTGCGGCATTGTAGCGATTCGCCAGATAATCCGAGCAGCTCGCGTCACGCCACCAAAGACGAGAGTGAGTCGCAGATTTCACAGGCATCTGAGCAGAGTTCTGGAACCAGTATCGCGATCACACCGGACACTGCGGCCCAGGCGCGACCAGAGTTGCTGTCAGGTGCGGGTGCACTGGAGCTACACGCTTCGAGCGCCATCATTGCGGCGGATGTCCGATTTTCGACATTAAGCTTGCCGAAAATATGTTCGACGTGCTTGCAGACGGTACCGGTCTTTGTGCCGAGAATCATGCCGATGTCCCGATTGCTTTTTCCCTGTGAAATCCAGAACAGGACTTCAGCTTCGCGGGGAGTCAACTTTAGCGAAGTGAATGCCTCTTCTGCCTGCTGATGGTACTCAGCAACAGAATTCATCCTTTTTGTTTACGGAAAAAATCCGACCAGTGCAACAGCATTCGTACGTAATTTTGCGTATTTCCGAAGATCAACCCAGGGGCATAATTCCTTCAACATGAAAACTATAATCCTCAAAAATCAGAGATCAGAGAGCAGACATGGGAGATCAGTTTTTATTTTCTTTGCGCTTTGCGGCTTCGCGCTTTCCCCATTGGCGCAGGCAGCTCCGCAAGTTGTCCCGGCGCCAGACGGCTGCTATCCCAATTATACGACGGCGGAAGGATGCAATGCGCTTAACTTTCTTACCACCGGTGCTGGAAACACAGGAGTTGGCTGGTATTCGCTCTTTTCGAATACCGACGCCAGCTTCAATACCGGTATAGGCGGAGGAGCGCTGGTGCTCAACAACGGAGATTCCAATACCGCAATCGGTGGAGCAGCGCTTTTGCTCAATACCAGCGGCACCGAGAACACCGCTACCGGAACAGACGCGCTGGTCTTCAACGACAGTGGCAGCAACAACACGGCTTTCGGCGCTTTTGCCCTATTCAGCAATGTCGATAGCAGCAACAACACCGCCGTCGGTCATAGTGCGCTCTATAACAACATCGCTGAACCGGACACCGCCGTTGGCTTCAGGGCGCTTTTTGCCAATACCACAGGGGCCAACAACACGGCCACGGGTTATCGAGCGCTCGAGAGCAACATCGATGGCTTCGCCAACACGGCCGTCGGCGGTGATGCGCTCGAGCAGAATACTTCCGGCTTCGCCAACACGGCCATCGGTTATGCGGCGCTCGACAACAACACAGGTGGTGCCAGCAACACGGCCATCGGTCGTTTTGCACTCGTTAACAACATCACCGGTAGCCTCAACACCGCGCTGGGCAGGAATGCTGGCTCTGACATCACAGGAAGTGGCAATGTCTGTATTGGGGCAAATGTCCCCGGTGAGGGTGGCGTCGATGATAGCACTTATGTTCGCAACGTGAACACGCTCGCACAGCCAATTGTCGCGGGGATCGACGGCGTGACAGTGAGACTTAGCGACGGCAGACTTGGTCACGGAGTTTCCTCGCGACGTTACAAAGAGGACATCGAACCGATGGACAGAGCAAGCGAAGCGCTGTATGCGCTCAAACCGGTCACCTTCCACTATAAGAAGGAGATTGATCCCACGCAGACGCTCGATTTTGGGCTGATCGCCGAGCAAGTGGCGGAAGTAAATCCAGAACTGGCCGTCCGCGATCGGGATGGCAAAATCTCTAATTACCGCCGCGACGCGATAAACGCCATGCTGCTCAACGAGTTTCTCAAAGAGCACAAGAAAGTCGACGAACAACAGGCCAACATCTCGCTACTAAACTCCAAAGTGGCGGACCAAGCGGCGATCATCGCTCAGCAGCAGAAAGAAATGGAAGTTTTCATTGCGCAACTAAAAAAGCAGGCCGCGCAAATCCAAAAAGTGAATGCCCATCTCGAGATCCGGAATCCGGCGGCAAAAGTGGTCGTGAACAAACCTTAAAGCTGCTCCCGCATCGACACTGTTTATCTGGTCCGGACCCCGGCCAATTCGTTTCCTCACAGTGCGCAAGCGGCGGCGCTTTAGCATCGCAATTAAAAGTTCCGCAGCGCCGCCGTACCACAGCGTCTGCGCTCGATCGTACGCAATTCTGCGTATTTCAAAGACCTGGGAAGCAATGAAAATTGCGCACTATGAAAGTGATAATTCTCAAAATGTTTCCATGCTGTAAGGCAAACCGCAGAAGTTCGATTAATCAGGCATCTTCGTTACACGGTTCGCTTCTCATCGCAGTGCTAATCGCATTCTTTGGGCTTATCTCCGCGGTGCACGGGGTCGTCCCAGCGCCCGATGGCTGCTATCCCGGATACACAACGGCCGAAGGATGCAATACGCTTCAGAGTCTTACCACTGGTCGGGGGAATACGGGCGTCGGATGGTATTCACTCTTTTCGAGTACGGACGCCAGTTTTAACACCGGCATCGGCGGAGGAGCGCTGGCCCTCAACAATGGGGATTCCAATACCGCAGTGGGCGCGGCAGCGCTTTTGCTCAACAACACAGGCACAGAGAACACAGCCGTTGGAACCGACGCTATGGTCCATAACGACACAGGCAGCGAGAATACGGCACTTGGTACTGGGGCGCTCTTTTTCAACGTCGATAGTAATTCAAACACCGCGGTAGGTTACAGTGCACTCATCGAGAATGACATGACTGGAAGCGGCCTTGCCAACTTCAACACGGCGGTTGGCGCCCAAGCGCTTGAAAATAACAGTGATGGCGAATCGAACACGGCCGTCGGCTTTCAGGCGCTCAATGCCAACACGACCGGCATTACCAACGTCGCCATCGGGGGTAACGCGCTTGCTGGCAACACCACCGGCAGCGCAAACACGGGTGTCGGTTCTGGCGCGCTTGTCAACAGCACGACCGCTGTCTTCAACACCGCCTTGGGCGCGGGAGCAGGTTTTTCCAACGCCGGAGGTAATAGCAACACGGCCGTCGGCACTGGCGCGCTAACTAACAACAATACCGGCTCCGACAACACAGCGTTGGGTCGTTCGGCGGGTTATGCCATCACCGGCAGCGGCAACGTCTCTATCGGCGAGGGAGTGTTAGGCATTGCTGGAGAAAATAACACTACCCGCATCCGCAACATCTACAATACGATTCAGCCTGTTGTAGGGACCGATCCCGATGAGGTCACAATAAATAGTGGTAACAGACTCGGGCGAGCGAACGTCTCGTCGCGCCGATACAAACACGATATCCAGCCCATGGACAAAGCCAGCGAAGTGATCTACGCGCTCAAGCCGGTCAGCTTCCGTTACAAGAAAGAGTATGACGCGACACAGACGGTTGCCTTTGGCGTGATCGCTGAAGATGTAGCCGAGGTATGCCCCGATCTGGTCGGACGGAATCCCGAAGGGCAGCCGGAATCAGTCCGCTACAAGCAGATCAACGCGATGTTGCTCAACGAGTTTCTCAAAGAGCACGGCAAGGTGCAGAAATTAGAAAGTGCGGTCGTGAATCTCACAGCAATGTTGAAAGAGCAGGCCGCACAAATCCAAAAAGTGAGCGCCCAGCTAGAGCTGAATAGCCATGCGGCCCGAAAAGTGGTCATTGATCGGTAGAGCGCGAGGGCGTTAACGGTTTGTGTTCATGAAGCGTTCGCTACGGCGAACGCTTCTTCTCCGCAAAAACTGGCGACGCACGAAGGCGAGATCGTCCGCACGCGCGAAGCGCTCTGGATGCGAAACGGCCTAAAAAACGATCTCGAAAAGTTTAATGCCCTTCCATTTCCCAGGGTAATTGGGGTCGAACGACGTATTCTCCACCCAAATCCCGTAGCGAGCAGGCGCCCATGGATTGAGCATCTGAAGCGGGTTACGGCCGGGACCAAATGCCTTTGGAAAAACGCCCTCTACTTTTGGACGCTCGGAAACTGGCGGTGGCGTGGCCATCGCGCGCACCGGCTTTTGCCGACCGATCGGTGCTCTGAATTCTTGGGCCGAGACGGTCGTAACGAGCGCGGCGAGGATTGCGATGATGAATGTTTTCATGTTTCTTCCTTTCGTTTGAGGCGTGCAAAACCTTGCCCGTCACCACGCCTGCCCTCATTATTACATTCGATGGACTCTCTTGAAAAGGCCGGACGCGTCCTGGACATAGAAATTTTAGAACTTCAGCGGCTCCGGTCGCGATTGGACGAAAATTTCTCGCGAGCGGTCGAATTAATTAAAGAAGCGGTCGATGCCCGCGGCAAAGTTGTCGTGGTAGGGGTGGGCAAATCCGGGCACATCGGCGCGAAAATTGCAGCTACTCTCACCAGCACCGGTTCGCCGGCGGTAGTGATGGATTCTTCTAATGCGCTCCATGGGGATCTCGGCATGATCGCCGACGGCGACGTCGTACTTGCTTTGAGCGCAAGCGGCGAGACCGAAGAATTGCTCCGGATTCTGCCTGCGATTTCGCGGTTTCAAGTAAGGATCATTACCATGTGCGGCGATGCGAAATCAACGCTGGCGAAAAACGCGCATCTCTGTCTGGACGTGAACATCGAACAGGAAGCATGTCCGCTGAACCTGGCACCGACCTCGAGCACGACCGTGATGCTGGCATTAGGCGACGCGCTGGCGATGGTACTGTTGGAAGCGCGCGGATTTAACAAGGAAGATTTCGCCAAATTTCATCCTGGCGGAATGATCGGCCGCAGCATGTTAATGCGCGTTCACCAAGTCATGCGGCCGCGTGAAGCGATGGCGATTGTGGCTACCGACACACCGGTCCGCGACGTGCTCAAGGCGATGACCAGCGTACGCGCCGGCGCTGCCGTTGTGACTGGCGAAGACAACCAACTCGTCGGCATTTTCACCCATGGCGATTTCGTTCGCCATTTTCAATCCGATTCCAGGATCGGGGAGCGACTGGTGGCAGACTTGATGACGCTCAATCCGGTCACGGTACATAAGGAGAAGCTGGCGGTGGAAGTTTTAAACTTACTGGAGCGCCATCGCATCGACGATCTGGTCGTCATTGACGACGACAATGTTCCGGTGGGCATTGTCGATTCGCAGGATTTAACGCGGCTGAAATTAGTTTGAATGCCGTCATTCCGAGCGAAGTCGAGGAACCCCGCTGCGCTACGTTACGATTCCGCTGCGAGATCCTTCGACTCCGGCCGCCCCGGCGACCTCCGCTCAGGATGACGGTTGCCATGTTACTGAGTGCGTGTAAACTCGCCGCTCTCCCCGCTTCAACTCTTTAACGCTTCAACGATTTAATGTCTTAACCCATGCCCGCAGCCAACGATCTACGAAGAGGAATGGCCATTAAATACAATGGCAATCCAGCCATTGTGCTTGAAGTGCACCATCGCACGCCGGGAAATTTGCGGGCCTTCGTGCAGGCCATTATTCGCTACATCAATACCGGCAAAAGCGCCGACGTCCGCTTCGGTTCCACCGACAAAGTCGAGCTGGTCGACATCGAGCGAAAACAACTCGAGTTCTCCTACAAGGACCGCAACGGCTATTATTTCATGGATCCGGAAACGTACGACACCATCTCGTTGCCGGAAAATCTGATCGGCGACACCAAAGATTATCTCGTTGAAAATCTTTCAGTGCAGGTGCTGTATGCCGAAGGCAAAGCTGTGGAAATCGAGCTGCCAGCATCCGTTAGTCTCAAAGTGGTTGAATCCGCGGAGGGCGTTCGCGGCGATACTGCCAGCAACGTCACAAAGCCAGCGGTTCTGGAAACCGGCAAAACCATCAACGTTCCGCTTTTCATTAAGGAAGGCGAAATTATCAAGATCGACACGCGCACCGGCGCGTACATGGGCCGCGCATAAGACCAAGGACTGACGGCTTCCCAGCCGTCATACGTCGACGGCTGCCCAAGCCGTCGCTCCTTGAGAATGGTTCTGTCTTGCTTTCGTCTGCGTAAATCTGCGTAATCTGCGGACGATTTGGGGAACGAAGCGCAGATCGAAAAAGAATCGCGGCACGCGCAATTCGAAGCGCGGCGGGAAAGTTGTCCGAAGCGTTGCGCGTGCGCCAACACGAAGGTTTGTCGCGGCGCCCGAGCCCCTCACCGTGCCTACGCGGTGGGTGAAATTTGTCTTCGCTATTTTTCTTTTGCCGATCTGCGGTGTTCTTACTCAGACATTCTTTACCGCGTTTGCGCGCGCGACTGTGACGCAACGCCTCTGGGCAGGCGAAGAGTTTTGGTTTTTTTCATTAGGCGCAATTCTCTGGCTGATCGCATTCTTTGGGCTGCCGCGGCCAATTCTGATTTACGTGTTCGGCCACGAGCTTACACATGCGCTCTGGGTTTGGTTGATGGGCGGCCGCGTGAGCCAGTTCCGCGTTGCTTCAGATGGCGGACACGTAGTGACGACAAAAGCCAATTTCTGGATCGCGCTGGCTCCCTATTTTTTCCCGATCTACAGCATTCTGGCGATCGCGATTTACGGCGGGCTCAGCCTGTTTTTGAACATGCAGCCGTACGGGCGACTGCTGTACGCGGTGATCGGCGCCACCTGGGCGTTTCATTTCACGTTCACCTGCTGGATGATCCCGAAAAATCAAACGGACCTGAGCGATCAAGGCACTTTTTTCTCTCTGGTGGTGATCTATCTCATGAATCTTCTGCTGCTGAGCGTGATGCTGATCCTCGCCTCACCTCGAATCACATTCCAAACTTTTGGCGCCGATTTGCTGATAAATCTCGGAAACTTCGTGACGTGGATCATCGAGTTTTTCAAGCGCCTGCGAGAGTAGCGCGAGCCTCTGGCTTGCGCGTTTCAAGTAAAACGCAAGCGAGGACGCTCGCGCTACCTTAGAGATTCGTAATCACCGCGAACGGAAGCGCCAACAATGTCTCGGGCAGTTTCACTTGTCGATCCTGCAGACGCACGGGTTGGCAGGTGAAAAGATCGTGCGCGTTCCTGAGCGAAAGCTTTCCTGGCAGCTCAATGGCCGTATCTTTCCACGATTCGCCAATCGGCGGGAAACCAACACGCGAGGAGAGCCGCGGCGCGATCACCAGAACCCATTGGTCCGCAGCCCGGCGGAGAAAACTGACGCAGCATTCCGCGAACGTCCCGCTCGCCGATAGCGGCAGATATTCGCCGTGTTGGAAGAGATCCGGATAATCACGCCGAAAGCGCAGGATGCGTTGCGTCAGAAACATTTTGATCCGGCCATCCGGCCAGGTATCCATCAGCTCTCCGGGGTGTGCGCTTGGCAATAATTCCAGCATTTGGCTTCGCATGTTGTAATCCACTGGACGTCGATTGTCGGGATCAACCAGACTGTAGTCCCAGATTTCGTTTCCCTGATAAATATCCGGGACACCCGGCGATGTGAGCTTGAGCAGGGTTTGCGTGAGCGAATTGATTGCTCCAAGGCGCGCGATCTCCTGCGCCACAGGGAGAAAACCTGGCAGAAACTTGTTTCGCGAAGAGCAATCCAAAATTTTCGCCACGAACTCGTGCACAGCCGCGTCCCATTCTTCGTTCGGTTGGATCCAGCTTGTGTTGATCTTCGCTTCGTGCAGGGCCTTGGCCATGTACGCTTGGATCCGAGCGATGTACTCCGGCGTTGCCGCGGGTTCCGGTTGGCCGTTTGCCTGGATGGGCCAGGTGCCCAGTAAAGTCTGATAAAGCAAGTATTCTTCGTTCGCGTCGGGCGCCTCCAGGTCGTTGACTACCCGTTTCCAGCGATGGTTCGCCGTGTGCCAGCGTTGCAACGAACGTCTCCAAACTTCCGGGATTTCGGAAATGGCGACGATCCGTGCGCGCACGTCTTCGCTGCGTTTGGTGTCGTGCGTCGAGGTCGCAAGCAAGGCCGCCGGCCAATTGCGCTGTCGGTCAAGATTCCGCTCGTGAAAAGCATCAACGCTCAATCCGAACTGCTGCGGTTCGCCGCCAACTTCGTTCAATGCCGTTAGCCGGTTGTAAATGTAAAAGACCGTATCCTCGGCACCTTTGGCCATGACCGGACCTGTGGTCTGCTGGAATTTCAAAACGAAATGCGTGTGTTCCGCACGTCCGGCGGCATCGAGGTTAGGCGGGAACCGGAACAGCAATACGTCGCGCAGAAAATTGAAGATTGATTCTTCCATCGCCGGATTCCGGCGCTTGGCTGCGGCAATTGCGCGCTCGATCACTTGTCGATCTTCTTCGCTCACCGGCTGACTGGGTTCGAGATAAGTTCTATAAACGGGAAAACAGGCGATGATCTCGCGCACCGCGCGAGAAAGCGCTTCCAACGTGAAATCGCGATACCACCGGTTTTGTTCGGACAAACGATCGAGCATGTTGCCCAAAACATCGACATCGTTGGCGAGCGCAAGCTTCATCACGAGAAGCTTTTTTGCATATAACAGATGGCCGAAAGGCATCGAGTGACCAATGAAACGGTGGAACGTTTTTGTAATCGGTGTCTCAGCCGCGGGATCGACCAGTAGTTGCATGACCTGATTGGCGAAATCGTAACCAGTCGTTCCGTGAACCCGCCAGTCTGCGCGCAAAGGTTCGGATCCGGTGAGAATTTTCTCCGCCAGCATGTAAACGGCGCGGCCATCCTTCGGCAATGCAATGCCGAGCGCTTTGGCACAACGCTGCTGAAGTTTTTCGAAATATTCGCGGGGCAAGTAGAGACCGTCCGGATGATCGATGCGCAGACCTGTCACAGCGCCTGCGCTCACCAGTTCGAGAATGAGGCGATGAACAGCGTCAAAAACCTTGGGCAACTCAACCCGGATTGCCGCCAGCTCATTCACGTCAAAAAACCGGCGATAATTGATTTCCTCCGCGGCTACGCGCCAAAACGCCAGACGGTACGACTGCTCGTTCAATAGTTGATCGAGCGCATCGAAACTGCGGGAATCCTCCGGTTTCCCGTTGATTTGCACCAGCGCCTTTTCGATTGCCTGTTGCATCTGTGGCGCTTCCGCGCAACGCCGCTCCAGACGTCGCTTGATGATTTCCTTTTCTCTGGCGCGTTCCGCAATTCGTTTCGGATCGGTTTCGATGCGCTTAGGCAAATACTCAAGCGCGGTCAGAATGCTTTGTAGTTCCGCGTAAAGATCTTCGTCCTTGTATTCGGCGAGATTTTGCAACGCAATTTTCAGAACATAACGATAAGTGCCAGGAGCGATCGGTAGTCTGCGTTTACCGTAGAGCAGATAAAATGTTCCCTCTTTAAACCGCACCTGCAGTTCACCGCGCTCCAGGACGCGCCCATATTGGTCTCCAAGAATTGGAAGCAAAACCTTGCAGTGCAAATCAGTCTTGAGCGGCTCCCAATCGATATCGAAATAGGGCGCATATTTCGAGCTGGGACCGTTTTCCAGCACGTCCATCCACCATGCATTACGGGACTCGGCGATGCCGACGTGGTTAGGAACAAAATCGAGCACCTGCCCCATGCCGTGGGCGTGCAGTTGCGCGATCCACGCGTCATAGTCCGCGCGCGAGCCGATCGCCTTGTTCAACTTGTTATGATCGGTGATGTCGTAGCCGTGAAGGCTCTCGGGGCTGGCCTGAAAATAAGGCGACGCATACGCATCGCTCACTCCAAGCGCGTTTAAGTACGCAACGATTTCACGCGCCTGCGCAAACGTGAACCACCGATTGAATTGCAACCGGTAGGTGCAGGTTGGGATGCGGGGATGCTCTGCTTTTCTCGTATCCTTTGTCATTCCAAGCGAGATCGAGGAATCTCTTACTATTCACTTCTCTGCGGACCCGAGAAAAAATCCGAGATCCTTCGCTCTGCTCAGGATGACAGATTCCGCCCAGTATGTCACATCCGGTCCGGCACTTTAATCCCTAGAAGATCCAAACCGCGCTGCAAGACTCGCGCGGTAAGATTACACAGCACCAGACGCGAACCGCGTGCCGGTTCCTCCGATTTCAAGACCGGGCAAGCTTCGTAAAATGCGTGGAAGCTGTTCGCCACTTCGAACAGATAATTGGCCAGAATATTCGGTCGAAACCCGTTTAGAACCTGGGGAACAACCTCGGCAAACTGACAAAGTCGTTTTGCGAGGTTGAGTTCGGCGGGCTCGGCGAGTTCCAAGGAGCGACGGCTTGGGCAGCCGTCGGTTTGCGATGTGACGGCTGGGAAGCCGTCACTCCTTGTGGCGAGTTCGCCTGCTTTGCGAAAGATTGATCGAATCCGGACGTACGCGTTTTGCAAATAAGGCGCGGTGTTCCCGTGAAGAGAAAGCATCTTATCCCACGAAAAAATGTAATCCGTCGTCCGGTACTGCGATAGATCGGCGTATTTCACGGCACCGATGCCGATCTTCTCGGCTATCTCACTTTTTTCCGCATCACTGAGATCGGGATTTTTCTCGTCAACGATTTTCCGAGCACGCTTGCATGCTTCATCGAGCAACTCGCGAAGAGGGACATTCTCGCCCGCGCGAGTCTTCATCAGCTTACGATCTTCGCCAAGAATGCTGCCGAATATTATGTGGCGAAGATTCGTGGTGTAACCTTCTCGCCGGGCAATCGAGAAAATCTGTTTGAAATGCAAAGTCTGCGGCGCGCCCACCACGTACCAGATCGCATCGGCCTTCAGATCGTTGACTCTGTAATCAATCGTCGCGACATCAGTGGTGGCGTAATTAAATCCTCCGTCCCGTTTGCGAATGATTAGAGGTTTATCAGCCAGTTCGGGATCATCACGGAAAAATACCACCACCGCGCCTTCACTGATCTCGGCTATCTTGGACTTGAGCAACCGGTCTACCACTCCGGGCAATCGATTGTGATAGAAACTTTCTCCGCATTGCAGGTCATAGTGGACGTCTAGCAGATTGTAAACCTCCTCGAAATCCTGCATGGAAAGTTTAACGCATTCATTCCAGATGTCGGTGTTTTCCTTGTCGCCGGTCTGCAATTTGACGAGTTCCTGACGGCATGCGTCGCGAATTTGCGGATCGTTGCTCGCTTGTTCGTTGGTTTTCTTGTAAATGCGAACGATTTCGGCGAGCGGATCATGCTGCAGAGCCTGTCGATCCAGTAGATTTTTCCAACCGTAAATTACCATCCCGAACTGGGTTCCCCAGTCACCGACATGGTTATCGCGGACGACATCGTGCCCAAGGAACTGAGCAACACGCGCCAAGGCGTCCCCAAGCACCGTGCTCCGGATATGACCGACATGCATTGGCTTGGCTACGTTGGGCGACCCGAAATCGATCACGATGCGCTGCGGCGAGCCCGTTCCCTCGACACCAAGCCGTTCATCCAGCAATAGACGCGAGCGTCTGTTTTTCGATGACCGAAGGCTGCAGCGTAAAGTTAATGAAGCCTGGACCGGCGACCGCCGGCTTCTCGCAAACATCATCAATATCCAAATGCTCAATGATTTTTTCCGCAAGAGCGCGCGGATTTTCGCCGCGCTGTTTTCCAAGCACCAACGCGGCATTGGTCTGGTAGTCGCCGAAACGCGGATCGGTAGCCTGGGATAAGTCACCGGCATCAGGCAAACCCAACTTCTTCAAAGCTTCGCAGAGCTTCTTTGTCAGAAGTGATTGAAAGGTTTGCATCGTTCTTAGCCGAACTGTAGCGCGCTCCCTGTAAGCGTCGCACTCGAAATTGCGCGGGCCGCATCGCTCGCAGACCGCCGTCTACACAGCTAAGAGCGCTCCCGGAAAATCGCCAGGATTTCGTCCGCGGATTTCGCGCTGGCAAGGCTTTCGCGCACAGAGCGGTCATTCAGAAATTTTGCAATCGAAGCCAGCGTGCGCAGGTGCGTTTGAAATTGATTTTTCGGAACGATAAACAGAACAACGAATTTTACCGGCGCATTATCCAGGGCGTCGAACTCGATCCCTTTCGTGGATCGTCCGAAAGCAGCCACCACTTCGTCCAGTCGATCAGAGGAACAATGCGGTATGGCAATTCCAAATCCGATGCCGGTGCTCATGGTCTCTTCGCGTTGTCTTAAAGCGGCCAGAATCGGCTCGCGATCGGCGCCCTTGATTTTGTCGAGGCTAACGAGCAAATCGATCAGCTCAACAATGGCCGACCAACGCTCCGTCGCCGTCATCTCCGGGATGATTTGCTCGGCAGAAAGTAAATTTGCCAGGGACATGCGGATGCTTTTCCGTGCGGGAGGCCCAAGCTTAGCGGGAGAGCATGGGTTTACAAGCGCGTTTTGACCAATATCGCCTGCCTGCCGTTCTAGTCGCGAACCTTGTAATTCAATCGCCGCGAGAGAAGCCATCGCACACCAAACATGTCGACGGTGGCACGCACCGCGCGGTTGCCCAAGCCGTATTTGGTTTGACCAAAAAGACGCGGCCGATGGTTCACTGGAATTTCCATCAGCCGGTAGCCGGCGCCTTTGACCAGCGCGGGGATAAAGCGATGCATTCCTTTAAACGGAAGGAGCGCTGTGACGCATTCGCGCCGCATCGCTTTGAGTGTGCAGCCCGTGTCGCGCACCCCGTCTTTCGTATAACGGCTGCGGACTGTGTTCGCGATCCGGCTGGTAAGCCGTTTCACAGCCGTGTCCCGGCGTTGCGCGCGATAACCGCAAACCAGATCGGCGCCACGCGCAATTTCATCGAGCAATTTTGGAATATCGGCAGGGTCGTTTTGCAAATCGCCGTCAATCAGAACCACGATTTCCCCGCGCGCTGCGTTGAGGCCGGCGTAGATTGCGGCGCTTTGTCCCGCGTTTTTTTCAAAACGGATCACCCGAACATTCGGCGCCACTTCGATTCGTTCGACCGTGCGATCGGCTGAACCATCATCGACAAAAATAATTTCGTGATCGACGCCTTTGAGCGCCGCGCTCAGTTCTGATTGCAGAATCGCCACATTTTCTTCCTCATTGAACAGGGGCACGATCACAGAAACTTCGGGTGAACTCACATTCTGGTTCATGGCGAATTATTCAAACTGACGCCAAAGCGTGTCATTCCGAGCGAAGTCGAGGAATCCCGTTGCGTGACGGTTAAGCCTCCGCCGCGGGGTCCTTCGACTCCGCGTCGCTTCGCTCAGGATGACTCGTGTTGGGAGCGCGTGAGGATAGCTTCTCATAATGGCAGTGTCCGGTAACTGCGGCAGAGAAATACCTGCCAGATCCGAATCACTTCCCCGTAGCGTGAGACCTCGATGGTTCCCACCGGTTCGGTGGATTGAAATGCGGCTTTGATGTTGTGAGGCACATTTTTCTTCTCTCCAGCCCTAACGAAAAGGGCGTCGCGGCCTACGAACAAATTGATGCCGTTCTCCTCAGTGTAAACCTGACCATCCGGCCGTTGTGCACCGGGTTTGATTTCAACGAATTGATCGTAGCGAGGCCAAAACGAGAACTGATTCACCATATCCTGCGATTCCGGAATATAGGCGGGCGGATGTCCGGGGCCTTCAACACGCTTGTCGCGCAAATAAAACGAAATCTCCGAAGCACGATCGCGAGCGTCCGCAATCAGAAACAGTTTCTCCCCCAGTTGCGATTCGAGGTGGGTGCGCATTTTTTCCAACGCAATGGTGGCACTTTTCCATCCGCGCATCCGATCACTCGGATCGGATCGGGGTAACTGGTAACCAGCGACGCGGAACAAATCTGTATCCAATGCCACAAGGCTCATGGTTAATCCCACCAGCACAGCGAGGCCGGCGCACAGACGTAAAAGAGCGCTTTCCTGAAGCCGTTCCCACCAAAAATACGTCGCAACTAATCCGAAGCCAAAAAAGGCGAGCGCATCCCAATTCGGCGCAGCGCTCTTGTTGATGGATAAAAGCAGATAAAAAGCAAATACGGGCAAGCCGAACCACATCAGGAATAGCACCTTGAATTGCTGATTTATTCGGCGCCAGCTAGCGATGACACCCCAGGCTAACGCGAGGAAAAGGAAGGGCGAAAATACGATGAAGTGTTGACCTAGAAAGGAGAGTACCTCGACTGGATGAAAACCGAAACCGCGCTCAAGATTTCCTCGCGAGCGCAAATGCGCCAGCGTTATCCAGGCATGCTGCGCGTTCCACACAATCGGTGGAATGGCACAAAGAACGAAAGTCCCGATGAGCATATACACCCCTGGCCGTTTAAATTCGCGGCGTAGCCGGGGAACCAGCGCGAGCACGATCACGACCGAAAGCAATTCAAAGGCATTCGTATATTTGCAAAGAAAACCGAGTCCAATCAGCAATCCCGTAAGCGGCCAGTACCACAAGCCCCGGGAGCGTTCCGGATTTTCCACAGCCAGCCAGAACGTAAACATCGCTGCGATCCAGAAAAAAATCGATAACGCATCAATGGTCATCAAAACTGCGCCGATGTTGAAAATCGGCGTGGCGTTCAAACCAACAACTGTCCAAGCACCGGCGGTCGCACCGAACAGGCGGCGTGCAAAGTAAAACAGGAGCAGACTTGTTCCTGCTGCGAGCACGGGGCTGAAAAAGCGAACGCCGAATTCTGTGGCGCCAAAGATAGCGGTGCTGGCGCGCATTGCGAAAGCGATGCCAGGCCCTTTGCTGAAATAGCCCGGAGCAAGCCGCTCCGACCACATCCAATAATGTGCCTCGTCGAAAGAAAGATCTGTCGTTGACAACAATGCCAATCGAATCGCTGTCAGCGCAGCGAGGAAAAGCCAGACTGCCCGCGTGGTGCTCATGTCGCGTGTTGCGGCGCGACCGGCGCCCTGCCATTGAAATCACCAAGCAAAGTTGGGTGCCGTTGGTAAACCACCGGCAGCCATTTGCGCGCAGCTGTTCTCCAGATCAACTCGAACAATCCGAGCAGAACCAATGCCTCACCGACTCCGAGAAACAAGGTGGCTACCACGTCGCTGGGCCAATGGGCGCCGAGATAGATTCGCGAATAAGCGACCGCCACAGTGACGAACCAGTAAAGCCAGCCGCGGCGCCGGTAAAACAAAGTAAGAAAGGTGGCGGCGATGGTGTTGTTCACAACGTGACCGGAAGGAAACGATGGTCCCGAGCGGGTACGATCAGAAGGACCGGAAAAGCGAATGATCGGTTTACGAAATAGCGTGAGAAATTTCGGACGCGTTTTTTGCAACTGCACCATCCGCACGCTCTGCACTTGTTTAGGGCGATGACGGGCCACGGCCGATTTCAATACGCTGGTGACCAGCCCGGCGAAAACCAAAGCGATCACCAAACAGATCACGAAAGCTCGCGCTTTGAATCCACCGAAAACGAGTGCACCAATTCCAATCCCGACAAAGAACGGTTGCCAAATTTTGGGATCGCTTACACCTGCCATGAACAAATCGAGCGCCGGACTCGTCCAATTTTCGTTGATTAAGTGAAAGAGAGTTTGATCCATCAGATCGAATTAGGCGGCGCGTAAGGTTTAATCGGTACAAGGTAATAAACAAATGTACCAGAATGACGAAGCACGAATGACAAATGACGAAACAAGCTCGAATACCGAAATGACGAAGATGCGATGGCGCATTTGCTCCTGGTCATTCGGTCTTCGTCATTCCTTCGCTCCTTCGTCGATTTGTCGTTCGTCATTTCTACGGTCTTTGCAATAGGGCCGCTTTTTGCCGAATCTCCGCCATCGCGCCAAAGAAATCCTCGATTCCGTGCGCATGATCGAATCGCGGCAGCAGATCGATCTGCAGGGTCAGCTGCGACAGGATGACAAAGTGATTCCGTTTCGCCTGGTTCAGAATGGGCCTCTGATCCGATATTCATTCACAAATCCGGATGAGACCTTGCAGTTGCGCCTCGGAGAAAACAGTTCCCGGCTTGACCTTGTGACGCAGGCGGGAACAGAAAAAGTCGGCACTTCGAAGCTGCAGGAACAGATTCGGGGCACCATTGTGACCTACGGAGATCTCGCGTTTAAATTTCTCTACTGGAGTGCGGCGCGCGTGTTGGGCGAGGAGAATGTTCGCACCCGGAAATGCTGGAAGCTGCAGTTGCGCGCTCCTTCACGGCAGTCGCAGTATTCCAACGTGCTGCTGTGGGTAGACAAATCAGGTGGCGCTCTAATGCGGATGGAGGGTTACGATTGGAACGCGCTGCTCGTCAAACGGTTTGAAGTCGTTTCCGCGCAAAAGATCGAGGGCCGCTGGTTCCTGAAACAGATGCGTATCGAACAACTCCAGCCTGGCACGAATCACGTCCTGGAACGTGCTTATCTGGAGATCAAGAGGTAGGGACGTCGCTGAATCGCCCAACTAGTTGTAGCGTCCGCTGTCCTCAGCGGATTTACGCGATTCACCACCTGATGATGCGCTGAGGACAGCGCACTCTACAACCACAACCGGCAAACTTATAGTTCTAGCGCGGCTGATGCTGATCGGATTTCGCCCCGCTTACAACCAGCCTGCGACCAAGGAATTCCTTGTCGTGCAACTCCTCAACCGCGCGTTTCGCTTCGTCGATGGTTTGCATTTGCACAAAGGCAAAACCCTTCGAGCGCTGATTGTGGCGATAGCTTACAACCTCGGCGTTTTGCACGTGACCGACGCCGTTGAACAATTCGAAAAGATCGCTCTCCGTAGCGTCGAAGGAAAGGTTGCCAACGTAAAGACGCGGCGAAGTGACTTCAACCCGTTCAGGCTTGCGCGCGGGTCGTGAAGGCTGCGCGCCGTTGGGTGGTAGCGTGCTCGGTTTTTTTGTCCCGCCCCCATTGCCAAAAAATTCGGCCACTCGTTGCCAAAACGTTTTCTTCTGAGGCTTTACTGGTTCCTGTGGCCCGCGGAGACGTTCGTGATTTCCTCTGCGTCGCCCGCCACCGCGGGGGCGGCGTGAGCGTCTTCCCGATGAATAAGAGTTCATGTTGATCCTTGACTGTTTTCCAATTGTCCAAAGGGCGGAGCGCCCCGAAAAGGCTCGGGACACCGTCCGTGGCGCGCGACTCACCAAGAGCCGAGTCAAACTTGTTACAAGCACTCTGCGACGCCAATGGAAACTCCGCCTCGTTGTACCGGGAATGAACTTGTCTTAGAGCGTTAGTCGGCGCACTCAACCAACGAAACAGTGATGCCAGCAATCTTTGCAGCATCAATTGAAGAAATCTGAATCGTCGCAGCAACCGGACGCTCGGAAGATCGAAGAAGATTCCCGACATCTCGGCGGATTATGACTTAGATGGCCGCTGATTGCAAGCATGAGCATCGGGAACGCTGAAACCCGCCGGACATCCATGTCACCACCGAACGCTTGCAGGAGTTACAAGGACGGCCTAACAATGCGAGCTCCGTCATTCCTTCGGCATTTGTCATTCGGAATGTTTCATTGCGTCACGAATCGAGTAGATGCGCGATTTTGCGTACTCTCGAGGGCGCTCGCCGCGAATGGGCCGGACAAAGTAGCGCAATGCGCGGCGACTGAGTCTCGGCTGGTAACCGGACTCCGGCATTAGATCGGCGCAGTGCCATTCCACCCAGCCGATTTCATCCTCAGAAAGCTCGCCTTCCCAGCGCCTCACTGGCTCGGTGCTGATTTGCGAGAAATTTATTCGCGCTGCGGAATTGCCGCTCCAGAACCGGCCCACTTTCGTCGGAGTTAGTACCGTGTCGGGATCGAAGTCGATTTCGAGATACGCGCAGACTTCCTTCATGGTAATGGCCGGTTCGCAGACCAATCTTTCATACGGCACGACGAATCCGGGCACCTCTCCATCCCGGATGCGCTTCGCCAGCTTTGCTGCTACCAGCCAATGCGCAATCACGTAGTAAGTCGAAAAGCGTCTGGTCTGCCTGGTTTTTTCCAGCGCGATCTGCGCCGCGAGAATCGCTCGTGGGTCGCGCAGCGTAACGAGAATTTTCGCATGGGGGAACCGTCTGAGGATCGGGTTGATATGGTTGCGATTGGCGGGAGTCTTTTCCACCCACCGCGAGATGGTGTCGAGCGAACGGCCCAGGATGGCTGCGTACGCTTTCACCATCAAGACCAGCAAATCCTCCCTAGCGTTTGCGGGATCGAATGCCGCGCGCTCAAAAGTCTCGAGAAACTTCTCGCGCGGAAATGTCGAATAACTGCGCTTTCCCCATTTGCATGGGCCGCCGAAAAGCACATTTGAGAGCGACTGTCTGGTGAGGTACTCAAACTGCGCCCGGCGACCCCGCGGCGCGTATTTGGTCAGAACAGTCGGAAAATAGGCAGTTTCCTCCGGCAACACCAGTAGTTCGGGATGACTATCGAGCAGCGCCACCAATAGCGTAGTGCCAGATTTTGCCTGACCGGCGATAAAACAGGCGCGCTGATCGAACGGAAGTGCCGAAATCACGAACGGAGATTACAGCACCTGCGGCGAAATGGTAATTCGCTGCCGCGGAAAAGACACGGCCCCCAGAGGACTGCCCGCCCTACCACGTTTTCGCTTCAGTCCGTAGGGCGCGTCACTCCGTGCACGCCGCTCATTGCGTACGGAGAAACCAGTCGATGAATTTTGGCAGGCCGTCGGTAAACTTGGTCGTCGGATTATAGGCAAGCAATTTCCGCGCTTTGGAAATGTCGGCATAGGTTCGCGGCATATCCCCGGGCTGCTCTGGCAAGACGATTGACGATCGCTTTCTTTCCAAGCGTGTTTTCGATCGTAGAAATAAGATCCTTCAATGGAATAGTTTCGCTTTCGCCAAGATTGAACACGTCGTAAGGCGGGCCTTTGTACTCCAGCGCGGCCATCGTTCCCTGGATCACGTCGTCGACGTAGGTGTAATCGCGGCGGGTGTTGCCATCTCCAAATTGATCGATGGGTTGGCCGCTCTGGATGCGTCGGGTAAATTTATGAATGGCCAGGTCCGGCCGCTGTCGCGGGCCATAAACGGTGAAATAGCGCAACGCGACGACGCGCATTTCGTAAAGGTTCGAGTAACTCGAACAAAGAAATTCGCCGGCGATTTTTGTCGCTCCGTACGGGCTCAGTGTCTGGATAAGATGTTGTTCCTCTGAAAAGGGAACTATCTCTTGAAGCCCCATAAACCGATGAGCTCGACGCAAAAATGAATCGCTCAACTCCGGTCACTCGCGCCGCTTCAAGAAGATGCAACGTGCCAATGACGTTTGTATCGTAATAAAGCCGCGGTTGTTGAATCGATGGCCGAACTCCTGCGCGCGCAGCGAGGTGCGCAATCGCATCCAGTTTCTCTCGGCGAAACACCGTTTTAACCGATTCGGAGTCGCGAAGATCGGCGCGGCAAACGGTTACGTCACTCGCAAAACCGGCAATGTTCGCATGCTTGATCTGCGGATCGTAGAAATCATTGAAATCATCGAGAATGACGACCTTATGCCCGCTCGCAAGCAGCTTTTCGGCAAGATGCGAGCCGATAAAACCGGCCCCACCTGTGACGAGAATTCGCATGGCGCCAAATTAGCCACAGATAACATGGAATGGACACAGATTTTGTAGCTGGCATTACTGTAGGGCGTTTCTGTGAAACGCCCGGCGTCTGACACAGACGCCCTACAATCAAAATTTGCGCCAGTGGAGCAGCAAATAGACCCAGTTTAGCGTGATCGCGGAGATCACTGAAACGCGCAACAATGTTTTCGTCCGTTGCGTAGCGAAATGGATGCGCAGACGCGGCGAGCGCGTTACGAGAGTTGCAAGCGCGTATGCGTCGAACGCAATGACGCCGCAGAGAACCGCGAATATGAGCGGGTTCCAATGTAATGCGGCCAGAAAATTGCCCTCAAAGAATTGGATCCCGCATCGCGTCATTCCACACGTCACACAAGGCAGCCTCGTAAGCTCGTGAAAAACGCAGCGCGGCCACGGCAGGCCAATCGTCAGCCACGCTGCTGCAAGGCAGATCGACAACACCGAAACGCTTAACCAAATCAGCTCGTGATCCAGTTCCCCTGGAGCAAGCCGCCGAACGAAAAACCGCATTTGCTCAACATTAGTGGTGTGATGCGGTCCAGGCGCCCATCGCTCCGAACATGAATGCGATCAGCAACCCGCCGCCACAACAAACTATCAGTGGAAGGAAAACCGCCAGAACAGCGCGGCCGGTGTCGGTTTCATGAGCGCGCGCCAAGCCGATGCAAGTGCATACGAGCGCCCAAACACCCGAGATCAATCCACCACAAAGCGGAATGATCTGCAGAGGGCCGGTGGATCCGTGCGAAAAAGCAAGGACGCGGAAAGTGGTTTCAAACGATTGGTTGGCGCCGCCAACGATCATCAGACAAAGATGCACGATCGCACTGCCAATGAAGAGACCGATGACGATGAATACCGGCAGCAGAATGATCATGGCGGATCCAATTCCTATACCGGCCATCGCTCCAAGGCCGTTATTGTGCCTATCCGCGAACAGGCCGAGGGATTGAAAGCCGAGTGAGAATAGAAACGACACGATCCCTCCGACGTATCCGCCGATCACAGCGTATATGAGCGGTTCGCCCAAGCCGCCGTCGCGTCTCATCACCGTGAATGCCTCGGCGGGACGAGTGAGCACCATGGTCAAAGTTTCTATGAATGCATTGAAAAAACCGCGCTCCTGGCGGTGTTCCCAAGGCAGGCCAGCGCGCGTTGCAACAGGTGTTGATGTAGGACCGGCCACGGGCTGTACAGGCGGCACCGCAGACCCGCCCGCCGCGGCGAACTCCGGAAATTGCGAAAGCGGCTGCCAATCAGCCATTCCCTCGCGCCAGCCGATATCCGTAGGAGCGAAGCGACCGGCGCTTAGTCCTTCGCGAACTTCTTCTTCCGAGAATACGCCCAGCGTCGTAGTGCCGCGGTTGACATGAATCATCGCCATAATGCGCTCGTTGTAACGAGACGCGAAGTGGAGCGCAAGACGAAATGCGCGCTGCGCGCTGGTTAAAGCGTTGAAACGTGGAAGCGGTTCTCTCCTATTGTGTTGAGCGAAATAATAAATCTCTGGGTACAGTTTACGGCAGATCAGACTGGTGAAATGATCAGAGATTCTTCGCTTTGCTCAGAATGACAAAAAGCGCCTGCCGCCGATTCAACGCTTTAACGAATCACGATTTAACGTTTGATTTATCCAGTGCCCGCCAGAAATACCAGGCAGCAACAGATCGATACGGCCGCCATTGCTCGCCATGCTTCATCAGTTGTTTCGGCGTAGGCAGATTTCGTTTACGAAAAGTTTTAGCGAAACCCTTCTGAACCCCATAATCACTGGCTGGCCAGACGTCGGGTCGGCCGAGATCGAAAAGCAGAAGCATCTCGACTGTCCATCGACCGATGCCGCGCACCTGTGTAAGACGCGCGATGATTTCGTCGTCGCTCATCCGGAGAAGCGTACGTCCAGACGGCACGGTGCCGTCGATTGTCTTCGCGGCCAGATCTTTTAGCGCTGCCGTTTTCGAGCGCGAAAGACCAGCGGCACGCAGTTTCTCATCCGGCGTGGCGAGAACTTTTGCGGGATCGAGCCATTTTGTTTTTGGATAAAGCGCGCGGACCCGTCCCCAGATGGTAGCAGCAGCCTTTCCGCTCAGTTGCTGATACGTGATCGATTCAGCCAGCGCGTCAAAAGGGCGCAGGGAAATAGGCGGCATAATCTCGTACTGGCGCGACTGTCTGATTAGCTCGGCCATGCGTGGATGACTTTTTGAGATGTGGCGATGCGCTTGTGCGTGCTTCATGAAAATGAAATTCCAAAATAATAACCATGCTTTGAGAGGTGCAATCGATTTCCGGTTCCGGGGAGCCAGGCTGCCAGCCTGTAGGTTGCGGCAGCCTGCCGCGAACCGTGCAATCGCAATCTGGAGTGAATTGCTTCAGATGCATTCGGCAAGCTGCCGAACGCTGCAGGCTGGCAGCCTGCGCCCCCGGACTTGCCGAATGAATCGTTTTCGATTTGGTGATTACCATGGACACGCAACTTACTTGGTATGGTCAGTCGGCTTTTAAGATTGTTACGCCAGGCGGAAAAGTTCTGCTCATTGATCCGTGGCTCTCGAATCCAGTCTTCAACAATGCGGAGCAGGAGATTGCTTCGTTAAAGCAGGTCGACCACATTTTGATCACGCACGGGCATCACGATCACGTTGGTGACGCGGTCGAGATCGGGAAAAAGACGGGCGCCAAACTTGTAGCGACTCTCGAGGTGGCGGACGCGATAGTGAAACATCTCGGTTATCCGGCGGAACAGGCGCAAGCCGATACAGTTGGTCATTTTGGTGGCGCAGTGACGCTGTTGGATGGTGAAGTAAAGGTGGTCTTCGTCCCAGCGCATCATGGTTCCGGCGTTGCTGCTGATGATCGCGTCGGGCTACGCCATGGTGGTGCTCCGGGCGGTTTTGTAGTTACGGTTCGCGGCGGCCCTACGATTTATCATACCGGCGACACAGACTTGTTTTCCGACATGGCTCTTGTGTCGCGGTTTCACAATATCGACGTGATGCTTGCTTGCATCGGCGACCATTTTACGATGGGACCCGCGCGAGCCGCAGAAGCGGTCAAGCTGGTGGCGCCGCGAACCGTGATTCCCATGCATTACGGGACGTTCCCGGTTTTGACGGGGACGCCTGAGGCGTTCGAACGCGAACTCAAAAATCGCAAGTCAGAAGCGCAGCTACGGGTGATGAAGGCCGGCGAAACCATTACGCTGGGTAAAGACCAGCAGCGTTAAAAAATCGCATATCTAACAGGGCTCGGATGGCATACAGTCCATTCGACCTGTTACACTTAAGTATCCATCTGCAACGCACAAGCGCGTTGCTCATACGATCGACACAAGGGGCCAAGCGCGATACAAACAAAATGGAAGTTTCGGGAAACGTACTAGAAGCGCCGGGGCAGAGCGTGAGTGGAAAAAGCGTGGTTGATCGACTTTTTCCGAAGACTCTCAGCAGCGCTGCCGTGAGACTTGTCGATTCGATAAAGATCAATTCGACATCGGAGAAGGTGTGGCGCGGGCGGCGTGTAATGATCAAAAAGCGTAACGGTTACAGCCAGAAATTAGCCGAGCTGTCGAACGTGTATTTTCGTACGGCCCGTATACCGATCCGATTCTGGGCCAAAAGCCAGGATTGGCAACGCTGGGAACTGCAGTGTTTCAAAATGCTCAATGGCCAGGCATTTCGTGTCTCCGCTCCGAATGCGAAAACAGTGTGTGCTGATAAGCTACCTGGCAAAAGCCTCTGGGACCATCTGAACGAAGGCACAATCACGCCAGAAATGATGAAGGCGGCCGGTCAGGAATTGCGACGCGCACATCAAATCCGAAGCGATGAGTTTCGTGGCCCGTGGTCGCACGGCGACGCAGGAACGAACAATGTGATCTACGACGACAAAACCGGCCAGGCCCGGTTAATTGATTTTGAAATCGTTCACGAAAAATCCTTCCCCGCAAAATCGCGCCACGCCGATGACATCCTTGTTTTCCTTCTGGATTTGATGGCCGTGGCGCCGAACTCGCAATGGCTCACTCTGTCGTTGGCGTTCCTGAAGGCATACGGCCATGCTCCGGTGATTGCACAATTGAAGCACGAGCTGGCGTTGCCGACGCGCATGGCGTGGATTTGGTGGGGTGTGCGCACAAATTTTACCAATCCCGCAAAGGTAAGAAAACGCCTTGAAAAAATCCGGGGCGTAACGACCGATCTCGAACGTTACCGGGCATTTGCAGCCAGGCGGGCGCGCCAGACGCGACGCGCTTCAATCGACTGCCAGGCAATGAGCCCCGGGATTCCCAAAATCAGCTCGCGGACCCGCGCAATCAAAGAAAGTGCAAAAGCGGCGTCGCCCGGGATGCCGAGCAGATTACCAATCAGGACGTAGCCGCCCTCCTGAACGCCCAAGAGCGCCCGGAACCGGGAACATTGCCGAACGAATCGTCAAGACCATGCTTTGAAGAATGAGCGCGTTGATCATCGTCGCTTTCAGCCCAAGTGCATGAAGCGCGATCCAGATTTCGCCTGAGCCGAGGATCAATGAAATTGCCGTCCACACACAGCACCCGATCACGCCCCGCCGCCGGGCGTAAAGTCTGCGAATCGCCTCGTCGAGGGTATGGCCGCTATGTACGAGCGAATGCCAGTCATCTGCATTGGCCAGTCGCGAAATCATTTTGCCGATAAAACGAAACATTCCCAGCCGTTGAACGACATAGAACCCGACAATGGCGAGAACTCCGATCACGGCTCCGATCAGCGTCGGCCGGACAAAGCCCTGGTGTCCCGTTACGCTAACAATCAAGCCGAGCCCCAAAAGCGTAAAGCCAATCTGGACAAAAACTCCTAGAGTAATGTCCACGAGAACGCTCGCCGCAGCGGTTGGTATCGATACACCTTGGAGCGCTGCCAGCCGTGCCCGGACAACGTCGCCACCAACCGCGGCGGAAGGGATCAGCGTGCTCACTGATTCGCCGATCCAGCGCATCCAAAACAGTTGCCACATCGACAGACGCTCCGGTTTCGGAAAAAGCGCCGCCCATGCGAGCGCGTCCAGCAACAATGGAACAGCGAAGTGATAAACCGCTACCGCTGCAATCCACCAACCGGCTGAGGCAAACGCCGACATAACCTGCGGCGCACCCTGGCGAATCAGCAGGAATGTGAAATAGCGCAGCGCCGGCGGCGATTAGCAGGTAAAATACAATCCGGATTTTTTTTCGCGCTTTCATAAATATGCATCGACACGACACAGTTAATGCCGGTTCGGCGATGATGTTCGAATTGTAGGGCAACCGCCCCGGTTGCCAACTTGATCCGGCCAGGCCGCGCCTAACGGCCAATTTCTAGCCGCGCAATCCTGCACTGGCACAGTGGAAGTCGTCGGCGCAACGGTTCGTCGCAGCATCGATCTGCCCAAGAACCGTGCACAACATCAGCCAGATGATTCCGAAAATAATTGCCGCCAATACATCAGTGAGAAAATGCGCCCCCAATGCCACGCGACTGAATCCGACCAGCAACACTATCGCTATCGCGCCGAAAATGCAGATGTTTCGCCGGTGGCGTCTTGTGAGCACTGGCAGCAGAAAAAGCAAAAGCTGTCCGTACAGGAAAGTAGCACCGATCGTATGGACACTGGCGAAACTGTAACCAGACCAATCTACAAACGGGCCATCGACAAACGGGCGATGCCGATGCACGACGAGCTTCAGCCACTCGTTCAACAGCATGCCACCTGGCACGGCGATGATCAGCGTGACCAGAGATGGCCACCATCGTTTCCACAGCAAAAAACAACACCAGCGCAAATAGAACAATTCCGATCCACTCCCTCGAACCAAACTCGGTCAACGCATGCAATACGGTTACGAATACTGGAGTAAAACGGTGATGAAACCACGTCGCAATTTCGTGATCGGCGCTCTCAAAAGGATTCACAAAGGCCAGCGGCGCGATGAAACTCTGCATCGGGAAAACACGTTTGTCACATGAAAAGCAATACCAGTCTATCGCTGACTGTGCCCAGAGTCAACCGATGCAATTATGGGTCCAGTCGCTCCATTACAATCCAGTTTTTTAAAAGAAGTACGGCTAAGGGAACTGTCAGATAATTCAGAGATGTCATGGAAATCAGGTCGTGAGAAATAGTCCTTGCGAAAATACCGTGCCTCCGATACATCGCTTTCGAGTTTGACATCCGATATGTGGGTATCCCGGGGTTCCTTGACCACGCAATGAAAACATTTCGAAAGTTTTGCGTTTTTCTCTTTCTCGCCGGGATTGCGCCAGCCGTGGCTGGTCCAGCGACTTTTCAGCTTCAGCCTTCACCCACGCCGGCGGACGAAAACGCACGCGATCTTTTTTACTACGAGACGACCTACACCTTTCAAAGCGATTTTGAGGAATCCAAACTCGGCCATGGTGATTCGCTTTATGATGATTTCAGCTTTGACCATCGTTTTTTAATCAATGGCAATTGGTATTTCCGTGCCGGTGTAGAATACGAACGCTATGACTTCGGGGGCAGCGACAATGGCATGCCTGATCATTTGCAGGGACTCTACGGTCATCTGGCCCTGGAATACGTGGTGAAAAATACCGCAGGGGCAGCAATTATCCTGGATCCTGGCGTTTACTTCCAAAATAACATCAGTGGCGACGCTTTCGATGTACCCGGCAGAGCATTCGTGACCTTCCCGTTAAAGAAAGACACAATTTTCGCAACCATCGGTTTGGGATGGGGCCAATTCCAGGATCCCGTTGTCGCCCCGGGTGGTGGCATCACGTGGCTCATCAACGACAAGCTGCGTTTGCAGGCGGTTTTTCCAAAGCCTGCGATTGTGTACCAGCCAACCGACGATTGGGAGTTCCGGATGATCGGCGAACTTAATTTTCTCGGCGCGCGCACCGACTCGGTGCATACAACAGAACAGAAATTGCAACTGGATAACGCGTTAGTTCAATACAGCGAGTATCGCGCCGGTTTGCAGGTCGGTTATTCAGGTTTTAAGCCCTTTAAAATTATCGCTGGCGCAGGCGCTACAATTCAGCGCAATTTCGATTTCTTCCGTGCTAATCAGTCGAAAAGGACCGATCCGGCTCCGTATATTAGAATTGCGGCCGAAGCAAAATTCTAAGGAAACATTTCGCCAAGTTTTCTGGCCACGGTCTGGTCGCCGCGAACCTTTAGCCGCCCGGTCAGATACGCCCACGTGCCACTCAGTTGGTCGTGGCAAATGGCGACCCAATCCTTGTCTTTTGCCATAAAAGTAACATTTGGATTGGGGATTTTTCCTTTGCCCATCTTGTAGGTCCCGTCGTTTACCTCGATCCACCATTCCCCACCGTGCGGGCCGCTCAGGTCCCATTGATAACGAGCGTGCACGTCTTTTGCTTTTGCCGGTTGAAAACTACCACGCATAGCATCGAACACATCCTGCGGCGTCGACTCGACATTACCAGCCAAGGCAGTCATTAGTGCGCCTACACAAATCGCCGCAGCGAGTCCACCGCTCGAAAGGAAGAAGCAACATTTTCGTTTCAATTGCCCGGGCATTTCGTCATTCGCTTATTATTCGTCATTCGTGCTTCGTCATTCTTCCGGCCTCATTGCTCAATTCGTCTCAGAAGGAAAGCGGCACCGAGAAATGTAATCACCGCCCCCGCCGAAAGGATCACGAGATCACTAACGTAAAATTGCGAACTCGCGTGGTACATATTCACCAGCCGAAAAGCGCGGCAAAAATGTGTGAGCGGAAAGAGCTCCGAAATGTAGCGCACCGCCTGGGGCAATTGCTCGAGTGGTGCGAAAGCCCCCGAGAGCACGAATACCGGCAACAAAAAGAAAACAGAAAATTGGATCGCCTGGGTTTGGGTGCGCGAGAAGGCCGAGATCAGCAGACCGAGGCCGAGCGAACAAAGGAGAAATAGAAGGCAGATCAGCGCCAGCGCAGGCAGATCATAGAAGGCAACGCCAAAATGCCAGCCGCTCAGAAGCATAATGATGACAATCAGTAAGCTCGAAACCACGAGATAGGGCAACATTTTGCCGATCACAATCTCACGCCGCCGGAGCGCAGTTATCATGAGCTGGTAAAGCGTGCCTGACTCCCTCTCCCGCGCGATGGTGCACGCCATTAGCGTCACCGTCAGTAATTGTAAAATCAATCCTATGATCCCGGGGACGACGTAATCGATTACGCGCTTCTTCGGGTTGTACAGCAGTTTGCTGTCGACTGACCACATTTCCATCATGGAAACAAACCGCTTGCGGATTTGCACCGGTAGCTGCTTGCCTAGCTCGAAGACCTCTTCCGGCAAGTTCTCGATCATAAGGTCTCGTTGTTTCAATTGAAAATCCCCCAGACTTTCTCGAACGCTGCCTTCCACGGCGTCAGCGGTGTTGATGTCGCCGCCGTCGACATAAAGCAGTAACGGTTTCGGATCGCCGTTTTCCAGGCTCTCATTCCAGCCCTGTGGAATGACGAGCGTTGCGCGCACGTGGTGGGCGATCAAGTCCGATACGTTCGTTATGTCTGACGACGCGTAACGCCATCGAAAAGTCTTGTTCTTGGAAATGATGTCGACGAACTCCTGCGAACGCGGCGTTTTGTCTCGATTGACCAACATGCAGGGTACGTCCGTCAATTCGCTCGTTTCGAAGGCGTAACCAAAGAGGAGAGTGAACAGCGGCGGCAAAATCAACACCAGAAGGAGCACGCGCCGGTCACGGTAAATGTGCAAAAACTCTTTGTAGGCGACACTCGCGGTCGCCCCGAATGACAGCCAGCTCATGAGGTGGATTCCTTCAACACACCGTCGTATCCCTGTGAGTACGCAGTGAAAACATCTTCCATGTCGGGTTCTACCCACCGCTCGCCTAACAAGCGCAGTTCCGGGAATGGCCAGGTTTCGCGCCACTTCGCAATCAGCTCCTCCGGCTCCGACGCATAAAGGCGCAAGCTCCCGCTACGCAAAGAGACGCCAAGTAGTTCAGGCAGGTCGCGAAACTGTACGAGCGCCGGCATGAGAGGCTCGACATCGAGCTCGAGCAGACGCACGCGAAAGGTTTCCCTCAAGGCACGCGGTGATGCTTTTGCCAGCAACCGGCCATTCTCAATGAACCCCACCTCGGTGCATCGTTCTGCCTCATCCATATAATGGGTCGTAACGAAAATCGTTTTCCCTTCATTGCTCAGATCGTAAAGCAAATCCCAGATTTGTTGCCGGTGCACGGGATCGAGTCCGCGCGTGGGTTCGTCAAGAAACAGCAGCGTGGGCTCGTGCACCAAAGAGCAACCGATGGCCAGGAGTTGCCGCATTCCACCGGACAAATTATCCGCCGTGGCCTTTCTTTTTTCCTGAAGATCAATCAGACGAAGCAGACGCTCAATGCGTCCGTCCAGCTCGGCACTTGGCACGCCATAAGCGCCGCCGAAAAAGCGAAAATTTTCCAGAACGGTCAGATCGCGATAAAGGCTGAAGCTTTGGGGAACGTAGCCAAATTTCGTACGCACCTGTTGGCGATCATTCCAGACATCCGCCCCTTCGATCGTGGCATGGCCGCCAGTGGGATGGGTCAAGCCACACAACATTTTCATGGTGGTAGTCTTGCCCGCTCCATTCGGGCCCAAAAAACCGAAGATCGTGCCAGCATCGATTGTAAGAGAGAGATCCTGCACTGCATGGACAGGGCCGTAGCTCTTGCTCAAATGATGAAGGGCGATGACCGGTTCATTCATCTCGATCTTATTGCGGTGATCATTTAAATTTGCAACCATCCATCAATAGCCAAAGGGTTATCTGCCATGAAAACTGAAATGATTGTGCACGTTCGATGCCCTCAAATAATTGCCATCGCCGCGCTTTTCCTGTTGGCGTTGTTCGTTAGCCCGAGAAGTTCAAATGCTGACCCAGTATCGGAATTGGCCTCGTTTTCGGTCTTCGACAAAGTCGATCTGGCGCAATTGGCAAAGAGCGAGGTGAAAACCGCGCACGGGGCGCCAATGAAGAACGCGCGATTTCTAGCCGTACAAAGCTGCTATGTCGTGCCGGGCTCGCCTGCTCAAGTAATGGCGGCTTTACGCCGGTGGGAGCCTACAAGACATCGCGAATTAAAAGTGTTTCTGCATTCTGACCTTCCTTCCAATCCGACGCCCGCTAACTTTGACAAACTGAAGAACCCACCGAATAACGCCTCGGTGCGTTCATTCGTCACAGCGACCGAAAAAATGAGTTCCGATCTGCAAATCAGCAAGGAAGAGGCGCAAAAATTTTCTGCTGCCGGTGCAGGAGGCGGCGGCGGCATGCCGGCATCGGTTGCGGCGTTCTGGGCAGATGTGCTCACTGCGCGAACAAAGGCTTTTGTATCCGGTGGCATGGCGGCAGAGCCGCCTTACAACCACGCTGGTCCCTCTATTCGGGCGAGCGAAGAAGTAAACGGCTTGTTGCGCGACCAAGGCAAAATCCGCCAGCAATTTTCCGGACTTCTTGGTGCAACGGGGATCGGACGGGGGTCTGGATCACTCACACCGGAGCTGTATTGGGAACTTCTCGATGCGAACGATCAAGGCGTTGTGACCCTTGGAGCATCCTACAGCCGTGGCGGAGCCGGCGGAACCTATCAGGCTGCGGACGTCCTGTACTACGCCAGCGGAGGTTATTATGTTGCGCTCACTCTTCATCAGCTCTGGCCTGTTACAGTGGAAGGAAAACCTTCCACGCTAGTCTGGCGGGGCGACATGATTTCGTCTGCCGAGCTCGGGTCGCTGCACGGTGTCGAACGGCTTGGCTCGGAATCGCTCATGATGAAAAATATTACCAAAGCTGTCACCGCTTTTCGACGGGACACGGGTCGTTAAACGGATCTCATCACGATGGAACAAATGAGAGTGTTCGCGCTGCGATCCGTTATTTTAGTTTTGTCGGCAGCATGCCTCTTTGCCAGCACGGGACTCTCTCAGGAAAGCAACGGGTTCTGGCCTCTCTCGGGCGAATTCTCCGCCGAAGGCACGTATGTTGGCGAAGGGGATGTCGAACGCGGAGGCAAGAGAGTTAACGACTTCGATGAGATCGATTCCGATATCCGCCTGGTGTTAACTCCGAGGATCAAGCTTGGCGTGCTCCGATTAGGGATGGAATGGGAGCGGTTTTCATTTGGTTTGCCAGAGGGCGCCGCCCTGCCCAATACGTTGCAGTCGTTCAGCACGATTATCGGGCTCGATACGCAGTGGTCCGATTCCATTCTCATGAGAGTGGAAATTCAGCCTGGCCTGTATAATTCAGGCCTGGGTCACTTGTTCTGGGATAACTTCAATATGCCTTTCGTTATCGGCGGCACGTACATTTTTAGTCCTAAGCCTTCAGCTTATTCTCGGTGTGAGCGTCAATGTCGAACGGAAATACCCGGTGCTTCCTGCCGCAGGTGTTCGCTGGAAAATAGCGCGACAATGGTTGCTGGATGCTGTCCTGCCAACGCCGCGTCTTGAATATGAGATGACTGATGCTTTATCGCTCTATGCAGGAGCAACAGTGAGGGACGGAACCTTCCGTGTGGACGATGAGTTTGGGGATTCTCATGGAATTCCACGCCTCAACCACGCAGTCGTCACCTACAGTGAAATTCGGACCGGTGCGGGTTTTGACTGGAAGATTTCGCCGATCGTGACGTTCACAGGTGAGGTCGGCTACCAGCCATACCGGGATTTCGATTTCTACCGCGCTGAAGTGCGCTATCACCAGGTCGGCGGCGCACCATACGGCACGATTTCGCTCCACGGAGCGTTTTAAAATTTCGCAAATCTTTGTAGGGCGAGCATTCATCGCAGATCCTTATCCAGCGCGCCGATCTTTCGCGTCTCCGGCCAGCGCAATGCAACCCCGAAAACCACCAGAATCGTTCCGATTCCTCCCGCCACCACAGAAATTACCGGGCCGAACAGCGCTGCGGTCAGGCCCGATTCCAGTGCACCGAATTCGTTGGATGTGCCGATGAAAATATTGTTCACCGACGAAACGCGTCCCCGCATTTCGTCCGGCGTAACCAGTTGCACAATCGAACCGCGAATGATCACGCTAACGCTGTCGAAGGCCCCGACGAGAAGGAGTATTCCGAGCGATAACCAGAACGTTTTCGATAAGCCGAAAAGGATCGTAGCAACGCCGAACCCCGCCACGCACCACATTAAGTTTTTGCCCGCATGCTTCATGGGCGGCAAATGCGCCACGGCCATTGCGGTCGCAAAGGCACCGATCGCCGGCATCGCGCGCATCCAGCCAAGACCTACCGGTCCGCAGTGAAGAATTTGATCGGCAAAGATCGGCATTAAGGCCGTAGCGCCGCCCAGTAGAACGGCAAACAAATCCAGTGTGATCGTGGCCAGAATCACCTTTCTGCTGAACACAAACCGCACACCGGCCACGAGACTTTTCCAGGTATTTGCCTCCAAGCTATCCCGGATCTGTTTGCTACGGCGTATCAAAAAAACCAGAAGAAAAAATGCAAACGAACACAACGCATCCAGCAAATATACAAAAGGGAATCCAATGTACGCGACAAGTAACCCGCTCAGCGCGGGTCCGACAACAGATCCGACTTGAAAAATGCTATTATTCCATGTCACCGCATTCGCGAATGCATCGCGTGGAACCAGAGTGGGAAAGAACGAACTTCGAGCAGCCCAACTGAAAGTGCGTGCGGATGCTCCGATAAATAGAAGCAGATAAATGAGTGGCACTGAAGCGTCGTCGAAGTGGAACATCGGATGATGCCGCTCAAACACCGAAGCAACAACAGCCAGGACGCGATTGCCTTCACGCAACGGCGCGATTTGAGGGATAACAAGGTGTTTCCACGAGACCAACGCCAGCGCTATCGACATCAGCGCGCTAAAGATCTGGGTTACAAGGATGATATGTTTCCGACTGCACCGATCCGCCAGGTGGCCGGCTGGCAGGGAAAGCGTAACCACGGGCACGGCAATCGCCAGACCAACGAGGCCCAGGGCAGTGGCAGAATGCGTCCTCGCATAAATCTCCCATTCCACCGCCACCGCGAGCATGAGCCGGCCGATGATCGAGAGTAAATTCCCAGCCGTAAAGAGACTAAAATCCCAGAAACGGAACGCGGCATACGGATCGTGCCCTCGCGGTTCACTTCCGCTTGGCAGGGGACCGGATGCACGCTGCCGATCTGGCGATCGATTAGAACTGGGATCGATTGAAGAGGGCATGCTAGGCGACGCAGAGTAAAACGCGACCAGAGTCTAGATTGAGTGGGCGGCACGGCAACCCTGCGTGCCCAACGGAGGCAGGAGCAGCCATGCCGCCTCCAGTAGTTCGGTCGCCAGTGCAAAGCGCTGGGCAAGAAATTTACTTCAGGGCACGAATTTTTCTTCCATTCCGAAGGTTGAATGCCCTAAACTCGCGTGGGTAAGGCAAAATGGATAACATCATCGAGGCGAGAGAACTGCAGATTGAGCGCAAGCACTTCTACGTCGAGCTCCGGGAAAACGAGCGCGGGAGGTTCTTGCGCATCACTGAGGAAGCTCATGGCCGCCGTAATAGCATCATCGTCCCAAGCACTGGTGTCGATGACTTTACAGCGACGATTGCGGAAGTTCTTACGAACGGCGAAACCGCGCCGGCTTAACAGCTGAACAAACTGGAACGCGTTATCCTCAACGCGTTGGCTAGGGCTTCCCCGAAAGCTTTCGGGGCCGATATTCGCGCCTTCGGCGATCCCGCTGTCGCAACCCGTTGACATCGCGATGCTGGAATTTAGTTTGGCGATTCGGTATTCCGGCGGCTGCCGCCGCTGCTAAATTTTATGGCCACAAAACGAAAACCTGGTGTTCGAAAACGACTTCAACGCGCGAGGAAGCCATCGCGATCCAAAACGCATAAAGCCGCGGCTGGCAAAAGAACGGGACGCCCGCGTTATGTGTACTACTTCGGGGATGGCCACGCGGACGGAACAGGCACGATGAAACCATTGTTGGGCGGTAAAGGCGCGAATCTCCATGAAATGACGCGAATCGGCCTGCCGGTTCCGCCAGGATTTACCATCACAACGGAAGTTTGCAGTTATTTCTACGATCACGATCGCACATACCCGCCGCAATTGGCGTCCGAGGTCGCAACTTCACTGGCCAAGGTCGAAAAATCCACCGGCAAAAAGTTCGGAGACAAGGAGCGGCCTTTGCTGGTCTCCGTGCGCTCCGGCGCTCGCGACTCGATGCCGGGGATGATGGATACCATCCTCAACCTTGGCATGAATGACGAAGTAGTGGAGATCGTCGCCGCGAAAACGGGTAACGCGCGGTTTGCCTGGGATTCTTACCGGCGATTCCTCCAGATGTACGGCGACGTTGTGATGGGTGTCCAAAAACGCCCGGGCGAAGAGCATGAACCGTTTGAGAGTGTGATCGAGCGGCTGAAGGACGAGCGCTACGGCAAGCACGATTTCCCAGATGTGCGGCTGACCGTGGTCGATTTGAAAGAGCTTGTGAAGCGATTCAAGGCATTAATTAACGACCGGACCGGGAAATCTTTTCCCCAGGACCCTAACGAACAACTCTGGGGAGCAATCGGAGCCGTTTTCGGTTCATGGATGAACGATCGCGCCATCGTTTACCGGCGGAAGTACGGCATCCCTCGCGAATGGGGAACCGCGGTAAACGTTCAGACCATGGTGTTTGGCAATATGGGCGACAGCAGCGCGACCGGGGTTGCCTTCACACGCGATCCGGCCACGGGCGAAGAAGTATTTTACGGCGAATACCTCATCAACGCCCAGGGCGAAGACGTGGTTGCGGGGGTGCGTACGCCGCACCCGATCGCCGATCTGGCGAAAGAAATGCCCGCTGCGCACAAGGAGCTCATGAAGGTTCGCAGGACCCTTGAACGGCACTTCAAGGACATGCAGGACCTTGAATTCACAGTGGAGGAAAATCGCCTATACATTTTGCAAACCCGAAACGGCAAACGCACCGGTCATGCGGCAGTGCGTATCGCCGTGGATATGGTCGGTGAAAAGTTGATAACCAAAAAGGACGCCGTCCGTCGTGTCCCGGCCGATTCGCTTTCACATTTGCTCGCGCCGGTTTTCGATCGGCAGGCCGTACAGAACGCAAAAAAGATTGGGACCGGGCTTGCCGCCGGACCGGGCGCGGCATGCGGTCACGTCGTGTTTAGCGCCGAAGAAGCTGTGTCGCGGGCAGATCGCGGCGAAAAAGTCGTGCTCGCCCGGATCGAAACGTCACCGGAAGATTTGCGCGGCATGATCGCGGCGGAAGGCATTCTCACGTCGCGCGGAGGGGTTTCGTCGCATGCGGCATTAGTTGCCCGTCAAATGGGGAAAGTATGCGTGTGCGGCGCGGCGGGGATCCACATCGACTATCACAAGGGTACTCTCAGCGCGAACGGCACGAAATTGAATCGAGGCGATTATATTTCAATCGATGGGACGGCTGGTGAAGTGTTTGCCGGCGAAGTTGCCACCGCACCTTCGGAAATCATTCAGGTACTCGTGGACGGCTCGCTCGATGCGAAGAAAAGCGTGACCTATCAGGAGTACGCGAAACTGATGAAGTGGGCGGACGAATTCCGCACTCTGGGAGTCCGCACAAATGCCGATACACCCGAGCAGGTCAAAAACGCGGTCGCTTTCGGGGCCGAAGGGATTGGCCTCTGTCGCACAGAGCACATGTTTTTCGAAGGCGACCGGATCGACGCGATGCGAGAAATGATTCTCGCAGGCACAAAGGAGGAGCGAGCCCGGGCACTGGCGAAATTGCTCCCCTATCAGCGCGGAGATTTCATCGGAATCTTCACCGCGCTGAAAGGCTTGCCGGCGACGATTCGCTTTCTTGATCCTCCGTTACATGAATTTTTGCCGGCCGATCACGCGCAGCAGAACGAACTGGCGAACAAACTCGGCATCCCGGTAGAGCGAATCGCCCAGCGTGTGGAGGATCTGCACGAATTTAATCCCATGCTTGGCCATCGCGGTTGCCGGTTGGGAATGACGTTCCCGGAGATTTCCGAAATGCAGGCACGCGCGGTCTTCGAAGCCGCCGCAGAGGTGCAGGCCAATGGGATCAAGGTCCACCCCGAAATCATGATTCCGCTGGTGGGATTCCCGCGTGAGTTAAAACTCCAGATCGACATCGTCCGGCGTACTGCGGACCAGGTTGCCAAGGAAAAAGGAACAAAATTCAAATATCTGGTTGGAACAATGATTGAGATTCCGCGCGCGGCGCTGCTCGCTGACGAGATCGCGCGGGACGCGGAGTTTTTCAGCTTCGGCACAAACGATCTCACCCAGACAACGCTTGGCATGAGCCGGGACGACTCCGGCAGTTTTCTACCAGCCTATGCCGAGCTTGATATCGTCGATACGAATCCCTTCGCCTCGATCGATCAAAAGGGGGTTGGCCGCTTGATGGAAATTACTTGCGAACTCGGCCGAAAGACACGGCCAAACATCAAGCTGGGAATTTGCGGCGAACACGGCGGCGAACCAAACAGCGTTAAATTCTGCCATCGGCTCGGTCTCAATTATGTCAGTTGCAGTCCCTTTCGGATTCCCATCGCGCGATTGGCGGCGGCGCAGGCAGCGCTGGAGAGTTGAAGCGCGTCGCGCACTCCGTAGTCTCCTGCCATGCAAATGCGCGAGCCAATTTTCGATGTTGATTCGTTCGCGCGCAGACACATCGGCCCGAACGAGGAAGAGGTTCGCGCGATGTTGCGCGACGTGGGTTTCGACAGTCTCGGTGCGCTCATAGACGCCACAGTTCCCAAAGACATTCGTCTCAAACGAGACTTGAATTTACCGGAACCTAAATCGGAAGGCGAAGCGCTGACTGAGCTGCGAACGATTGCACAGAAGAATAAAATCGCGCGCTCATTCATCGGGACAGGCTACTACGACTGCATCACGCCGCCCGTCATTCAGCGGAATATCCTCGAAAATCCGGGATGGTACACCGCTTACACACCTTACCAGGCTGAAATTGCGCAAGGGCGGCTCGAAGCATTGCTCAATTTTCAGCAGATGATCACGGATCTGACGGCGCTCGATATCGCAAACGCGTCATTGTTGGACGAAGCGACAGCCGCCGCCGAAGCAATGGCGCTTTGTCATGCTGTAGTGGCGGTCGATGACCCCGGCCTCAAGAAAACGTTCTTCGTCGCCGATAACTGTCACCCTCAAACGATTGCCGTGGTCCAAACCCGGGCGAAGCCGCTCGGGATCGAGGTGGTGGTAGGCGACTTCCGCAAATTCGATTTTAAAGTAGTGGATGCCTCGGGTTCGCCACAGGACGAATCTGCCGTGGCGGACTTGCAATCCAAAACGGGCAAGCCGGATGCATGCCCTACCTTCGGGGCGCTCGTTCAATTCCCGGCTACCGATGGCGCGATTGAGGATTATGCAGATTTCGTCCGGGAAGCGCACAACGCCGGCGCACTGGTTGTCGTCGCCGCGGATATTCTGGCTCTGACGTTGCTGAAGCCGCCAGGCGAATTCGGCGCCGATGTTGCCGTGGGCAATACGCAACGTTTTGGAGTGCCGCTGGGGTTCGGCGGGCCGCACGCGGGCTATTTTGCCACGCGCGATCAATTCAAACGTCATATGCCTGGCCGGTTAGTAGGCGTTTCACATGATGCCGAAGGCCGCCCCGCATACCGGCTCGCCCTGCAAACGCGCGAGCAACACATCCGCCGCGATAAGGCAACCAGCAACATTTGCACAGCACAGGTCCTCCTCGCTGTGATTGCATCGATGTATGCGGTTTATCACGGCCCAAACGGACTGCGTGCAATCGCAGAACGCGTTCACCGGCTAACGAGTGGACTTGCAGATGCTTTGCGGGCCCTTGGCTGCACAATTACCCATGAAAACTTCTTCGACACTGTCCGGGTCGAAGTGGATTCCAGTGAGGTTATTTTGAAGCACGCAGCTCAAGCGGGTTGCAACCTGCGCGCGCTCGGTCCGCGGGCAGTCGGTATCTCATTCGACGAAACGACAACCCCGAAAGACATCGAACTACTGATGTCCATCTTCCGCGGCACGAGTGTGCGCGATCTTTCCGATGACGAGCTCGGCGACTCGCCGCTGCGGATTCCGACGTTTGCAGCCCGAACTTCCCAGTTTCTCACGCACCCGATCTTCAACACACACGACACGGAGACGGAAATGCTGCGTTATTTGAAAAAGCTCGAATCGCGAGATCTGTCACTCACGACTTCGATGATTCCGCTGGGTTCATGCACAATGAAGCTCAATGCCACTGCGGAAATGTTTCCGATCTCATGGCCGGAGATTTCCAAATTGCATCCGTTCGCGCCGATCGAGCAGGCGGCAGGCTACGTGGAAATTTTCCAGCAGTTGGAGGACTGGCTCGCGGAAATTACCGGGTTCGCGGCGGTTTCACTGCAGCCGAATGCCGGATCGCAGGGCGAATTCGCAGGTCTGCTGGCGATTCGCGAACACCACGCGTCGCGCGGCGAAGCGCACCGCAATGTTTGTCTTATTCCAACCTCGGCGCACGGAACGAATCCAGCCAGTGCGGTGATGGCGGGCTTCAAAGTGGTCTCAGTGGCGTGCCTGAAAGATGGCGATATCGATCTTGCTGATCTGCGCGCCAAAGCAGACGAACACGCACGCGATCTCGCCGCGCTCATGGTGACTTATCCCTCCACACACGGCGTCTTCGAGCCGACCATTCGCGAAATTTGCGACATCGTTCACGCGCACGGCGGACAGGTTTACATGGACGGGGCAAACTTGAATGCGCAAGTCGGTCTTTGCCGTCCGGCCGATTACGGCGCCGATGTCTGCCATTTGAATTTGCACAAGACTTTTTGCATTCCTCACGGCGGCGGCGGACCGGGTGTGGGACCGATCGGCGTGGCGAAGCATCTCGAACCGTATCTGCCACGCCAATACATTCTCGATCCCCAGACTGGCGCGATTCTCTTTGGCGAAGGAGAACGCGGGAATCGGCTCCCTCATGGAGAACTCGGGTCCAAGTACCGCCACGGTGGCGGCAAAAGTGGTAACATTTCCGCTGCCCCCTGGGGCAGCGCCAGCATTTTGGTGATTACATGGATGTACATCCGGATGATGGGCGCGGAAGGATTAAAACGAGCAAGCGCAGTCGCAATTCTAAACGCAAACTACATGGCTAAACGGCTCGAGCCGAAGTTTCCCGTTCTTTTCAAAGGGAAGCGTGGCCTGGTTGCGCACGAATGCATCGTCGATCTGCGCCAGTGGAAAAGTGCAGGCGTTGAAGTCGGAGACGTAGCAAAACGTTTGATGGACTACGGTTTCCACGCGCCAACCGTCTCGTGGCCAGTAGGCGGAACGATGATGATCGAGCCGACCGAGAGCGAGCCGAAACACGAGCTCGATCGGTTCTGCGAGGCAATGATTTCAATCCACGCGGAGATGAAAGCAATCAGCGAAGGAACACAGGATCAAAAAAACAATCTACTAAAAAACGCACCCCATACTGCGCGCAAAATCGCGTCGGACAAATGGGACCACCCGTACTCGCGCGAACAAGCCGCCTTCCCTGCCCCTTGGACATGCGAACACAAATTCTGGCCTGCCGTCGCTCGCATCGACAATGCGTACGGCGACAGAAATTTGTTCTGCTCCTGCCCGCCGGTGGAAGAATTCGAGCGGTAGCGATCAGGCGACTTCCTCGCCTTCCGCCACCTGCCCGATGCGGAGGAATGTCTCCACAAATTCGCCGTCACCGCACACGATCATCTCTGGAAAACGCTTGAACCATTTGCCTGCTGGAACCTCCGGCTCAGTGTCGAGCCACGTCGCGAAAAGCTCCAACTGAGCAATAGAAATTTCCCGTTCGTCGATCCGGAGCCAGAGATGCTCGAGTAAGGCTCCTGGCACGCCACGGCGGCGGATCTTAGGCATGCGAGCTGCCACCGTAGAATCCGCGCGTCAATTCTTCGCGAATCCTTAGTTTTTCCACCGGATCGGCCGTGTCGATCATGCGTTGCGCCAGTGCCGCTAGTTCTTTGCCGCTGAGCATTCGCTCGGCATCAAGCCGATAGGCGAACTGGATAACTTCTGCCTGCTCAGTGGGCGGCAAACGCTGTATTTCGCTGATTATCTCGCGTGCGCTCACGAGCGAACGTAACCGTAATCCGCCTATGGGCGCAACTGGCAACTCGGCCTGGCCGCAGATGCAACAGGAATTTTCGAAGTCTCCGCGCCCTTCGTGTTATCGAGCGAAGCGGGCGGTGAAATTACGCCTCGGGCGCGAGCTCAGGCGTGGTCACTGCGCGGCTTGGAACGAGACGCAGCGCGGAGCCATTTGTTTCCCCCGTTGCAGCGGTTCCAGCTTCGTGATATTCGGCGTCGCTGTTGACTTGCCAGAGATCGTAAAGCTTTGTGTCGGCGAGAATATTTTCCACGCACAACATCGCTGTCATCATAGCGTGATCCTGATTGTTGTATTTGTGCATGCCGTTGCGTCCCACGACATGCAGATTCGGGTAACGAGTCTCCAGCTCCTGGCGAATGACGGCCAGGTGTTGTGCGTAATCGTCGTCGTAAACCGGATACGCTTTTTTCTGCCGAACAACGCAGCCGTCAACGAAATCGCCTTGTTTCGCGAGTCCGATCTGGATCAGCTCGCGTTTGGCAAGGTCGATTAAATGGCTGTCGCTCGAGTCCCACAGGCCGTCGTTTTCGAAACAGAAATATTCCAAGCCGTAGCAGACCTTGTCTGCTTCGGGCACCATTTCGGGCGACCACGAGCGAAAATTCTGAATTCGACCCACTTTGACGCTTGGATCGTGAATATAGATCCAGTTGTCGTTGAACATCTGGCGGTCCTTCAAAATCAACATGACGGTAAGGAAATCGCGGTACTTGAGGCTTTGAGCCGCGCGCCTGGTTCGCTCAGTCACAGCTGGTGACAAGCCACACATCAGTTCCCGCATCGGGGCGGAAGAAATCACATGTTCGGCTTCAATGGCACGGACCTCGCCTTGGGGATTTTTGTATTCTACCGACCAGTCGCCGGATCCTTCATCAAACGAACAGCGCGTGACTCGACAACCCATCTCTAGTTTCCCTCCTACCGCGGTCATCTTTTCGGCGCACACCTCCCACATCATGCCGGGACCGCGACGCGGATAACGGAACGAATTGATCAGCGTTTTGATGACTTTGCTTCGATCGCCATTATAACGCTGTGGAATCAGCGCGTTCCTGATTGCACTGCCTAACGAGAGGCCCTTGATTCGCTGCGCCGCCCAGTCGGCGGAAATCTCTTTGCAGCTCATTCCCCAGACTTTTTCGGTGTAGCTTTTGAAGAACGTGTTAAAAAGACGTCTTCCAAACTGGTTGCTCACCCAATCTTCGAAATTCCTTGGGTTTTGAATCGGGAACAGGCGTGCCTTTAACCATGAGAAAACGCAAAGGGTGGACCTGAGAATTCCAAGCTTTAACAGTGCCTCCACCGGCTTGAGCGGATAGGAAAAAAATTTGCCGCCATAAAAAATACGCGACGAGCGCGGGCGGACGAGCATGTCGTTCGGCAGAATCTCCGTCCACAAGTCTTCGACCGCTTTCGATTTAGAGAAGAAACGGTGACCGCCGATGTCAAAATGAAAACCCTTATAGGTCACCGTGCGGGAAATGCCGCCGACGTAAACGGGATCGGCCTCCAAAACCACAACATCCACGTCGTTTTTCGCCAGCAAATAGCCAGCCGTAAGACCTGCTGGACCTGCACCGATGATGACAACGTTTGCCTTCATGTTCTGCTACGCGACCCAATTGCCTCGAGTAAAATTCCAGACGTACCAGCCCTGTACGCAAAGCCCGGCGGCGCTGACCAGCGCCACTGCCGCCATCGCCGACGTCCGTACCCATACTGGCGGCGCATGAAATTGACGCAAAAAATTCAAGAATGCCAGGACGATCAAGGCATATGCACAGAACTCGTAGCGAAGCATGCTTTCCATATCGACGCAGGCAACACCGCTCACCGAGAGGTAATAGATTGCAGCCGCACAGAAGTAGATGCCGAGACGCGACGGCAAACATGCCCGTCGCCGAAACGCCGGGACCGCTTCGCAAATAAAAACTCCGACTAAAAGAAGAGCCCCAAGCGTCATGGACATTTGGCTCGCTTCGATCGGGTCGTTCGGCGCGGGAACGAGCCAGCGATAACTCTCAGGTTTAAACACTGCAAGGTAATCGGGCTCGATACCCCAGCCAGCCGCCTGGGTGAGCATATAAACGTCCCAGTGACCCCATCGCAGCTGACAGTAGACGAAGAATGCCATCGTGCCGCACGCTGCCACCATCGTTAGAACGACGGCTGCCCGGTTGGCACGAAGCCACTTGCGCGGCCTGAGTAAACTGCGCCAGCCACTTTGGAAAATCGAACGCACCACAGGAAAGGCGGCGCATACGATTCCAACGATGCGTGCCGCAGACATCACGATTCCGTGCAGTCCGGCGAGAACTTTCGCGGTCCGACCCTTCGCGGTACTCCAATAGATGAAACCCAGCAACGCCATGAGGAACAACGACTCCGAGTACGCAGCGACTAAAAAGAAGCTCGCCGGATGGGCGAGGATGAGCAATGCGCCACCAGTTTGAAGCAGAGGTGGAACATTCCACCGCCTACAGAACAAAAAGAAGTAAACCCAAAAACCCCAGGCAGCGAGCTGAGCGGTGATTAACAGCGCGGTGCCGCTATCGATCTTGAACGCATACCGAAACAGCGCTGCAAGCGCAGGGTACGCAGGGAAAAAGGCGACGTTCGAGATTTCCATCACCTTGTGATCGATCGGCGGGATAATGGTCTGATATCCCCGATCCATGATGTTCTTGAACCAGTAACTATCATGCTGGACCAATGCGAAATATCGGTCGGCTAACGGTTCTTGTGGAGCGAGCAATCCGACGGCCAATATGAGTTGCAAAAACGTCACAGCGAACCCCGCCAGGAAAGGGGTAACGAAGCGTGGCAGCCCAGTCATTACATGATAATCGCAGAAGCTGCCCGATGTGCTCGCGAAAGTCTGAACGTCACCCCTATGTTTCAAAGGCGGTTCCACCCTCCCCATCGAAGGCTCAGAAAAAGTGACAAACTCAGAAGGAAAACGGGAAGTTGTGAAGCTGTCGGCTAAGGCTGTATCGGCTCGCATGGTTCCAGCTGATTTGGCTTGCTGGATTCGACGTTCATTGCGCTCCCTTTATTCGCCAATTGCCGCCAAAAACCGCTAAGCGTCGGAGATCAGCAGCACAATTTCGCCTTTGGGAGGATGGGCCTGATAATGCATCAGCAGCTCGGCCCCGGTGCCACGGCGAAATTCCTCAAATTTTTTTGTCAGCTCGCGTGCGACGCAAAGTTGCCGATGGGGCATGATATTAGCGCAAGCTTCGAGCGTTTTAACCAATCGATAAGGCGATTCGAAAAGGATTGTGGTTTCCTGGCATTCGGCTACGGCCCGCAACTCCCGCTCCCGTCGCCCGCTTTTCACCGGCACAAACCCACGAAACGAAAATCTTTCTGTCGAAAATCCTGAGCCGAGCAGGGCAGTCAGGATCGCCGAGGGACCCGGGATAATTATAAATGGCAAGTCGCGCTTGATGCATTCGCGAATCAGCCGAAGCCCGGGGTCTGATACTGCCGGAGTTCCTGCGTCGGTAATCAACGCGACGTTTTCGCCGCGAGCCAGACGCTCCACTAGCTCTGAAGTCCGTGCCGCTTCGTTATGTTCATGATAACTCACGAACGGCTTCTTGATTCCGAAATGCTTGAGTAAAAGTCCGGAGTGCCGCGTGTCCTCGGCTGCGATCAGGTCCGCCTGCTTGATAACTTCGAGAGCCCGCAATGTGATGTCGCTCAGATTTCCGATCGGCGTGGCCACCACGTAAAGCATTGCGTATCCTCCGTTCAAAGCCTGTCTCGCGCCACCGAAACCGACTTAACCGGCAACAAAGCCAGCAGGCGGTTGTGAAACGAATCGGTAAGCGGAGGAAACATGAAAACAACTTGGTATCTATCGATCGTAACGCTTCTGGCTGTCGCTGGCTGTGGGACAGAACCGACCACGGTCACGACGACAACTACGACGCAGGAGGTGACCACGACGGCCCCGACACGAGAAGTTGTAGTCACCAGGCGGCCGCCAGCAGTTCGCGTTGAAAGACAGACCGTGGCCCCGGGACCGGGCTACGTCTGGACAACAGGCTACTGGCGATGGACCGGCACGACCTACGTGTGGGTGCCCGGCACCTGGGTAGTACGCCCACGACCGAACGCAGTTTGGGTCGCAGGCCACTGGGTGCCTCGTTACAACGGCTGGGTGTGGATCGCAGGGCACTGGCAGTAACAATACGCAGATCGGTTTCTCGGGGGAGACGTTAAGCATCATCGAAATCGATGACAGAAGGCTGGTAAACGGCGACGACGCGCTGAGAAGTCACCAGCCTAAAACTTTCGCGAATATCAACGGCGCAACGATCGTCGCGTCAGATTCGATAACAAATCGCGGTGTCTCAGCAATCAATTTTCCCCACGTGATTTTCTCATTCGGAACCGCACCAGAATATGAGCCGAAGCTGGTCGTGGAATCACTGATTTGACAGAAGTAACCCCACTCTGGCACGGGCATCGTGACAACGTCCTGATTCAACATGGGAACAACGCAAATCGGGAAATCCCCTGCGATGCCGCCGCCGATTTGGAAAAAGCCGATGGACGAATTCTCTGACGTATGGCGATACCACTCTGCCAGCTCGATCATATATTCGATCCCCGAGCGGATCGCTTGCGCACTGCTAATCGTGCCGGTGATACAGCGGGCTGCGTAGATATTTCCCAGGGTCGAATCTTCCCAACCCGGTACGAACAACGGCAGATCCTTCTGCGCAGCGGCAACCATCCAACTGTCGGCGGGATCGATCTCGTAAAATTGTTTCAGGCGGCATTCGCGCAAAAGCTTGTAAAGAAATTCGTGGGGAAACTTTCTCTGGTTGTTCTCCGAAGCGGCCACCCATTCATCGAGCACTGCCCGCTCAATTCGTCGCATCGCCTCCTCTTCTGGAATGCAGGTGTCAGTGACGCGATTGAGGTGCCGCCGCAGCAATTCCTCCTCCTGTTGTGGACTCAACTCGCGATAGTTGGGAATTCGTTCGTATTTGCTGCGAGCAACGAGATTGAAGAGATCTTCTTCTAAATTCGCACCCGTGCAGGTGATGGCGTGCACTTTGTCCAGGCGAATCATCTCCGCGAGCGAGACGCCCAATTCGGCCGTGCTCATGGCGCCCGCCAGTGTGATCATCATCTTTCCGCCGCCATCCAGATGCGCGATGTACGCATCGGCTGCGTCTTTCAACACCGCTGCGTTGAAATGTCGGAAATGGCGCTCAATGAACTGGCTGATGCTGCCCATCATCACATCACCAACTTCAGGACGGGGGGTTACGCCTTTTGATGCAAATTTAGCGCACGCCAGTCAAGCGGTAATTGCATCTTTTTGAAGTTTCTCACGGAATTGCGGCAAGAATGCGCGAGGCCAGAACGCCGGGCATTACTCCCAGGAAAAAAACTGCTGCAGCAACCAGAGTAATCGTAGCTTGCTGCAAACTACCAGGCGGTACGCGGTCGAAAGATCGCGTGCCCGGGATCGCCGATTCCCCAACAAAAATCGCTTTCAACACAAGAAGGTAATAGTAGAGGGAAACGAAACTCCCAAGGAGTCCAAGCGCGACCAGCCAAAGCAGTCCTTGGTTTGTTCCAGATCGTAAGCGCGACACTAAACAGATAGAATTTTCCAAAAAATCCGGCCAATGGTGGAATGCCTGCCAGCGACAACATGAAAATTACCATGCATCCTGCTAACAATGGCGAACGGGATGCCAGCCCGGAAAAATTAGAGAAGTCGTCCCCGCCGGTTTCGCGCCGCACCACGCCAACCACGCCGAACGCACCGACGAGCGTAATAGCGTAAACGGTGGTGTAGAACAAAGCGGCGGAAAAACCGTCGCGTCCGCCAGCCACAACTCCGATCAATGTGTACCCCGCGTGGGCGACCGCAGAATAAGCAAGCAGCCTGCGCACGTTCGATTGGGCCAGCGCGAGCAAATTGCCGATGACGATCGACAACGCTGCGAGCGCCGCGAGCACAGGCGACCAACCGGCCACCATCGCGTGCCATCCGGCGCTCCCCTGCACAGGCGCGAACCCTACCAGCACGATCTTTCCGAGCACAACAAACGACGCAACCTTGGAACCGGAAGCGATGAACGCCGCGCTCGGCACAGGCGCGCCCTGGTACGCGTCCGGCGCCCACAGATGAAACGGCGCGGCAGCGATCTTGAACGAGAAACCTACGAGCGTCATCACGATTCCGACCGCAAGCAATGGCGGCACCGGCGTAGCCGCCAGTTTTGCCGAGATCGCAGCGAGACTGGTCGTTCCCAACATGCCGTAGACCAGGCTGATCCCGAAAAGTGTGAATGCGCTTGAGGTGCTTCCGAACAGAAAATATTTCAAACCCGCTTCGGCCGAGCGGATGTCTGTCTTGTCGAACGCCGCCATCACGTAAAGCGACAGCCCGAGCAGCTCGAGACCGATGAAAATCATCAGCAGTTCCTCACTGCCGACCAGCAACATCAGGCCAACGGTTGCCAGAAGAACAATAGCCAGAAATTCCCCGGGATGGCGCAACGTCTTTTCCGCCTGCGCCAACAGGATCGTGAAAAATGCGAGCACCAGGCAGATAATCTTGAATAAAGAATTCAACGGCGTGATCACCAGCATCCCGCCAAAAAGCGTTGCGCTGTGCGGCAGGAGCAGAACCGCGCCGATTGCAATGAGGAGTCCAAGCGCGGCGACAAATCCGCATGCGGATACCGCCCGCCTGGCTAGCAGGCTCACCGAAAGCACCACCAGCGCTGTGAACACCACTACTGCTTCAGGAGAAGCCAGCCTGAGAAGCTCCAAATACGACATCGTTAAATGGGGAACGCCTCAGGCGTTTGTGTAATTGTCATTTTAAAAATCTCATCGTTTCGACCGCGGGCAGAATGCGGTCGAGCAACAGTTTCGGATAAAGGCCGATAACAAGTGTTGCTAACATCAGCATGCAGGCACCGATTTTCTCCGGGATCGTGATCGGGTCGAGCTCTTCGCGATTTAATGTTGTAACCGTTGCAACTTCGCCTTGGATGTCCTTCTCGCCGAAGAAGGATTGCTTTAACGCGCGCAATGTAAATGCGGCAACCAGCACCATTCCTGCGCCGGCGATCCAGACTGCGGCGGGATAACTTTTCCATGTCCCGATGAGAATTGTGATCTCGGCTGCGAATCCACTAAAACCGGGGATGCCCATCGATGCAGCCGCCGCAACGACAAACGCAAATGCTGCGAACGGTAACGCATGGCTCAGATTCATTCCCGCAAGCTTTCCGAGATCGCGTGTGTGCGTGCGGCGATAAATCATGCGTCCGGCAACGGCAAACAACAGCGCTGCGATCACGCCGTGGGAAAACATTTGTAGCACCGCGCCTGAGACTCCGAGCGCATTTGCAGTCGCAAAACCGAGCAGCACGAACCCCATATGACTCACGCTGGAATAGCCAATGACGAACTTCAGATCGCTTTGCCGCAGCGCGACAGCGGCTGCATAAACAATTCCGATTACCGCTAGAACAGCAATCCATCTGCTCCACATCTGAAATCCTTGCGGAAAAAGATTCATCGCGACGCGAAGACCTGCGTAAGAACCGAGCTTCATTACAATGCCTGCTAGCAGCATCGAGCCGGCAGTTGGAGCGGCAGCGTGACCAGTCGGCGCCCACGTGTGCAACGGCCAGACGCCGGCCAGCACGGCGAACCCGAGGAACAACACGGGGAACGCCCACGATTGCAGTTGAGATGAAAATTGGAATTGCGCCAGCTGATTCAGGTCCAGGGTTCCTGCACTCACATACGCAACAAGGATTCCCACGAAGACGAACATGCCGCCGAAAAATGAATACAGCGTCAGCTTCATGGCGCCGTATTCCTTGTTGGTTGAGCCGAAGACGGCGATGAGAAAATATTTCGGCACGATCACCAACTCATAGAACACGAACAGCAGAAACAGATCAGCGCTGAGAAAAACGCCGTAGCATCCGGCCACTACCAGCAGCAGCCAGAAGAAGAATTCGTTCTGCCGATGGTCTATGTCCCAGGAAAACAAAACCGTGCTTACCGCTGCGATCCCGGTAACCAAAACCATTGTCAGACTGACGCCATCGATCGCCAGATGATAATTCATCCCAAGCGTCGGGATCCACGGTACGCGCACGATCGTTGTGAATTGCGCCAGATCCGCAATAGGCGTCCCGACGAAAACGATCAGGCCCAGAACAAGTCCTGCAATTGTCGTCAGCAACGCAATCCAGCGGGCAAAAAGGCGAGGCAAGAGGAGCGACATTACGGCGCCCGCGAACGTGAGGTAAATCGTCCAGGCGATCATGCGAGTTTACGTACCCGATACCGCGGCGCCTTCTCGCGTACATGAAATCCAATTTCGCGACGAGGCTTCTCTGGCGGGACCACCAACTGCCGGATAGCTTCGAGAATGGCGGCGATGTCCTCATCGTGTTTTCCGACGCGCTGTTCCAGTTCCGAGAATTTTTGTGCGAGTTCGTGATTCGAATCGAGCATCTGACGAAGCCTCACAAACGTGCGCATGATGGCGACATTGATTGCTATGGCCCGTTCGCTATTCAACACGCTTGAGAGCATCGCGACTCCCTGCTCGGTGAAAGCGTAAGGTCGATGACGGCGGCCGCCTCGTTTTTTTGATCTTCCAATTTGGAATATCAAATCTTCCGCCTCTTTGGCGGTAAGTTGGAACATAAAGTCGGACGGGAAACGCTGGGCATTGCGTTTCACCGCTTTGTTGAGATTTCCAGTGGTTACGCCGTACAGCGAGGCCAAGTCGGAGTCCAGCATCACCTTTTGTTTTCGGAGGAAAAGAATCAGACGTGTAATCCGCGCTACGGGAATGTTTTTTTTGCTCATTCGCGATGAAACTCAACCAAACAGGTGCGCCATATGGACGACCGTCGTATTGAAAATATTGAAGATGAATTGCGGCGCGATGCCGATGGCGAACATCAGCAATGTCACCGGTACGATGACGAGCTTTTCGCTTCGCAAGAGGTCTGGGAACGCACTGCAATCTTCTGAGAGCGCTCCACTGAACAGTAACTGCATTGCCCGCATAAAAACGATGGCTGTCACGAGAAGACCGATCACAGCAATCGCCGTGAACACGGCCGCCATCGCAAAGGAGCCTTTGAAAATCAGAAACTCGCCGACAAATCCATTCAGGCCCGGCAAACCGAGCGACGAAAACATGGCGACGCTCATCCAACCGCAGAGCAACGGTGTGCGTTGCATCAGGCCACCGAAGTCGCCGACCCCGCGCAGACCGCGGCGTTGTTCCAGTAATCCGACGAAATAGAAGAGAGCGGCCGCAGTGATACCGTGGTTGAAGATCTGCATGAACACACCGCTCAAGGCAGCTTGCGTATCGACCTGGGCAGCAATCGCGGGTGACGCAGCGAGCGCAAAAAGGCCGAGCATGCAGTAGCCCAGATGGTTGATCGAGAGGTAGGCGATCATGCGTTTCAAATCGCGTTGAGCCCAGGCAGCCAGTGGAGCAAAGACGATCGAGCATACTGCCAACGCCAGCAGCCACGGGCCGACGATTCTTATTTCGTTAGGGAACAGCGGAAGCAACAGGCGTACAAAGCCGTAAACGCCCATTTTAGACAGCACGCCGGTGAGCACCATTGACACTCCAGTGGGCGCAGTTTGATAGGCATCAGGCAACCATGTGTGAAACGGAAACAGCGGCACCTTTACCGCAAGCCCAACGAAGATTCCGGCAAACGCGAGCCAGGCGAGTTTACCGGTGAGCAAGCCGTTTTTCCCAAGACTTGCCAGCGTCGCAAAATCGAATGTGCCTTTCGCCAAATAAATTCCGAGAAACGATAGCAGCATGGCTACGCTTCCGAGGAACGTGTAGAGAAAGAACTTCGTCGCGGCGCGATCCCGATTTTCGCCGCCCCAGAGTTTGATCAGCAAAAACCCCGGGATCAGACTCATTTCGTAAAACAAAAACCAGAGAACGAAATTCTGGGCGGTGAACGTGCCGTACAGAGCGGACTGCATGACCAACATGGTCGCATAGAACGCTCGGCTTCCACCCGGAGCCGGTTGTGCCAGTAATGCGAATGGAATGATGAGGGTTGTGAGCAATACAAGCAGCAGACTCAGCCCATCGGCGCCCAGGAGGTACTCGGCATCGATGGCGGGGATCCACACATGGCGTTCCACGAACTGAAGTCCAGTCGCGGTAGCATCGAAATTTCGCCACAAACCGAAAGCGCATCCCGCGGAGATAACGTTAAACAGGAGCGCGATCGGGCGGGCATTCCGCAGCTTGCCCGCCGTAGCCTCCGCGGAGGCGGGAGGCCAGGTACACACCGCCACTGCGCCGAGCAGCGGGATCAAAATAATCGCTGTGATTAAGCCAACCATGCGTAGAGAAGCAGCAGCGCCAGCATGCCAACAGCGACGACGCCGAGGTAAATTTGAATTTGTCCCGAATGCGCGCCCGACAACAGGCGGGCCAAGCCGCGGGCACCAACCGTCGTTTCATCGACTCCTGCGTTAATGCCGCGCTTGTCGACCCCGGCGGTAAACATTCCAAAAACCTGGCCGATTGCGCCGAAGCCGCGCACCAAACCATCCCAAAAGTAACGGTCCATCCAGTCGGAGAACCGCGCGCCTGCCCAAGCAAAGGCGATGATCGTCTTCGCATACAGCTCGTCGATCCACATTTTGTTTGCGAGAAATCGAAACAACGCCGGTTGCTTGTATTGGAGCGGATCGACGTCGGCTGGACGATCTCCATCTGGCATGCCGGCCCGCCGATACATCCAGATGCCGAGTCCGATTCCGGATCCGACGAGCACAAACGAAACCAACAGCATCGGCTGAATCAGGTCCGCGATTTCGAAGTGAATGGGTTCGCCGGTAAGATAACCGTGTAGCCATGGCCATGAGGGCGTGAGCACGACACTGAAGAAGATCGTGCAAATCGCCAGCACGATCAGCGGCGTCGTCATTACACGCGAACTTTCGTGTGCATGCTCGGCGGCGCTGCGGCGATTGCCGAAAAACACGTAGATCACCTGCCGTACCATGTAAAGCCCCGTAAGAACCACGCCTGCCAACATCAGGTAATGCGGCGCAATCGATCCTGGCCAATGCGCGGTCGCGTGAAGAATTTCCTCCTTCGTCCAGCCGCCGGAGAAAAATAGAGGGACGCCACTCAGCGCCAGCATACCGACGGCATAGGTTCCAAATGTCACTGGCATTAAACGGCGCAATCCGCCCATTTTGCGAATGTCCTGTTCGCCGTGGCAACCGTGAATCACGGAACCGGAACCGAGAAAGAGAAGCGCCTTAAAAAAGCCATGAGCCAGTAGGTGCATGATGCCCGCTGCGACACCACCGACGCCTAACGAAACCATCATTAAGCCGAGTTGCGACACAGTGGAATAAGCGAGGATGCGCTTGATATCCGCCTGGGCGATGGCGATGAGCGCAGCCATCAGCGCCGTTGTCACTCCGATCCAGACAACAACAGTAAGCGAGGAGGTCACGCCGTTGACTGCACCGAACGAAAAGATCGGATACACGCGCGCGACAAGGAAGACACCGGCGGCGACCATGGTGGCCGCGTGAATCAGCGCGCTGACCGGCGTCGGTCCCTCCATCGCGTCGGGTAACCAGACGTGCAACGGAAATTGTCCGGACTTGCCAACTGCGCCGCAAAAAATCAGGAGTGCGATGAATGTTGCGCTTGCACCAAGCATGACGAGGCCGGCGCTTTCAAGACAGCCGTGCCCGCCATCGTAGAACAGGAGTGTGCCACTTCGATTGTAAAGCCAGAGCATTCCGAGAAAAAATCCCAGGTCACCGATGCGGGTGGTGATAAACGCCTTTTTGGCAGCCGCCGCGGCGCTGGGACGCTCAATCCAGAAGCCGATAAGCAAATACGAGGCGAGCCCAACGAGCTCCCAAAACATGAAAAGCAAAAGCAAGCTGTTCGCGATAACCAGCCCGAGCATCGCGCCGGAGAAGAACGACAAGTACGCAAAGAAACGGGTGAAATCTTTATCGTCGGCCATGTACCCAACGCTGAAGACAAAGATGCAGAGGCCAACCAGCGAGATCATCACCAGCATCGCGCACGCCAGCGGATCGAGAACGAATCCAAGGCGCAATGCCTGGTCGCCGAAAGTGAACCAGGTGAAATTCTGCACCGAGCGGAAACCGTGGGTTTGCAGCGTCAGCAGGAACGCCACGACTGACATTGCGAGCAAGACCACCTGACCTGCGACAGCCAGAGCCGCCGCCGTTTTGTGCCGCGATTTTGCCAAACCCAAAATCGCCAGCGCAGCAGCGAAGGGCACCGCCGGGAACAGCCACAGATAATCGACAATCTGGGCGCTCATGTTTTCGCGAACAGAAAACGCCCAACGTCCAACGCCCAACGTCCAACGCCCAAATCAAAGCCGCTTCTGAATTGAGCGTTGAGCGTTGAACAGCCTGCTCGCGAAAGCTTTCGGAGTTGAGCGTTGGATGTTTGCTTCATCTTTGTCCCCTCATCCTTTGAGCTGGTCGAATTGACTGACATTCGTGGTGCGATAATGCCGGTAAACCGCGATCACCATCGCCAGGCCAACTGCGGCCTCAGCGGCGGAGATGGCGATTGAAAAAATTGCGATCATCACGCCGGTCGGCGGATGTGGTGGCGGAGCGAAACGCCAGAACGCGATAAAATTCAAATTCGCAGCAGCGAGCATCATCTCAATTCCAATGAGGATGAAAATAGCGTGACGCCGGGTCAATGCGGCGAGCAATCCAATGGAAAACAGAGCGGAAGATACGATGAGAAAAGCCTGGAGTGTAGGTGGTCATCGCTTTTCCTCCATGACGAGCACGAGTGCGCCGATCAGCGCTGCAGTGAGGAGGAGGCCGACGCATTGTAACGGCCACACATAACCGGTCATCAATGTTTCGCCGATTTTTCTGACTGTGAGCGAGCGGATGTGCGGCGGAACAATGGAAAGCGTTTGCGTCTGTAGAATCGAGCACGTTAAACCGCCAAACACCGCCAATGCAATGACAACACCCATCCAGTGAAAACCAGGATCTTTCTCCACTCCTCGGCGGGTGAGGAGAATGGTGAAGACAATCAGCACCGCCACCGCGCCCACATAAATAAACACCAGGGCAAGCCCCACGAACTCGGCGCCGAGCAGGAAAAAGAATGACGCGAGCCCGATTAAAGCAAGTGGTAGACAAAGCGCAGCGTGCATCAGATTTCGCAAGGTCGCCGCTGCGAGAGCCGCGGCGAGCGTCAACACCGAGATAATCAGAAACGCAAGGGTGTTCATTCAGCGAAACGATAAACACGCGGCGCGAATTTCCTTCGCGTGTCGAGCAGAATCGACAGCGCGCTGTAAACCAGCACGATTACGAAGAGCGACCACAGCCAGCCGCGCAGGCCGCGACCGGCATAATGCCACACCGCGGCGGCGATCACACAGGTAAACGCCATCGGCAAAATGAATTTCCAAGCGACGTTCATCATTTGATCGACGCGGATGCGCGGAAGCGTTGCGCGGAGCCAGATGTAAACGAAAAGCAACGCACTCAGCTTTAGAAAGAACCAGACATAAGACGGAATAACTTCAAGCACGCGGACGGGCGCATGCCAACCGCCGAGGAACATTGTCACCGCCAACCCGCTGACGGCAAACATTCCAAGATATTCCGCCATAAAAAACGTCGCATATTTGAATCCGGAATATTCGGTCATGTGACCGGCAACGATTTCTGATTCGCCCTCTGGTACGTCGAATGGAGTACGATTCGATTCCACCAGACCTGAGATGAAAAACAATAAGAACGCGGTAAAGCCCCATGGGGTGAAGACAAACCAGCGCGGCACAATGCCGAGCGTGTATTCGCCCTGCGCGGCAACGATCCGGTCCGGCATGAGCGAGCCAACTACCATCACGACCGGTAGCACGGCGATGATCAATGGCAGTTCGTAGCTGAACATTTGCGCGATGGCACGCATGGCGCCGAGCATGGAAAATTTATTGTTGCTTGCCCAGCCTGCCATGAACACTGCCAGTTCCGTGGTCGATCCCACCGCAAAGAAAAACAGAATACCGCCGTCGATTGTAAACGGCGTCATGTTTCGCCCATAAGGGATCACGCCCAAAGTCAGAATCGCCACCGCAGCGAGGATCACAGGCGCGAGAAAGTGCACAACCTTATCTGCACGTGCCGGCACGATGTCCTCTTTGATCAACATTTTGATGCCGTCAGCGACAGGTTGAAAAAGACCGAACGGCCCGACGCGGTTTGGCCCGTAGCGGTTTTGCATTCGCGCCAGAATTTTTCGCTCCATTACCGAGATAAGCGCGAAAAGCGTGAGAAACACGGCAAGCAGCGCAACAATGTTGATAAGACTGGACGCGATTTGGATCATCCAATTGGGCGCGCCCGCAATCCAGGAAAGGAGCCACCCCTTCGCGTGAACAAAGATTTGATCGATAGCTGAACTCACTTCGGCAAGGAAAGCGATTGCCACGGACTTAATCAAGAGCGAATCGCGAGCAAGGAACGACGGTTTCCCAACCGGCGTGTTCCCTCGACGGCTAGGAAGCCGTCGCCTCCGTAACCATTCTGCATACGTCCTAAAATTTTACACTCCAGCACCGAGATAAGCGCGAAGAGCGTGAGAAACACGGCGAGCAACGCGACAATATTGATCAGGCTGGACATGATTTGGATTAGCCAATTCGGCGCGCCGGCAAACCAGGAAAGCAGCCATTGCTTTCCGTGCACGAAAATTTGATCGAGAGCCAAACTCATCTCCGTGAAGAAAAGCGATTGCCGCTGATTTAATCAAGGCGAATCGCGAGCAAGGAACGACGGTTTCCCAACCGTCGTGTCCCCTCGACGGCTAGGAAGCCGTCCTCCTTGCGCCCGCGCGTCAGCGAAGCAGCACGCGCTTCCACCCGATTTTTCCGTTCGCGATCTCAAGCCAGGCCACGCTTGGAGGCGCGCCACGGTTGGGCCGGGTCACACAGCCAGGATTGAGAAACAGAACGCCCCCGCGCCTTTCATTTCGAGGGAAGTGTGTGTGGCCATGCAAGAGAACATCGACATCATGTGGTGGTTCATCAGGTGGAATGTGCTGAAGCCGAAATTTCAACCCACCGCGCACCAGATCGGCAATCAACGGCCAGTCGAAATTACTGTCACAATTTCCGCGCACCAGCGTAATGGGCGGCCCGATCGCCCGCAATTGGTCAAGAATCGTGTCCACGCAAACATCACCCAGATGCCAGATTTCGTCGGCATTCTTGGCTATTTCGCTCACGCTATCTGGAAGCCGATTGTGAGTATCGGCCAGAACAAAAATCCGCCAGGATTTTTCGATTTTTCTCCATGTCTGTACCCCAGAAATCTGAATGCTCCGCTCCTAAAAACAAAAAGCTGCCTTGTTGGTGAAGCGCTGGACGCCGCCATTAACGCCGGCTTTGAGGTCCCGATACCGATCCGGCCATTCGATCTCGTGAATGATGTGACGCAAAAATGTGGCCGGTGCGCGTCGCATTCTTTCGCGGGGCAGATTCGGAATTGATCGAACTGCTGGAGGACAAGACCGGTTACACGTGATCGCGTTCCGGCAACCGCGATGTCGTAAAGTCCCGCGCGAAGTTACTGCCGAGAAAATGCTCGCTCGGCGTCGCTGGTGCTCCCCTACGCGAAATTAATATTGCCGTGCAACCCTTCCTCACCAGCCTTGCGAACTAGCCGCAAGAGATTCGTGCATTCTGCTTGCGGGCTACGTCGGCGAATCAAAATAATCAGCCCCAGATGAGGCCCTCTCGCAGCGAGCTTCAGAAAGTCGTTGCGATTGCAAGTGATCATTACGCATCGATTGCTCTGTGCGGCCGCAAAAACGACTTCATCGGGAGCGGTGCCGGGAGAAGATCAGTGAGCCCGATAACGTCGTGCTCGTGTCGCTCCAGAGCGTCCTTGACCGCGGCGCACGTCGTGGTTGAGGAAGAATTTCATTTTTTAGGCTTTTCGATTTGTGGCTGTGGCCGGTCGCTCGATTTCAGCCTGATGATCTTCGTAGTACGCGAGGCACTCTAAGATTTGCGCTCGGCTCAGATCAGGAAATGCGGTGCGAATGCCGTCCACATCCCGACCAAGAAGAAAGTAGGCAACGACATCATGCACACCGATTCGTGTGCCTTCGATCCGCGCGTTTCCGCCGCGGACTTCTTCGGTCTTCACGATGTAGCGATAGTTCTTGGCGGTTTCCATAAGGCGAATTGTATCACAACTTTTGCAAGATCGACATCTGGGCCGCGATTACCGCCGCGTTTGAGCTCACGATAGCGATCCGGGCCATTGCATCTCTTGAACGTGTGACACAAAAACCCTAGTCGGTTCGAGTGGCCTTCTTTCGCTGACCCGATGGCGAATTCATTGAACTGCTGGAGGACAAAACTGGTTATACATGAGGCATGGATGCAAACGATCCGTGTCGCTCCGCTAATTTGCCGAGTTCTAAAAGCACAATGGGCTTCGCGCGGATAGAACGCGCCAAGCCCGTACTCGTTCAGACGCTCGATGTCGTCGGAGCTTTTACTACGGCAAGCGTACCGCCGTTCCCATGCTCACTCCGGGGGTGCCACTTCCATCGAGGCGCTCTGGATAGTCCAAACCTGCTGTGCACCCGGTCCGACGTATATGTTATAACTTGGGGCTATGCCGGGCGCCGTGACAAGGTGCCTGTGCAGTCCGCGTTCACGGTGTAGGTTCCTGAAAATCCCCCGGCGTCGAAAATAATCGTGCCCCCGATATTCACGTGCCGAATGGATTGAACGTCGTACACATCTCCGTTGAACCGGAGGCCTTGCATAACAGCTATCGGTACAAAGTTCCCATCGACGTTTTCGTGCGAGTCGAAGGTCCACAGATACAAGCCCCTTAGCATGCCCACGCTGCAAACCCGCGAGTCGGCTGCCGCCCGCGCAGGAGAGGATGTGCCCAGCGCCATTGCAGCAGCCAAGCACACCGCTGCACAGGCGACCGCCACGCAGCTCATAATCATCTTCGTTAAGTTTGTCTTCATAGTTGTTGTTTCTTTCTGTTAAGTTTTCTTGTTTTGGGCCTTCTTTGGCTTCTCGTTATTGAGTTGTCATTTCTGGCCGTTCACTGAAGTACTGCGTAAAATTTTTGGATCCCTTACGCGGGAAGTTGGCTCCGCGCGCGCGTGCGAATATAACGGCAACAGCGCAGCGATCCGCGAGATCATCGTCTTGCCGAGGTAGCGCTTCCCCCATCAACGGGATCAAGCGCTACGCTCGGCGACGGTTTGGCAGAGGCCTGCCAACGCTCACCGTCCTCTTACGACGATGGTGCCGCTGATGGTACCACTGGTCTCGCCGGTCATCAAGGTTCAAGCATCGGTCCAGTGGTGAAGCTGCCTCTAGCACCAGCGTACCGGCCCGTTCCGCCGATAATGGTCTCAGGTTTCCACATGGCGAAGATCGCCGTTGGCGCATGAACCAGTGTTCATTCCCAATTGAAGCACGTTAAAATGCTGTCACCGTTGGCGGCGTCTCCCACTATCAAACGACTTCCCCCGGTGTTCCTCAGGTGGCGTACCCACGAAAGCGAAGTCCACTGGGGGCGAATAAAACAGTGTGAATGGACCAAGCTGCCGTGTCGGTTGACGTGACGCTCCCATTGACATAAAACCCTTCCGCTGGATCGGGAAAAGGTGCGTCACTTTCGCTCCCTGCGATAGTACCATTAATTCGTATCACTCCCGCTTCCACCGCGGAGCTGACGAGCGCCACGGTCAGGAAGATTGCTGTCATTAAGCTGATTCTTTTGATGTTATTCATTATTTAATTTCCTTTTTTGTTTTGGCCTTCTTTGATTTCTCGTTATTGAGTTGTCATTTCTGGCCGTTCACTGGAGTACTGCGTAAAATTTTTGGATCCCTTACGCCGGAAGTTTTGAAATTTTTAGAAGACACCACGGATTACGCGGATGTCACGGATGCAACAATGGGTTCCTAAACAGAAGGAAGTGAAGACAGCGAAGACTCCGTTTAGTTCCGCCGAAAGAGAGCCTTTGTCCTCTTTGTTGGCTTCTGTTACCGGAGGAAGACCTCGGAAGACAGATTTTTAATTTTTGCGGCCTGCGGAGTTTTACTCCGGTGAATTCAAACAGCCCCGGGCTGGTCGGTCACGGAGTGCATTTCTTTCGTACGCTCCCGCCAATGCGAGCCGCCATTCTCAAAAAAATCCAACAGAGTCAGCCGCCACGCTGGTGAGGCGTGGCGGCTGTTTGCGTAGCTGCGGGCTTTTCGACGGCAACAGAGTCTGTGCCGTTGATGAGGCTATCGAAGCGCATTCGCTGAACCGCCATGCACCGGGATCAGCGCAAAGGCATGGTCTTCTCCATTGAGCAATCCCGCGCCGCTGATCTCACCGCGATTATTAATGCTGCGACCGACTTGCAGTTCCCAGCCTGAGCCCGGTGGGATTACCGTGTTCAGATCGACGCCCTGGCTGGTGGGACTGGCCCATAGGAAGGCATGTGCATCCGAAAAGTCGTTGTTGAATGCGGAACCGACGATCTGGCGTTTATCGTTGATGCCCTCCGCCCCTCCGTTGGTGAACTCGCCGGTGGTGCTCAGAATGACCGCGGGGCTTGAGCTGCTGGCCCAGAACACGGCACGAGTCGCGGAGAAGTCCTGGTCGCGAGCGAACCCAACCATGCTGCCCGCGTTGTTAAGCGCTGCGGCACCTAGCCCCCCGGTTAAGCCGTCATCTGTGTAAATGAATTCCCCTCCGGGCGAAGCCAGCGCCACCGGGACGCTTGCGCTGTTGGCCCAGAACACCGCATGACATTCAACATTGTCTTCGTCCCAGCCGTCGCCGAGGATGTTGCCCACAGCATTGATGCTGATGGCGCCCCCGAACCGAAGCGTTTCGCTCAACTCGGCAAGGTAAATGGGCGCTGCGTTGCTCCTCGGCCAAACGACCGGCTGGAACACTGAAAAGTCCGAGGCAAAGAACTCGCCGACAATCTGGCCGACTGGACTGATGGCGGATGCCAAACCTGCAAACCCGACCGGCAGACCGGGCAGTTCCATGGGCGCACTTTGAGTGCTTGCCCAAAATAATGGCCGAGCCGATAAAACCGGTAAGCGGCTCCCACCATTTCGCCTCGCGGTTAATGCCAAATCCTCTGCTTCCAGTCAAACCTGGCAATGTGCCGAGATCAATTGGCGGGCTCTGGGGAGTGGGCCAAAAGGCCGCATCCCTGTCCGGCCCACCAAAGTTTATTGAGCCGACAATCCGGCCGGAGTCAGTTATCTGATTTCCAACTCCATCCGTGCCGAGGTCAATTACCGTGTATTGCACCTGCGGTGCCGCCCGTGGCACTTGTGGCGCTTTGACTGCGCCCGGCCTGCCTTGCCCGGAGGCGATTATTACGGTAACCAGCGTCGCAAACGCGACGGTAAGTCTTAGAATATTTGCCTTGTTCATAATTTAATTTTCTTTCCGTTGTTTTGGCCTTCCTTGGTTTCTCGTTGTGAGGAAGTCATTTCTGGCCGTTCGCTCAGGGTACTGCGTAAAATTTTTGAGACCCTTACGCGGGAAGTTTGGAAATTTTTGGAGACCGTGGATTATCCGCCTCCGCCTAAGAGCTACGGCGGGCAGGCAGCGGATCTCACAGATCAGGACTGTAGAGGCAGCCGTGTTAGCTGCTTTGTAATGGATGCAGGCGCACGCCTGCCGCTACAGAATTACTTCGGCGCGAGGGAAGCGACGATTTTTTCGAAGCGCGGGTCGCCGCGCAGCGGATCCCAGAACGGCATCAGTTTCAGTTCGCCATAGCTAAGGTCGCATACCGCTAGTGGGAGCAACGGACGGCGGTGGCAAGCTGTTCGCAGGCGAGATCTTTTTCACCAACCCACGCAGCAATCATCGCCAAATACTTGATCATGACCATGCCATTGACTGGGTCCTTTTCGACGGGAAGAAGCTCGACCGCGTGCCGTCCTTCTCGCAAGGCTTCCTCCTTCCGCCCAAGAGCCGCATCGATTACACCTAGCACGCACCATGCCGGGCCGTAATTTGGTTCAGCCTGTACGGTTTTCTCCTGCTTCGCGCGCGCAGCAGTAAAAGCCAATTGCGCCTTGTGTTCGTCGTTTGTCATGCGGGCGATAACGCCTTCGACGAAAGGGCGCGTGAAATTAACAGCTTGTCGCCCTAACGGGATTTCGTCCGGAGTGCGATGCAACGCGTCTTTGGCGGCAGCGACGTCGCGTTCGGCCAGTGCGCAAAGTAGCCGTTAGACCGGCGAGCTGCGGCATGGCAGCAGGATTTGGCGGCCGGATTTCATTGATCACTTGATGCGATGGTCCTGTATCAGCTTTCCAATCCACTTCCACGAATGCGCGCGCTGCCTTTGCGCTACGACATCGTTTGGCGCGATAGTCAGCATGCGATCTAACGTGGATTTTTGTTCAGCATAACGCCGGGCCATTCCGTAACTGTCTGCGATATTGTCCGAGCGTGTTAACGTCTGCGCGGGTCGAGCTCAATGGCCCGCTCAAAGTTTCGCATGGACTCTTCCCAGCGTCCCTGACGCCTTTGGATGTAACCCATCAGTCGCGAATATCCGGGGATCATTTGGCAAGCTCCGGCGTGCGATTTCCAGTTCAGCCAGAGCGCCATCGTAATCGAGGTATCCATTATAAAGATGATGTGCTCGTGCGAGGTGCGCTTCGCCGGCATTTGGACGAATGCGAAATGCTTCCTCGACGCGCTGCTTCCGCTAACGCCAACCGCGCAGGAGTATGGTCAAGGCCAAAGAAGTAAAGCTGGTCATGAGCCATGGCCAGCGTGCAATAGGCTTTGAAAAACGAAGGATCCCGCGCTACCGCCTGGTTCAGCAGATCGATTGCCTGCAACATGTCCGCCGTCCCCAGCTAAGGCTCGCCCAATGATATCATTGGCGCGCGAATAGAGCTCGAAAGCGACGAGATCAGTGGTTGGCTTTTCCTCAATAGCCAGTCTCTCCGCTGACGTGACTTTGGCGTTCAGTCGTTCGGCGACTTTTTGCGCGATCTCGCTTTGGATGGCGAACAGATCATTCAAATCGCGGTCGTATTGCTCGGCCCAGACGTGCGTGTCAGAGCGCGTGTCGATCAACTGCGCGTTTAGGCGAAGATGCGTGCCGGTTCTGCGGACGCTGCCCTCCAGAACATGCGATACACGCAGATCATTTCCGATCTGACGGAGATTTCGTTTGCCACGGTAATCCATGACGCTCGTCCGGCTGATCACTTTCAGATCAGCGATCTTCGCCAGCTTCGTCAGAATGTCGTCCTGCACGCCATCGACGAAGGCGGCGGCGTCTTCTCTCTGCTCGCTCAGATTTTCAAACGGCAGAACGGCGATGCCAGTTTGTTACACCGGATGCCGGATGAATTCACTTTTCCAAACGATCCAGCCCTAACGGCACCGCCAGCGCGAGCAACATTGCTGCCATAACTGCGATGCTTGGATTGCGCCGCACCCACTTTTTGCCACGAGCGAGCAGTCCGACGCGCCGCGCCTGCAATTGGTTCGTGCTTTAGCCAGCGTTCCAAATCCTCAGCTAGCGCGAGAGCGGACGAATATCGGCGCTTCGGATCTTTCTCGAGACACTTGAGGCAGATCGTTGAGAGATCGCGATCTATTTTCGGATTCAACAGACGCGGTTGCCGCGGCTCGGTATCCAAGAGTAACCTGATCGTCTCGTAGGTTGTTCCACCGGCAAACGGCGGATGACCGGTGAGCAATTGATAAAGGACCGCACCGAGCCCATAAACATCCGTGACGCTGCTCACAGCCGCGTTGTTTCCCACCGCTTGCTCCGGCGCCATGTAGCTGGGCGTGCCCAGGACGTCCAGCGTGTGCGTGACACTGCTTTCAGATTCGACTAATCGGGCAAGGCCGAAATCGGTCAGATGCGGTTCGCCTTTTGCATCGAGCAGAATGTTTCCCGGTTTGATGTCACGATGAAGAATTCCATGTTCATGCGCGTAATGAACAGTGCGCGCGACCTTCGCGATTAATTCCACCGCGCGCCGGATCGGCATCGGCTCGCGCCTGGCCACTTCGTCGAGTTGACCGCCTTCGACAAATTTCATGCTGAAGTAGCACGAGCCATCCCGCTCGCCGACTTCGTAGATGGGAACGATACCGGGATGATCGAGGCTGGCCGCGGCTTCGGCTTCACGGCGAAAACGTTTCAGATGCGCTTTGCTCGCCCACTGACCAAGGCTGATGACTTTTAAGGCGACTGTGCGATTGAGGCTTTTCTGTCGTGCGCGAAATACCACGCCCTGACCGCCGCGTCCGATTTCTTCCAGCAACTCATAATCGCCTAATTCTCCCAGCATGGGAACAGACTGAAACGGCGAATCGGAGAAACGGTGAGACGGCGACGTCGCCGATTCGCCCATTCGCCCATTCGCCGGGTCATTCTCCTGATCAGCGGCTACAGGTGCATTTGGCAAAATTCCGAGCGCTGTTTCCAGCACGCACGCGGTGCAAAGCCCTTTCGGCGCATCAGAAAAGATTTTCGCGCCGCATTTGCGGCAAATTCTGATTACTCTGATCATTGCCCGAGAGTCGGCGTGCGTTCCCATTTTGTACTGCGTAAAATTCTGTCCGGCCTTATGCGCGAATCACAGCAATCAGATAGCGCAACTCGTTTTCGATATCGCCGGGAGTTGCAACGGTATGAGCAATTTCCTCGCGCAATAACGATTGATAGCTTTGCCGAAATCGATGGAAGGCCTGCGAGACGGCATTTTCGGTCATCCCAAGTTGCGCCGCTATGTCCGCCTGCGACGGCGCCCCCGGCTCGTCTGCCAGCAATTGATTGAACGAATCGAACAACGCCGCGTTACCTCGCTTACGATAAATATCCTCTAATCGGCTCAGCACGCGATCCAGCAACGTCGAAGCCCAACGGCGCTCGTAAATCCGCTCGGCAGTGAGCGGGTCGGCTGGCTCCATGCCGCTCCGTTCCTCAGTACGCAGTTCTTCCAATGGAATGAGCTGCTGGCCTTTGCCACGTTTGATCGCCATCGCGCGGCGGCGTTCGTCGGCCAGAAAGTGCTTCAGCGCCGTGAGCAGATAAGAACGCAAGTCGCCCCTTCTCCTTGCGCACAGTGCGCAGATCCCGGCGTTCCAACAAGAGAGCAAAAAAACCTTGCGTTAGGTCCTGCGCCTCTTCGGGCCTAGCAGCCTGTCGCCGCACGAAGCTGTAAATGGGTCGCCAATAGCTGCGGCAAAGCTTTTCAAGCGCTTCTTGAGCCGCGGCCGATTCACCTTGTGCGGTCAACACAATGCTCCAATGCGTGGTAGTAAATGCGACCGAGCCGCGTTCCGCATTTCCGCCAAGCCCAGTCAATGAAGTGGCTTCATCACCAGCAGGGGGCACCCCGCAATTCAATTGAAAAGTTGGACGTAAAGCAAGCTCCAGACGTTGTCCGGCAGCAGTATTTCTCTCGCCGTGAGTGGTTTTGGCTTTGCAGGGAGCTTTGGCTACGGTACCGTCCATGTCGCCATGCGATCGCTGGTTTTGTTGCTCGCCGCAGTGGTTGCGAGTCCCGCGTTGATCTACGGAGAAATCCAAACTCCGGAGAATGCGCCTATAGAAATCACGTCGACGGGGCAAACAACGTACAAAAACGGATTGGCAACAGCCCGCGATAACGTTGCGATTCACATCGGCAATACGGACATTTACGCCGACTACGCACAATACAATTCCGCGACGCACGACGTGGAGTTGAGAGGACACGTCCGAATTTATCGCGATACGAGCCTCTACACTGCTGACAGCGGAATTTACAATACCGAGACAAAAAAGATCCGGGCGAGCACGGGACGGACGGAATCACAGCCCTATTTTCTGGCTGGTAACGATGTCACTTCAATCGAGGGGGATAACGCTTATCTCATCCGTAATGGAACCTTCACGACACACGATTCGGCGAAGCCCGATTTCCATCTACACGCACGGAAGATTCGTGTGTATGAACACGATCGAGTGATTTTTCTGAACGTGACAGCATACGTAGGGAAGGTGCCGATCTTTTGGTGGCCGTACCTGTACCAGTCCCTCGACAACGCGTTCAGTTTCTCCATCTCGCCGGGGTACTACAGCACATGGGGACCATCGCTTTTGACCCAGGTGACGTTCCCGATCACAGATAACATCCAAGGCCGGCTTCGGCTGGATTACTTCGGTCGCCGCGGGCCAGCGATCGGTTTTGAGCCGACGATTGAGTACGGCAAAGACAAAAGCAGCGTGGCGAAGATAAAGAGCTTTTACATTAACGACCAAAACCCGGACATCAATCAAACGAACATACCGCGGACGGGTGTACCTGAGTCGCGATACCTGGTTAGTCTGCAAGACCGGACGAATTTCACCGATTCCATTTACGGCCTCGCGAACATCACCAAGATGAGTGACCAATACGTCATGCAGGACTTTTTCCAGGGAGACTTCCGGATTGACCCTGTTCCAGACAATGTGATCGCGCTGGCAAAGACGAATCCGGTGTTCACTCTCACTGGTATCGAACGGTTTCAGGCAAATGACTTCTTCACTACGACGGAACGTCAGCCGGAGGTGGTGCTGGACATCAAACGGCACGGACTCTTTGGCGGACCAATATTTTACCAAGGCGAAACTGGATTTGCGAATTTGCGACTACAATTCCCGGAGGACTCAGGTCTGAAGAATTACGGCACGGACCGTTTTGATACGTTTCATGAATTGATTTATCCCAATACGTATTTTGGCTGGCTGTCGATCGTTCCGCGGGTTGGATATCGCGGAACGTATTACGGCAAAACCTGGGACCTCGGATCGACTGTATTTCTGCCGCCGACAAATCCGCTGGTGCCCAACTTTATTCTCCCGCCCCCAACGACGGCCAACCCCATCAAATTCGACGGCGATACTTTTCGGAGCGTCTTCGATACGGGCGCAGAAGCTTCGTTCAAGATTTCCCGTTCATGGGAGAACGTACAAAGCCGCGCATTCGGTCTAGACGGACTGATGCACGTGATTCAGCCGTTCACCGACTTTTCTTACGTGAAAGAAGACGGACCCAATCCCCTCTCGGTTTTACAGTTTGATCGGTATGAACCGTCGACACAGCTTCGGGCAATCGATTTTCCACAGTTCACCCCGATCGATTCGATCGCCGATTGGACGGTGTGGCGGCTCGGCGTCCGTAACCGTTTGGAGACCCGGCGCGACGATTCAACCATGACCTGGCTCGAACTGGATACGTTTGTGGACGTGAATTTCGAGAATCCTTACGACCGAACGGACTACTCAAACCTGTTTAACAACCTCCGCTTCAATCCGCTGCCGTGGATGTCTTTTTCCGTAAACTCCCAGCTCCCGGCCTTTGCGAAGGGTTTTACGGAAGTCGACACCCTTGCGTCAGTGCAACCGTTGGCGAATTTGCAACTGAACTTTGGGCATCGCTACCTGAATGGAAACCCGTTTTTCCAGGATAGCAGCCTGTTTCTTTTCGGCGGGTACTTCCGCGTTAACGACAATTGGGGCGTAGCGGTCCAGGAGCAGTACGAAGGCGTGACCGATACTCTCCAGGAACAGCGTTATGCAATTTACCGCGATCTGACAAGCTGGGTGGCCTCGTTCGGAGGAGTAATACGCGATAACTCGGGCGTGAAGGAATATGGCCTCCTCTTTACCGTGACCCTCAAAGCGTTTCCGAAGTTTGGCTTCGATTTCAACTTCGACCCCACTTCACAGGGCGATTGATCTAAAATGCGGCTATAACGGCCGGTATCGCCGGTCGAAATTCCGCCACTTGTGCTGGGGCTGATTCGCCCGCAACGTTCTTGCTTCATGGACATATCAATTATTGGCTCCGGATACGTCGGCCTGGTAACGGGCGCTTGTTTCGCCGATGTCGGCCACCATGTGATTTGCGTCGATAACGACGCCAATAAGGTGAAACAGCTCCAAGCCGGTGAAGTTCCGATTTACGAACCGGGACTGGATGAAATAATTCACCGTAACGTCTCGGCGCGCCGACTGCATTTTACCGGCAACATTCAAGAAGCAGTCGAGAATTCACAGGTTATCTTCATCGCCGTGCCAACCCCGCCGCTGCCGGATGGCGACGTCGATCTCAGTTTTGTGGAGAAAGTTGCGCGGGAAATCGCAGGGGTGTTAACCGATTATCGCGTCATCGTTGACAAAAGCACCGTGCCTGTAAAAACGGGAGAAAAAGTGGCGGAATCCATCAAAAGATATAACCGTCATGGCGCAAAATTCGATGTGGTCAGTAATCCGGAATTTTTGCGCGAAGGCTGTGCAGTAGCCGACCTGATGCGTCCCGACCGGATTGTCATAGGAGCACAGAACGAACACGCAATCGATTTAATGAAGAAAGTGTATGAGCCGTTTATGGCTCCGATCCTGGTCACAGACATTAACAGCGCGGAGTTGATCAAACATTGCGCTAACTCGTTTCTGGCACTGAAAATTTCGTATATGAACGCGGTATCGTCGATTTGTGAAGCCAGCGGCGCCGATGTGGAAAAGGTCGCAGACGGAATCGGGATGGATCACCGTATCGGGCGGGATTTTCTGAACGCTGGAATCGGATACGGGGGCTCCTGTTTCCCAAAGGATATTGCTGCCTTCATCGCAATCAGTGAGCAACTCGGGACTCCCTTCAATCTGCTTAAGGAAGTCCAACGCATAAACGAAGGTCAAAAGACCCGTTTTCTGAAAACTATGCGTGAGACACTCTGGGTATTGCGCGAAAAGCGGATTGCGGTTTGGGGCCTTACTTTCAAGCCTGATACCGACGACGTGCGCTCATCGATCGCGATCGAGTTGGTGGAACAACTGCTGCGCGAAGGCGCTCACGTGATTGCGTACGATCCAAAGGGAATGCAGAAAGCTCGCGTCATCAAGGCGATTGCAGATGCGGAATTCGCTTCATCCGCTCTCGAAGCAATCGATGACGCCGAAGCGCTGGTCATCGCCACGGACTGGAATGAATTTGCGAACGTGGATCTCGCGATCTTGAAGGAAAAAATGCGGACACCGATCGTCTTCGACGGGCGAAATCTGTTCGATCCTGAAACGATGCGGCAATTTGGCTTCCACTATTATTCGATCGGGCGGGCTAGTGTGAAGCCCCAGTGACAGGTCTATGGCCCAGCGCTCTGCTCGCCAAACGGCGCTGGCGGGCTTACGCCTGTGGCGAAAAGAGAAACGCTTCGCCGATTCCGTTATCTCTGGACTCCTATCGAAGAGCGAGATGACTGCTTCGGATCGCGCGTTTGCCCTGGAGCTGTTCTATGGCGTTCTGCGGAATCTCACTCTGCTTGATTTTTGGATCAGCCGCATTCGCCTTTCGCGCGTCGAGAAAGATGTTCGGGATCTGGTGCGACTCGGATTGTACCAACTCTTTTTGCTCAAGACGCCCGAACACGCGGCGGTCCATGAGACAGTGGCCCTTGCGCCGCACAAACAGCGGCCAGTCGTTAACGGCGTGCTACGAGCCGCAACGCGAATTCGAAGCGAGCTGCTCGCGCAAGCCACGAAGCAGCCACTGTTTGTTCAGACGTCTCACCCGCAATTTCTAGTCGAACGCTGGCAGCAGCATTTTGGCGCCGATCACACCGAAGAACTCTGCAAATGGAACAACCGCCCTGCCCCGATCTATGCACGGATTAATCGAATACGAATCGATCCCAGAGCCCTTTCTGCAGCTGTATCCGGATTCACGGCCGCTTCCGGACAATCCCGATTTTGTAAAGCTAAAGACTTTACCAGCAGCGGCTCTCGATTCAGGGCATTGCTACATCCAGGATCCCGGCACGATGCTCGCCTGCCAGCTTCTAGATCCGAAGCCGGAAGAAAAAATTCTCGATGCGTGCGCGGCACCGGGCGGTAAGACAAGCTACCTGGCGCAGCTAATGCAGAACCGGGGAATTCTCATGGCCTGCGACCGCGATCCTAAACGACTTCAGATCCTGCAAAATAATCTCTTACAGCTCGGAGCTACCATTGTCCGCCCAATCCGGCACGACTGGATGCGGGATCGAATTCCGAAAGAAATTGTCTCCATCGCGCCGTTCGATCGGGTCCTCGTCGATGCGCCCTGCACGAATACGGGGGTGATACGTCGTCGCATTGATGTGCGGTGGCGATTGCGACCGAAAGATTTCATCCGAATGCCAAACGAGCAGTTCGTCATCACACGCGCTGTGCTGCCTTTGATTAAGCCCGGGGGTACCCTGATCTACAGCACATGCAGCCTGGAGCGCGAGGAAAACGAAGAGGTTGTTCAGCGTCTGCTTGCAGAAGTGCCGGGCCTAACCCGCGAGACGGAAAGCGATTCGCTGCCCTTTCGCGACCGCTTCGACGGCGCCTTCGCCGCGAAACTGGTTTGGAACACTTGATGGCTTTAGATCTCGCTCTCTGCGGCGCGACGCATGTTTCAGGTCGTGGCACGTGCAGTGCGGCGCTTCACACAGCGAAGCGGCTACAGTTGCATCGTGCTAAGCCGGTGGAATGATAGACGACTATGTACGACGAGCGATTTGATAAACTTGCAAAACTCCTGGTGGAATATTCCATTCGCCTTAAGCGAAAGGAAACAGTCCTGATCGAAGGATTCGATATTCCCGATGAGATGACCGTGGCTCTGGTGCGCGCGGTGAGCAACGCTGGAGGTATTCCGTTTGCGCAGGTGTATCGCACGCGAGTGAATCGCGCGCTAGCGTTTGAAGCCTCGGATCGACAGCTCAACCTGATGGCCGGTTATGAACTGGCGCGTATGAAAAAGATGAACGCGTACATCGCAGTTCGCGGCACCCACAACATCACTGAATTATCGGATGTGCCTGCGGGCAAAATGCAATTGATCGGAAGAAAAATGCGACCGGTCCAGGACCAACGAGTCAAAAAGACCAAATGGGTGGTCCTGCGCTGGCCGACACCGTCCATGGCACAGCTTGCAGGAATGAGCACAGAAGCATTTGAAGATTTCTATTTCGATGTCTGCACACTCGATTACCGCAAACTGCTGCCTGGCATGAAGGCGCTCAAAAGATTGATGGAAAAAACAGATCGCGTCGAGATTAAGGGTCCTGGCACCGACCTAAGCTTCAGCATCAAGGGAATTGCAGCCATCATTTGCGGCGGGGATCGAAACATTCCCGATGGCGAAGTTTTCACCTGCCCGGTCAAAGATTCCGTAGAAGGTCAGGTTACATTTAATGCGCCAAGTATTTATCAAGGCACCGCTTTCGACGGCGTGCAGTTGGAATTCAAACGAGGGAAAATCGTCGAGGCAAGCAGTAACGAGACCGAAAAACTGAACAAAATTCTCGATTCAGACCCGGGTGCACGCTACATCGGCGAATTTTCTCTCGGTTTTAATCCGCGCGTATTCCGGCCAATGCGGGACATATTATTCGACGAAAAAATCGCAGGCTCGTTCCATTTCACTCCCGGACAAGCTTACGAGGAAGCCGACAACGGAAACCGTAGCCAGGTGCATTGGGACATGGTCAGCATACAACGTCCCGATTATGGCGGCGGCGAAATCTATTTCGACGGCAAATTAATCCGCAGAGACGGGAAATTTCTCCCGAAGCAACTGCGCACGCTAAACTGGCGCTGATCTTTCGGACCAGAGAGGCTGGTCGTTTCGCGACCGCTATGCGCGCTTCGGTCCGCCAAGAAGGTTGAGTTGCATCATCGCAATCTCGCCGCCTTCATTGAGTTCAATGTTCGCGATCTCGAACATTGGCGCGCCTTCGGCTGGACCGGGCCCAGCACCGGGCAACTGAACAACGACCTGCTTGGAATTCGAATTCAGCGTCACCGATCCAATTTCGAGCGATGGCGAAAACTCGAGTGTGCTGATCTGGAACGGCACTGTAATAAACACAGACGCGCGTCCCTGCGGTGAGGGCGTGAGTTGAACGGGCGCCGTATCAGAGTTTTGCACGACCTGCAATCCCGCGACCGCAAAGGACGGCATCCCTCCCATGGCTGGCCGCTGTTGCTGAGATGGGGTAACCCGAACCGTCCCTAACGAGCCGGCGACTGGTTGAATTTTCACGACCTCGAATGCAACCTGCAAATTCAGCGCAGACTGCGCACGCTGAGGCGAAGGCAAGCGCATTGTGACGAGTTTCGACAGGGGACGAACCTTTAAAACTCCCATTTTGAAGCTGGGCGTTAACTGCATGGCTGCTATCTCGAACGAGAAAGTAAGCTGCACAGAGGTTTGCATCCCAGCGGCGTGCACTGGCGCCTGTGGTTGCGGTTGCGGTTTTCCCGTCGGCGGTGCCGGGGCTTTGGCTATTGGAGCAGGTGGAGTTTGGGTACTTTCTGGCATGGTTGCAGGTATGGTTGTTTGCGGAAAAACAGAATGTGCTGGAACTGCGGGTTCAAATTCAGACTCGGATTGCGTATTGGCTTCGACAACTGGAGCTTCACTTTGCGCCGAAACTTCAGCTTCTGCAAAAACTTCAGGCTCAGTGAACGTTGCCTCGGGTTGCTCATGGTTCCCGGTCGGTTCAGCCTCAAGCTGCGGCGATGCTGCCTCAACGGGCCACGTATAGTCGGCGATGGGAAATGCTTCATTGGGTTGGTCCACCGCGACCACCGCTTCTTCTGTGGTATGCTCGGAAAATTCCTGCGGTTCGTAAGCTGCAGAGGCGGGTTCCTCTGGAATTTCAGGAATCTCATTATCAACTGGCTGCAGACTAGTAGCGGAGGCTTCGACAGATTCGGTGACCACAGAGACGTCATCCGATTGGACTTCCTGCGGTGCAACTGCCGACACGGCTTCCATTTCCTGGTCGAACACCGGGCCAACCGACTCAAAAGATGACGCGGCCGGTGGGGCTGATTCTTCCGGTTCAGGAAGCACAGCAGTCCGTGCCACAGAAGGCTTAGGCTTTGAGCTCTTCAACCGATCGAAAGCGTTGCTGGCTTTTCCAGATGGCAAGGCACTAGTTCGCAACGCAGGCTTCCACGGTTTGAGTTGCAGCGAAACCTGACGTGGTCCGCCCGCAAAGCCGTTACCATGAATACCACTGGCATGTGCCGGCGCTGTCCTCGGCTTAAATATCGCAGTGTCGCCACCTGTTTCCGGACGCGATGGGCTCGGAACGGTAAACTTGTAGCGACGAAGGGCGGGCAAAATCGCCAGCGTCAGTGCGACAACGGCGGCCAACAGTAATCCGCCGACAATCCAGAATCTGCGGCTCGAAACTCCCGCAATGTTTGATGAAGAAGTCGTGCCCGCGGTTGTCGCAGCACTCGCTTGCTGCGGAGAACTTGTTTGGGCTGCTGTTTGTTGCTCGTTTTGACTTTCGTTGGAAGCAGAGGCAACAGCCGGGGTCTCAGCCGTAACAGCAGGCGACGCGGACGTCGATTCGGTGCTAGTGGAAGCAGACTGCGCGGCTGTGTGATCCGATGGCGAACTCGTCTCAGTCGAAGACGTCGCCAGGCTGGTCTGGTCCGCTGTGGCTCCCGAGCTGGCAAGGTCGAGTCCGCTATCTGTCCCACCAGGTACCGGAGCCAACGAAAGCATTCCGCTCTGTTTATTCGCGGCTACGACTTTGTCCGGGATCGGGCTGGGCTCAACTGCCGGGCCGCCCTCAGCTTGCGACGCCGTAACACCACTTGAATCAAAGGCGACTGCGGGCGCAGTCGAACCCGCAGGGCGTTGCAGCCAGCCGACATCGTAGAAAGCATCAGCAAAAACACTGTTCAGCGCCGGTGAGTAAATTTTGTTGGCCGAATTCGTCCAATCCTCGGCTTTCTGCGAATTGTTGTGCTTGTACTCCCATGCAGCCTGGGCGTAATAAAGCGCAGGCGTATCGCCCGTGAACTGAAATTCCTCCATCATCGAGTGCGCCCGGCTCTCTTTGCCCTCCATCAAGAGCGTCATGTAAATTTTGAATTTGATAAGCTCGGCCGCCTGGTTCTTTTCACCGCCAGGAATGCGTTTGTACAGCGTCTCAAACCGGTCCCGCGCCTTCGCATACTCCTTTTTCTTAAATGGAATTTGCGCAAGGTTGTACTGCGCATCGCGCATTTTCGGATCGAGTTTGGCTGCTTTTTTGAACGCAGTCTCGGCATCATCGAATTGCCCTTGCTGCATCAAAATTTCGCCCCGCAAATTAAGCGTCGCGGGCTGATTTGGATCGGCCTTGTCTGCTTCGTCGACCAACTTAAGCGCCGTGGCGAAATCACGTTGCCGAAAGGCCTGCTGCGATTGCTCAAACTTTGAACGAGCACTTGCCTTCGTCTTTTCCGTGCGCTCGGCCGCCGTCATGAGCGGCAGCGAAGCCCGTCGCTGGCCCGCCGGCTTTTCCAGCCAACCAACTTCGTACAAGGATTCCGCGAAAAGTTTGTTCAGTTGCGGTGTGTAATTTTTTTCCGCTGCGCTGATCCAATCCTTCGCTTCCGATTCGTTCTTCTTTTGAAGCGCGACCGCTGCCTTTACATAGTCAACGGCCGGGGTATCCGGAGAAAGCTCCAACTTGGCGAGCATGGAATCGACCATCTCGTTATTGCCTTCCATCAGATAGGTCAGCAGAATTTTGTATTGGATCAGTTGCGAAGCTTCCTTTGCCAGATCCGACTGGCCGGTTGAGAGCAATTTCTCAAAGCGCTTTCGTGCTTCCACCCAATCTTTTTGGAGAAATGGGATCTCCGCCAGATTGAAGCGCGCATTCCAAAACTTCGGGTCGATCTGTGCCGCCTGGGTGAGTGCGGCCTCAGCCTGATCGTAATTGCCCTGCCGCATCAAAATCACGCCGCGCAGATTCTTGGACGCCGCGAGATTGGGCTGCCGCGCATCTATGGCGTCGAGTTGCTTTAGGGCCTCCGGAAATTTCCCCGAATCAAATTCCCGGTACGCGGTGTTGTACATGTCCTCCAACTCCGCCTTGGTTGGGGCAACATTGTCCGCACCGAATGAGCTAAGTCCCAGCGCTGCGATCGCAGCGATCTTCCAGATTCTCATGAACCCCCGATTCAAGCCCTGATTAGCATCCGTGACAAGTCGAAATTGCTTTCGGCGCCTAGATTTTCAGTTCCGTTCGGAAAAAGTTTCTGGCAAACATCGGAAAGCTTGGGCCGGCCCATCGATTTTTGATTGCGGCTCGATCCGTCACTCCTTGTCATCAGTTCAGGTTCGCCACGATTCGCAAGCCCTCGAGCGTAAGGTGCTGATGAATTGCGTCAACCTCCGGTAACCCCCGGGCAATAAGACGCGCGTAGCCGCCTGTCGCAATTACGACAACTTTTGTTCGCGGAAATTGTTCCGCCTTAATTTGCCTGAGAATCTCGCGAACCAATCCGCGATAGCCGAACACGGCACCCGATCGCATTGCCTCAAGGGTCGATCGACCGACCGCACGCTTTGGTGTTTTGAACGAGAGCTTGGGCAGGAGCGCCGTCCGCTCATAAAGAAAGTTTGTCAGCGCCTCAAGTCCCGGGGCGATTACACCCCCGACATAGCTGCGGCGCGAGGAAACGACGTCGAAAGTCGCCGCTGTGCCAAAGTCCACGGCAATCGCGGGGCATCCGTAAAGTGCGGCAACAGCGGCGGCATTCGCCAGCCGGTCTGCGCCAATCGATTGCGGTTTGGGATAATCAATTGCGACGCCCAGTTTCACTTTCCAATCTAACCAGAGCACCTTCGTCTTACCCTTGGCAGCCGTGGCAATCGCGGAATTTTTTGCCGGCACAACCGATGAGACGATCACCTCCCGCACTGGTCGTTGCCGAAGAAATCCGGCAACGACATTGCTCGGAAACCTTCACCGTGGGGATCATGCACAGGAGTGGAGACTCGCTGTTTCGATGCAAACGCAATTTTTGCGTATGAATTACTGATATCGATCAACAAATAATCGGAACCAGGCGCCACAGCTAAGATGCAGACACCGAACGCTACGCGCCGTCAAGCGTGTGTCTGCTCGCTTGCTACCGGATTGCCAAGGGGTACTCTTCACGACATGCGAAGACTGATTCACAGGCCGCGCCGGCTTCGGAGTTCCCCTGCCCTGCGAAATCTGGTCCGCGAAACGCAGTTGAGCAGTCACGATTTTGTTCTGCCGCTGTTCGTAAGTGAAAAGGTGAGTGAGCGCCGGCCTATCGCAAGTATGCCCGGAGTTGTTCAGTTGCCACTGAAAGAGGTTGCCGATGAAGCGCGCCGCGCTCAAGACCTGGGGCTTCATGCCGTTTTGCTCTTTGGAATCCCGGAACACAAGGATGAGCAAGCCAGCGGCGCTTACGCAGAAAACGGCGTCATTCAAGAAACCTTGCGAGCGATCAAATCAAAATGTCCGGAGTTGGTCGCTATTACCGATGTCTGTCTGTGCGAATACATGAGTCACGGCCATTGCGGTGTCACGCAAATCGACGGCGACCATTTTCACGTCCTCAATGACCCGAGCGTAGAACTTTTAGTGAAAACGGCGGTCTCGCACGCGGCAGCCGGCGCGGACATTGTGGCTCCGAGCGACATGATGGATGGCCGCATTGGCGCGATTCGGGAAGCGCTCGATGCGAGCGGATTCGATCAAACCGGCATCATGAGTTACGCCGCGAAATTTGCGTCAGCGTTTTACGGTCCGTTTCGCGACGCAGCCGAAAGCCCGCCACAGTTTGGCGATCGTCGCACGTACCAAATGGATTTTGCGAACGCGAACGAAGCGCTGCGAGAAGTTGCACTCGATATCGAGGAAGGCGCGGACATCGTAATGGTCAAACCTGCGCTGCCGTATCTCGACATCCTCTGGCGGGTGCGAGAACGCTTCGGGAAACCTACGGCCGTTTATCATGTGAGCGGCGAGTATGCCATGGTTAAAAGCGCTGCCGAGAAGGGAGTGCTCGACGAGAAAGCCGCCGTCCTCGAGATTATGACAGCCCTCAAGCGTGCCGGCGCGGACATCATCACCACTTATTGGGCACGCGAGCTGGTTAAATGGCTGCGGGAGTAACAAGCCGCCGCGGTGAAACCGCACAACACGCCCGGCTGAAGCAGTCCGCATTTCTGTGGGCACAGGCGCAGGGATTTTCCGCCTGCGCGATGGAAGTGATTTTGCCGAAATGCCGCTATCGCGCAGATGTGGCGGCTTATCGGCCCAGCGCGAAGAAGATCGGATCAACCGCAGTATTTGAATGCAAGCAGGCGCTCTGCGATTTGCGGCGAGATAATTGCCACAGCGAGTCCGCGCGTCAGCGACTCGAAACAATCTGCGAACGCCGCCAACTTTTCGAAGCGCGGTTACGCACGCATTACCCAAGTCTGCACAATGGTGATTCGCTTTTCCCCGAGTTTGACTCAGCAAACTTCAGCGCAATCGGCCACCGCGGGTACGCTCGTCTTGTTCGTGAATTACAGGCACTGCAAACTCGACTGTACGACTGCACAAAGTTCGAAAAGCTCATTCGCTATCGCTGCGCGAACTTCTTTTTCATCGTGCTGCCAGAGCATCTCTTCCGCGAATCCGAAGTGCCCGTCGGTTGGGGAGCTCTCGTCCAATCAGGCGGGACGCTCACACTTGCGCGGAGCCCTGTCCGGCAGGACTCCACCGTGGATACTCGCATTCACCTTTTGTATCGCATCGCTGTCGCCGCAACGCGAAAGTCGAATCGCCAACTGAGCCCGCAGGAAGTGATTTTGCCGCCGCAAATCGGAGGATTTGCTCACAACCGCTAGACAGGCACAAGCAGATTGTGCCCCGTCATTTCTTTTGGTTGCGGTAACCCGAGCAGAAATAGAAGAGTCGGCGCGACGTCCGCGAGGATGCCATCTTCGCAGCGAAACTTCGTCGCGTCTCTGGCGACATAAATGAAGTGCACAAGGTAGCTGGTATGCGCAGTGTTGGGCGACCCGTCGGCGTTGCGCATTTGTTCGCAGTTGCCGTGATCGGCGGTGATCAATGCCTTGCCGTCAAGCTCAAGAAGTTTCGGGATGATGCGGGCGCAGCATGCGTCTACTGCCTGCACCGCTTTGATCCCGGCGTCGACCACGCCGGTGTGGCCAACCATATCGGGATTGGCGAAATTCAAAATGATCAAATCGTAGTCGGCCATCCCAGCGAGCAATTCGTCCGTCACTTCGAATGCACTCATTTCCGGTTTCAAATCGTACGTCGCAACTTTTGGCGACGGAATCAGCTTGCGGTCCTCCCCGGAGAAGGATTTTTCGACACCGCCGTTAAAAAAGTAGGTAACGTGCGCGTACTTCTCGGTCTCGGCGATGCGCAATTGCCTTTTGCCAGCAACGCTAACGACTTCGCCCAAAATGTGTTCCAGTGTTTGCGGAGCGAAAATGAATGGGGACGAGTAACGCACGTCATACTGGGTAAGCGATACGAAATGAACCTGAGGCCACACTTCGCGATCGAAGCCGTCGAAGTCCTTAAGCAAAAAAGCCTGTGAAAGCTGTCGGGCGCGGTCGGCGCGAAAATTGAAAAACAAAACCGTATCGCCATCGTGGACGCGTTGCTCGTTAGGCAAAGCGAAAATGAGTGGAGGCATGAATTCATCCGTCTTGCCAAGTGAGTATTGCCGCTCTACTGCCGCACCTGGCGACGAATTACAGAGCTCACCGCGACCAAGAACAATCGCGTCCCATGCTTTTTTCGTGCGGTCCCAACGCCGGTCACGGTCCATCGCGAAATAGCGGCCAATGACAGTAATGATTTTCGCGCCGCTGTTCTTAAGTTCGTTTTCGCACGTCTTAAGAAACGCAGCGCCACCGGTGGGCGAAGTGTCGCGGCCATCGGTGAAAGCGTGAACGAAAATTTCTTTGACACCTGCCGCGTGCGCGGCGTTCGCCAGCGCGACCATGTGCGAGTAATGGCTGTGCACTCCTCCATCAGAAACGAGCCCGAGCAGATGCAATCGATGCCCGCCCGCAGAGGCCAGGGCGTCCAGCAGAACACGATTGTGCCGCAGTTCGCCGCCGGCGATCGCTTTGTTGATCCGTGTCAGGTCCTGATAAACGATTCTGCCAGCTCCGAGATTCAGGTGACCAACTTCCGAGTTGCCCATTTGTCCTTCTGGCAAACCAACATCTTTGCCGCTGGCACTCAATTTTGAGCCGGGATAATCACAGTACAACTGGTCGTGAAACGGCGTGGAAGCTAGTAGGGTTGCGTCCCCGTTCTCCTGACGTTTGTCGCGACCCGTCGGGTTAATGCCCCAGCCGTCGCGAATAATGAGCATCACCGGGCCAGCCATACGTCGCGCACTTTGCAGATGAACCAACAGATCGACAAGCAGTTCTTTGTTTCCAGCGAATTCCGGATCATTTTCCCGCGCAGTCGAAGACCACCGCTACAGAAGGGAAAATGAAGTGGCGCAACCAGTTGCTGGCGTTCGTCTGTCTGCTCGCCTTTGCCGGAGTAGGCGTCATCTATTTTCAACACTGGGTTATTCGCAAGCCTTTCGGGATAATCCTGTTTGTGGGCGAAGGATTGTCACCTGCCAGGTTGGCGCCTACCCGAACATACGCCGGAGGAGCGGGAACACGCCTGAACATGGATTCCATGCCGTATGCGGCGCTAATGATGAACTACTCGAAGGATTTCGCGGCACCTGATCAATCAGCTGCCGCGACGGCAATTGCCACCGGCGAGCGAGTGAACAATCGGGCCATTGCAATCGGCGGCAACGGAAAACCGATTAAGAGCATTATTGAACTGGCTCGCGAATACGGGCGAGCTACTGGATTGGTGACCGACACAAAACTGACCGATCCCACAAGCGCGGCTTTTTATGCGCACACCGCGGAGCCCGGCGATACGGAGAAAATCGCAGCGGAATTCGTAGATCGAGGAAACATCGACGTCGCAATGGGCGGTGGCGCGGCGGAATTTATTCCCGCCACGAAAAGTGGTGAGAGACAAGACACTCGCGATCTGCTACTCGAACTCCGTGGCAACGGATTCGATATTGTTCGCACACGCACGGATCTGGAAGCGGTGCCCGCGTGGCGCCGGTCGAAACTTTTTGGCGTCTTCAGTAATAATGACCTCGCTTTCGCAAATCAGGTCGAAGAGCGAGGCCAGCAGCCGAGTCTTTCAGATATGGTGCGGCGAGCCATCCAACTGCTGCAATATAACGCAGGCGGTTATTTACTCGTTGTCGATGCAGGATTGATGCGCAAAGCGGCAGAAGAAAACAATGGGGAAGGAACGCTGACCCAGACGCTCGAACTCGACCGCGCGGTGGCCGTGGCGCGAAGTTATGGAGGACCGAAATCGACAATCATCGTCTGCGGCGACGCGGCGATCGGGGGAATGAGTTTGAACGGATTTCCGTTTCGCAAAGATAGTGGCATTGCGCTGCTCGGTTTCAATTCAGCGGGTCAGCCCTGGATTACGTGGGCGACCGGCCCGCACGGAGCCAAATCATACGGAGCCGCGAAGATACCGACGAACCAAGATACAGATACAGCCGAAGCCAGGGAGGCAGCACAGGAACAGCCCGAGCCGGCGGCGTTCTACACAAAATCCGCGCTGGTCACAGTGGAAGATGTCATTGCATTTGGCAGCGGCCCCGGCACAGATGCGCTGCAGGGAGTGGTCGAGAGCACAGACGTTTTCAAAATCCTGCGTGACGAATTGTGATGGCTTCGCATCGTCAAAGGTGCGAACTGACTGAACCGTTCAAGTCGATGGCTGCGTCGAATCAGGCCCTATCGTTTCGCTTTTTCCCGATATGGTATCCCGAGCTGATAGAGTGTGATTTGCTGATCGAGATCGCTTGCAAGCGCGTCCTGGCGCTGCATCCGCGCAAGTTGCATCGCAGATTGGGCAGTCTGAATCGCCTTGGCAAATTCGCCATTCTCCGCGTACGCGGCTGCCAGCGTTCGCAGGACAAGCGCATTCGTGCTTTTGACCAGTTGATCGGCTTGTCGGGCGAGCTCAATGGCCTTGCGACCGTTTCGCAAAGACTCTTCGCGCGAGGTCGCGAGCAACCATGCCAGATTATTCAAGGCAGGAACGGATTGGGGAGAAAACTCGAGCGCTTTTTCATAATGCTGGATCGCTTCGGCAGGCTCTCCATTTTCGTCGAGCGCGATAGCTAACGTGGTATGACAATTTGAATCCGAAGGCCGGATCGACAGTGCAGCTCGACAAGCCTGAATGGCAGCGTTGAGTTCGCCTTTCTGGAGCAGTGCCTGGCCAAGTCCGTATCGGGCGAGAAAGTCATCCGGACGCGACATCATTGTCTTTTGATAATGAGCGATCGCTTCGTCGATTCGGCCCCTTTGAAAAAGAGCATTACCCAGGGCCAGTTGAGCATCTGGATCGCTTGGTCGCATGGACACGGCCTTCTCACAATGCAAAATCGCTTCGTCTACCTGATCTTTGGCTAAAAGAGCCGTTCCGAGATTGTACTCGGCATCCCACCAATCTGGCTGCATTTGCAATGCCGAGCGGTAGTGAGCAATGGCGTCGTCGATTTCGCCCCTTTGAAAAAGCACAAGACCGAGATTGGTGTCAGCCATCCAACATTTCGGATTCCTCGCCAGGGTGGTGCGCCAAAGCGTTTCGATATCGTTGTACATGCCCGCCTGGCGCCACGTTAGAATACTGAGGCAAAGCAAGAGACCGCCGCAGATTGCGGAACTTGCAAACAATTTGGATCGGACAAGGCGCGGATTCGCCACCGGCAGTGAAGGCATGTCAGACGCCAACTCGAACGACGTTCCGCAAAAACGTCCCAAAAAAACTGCGATCCCAGCGCTCGCGAGCGCGATGGGACCAATGCAGGCGAGATACTGATAATGATCCGCCACAAAGGTGTAACGAAAGGTATAAAGCATAATGAATCCAAGCACCGGACTAAGTGTGGCGACGAAAAATGCAGCTGCGACTTCGACGCTCCGCCCGAGGTATGACCTGAGAAAGTAGATCGTCACGCACACTCCGATTCCAGCCAGAAACCAGATGTAGTCCCACCAGTGCACCGACGAGATGTTCCATCTGGGATAGATGAACGTCAGATTCGACGGCCAAATAAGTTTACTGAGATAAAACCAGACGGCTCGGCTCGCCACGAGGATTCGCTCAATCGGATTGAGAAACGGAAACACCGCGTGGCTTGTCCCCTGATGGTAGCGTTCCCACCAAACGGCGACTAACCCCATGGCAATGCCCATGAGAAGAAACGGAACAATTTGAATTAAGCGCCGACTGTTGATCGGTCTTTTCTGCAACCACAGAATCAGAAACAATGCAGCCGGGAGTGTGCACGCTGTTGCCTTGGCCGACAGCGCCAGCGAATACGTGATCAGAGCCAGGCAATAAAAAATCCATCGTCGCCTGGTCCGTTCGTCAACAAATGCAATCCAGGCAAGCAGCGTCAGCAAAAAGAAAAAGCCCATCAGCACGTTTTTGCGTTCCGTGATCCACGCCACTGACTCCACCTGCACCGGATGCAGGGCGAAAATAGCTGCAGCCAACCACGCGCCTGGGATTTTTAGCCGCGCCAGCACCGCCCACACCAGCAGGGCGTTCGCTACGTGAAGCAGAAGGTTTACCCAATGGTAGCCGGTCGTGTTCAGACCCCACAACGCGTGTTCGATGCGAAACGTGCTGTATGTGAGTGGGAAATACTGTGAAGGCGAGTCCAGCGAAAACCAAATCCGCTGCCAGCCGTCGGGTGCAGTCAAGAGGTCGTTGTTGATAACATAGGCATCGTCGTCCCACAGGAATCCCCCATGCCACGCCGGGCGGTACACACCAATCGTCGTTGCCGACAGAAGCAGAGCAAAAATCAACACTCGACTGCGCGGCGGAAAAATGCGCCTGACGATTTCGTGCATAGGTTAAGCGCTGAATATCTGGCCGAATGAGAGAAAGTGGCGCAAGGTCGCAACACTCCATCGCGCCTTGCGCGAAATTTCGAGGGCCTGCTTGAGTTGCAACGTTTCGTTTCTCATCGAAATAGGAGCTTTCGTGGTGTGCAAGACCGACAATAACGCCAAGCTCGTGTGGTTTGCATGGTGGGCTGTAGCCACAATCGTTTTCGCTCTCGTCATTGCAATCCGGATCCGGCTTTTGGGGATTCCGCTCGAGCGCGACGAGGGCGAGTACGCTTATTCGGGCCAACTCATATTGCAAGGCATCCCGCCTTACAAGCTAGCCTACAACATGAAATTTCCCGGCACCTACGCTGCCTACGCGTCAATCATGGCAATCTTTGGCCAAACAATCCAGGGAATCCATTTGGGTTTGCTCCTTGTTAATGCGGCCACGATCGTGCTGATTTTCTTCATCGGGCGGCGCCTGATGGGCTCGAAAGCAGGAATCGCGGCGGCAGTCAGTTACGCCGTTGTCTCTGTGAGTCCGTCTGTTCTTGGGTTGGCTGCGCACGCCACAAACTTTGCGATGCTCCCGGTTTTAGGAGGCACGCTGCTGATTTTGAAGATTTCGGAGTCGGAGCAGCCCGGATTCAGGCGATTATTCGCGAGCGGACTGCTGTTTGGGATAGCCGGTTTGATGAAGCAGCCTGCGCTTGTGTTCATTCCATTCGGAGCAGCTTATGTTTTGTGGAAGAGTGCTCAGCAACGATTTCCGGTAAAGAAAATCATCGCGCGAATTTTGGTTTTTGGGTTCGGCGCTCTTGTTCCCATCGCTATTACGTGTCTGATCCTATGGCGCGCAGGAGTAATCGACAGGTTCTGGTTCTGGACAATCGATTACGCACGGCAGTATGGCCAGCTCGTGCCGCTCGCCCTGGCACCGTCTATTTTTTTCCGGAGCGTAAATGAGGTGATTGGATGGAGTTGGCCAATCTGGATCCTCGCTGGAATCGGGGCGATTGCGGGTCTGTGGGATAAGCAAATGCGAGCACACACAACCTTTCTCATTGCCTTCCTCTTCTTTTCAGTGTTGGCGCTATGTCCGGGGTTTTATTTTCGAGTTCACTACTTCATCCTTGTCCTTCCGGCCGTATCGCTGCTTGTCGGATGCGCGATTAGCAAGCTCTGCCAGGTTTTTGCAAGTCAGATGATCGTTGTTAGATTCGTACCACTCTTATTGCTGACTGCATCCCTGGCTCTGCCAATCGTTGCGGATAGAAAATTTTTCTTTGAAGCATCTCCAGTGGAGGCTTGTCGAATGCTTTATCCCGAGAGTCCATTCCCTGAGTCTATCAGAATTGCAGATTACATCCGCGAACATACGGCGCCGAATGATACGATTGCGGTGTTGGGATCCGAACCGCAGATTTATTTTTATTCAAAGCGGCATTCCGCGACTGGGTACATTTATACGTACGGCTTAATGGAACCGCAGAGGTATGCGCACCAGATGCAGGAGGAAATGATTCGTGAAATCGAAAACGCTCGCCCGAAGTATCTCGTGTCGGTGCTGATGAATGATTCATGGTTGTATCGGCCTCAATCAGATTCCCGGATATTTAACTGGGCAAATGAATACACGGCGGCAAACTACGCCGCTGCCGGTTTGGTGAATATTACGACGACAGGGACGGATTACTTTTTTGGAGATATTCCATCATCGGTGAAAAGTTTGAAGGACTACATCCTGATTTACAAACGGAAGCTTTAAGCCGCTTATCCAACGATGTTAGCACCGCACGTGCCCCGCGTTAGTCCTCAATCAAGCGCTCTCCGCAAACCAAGCCGCCGCTGGATACAAGTCTGCGTTTGTATCTGTCTGGCCCTGCTTACATGGGGCGTCTTTGGTCAGACGTTCCGGTATGATTTCGTTAACTACGATGACCCGAGTTACGTGTATCAAAATAGCAGGATAAGGAGCGGTCTTAGCATCGCCAACGTCGGGTGGGCATTCACTCATGTTCACGCCGAAAACTGGCATCCATTGACGACAATTACGCATATGCTCGACTGCCAGTTGTATGGATTGAACGCTGGCTGGCATCACCTTACAAATGTCCTCCTCCATACGCTCGCCGTGCTTCTTCTTTTTGTAGCCCTGCAGTGCATGACTGGCGCGCTCTGGCGGAGCGCATTTGTGGCGGCCGTGTTCGCCATTCATCCTTTACACGTCGAATCGGTCGCGTGGATAGCGGAACGCAAAGATGTGCTGAGCGCGGTCTTTTTTACACTAACCCTGCTCGCATACTTCCATTACACACGCGCGCCATCGACTGGACGGTACTTGACAGTGGCGCTCGTCTTTGCGCTTGGACTCATGTCCAAACCAATGCTGGTGACGCTACCGTTTGTGCTTCTGCTTCTCGATTATTGGCCTCTGGGTAGAATCAGCGATCAAAGGTCAGGCGTCCCACTTCCGCTGTTGCAGGCAACCGTCGAAAAGATTCCCCTGATCGTGCTCTCTGTTGTTTCAAGCATCGTCACGTTTGTAGCTCAACGAGAAGCAATCGGTTGGACTGAGCAGCTGCCAGTAATGGCGCGACTTGGTAATGCTGTAGTTGCCTATCTCGTATACATCCGGCAGATGTTATGGCCGGCAAAGCTGGCGGTGTTTTATCCTCACCCGGAAAACCGCTTGCCGGTATGGGAGATCATCTTTGCGATAATTATTCTCATTGGGATTACGGCGGCAGCTTACATTCTTCGAAAGAGGGCGCCTTATGTTATCACTGGCTGGCTTTGGTATGTGGGAATGCTGGTGCCCGTAATCGGGTTCGTTCAAGTAGGTTGGCAGGGACACGCAGATCGGTACACCTATTTGCCGCAAATTGGTCTCTATGTTGCGATAACATGGGCTGTAGCTGACGCAACGATTTCGTGGCGGTCTCAACGCATGACTTTGGCCGTCGCTGCAGCGATTTTACTTAGCGTTCTGAGTTGGAGCGCCTGGCTTCAGACTTCTTATTGGCGTGATAGCGAAACTCTGTTCACCCATGCGCTCGCCGTTACCAGAAATAACGACGTTGCCCTGAACAACCTTGGCATCATCTTTTTGGATAAAGGAGAACTGGATAAGGCTATCGCCAATTTACAGGCAGCTATAGATCTTCGGCCGGACAACGGCCCGGCTCACAACAATCTCGCAAAGGCCCTCCTTCGAAAGGGCCGGTTGGCAGAGGCGATGGTGCATTATCAAAAATTCCTGGAGATAGAGCCTGAGAATGTGGAGGCGCGTAATATTCTGGGGACGGCACTCATTCAACAAGGCCGCGTAAAAGAAGCCATCGACCAATGGGAGGCAGTGTTGGCGATCCAGCCGGAAAACGGAAATGCTGCGAGTAATCTCGCCTGGGTGTTCGCAACCTCTCCCGACGATTCAATCCGCGAAAGCAGCCGAACAATTGAGCTGGCCCAACGTGCCATGCGCCTATCGGGTGGCAAGATCCCCATGATTTTTCGAATATTGGCGGCCGCCTATGCTGAAAATGGCCGCTTCTCAGAAGCAATTGAGACTGCCGAACGTGGAGTTGAATTAGCAAATCTCCAAGGCAACGCCGACTTGGCGAGCGAGCTCGAAAACAATATTGCTCTTTACCGAGCCGGCACGCCGTTACGAGATCCAAGCCTGAGAAATGGCCACTCTTCGCCGTAATCAAAATCGCGCCAGCCCATATACCAAGCGAGATAAGCATCCCAGGAAGGCCGGCGCTCGGGTAATGATGCGGCGGGAATCGAAATTTTCCTCTCGCGACTTTTACATATGCGCCGTCCTGCTTGCAATGACCTGGCTGGTTTTTGGCAGAACACTCGGTCACGATTTCGTGAGCTACGACGACCACGTTTATGTGCAGGACAATCCGATTGTTCGGAATGGCTTGAGTGTCGAGGGGCTGATTTGGGCTTTCACCCACAGTCATGCATCCAATTGGCATCCACTCACGACGCTCTCACACATGTTCGACTGTCAGCTGTTTGGTCTGAACCCATGGGGTCATCATTTCACGAATGTTCTCTTGCACGGCATTGCGGTGATTCTGCTCTTTCGCGTTTTGCAAAAAATTACCGGCGCGGTGTGGCGGAGCGCCTTTGTCGCCGCCCTGTTTGCTATTCATCCTTTGCACGTCGAATCGGTCGCGTGGGTGGCGGAACGCAAGGATGTGCTAAGCGGCGTGTTCTTTATGCTGACGCTGGGCGCCTATGCCCGGTATGTCCGCTATCAAACTTTGGGCCGGTATTTGTTCGTTGTGTTGATGTTTACACTCGGGTTGATGTCGAAACCGATGCTCGTCACCGCGCCCATAGTGCTTCTCCTGCTCGATTATTGGCCACTACACCGGTTCGCTGGCAAACCGTCCTCTGCCTCGCGGCTTTTACTCGAAAAGGTTCCGCTGCTTGCTCTTTCCGCCGCCTCGTGTGTGGCGACGATTTGGGCCCAGAAGACAGCACTCAGCTCTCTCGAAGAATTACCGTTTTCGCTCCGGATCAGCAACGCTGTCGTGGCGTATGTTGTTTATCTTTGGCAGATGCTCTGGCCCACAAGACTGGCTGTGTTTTATCCGCACCCTTACAGTCGGCTGTCATACTGGGAAATTCTTTTCGCCGCCGGTCTGCTCGTGATAATTACCGCCTCCGTTCTCATGCTGCGGCGCAAACAGCCTTACTTTCTCACCGGCTGGTTCTGGTATTTGGTTATGCTCCTGCCCGTGATCGGCGTTGTCCAGGTGGGAGTGCAGGCGCATGCCGACCGGTACACTTATCTTCCGCACATTGGTCTGTATGTCGCCCTAACCTGGGCGTCGGCAGACTTAATGGCTTCCTGGCCGCGTCGCCGCGAAATTGCTAGCTTCGCAGCGACCGCGCTGATCGTGCTCCTGATTTGGTGGGCATGGAAGCAAACTGGTTACTGGAAAAATAGCGAGACCCTTTGGACACACACGCTTGCGGTCACCTCCGGTAATTCGGTCGCCCATAACAATCTGGGTTTGCTTCGCATGCAGGAAGGACGTCCCGATGACGCAATTGCGCACTACAGGGAGGCTTTGAAGATCCGGTCCGAACGTGCCGAGACTCGCAATAATCCAGGGAACGCACTCATCTACAATAACCTCGGTAACGCAATGTTGCTAAAGGGTCTACCCGACCAAGCGATTCCCTACTACACCAAGGCGTTGGAAATCCGGCCAGATTACGGCGA
>CAWIPQ010000023.1:0-28682 GCA_963838045.1 uncultured Verrucomicrobiae bacterium | reverse complement strand
GCAGCAAATGCTTCGTGACAGAGCCCCTGAATAAGCATTCTTTCACTTCGCGGCGAAGCCTGTGGCGCCACCGATGCAAGCTTGTTTGCGTGGCATCTCACGTAGCGAAGCGGGTGACGGAATGTTGTTCCACCCCATGAGCATATTCTCGAACTTTCCGCCGTTGTCCCGGAGCCAGGCGCTCATTTGGTCGCTAACTTTCGCGCCGTAAATGCGATGCGAATAGACAACCGAGCATCCGATGTTGTCCATTAATTTGAAACGGGCGAATGCTACTTCGATGAAGTTTGACCGGCCAAAAACCACCGCGATGAAATGCTCCGCCGGTCGATCCGGCGTCCGGGGAGCGGAATTCGTTCCGAGCACTCTGGCTCCATGACTTTTGTAATTTTCCAGGACCGCATTTGCCTTTGCTGCGAGGGCATCACCATCATGCGGACTAGAGTAAGAATTTATCGTGATCATGTCCGACCATTCTCAAGGTCGCGTTGACTTTCTGGTGTGAATTCGTGCTGATCGTTCTGCGACCAGCGATGGAAATAATCCACACCTGCAAAAACAAATGCAGGCTTTGCAACTGTAGCGGCGGTCTGTGACCGCCGATCTTTCCCGGCAGCCTGTGTCTCTTGCATATCGAGTTGCACGCATACCGCGATTAACGCGAAAAACTGAACGATATGAATTCTCATAAGCGAGGTACTCATACTGACAATGGTGGCGGGGGAAGGGGAGGAGGAATTCCGGCTGCAACTCGCTTGTGCCAGGCGGCCCGATGAAGAATAAAAACGATCAGCCAGGCAACAAAAGCGAACAAACCGCATGGAAGAGTGACAAGCATGAACCACCCCATGACGCCGAGCGAATAAAGGAAGTGACCGTAATCCTGGCCGTTAATGATGCAGGGATGGACCGAACCTTCGTCCACCTTGCATCCGTACGCATTCGCAATGGCACCGCACAAGATCACCGATCCTATCGGCGCAAACGCGAACGCGCATATGACGAAAAGCGCCAACAGGTACCAGATCCAGGGAAATCGTTTGGGCGGCTTGGAATTCATAGTGGCGATTTGAGCTAGGGGAACGACTGTAGCCGCTTCCCTGTGGGAAGCGTCGGTCATGTTCATCAAGCGTAGATCACATAATGGCCAACAGTCTTCAGTGTTCTCGCACGAGCTGCTCGATTTCACTCACTACCCGATCGAGTTCATCGATGAGATCGGCATGATCGCCATGCCAACGAAACGCAGTGACAAGCGTTCGGTAATACCACAGCGTGCCTTCCGTCTTTCCGCTGAAACGCTCGAATACCTGCGGACCATGCCGGCGGAACTCTGCCAATATTGCGCGCGTGTTATGCAACTTATCTGAGGCTGACACCAGGCGCGTCGAAGAATCGGAGTTTTTGAGATGCTCGATATAAGCGCGCTTGCGTTCCATCCATGGCGGCTTTGGCGTCTGGTACGTATCGGTGCAACCGTCAACGATTCCAGCGACGTCATCGCCAAATTTTTCCCGGACATCGCGCAATCGTTCGGCACCCCCGCAATCTTCCACCACATCGTGAAGTAGCGCGCCAATTGCTTCGGTTTCATTCGCACCGTACTCCAGTGCGATGGCCGTGACGCCAAGAATATGCGCGATGTACGGAATCCCCGTTTTCTTGCGCATCTGATCGCCGTGCGCCTGGGTCGCGTAGATCAGCGCTTCTTCAAACTTGGCCGACAGCTTCACGTTCGATTTTTGAATTTCCCTTTAACGAGCGGGATGCGTTTTGTTGAACCCGTCTTCGTAACCATGTTCGAACGCAAGGTTCCAATCCGATTGGTTTCCCGATCCATGCTGCCTGAAATATTTTTGAGCCATCATGTTCAGTGCAGCTGGCGTCGGCAATTTTGCGTCCCCCGACGCTTGCTCTCCCGCTTTCTCCCCGCTCCAGTACGCCTCTCGCTCCTCCGGCGTGCGTCCGTGAGCGGCGCGATGCGTGTAAAACGCCGTCACACCACACACGATAAACGCTGCCACCGCCATCATCACAAAAAATCGAACGGGTTTGAATTCTCGTGGCATAACGGCGGCTACCCAATCACGCGCGGTTCTTGTCGACAGGTTTTCATCTCAAATATTGAGCAGGACGGATCTTACCAACAAAATGCACCTCAAGTGGCTGCGATTGCTCTCTCTCTTCTGCTTTATCAGTTGCGCACCGCTTCGGTGAAACGCTCCAGATATCGCCTTTGTTGCTCTTCAGCGGCGGACTTATTCGGGCCTAGATCGAACTCGACCTTTTCGAGCGTGCCTCTGAACACTTTCGGCAGGATTTTTGCATACCAAAGTTTCGGTACTACGGGCAGGCCATTGTCGGTTCCGATGTCCATTCCGGCGTAAAGGCTGAAGCGCAAAGGCACAGTGTGTTCGAGTCTGCCTTCAGCCTCCTGTTTACCATTGATGAAGAGCCGGCCCGTCCCGCCGGTAGCGAGTTCGCCCGCTTTATCTGCCGTGAATTCATAGCGCACATTGACTTTTCCTTTCGGCAACCGATCGCGCGAGTCGAGCGTGTCGAGTTTCAGGCCGAGGAAACTGTAGGTGAAATGCAGCCGATCACCCTCGACGTAAAAGGAAAATCCACCAAGAAAACTGGCCTCCGCGACAATGACTCCAGCGACTCCAGGGAGCAACACGTCGCGGCCGGGATTATTGAGGTCGGCACTGATGTTGAACGATCGATTGTAAATCGGAGGAATCATCCCGGAGGTGATGTTTTCCGTGCCGGGATAGTAGGTAAACTTGGTCTCCTTCGTTGTGGGCCACGGGAAACCATAAAAGCCCGCCAACTCGGCCAGCAACGGTAGGACCTGGTATTTTTGCGCCTCGGACCAAAACAGGGCGGTCAACTCGCGCACTTTATCCGGATATTTGTCAGCGACGTCATCAGCCTGGGAAAAATCTTCATTTAGATTGTAGAGTTCGCACTTCACATCGTCCGGATTCCATTTACCGGGAGCGAACTGTGCGAGCGTCGCAGGATCAAGTTTCCACGGGATCCGTGGCATACGCCAGGAGGCGAGCCAGCCATCTTTGTACATGGCTCGATTTCCCAGAATAGCGAAATACTGCTGTGTGTGTCGCGACGGCGCTTTCGCGTCGTCGAATGTCTGCGCGAAACTTACGCCATGCATTGGCATCTGCACCACACCATTGACTTCTTTCGGTGCAGGAATGCCAGTGACGTCGAGAAGCGTTGGCGCGACGTCGTTGCAATGCGTGAACTGGCTGCGCAGGCCGCCTTTGTCTTTGATGCGTTTGGGCCAGGCGATCACCATCGGATTGCGAATGCCGCCGAGATGCGATGCGATTTGTTTCCCCCACTTGAAGGGCGTGTTACCGGCCCATGCCCATGCCGCTGCGTAATGCGGGTCCATGTCCGGCCCTCCCCATTTGTCCAAACCGCCGTACTTTTTGATCGCCTCCAATTGCTGATCGGCGGTGAGTGGGATGCCGTTTAAAACAACAGACTCGTTGAATGTGCCCGTCTCAGCACCTTCCATGCTCGCGCCGTTGTCGCCCCAGATGTAAATGATGAGTGTGTTGTCAGAGATGCCAAGGTCTTCAACCGCCTTCACTACTCGCCCTACTGCGAAATCGGTGTTTTCCTGGTAACCGGCGTAGACCTCCATCTGGTGCGCGTAAAGTTTCTTCACATCTGCCGGGACACTGTCCCACGCCGGGAACGCCGGATCGCGCGCTGTGAGTTTTGCGTTAGCGGGAATCACACCCAGTTTTTTCTGACGTGCATACGTTTCCTCCCGCAACTTGTCCCAGCCCATGTCGAACTTCCCTTTATATTTGTCGCTCCACTCCTTGGGAACCTGGTGTGGCGCGTGGCTGGCGCCGGTGGCAAAATACATGAAAAACGGTTTGTTAGGCGCGACCGATTTCTGATTGCGGATCCAGGCAATCGCATGATCTGCCAGTGCAGGATTAAGGTAGAAATTCTTTTCCTTCGGCACTCCGATGATGGTGTTGTTTTCCGTCAACAACGGATCGAACTGGCTGTTCTCAGCACAAAGGAATCCCCAAAAGTAATCGAAGCCCATCGCGTTGGGCCAATGATCAACCGGGCCAGCAGGATTCTGTTGATCGTCCGGGGTAAGATGCCACTTACCGATTGCAGCAGTGCTGTATCCGTTGCCCTCCAGGATTTGCGCGATGGAGGCGGCGCTTTTCGGCCAGTTCGAGCTGTAACCGGGCCAGCCGCCCTCCAGCTCCGCGATCGAACCGAATCCGACCGCATGATGATTGCGTCCTGAAAGCAACGCGGCCCGCGTTGGCGAGCAGAGCGCAGTGACATGAAAGGCATTATAACGCAAACCTTCCGCAGCCACCTTGTCGAGTGTCGGGGTCGAGACAGGACCGCCGAATGTCGAGGGATTACCGAATCCAGCGTCGTCGACCAGGATTAGAAGAATATTCGGCGCTCCTGCTGGAGGTTCTATCTCTTTCGGGAAATCTTCCACCGAACCTTCCAATGTTCGGTTGGCGACGCCTTTGAACGGCTGCGGGGGAATCGGCAAGTTAGTTCGATCCCATGTCGTGTCCGCGCCAGGTGCTTGTTGCGTTCCCCACAGCAGAGCAAGCGAAATCACGCCAATATTCCTTATTAGTTCTCGCATAGTGTGGCCCTTCATTGAATCCTTCTAAAACAGCAAAGGATGACTCCAGGCCAACCTTCCAACTGTATGATGAAGAATATTTTTACTACCTTTGGCTAAAGTCCGTCAACGCTCGATCTGCTTAATCGCCCGAAGGTGAATTACGCTCGTCAAAGAGGAAAAATGAAGCCTGGCTGGATTCCGTCTTGACGGACGCCATCAATCGCGGATTCAATAACCTTCTCAGCGATCCGATGCGTGGGGGAAGAATTACAAGCGAAGAACGATCGGCGATCAGCACATACGTTGGTGCTGGCATCGCGATCGTGCTCGTTTTCGTTGGGGTCTACTTCTTCTTTCTGAGCCAGAAACAGAAAAAGGAAACTACCGTCTTCGATCCGAACCGCCCCGTCCCGAGTGACGCCGTCTTGAAAAGCCGCTTAAAGCCCGAAGAGTATGCCGTCGTCCGGGGAAATGGCTCGCAAACGCCTTTTCAAAATGAGTTCTGGAACAACGAGAAGACCGGCATCTACGTCGATGTCATTACCCTCGAACCGCTTTTCGCTTCAGTCGACAAGTTCGACGGGCACGTCGGCCTGCCCACGTTCACGAAACCCATCTCGAAAGATGTGCTGATCGAGGTCCCTGACAACTCAGACGGGATGCAACGCACCCAGGTGCGCGCCAAGCGAAGTAATGCACGCCTTGGCCATGTCTTTGCCGACCCGCAATCGCCCACGGGACGGCGCTACGTAATTTACTCGGCCGCCCTGCATTTCGTCCCGATCGACCAAATGAAGGACAGAGGGTACGAAGCCTACGTCCCGCTCCTCGAAAAGAAATAGAAAACCTGTTTCTGTCGCCACGAGGTCGGAGCGCCGGTTTTGCGACGCGCTACCAACTTTTGCCTGCCGCCTCACTGAAAATCTGTAGGCCGGCTGTTTTTTCCTGGCAACTTCGAGAAGATTGTCGCGTTTAATCCGCGAAACAGCAGAAGGGAACAACTGGTCATGGGAAAAATTCTTATCGTTACAGCATTGGCGGTGTTCGCATTTGCCTTCGGATCTGCTCTGCGCTCGAATGCCGGCACCGAGATGATTGAGCCTTACCGCGCGCCCGCACCAACTTACAATTACGCGCCACCACCGCCGCCACGGCCACGGCCAGTTTTCTATGTGCGTCCGCCGGTCTTCGGCTTCGTAATAGCGCCGGGCATTGGTTATTACGGCCGTGGGTACGGGTTCTACGGTGGCCGTCGATTCTACGGTGGACGCGGATTCTACGGGCGACCGCGCGGCGTGGCGCGGGCATCATCAACGCTGGCATTAGCTCACCGGATCTTGCCAGCTGGCGATCAGTGCGCGCATGAGTTCCCGCTAACGGACTACTTTTCCGATTTTGGTTTGATTTCCGGAAATCCCGCCTGCTTCAATTGCTGATTCAACGCGGGAAGATCGGACGTGAGTAATTTGTGCCACGCATCCATCATCGGTCCCGATTTTGTTTCCAAATCAGCCACGGCGGCTTTTGTCGCAGCTGTCGGCGCAGCGTCTGCCGCTTGGATGTCGTCGAAGAGGTGCGTGGTCGATTCCAAAACGAAAAGCGACGGAGGAGCACCTTGCCGCGGATGGGGTGGCCCAAATTTCATGAGCGTTTGCCCAAAAGCCTCCAGTTTTTGCGTGACATCAGGTCGCTCTGCAGCGCGTGCTTTCAGTTTTGTTAGCTGCTCGGTGATATCATCGAATTGCTGCCCGGTCGGAGCGAGTTTGAGCCGTAACTGATACAACCGCCACGAGAAATTGAACTGTTCCTGAAGATCGGCTGCCGTTGCTTTGACGCGGGGATCCATCGCGACAGTCAATGATTGGCTAAAAGTTTTTCCGTCGACCGTTAACACAACCGTGTAATCACCCGGCGCGACCCAGGGCGATGTCGCCCGCGGCGCTGTGTTCCGATAAGTCGCGGAGATTGGAAACTCCGGCTCTACTCCCCTAACCGGAGTGTAATGCATGTCCCACAGAAACCGATGCAAACCTGCTTTGGTGGAAATCAATTGCGGCGGCCGAATCCAGTAGCCCGGAAATCTCAGCCGCTCCGGCTTCGCCTCAACCGGCACATCGGCGCTCGAATACTTTCGAACTAATTTGCCTTTCCGGTCTTTGATTTCGATCGTCACGGGAGCACCTGCATTTTTCGAAAGGAAATAATCGATCATCGCGCCGTCTGGCGGATTTTGCCCTGCGGGTTCGTCCGGCGGCAATGGCGTGTCAGTGTTCATGTTTGCGCGAACTCGTAACGCTCTCTGCGGTTTGAACAGTAAAGTCTCGCTGTAACCGCGGGCGCTGACCGCGGCTGTGCTTGAATTGGCATATGCACCGGGGTTGACGCCCCCGGCTACAGGGTCGAACTGCCGCAGCGGCGTGATGTTGTCGAGAATCCAGAACCCGCGACCGTGCGTCGCCACGACGAGATCGTCATCCTTAACGACGAGATCGCGCACGGAGCTTGCCGGCAGATTTAATCGCAACGATTCCCAGTGAACGCCGTCATCGAATGAGACGTATACGCCTTTTTCTGTTCCAGCGAACAAAAGACCTTTCCGCTCCGGATCTTCGCGAACTGCGTTTACGATTTCGCCGCCCGGTATTCCATTCACGATCTCCGTCCACGTTTTCCCGCTGTCGTGTGTTGCAAAAATGTGCGGACGCATATCGTCGATCCGCATGGTGTTCACGGCTGCGTAAGCGGTGTTCACGTCGAAATGTCCGGCATCCATTAACGAAATCTTCTGCCACGCGGAAACGTTCGGCGGCGTCACATTGCTCCAGGTTTTTCCACCGTTGGTAGTAAGATGAATCAAACCGTCATCAGTCCCGCACCAGATCCGTTTCGCGTCGAGCGGTGACGGCGCAACCGTGTAAATCACTCCGCGTCGCTGCGCCTGCTTCGTTGCGTCCTCTTTATATTTTCCAATGCTCGTCGGCAGGTCGTAATTCGGACGAGACAAATCCGGACTGATCTTTTCCCAGTGATCGCCAAGGTCGCGTGTTTGCCAAAGCGTGTTTCCCGCAAAGAAGAGCAAATGCGGATCAAGCGGTGAAAAAACTACCGGCTCCGTGCGTATCATCCGGAAGTCTTCCGTTTGCACCGGCACCGGAAGTATGTTTTGCGCCTGGCCAGTGCGCTTGTCGAATCGTGTCAGCTTGCCGCCGATGATGATGTTTGGATCGAGCGGATTGGCGACGACGTAACCATATTCCTCCGCGGCAACCGGTCGCCAATCGCGAAATGTGATCTCACCGTCATCGCCGCGGCTTTTGATTCCAACCGAGCCGCTTTCCTGCTGACCACTATAAAGACGATACGGAAAGGCATTATCCGCGCTGACGTGATACAACTGTGCAGTTGATTGGTTATACCAGGAGCTCCAGCTCTTTCCGCCGTTCACGGTGACGATCGCTCCCTGGTCCGAGCCGAGAAGAATGACGTCGGAACTATTCGGATTGATCCAAACGTTTTGATAGTCGTCGCCGCCGGGCGCGCCACGCCAACCCTCCCATGTTTTGCCGCCGTCTGTCGATTTCCAGCAAACCACACTCGCCGAGTAAACGATCTGCGAATTTTTCGGATCGAACCGCACCACCGGCAGATCGCCGCCTCCAATTCCGAGCCCGGGCCGTGGATCATCAGTGGTGCCGTGCCAGCTCTCGCCGCCATCCTCGGACCGGTAAAGTTTCGCAATCGTTTTCGTTCGCACTGCGGCGAACAACGTTTCCGGCGCGCTCGGCGCAATCGCGAGGTTCGCCTGCACGATATTGTTCGGCAGCCCCTTGTTTAGCTGGCGCCATGTCTTCCCGCCATCGACGGATTTAAAAATGCCACCGCCGTCGCCGTCGAACACGCCGTTCTCCCATGGGCCTTCGCGAGATTCCCATAGCGCCGCGTACACAATCTGTGGATTGCCCGGATCAATCTGCACATCGCTCGCGCCGATGTTTTCGTTCCGATACAACACCTTTTCGAATGTTTTGCCACCATCAATCGATCGATAAATGCCGCGCTCTTCGTTAGGCCCGTACGGATGACCGGCTACGGCGACAAAGAGGCGGTCGGGATTTTTTGGATCGACAACCAGCTGCGCAATCTGCTGAGCATCCCTTAATCCGAGGTGCGCCCACGTCTTGCCGGCGTCGGTCGATTTGTAGATGCCGTCCCCCACTGAAAGATCCGGGCGATGCAATCCTTCACCGCTCCCGACGTAAATGACGTTCGGATTTGAAACGGAAACCGCGATTGCACCGACGGACGCGGTGGGCTGGTTGTCGAAGATCGGTTGCCACGTCCGGCCATAATCAATCGATTTGAAAACACCGCCGTTTACGGGCGCCATGTAAAAAACATTCGGCTGCGACGGGACACCGCAGATCGCACGCGTCCGCCCGCCGCGATAAGGTCCAATGTTTCGCCAGCGCAGAATTGAATCGAACTCACCAGCACGCCCCTGCCCTGCGCCTAAAAGAATCGCGAAACCAATTACGATTACATTTCGAATCGATCGCATCAGTCGGCCATTTTCCTCCGCTATGAAGAAAGCCGCAACAACCTCGCAAGCTCTGCCTAAATCCAGATTTCGAAGGCGCATCGAAATCGGGATGTTCTAAAAATCAAACCTCACCCGCGTCGGTAGTCGGACGGTTACCGAGTTGTTGCTGCGCGGGATGCGGCGCATATTGGCAAGATCCAATGAAAGATTCTGTCGTCAGAGGATGTCTGTTGGAGCTTCTCTACGAGCGTCGAAGCGAAGGTTTCCTTCCGTTCGGGCGAACTGAGCAAGCGATCCCGCCGCCAGGAGGAATAAGTCGCCGGGATTGGCTGCACGCTTTGGCCCAGCTTTCAGAGTATCGTCTCATAGACTGGACCCCTCTTGAAGACGACAGCGGAATGGGCCTGCTGTCCGGCTTTGCCAGGATAAATGACTTCGGTGCGCAAGTGCTCGAAGCCGGCGTTGCATCACCGATCTCGATCTCCATTGATAAGAACCGACGAACCGGCCTTCGCCGGGAGCAAAAGGCGCCGATTGCTGCAAGCACTCCGCAACAGCAGGCGATCACCGAAGCGATGGAAAAAGTGATCGGCGCGATCGATCAAGCCGATGCGTCGGAACGCGAGAAAAAACAGGCGAAATCCTTATTGCTGAAATTGCTGAGTAGCAAAGCAGCCGCCAAAGCGTTTGGCGGTGGCGCCCAAGCTCTCGTTGCGAAGTATTTTACGGAATAAAAGAGGGGAACTCTCTCATCCTCTCCTGCTCGAAATCACGAGCGAAATTGTCCACGAGGAACGTGACCTTCCCTCAAATCACACCGTCGTGACGCCGGAGAGCGATGCGAGAGTAGCACCCGCAGCGCCCGCGGGAGCCCACCACGTCTGGTCACCGACGATTCCATCCACGTGGATAGAGCGATCTTGCTGGTACGCCTTGACGGCGGCTTCGGTCCTGGGTCCGAAATCACCATCCACCGAGCCAGGATCGGTCGCAGGAGTTGCATACTTCTTGAGACCTTCCTGCAACGCTGTCACTGCATCGCCTGACGCACCACGAGCCAATACCGGCGTGTTTGGATCGGCTGGCAGCGCCTGCCACGTTGCTGGCCCGACGATGCCGTCCACTACCAAACCCGCACCTTGTTGGAAATCTTTGACGGCTTGTTCCGTTGTCGCGTCGAAATTGCCGGTGATACTTTCCGGGCCGAGCGCCTTGATCATCACAAAGATACGTTGAAGTCTTCGAACGTCGTGGCCGGTCGAACCGGAGCTGAGTGTTGGGCCGCTATTCATACTTTTGTTGGGATATGCTTTAGCCGATTACGTCAGAGTTTACTTTGCGATAAAGAATCTGTCATTCAAGCGAAGTCCGATAGGGCTGACTTCGGGGTAAACGTCGCGAACCCAACTCTCGGCTATCCACGATCGTATTCTTCGGCTTTTTTCCTCCGCGATGATGAATGGAGGCAAGTGTTCGCGCCGGCGCGAGTCGCCTCTCTGCTCAGTTTACCCGCGATAACCGGCGGCTCTAAAATTACGCGGGTAGAGCTGAGTAGCCTACATTGCCTCGCTGGCGCCCGCGTGCTCGAGAACAACTTCCTTCACCAGTTTATTCAGCGGACCTTTCCCCTGCGCGAGCGCTCCCAATAGTTCGTTCGCCAGTTTCTCCTGGTTGAGGATCGACGTCAGCAGTGCCCTCTCGTGGGTGAACTCCATTCTCTCAGCCTCAGCGACCAGCGGAGTGTAATTCTCGATCTCAAACTGCTCGATCTTCCGGCCGGCTTCGATCAGTTCCTTGTCTTTCTGACCTGAGACCAGACGTTTCGCGATGATTTTCACGCCTTCACCGATCAGTTTCGTCATTCGGTTGCAGCTTTCGGACGGCAATTCACTGCCGAGAGATTTCGCTACGGCCTCAAGAGTTTTCACGTGGCCCTTTGTTTCCTTTAGATGAAGGCGCAGCAACGTCTTTAGATCCTTTGATTTGGCTGCGTTCGCAACGAGCGGCAGTGCCAGCGTCAGCTCTCTTTCGGCCGTATGCATTTTGCCCAACTTGCTTAGAAAATTCCCCGGGACGTCTTTGGGTACATTAGTGCTTGTCGTCTGGTTCTCTTTTGTGTGGCCACGCGGGGCGCCCGGGCGACTGGCCTTGGGTCGTCCGCTTGAGCCTTTCGTAACCATTCCGACTTGCGCCATGCTTTGTCTTCTTCCCGACCGCGTCTTGATGGCTTTCCTGATACTTTTCCTATGCATAGATTTCCTCCTGATTACATCCCATAGAAATCAACGTATTCCGTGAACCGCGAGGTCGTAAAAAATCAGATAACACCAACTCAACGGATCCAGGGTGTATTCGCGCCAGTCGTAACTCCGTTCAAAGCCGATCTTTCGCCGGATTACGAACGATTCATCACGCATTGCCAATGGTTGCTCTCGCAGAATTGCGCGCTCGCAGTGTTCGGCACCAATAGCGAGGCGAACTCCATGTCAGCCCAGGAGCGAATGAATTTGCTCGATGCTGTAGTCGCTGCCGGCATCGATCCCTCCCGTATGATGCCTGGCACCGGCTGCTGCTCGATCACCGAAACAGTTGAGCTCACAACGCATGCGATAGAGCACCGTTGCGCCGGGGTGCTGATGCTACCGCCATTCTATTATAAGAACGTCACCGAAGAAGGTCTTTACCGTTTCTTCAGCGAAATGGTGCAACGCGTCGGCGATACTCGCCTGAAAATTTATCTCTACGATATTCCACCGGTGGCGATCGTCGCTATCACCCCGAAACTAGTTGAGCGCCTCCTAAGAGCTTATCCGGATGCAATCGCAGGGATGAAAGACAGCTCCGGCGATTGGAACAACACCAAAACGTTCCTCGATACGTTCGCTACAGACGGGTTTGACATATTTGTGGGCAGCGAATCATTTCTACTCGCCAATATGCGCCATGGCGGTGCCGGCTCGATTTCAGCGACCGCCAACGTAAACCCGGCAGCAATTCACGACCTGTATTTGCAATCTATTAGAAGTCGGACATCAAACATCGAACCTCAAACATCCAAATTGGAGCGCCAGCAGGAGCGACTGAACGTGGTGCGCGAGGTGTTCAGCAACAGTAAAATTCCCTCCATGGTCGCGGCATTGAAGCAGGCGATTGCCATCTATAGGAACGATCCGGAATGGGCCAGAGTACGGCCGCCGCTTGTCGAACTCACTACAGAGCAGACTAAATCGCTCGCTGCGGGCTTGAAAGCGATTGGATTCACGCTGCCAGGCATCGCGACGGAAGCACAACTACCGTAGGCTGCTTGCAATAGATTAGGTGCTCCACTGGCCTGTCGCTTGCGATTTCCGATGCGGCGGCGGTTATTTCTCCGCCTTCTTCTTTCCTCGCCGAACCGGAGCATCACCCGAAGGCTGCCTGGCTAGCGCGAGGCGTTCCGTCTTTTTTCGGCGTCTCGCACGTTTTCTGGCGTTATCTCTACCTTTGCTGTGTCCCATAAGTTTCATTTTTGACCGCTTGTTGCGACGTAGCAACCGGACGAAATCGAGGCCTGCGTCTTCGACGTTGTTGCTGTTGCGTTCGCTGCGATTTTGGCGCCGGCGCATCCTGAACTTTGCTCGCCCGCTCTTCCGGAGCTAGCGCCGCCGACTTGGCTGCCTGCCTGCCTGCCGGCGCGGTCCCCACGTCACGCGCGTCCATGATCTCGAATGTCCGAAACAGCGGCCCCAGATCGATCACCTCATTCGCGGCTGATCTCAAGATGTGTCCGAGAGTTGCGGCGACCGATGCGACTTCTACGCGAATCCCGTGCCGGCGCAGCTTGGTGGCGAGATAAGCGAAGTCGGCATCACCAGTGACCAGAATCACCACATCAGGCCGCATCTCGATGGAAAGCTCGAGCGCGTCGATCGCCATCATCACGTCCACATTTGCCTTGTAATGACCTTCTTCGGCGGGCGCCCCGTCTTTGGTCACGACCATGAATCCGTTGGAGCGCAGCCAATGGACGAACTTGTTTTTCTTGTCCCGTTCCTCCTGCCAGCTCGGAATGGCAGGCGGCAAACCGGCATACACCACCATCTCGATCAGATCATGTCTGCCGTTTGGCCCGGCCAGAAAATCCCGAAGCCTTAACCAATCGAGCCCGCGTCCCGCGGTCCGCACAGAACCGCCGACATTCGATTCATCCACCAACACCAACACCCGGGAACGAGCGTGAACATCTGAATCTTTTTTTCGCATCTGATACGAATCAACTACATCCGCGCACTTCTAGCGAGTACCACATTTCACGTCATTGAAATTATCTCTCGACATGGCGTCTCGTCCATTTAAGGATTTGGAATGGCACAACGGAAAGAAACACCGACACCGCCGCCTGAGCCTCCTCCTCAGGGGCCTGCCGGTCACTAGTTAGTCGCGATCTTCAGCCCGAGTCCTGCGAACGCCTTTGAAACGTGGCGTCCGCCGAATTTCGTCATGCCTGGATGATTTCGGTCAGGACGACGCGTGTATCGTGTCTGTCTTGCCGCACGGAACGCCTTTTGTAGCCACTATCGATAACAGCGGGCTTATTAACGTCTATCATAACCGGCTTACGATGCAGGAATACCGCGCACTGTAGGGGGGCGCCTCGCCTGCCTCTCTCAGCGCTCACGGATGATGCCAGGTAGACATCGCTCCGCTAAGAAGCGCCGCAAAAATTGAAGCGACGACCAGCCAAATCAGAATGACCACCGGCATCAAGCAGAGAATGACAATGAGACCTGCTGCCATCCATTTGAACATGATCTTTAGAACCGACCAGAACGGAATATCAAAATCCACAATCGAGATTCGTTGCGACGACTGCGACGACAATATTGGCGGTGGCATCGGAGGGACCGCACGGTTCTCGATGCGAGGCGGCAACTGAGTTCCGTATTTCAAAATCGGCAGATAATCATCCACCGATTTCCAGTCGCCACGCTCTGCGGGTTTGCACGGTGTGTTTCGATCAATGCGTCCATCCGCGAACATCTGCGCGATTTGCGCTTCGGCGTATGGACCTTCTTCGCGATCGGCGATTTTCAAGTGGAAGGATTTCACGGCTTACAAGATTTCGCCTGACAATGCCACGCCTCTTCAATTAGCGGATGCCGCTTGACAGAGAAAGGCCAAAAGCGCTCCGCGAGATTCCGCGTGCGGGCGGAAGGCACACCCAGATCGCAAGCGATCTCCGTTTCTTACATTGTGCATGCCAATAAATGGCGTCACGATACAAAACAGATGCTCTGGCAGGGTAGAAGAGAAAGCGACAATGTGGAAGACGAGCGTGGCTCGGGTGGGGGAGGCGGACGCATTGTCATGGGTGGCGGAATCGGGACGGTCATTCTCGTAGTGCTTTATCTCCTGCTCGGCGGCAATCCTCAGGCGCTTTTTAATTCGCAGGATAGCGCGCAATTACCACAACAACACGGACAGTACCAGAATCAGGCGCCGCGCGATGAGGCATCCAAGTTTGTGGCTGTGGTTCTCGCTGATACCGAAGACGCCTGGCATTCGATCTTCCAGCAAATGGGCCGTGAATACCAGGAACCGAGATTGGTGCTATTCACTGATCTGACTCAGTCCGGCTGCGGCTTTGCCAGAGGCGCGACCGGTCCATTCTATTGTCCGGAGGATCAACGCGTTTACATCGACCTCGGTTTTTTCCGCTTGCTCCAGCAACGACTCGGCGCAGGAGGTGATTTCGCAGAGGCCTATGTCATAGCACACGAAGTTGGACATCATGTGCAGAATCTGCTTGGCATCACCGATCGTATGCAGGCGGCGCGCGGCCGGGTAAGTGAAGCCGAGTACAATCGGCTCTCAGTGAAACTCGAGCTGCAGGCGGATTTTCTTGCCGGCGTTTGGGCCCGTTATACCGACCGGGTCAAACATGTCATCGAAGCGGGAGATATAGAAGAAGCGATGCGCGCTGCCAGCGCTGTTGGTGACGACAGACTCCAATCCAGATCGCGTGGATACGTCGTACCCGACTCATTTACGCACGGCACTTCCGAACAACGCGTCCGCTGGTTCCGACGCGGGTATGAGACCGGCGATCTGCACCAGGGCGACACTTTTAACGCGGCTGAGCTGTAACGTGGAGCGGGCTTGGCGCTGATCCAGGCTGTCTCAACAGATAGATGTTTAGATACGGCCCCCGGATTTCCATTGTAGCTTTGAATAGACGGCCCTTCTCCTAACGAATCGATAATGAAGGGCGACTATTAACAATGAGTGCTGAACCCATTTCCTCATCGGTCACCTACCTGAAACGGAGGCGTTATCTATTTGTCTGCATCAATCGTAGAGCCGACGAAAATCCGAAAGGATGCTGCGCGGCCAAAGACTCGGAAGAAGTCTACCGGGCGCTGAAAGCGGAGGTTGCCGCACGGGGACTCGCCAAGCGCGAGGCGAGGGTCTGCACCTCGAGTTGCCTCGATCAATGCGCAACCGGCGTGACTGTGTTAATTGAACCTGATCACTTTTTTTACGGACGGGTCACGGTCGCGGACGTTCCAGAAATTGTAGAAGGACTCGTCATAAGCCAACCGGTTAAACGGCTCCTGGTTACCTAGGATCAACCCAAGACACAAATAAAGCCCCGAACGTCAAAGTCAGGACCGACACCGCTTTCCATCGACCGCCTGAAGGCGTTCTGGACCGCGGTGGTTACCGACGATCAACCTAAGACAGAAGTAAAGCCGCGAACGTCAAAGTGAGGCGGACACCGCTTTTCCATAGACCGCCTGAGACCTTCTGGACCGCGATCGGGAAACGATTTCCCGGAATCAACGACTTCTTCTACGGCTTGCTGGGTTTGGCCGGAGCCGAAATATTGACGTCTACTTTCTTTGTCCCGCCGCTACTGCCGCCGAACCACTGTCCGCCAAACGCAAACAGAAGCACCCCGACGACGATCAGAAAAATCACCAGGATCGCTACCACCGCGGCACCTCCACCGCCCACCACCATTGTCAGCCATAATTTAACTTCCTCCTATGGCCTCATATTCGTTTCCGACCATCGGTTCGACCGTATGCGAACTGCATCGCGCGACGAGTCCCATTTTCATCCTTCGGATTCCGAAGTGATCCGGCCGCTTCACCTGTCACTCCGAAACCCGCGAATCGGATTCATCTCTCCTCTTGCTAATCGTGCGAACCAGTTCTTTCATGCACTAACTCGAAAGAATCTAATTCTATGAAACACATCCAAACCTTTTTACTGCTAACAGCACTTTCGTTCCCCAGCCTGGTTTACGCACAGGACACTAAAAGCTCCCCGGCTGCCAAAGACTCGCCGCAGGCTTCGAGCTCACCTTCCCCTAGCATCGCGTCAGAGATCGATCGGGAGATTAGTCTTGTTGAGAAGCAACTTGTTGGTGCCGCCGAGGCGATGCCGGAGGAAAAGTTCGATTTTTCTCCGGAGAAACTCAGCATCCCCGGCAGCGATTACAAAGGTGTGCGCACGTTTGGCGAGCAACTGAAGCATGTTGCCGCGGCCAACTATCTCATTTGGTCGCCGATTACGGGCGAGAAACCACCGGCCACGGTAAATGACGGCAAAGGCCCGGATAACATGAAAGCCAAGGCCGACATCATTAAGTTTTTGAAAGATTCCTTCGCGTTCGGCCACAAATCGGTCGCCACCCTGAACAGCTCGAACCTGGTCGAGCCGATTACCTGGCGTAATGGGAGGCCAACCACGCGCCTGTTCCAGGCAACGTTTGCCGCGGCTCATTGCTTCGATCACTACGGGCAGATCGTCGAGTATCTCCGGATGAACGGCATCGTTCCACCGGCGAGCCGCGGGAAATAACAATCCAGTACCAAGTCTCCTGCGGGACTCGTCTAGCGGTTGGTCTTGTCGATGACTGCGCTTTTCGAAATTTAATCACGCGCTGCGCTTCGCTCGCACGGAAATAACTTCAGCCTGGCAGAATTGAGACTCGCGTCTTTTCCTCCGTCCGCGGAATTATGCCAAGGGAACCAATCCCGTTGGCTATCCGATATCCTTGCGTGAAGAATCCTTTCCGTCGTCCCTGCCCACCTCAATGGCCGAAGGTGCTTGGCGCAGCCGCTGTTGGCGGAGCAGCCACGCTGTTCCTCGCCCGCAATTTCTTTCCATCAGAAAAAAAGATTCATCACGAAATCATCACCAACTATGCGGTCGGGGATGATGTGTTCGTGCGGACGATGGGAAATCTTCTCGGACCACCCTTGCTAAAAGGCAACAAAGTAACCCCTTTCGAAAATGGCGATCAGATTTTTCCTGCATTGCTCGAGGCAATCCGTTCCGCGCAGCGGACCATCACGTTTGAGAACTTCCTTTGGAAAGAAGGCGAAGTGTCGGATGCATTTGCCGAAGCGCTGACGGAGCGCGCCCGGGCCGGCGTAAAAGTGCATTTCCTTCAAGATGCTCTCGGTTGCGATTGTCTGGATGGGCGCGCCATGGGCAGGATTCGCCACTCCCGAGTGCAATTGGAAATCTTCCGATTCATCAACGTGACGATGAATTACCGCACGCACCGCAAGCTTCTCGTGATTGATGGGCGAAGTGGTTATCTCGGCGGGACAGGTATTGCGGACGAATGGAAAGGCGACGGGCGCACTCACGGCCGGTGGCGTGATTCGCATTATCGGCTGGAGGGTCCTGCCGTCGCGCAGATGCAACAGGCGTTCATGGATAACTGGCTCCAGACGCGCGCCGAATTACTCCACGGTGATGAGTATTTTCCAAAATTGGAACCAGCAGGTGACGACATGTGTCAGGTCTTCAAAAGCTCCGCTGGCGAAGGCTCGGATAGCGCCCGCTTGATGTTGCTGATTTCGATCGCTGCCGCCCGTCGCCATATTCGTATCGCGAACGCTTATTTCATTCCGGACGGACTCTGCATGCAAACCTTGCTCGATGCGCTGCGGCGAGGAGTGAAAGTGGAAATCATCACGCCCGGCCCCGATATTGACGCGCAATTGGTTCGTGCGGTGGGCAAAACGCGTTGGCGACGCATTGCTCGAAGCGGGCGCCCGTTTTTATGAATACCAGCCCGCGCGTTTTCACTGCAAATATCTTCTGGTGGATGATTGCTGGGCGTCTGTCGGTTCGGCGAATCTTGACAATCGTTCCTTATCTCTGAACGAGGAAGCGAATTTAAACGTGCTTGATGAGAAATTCGTCGCCGCGCACACGCGGGTTTTCGAAGAAGACAAAAGTCATTCCCGCGAAATTACGCTCGATGATTGGCGGCGGAGACCCTGGGGCGAGAAAATCAAAGGGCGGCTAGGCTCGCTGCTCGCCTCGCAGATGTAAGGCAGAAGCCCTGCTGATGCGGAGATGACCACCGAACCCACCGGACAACAATTACGTGTCGCCACGTATAATGTTCACGGTTGTGTCGGCGTGGACGGACAACGCTCTGAAAGTCGCATCGCGGAAGTGATTGCAAGCATGTCGGCTGACATAGTGGGCCTGCAGGAGCTGGACCTTGGCCGGGCGCGTTCAGCACATGTCGACCAGGCGGCCACGATCGCCCGGCACCTCGGTTGGAAATATCACTTTCATCCGGCAATGCGTAGCGGCGACGAGCAATACGGCAACGCCATCGTGAGCCGCTTCCCGATCGCGCTGAAATGCGCCACCGGGATGCCGGGCGCACCGCCATGGTACTGCCGTGAACAGCGCAGCGCGATCTGGATCCAAGCGGAAACCGATCTCGGTCCGGTGCACATTATCAACAGTCATTTTGGCCTCGGCTACACCGAGCGCAGCTTGCAGGCGAAACTGCTAATTGGATCGGCCTGGCTAGGGTCTGTCCCACCGGACGAGCCGGCCATTCTACTCGGAGATTTCAACAGTGTGCGAACCTCGCGCGCTTACCGGCTCATATCAACGCATCTCCGCGACGTCCGAACGCTCGTTAGGCTACCGGGGGCATTCCGAACTTTTCCCACTCGTTTACCGACGCTCGCAGTCGACCACATTTTCGTAAACTCCGCTTTGTCTCCTACACATCTCGAGGTCCATCGCACCCCGCTTGCTCGTCTGGCGTCCGATCATTTCCCGCTCTTTTGCGAATTGATACTCAAACAAAATAATTCCTCAATGCGTCGGAGCTGAAACTTAGACCATACAGTTGCCAACAACTCTACCCAGAGGATTCCCTTTGATCCGCTTGTCTCGCATCCTGCCAAGGAATAAGCCGAACTCAAAGATCGAGAGAGGAGACTGCCCGGAGAAAACCCACTACAACAGAACGCAGGAAATGATGGCGCTACGGGGCGGTTTGCGTTTGGGGCTGTTTTGGCCGGCCACGAAGGCCCCAGAACAAGTCGCCTGTCATGACGTAGGTCACGATGGCCAGCATCATCAGGAACACGGCAACCCAAAAAACCCAACTGTGGTGCACTCGCTTCCAACGAGGGGAATGGGAATGACCTTCGTGATGTTCGTGATCATGCTTCATCTCGTTCATCGTGCTCCTGTTTTAGTATTATCGCATCGATCGTGAGGGACAATTACGAATGAGCTCATGACTCTCTTTTTTTAGCGACGAACCAGTCACAGAGCAAAGAAGTCATGAATGAAAGCCGGTTTGTTTGTGCGGCTCCTCTGGGACCGCAATCAATTGCGTGATTGCCTCGAAGACAACGGCGAATTGCTCGTGGTATTTCTTCTCCAGCGCTTCAATTTTGAGAGCGAGATCGCGATTTGTATCCATAAGCCGCCGGAGTTCCACGAAAGTGCGCATGATTGCGATATTCACTTCGACGACGCGAGTGCTGCGGAGAACGCTGGAGAGCATTGCGACCCCTTGTTCGGTAAAAGCGTAAGGCCGATACGTTGCACCTCGATGGCGCATGGAACTGGTCACAAATTGTGACCAGTTCTGCCCTGGACACTTCATTGCGAGGAGCTTGAGCAATCCTCTCGCTGATGCGGGACTTTAAGTCCGCCCATTCCTTTGCGGTTAGTTGAAAACAAAAGTCGCCAGGAAATCTTTCTATGTTTCTTTTTACAGCCTGATTCAACGCCTTCGGCCGAACGCCGTAAAGCGCGGCTAGATCGGCATCAAGCATCACCTTTTCACCGCGGATGAAGAATACTAACCGCGCAACGTTTTCTGGCTTGAGCGCAAGCTTCATTCGTTCGGTTCATTATCAAAAATTCGCGACTGAATAAACGCAAATTCAATTGCAGGGACGAGCCCAAAACTTCCGATGGAACTTGAAACCCGTTCGTTTCTACGCTTTTCGAAAAGTCAGGAGTAGGAAAGAAAAGTAAGAGTTATGACACGCGCTCTGCACGGTTTGTTTGTAATCGTAATTGCCCGCAAGCGGCAGCGATATCGTGCCCTTTCTCGCGGCGCAGGGTTGCGGTCACGCGGCCCTCCGCAGGATCGATTGAAATTTTTCCTGACGCGCGCGCGAGGGGCGCGACCATTCCAGGCCTTCGACAGTGTTGTACGGGATGAGATTGATCCTGGCCGATAGACGGCGCGCGATTTTCGCCAGCTCATGCGCTTGCTCATCGCTATCGTTGACACCGGCGATCAGGATGTACTCGAACGTCAGTCTTCGTTTTTTCGCGACGTAATAATCGCACGCTTCGAGTAAGACTTTCAGTGGATACCTCCTGTTTACCGGCATGATCTGGCCGCGCACCTCGTCGGTTGCGCCGTGCAGTGACAGGGCAAGACGAAACTGTGTGGACTCGTTAGCCAGCTCGCGTATTTGCGGCGCGAGTCCGCTGGTGGAAACGGTAATGTGGCGGGCGCCGATGCCGAGACCCCATGGCGCGTTGATGATGCGAATCGCGCGCAAAAGATTTTTCATGTTGGCAAGCGGTTCGCCCATTCCCATGAAGACGACGTTATCGATTTTTTCGCCAGTGCTCTCTTCCACAGCGATGAGCTGCTGTACCATCTCGGCTGCATCGAGATTGCGCGTCAAGCCTTCCAGTCCGCTGGCGCAAAATTTGCAGCCGTAAGCGCAGCCGACCTGGCTGGAGACACAAATGGTCTGGCGATCCGAGGGTTGGCCATAAAGTGCGGGCGACGCCGGAATCAGAACGGATTCGATAAGGTTTTGGTCGCGTAAACGGAAAAGGAATTTCCGGGTCGTGTCTTTCGAACCAAGGACGCGGACGACTTCCATCTTCGGACTATCAAATTCCGCTGTAAACTCGGTGCGAAGATCGTTAGGCAAATCGGTCATGGCCTCGAATGAGGCGACGCGTTTTTTGTAGATCCAATCGGTAATCTGCTTCGCGCGATAAGAGGGCGCGCCGCGTTTTTGCAGAAAATCCGCCAGTTCTTCCAAAATGATTCCGGTGAGCGCGAGCTTCACGCGGAAGTCTACCCTTGGAAAGTGAGAAGTAAGAAGAGAAAATTAAGAAGGAGTTGGGCGTTTCACGTTGGACGTTCGATCTGAACGGATGCGAAGTAACGGCCCGGTTTTCAAAATTCCGCCTTTCGTAATCAATCGGGCAGTCGCACGCTTTGAGGATAGCGGATGCGGTTGTCGGGGTCGTACCGCAGTTTGAGCTGCTGGAGGCGCGGGTAGTTTTCTGCGCCGTAATAAGCAGTTGGCCAGTCTGTGAACGCGAGATCGGGGTAGTTTGCGTAATGACGGGTGATCCCGGCTTGCGCAATATGATCGCGCATCCGGCCTGCCGCCTCTTGAAGAGCCGCGGCGTGCGAGGGCGATTCCCAGTATGCCTGCGATTCGCCGAGGTACGGGTAAGCGCGATGCGGATAGGCGCCGTTGACCCCGGAGTCAATAGCGCCGCCCATGGTATTAATTTGAAAGATCAGACCGGGAACACGCAGAACTTCTTCGAAAATACCGGGCAACGCAGACGCAATGTCGGCTATCCCTTTGTAATATCCGGCGCTGGCGTTTTTGAAATAAACCGGACCCGAATCCCCGTAATACCAGGCCAAAGCTTTCTTGAGCGAAGTGGGACCACCAGAGGTTGTTTTCTTCGATAGCGCACCCATTCGGTGCCGGAAATTCACCAAACCTTTTTGCTCGCGCCCACCGATGGTGGTGACAAGCACGGTCACCTGGCTGCCGTTCATGATCCAGGCCGAGAACGACTCGTTAGGCAAATCGGAGGTCGCGTCGAACCAGGTCTCCAGCAACGCCGTGGCGCGTTTCGGATCGAGTTTGTAGGTCCTGAATTTCCATGACGAAAATTGCGACGGCGCAGGACGCGTATTGAACGTCAATTCGGTGACTATCCCGAAATGGCCGTTGCCACCGCCGCGCGCAGCCCATAGCAAATCCGGCTCCTCGTTTGAGTCGCGAATTATCCCGGCGCCATCGACCATCTTGACTCGGCGCAGATGGTCGCAGGTGAGACCCCATTTTCTGGCGAACATCCCGTAGCCGCCGCCAAGTGTGAGACCTGCGAGGCCAACCGTTCGGCAAGATCCAGCGGGCAGGAAGCGGCCCCGCGCCAGGAGGAACTGGTTTACTTCTTCCAATCGACAACCCGAACCCGCGGTAAAAATATTGCTCTTCGGTTCAAGCCGCATCTCGCGCATCGGCGAGACGCTCACGACCAGTCCATTGTCATTCAGACAAAATCCCTCAAAGGAATGGCCTCCTGCTTTTACCGCTACCGGCCAGTTCTCCGTCTTCGCTCGTTCGAGGGCGCGTTGAACGCCAGTCTCAGATATGCAAGAAGCGATGACTTTGGGTCGGGTTAAGATTCCGGCGTTGTAAACCTCCCGGGCGGTTGCGTAATCGGGTGCGTCCGGCGTGAGAAACTTGACGCCATCAATGAATGGATCCGATGAGGCCTTGGATATTGTCGATCTCTCGTTCCCGACAATGCTCGAGAGATCGGCAAGCACTGCGGTTGTCGCCGCGAGCGATGTGCGGAGAAAAGATCGGCGCGTCTGCATGAATCGCTATGGACTTCATCGTGCACAAATCACCACGCGATTGAAACTACGAAAATGCCCGGACACCGGCCAGGTTGCTCATCCTACTGGCTTATTAACAAGGCCGCAGCTCAGTAAGGATACGAATAACACAGCATGAAAGGAGAAATTATGAGGATCGTTACAATGACAGTGATATTGGGGTTACCGATTATGGCGCTGGGCCAGACAACGGACCAGCAACAGAATCAGGAGCAAACCAATGAAACGCAGACTACTGCACCGGTGAAAGGGAAGAAGACACGCGTAAAGGAACCGGGCAATGCGGATGCCAAAGCGCAGACGAGCACGAATGTGCATGGACAAACAACCGTTAAAGGTCGTGCGCAATCTGGTGCGTATTCCACCAAGAGCGAGACGCATGCGAAGAACACGAAACAGACGACGACAGTCAACAAGGAAGAGTTCAGGTCCCGTCACAGTGAAGTGTTCAGTCTCGGGCGGCATCCGAAAGAATTCTTTGTCCAACGATACGGTGCGAGTCATTTCCGGCTGATCGGGAACACCTATTTCGTCTTCGTGGACGGCTGCTGGGTCGCGGTTGACGTGGATGGCTTCGTATACACGGAGCGAGTAATCTGCGCGGGTGATCCAGACTATGTCGTAGTTGATTAGCGCAATCGCGCGCGATACCAAAAAGCGCTCCGCCGAAACGCGGAGCGTTTTTTTGCGTCGAGGAGCCCCGTGCGAAGGCGGGGTGCCGATTCCACTCTGATTGGAATCCAGCCGTAAGGCGTATCCGAGGGCTAAATCGCGAGCTTTCTCAACAAGCCAATAGCGTCGTCTGAATTTATTCGGCCTCTGGGACAATCCCTGCCACTCGCGGCATCTTGCATGCGATTTTGTTTTCGGGAAAATGGTGGAAGCGGTGAAGGATCTGACCAAGGAGCGTTTACGCTCGATTCTGATCGGTGTGCTGATGGCGCTCGTCGCGGCGTTGGCAAGGATGGGTATTTATCGGCTGGTCGGCACGGATGTACCGTTCATGCCATTTTTTCCGGCGGTGATCGTGGCCAGTCTCTGGGGTGGAACGCGGGCTGGAGTTACTACGACAATTATTTCGCTGCTGCTGTCGCCGATCTGGATGCAGTGGGGAAGCGGATTCACCGATATCGGTCTGCTCAACCTCAGTTCTTTCGCGATTACCTGCGCCGTTATTATTTACGCGGTCCAGCATGGGCATTGGGCGAAGCGCCAATCGGCTGAACTGGGCGCGCAACTCGCCGAGAGCGAATCGCGTTTCCGTCAAATGGCCGATTCGATTCCGCAATTGGCATGGATCGCGCGACCAGACGGATGGATCTTTTGGTACAATCGCCGGTGGTACGAGTACACGGGCACGACGCCGGAACAAATGGAGGGCTGGGGCTGGCAGGTTGTGCACGATCCGGCAGAACTGCCCAAGGTGATGGAGCGCTGGAAAGCTTCCATCGCCACCGGACAACCGTTCGATATGACGTTTCCATTGAAGGGACTCGATGGCGTGTTCCGGCCGTTTCTCACACGAGTGATGCCGTTCCATAATAAGAAGGGCGAGCTGCGGTTTTGGTTCGGCACCAACACCGACATTAGTGAACAGCTACATTCGATGGAGGAGCGTCAGCGATTACTGGAGAGCGAACGCGCAGCACGATCGGCAGCAGAACGGGCCAGTTTCCTGAAAGACGAATTTCTTGCCACGCTATCGCACGAATTGCGAACGCCTTTGAACGCGATCATGGGCTGGACACAACTGCTGCGCGTGGCGACAGACGAGAACGCGATTCAAGAAGCGGTCGAAACAATCGAACGAAACGCGCGGGCTCAGACCCGAATCATCGAAGATCTGCTGGAGATGAGCCGGATCATTTCCGGGAAGACGCGGTTGGATGTGCAACCGACCGATTTGGCTGCGGTGATCGATGCGGCAGTGGAATCGCTTGTGCCCGCAGCCGAAGCGCGACAAATCCGCATCGCGAAGATGGTCGATCCGATCGACCCGATCATGGCCGATCCGGCGCGGCTACAACAGGTGCTTTGGAACCTGATCGGCAACTCGATCAAGTTTACGCCCAAGGGTGGCCGCATGAATATAGTGGTGCATCGAGTTAACTCGCATGTCGAGATCGTGGTCAGCGACAACGGCCAGGGAATCGCGCCGCAATTTTTGCCGTTTATTTTCGATCGTTTTCGGCAACAGGAATCTTCGCTAACCCGGCATCAGGGCGGTCTGGGTCTCGGGTTATCGATTGTGAAGAGTCTGGTCGAACTGCACGGAGGCAGTATTCGGGCGGAAAGTCCCGGGCTTAACCAGGGCGCAACGTTCACTGTTACCTTGCCACTCACCGTCTTGAAGCGAAAATCGGATGACCGTCATCCGATTGGCCACGACGGAGCGGGAGCGACAATTGATGTAACGCTCGATGGCGTTCGCGTTCTGGTGATTGATGACGATCGCGATTCGCTCGATCTGATTCGGCGATTGTTGAGTGGCCGGAAAGCAGAAGTTCTTCTGGCCTCGTCCGCTGAAGAGGGTTTGCGTTTGGTCGACCAGGAAAAACCGCATGTCATCATCAGCGACATCGGCATGCCGGACAAAGACGGGTTGGAAATGATACGCGAGTTGCGCACCGGAGCGGTCGAGAACTCGAAAATTCCGGCCCTGGCATTGACCGCCTTTGCGCGCTCGGAGGATCGGACACGCGCAATGCTGGCAGGCTATCAGGTGCACCTTTCAAAACCGGTGGAAGCGCAGGAATTGATCGCGACAGTCGCCAGTCTGGCCGGGCGCACAGGCAGAGGCGATTGAATGCGGCCAGCTAGTGGTCGAAACCTTTGCCGATCCGGGCGTATAACTGAATCGCGGCATATTCGCCTTGCGCGATACTAACTCGTCGTGCGAAAGGAGTTTTCGTGAAAGCATTACCTGTTGCTGTGCTCGTGGCCGGGTTGGTCGGAACATTTGCCGGTGTGGTTAACGCCGGACTCCCGCCCGGCTGGATAATGACCGTGGGGAGCGCGCACTCGCATTCAGTGTCACAACCGCTTAGGGAGATGCTCACCTGCCCGACGATGATCGGTCCGGGAGGGCCTGTCACAAACAGAAAGCCGATCGCTGGTTTTCTTTCAGATCCGATCGTGAACTTCGAAGGGCTTCATGTCGGCGAATTGCCCTCGGGCGACGATTGTTCCCTGGACGAGTACGCTACCGACGACAGCGGCGCGGTGGGTTTCAATCATTATGTGCAGGCAGTTAACACCGCCATGGTCGTTTACGATAAGTCCGGCAATGTTTTGGCTGGTCCAGTGGGCATGACCACGTTCTGGCACAACCAGCCTGATTGTGGAGGCAACCAATATTGGAGTGATACGGTGGTGCGGTTCGATCGATATGCCAATCGGTGGATCGTGGCCCGTCCGGGCGCGCTGCAGTACGGTCAGGACTTATGCGTAGCCGTTTCACGGACCCCGGACCCGACAGGGGATTACGATCAGTACGCGTTTGAGGTCAACAACACCGAGAACGGTCTCTCAAACTACTTCAACGATTATCCGAAGATTGCTGTGTTTACCGACGCGTACTACGCGACTGCGGACCCGAATAAAATCTTCAGCGGATTGGGCAATACCATCTCTGCCTTCGAAAAAGCAGCCATGCTAAAGGGAGAGGAGCAACCGCAATTCGTGACATTCTTTGTGCCAGCTCCGCAAAATACGCCGCCGGCGATCACTCATAGCCATATGCTCGCCGCGGATCTCGAGGGCAGGAGATTGCCGCTAAAGGACTCGCCTGAATATATCGTGCAAGTCCAGGATTCGAACCTCGGTTTCCCCGCGGGGCGGCTTCAAGTGTACGAATTCCATGTGGACTGGAATTCTCCTTCGTCTTCGACGTTTATCCCGACCACAAGCCTTGTTCCGGAGACGTTTAACTCAAACGCATGCCAAAACCAGGCCTGCATCGAACAGCCGGGAGTCTTTCAGCTGCTCGATTCGCTTTCCTACGGCTATATGATGCAGCGGCTGACGTATCGCAATTTCGGCAGTCGCCAGACGCTGCTGTTCAATCATACCGTGGCCGCGGACGGCGATCCCTCACAGAACCACGCGGGCATCCGGTGGTACGAGCTGCGCATGAAAACCAGAGGACACACAAGCGGGCCGTGGGAAATTTATCAACAGGGAACCTATGCGCCTGATGCCAATGACCGGTGGCTCGGGAGTATAGCCATGGATACGAAGCAAAATATCGCAATGGGCTTCAGCGTTTCGGGCTCCAGTGTGTTTCCTTCGATCCACTACACGGGCCGCCGGCCTAACGACCCCTTGGGCACATTCCCGCTTGGCGAGAAATCACTGGTCGACGGCGGTGGGGTTCAGTTGAACTACATCGCGTTCGGAGACTACAGTCAGATGTCGATCGATCCAAGTGACGACTGCACGTTTTGGTACACCGGGACGTACTATCCGGCGACCAGCACGCCTAACGACTGGCACACCAGAATTGGGTCGTTTAGGTTTGGGAACTGTCACGGCAGAGGCGAAGACCCTGGCGAGTGACGGCTGACGCAGGCTGAGGTTTGGGCGTCACATATTTGAGGTCTGATTTACGGAGCGAAGAATTGAAAGCAATTAGAGTAAACGAGTTTGGTGGCCCGGAAGTTCTTCGGATCGAAGAAGTGCCGACGCCGCAGCCCGGTCCGGGTCAGGTGCTTGTTCGAATGCATGCCACCGGCATCAACCCGGTCGAGACTTACATTCGCGCTGGAACGTACGCGCGATTGCCGGAGTTGCCTTACACCCCGGGGAACGATGGCGCGGGTGTGATCGAGCAAATTGGCTCGGATCCGTCGCACTGAGTTTAAAGTCCCGGCGATCACGTTTATACTGCGGGATCGATCAGCGGGACGTATGCAGAGTTTGCGTTGTGTAAAAAAGACCAGGTGTATCCGTTGCCGGCAAATGTTTCGTTCGCGCAAGGTGCAGCCATGGGGACGCCGTACGCGACGGCGTACCGCGGGTTGTTGCAGCGCGCCGATGCGAAGCCAGGTGAAACGGTGCTGGTGCATGGCGCGAGCGGCGGTGTAGGGACGGCGGCGGTCCAACTGGCGCGTGCTCGCGGTTCTGCGCGTGTTCGGCACGGCGGGCAGCGATGATGGAATTAACCTCACACGTCAACAAGGCGCTCACGAAGTGTTCGATCATCGCACGCCTGATCATTTTGAGCAGATTATGAAGGCGACCGGTGGGCACGGCGTAGACGTGATCGTGGAAATGCTCGCGAACGTGAATCTCGGGAAGGATCTGACCATTCTCGCAAAAGGCGGGCGCGTCGTGATCATCGGGAGCCGCGGCCCGGTGGAGATCGATCCGCGCAATACGATGCAGCGCGATGTCGATGTGCGCGGGATGATCTTGCCGAACACGCCCCCGGCAGAACTGGCAAGCATTCACGCCGCGCTCGTGGCCGGTCTGGAAAACGGGACGTTGCGTCCGGTGATCGGCAAAGAATTTCCGCTGGCCGAAGCGGC
>CAWIPQ010000022.1:0-25697 GCA_963838045.1 uncultured Verrucomicrobiae bacterium | reverse complement strand
CCGCGCGAATCGTCAATAAACAACGGTCGCGTTTCGGCGAAACCAAATCTGAAAAACGCAAAGATCGGCGTGGCAAATCGCCCGATCGCAATCTGCCGATCAAGAATTATCAGCACAAAACCGTTGACCAGGTGGAGCGCGCGATCGCGAACTGCTCACGGTCCGAGCTTCAACAGATCGAGCGGTACGAAAAGCAGCACAAGAACCGCAAGACATTGCTCGAGACGATCCACGGACGAATGAACGGCGGCGATTCCCACGATGGACATCGGTTACGATCGCGCAGCAACCGATCGCACGCGAAATCCAGAACCAGCGCATCCCACGCGAAATCCAGGAGTAGCCGCTCGCACACGAGATCCACGACTTCATCGCGTGGTCGCCAGTCGAGCCGCAGCCAAAAGTCTCGCGGTACTGAACATGGCAGCCATGTCACGACGGACCATGATGAGATCCGCAACTGGGTCGAAGAGCGCGGCGGTTTTCCAGCTACGGTAAAGCGGACGGTCGGCAAAGGACACGAACCTGGAATTCTGCGGATCGATTATCCAGATTATTCAGGCGCGGAGTCGCTTGAGCGAATTGATTGGGAAGAGTTCTTCGACAGTTCGAGAAAGAAAAGCTCGCGTTTCTGTATCAGGACGAGACCGCTGGAGGCGACTGCAGCCGGTTCAGCAAATTGATCGCACGCTGAAGCCGAGCGTCGCATTTATCTCCGGAGGGCCGCCGCAGGAGCAGACATCCGTCCACAAACTTTTGTTGCATATGCCACAAAAGTTTGCGGGGTAGGGTGCGGGCATCGCCAGTATCGGGAAGGCTGTAGAGAAGGCGCCCGCCACTGCCCGAGATGTGCCTGCTCGGATGAAAACGCGCAGCTGTAGTACCGGTATCGTTTCTTTTTTTCGGTGGGCTCGAAATACAGAATTGCAGTTTCGCATCCGGAGAAAATTCCTTACCCGGCCGGAAAATTCACCAGGGCCGATGTCGTTGATTATTACCGGCGGGTCGCGCCGTATTTGCTACCACACTTTCGAAACCGGCCAGTGACACTGAAGCGATATCCGAACGGCGTCTTTGGCGAAGCATTTTATGAGAAGGACGCGCCCGGTTTCACTCCCGAATGGGTGAAGACATTTCCGGTGCCGCGCCACGAGGGCGGTCCCGACATCCGTTACGTTCTTATCAACGATCGCCATACGTTGGAGTGGGCTGCGAGCATCGACGCGCTGGAGTTGCATCCATTTCTTCATTGTGTTCCGCAGATTCAACGCCCAACGCACCTCGTGTTCGATCTCGATCCCGGTGAGGACGCAAACGTTCTCGACTGCGCAGAGGTGGCGTTGTTGCTCCGGGACGTGCTCACCCGATTACGGCTGAAATGTTTCGCGAAGGTCTCGGGGTCGAAAGGCATTCAGGTCTTTATCCCGCTTAACACCCCTGTGATATACGATCAGACGCAGTCCTTCGCGCGCGCGACAGCGGAACTGCTGGAGCAACAACACCCCGACAAGATTGTCGCCGAAATGCCCAAGAACCTGCGCGTCGGCAAAGTGTTCATCGATTGGAGCCAGAACGCCGATTTCAAAACCACGGTTGGCGTTTACTCGTTGCGAGCAAAACGCGCCCGGCCGTATGTCTCGATGCCCGTTCGATGGAACGAGTTGGTAAAGATGCTGGAAAAATCCGATGCCGCGCTTTTTGATTTCCATCCGGAAGAAGGATTGCGCAGGCTGAAACGTATCGGCGATCTCTTTGCGCCTTTGCGAAAGCTCAAACAAAAACTGCCGAAAGAGTTTGCTTCTGAACGGATATCGCCCCGACGCAGAGCGCCACATTCACTCTCCGATACCGCGTGAAACGAAATTTTGCGCATACGACGGAGCCTGTGCCGAAAATTCCCAGGCGCAGTGCACAGGGAAGCCGTCGCCGTTTTGTGGTGCAGAAGCACGCCGCAAGTCATTTGCATTACGATCTTCGCCTTGAAATGCACAATGTGCTGAAGTCGTGGGCCGTGCCAAAAGGCATGCCGCTCGACAAGCACGAAACACACTCGGCGTTCGAAACCGAGGATCATCCCATCGAGTACTTGGAATTCGAAGGTGTAATTCCACAAGGTGAATACGGCGGTGGCACCGTCATGGTGTGGGATCTCGGCACGTTCGAAATCGTCGACGGCAACTACTGGAAAGGACGGCTTTCTGTTTTTCTGAAGGGAACAAAATTGAAGGGCGAATGGACGTTGGAGCGAGCAGGGGATGAGAACGGCAAACCAAGGTGGTCACTGCGGAAAACCGGCAAGAATGCACAGAGAATTCCGGCACGGCGGAGTGATATTTCCGTCTTGAGTGGTCGAACGATGGATGAAATTGCAGGCAAATCGTCCGAGGTCCGGAAGCAGAATCGACGCGCAGCGATATCCGCGCAGAGGAAGTCCACGAAAACGAAGCCGGTTGCCGCGCCGCGCTTTATTCGGCCGATGAAAGCGACGGCAGTGCGCGAACTGCCGCACGGCGACGAATGGATGTACGAAGTGAAATGGGATGGCTACCGCGCACTGGCATTAAAACGTAACGAAAACGTGCGCCTGCTCTCGCTCAGAGAGAAGGATCTGACGCAGGAGTTTCCAGCCGTAAGCGAGGCGGTCCAGGCAATCCAGGCGGGTACAGCGTTGATTGACGGAGAAGTCGTTGCGGTCGATTCGAACGGCTGCCCGTCGTTCCAGGCCCTGCAAAACAGAGCCTCGCTGGGACGCAATTGGCAAATTGTTTATTACGCGTTCGATCTCCTCAATTTCGAAGGAGAAGACTGGACGAAAAAACCGTTGCGAGAACGGAAAGAAAAATTATGCGAAATCCTCGAAGGATCAGATGTCCGTTACAACGCAAACCTCTCGGGCTCGCCGGAAGACATCATTGAAATGATAAAGGCTGCGGGACTTGAGGGCGTGATCGCAAAGAAGTGCGATTCGCAGTATCGCGCAGGCACACGGGTGACCACGTGGGTGAAATTCAAAATAAACAAGGCTCAGGAATTCGTCATCGGCGGCTACAAACCGGACGCAAGCAGTTTTCAGTCGATCCTGGTCGGATATTACGAAGGGAAAAAACTGTTGTTCGCGGGCAAAGTGCGGCAGGGCTTCAATCCGCATGTCCGTGCCAGAGTCATAGAAGTCATGCGTCCACGCCTGACGAATAAATGTCCCTTCGATAATCTGCCGATCAGCCGCACGAGTCATTTTGGCGAAGGCATCACCACTGAGGAAATGAGAGAGCTATGCTGGCTTAAACCGGAGCTTGTCGCTCAAGTTAGCTTCACGGAATGGACGAACTATGGCCTGCTGCGTCACGCCACGTTCGAAGGCCTGCGCGACGAGAAAGAACCGCGGGCAGTTGTTCGTGAACTCTCGGCGGCATAAGGGATTTGAGGACGCAGCCAGCGGTTAGGCGGATGACGGAATCCGGCCGATCTGGGCCCTGTGGCCAGTCTAATCCAGTGCTGCAGTCAGTTCTGCCGAGGGACCCGCAGAGACGTGGCTACGAATCACGCAGCTTGATGGGATGCGATCTGATCGAGGACCTTTCGCAACTCTTGGAAGTTAAGGGGTTTGACCAGATGAAAATCGAATCCGGCTTCTTTGGAGCGCCGGACGTCGTTCTCAGTGCCAAACCCGGTGAGGGCAATTGCCTTGATATGACCTTTTGCGCGGGCTTGGGCGGCCACCTCGAAACCGCTTCCATCGGGCAGACCGATATCGCACAACAACACATCAACATCGTTTGAGGCCATGCTCTCCCTCGCGGTGCCGACATTATCCGCAGTTACGACATTGTGACCGAAATGAGTGAGCAGGCGCGACAAGGTGCGTCGGGTATCGCGGTGATCTTCCACGAGCAGGATTCGCAATGCCTTGGATGCTTTGCCGCCGATACGATCGTTCAGACCGGCCGCTGCGGTTTCCTCTGACACCGTATCCAGGATTACTTTGAATGTGGCGCCGAAACTTCGGCCACGGCTCTCCGCCTCGATTGTGCCACGATGCAGGTCCACGAGACGTTTGGAAATTGCCAGCCCGAGGCCGAGTCCGCCGAACTGCCGGGTCACTGAAGGATCAGCCTGCTCGAATGGCTGAAACAGCGAAGCGAGCCGCTGCGGTTCAATGCCGATTCCGGTGTCGACAATTTCAAAATGGAAACGGCTCTGCTTGTCGTTAAACGTGCGGATCGTAATCTCTCCGCCTTGCGAGGTGAATTTCACCGCGTTGTTGATCAAGTTCCAAAACACTTGCTGAAGCCGGATGCAATCAGCCACGATATGATATTCCTCTGCCTCAAGGTGAGTCGAGAGCTTCAAGTGCTTCGCCGCGATATGTGACTGTGCAACTTCGAGCGCGTTCCGAATGATCGTGTGCGCATCGCAGTCTTCCAGCTCGAGATGAAGCTTGCCCCGGGCAATGCGAGTGAGATCGAGCAGGTCGTCAATCAACCGAGCCTGCAACTGCACGTTACGCTTGATAATTTCGACGTCCTCCGCGAAATCTGGCGGAAGTCTTTCCGCATTCTCCTGCAGGTATGTTGCCGCCGCTAAAGCCGGTGTCAGCGGCGTGCGCAGTTCATGACTAAGCGCCGCCAGAAAGTCGTCCTTTGCTTTGCTCGCCTTTTGCGCTGCAATGGTTTCTGCTTCAAATTCCCGGCTCCGAATTTGATCGGTGATATCGCGTGTTACTTTTGAAAAGCCACGAATTTTGCCCGTGTCATCACGAAGTGCCGTGATAATAACCTCCGCTTCGAAGGTTGATCCGTCCTTGCGGACGCGGAGGCCTTGATCACGAATGTATCCGCGCCGGCAAGTTTCGCGCAGGTTGCGTTGCGGTTTACCGGCTGCGACGTCCTCTGCAGTGTAGAAGGAGGCGAAGTTTTTTCCGATGATCTCTTTTGCCGAGTAGCCTTTGATTTTCTCAGCCCCAGTATTCCAAGTGATGACGTTGCCGGTCGAATCGAGCAGGTAAATGGCGTATTCCTCCACGCTATCCACCAGGATGTGGAATTGCTCGGCTGTCTCATCAAGCGCTGAGCTACTGGACAACTTCGTCGGCATTGGCTTGGACCGTAATCCTCCCGTCCGATTCGAAGCGTGCGCCTGCTTTGGTTCCCTCGGCATGAGGTCATTTTAGGGAAGAGTCCGGTCCTTACGCAAGTTGCCGGTTGCCGGTGCGTTGTTTTTCCGCGGATTTCCTCCGGTTACAGCCTGTGTGCTACCTTCAGGGCTGGGGGCGGTGGCAGAGCGGGCAATCTGTTGCCCACTGTGGCGCTTTAGCAGAAGATTTATCGCGTTTTTTGCTTCTTCTCACCGGACCGCGCCGGGCGGCGCTTTTTAGAAACTTCCGTCGCGGGCATATCTGAAAGAGCCAGGGCTCGGGCAAGATCTGCTTCATCCGTGAGGTCGAGACGCAATGGCGTGATCGACACCCAATGATGTTCGACTGCCCAGCGATCAGTTCCTTTCGCGGCTCCTTGCAGTGGCGTCACCGTGAACCAGAAAATGGGCCGACCGGCAGGGTCCTTATCGGGGACAACCTTGCCGTCGTAATGCCGCACCGATTGCCGGGTCCAACGGATGCCTTTCGGTTTTTCCGGAACATTTACATTGACCAGGGAGAGCGTCTTAAGTCCCAGCAGCAAATCAAGTACACGCACGACGTAAGGTTCGAGTGCTGCGAATTCCGGTTCGCGGCTATCGATCACGTTGGTGCTGAACGCGATTCCGCGGGATCCCAGCAAGGCCGCCTGCTTCGCCGCGGCGAGCGTCCCGGAGTGCCAGCATGAATTCCCGAGATTCAGGCCGAGATTAATTCCCGAAAGGACGACATCAACATGTCCCCAACGATGCATGCCCAGCGCGACGCAGTCAGCCGGCGTGCCGTTAACACGATAAGCTTCGAAGCTGTCGAGGTGGATACGTTTGGAGCGCAGTGGTCGCGAAGCGGTGATCGCGTGGCCCATCGAGGATTGTTCGACATCAGGCGCCATGATGCGCACCTCTCCGAAGCGTCTGGCTGCTTTCGCCAGTGCTACGATCCCCGGACTGTAAACACCGTCATCGTTGGAAATCAGAATCCGCATCTTCCTAATAAGAAACGCGTATCAGAGTGGTTTTGGCCGAATAGGTGGTAAAACGTTTCAATTACCCGATAAGCCATGCGAGTTCTGTTGATTCATAACCCGAAAGCCGGAGACCGTAAACACGGCAAGAACCAACTGATTGCTATCCTGGAAAGATCGGGCCATCAGGTGTTGTACCAATCGATCAAGAAACGTGGATGGAAGAAGGTCTTTAAGAGACCGGTTGATCTTGTGGTTGCGGCCGGAGGAGATGGCACGGTGCAGAAAACTGCGTGGGAGATTATGGGTAGCGGGGTTCCGCTGGCGATCTTGCCATTAGGCACAGCAAATAACTTGGCACGCACTCTCGGTTTCACTGCGTCTGTCGAAGAAATAGCTCAATCGCTGCATGGCGCAAAACGCCGGTCCTTCGATCTCGGCGTGGCGCGCAACGGATCGCGGCGCCGGCACTTTTTCGAGGCAGCAGGAGGCGGACTGTTTGCCGATTATTTTCCAGTTGCAGCAGCGCAACAAGACAAGGGGGATTCTCCGGAGGAAGAACTGTTCGCGAATCTGTCGCTGCTGCAGCAGTTAGCGCTCGATTATCCGGCTCGCCACTGGAGAATGAGCATCGACGGAGAAGATATTTCCGGTCGTTACATTCTCTGGGGAGCGATGAATATCCGCTCGGCTGGACCGGCGCTGCATCTTGCTCCAAGAGCGGCAACCGACGACGGTCTGCTGGACTTTGTTGTGGTGCGGGAAAATGAGCGCGAGCTTTTCGTCAAGCATGTCGAAGCGCATCTGGCCGGACGAAAGAAGCGCGTTCCACTAATGCCGCGCAAATTCCGCGAGCTAAAAATCAGCTTACCGCCAGGCGCGATGCATCTCGATGGCAAAGAATGGCCGGGTAAGAAGAATCATGCAAAACGAGCCGGCGCTGTGGAAATCACCATCAAGCGCGCTGCGCTAACAATTTGCCAACTGGGGCCGTAATACGTCCACGAAGGCAGACGACAAGCCATCGCCAGTTTACACTTTTTTCGCTTTGCGAACTCGCAGGCGTCGCGCCCAAGTCTTTAACTCGAGAGCAGACATGAAGTTCAGGATCCGATCCGCAGTGATCCCTGCATGGAGTGCAGCGGCCAGACCCAGATCGACGAATTCAAGCTGCCACGCGTGATGAGCATCCGTGCCGATCGAAATGCGGTTTGCGTGATCGCGCGCAAGTTTGAGTAGCGCAACGTTCAGATCCTGACGGTCCGGGTAGCAATCAATCTCCAGCGCTTTATCGAGTCTGGCAGCTTCGGCAAAGATCCGCTGCCAATCTGCGGTCAAACCGATCCTGAAATTGTAAATGCGACCGCGCGGGTGACCGAGAATGTGAACGTATGGATTCCGCAATGCGGCGAGATAACGCTCAGTTTGATCTTCGGTCGTGCGTAAAGCCGAATGGAACGAGCCCAGGACGACATCCAACTGTTGCAGTGACTCCGGGGACATGTCGCCTTCGCCGCGCGTGTTCAGGTTCAGCTCGATTGAGCGTAACACAGTCAGTTGTGCGCCGGATTTTGAAAGTGCGGTGTTCACTTTCGCTATTTCCGTTGCCTGCCGTTTCAATGCGCGCTCGTCGATTCCGCCAGCGATTTTCAAAGTTTTTGAGTGATCTGTGATGGCAATGTAATCATAGGCGCGGTTTTTGGCGGCGTCGGCCATTTCCGCAATCGTGCCCGAGCCATCGCTCCAGCGAGTGTGCATTTGCAAATCGCCGCGTAGCTTTTTTGGCCATGAAACTCGTGCCGCCAGGATACGCCGCGCCTCAGCGAGCGAGATAAAATCCTTACGAACCGCGGCAACTGTTTTTGTATGGCTTGGGGGATCGTCGATCCATTCTCGAATTTGTTTCTCGATGAACGGGCCGATGCTGCGCAACTCAGTTAGCGTGCGATTTTGCCTAACCAGCTCCGACACTTCCTCCGGCCATAGAAATGCGCTGCGCGCTGCTCGACGAAACGCGCGCGAAAGAATGCCTGTTTCGCGTTCTGCTTCCTGAGCGAGTAACTCGGCGATTTGTGTGTTTGACAGCACACTTCAGATTCGTTTCGGAGGTAGTCCGGGATGTGCGGCCTGTTTGTGCACCCGTTTCGATTTCAATCTTGATGGCCGAAACGGCGGAGGAACTTCGTAAACGACCCGAGATTCGGAAAGAGTTGGAGCGCGCGACGCGACAGAAAGCCGGCGGAAAAGTCGAAACTGCTACCCGCGACAGACTCTGGGTTATCGGCTACGCAATTGTTCTTGTTTTGTGCGGCGCTCTTTACTTTTTCATTGGCGCGAAATTCGTTCCGCTGCCGGAGAGTGGCTATGGTTTCGCCCAGCGAATCCTGCGCGGGGCAGTGTTGATCACAATCGTGCTGGCCGTCGCGCGCGCGATTTCTGTTTACGGCATCATTCGAATCGATGATGCGGCCACGCGTTTCACACTCAAGCGTATCCAGCGGCTGACCGTTGCCCTCGCCGTAGCGGTAATTGTTATCTCGATCGTATTTGTGAATTGGTACGCCGCGGTCGCTGCGTTCGGCGTGGGCTCGATCATCATTGGGCTCGCTGTGCAGACGCCGATGAAAAGTTTCATCGCCTGGATTTACATTTTGGTTCGCCAGCCTTTTCGCGTTGGGGACCGCATCAAGATCGGCGACGCCACCGGCGACGTGATCGACGTGGGGTACTTGGACAGCACTTTGTGGGAATTCGGCGGCCAATATGTGTCCGGCGATCATCCCAGCGGCCGTATCATCAAGTTTCCGAATGAAAAAGTGCTCGAGGAACTCGTTTACAATTATTCGTGGCCGCTTTTCCCTTACATCTGGAACGAGGTAAAATTTCAGGTCGCATATAACGCGGACCTTGAGTTCATCGCCAGCACCATGCAAAGAATCACCGAGGAAGAGTTAGGCCGGGAAATGCTGGAACGCGTGCAAACATTTCGCGACCTCCTTGCGCGCACGCCGGTGGATGAATTGGATGTACACGAGCATCCACGGGTAATTTTTCGCGTGGGCGAGAACACATGGCTGGAAGCGATCGTCCGGTATCTGGTAGCTCCGCGGGAAGCCGGTCGCGTCAAAACCCGGTTAATCAAAAAACTTCTCGCTGCGCTTAATGCCGCGCCCGAAAGAGTAATGTTCCCGGCAGGGGCAAATCGCTGAGAGACGCTCCTGTTAACTTGCAGTGAATAGTCCCGCTCAAGGCACGCGATGCGATCCGCAAATCCGAATTAGTCGTGAAGGAGGTGAAACATGTTAGGCTGGGCTGTAGTTTTTTTAATCATCGCGCTCGTGGCAGCGGTTTTTGGATTTGGCGGCATTGCCGTGGCATCGGCGGGCATCGCGAAAATCCTGTTCTTTATTTTCCTCGTTCTGTTCGTGATCTCTTTGATTTTCGGATGGCGGGGAAGAGGTGTGCCCTGAGCCGCGTTTGACTGGTTGCAGGTGGCGCGTTGCGGGAATTCCCGCTTCGCAGAGTAAGGCAAGAGCAAAGTGCCGGACGCGGGAAGCCAGGGAACCGATTGAGCGGCTCCTGCACTTTTGCTCGCTCTGCCGAAGTCCTCCAACTCCCCACCATGAGAGGATTGAATTAGGGGGGCGTTTTCGCCTTAGCCAAATTCCGATTCGATGCGTAATTGGTGTCGAATGGATCGGATCGTAGGAATCGAAACCGAGTACGGCTGTCTTCTGAGCGAAGAGGAGCCGCACGTGAACTCGGAGCTCTGGCCGGCCAAAGTAAAAAATTACCTTTTTCGCAAAGCCGATGCCGGAACGATCGATTTACACTATCGCGATTACGAGGAACCGCCGGGCAACGGCGGATTTTTGCTGAATGGCGGTCGGCTCTATCTGGACATGGGGCACATCGAGTACGCGTCACCGGAATGTTTGCATCTGCACGATCTTGTGACCTACGAGCTGGCTGGAGACGACCTGTTGCAATCAGCGCTGATAGCTCTTGGCGCAGAAGACCGAGTTTCGTTCATCAAGAACAACGTGGACCATCACACCGGCGCAACGTTTGGTTGTCACGAGAATTATCTGATGCGACGCGAGGCGCAGTTTACCCCGCCCATTCTCGGAACATTGCTGACTTTTTTAGCGACGCGCCAGATCTTTACCGGCGCGGGTCGGGTTGGCCAATCGAACCCGCTGGCGTTCGATTTCGAGCCGCCGCAGCTCGAGGGCCAGGTGAATTTTCAGCTGAGCCAGCGCGCCGATCACATCGTCAACGACATTTATCAATGGGTGCAGTTCAATCGCGCCATCATCAATGCGCGCGACGAGCCGCTGGCCGATTATCGAAAATACCGGCGGCTGCATTTGCTCATCGGCGACTCGAACATGAGTCCGTATGCCACGGCACTAAAAATCGGGACAACTGCGTGCGTTCTGTCGTTGCTGGAAGAAGGCCGCTTGCCACGAAACCTTGTTCTGGCCGATGCGGTGCAGAGCACGCGCGACATCTCGCGCGATGCCACAGAGCGATGGATAGTCCGCCTTGAAAACGGAAAAACTGTCAGCGCGCTCGACATGCAATGGGAGTTTCATCGCCTCGCGCAGAAACATCTGCGGAACAGCAACGCGGAAACTAACTGGTTACTGGAAAACTGGGGATTCGTTCTGGAATCAATCCCCAACAACCGGCAGGCGCTGATCGGCGGCGTTGACTGGATCACCAAGAAATGGTTGCTGGAAACGCTTATCGAAGCGGAAGGATTAAGCTGGGACGATCCCTGGCTGCAAAGCATCGATCTGGAATACCACAACATCGATCCGCGCCGCGGATTGTTTTTCAGTATCACACCCGGCAAACGAATTGCAGAATGGAACAACAGCGTCCGCCGTCCGAGTGCGACGCATGTACCTCCCGCGAACACCCGCGCCTCCGGCCGCGCACGTGCCGTTAGCGCTTTCCAAAACTGCAATCTCCCATACGTGATTAACTGGGATTCGATCGCATGCGACAGCCGCGACTTCCTTGTCATGGGCAACCCCTTCGATACCTATGATGACGAAGTGGACCGTTTCCTTTCAAGGTCACGCACCATCAATCTAGCTGACGCACCCACTCGCCATTGAAATCCGACAGGCTCATTACTCCGGGCTTGACGCCCGATCGCCGCGGCGACCTTTAAAGTCTGGCGGTTGATGGCGCTTGGCTTTTCAAGTAGCGCCATGATGGCGATTTTGTCCCCCAAATCCCAAACTCAATCCGGATTAGACCCAAAATTCTGGGTATTTCTCTTGAACTGCCAAAAAATTGGGTCGAATTCTCGTTAGACCCATGCGCCGCGCCTCTGCTTCTCTTCCGCTGGCGCTGCTCTTCACGTGCTGTGCTCAGGCTGAGCCACTGCCGCCGCCAGCTTTGACCCTCGATGGTATTCCTATTTATGGCCACGTCCACGACATTCCTAAATCGCAGATTCGCGCTGCCATTGCCGAGGACCGCCGTTGGTCACCGGCGGGGGACAAAATCTATTCGATTGAGGTCGCTACTCCGTCTGAGCTCCACATTTACCACACCGAAAGAAACAAGCGCTTAGAAGAATATAATGTTTTGCGCCGCGTCCATAACAGGTGGGAAGCCGGGGAGCGGATGATTAATGGGTCTGCGCTTCTTGTCCCGACGGACTGACATGTGATGCACAATTCTAAAGGTCTAACAAATTGCTCGAGCCAACCGCTGGCCGCCGTTTTGACCAGTTCTTATTTTATGAAGCCGTTTTCCATGTTTGCCATGCTCGCCGGCACCCGCGGCGGCTCAGTTCCGGCTCGTTAGGTCTTTTGTCCGCGCGCTCCAATTTTCTCGCTTCCCTTTTGCGCCGCCTGCCGATATGCTCTCTCCGGTGGCTGATTTCCCTAGGATCGTGGCAGGTATTGCTTGGTTTAGACCGGATCAATGGGAGCTGCTTCGAGCGCTTTCGGTCGACGCAGACACGTTGGAGCAGACCCACGCCGAATGGGAAAACCTAGCTCAAAAGACAATTCAGGACCTTGCGCGAGAGGGCGTAGCAGCCCGCAAGGTCGATGTGGACGTGAACGACCTTCAGGCTTGGTGCGTCGCCGAGCACCGACCACTCGATGGGGCAGCCAGAGCAGCATATGCCGCAACCCGCCTTCGGAGTGACGACCAACAGACCTAACAAACGACGATGGAGCTGGCCGCGACCCGGTGAACGATCTCGTTTTCCATGACTTTTAAGCTTTCACCTGCCACAGAGCGCGCGCTCGGTCGCTACAGCTCATCTTGTTCTCGTTAGGTCTCATGCGTAACTTTGTGCTTAGCTTCAGTCTGTCTAGAGTGTTATTCTGCTCGGCAGCAACGCAGCTTAGCGATGATCAACTCCGCGCCCGGATCGTCGGTGTTTGGTACTGTGAGGCTTTGCGCGACATGCTTCACCACAACGGCGGCCGGCTCCAGTATTTCCCAGACGGGCTTTTCATCGCCGATTATCGGATCTCGAGCCCCGGCAGCGAGCAGTACGTGCGGACACGCGGCAGATGGGGTGTTGACCATGGTGCGTTCACCGAGACAGCGGAGTACGTTGCGGGAACCGACGAGTCGATTCCCAAGTTAGCGCGCCGAGTAGTCGCCATTGATCGCCAAAAGATGGTGCTCGCGCCGGTTGCTGGCGATGGCGCGCGATTCATTGTCTGGCGCGGAAAGACAAAGCTCGATCACCAGGAACATTCCATGAAAGCCACGCAGAAGAAGCTTTTGGCAGAGTTGGAAGCGATGCACATGAGCGGCTTCAGGCCGGCCAGCCCGGGGCCCGGTCCCGTGTCGTGGCGCCTTGACAGCAGAGTGGTTCAGGCCGCAATCAACGGCGCAAAAAAGAAATGAGATCCCTGGCTGGGAGGATAGTTGCGCCGTGTTTGCGGTCGCTGATCTTCTGTCTCGTTGATATGGCTGTGGATTTGTCAATGGGCAAAAGTTCTCCTGGGGCGAACGTTGGATCGCTGTTATCTCGAGGTGAGTGGCAGCGGGTTTGAGGCGGCCGGAGTCAGTCGGGGTGAGTTAGTTTTCCCGGCGGTTGGTTAGGCTGATATTCGCGGGTTATCCCTTGCGGGACCTTTCCGGCATTCTTTTTATTCACCGCAGCTCTTGTCCGACAGTCTAGGTGACGCGTGCTCAGCTTGGAATCGCTCCAAGCCTAACGCTAACGAGACATCGTGGATTGGCTACCGTGACCCTGCCGCCTCAGATCCAATGCCTGAGTAATGGGCGTTATTTTTCGCAGATCCTTGGTAGTGGACCTCCTTTCAACTGGAACTGTTCCCCTCGAACAACTAATTGACTCCCGAGGGGGAGGGTGCGCGATAACACTCCTGAGTGCGGAGTAATTCCCAGATAAAGCCGCACAGCTCGCGCGCTATGGCTACGATCACTTTGTTGCGCTGCAGCCGGCGGGCCATCAACCGGCAGTAACGGTGATGAAGACGGTTCTGTGCTTTCCAGCTGAGCGCTCGCACCGCCCGGGATTGGTTTTGCTGGCGGCGACTGAGTTCTTTACTCACTTTGGGCGGCGCAGCGTAATGCTGGGCGCACTCCACCAGCAACCATCGGGCATGGGCGTTACCGCATTTGGTGATTGCGCCCTGGCGACGCTTGTCACTGGAAGTGTGCTCGCTCGGCACCAGGCCCAGATACGCCATCACCTGCCGCGGATGGCTGAAGCGATCCAGCGCTCCCAGTTCGCTCACCACGATCATGGCCGCCACCGTCTGGAAGCCTTTCATGGCCATCAACGCGCGCACCGCCGGCTCCAACCGCCATTTGCCTAACAACTCGCTCATGGCCGCTTCGCAACGCGCGATCCGTTCGCTGGCCAGTTGCACCGAGATCAAGTATTCCTCCAGAATGACCTTCATCGCCGGATGCGGCAACACCAGTTCGCGCAGGTAACGTTCATGCGCCGCGCTCCAGGAGGTTTTGCCCTGGTAGCGATACCCGTGGCGCAAGAGGAACCCTTTTAAACGATGACGTGAGCGGCGCCGATCATCCACCGCATCGCTCCGCGCCCGGCACAGATCGCGAATCGCTTCGTCGGTTGCTTCGGGTATGTAAACCGCTGTGAGTTCACCGGCCCGGAGCAACCGCGCCAATTTGCGCGCATCGCGCCGGTCGGTTTTAAGCCGATCGCCTGCCCGGGTGGGCGTGAGTGAAGGCGCCACCACCGCGCACTCCACTCCCAGCTGCCTCAGGCGTCGCGCAATCGTAAACCCGCACGGACCCGCTTCATAGCACGCGCGGATAATCACTTCAGGCCCGTAGCGCTTGCGCAACCGGCCAAGCCACTTTTCCAGCGCGTGCAGATCATTGCTGATCGCGCCTTGATCCTGCACCGCGCCGTTACGGCCCCACTCCGCCAGCGCAATTACCATCCATTCTTTATCGACATCCAACCCAACATAGAGTTCAGTTTTCATAGGTGTGTTTGCTAGTTCGAATTGTTTACACTGCAACGCTTCCGGAACCCTTGTGTCCCGGCCGTTGGTGCGGCTCTGCTCCGGCGAAAACCAGAGTAACCCGCGAGTTAAAATGAACGGCAAACACACCGCCTTTCTTTCCACTGCGGCGCTCTCCCGCTCACCCAGCGCCCACAGCCATAAGGTCTAGGCCTATGCAAGTTCGGATAATCACGACGGTTTTGCTTGTCACTGGTTCATTCGTCACAGTGCTCGCTGACACGAAGATCGTTTTACCGGACTCTCAGCGGTTTGCCGATGCTCGTAGCGATTTTCTCGTTGAGACGACGATCCCGGGCGACTTCAACACGCTGGAAGGTATTGTGTGGGGATTGCTCACATTGTCATCACGCTGCCAGGATAAACGCTTATCGTCGCCTTTTTTTCCCGATGCCATACGCTCTACCTCGCCTGGTGAAGGTGCACAGCCTCTATACATGTACTTTCGCGGGTTACGGCGACATGGCAGGAAGGTGATTCTTCGCTTCACGGGTGATGCCAATCGCTACCTCAACAATACCGCCGCCATTCAAGGCATGGTCAAAGGTGCTCTAGAAGAGAGCATTAAACTCCACACCACGAAATCTACGACGATCTACTATGAGATCGACGGCGAGATCGTCGAGGATTGGGACGCGTAAGGCGGTAGACGCCGCTGGCGGTTCGCAGATGAGAATGGAGCCGTCTTGCTGGAAGTCTCCGACGAAGCGGAGGCGAAGGGGGATCGTGGCGAACGACCCCGCGATAAAGTCCGGAATCTTTGTATACGAGATGCATCCTTGGAAACTGCAGCGATGGGCCGAGTTGGCGAAGAAGGCCAGGGGTGCCACGAAAGCTCCGAGTCCGTCCGGCCGAAAATGAACGGACGCCGGTTTATGCGCTTCCGCTGTGTGTTGTGCAGCGTTAGCGATGCCTCATCTTTCTCTCATTAGTTATATTTAATAGTCGCCTGCCACAAAACTGATGCCGACATGATTACCTCAATTCATACCTTAATTTACTCCGATGACCCTAACGCAACGCGAGCGTTTTTGCGTGACGTACTCGGGTGGAAATACGTCGCCGAGGATTTCGATAATAACTGGCTCATTTTTAAATCAGGTCCAAGCGAGATGGGCGTGCACCCCACCCATTCCGAATGGGAAGGTCGAACCTACGATTACCCTCGTCACCACTCGCTTGCATTGATGTGCGACGACATTGAGACGACGGTCGCCGACTTGCGTGAAAGAGGAGCGCAGTTCCGGGGCGGCATTGAGCAACGCGAGTACGGGCGGATCATCATGATGACGGTGCCCGGTGCGGACGACATCCAGCTGTATCAGCCGGCTCACAAGCTCGCATACGATCTTTAGAGCGCTGATAAGATTGCGTCATCGACTGATGGTTATATATGCGAGAATGGGCCTAACGTAATGCGTCTTCGAATCGGCCACTCCACGCATGCCGGAAACGGCTGGCGGCCGTGGGGCCTGCTTGTGCCTATCATCGGTCTCGGCTTTGTCGCAGGAACCGTCATTAGTTTGACGGCGTTTTTGCAGCATATGGGGCTTGTCGATGCGGAAGAAAGCCCGGTGGGGCTAATCGGTTTCATAACCTTCCTCCTCCTTCCTTTTGCAGCCCTCGGCGCCGTAGTAATAGCGTGGGTTCGCTTTATAGAACGACGAGCACTCGCATCCATCGGTCTGGGCGGGGAACATCGGTGTCGTCTCTTTTTTGGCGGTTTGCTAACGGCAGTAGCGATGGTGACGATGATTGTGGCCGGGATCTATCTGATCGGCGGATGTCGAATCGTTGAATTGGGTAGCTCGTTCCGCTCTCTGGCCGCTTTAGGGAGTATCGCCGCACTCCTGGCAGGTTTTATTCTTCAATCCAGCGTCGAAGAGCTTTTGTTTCGCGGTTGGATGCTTTCCGCGATCAGGACCAAACTGGGTGTCGGATGGGGAGTCGTGCTCTCTTCGCTGGCATTTACTGTGATGCATTTCGATCCCCGCGGAAGTTGGATTTTCAAAATGAACGTCTTTCTCTTCGCTGTATTCGCCTGTTGCTGGGTCATTCGCACCGGCAATGTTTGGGGCGTGATGGGCTGGCATAGCGGCTGGAACTGGTTGTTGGCGGTCGGATTCGAATGGCGAGTCACAGCATTGGATGCTCATGTGCCTGCGTTGCTGGCAAAAGTTGTTCCGGCTGGAAACAGTTTTGTGAATGGAGGAATCGAAGGGCCGGAAGGCAGCATAGTCTGCACACTCGCCCTCACGTGCGGGATAACGTATCATTTCTGGCGCGAATGTTAGCTGATCGTGTATTTCGTTAGGCGGACGTCATTGCTTTTCACTCATGCATCCGAGAGCCAGCGAGCTTATAAGCCTGTTAAAACTTGAGCCCCATCCCGAAGGCGGCTATTTCGTCGAGACTTTTCGATCGTCGCTCAGTGTCATGCCAGGCGACTCGCGGGGCCAGCGCGCGGCTCTGACAGTCATTTACTTCCTTCTCGTTCACGGCAGCGTCAGCCGATGGCATCGGGTAGCCTCCGAAGAGGCATGGCACTGGTACGAGGGGCATCCGCTCGAGCTTTTCACAGCAGCTCCTGACGCGGGTATCATCCAGTCGTCATTTCTTGGTCAACTTTCAGGCACAGCCGCGCCGCAGCACATTGTTCCTGCAGGTTACTGGCAGGCTGCGCGCACAACGGGAGCGTACACGCTTGTGGGCTGCTCTGTGGGGCCTGGTTTTGATTACTCCGATTTTACTCTGCTCTCATCGCTAGCGGATGATCAGAAACCGCCCATCACCCCGAGAGCTCTTCTTGCCGAACTGCTCTGACATCCCGGCGGCAGATATGAGATGTCTTTGCCACCGCACCCGCGCGTGGTAGAAGTTGCGAAAGCCATGCAGCAAAACATCGATACCATTCTCGACGCGGCGGAGGAGCGGGAAGCGAGTGACGTCTTCCTTCAGGAGGACGAGATACCGCGAATTAAGGTCAATGAACAAATCAGCGTCTTCGGTGAAGAACCGATGTCGCTCGCGCAGATGACCGCATTCTGGCAGGCGTGCGGCGCGAACGCGCAGAGCGACGGCGACAAAGATCGCGACACCGGCTTCGTCTCGCGCACGCATACGCGCTACCGCGTGAGCCTGCACCGCACCATGGGCCGCCTCGGTGCAGTCCTGCGCCGCATCAAGACCAGTGTGCCTGCATTGAAAACGCTCGGAGCGCCCGAGTGGCTCCTGACCCGATGGGGCGCTCGCGAGCACGGCCTGATTCTTATAACGGGACCAACCGGCTCCGGTAAATCCACCACCATAGCCTCCCTGCTTCAATGGATGAACGAGAACCTGGTGCGACATATCGTGACGATCGAGGATCCCGTGGAGTATCAGTTCACCAGCCAGCGCTGTCATTTCACCCAACGACAGGTGGGACGTGACACTGGCAGTTTTGCGACAGGGTTGCGCAGTGCGCTTCGTCAGGCGCCGGATGTCATTTTCGTTGGTGAGATCCGGGATTACGAGACGGCGTTGACGGCCCTCCAGGCTTCGGAAACCGGACATCTTGTTGTTTCGACTCTGCATTCAGAGAAAGTTGCGGACACGATGGAGCGCTATATAAATCTTTTCTCGGCGGAAGGCGAGAAGCATGGTGTGAACCTTCTGGCAAACCAGCTTTCTGGCGTCCTGTGCCAGAAGCTGGTTCAATCTGCTGACGGAGGCCTGCATTTGCTTGTGGAACACGTCGAAAATGCGGGAGCCATGCGCGACTGGATCGCAAGACGAGAGTTGCAGAATATTGATCAATATATCTCCCGCGGATCGGATCCTGCCGCCGTTTCATTTTTGCAATCGACGCTCAAAGCCCTACAGGCCAAGGTCATCACGGAAGCGACTGCCATGGCTTCAGTCAGCAATGAATCCGAACTTCGTCGTGCGATGAGGGGAATCGGCTAGACACGTCCTCCGCACAATTGCAATCATTATGAAAGAACATGACTTGATCGATTTTCTGATTCTTGCCTCCCAGCAGGGCGCTTCTGATCTTCATTTGACACGAGGGGCGCCACCAATGATACGCGTCGCTGGCGTCATCAAGCCCCTCAACGAAGACGCAGCGCTGCTGTCTGCGGAAGATACAAGGCGATTGGTTATCGATACCTTGAAGGAGGGACAACGTGCGAAGCTGGAAAACGAATGGCAGCTTGACTTCGCGTTGCAGGTTCATGATCTCGGCCGCTATCGCGGGAACGCCTGCTACGTGTCAGGTGCGATTGAGGCCAATTTCCGACAGATCCCTGCCGAGATCCCCGATCTAAAGTCGTTGGGACACTCCCCCGTGGTAGATCGCTGGTGTGACGAGAACGCCGGGCTGGTGCTGGTGACTGGAGCGAGCGGTGAAGGCAAAAGCACAACACTGGCGAGCATGGCTCAAACGATAGCCGGACGGCGTTCCGTCAACATGGTCAGCATTGAGGACCCGATCGAATTTGTTCATTCACAGGGGCAAAGCCTGGTGAACCAGCGCGAGGTCGGTTCCGACGTTCACAGCTTCGCCGCAGGGCTCAAGAACGCGTTGCGACAGGATGCGGATGTCATTCTTGTTGGAGAGTTGCGCGACTTGGACACGATCCAAACTGCGATTACGGCGGCCGAAACGGGGCACCTCGTGCTTGGAACCATGCACACCAACGACGCGCCAACCGCGATTGGGCGAATTATTGATGCCGTTCCAAAAGAAGGTCAGCAGTTTGTCAGTGCCCAACTTGCGTGGTCGTTAAAGGGAGTGGTGTGTCAGTATCTCCTGCCGCGAAGCGGCCAGTCAGGCCTGGTTTTGGCCTCGGAATTGTTGACGGTGAACTCGGGAATCGAGGCGTGTATTCGGACCGGGCGGCTTGCGCAGTTGCCGGGCCTGATTCAAATCGGCGCTAAGGACGGCATGCATACAGTGGATGATAGTCTTATCGAGTTGCTTCTGGCTGAACGCATCAGTCTCATGGACGCGATGGCTCACGCGAGGGACCCGAATTTTGTGAAGGAGGAATTCCAGAAAGCTTTGAAGTCGCAGCGAAAGGGATGGTTTGCGGGAATGTTCGGCAAATGAAATACCGGTCTCGCTTGGTTCACGCAGGTTGATTTGCGAGATAGCTAGTTGATTTTTCTAAAGCCTACCGCGGCTACCCGGTGGCTGAGTTTTACCTGGTTCGGCCTCGCTTGGCGGGGTGGCTGAGAAACCTCAACAGGAGATACAATCATGAGAATGTTGATGATAGTCCGACTGCCAAACGATACATTTAACGCTGCTGTCCGTGACGGTAGCGCTGGGTCGAAGACGAAGGCCATTTCTGATGAAGTTAAGCCCGAGGCTGTTTACTTCACGGAGATTAACCGTCAACGGACCGTGATGATGATCGTTGAGTTGCCGAAGGCTTCAAGCATTCCCGCGCTGGCCGAGCCCTGGTTCCTTACCTTCAACGCAGCAGTCGAGTTTCATGCTGTTATGGATCCGCAGGAGCTCGAAGATGCCGGACTCGACAAGCTTGCTAGGAAATGGGCATAGGTTTGTCGCCCTTCGCGCCCAACGGATTGCACTCCAGGTGCGATAACGATGCTCTCACAAATCCGGAAGTCGTCCCCGAAGCACGGTGATAGAGTAGGGCGGGAGCTCGTAGAATGAGGATGCTTCTCGCGTGAAGTGCGCGGGCGGGAGACTGCGGGTGGGATGACCGTTTGGGCCGTCCGCGTGCCACTCGTACTGTTGCCGCGAAAATTGAACGAGTTCAACCTGACCGGCAAAGCTCACCGGCTGCTTTGCTTTAGGAACGTTGAACTCCACGTTGAGCCGCACGACGCGTGTCGGACTTTTGTTGATCGCAAGTAGCGACCACTGTTTATCGGGCCGGTGCACCGCATACACAGTGACAGCAGGGAACACTTCTGGATTGGTAGGGCGCGTCACTCCGTGCGCGCCGTCTTTACTGACGGTTACTGGAAAAATTTCGTGCGGCGCATTTGTCGGTTGCATCCATTCCTTTGTGATCAGTTGCGAGGCGTAGTATGCGGACAAACGATTCACCTGATCATTTTTCGGATTCAGCTGAAGGATCATCAGATTGCCCCAGGAGCATTTCAGCTCGTCCTGAAGATAGTTCGGCTCATAGCCGTACAGGTATGGTTTGGCGCCGCCGAGAATAAGAAAAGCACCAACTGCGTCAGCGTTGAAGAGCGCCCCTTCGATGTCCACTTCGTGGCGTCCCCCAAAAACTGAATATCCGTATTCGCTCATCAACCAGGGGATGTTCGGAAGGCACGCCGTCGGCATGCAAACTCGTCATCATCGCCTTAAGACGTTTTGGAATTTCCAACAACTGGGGAGCCGCGTCGGAGCAAATGTTGTCGAACGGATAAAATTCGAATGAAAAGAAGTCGAACGGGACGTTTGCGCTTTGAATGTACTTAAGGAAGCGATTCATCCAGGAACGATTTCCGTCCCCATCCGCCCACGTGAGCAGGCGGTCCTCAAAACTTTGCAAGCTTGGTCCTCCGAGTTTTAAATGGGGATCGAGGGAGACGAGGCGGCGTGCGACTCCAGTGTAGAGCGCAGCGTAATCTTCTGGAGATGCCCATTGTCCATCGGGCTCTTCGCCCAGTTCGATCCCTTCCAAAGCATATTTTCGTCGGAGCAAATAATTAATTTCTGCGGCGGCGTTGTCTGGCGTGTCGTACAGCACGCCAACCGGCACGAGCACAGGAAGGTTGTTTGTGAGTTTGCTGCGCAGAATGAAATCCACGCCGGGCTGTTCGGTGCTGTAGTCGATGTCTTCCGCGCGATGCCATGGATCGGTGGACGAAGTGTAAACGATGGTTTGCCGATGCCGATCGGGTGCGTGATGCACATGGTCGTGAAAATGATTGCGTTTATCGATATTGCCGAGCTCGATTTCGCGAATCGCGAAACCTAACGAGTCGCGAATGTCACCCGAGCTTTGTGCGTTCGTGTGCGAGCTGTTGCTCATCAGGATTCGCACGAACTGAACAGAAGCCGGGCGATCGGTGAGTCGAATCAGTTCATCTCTGCCTTGCGCGTTATCGATGTTTCCCTGCGCGAAAGGCTTCCAGTCGTCATCGTCATCCGGGTGCAGGTGCGTCGGATCGTCGCCCGGCCAGTATTCTACTTTGTAACTTTTCGCGTAGGGAGTTCCCCAGCGAACACGAACAGCGTTTACCAGTTTTTTTCCGCCGAGATCTATGATCACCCATTGCGGATGAGCGTCGTCCGATTCGCCAGTGAAATGGGAATCGAGATAGGGATTACTTTTCCAAAACGATTTGTTGTCGCCGTCTGCAATGCGGGAGTAACCGTCATCGTTTGCCTGGTCGATCGTGTTTCCGCGTCGTGGCAAACGGTACCCATACGAGACATTGATCGGTTCGCCGGGCGAATCATCCGACATCCAGTATCCGCATTTATGATCCGGATCGCTCCATGTGCCCTGCGGATTCCAATGCCAGACTTCGCCGCCGAGCTCGGTACGCAATCGATAGGTGAGCGGCCCCAAACCGGCTGATAACATTTCCGTGATGTTCTTGTCTGTGAACATTAGAGCGCATTCACCTTTCTCGTGGCCATCGACGCCCGCTCCCAAACTTTCAGTTGGCACACAACGGTTTACTGGATGATCCGTTGAGATGATGGCTGAGATTGGGAAGGGCTTTGAAGCGCTGGACGTTTCTGCGACCGGTGCCGAACGGAAACTGGCCAAAAAAACTACCACCCAAAGCAGCCAGTTTCCTTTTGTGCGCCACGCACTATTCACCGCATCCTATGTAAATGCGGATCCTTAACAATGAAAGCGATGCGAAAAGCCTGGCGCAAAGGTGGAACGCGTTGTCCACAACGCGATGAGTAACCCATTGCGGCTCTGCCGCCGTATAATCTTGCGCCTTCGGCGAAGACAGCAGGCATCGGCTTCGGAGAAGTCGATCCACCTGCGTCTTTCCACGATCGCCTTGGCCTTCGCCGACCGCCCTCGCACCAGCGTAATGCGTTGCGTGTTACCGCTGTGCTTTCTCCAGTTGCTTACGAACTTCGGTCTTTTCGTGACGAACGTCGCTTAGATGACTCTGAAGAACCGGAAGTTGAGATTTTTTCGGGTTTGGTTGATGAAGCAGAGTTCGGCCATTTTTGCCACCGCGGTATGATGGTCCGGGTTGTTTCGCCTCGCCAATCTGAAGAAGCAACCGGTCCTCTTGTCTCTGAAGGTCAGCGTACCGGGCCTGCAGAGTCTGTGTGCGATTTGCAGCCGCTTGTTGTTTCGCCAAGGCCGCGTTGTTCTTTGCGTCCGCCTCAGCACGTTGACGTCGGACCTCCTCCTGTTGCTTTTGGTATGCTTCGTAATTTGCCGATTGCTCGGCAGAATATGAGGCAGCCTTTTCCGGGTCGAAATGAAAGCGTTCTCGAACGTCTTTTGGCAGTTCGGTGAAGTAAAGCTTCGTGATCCCGGATTTTGTCTGGACAACAATGCCATCGGGCTCGGTGCGCGCGACTGTGGCGTCCTTATATTCTTTGCCGTTAATTGTCGTGAAGTCTTCGGCGAAAACGGCGGCGGTGAAAGATAGGATCGAGAACGTGAGGACTTTTGCGCTCATTGTTTAGCTCACGAAGTTGCTTTTCTCTTTTGATATTTCGGAATTGTCAGGTCAAGCAGAATTACCGGGGACCGGCGGCAAGCGATTTGCAGCATGCAGCGGATGTGACACATTGGACACATGAGGACGGCTACTATCCGCGAATTGCATATGAATACGGGCAAACTCGTCCGTGCCTCAGCACACGAAAACATTCTTATCACTGATCATGGTCACGCTGTAGCAATACTTAAACGTGCGCAGGCGGCCGAGCTGATAGGCAAGCCCTTTCCTAAACGCGACATTCGTAACATGCCGAAAGTTCCCGGCGATTCGACCGCTTATATCTCAGAGGATCGAGAGGGTCGATGATCTACCTCGACGCCAGCTACATCGTGAAGTGCTATCTCAACGAAGCTGGTTCCCGGAAAGTTCTGGCACTGGTACAGGAGCGTCCGGGGCGCAGCTGCGCATTACACGGTCGCGTTGAACTCTTTTCGGCCGTGCATCGTCGCGTTCGAGAAAAGCATCTGTCTGCACGGGACGCATCGGCTGTGTGGAAACGATTCGAGAGCGATGAGCTCTCAGGCCTTTGGCATTGGCTGGCACTGACGGAAAATGTGGTGCGACGCGCGTGCGATGTGTTTGAAAAACTTCCGGCAGACGTGTTTTTGCGCTCGAGCGATGCGCTGCATCTGGCCTGCGCGGCAGAGAACCGATTTGCCGAAGTTTACAGCAATGATCGTATCCTGCTGGAGGCAGCACCGCATTTTGGTCTCGACGGAGTGAACGTCTGTTGAAGGCGATTCTTTTTCTTGGCGCTGCTGGTGTTGCGCTGCTTCTCGCAGCATGCGGCAAGCCATCGGCCACGAGCCGATCCGATCCGAACGCTCCGGTTGAAGTGGTTATTCCGGATCACGGCGTTTACACAGGCGCGTTCATGGATTTCGGAGACGCTGAGGACGATGTGACGATCGAGACAATCGAGGACTTCGAGGAGATGGTGGGAAAACACCAGGCTATCATCGCGTCTTCCAGCTACTGGGGAGAACAAAATTTTCCGGTGGCCAATCTCAACGTCATCTGGCGGCATCACTCCCTGCCGCTCGTCTTCTGGTCACCCTGGGATAAGCCTTACGAAGAAGATCATGGCCCGGACAAGTTTAGTTTAACTGAGATTCTGGCGGGTAAATGGGATGCGTACATCGACAAGTGGGGGGATGCTGCGCGGGACTTCGGGCATCCGATGATCGTTGTTTTTGGTGTCGAAATGAACGGAACATGGTTTCCCTGGTCTGGCGCTTACTACGGCGGCTCTCAATGGGAACCGGAACACAATAATTGGAAAGGTCCGGAAACATTTCGCCGGGCTTATCGTTATGTCGTGGATCGTGTCCGTGCGCGCGGCGCATCGAACATCAAATGGATGTTTCACACCAACAATTATCCGTATCCGTACGAAACCTGGAACTGCGCTGCCGCGTATTATCCTGGATCCGATTATGTCGATTGGCTTGGGCTCAGCGTTTACGGGCAACAATACAAGGATGAGCCGAATCCGGATATTCCTTCCCTGGTTGACTGGCCTGTACGAGGAAATGAGCCGGCTGGACCCGCATAAGCCGATCATGATTGCAGAATGGGCGACCGGCGAGTTCCCGCTCGCTACGGCGAAGCCCGGCGCCATGCATAAGCCGGCATGGATCAAACAAGGCTTGGAGCTTTTCCGCACGCGTTATCCGCGCGTCAAAGCCGCGCTGTATTGGCACGAGCGCTGGCAAAACGCCGACGGCTCTTACAGCAATCTCCGGATAAACTCTTCCGTGGAATCGCTTCGAGCGTATCGCCAGGGAGTAGCCAATCCAGACTGGCTCGGCGATTTGATCCTTCGCACAATTCCAAAAAGGTGACCTCGCAGGAATCGTAGGCCGTCTGTGTCAGACGGCGAACTCCGCACCGGCGTTTCGCAGAAACGGCCTAAAAATCAGGCCGAAAGATCATGCCCGGAATTTCACTCAAAATAGACAGACAAAATCAGGACTTGGCGGCGTCTTGAAAATAAAGACCGTGAAAAGGTCATGGAGCCCACCGCCAGCTATGACAATTGGAGGAACTGCTTTTCTGAAGTTGCGCCCGGATTGCTTTTGTTTGCACGACAATGGGTGCAATCAGCCGCCGATGCGGAAGACATTGTGCAGGAAGCGTTCGTCAAATTCTGGCGACGTAATCACAACATCGAGAATCGCGCGCTGCTCTACTCTGCCGTTCGCTCGATTGCGTTCGATTTTATTCGTCGCGATATGCGCCGCGCGCGCCGCGAGGAGACTTTTTTGGCCGAAGCTGAACCGGCGATTGAGCCCAACTTCGAATTGCAAGACGACACGCAATCGGCGCTCGCCGTGGCGGTGGATTCCCTGCCTCGGGATCAACGGGAGGTGCTGGTCTTGAAAATCTGGAATGA
>CAWIPQ010000021.1:0-39548 GCA_963838045.1 uncultured Verrucomicrobiae bacterium | reverse complement strand
TCGCGAGCAGGCAGCGGGCGCTACAGGACACGCGCGATTGAATTGAACTTCGTGGTCGTGTATCTGGGGCGTTTCCACTTCGACCGAATCCCACGCATGCACCGTCTGCTCCGCATTTTCATCGGCCCGGAACTCTACTGGGTGGTGTTGTATCTCGGTATCCGTGGGCTTGCCGCGCGCAATGTGCCGCCGACCGCGTCGGGCAACACCATACTGGAATCGGCCGTGTGGCTCACTGCAACGATCGGTGTGGCGTTGAGTTTCATTTTCCTGGCCGTGCCAGGCGTAAATCGATGGATACTGTTTGCACGACTCGCCCTGGCGGCGTTCATCGGCGTGAATGCCTGTGCCATCGCCGCCTGCGAAACGATCAAATATCCCGAGCCCGGCCGCGACTCCGGCTTGATGGCCTTATGGTTCATGGCGGCCATGCTTGGCGGCGTGGTCTGGTGCATCGTTGCGAGAATCGGCCTGCTCATCCTGCGGATCAAATCGCGCCGTCCTGAAGTCGTTAGGCCATGAACAACCTGCCGCACGCGTTTGCCGAATATCCTGTGCTCATCGGTGTCGCCGTGTTTCTGGCGATCTCGCTACTGCTCGCCCTCTTGTTAGGCGTGCTGATGCAGCGCGCAGGAGTGTCGCTCAAACCGTTAATCTTTTTCTTCGGTTTCCTTGCGATCGTCGCAGTGCCGCAGGCCGTGGTGCAAGTGCTCGACGCGGTTGTTCACATGCGCCAGGTCCGTGAAACCGCGAGCAGCAAAGTTACGCACGACTCAGGCAGCCACGGCGCCCGGCATGTTGAAGCCGGTGTCATGGGAAATCGTGTTCGGGCCGAATGCCGATCCGAGTTTGATCACCGACGCCAAACAGGGTCTCGATTACATTGTGGGCGACGCAGTCGACGCCAGGATTTCCTTTAACGCAGCGGGTGAATCCGCGCTCGCCGCGCGTTTCGCAAACACTTCGGCAGCAGCAGCAGCGTTGAATCGTTACGGCTCGTTCTTCCAATTTGCCCAGGTCACCGGCAGTGATGCCGACGGTTGGACTGCACGCCGTTTCAACGGCCAGGGTGAATGGAACCACGTGGTCGCCGCAGGCAATGAACTCTACGCATGGAGCGGCCAAACGAAGAAAAGCGTCGAAGCCAATCGCATTCGCGCGCCTTCGGCACGTTGACAACGGAATCCAAGTCCGCCGGTTTCAGCGGATCGGCGGCGTCCACAGCGCCGTCGAAAACACAAGTCTCCACTCGCCTGTCGTCGAACTGGCGCGCGATGACTGCGTTTCTGGTCATTAATTTGTCACTCGCTGTGCTCTGGTTTTTCAAGGGATCTGCGTGGAGCGTGCGACAAAAGCCGCAGCCCGGCACGCCGCGGGAACCGGCGGCATTTTTGCGCGAACGGTTGCTGGGAGTGAATCAGCAAAAAATACCTGTCCAGGTAGTCGCATCGCCCGGTAGCGATAGCACGCTTGAAATCACCTGGCGTTACGCCGATGCGCAATGGTTAGACCTTATGCGCGCACATAAGATGCAGCGCACACACAAGCTCGTGCTCGCGTTAAAAGAACAGAGTTACAAGGCGCGGGTGCGTGGGTCCTGGAGCGCGTTCGACGCATCGGCCGGCCCAAACGATGTGCGCCTGAGCTGGACTGCAGCCACCGGAATGCAGTTTTTTCAATTCGAGCATGGTCGCGTCGTCGGCGTGCAACTGGACGCCAGCGGCAAGGCCACCAGTGAATTCTGCAAGGCGTTAAGCGTTCAACTTGCAAGAGTTGAAACAGCCAATCATTGATACCGTGATTGCCAGCGGCTGGATGTGGCAACCGGTGATGTGGAACGCGCCTGCCGGTCTGCGCTGGTTAACTGAATGAACATCGAAAACACCGTAGCTTCGGAGGATTGATAATTTCGCGAAACTGGAAAAAGCAGGAAATCAGTGATCGGACGATTGGCCATCCCCTGGTTGTTGTGAATGCATACCCGGGCTCTTTGATCCTCGTTCATATTCCTGGCCGCGAACGTCGGTGGGCTTCCATCTTTTTCTTTCCGCGCTCAACTTCCGATGGCTCGTCAATCCCGGAATAGCGGATCCGGGGCAGGCTTTCGGGATAATTGCGACAGAGAAAATCGATCAAACCCTCGCGCACTTCGCAGCGAAGATCGAACGCTTTCCCGGGATCGCTACTGCTGACCAAGGCGCGTACCTCAACGGTGTTGTGTTTGGCGTCGGTCACCTGCAGCCCGCAAACGCGGCGATCCCATTTCGGATTGTTCTCCGCGAGGCGCTTCAATTCCTTGCGCAGCGCTTCCATCGGCACCCGGTAATCGAGATAGAGGATCACGGCGCCTAGCAGTTCGGTCGAAACACGGCTCCAGTTCTGAAACGGTTTCTCAACGAAATAGGTGATCGGGAGAATCAAACGTCGCAGGTCCCATGTTCTTACCGATACGTAGGTGAGCGTGATCTCTTCGATCCGGCCGAATTCACCTTCAACCGCCACGATATCGTCGATCAACAACGGTTGGGTAAGCGCGATCTGTATGCCGGCAAGTACGTTGCCGAGGGTCCTCTGCGCGGCGAAACCAATCACGATCCCCGCAATCCCGGCCGACGCGAGGATGGTGGTGCCGAATTGCCGCACCGGGTCGAACAACATCAACATCGAACCGGTGCCGATGATCACTATCGCGGTGACGATGATTTTGCGAAGAACCGAGACCTGGGTGTAGATCTTTCTCGCCCGGAGATTATCGGGAGCCTCGATCTGATGCCGGCTCAAAAACGCGCCCTGCACAGCGTTGATGCCCCGGATGATTAAATATGAGAAGCCGGCAATGAGCAAAATGCCGACTCCTTTGGCAGTCACCCAGGTCCAGTGTTCCGGTAAGTGCAACAGCGGCAGCAACAGAATGACCATGAGCAGCGGCACAGCCAGGCGCAGCGTCTGACCGAAAATGGGAATGATTACTTTGCCGATGAGGCTACCGGTCCGTTCCGCCCTCTGGCGCATTCGCTTTTCGATCGCGCGAATGGCGCGAAAAACGAGCCAGAGCACAGCGATGATCCGGCCGGCGTAAAAGCTCGCCGTAAGCACATCGACCAGGAAAATGCGAGTAGGCCGGCCGACGATGCCGGTCGCAATCGGCATAAGGGCGAGCGTGCCGCCGCACATCCAGAGAAAAAGGGCCACCGGTTTGCGGATTGCCGATATTATCAACGCGACCACGGACTGGTGCTGGTTCGACTCAATCTCGCCGGCTTGCTTTCCAACGATCCAGACCAGCGCGACAGCGACAAGCGACAACAGCGCAAACGCGCCGACTGAAGCGATCAGTCGCATCCACGTCACACGATCGAAGATGGGCCGCTGCAAAAATTCGTTGCTAGAATTTTTTGCAATCCGATCCAGCCATCGACTGTAATCAGCGCCGATACGATAAATTTTCGTGCGCTCAACAGCTGCGCGTTGCGCTGAGAGGCCAGTGAGCGATTCGGCGACCGCAGTCGGAAGCGCCTCGGATTCCACCGGCGTGGCCGAGGGCGACGGGGATGGCGTAGCGCTCTCTGGCTGAGCCGCGATGGCGTTCATGCCTATTGCGCAGGCACAGCTGACTAGAAAAATTCGTATCGGTGTCATTCGATCATCATTGTTTCCACGACTCATGCTGCAACGCCGCGAACTGGATGAGCTCGCACTGCGCTGCGGAGTCTATGAATTCGGTGAGCTTCTATTGATTCACGCCTTGGCGTAAATTTTAGAGCCCGTTTCTATGAACTCGTTCGCTTTTTGTTCGAGGCCAGCTCGAAGCGCTTGTTCTTCAGAAATCTTTTGTTCAGCCGCGAATTCGCTCACATCCTCGATGTTACGCATGGAGCAGAAATGAGCAGTCTTCGCGCCTTCCTGCGAAAGAGTTGACGAATCTGATGCCCATCATCTCCGCCCTCGCCGGGCTGGCCGTGAACTCCAGTGTACGTCGCCTCATCCTGGCCGGCTCCATTCGTCATGGTTTGGAATAAATTTGTGCCCCCGCGTTTTGAAATTCTTCTGCCTTATCACGCAAGCCTTGTTCGAGAGCCGTATTCTCATCAATTCCTTTTTGTGCTGCATATTTTCTAACGTCTTCCGTTATCTTCATGCTGCAAAAATGCGGACCGCACATCGAGCAGAAGTGGGCGGTTTTCGCTCCTTCCTGCGGCAGGGTTTCATCGTGAAACTCGCGCGCAGTTTCGGGATCGAGTGAAAGATTGAATTGATCTTCCCATCGAAATTCGAACCGCGCCTTGCTGATGGCGTTGTCGCGGTATTGCGCGCCGGGATGGCCTTTGGCCAAATCGGCGGCGTGCGCGGCGATCTTGTAGGCAATGACGCCGTCTTTCACGTCCTTCTTGTTAGGCAAACCGAGATGTTCTTTCGGCGTGACGTAGCAAAGCATGGCACAACCGTACCAGCCGATCATGGCCGCGCCGATGGCGCTGGTGATGTGATCGTAACCGGGCGCGATGTCGGTGGTGAGCGGACCGAGCGTGTAGAACGGCGCTTCGTCGCACCACTCGAGTTGTTTCTCCATGTTCTCCTTGATCATGTGCATGGGGATGTGGCCCGGGCCTTCGTTCATCACCTGCACATGATGCGCCCACGCACGCTTGGTCAGCTCGCCTTGCGTGTAAAGTTCTGCAAACTGCGCTTCGTCGTTCGCGTCGGCGATCGAGCCCGGCCGAAGACCGTCGCCAATTGAAAAGCTGACGTCGTAGGCGGCCATGATCTCGCAGATCTCGTCCCAATGTGTATAGAGAAAACTTTCCTGATGATGCGCCAGACACCACTTGGCCATGATGCTCCCGCCCCTGGAAACAATCCCGGTCGCGCGTTTAGCCGTTAAAGGGATGAAGCGGAGAAGCACGCCCGCGTGGACGGTGAAATAATCGACCCCCTGCTCCGCCTGTTCGATTAGGGTGTCGCGATAAATTTCCCAAGTCAGTTCTTCCGCACGGCCGCCAACTTTCTCCAGCGCCTGATAAATCGGGACCGTCCCGATAGGCACGGGAGAGTTGCGGATGATCCATTCACGAGTGGCGTGAATGTTCTTTCCGGTGCTCAAGTCCATTACTGTGTCGGCGCCCCATTTCGTGGCCCAACGCATTTTTTCGACTTCTTCCTCGATCGATGAGGCGACGGCGCTGTTGCCGATGTTGGCGTTGATCTTTACCAGAAAATTGCGGCCAATAATCATCGGCTCGGATTCGGGATGATTGATATTTGCAGGGATGATGGCGCGGCCGCGCGCGACTTCGGAGCGGACGAATTCGGGAGTGATCTCGCGCGGAATCTTAGCGCCGAATGAATTGCCGGGATGTGCGAACCTAAAGCGTTGCGACTGTCGCAGGCGCGTTGCGCCGGATTTGTCCGGACGTTGATCGGCCGGGGTCAGCGCCCCCGGCTACAGCTTTCGCGCCAGTTCTCGCGGATGGCGATGAATTCCATTTCCGGCGTGATGATTCCCTGGCGCGCGTAACACAGCTGCGTGACGCAGTTGCCGGGCCTTGCGCGCAATGGTTTCGCGGCGCGCCCGGCGGTCGCGCCCTAGCATACTGTTCTGCTCCGTTCGAGTTCAGCATGTTTCTCCGAAAGATAACCATCATCGATCGGCTGAACTTTTCGTCCTTCGATCTCTTCCACGTCGCCACGGTCGCGGATCCATTTCGCGCGCAGCGGCGGCAACCCTTGTGTCACATCGCCGTGAAAATCCGGATCACCCCATGGGCCGCTCGTGTCGTACACGCGCACCGGCTCGTTGGGAAGGATTTCGGGCGACTTGGCCGCGCTACCCTCGATCTCGCCGTTTATGGACTTTGTCGGTGCGAGCGTGATTTCGCGGAACGGTACGCGAATTCCGGATGCAGCGTCGCCGTTATGTAAACTTTTTTCGAATTTGGGAGATTGTAGCCGCGGATCGTTAACCGCGCCCTCCGGAGACCCATTTCCATTACGGGGGTCAGCGACCCCGGCTACAATTTCGTGTCGATTCGTGTCCATTCGTGGTTAAAAAGCCATGCGCGGAAAATCGCATGGCTGAAATCGCCAGTCCGGCATCGGACCCTCGCTCCCTTCGGCGGCATTACCCGCATCAGGTTCAAGGGGTCGTCCAATTGGACCTCTCAGCCATTGCGGCTCCCCCGCAGCTTCTCTCGTTCAGAATAAGACCGGCCGTGCGAAGTCAACGACTGACAAAATTGCAGGCCGTCCGTTATGGACGACCTGCAAATGTGGAACGTAATTGTGATTCGACGTTGAAACATCCAGAAACGCAGCGAAGCGTCAGATCCTATTGGGCTGCCGCCGTGCTTTACGTTGGTGTGGAAAATGGCCATCCATTTCCCATTCTCCTGTTTCCACACGGTTCCGGCATTGTAGGTACCGGATTGGTCTTTGCCGTCGTACGTGCCTTCAATCTTCACCTTGTACGTCGCTACGACGACATCTTTTTCATCGGAGAACATGTCATAATCGCTGATCTCAAACGACTTCATGTCCCACTTTTTCATGTCGTCCAATTCCTTCTGCATATTGGAGACGCCTTCGTCGTAAACGCCGCGAAAATCCTTATCGACGACTTTTTTGAAGTCCGCTTCGTTCTTGTCCTTGAAGGCCTGCCAGGCGGCTTTTTCCTTTCCCTCCATCGCAGCCTTGTCCGGTGGAGCGGCATTTGAAATGGCGACTGTCGCGAGCAGGGCTGTCATTAAGTAGGTGATTTGTTTTTTCATAAGTTCTTTCTTGCGTTAGTTGGTTCAAATCACGCTAGGGAACCTGCACGACGAGTCAATCGGGCAATCTGCGCCCGATTCGTCAACTGGCGGAGGAACCAATTCTGATTGCCGTCCTGTTAGGGAACGATGGGAGCAGACTCGAGAGACGATTGCTGCGGACGAGCAGGCGTCTGCTGCGGCGAAGCAAACGCGGATCTGCCGACCAAATTGATTAAGCTCGCGTCTGCTTCTTTCAAGCTCCCATCTTGAATGGCGGGTTCAGTCGGCGCCGATTTCGTTTGCTTCCGATAATCCGCAACGAGCATTGGCGGCTGCTTTTTGACCGCCAGTGTCCGATAACTGTCGATCCCCACGCCAGATCGCGGCCGCCAGTTTGCCGCGCCAATCTTTGCTCGCGATCAGTTTGCTTTCGCCGCGATCAGTCAGGAAGCCGCCTTCGATCAGCACCGCCGGCACCTTGGTCAGACGCAGCACAGCAAATCGGGCGCGTTTAATGCCCCGGTCGTATTCAGGAATGTGACCGATAAGTGAATGGTAGATGCACGCCGAAAGCGCCAGACTTTCCGCATCCGTCGTGCTGCCGGGTTGCATATTGAAAGACCTCGAACTGACGCTCGTGTCAGACGTCGATGGCGCACCGCGCGGCGTGAACGAAAAAATTTCAAAGCCGGTTGCGTTCGGATCATCATTCGTGCCGTTGAAATGAATGCTGACGAAAATTGAATTGCGCGCGGAATTGGCGATCTTGGCGCGAACTTCCAGGGGCACAAAATAATCGCCCTCGCGCGTCATGACCACGCGCAGTCCTTTCGCCTTCAAGATCTGCCGAAGCCTCCGCGCAACGTCCAGTGCAAAATCTTTCTCACACCCATTTCTACTCACCTGCCCCTTGTCGTAACCGCCGTGTCCCGGATCCAGTACGACCGTCTGAACCTTGCCAACATTTGGAACCCGATGCGGGCGCACCAGCGGCTCGATCGTCTTGGCCACGTCGGTGCGCGATACCAGAAAGTTTCCATTCTGTTCGATCACGGGGAAACACAACCAACTGCGAGCGCCATTGATCATGGCTTCCCGGCTGCCGCTGACAAACTCCAGCGGATGATTTGCCACCTCTGGTTGTATCCTCGATCCGGACGGAACGACTCCCGCGGGCAGGCCGTAGAACTTGGAAATATTATCGACACTCAGGTAATCGTGGCCGTTTACCTTAATGACCTTCCACTCGCCGGCAGCTATGAGAGTTGTCGATGCGACAAAAAAAGAAGCGAGGACAGACGCGATTACCGACCAACGTTTCACGGGGAGGGACATGCCTTGCCTATGGTATCAAAAATCGCATTCACCTCAAGGAAGCAGACCGTTGCCAGCCCTGATGTTTGAGAATTCAGGCACCGCCGCAATTTCGCGAGGCCGGGGTCCCGGCTCTTACGGACTGTTGCTCGCTTTCGGGCAAACTACCGTTTGACTTGCGGATTTTTCGCGTTAAAAACCGGAAATGTTTTTCCCCGTTCGACGCGCTGCCGGCGGTTTCATTTCATTGCTCGTTGTCTCGACACTGACACCGATCGCGGCGACTGCTGCGCCGCACAGCAAAAAATTTCCGAAATGTTGCGTATGGCGCGTGACCAACGCTAAAGCTCCATTTTATCTCGTCGGCTCAATCCATGCGCTTAGCAAAAAGGATTATCCTTTGCCTGAGCCGTACGATATCGCGCTAAAAGACAGCAACCGCTTCGTGTTTGAATTCGATCCCACCCGGCACGCGGAATTCCAGAAAAAATTCGAAGCCGCGGCAAAATACCCGCGAGGACAAGACATCCGTTCGAAAATTCATCCGGAGCTTCTGGCATGGCTCCGCAAGAACATGTTCACCATGATGCCTGAGGGTCGCGGGGAAAACGGCGAGCGCGTCGAGGGTTTCGATAGCCAGCTCCGTTACAAGCCATGGTGGATTGCGCAGCATTTGGCCGCACCGGCCTCGTACAGCAAAGCATCCGCCTCGCATGGACTGGACAATTATTTTGTGGATCACGCCATGAAAACGGGAAAAGAGATCGCCGGACTGGAATCCGTCAATGAACACGTGGCAGTGATGGGAGGATTGTCCGATCGGGACGGCGAATTTATGCTGCAGGACGCCCTCAGTCAGCCAAACAATGGCGCGAGGGAATTCAGCAGGATGTACAAAGCGTGGCGTAAGGGCGATACTAATGCGCTCTGGAAAGGCGACGCGCCACCTGCGCACAAAAGCGCCCCGGATCGCCGCACGTTTTGTCGATGATCGCAATGTGAAATGGGTCCCGCGAATCGAGGCGGAATTAAGAAGAGGAAAGCCTACGGCGATTGTCGCAGGCGCGCTTCATTTCTCCGGACCGCACAGCGTCATCGTGCTGTTGCAAAAACGCGGATACGTGATCGAACAGCTTTAAACGACAAAAACAAATCGACGTCTTGATGCGCCCCCCATCGAGCATTGCTGTTATCGTTACTGCGACCGGGATTATTCTGTCCGCGGTGTTCCGGCTGCCGGCTGCCGATGTCGCTTCGAACACCAAACATTGTCTCTGGCGGGTTACCAATGCGCGCGCACCATTCTACCTGCTCGGTTCGGTGCATGAATTGCAGCGGTCGGATTATGAGACCGCGCCGGTAATTGAACAAGCGATCAGGCAATCCCGAAAAATTGTATTCGAAGTGGATCCGAAGGAGAACGAGGTTTTTGCAACCAGATTCAGAGCAGCGGTAAGACTCCCAAGAGGCCAGCAGATCGTAGGCAAGCTGAGTCCAAAGACCTACAAGTATTTACAAAAGATCACGCTCAATGGCATGAACGAATGGCAGCATCTCTATCCGTGGGCGATTGCGATGCTCTTGAATTATCCAAAACTCCAAGGGGTCAGTTACATTTACGGCGTCGATAACCATGTTGCGGAGGCTGCGCGCCGCTACTCCAAGCTAACCGGCGGCCTCGAAACGGCGGAGGAACATGTTCGTGTCTTTTCCGATATGCAGATGATCGAGGGCGAAGTGTATCTGCTGCAGGCTCTGGTTCACTCTGCAGAAGCTGCACAGCAGTTTCGACTGGACGTCGAAGCGTGGAAATCCGGGGATACCAACCGGTTGTACGCGATGCATGTAAGGCAGATGAAAGAGGCGCCGACGGTTTGGTGGCGGCTGCTTGACCGACGCAATGCAAAGTGGATTCCCAAGCTGGAAGCCGGCATCAAGTCAGGGACGCCCACCTTGGTCGTCGCCGGCGCACTGCATTTTTCCGGCCCGCACAGCGTAATCGCGCTGCTGCAACGACGCGGTTACAAAGTCGAGCAACTGTAGAGTCAGGCTTGCGGGTTCCGGGCCGCAGTGTACCTGCCCGAAAGTCGTGCCAGCTTGTCGGCAGATTCAGCCAGGTGTGCCGACTTTTGTCCGCCCTTCAACGGAACTGCGTTTGAAAGGTCTAATTCGCTTGAATAAGCAGGAGCTGTTCATTTTGTTCTCCAAATCATGAAGTCATTTATCGCCATCATTATTTCGCTTCTTTGTGCAGTTGGTCTTCTGGCCCAATCGAAGCCGTCGCAACCGGCAGGAGCCGACCATCAAGGACAAAGCGCAACGTCAACCGGACAGAATCAGAAGCCGATCGATTCCAGCAATTTCGATACTGCGCTAAAACCGGGTGATGACTTTTTCCTCTACGCGAACGGCGGTTGGATCAAGCGCACTGAGATTCCCCCCGAATACACGCGCTGGGGAAGCTTCAACGAGCTGATTGAGCACAATAACGATGCGCTCCATGAGATCGCGGAGAAAGCGGAAAACACAAAAGTCGATCCGCGAATGGCGCCGGAACCACAAAAAGTCGGAGACTTTTACGCCAGCGGCATGGACGAGAAAACAATAGAAGCTTCGGGAGCCAAGCCGCTCGATGATGAATTCAAGAAGATCGACGCCATCAGCGATCGCGATGCGTTGCAGAAGGAAATTGCGCATCTGCATTCCATCGGAATTCCTGTCCTGTTCAATTTCGGATCGAGTCCCGATTCGAAAGACAGCACGCATGAGATCGCCCAGGCAGTTCAAGGCGGGCTCGGTTTGCCGGATCGCGATTACTACACAAAAACGGATGAAGCGTCGAAGAAGTTACGTGATCAATACGTCGATCACGTGGCCAAGATGCTGACGCTGCTCGGCGAACCCGCGCCAAAAGCGCAGGAGGAAGCCAAAAAGATCCTGGCGTTGGAAACAAAGCTCGCCCAGTCGTCGCGAACCCGGGTGCAACTGCGCGATCCGCAGAAGAACTACAATAAGATGCCGGTGCGGCAATTGCAGGATCTGACGCCGGACTGGAATTGGGGCGATTACTTCAACCAAATAAACCTTCTCTCGCCACAGAACGTTAACGTTCATCAGCCGGAATTTTTTAAAACGGCAGATCAGGTATTCAAAGAAACGCCGCTGGACGATTTCAAAGCCTATCTGCGCTGGCACCTGATCGACGCAACAGCCTCGGACCTTTCGAAAAATTTTGTGGATGAAGATTTCAATTTCAAGGAGCGAATCCTGCGTGGGGCGCAGCAGATCAAACCGCGCTGGAAACGCGTGGTCGAGTCCGAAAACAACGCGATCGGCGAGGCACTGGGCAAGCTTTACGTCGCTTACAATTTTCCGCCTGAAGCAAAGGCACGCGCGCTCGAGATGGTCAACAATTTGAAGGAAGCGCTAGCGGACCGAATCAAGACGCTCGACTGGATGGATCAGCCGACCAAGGATCAGGCGTTGAAAAAACTGGCCGCGATGCAGGTGAAAATCGGATACCCAGACAAATGGCTGGATTATTCACTGTTGCCCATCGACCGCGGCCCTTACGTCCTGAATGACATTCGCGCTTCGCAATTCGCCACTACGCGCGATCATCAACAAGATCGGCAAACCGGTCGATCCCACAGAATGGGGCATGACGCCGCCGACAGTGAACGCCTATTATTCACCGAACCGCAACGAAATCGTTTTTCCGGCCGGCATTTTGCAGCCGCCTTTCTTCTATGCGAATGCGGATGATGCCGTGAATTACGGTGCGATCGGCGCTGTGATCGGTCACGAAATGACGCACGGTTTTGACGATCAGGGGCGCCAGTATGATGCCAGCGGAAACTTGCGCGACTGGTGGTCAGCTAAGTCTGCCAAGGAATACGACAAGCGTCGCAAGGCCGTCGTCGCTCAATACAATGCGTACGAGGCGTTGCCGGGATTGCACGTAAATGGCGAGCTGACTCAGGGTGAAAACATCGCGGACATCGGCGGTGTGAAACTCGCCTACGCAGCGTTGCAGAAGGCGCTGGCGAAGAATCCCGCAGAACGCGCAAAAAAAATTGACGGCTTTACGCCGGAGCAACGTTTCTTCCTGTCATTCGCTGCGATCTGGCGATCGAAGATTCGCGATGCAGACCAGAAATTACGTCTGAACACCGATCCACATTCACCGGCACATTTTCGCGTGAACGGCCCGCTCTCAGACCTCCCGGAGTTTCAGCAGGCATTCAATATTCCCGAAAATTCACCAATGGTTCAGCCCGCTAACAAGCGCGTCAACATCTGGTAGGGCTGCGACCGCAGGGCGCGTCGAGAATTGGACGGCTCGGCGATCCGTCCCTACCCGACCTTACCGCCCCAACTCAGAATCTTCGCCTTCGTACCGGCGGCTTCCGCTTCCTTTATGTTGCCGGCGCGATTGTAAAAGAGCGAAAGGCTTGTCCAGCCGATTTGGTCGTTAGGCCGCAATTCCACCGCCCGTTTGCCCGCTTCAATCGCTTCTTCAAACCGCCCCAGCTTCATCAGTGCCATGCCGAGGGCGTGCCAGCCGTCGAAAAATTCGGAATCAAGTTCGACGCAGCGTCGATATTTCTCTACGGCGCTGTCCAGGTCGCCCACAGCGATGTCGCCGCTGGCTTCGTCAAAAATTTCGTCGGCGTTCTCCTGCGGCATTCGTCCTCCTCCTTTTAATCCTCGTCGTCGATCCGCCATCCGAGGACGATGACGACCACGAGGACGATTCTATTTCAGCCTCACAGCCGTGTGCCAAGGCGTGGTTACCCTTTCTTAAATTCCAGACCTGCGGCTTGCTGCCGGTCGCGCAACCATTCGAAGAGAACAATCCGTTCCTTGTTATCGAGCATTCTCTTTTCGAACGCCGCTTTTTTCTCATTAGCTGTCGCCTCCGGCAGCGGTTCTCGTGTTTCCAGAATGGCGATGAATCCGTCAGTACCAGAAGGCACAAAGTCGCTGATATCTCCTGGCTTCAAGAATGCCACGGCATCTTTTACCGCCAGCAGTTCGGTCGCTTCATTTTTTGGTTTTTTATCCTCACTTTTCTCCTGTTCCTCTTGGATCAGGGAAAACGGTGGGAGCTTTTCAGGTTCTACCCCGGCTTTTTGAATTGCGGCTTCAAGCGGCTGACCGGATTTTTTTGTTTCCCGAAGTTGCTGCACCAGCTCCGCGCCTTTGTTTGACATTTTCTCCCGCGACCGCGCTTTCTTCAGCGCGTCCACGATTTTCGGTTTGGCTTCTTCAAGCGTGAGCGGACGCGCTTCGGTAATCCCGCTGAGATGCAAAATGTAAAAACCATCCGGCACTTGAACGGGGTCGCTATTCGGTTCTCGTGCCGATAGCTTGAAAGCCGCGGCGCCAAGCTGCGGATCGATTTTTAGCTGCGGGTCAGGCTCGGCAACGGTGAACTCGCCGGTCTCATGCAATGGCAATTGAAATTTCGCGGCGGCTTGCTTGAAGTCCGCGTCCTTCTGCAGCAGCGCCTGCGTGAAGTCGGTAGCGCGATCGGCCAGCTTCTGTAACGCCTCGATCCGTTCCTTGCCCTTCAACTTCTTTTCCTCCTCGGTCAGCGTCAGTTGAACAAACTCGACTTTACGCTTCTCATCGGTTTTGAGCTCCGCCTTGTGAGCATCGTAATATTTCTGCACGTCTTCGTCGGTAATCTGAATGTCTTTCTCGAAATCGGCTGCATGAAATCGGATCACGCTGACGTGGAATTTATCGTAACCACGCTGAAAGTTTTCATCCAATTCGTTCTTGGGAACCGACACCCCGGCAGCCAGAAGACGCTGGATTTCGTTGAGAGAAATCTGATCGCGCACCAACTGTTCGATGTGCTCTTCAGAGAGACCCAGCGGCGCAAGTCCATTCTGCACAAGATTATTGAATTTGTTAATGTCGAAACCCGAATCCCCCTGAAACGCCGGCAGTTTGCGTACCACATCTGCAATCTCCGAGGCACTGGCGCGTAGCCCCAGTCGGTCTGCCTCATGTCGCAGAACCAGCAAGTTCACGATGAATTGGACGCCGGCCTGATTCTGGTCCATCCCGGCGCCAGCTGTCATTGTGCCCACAAAATCAGACATGCCCAGGGCCTGTGCCAGACTGAGAAGCCGGACAAATTGCTGTGCTTCCAACATCGAAACGTTTCGATCATAAATCCGGGCGAATTGATCGGAACGCATGGCCCCGTAATCCGGCCGTTGGACAAAATAGAAAATGAACGGGATGGCGAGAATCGCGATCACAATCATCAGCCAGTCCTTGTGCTTGCGCAGTAACTTCATCATACGGACGAAAATTGTAGCGGTAGCAAAGCCCAGCCGCAAATCCACGGAAAATCCCCGCGGACGGTGTTGGTGTCCTTCTCGACCGGATGACTGGAAGAATTCAACTCGAAGCGAAGCGATGGGGAAATCTCCCGGCCAGACAGGCGACCACTCAATAGCGCCCTGTGCGCTCGAGGAGCGGTTGCCACCAGGAAGTGTTATCGATGTACCACTGAATCGTCTCATCGAGACCTTCCTTGAAACTGCGGCGCGGTTTCCAGTCCAACTCACGTTGCGCGAATGAAGAATCGATCGCGTACCGGCGATCATGGCCAAGCCTGTCGGGCACAAATGAAATGAGGGTGTGCGACTTACCCAGCCTGTCGAGAATCATTTTCACGAGCTCGAGATTCACCATCTCACTGTTGCCGCCGAAATTGTAAACTTTTCCCGGTTTGCCTTCGAAAAGCGCGGAGACAATCGCAGCGCAATGATCGTCCACGTGGATCCAGTCCCGCACATTCATACCGTCGCCATATACCGGGAGCGGCTCGTCACGGATCGCCTTGATAATCATCAACGGAATTAATTTTTCCGGAAATTGATACGGACCGTAGTTGTTCGAGCACCGCGTCACCAGCACGTCCTGGCTATAGGTTTTGTAAGAGGCGAGCACGAGCAGATCGGCCGCGGATTTGCTGGCTGAATATGGCGAGCTGGGATCGAGCGGCGATTGCTCGGTGAATCTGCCGGTGGACCCGAGCGATCCATATACTTCATCCGTCGAGATTTGGATAAATCGCTGAACGCCGTGGCGTCGCGCACAGTCCAATAGCACGCTGGTGCCAATGACGTTGGTATGAATAAAATTGAGGGGATCATTGATGCTGCGGTCCACATGCGATTCCGCCGCGAAATTAATCACTGCGTAGAACCGATGCTCCGTCATCAATGCGTCCATCAGGTCGGGATTCGCGATATCGGCTTTGAAAAATTCGTAACGCTCGCCATGTTCTTCGACCACACCCTCAAGATTGGCGATGTTTCCGGCATAAGTGAGCACATCAACATTCGTGACGTATGCGGGCTTGTAATGTTGCAAAATATACCGAATAAAGTTGCTCCCAATGAATCCGCAGCCACCGGTGACAAGGATGCGCATGGCAGCGCGTACTAGCAGTGCCGAGCGCAGCGCGCTAGTAGAATCTGCTCCGGCAACGGCGCGAGCCCGCAATTACCTGCGGCAATTGGAAGGGCGGTTTCGCGGAAACGGACTGGGTGCCGTGGTTGATCCTCGCACTGGCTGTGTTCCTGCGCTTTTTCCTTTTGGGCATCAAACCGCCCCACTTCGACGAGGGCATCAACGGCTGGTTCGTCGACCAGGTGATGAAAAACGGGTTTTATCGCTATGACCCGACCAATTACCACGGCCCGCTACACTTCTACGTTCTTTTGCTGTTTGAGAGTTTGTTCGGTCGCAATATCTGGGCACTGCGTTTGCCGGTGGTGCTGGTGAGCATCGCTTGTGTCTGGCTGGCGTTTAAATTCGAGCCATTTGTAGGCCGAAACGTCAGCCGAATCGCGGCGCTGGCGATGGCGGTGTCGCCCGGATTTGTTTTCTACGGGCGCTACGCCATTCACGAAGTATGGCTGCAATTCTTCTCGATGATGTTCATTTTGGGACTGCTCGGTCTGTGGAAACGCGGCACGCCTGCGTTATCTGTGGTACGCCGGCATGGGATTAACCGGCATGGTCCTGACCAAGGAGACTTACGCCATTCATGTCGCCTGCGCCCTGCTCGCGATTCCAACTCTGGCAGTTTCGTACGCTTAAATCGCGTTCCGGACGCCAAGCCTGCGAAACAAACGTGGAGCTGGATCGATCTCGTTATGATCGTGATCGTCGGCGGATTTGCCATCGTCTTTTTCTACTCGGGAACTTTCTTTAACTGGAGCGGCGTCAAAGGTCTATATCTGGCATTTAAGGCGTGGAGCGAGACGGGCGTCGCGGGACACGGCCATGAAAAGCCATGGGATTACTGGGTGGGGTTGATGATGCCACACTTCGATATCAAACGAGCCGACTTTTTCGGCTACGAGCTGCCGATGTTCGTAGGATTAATTCTGTGTCTGTTTTGCCAAAAACTGAAAAACCTCAATCTGCGCTATCTGGCGATCTACGGTGTGGGCAGCCTCGTTGCTTACAGCATTGTAAAATACAAAACTCCGTGGTGCATCATTAGCTTCGGCTGGCCATTACTATTTGTCTTCGGCGGGGCGATTTTGCTGGTTCGTCCAAAACATTTACGTCTCGCTCAACGTACGATCGCCGTGGTGTTGTTGATATCCCTCGCTTCCAGCATCTGGTTAAATTATTTCAAATGCTCTTCTCCTGACGAGCCGTATGCGTACGTCCAGACGTACAACGACATCTTTAAATTTACGAAACCTCTGCTCACGCTGGCAAAACGGGACCCATCCAACTATCACCTCACTGGACACCTTATTCGCTCGAGTGTGTATCCCCTTCCCTGGATGCTGGGTGATTTCGATCGAGTCGGTTATTACGAAGGTGGAAACATGCCGGCGAATCTCGATGGCGATTTTCTTCTCGTGCAGCAGGACAAAATCAAAGACCGTCGAGTCAAAGTTGAAAGGCACTTATTACACTGAAATGCTGACGATCCGGAACTACCAGGACCCGTCGAAGGCTTTCTTCAGCGCACCTGTGTTCAAAGACATCTTCCCTGGCAGGAAACCGGATTTTGATGGGAGCGCACCGCATCCGACCCCGGCGGCATCACCGGCTAAGACTCAATGAAGTGGGTCACCGCGGCAGTTACCTTTGTTAATCTTTCGGCAGTCTGCGGACTGCTCCTGGGATTGGCGGGCAAAGGCCTAACCACATGGAGCGCGGCTCTCGCGCTGATATGCGGCTTCGCATTTGCCGTTGCCGCATGTTCTTGGAACACGCGACAGCAGGATTCGAGAGGACGCAACGGATGAGTCGCAAGCAGATCATAAGCCTCGAAAAAATTCTGGTGGAGAAGAAACGCCAAAAACGGGAATCTCATCGGCACTCATGCGCTATCGAAGCATCTGGTTTTGGGCGGTCGCGGTCTGCTTCGCGATGTTCGCTGTGCGATCGTTTTGTTGGTTGCTTTACATCGATGGCAGCGAACTAAAGATTCAGTCCCCGAATAACCTCGGCGATCTTTCCCTGCATCTGACGCTGATCAACAATTTTGCGCAATGGCGTCGCGCTTTGGCCGGACAGTCCGATCTTTGTTTTCAGCAAGTTGAGATACCCGGCGGGCATCGATCTGTTTAATGCGCTGTTATCGCTGGTTCACGTGGATCTGCTTATCGGGTTGGTTTGGGTGGGGTTGCTCTCCTCGCTTGCGATCTTCTATGGCTTTTATCGCTGGGGCGGCACGTTCGCGATCGCTGGCTTTCTGTTTAACGGCGGTATCGCCGGTTTCCAATTCTTCAAGACGTTCAAATTTTTGGATTATCAGGGAGCAGCGGCAGATGTCGCCCATACACCGATCGCGTGGAAAAGTATTGCGTTATCCATGCTGGTGACGCAGCGGGGCTGGCTTTACGCAATTCCAGCAGGCCTGGTGCTGCTGTGGCATTGGCGCGAAAAATTCTTTAGTCAAATCTCACTGTAGCCGGGGGCGTTGACCCCGGCCAATCCAGCGGCGTCGACCCCGGCTCTCCGGCTGTGGCTGACGCTGCCGGGAACCCGACCGCGGTCAACGCCCGCGGCTACAGAAGAGGTCCCCTGCCCTTCTGGGTTGAGCTTTCGATTTACGCATCAATGCCGTTGTTCCACCTGCACACCTTCATCGCACTGACAATTGTGCTGGTCGTAGGATTGTTTTTCGAACGCGCAAGCGAACTCAAGTTTATCGGCAACGTCGTTCGCAACGATGGAATGGCGGCTCGCGCTGATTTCGCATCCGAAGATGTGGCCTGAAATTTTCAGAGGAGCACCGATTCGCGCGACACTCCGCAGCTCTAATGATCGCAGCTTTATTCCGGCAACTTTTTTTGTCTGGCTAACCACCGATCAGTTTCACGCAGCATCAATCGCTCAAATGGCATCCCGGCTGGGCCCAGGATTCGTCCGACTTTGCGGCGCCTTTTTTCAAAATTGGGCCGAAAGATTTTGGATCCTCCACATCGTTTGGTTTGCTGTTGCAGAAGACATGGAACGGCGTCATCGCTCCGTTTTTCCAATTCTGGCTGCCGAATTTTGGCTTATGGGTGCCGCTGGCGCTGGCGCTTGTTGGATTGTGCGGGTGGCGCATTTGGAAAGGCAAATGGCATTGGGGCGACAGACCTCCAGCGGATATCGCTTTTGTGCTGGCGGCAGTGGTGATTTTTGCATTCGGCTATTTCGTTCAAACCGCGCCATGGGATTGGGACAATCTCAAGCTGATGGTGTGGGGTTACTTTCTCATTTTGCCTTTCTTGTGGAGCGATATCATTGGGCGCTGGGCGTTTCCAGAACGCGCAGCGACGTGTCTGTTACTGTTCGGTTCGGGATTTGTCACATTGCTCGGCGGCTTGTCCGCTGGACATCCCGGGCTTTGGATTAATTGAGCGAGCCAGACTCGATCACATCGGCACGGCGCTTCGCCCTTTGCCAGTCGAAGACCGATTCGCAACTTACCCGACCTTTAACCACCCGGTTTTGTTGCAAGGCCGCAAGGTTGTCCTTGGCTACCCGGGGCATCTGTGGACGGAAGGGTTCGATTTCAGCAAAGCAAATGATCAGCTGACTGCGTTGATGAACGGAGCGCCAAACTGGCGTGATGCCGCGAAAGCTCTGGGCGTTCGCTACGTCTTCTGGGGCCAGGACGAAAAAACCAATTACAAATCAAGCACCCGTCCGTGGGAAGCCACGGCCTTTCTCGTCGCGTCCGGTGATTGGGGCGCGATTTATGATCTCGCGCGAGAGTCACCGTCGCATTGAGACACGGCGTCTGTCATTTCAAACGAAAAATCTTTCACGAGCCGGCGAGCTTTCGCCATACTCGAAACGGGTGCGTGAGGAAAACGAAATAGATCGCGCTCACAAAGTCGGTAAAGCTCGAAGACGGACTCGTAAGGCGCAGTGGGCCGTTGCGTAATCCCGCAAGAACGTTCTCCACCGTGAGCACGGGTGGCATGGGCATACTCGTGTAATGCCGCCCAAAGGCATGTAGCCGATGTGCGTCGGAAGTGGCGATCAACGGTTTTTTAAACCGCGCCGCCACTCTTTTTGCGCGTCGATTTGGATTAATTGGCCCAAAGTGAAAGTGGCAGTACTCAATCGCGTCGAAACAATCGATTTCCGAAAACAACCGCGATCCGATTGAGCCGCCAATAACGTAAAACGGGTGCGGCGCGATCGTAAAAATGGAATCACCGCGGCGCGCTCGAAGTCGTCGCAGATCATCGAAATTCTTTAATTTCGCAACCTCATCAGGAGTCACATTCAGCACGATGACATCTGCACCGAGTAAACGCATTTCCGCAGCGGGGATGAGAAGAATGCCCATTGCCGCCGCCTCAGCGAACACTTCCCTTCGATCAAACACTGCGTCGTGCAGAGTAATGGCGAGTACGCGAAACCCGAGAGAGCGCGCGCGTTCCAGCAATTGATGCGCCGAAAAATCGACGGCGTCCTTTGGATCATCGAGGGTATGAATGTGCAGATCGATTTTGATCCATTCGGTTGCAGGCATTCGGCCACAGATTACGCAGATTTGCGCAGATTAAATCTGGAAACATTGCTACTTTGCTGGCCAATCGATTTCGGCTTCTTGCTTTCCTGAGTTCCTGATTAAGTTTTCCGGCGCGCTCGGGTGGTGGAATGGCAGACACGTACGTTTGAGGGGCGTATGCCGAAAGGCATGCGGGTTCAAGTCCCGCCCCGAGCATGATTCCCTTGCAACAGATGTCAGTTCGCCGCGGCCCGGGCTGATAACAGCTAATCGGCGAAGCCGCGAATATCACGCTACGCGCCCACACCCAGCTTACCAACGCGTTGAGGACAACGCGTTCCAGCTTGCAATTAGACTTTTCGTGCCCTTTTGGTTCCGATAGGGTTCGCTGCAACATGGAATCGTTTTATCTCATCGGTCTCGCGGTGCTGGCGCTGTTCGCCTTCGTGCTCATGATTGTTCTTTTCAATTTCTTTGGTCTCTGGCTTCGAGCGCGAATCGCAAATGCTCCGGTTGGCCTCGGTAAAATGATCGGGATGCGACTGCGCAAAGTGCCGGTCGGACTGATTGTGGATAATCGCATCACGGCAGTGAAAGCGGGGCTGGACGTTCGCAGCGACCCCCTTGAGGCGCATTACCTCGCAGGCGGCGATGTAAGCCACGTGGTCCTGGCTTTGATTGCGGCTGATAAAGCGGGCATTTCGCTCGATTTCAATCGTGCGTGTGCCATCGATCTGGCCACTAAAGGCACCGGCAAGACTGTGTTGGAAGCGGTGCGCACGAGCATCAATCCCAAGGTGATTGATGCGCCTAGTCCGACGATGGGCCGGGGAACGATCGACGGTGTCGCTCAGGACGGCATCGGTGTGAAAGTGAAAGCTCGGGTTACGGTCCGCTCGCATCTCGATCGATTCGTAGGCGGCGCGACCGAAGAAACGATCATCGCCCGGGTCGGCGAAGGCATCGTGAGCGCCATCGGTTCGGCGCATTCGTACAAGGAAGTGCTGGAAAATCCTGATCGCATTTCGAAGACCGTGCTGGCCAAAGGCCTCGACAGTAATACAGCCTTCGAAATTCTCTCCATCGATATCGCTGACGTGGACGTTGGCGATAATATCGGTGCGAAGCTGCAGACCGAACAGGCCGAGGCCGACAAGCAGGTAGCGCAGGCAAAAGCTGAGGTACGCCGCGCGGCCGCCGTAGCTGTGGAGCAGGAAATGCGCGCCAAGACACAGGAAATGCGGGCGAAAGTGGTCGAAGCCGAAGCGCTCGTGCCGCAGGCCATGGCTGAGGCGTTTCGCGCCGGGCACCTTGGCATCATGGATTATTATCGAATGAAAAATGTGCAGGCCGACACATCGATGCGCGAATCCATAGCAGGTGGAGACAAACCGCGCACGGGCGTTACATGATGCGTGATCGATTAAGAAAGTGAGAGGTTAGAAAATAGGAAATGGAAAATCGAAAAACCGCCGATTCAACTCTTCGACGCTTCAACGCTTTAACGATTTAAAATGCGAAGCATGCTTGCCGTCAGCGTCGATAATCTGCTTTTCATTCTGCTGATTGCCGGGGCGGCTTTGTTTCAGCTGCTGTCGAAAGCGGTGACCAAAACAGGCAAAAACCAGCCCAACAAAACATCGCCGCCACCGACGCCACAAAAGCCGCCACCAGGCCGACGCGCGCCGGCAGGATCCGACGCCGATCGGATTCGCAAGTTTCTCGAAGCACTGGGACAGCCGCCAAGCTCAACTCCCCCGCAGCCTGTTCTCCCTCGTACCGATATTCCGCCTCGACGGCTGGCGCCTGTGCAACCGCCTCCGGTAATCCCGGGCACATGGAGATTACCTCGGGAACCACGACAGACACCCGAAGTTACTCAAAGAGAAAGCCGTCCATCTGAACAGCTGAGCCGTTTGCAGGAAGTCGTTTCACCACCGGCACCGGTCCCGGCTATGACGGAATTCGAAGTTTATGAAGCTCTGCCCCTTGGGCCTCAGCAACCGCCAAGCATCAAAGCTCCCGTTGGGGCTGCAGCAGCGGACACTCGGTCGCTAACCAAAGGAATAGGTTTCAAATCAGACGTCGCCACGTTGCTGAGTTCAAAGTCTGGTTTGCGCCAAGCAATTATTCTGCGCGAAATTTTCGGCCCGCCACGGAGTTTGCAGACGTTGGACCTTCTGTAGCGTCCGCTGTCCCCAGCGGAAGTGCACCGCTTTCTCGCCGCAAGATGCGCTGAGGACAGCGCACTCTACAGCACAGCGCGATGATGTTGAGCTTACGCGCGAATCTCGTATCCTTTCGCTCCAGTTCTCATCGCCGGCGTGGCGGAATTGGCAGACGCGCTGGACTCAAAATCCAGTGATCGCAAGATCGTGTGGGTTCGAGCCCCTCCGCCGGCACACCATCTGAACCTCCCGCATGAGAGAAGATTAAAATTGAAGCGCAAGCAGGCTGACTTCGCTTGAGCAGGAAACGATTGCCAGCGATTGCGCATCTCGCTTTTTAGCTTGTATGGATACGGGAGAACCCCAATGTTCATTCGTGGACGGGAAGAACGGCGACCAGCGTGTAAGGGAACCGCGCGAGTTCGTAACCACACGCTGGAGCCTGATTCTTTCCGCCAGCAATCCGGGAAGTGAACAGCAAAAAGCTCATGATGCACTTGCGGAGCTTTGCCGGACTTATTGGCGACCCATCTTTTCATTTGTCCGCAGACGCGGCTATTCAATTGAGGACGCGCAGGATCTCACCCAGGATTTCTTTGCGACAATCCTGAAAGACAATTGGCTGCAGCACGCGGATCGTAATCGCGGCCGGTTCCGTTCGCTCCTGCTCCGATCGCTGCAGAATTTTCTCATTAACTCCGCTGAGAGAACTCACGCTCGAAAACGCGGCGGCGACGTGGAGTTTATTTCCTGGCACGATTGGATGGCGGAATCGCCATCGCAATTCTCCGTTCCCATACAGGGAACCGACTCATTGCCGCCTGAGCGGATCTTCGACCTTAACTGGGCTGTAACAGTTGTAGAACACGCGCTGCAACGGTTGCGCGAAGAATGCGAGAGTAAAGGCAAGCTCTGGCTTTTTCAGGCCCTAAGCCGGCATCTAACAGACGAGCGCGATGAAATGTCGTATGCTAATCTAACTACGGAACTCGGAATGGCAGAATCGACCGTGAAAAAACAGCTGCACAAAATGCGTCAGCGTTATCGCAATCTACTGCGCGATGAAGTCTCGCAAACTGTCGAAGATCCCACGGAGGTAGACGACGAGATCCGTTACCTGTGTGCGTCGCTCGCAACAGGAACCGAATAATTGCCATGACCGATTCAGCTCCACGCGCCGATCAGTTTCCGAGCGTTACCAACGAAAACGCAGAATGCGAGACCTGTGGCGCAACCATGCGACTCGACGCCGGAGTTTGCGTGACTTGCCTGCTGCGCCAGGGATTGAAAACGGGTGGCGACGTATCGAAGGGGAGTTATGCATCGGTACTGGACGAGTTGGACATGCGCGACAAGCCCTGGCAGCTGGGAAATTACGAAATTCTCGAGCAAATCGGTTGCGGCGGCATGGGAGTGATCTATCGCGCGAGACAACGACATTCCCGGCGCATTGTCGCAATAAAGCGCGTCCTTAGTTATCGCGCTGATTCACACGGAGCATTGCAGCGTTTCCGACGAGAAGCGCAGGCTGTAGCCAGTTTGGATCACCCGAACATCCTTCCGATTTACGAAGTCAGCGAAAGCGACGACGGTCTGCCGTTCTTCAGCATGAAGTTTGCGGAGAAAGGAAGTTTGCACGAGAACGTTGCTGCTCTCCGCAATCAACCCCGAAAGTGTGTGCAACTGATCGCAAAGGTTGCGCATGCTGTCGAATACGCTCACAGCCGCGGAGTGCTCCATCGTGATATCAAACCGGGAAACATTCTGCTCAACGCTCAAGGCGAGCCGTTGGTCAGCGATTTCGGTTTGGCGAAGCTGCTGGACGCGAACAACGATCTTACAAGGTCGCTGACTACGTTCGGAACCGCGGGTTATATCGCCCCCGAGCAGGCCGGAGGTGCAGCCGCCGATTTTACGCCTGCTGCCGATGTTTACGGTCTCGGCGCAGTTCTATTCACCGTACTTGCCGGACGTCCACCTTTCCTCGGTTCCAATCCGGTTTCTGTGATTCGTCAAGCGTCTGAAATGCCGGCGCCCAAACTACGCTCGCTGGCGCCATCGCTGGACAAGGATTTGGAGACGATTTGTGTGTGCTGTCTCGAACGTGATCCAAAAGCGCGCTACCAATCCGCAGGCCACCTCGCAGCCGATCTGGAACGCTGGCTCAGCGGCTGTCCGATCGTGGCCCGGCCGATTTCTCCTCCAGCGCGGATCTGGCGCTGGTCGCAGCGTAATCCCAAGTTGGTTGGAGTGGGTATGGCCGGGCTTCTTTTAGGTGCGGCTGCGGTTTGGTTATTTCGCGCGGAGCTCTTCCGAGCACCGCCGTTTAATCCGCCCGCCAGAAGTATTGCGGTTCTACCATTTACCGACTCTAGCGAGACCAAAGATCAGGGACATTTGGGTGACGGCATAAGCGAAGAAATTCTGGATACCCTGGGCACGGTGGACGGATTGCGTGTGGTCGGCCGCACCTCGTCATTCGCATTTAAAGGGAAGAACACAACGCCAAGCGTGGTTGGACAAAAGCTCAACGTTGGCAATGTGCTCGAAGGGAATTTCCGGCGCCAGGGTAACCGGGTTCGCGTCACAGCCGAACTGATTGATGCGCGAAACGGTTTCCGCGTTTGGACGGAAACTTATGACCGCGAGTTCGACGGCGCGTTTGCACTCCAGGACGAAATCGCCCGGTCTATCGTCGACGCACTCAAGACCAAGCTTGGAGTTCAGCTTGTCGCTGACAAACAGCCCGGTGTTGGCGCATACGACCTTTATTTCCAGCGACTTTTCACCGATATAACTCATCCGGCAGGAGCAGGCAGCAACATCGGCATTAGCGTGGCCGGACAGAATCCGTCTAATCCTTTCCTCGTGTCCGATTACACATCTTCGAAAGGTTTCGACCAGCGCCGTCCCAAAACTCGAGCTACCGCCGCAGCTTCGGAGACCGGAGTCACTACCAGTGAGCGTGATCACGCATCGGAAGCCGGCATGGCAACGAACAAAATTTTTGCGGACACGACCCCTGCGCGTCCAGAAACAAAAGGGACTACCAGTGAGCCTCACCGCGCATTGGAAGCCGACCCGCCAACAAATAAAATTGCAGCGGACGGGGTGGCGTCCTTTGAGGGTTTTGTCAAGGATGCAAAAGGCGAACCGATTAAAGGAGCAGGCGTTCGGATTGCATCGCGAGACGGCAAACAGGTGTTTGGCACGGCTAGAACCGATGCAAAGGGCAGCTACATTTCACGGGGACTGCAACCGGGCGTTTACCGGGTAACATTGCTTGTGAACGGTGCGGTCAAGGCTTCGATCGCGAACACCGAGGCTAAGGCAGATCAACCGACTCAGCTGAATTTCGATTTCAAGCCGGTGTCCAGTGCAGGTGACGCTGGGGAGAGAAAAAAGCACATGGTATGGGTGCCAGGTCGCACAGGGAGCCACCTCGGCGGTACTTGGGTCGAAGTCCAGGAGAAGGCAAATGAGCATTCCGGGTCGAACGTTAAGACATACTCCACTCGTCGTTGGTGATTTTGGAAACGCTGCGACCAAGCGACGACTGATATCAAGGGTCATCCTTTGAGAAGTCGCTTTCAGAAACACGACTCTGATCTGCAAGCGCGACCCTGCGGGCCGTCCGTCTACCTTTCACGGACGCTACAGCAACAGTCCACTCACGCAAAGTTCGGTTCTGCCTGTTAAGCAAATAATTTGGAAGCTTCACTCGCTGTAATCTTTACGATACAGTGGGTTCCTCCGGCTCCAAAAAATTGAAGTCCCCTGCGGAAAGGTCCTGGTCAAATTCCTCGGCGCTCTCCGAGCACACTATCATTTCGGTTCAACCAGTAGAGGGCGATCCGCTCCCAAATGTAAAAAAAAGACTCAGGATCGAATTATTTGGGGAACTTCGGCTCCTTCTTCCTGTAGGAAGCTAGTGAACCATTCAACAAAACAAATATGAAACAGACACAAAACAGATCGAAATCAGAATCTGCACTCTGCAAACAGCACCATGGCAGGATCTTACGAGCAAAAACGAGCAACAAATTTTCCCCGGAATTTGGCGAAATTTGCTCCCCATCCGTTACCCACGTATCTTCAATCAATATGCTAACAAAACTACTGAAGTTAGGGGCTATTGGGCTGATGCTATGTGCTGGGAGCGCCTGGGCCGGACCAGCAAGTATTCAGGGGATCGTTAAGGATGCCAATGGACAACCGATTAAAGGCGCAGATGTCCGAATCGAGTCGCGCGATGGCAGACAACTATTCAATGCGGTAAAAACTGATAAGAAGGGCCGCTACATTTCACAAGGCCTGCAACCGGGCGTTTACCGGGTTTCGCTGATAGTGAACGGCGCAGTGAAAGCGTCCATCACCAACACGAAAACCAAAGCAGATCGAGCAACGCAACTGAACTTTGATCTGCAACCTGCAAAAGCGGCGCAAACAACGCAAAAGAAAGGCAAACATTTGGTTTGGATTCCACCGGCTACAGGCAGCCATATGGGCGGTCGCTGGGTGGAAGCTGAAGAAGGTGGTGCGGCAGCCGCCGGCGCCCTGAATGTGCAAAAGGCGAGCGCGGAAGATTTGCAGCGTCAGATCCAGAGTGCGGGGCATAGCGGCGGCGGGCAGTAAAGCCATCCGGCCGCTCTCTGCATCCCTGGGATATCAAATTGCTGCAGCGTGCGCCGTCGAGCGCACGCTGCGTGCAGCGGCGGCGGAAGCGTGCTATACCGATGTTGGCATTTGTGTCCGGGGAAACAATGCCTTCACTGACTCGCGCGACAGGACGACGATTGTAACGACTCCCAAAATTGTTCCGAACGGAACAAAAAGGCATTCGATACAAGCCATTACGAGAGCGAACGAGTAACGTTTGCAAAGCGCAAGCGATCGGCCGGCGATCAGAATGCAGATCGCCATCGCTATCCCTATCAAGAACAACCCCGAGCCGAGCACAGCAAAAATCCAACCAAGAAATTCCGGCGGCAATTCTTCGCCCGATTTCGCGGTTCCGTGTCGCGCGACACAAATGAAGGTGGCGCCGATCGCCGTATAAATGAGTGGGAAAAACGAAAAGAGCGCGGCCAAACCCGCCACCACATAATGAAAAATCGAGAGCAGATTCAGCTGTTCGACGTCCCGATCCATAGTGCTTAAGACCGGCCAGTCTGTTTCGATTGAATCCAGCGATCGACCAGCTCCTCCAGCACGCCGAACGGGACGCTACCATTGCTCAACAGTACTTCGTGGAACTCTCGGATATCAAACTTGTCGCCTAACGACTCCCTCGCTTTTTGGCGCAGCTCGAGAATCTTCGAGTCGCTGCAGTCCGCCTCGGTATTGGGGGTGTTCCTGACCAGGTGACCAATCGCCTGCTCGCGCGTCCATTGTTTCTCGTGTATCCCGGTTATCCATGACGAGACGAGAAGCGTTTCGTCCCAACATTTCTCCAAAAAGTCGTTAACTTTTTTAGATTCGGCCGCGATTTCTGCCGGTGTGTAAGCAGATACAATTCCGCCGATCAGCTGGAAAAATTGCGATCGTTAACGGAGTTTTCATTGCGTTGGTTCTTTCCAAATTAAACCTTGAGTGTCTGCCACACCGTAGCCTTGTGCCAGGGCGGATTGCGCGGCTGGAAATTTATCAGCCTGTTGTCATGTAACCCTCTTCACCGTGCTCGTTGATATCGAGACCCTGCCGCTCAATTTCCGGCGCGATTCGAAGCCCAATCAGCCTCCGAACAATGACGCCGATGATTGCGCTGCCCACCACCGCGAACACAATAGTGACTCCCATTGCTTTCAATTGCTCCAACCAAAGCGTGTGCCCTACAATCCTGGCAAGACCATTTTGCGTGGCAGGATTAGCCGATCCAGCAACGCTTAATGAAAGATTTGGATTAACGCTAGCGGTCGCCAGCAGACCGGTGAGAAACGCGCCGAGGGTTCCCCCGACCGCATGCACGCCGAAAGTATCAAGCGCGTCATCGTAACCCAGCCAGGATTTTCAATTTCGTGCAGGCGAAAAACGGAACGATTCCCGCCGCAATTCCGATAATGACCGCGCCGCCCGGACCGACGTATCCGCAAGCGGGTGTGATCACCACCAGCCCGCCCACCGCACCGGAACAAAATCCAAGCACACTTGGTTTTCCGCGCAGCGCATATTCCAGCATGGCCCAGGTAAACGAAGCCACCGCGGTGGCCAGGGTCGTAGTCATGAACGCGTTCGCAGCAATGCCATCGGGCGCCAGCGCGCTGCCGGCGTTGAAACCATACCAACCTACCCAAAGTAAACCGGTTCCCACCATGCAAAGCACCATGCTGTGCGGCGCCATGATTTCTTTTCGAAATCCGAGCCGGTGCCCGAGAAGAATGCATAAGACCAGCGCCGACCAGCCCGAGCTCATGTGAACGACTGTTCCGCCGGCGAAATCGATCGCAGTAATTTTCGCCGCGGAATTCCAGACGCCATTCATCCACCCATCGATTCCCCAAACCATGTGCGCGATTGGAAAATAAACCGCGAACATCCAGACCCCGACAAAAACGAGCACGGCCGCAAATTTCATCCGCTCCGCCACAGCACCGATAATCAAAGCCGGCGTGATAATGGCGAACATCAGTTGGTACATGGCGAAAACATTCTGCGAAACCCAATACGAATAGTCGGAGTTCGGTCGGGCATCGACGCCGTGCAAAAAGGCAAACTTGAATCCACCGATGAAAGGCGATCCGCGCGAAAACACCAGTGAATAACCTGCTACCCACCACAGGATCGTGACCAACCCGGCAATGCCCAGGCATTGCGCTAAAACCGAAAGGACATTCTTCGCGCGGACAAGGCCGCCGTAAAAAAGAGCCAGGCCTGGTAAAGTCATGAAAAGCACCAGCGCCGCGCATATCATCATCCATGCGTTGTAACCCGGGCCCGATCCGGAAATGTTCGAGGCGATTCCTGCACTATCGCTGCCGCGAGCTGAATTGTTTACGTACGCTTCAAGATCCGCGACGCGTTGCTCAAGCGACGGCGAAGCGGAAGGTGACGCTGTCTGCTGTCCATACAGCGGAGATGCAAATGCGATGATCCCGATGAGCAATAACGCCCGTGTCATTACGCGCGTCGGTTATAAGGGCACGGCTTCTCCGCGGCAAGAAAAATGGCAAATCGTAATCGTTCGCCCTCTGTGGCGTGCGCTGTCCTCAGCGCATCAGTTTGTAAGACGGCAGCGCGAACCGCGTCGGGCGACAGCAGACACTATAGCATTCGAAAAAGAAAACTCCGCCGGGCGGCTGGCTAGACCGGGTTAAGATGCCCGGCGGAGTTCCTCCTCTGCCCGTCAAAATGAGATCGAATGTGGAAGAACCTCGCGCGGCGAGCATTCCAAGGAAACTTGCTGCGATGATGCTGCAGGAATTTCTGCACCATCATCCTCATCATCGTCCGCGTCGTTAGTGTCGGCGCCGTCCACGCTATGGCTGTCGTATTGCGGGGTCAGTGATCGCAACTCGCTTTGCTGTAATTTCTCATATCGCTTGCGAACATCGGCAGGCATTTTATCCAGGTCTTCTTTCGTTTCGACGGGCCCGCTGAAAAGAAGCCTGCCCTGCGGATCTTTGGCCGTGAGCAATTTTTTTCCGTCCACGTTTTGTAATTTCAGCTCGCCTCTGTCGTCAGAAAAAACGATCTGCGCTTTGCCGAGATCGATTTTGCTCGCTTTCATCGCGCCGTTCTCTTCAAAAAAAATACGAAGCTCCTCCGCTGCGCGCCGGGCATCGTCGCGCGCGCGTCTGGCTGCTTCGTGAGCTTGCGTCACCGCTTCGCGCATCACGCCGCGTTGCGCGCCGCCAAGTTGCTCTCTGAGTTGTTCTTTCAGATCCTGCATTTGATCGCCCAGATCGCCTGTCTCATCGAAATCCCAATGCCAGTCATGGTTGCCTCCGGGAAAGAGATTGCGCCGCTGCGGCACTTCTTTCTTGGCAAGTTTGGCAGTGAGCTTTTGTTCCTGTCCCTTGCGCAAGATCGTCAGCGTTACATCGGTGCCTTCGGCGAAAGTTTGCAGTAGCTTTCGCAATTGACTCGGCTCGATGAGAATCTGGTCGTTCAGCATCTTCAAAATGTCATTTTGTTGAACACCCGCAGCCGCGGCTGGGCTGCTCGGCTCGACGTAATCGACAACTAACCCCAGGCCTTTCCCAAGGTTAAGCTGTTCACTCACGACAGTGGGAACCTGCGATGTCTCGACGCCAAGATACGTGACCGGAACCTTGGGGGCTTTCTCGCGATGACCCGGCACTCGCGGTGGATGCGGCGGCCGAGGCGGCTGCGGCGCCTGTTGCGGTTGCTGCGGGTCAGGCGGTGTTTGAGCGAATGCGGCGAGCGGCAGCAATATCATGGCTATGATTGTCAATATGGATTTCAGTTTCATGGTTTTGTTTTGTTAAATCATTGACCGGAAACCGGGATGAGAACGATTTCCTCGCTCGGATAGGAGACCCGAAGCGATGCACCCGTCTCCGGATTGCGCCACCGCCAGGTCTGTTGGGTCTGATACCGAAGGCGTCGCACCGGCCGCTCCGAGCCATCGGCAAAATGCAGTCCTTCGTCGCGCGCGTTGTAAACGAGATTGGTCCCCCCGGTCGAAACGAATCTGCCGGGCGCCATCGATTGCATCAGTCCCGTGCGGGACTGGCCGTTCAGCGGTCGCGGCCGAACTTTGTGCGACTGTTTCCTGCCGCTCGTGTCGATGTTCCATCGTGATTACAGCGAACAAAATCAAAACCGCAGCAGCAGCGAGGCCGAACCCTAACGACCACCATTTACCGATCCGTTCTGCGAAATGCGGCTGTTTCCCAATGGCTTCTGATACCGATGCCCTGCGACCTTCGAGAGCCTGCTCGACACGCTCAAAAAGAACCGGAGACGGCGAGGCCGGTCGCAGCTTCCTAAGATCCTTCTCAAGCTCGGAAAAATCGTTCATTGCGGTTGCAAAGCTTTCTTCAAATTGCTCAACGCATACCGATACCGCGAGGCCGCGGTGTTTTGAGAAATTCCCAGCGTGCCGCCAATCTCGCTGAACGTAAGATCATTCCAGATTTTCAAGACCAGCACCTCCCGTTGATCCCGAGGCAGGGAATCCACCGCCACGGCGAGCGCCGATTGCGTGTCGTCTTGCAATTCGAAGTTGGGCTCAATCGCCGGTTCAGCTTCGGCCAAAAAAGTCTCCTCGCGGCGCGCGCGGCGCATATCGCGACGAATAAAATCGAACGCAATCGAGCGAACGGCAGAGTAGAGCAGCGCGCGATTCTCGATGTTGTGATTACGTCGCCAGAATTTGACGAACGCTTCCTGCACAATGTCTTCCGCATCGGCGGCTGATTGCACCCATTGTCGTGCAAACAAAAGCAATCCGGGCGCAACTTCAGAAAAGCAGTTCCTCCAATTGTCATAGCTGGCGGTGGGCTCCATGACCTTTTCACGGTCTTTATTTTCAAGACGCCGCCAAGTCCTGATTTTGTCTGTCTATTTTGAGTGAAATTCCGGGCATGATCTTTCGGCCTGATTTTTAGGCCGTTTCTGCGAAACGCCGGTGCGGAGTTCGCCGTCTGACACGGACGGCCTACGATTCCTCCGAGGTCACCTTTTTGGAATTGTGCGAAGGATCAAATCGCCGAGCCAATCTGGATTGGCTACTCCCTGGCGATACGCTCGAAGCGATTCCACGGAAGAATTTATCCGGAGATTGCTGTAAGAGCCGTCGGCGTTTTGCCAGCGCTCGTGCCAATACAGCGCGGCTTTGACGCGCGGATAACGCGTGCGGAAAAGCTCCAAGCCTTGTTTGATCCATGCCGGCTTATGCATGGCGCCGGGCTTCGCCGTAGCGAGTGGGAACTCGCCGGTCGCCCATTCTGCAATCATGATCGGCTTATGCGGGTCCAGCCGGCTCATTTCCTCGTACGGCCAGTCAACCAGGGAAGGAATATCCGGATTCGGCTCATCCTTGTATTGTTGCCCGTAAACGCTGAGCCCAAGCCAATCGACATAATCGGATCCAGGATAATAGGCGGCAGCGCAGTTCCAGGGTTCGTACGGATACGGATAATTGTTGGTGTGAAACATCCATTTGATGTTCGATGCGCCGCGCGCACGGACACGATCCACGACGTAACGATAAGCCCGGCGAAATGTTTCCGGACCTTTCCAATTATTGCGTTCCGGCTCCCATTGAGAGCCGCCGTAGTAAGCGCCAGACCAGGGAAACCATGTTCCGTTCATTTCGACACCAAACACAACGATCATCGGATGCCCGAAGTCCCGTGCAGCATCCCCCCACTTGTCGATGTATCCATCCCATTTACCCGCCAGAATCTCAGTTAAACTAAACTTGTCCGGGCCATGATCTTCTTCGTAGGGCTTATCCCAGGGTGACCAGAAGACGAGCGGCAGGGAGTGATGCCGCCAGATGACGTTGAGATTGGCCACCGGAAAATTTTGTTCTCCCCAGTAGCTGGAAGACGCGATGATAGCCTGGTGTTTGCCCACCATCTCCTCGAAGTCCTCGATCGTCTCGATCGTCACGTCGTCCTCAGCGTCCCCGAAATCCATGAATGCGCCTGTGTAAACGCCGTGATCCGGAATAACTACTTCGACCGGACCGTTCGGATCGGCTCGGCTCGCGGCCGATGGCTTGCCGCATGCTGCGAGAAGCAGCGCAACACCAGCAGCGCCAAGAAAAAGAATCGCCTTCAACAGACGTTCACTCCGTCGAGACCAAAATGCGGCGCTGCCTCCAGCAGGATACGATCATTGCTGTAAACTTCGGCAAATCGGTTCTCTGCCGCGCAGGCCAGATGCAGGGCATCGCTCGAGCGCAAAAACACGTCCGCCGGAAGTTTTTCAAACACATCGCACGCGCGTCGCACCACGTTTTCCGTCAGCGCCAGCCAATGCCAAAGGCCTGAGAGCTCATCGCTCTCGAATCGTTTCCACACAGCCGATGCGTCCCGTGCAGACAGATGCTTGTCTCGAACGCGACGATGCACGGCCGAAAAGAGTTCAACGCGACCGTGTAATGCGCAGCTGCGCCCCGGACGCTCCTGGACCAATGCCAGAACTTTCCGGGAACCAGCTTCGTAGAGATAGCACTTCACGATGTAGCTGGCGTCGAGGTAGATCATCGACCCTCTCGATCCTCTGAGATATAAACGGTCGAATCGCCGGGAACTTTCGGCATGTTACGAATGTCGCGTTTAGGAAAGGGCTTGCCGATGAGCTCGGCGGCCTGCGCGCGTTTAAGTATTGCTACAGCGTGACCATGATCAGTGATAAGAATGTTTTCGTGTGCTGAAGCACGGACGAGTTTGCCCGTCTTCATATGCAATTCGCGGATAGTAGCCGTCCTCATGTGTCCAATGTGTCACATCCGCTGCATGCTGCAAATCGCTTGCCGCCGGCCCCCCGGGAATTCTGCTTGACCTGACAATTCCGAAATATCAAAAGAGAAAAGCAACTTCGTGAGCTCAACAATGAGCGCAAAAGTCCTCACGTTCTCGATCCTATCTTTCACCGCCGCCGTTTTCGCCGAAGACTTCACGACAATTAACGGCAAAAAATACAAGGACGCCACGGTCGCTCGCGCCGAGCCCGATGGCATTGTGGTCCAGACAAAATCCGGGATCACAAAGCTTTACTTCACCGAACTGCCAAAAGACGTTCGAGAACGCTTTCATTTCGACCCGGAAAAGGCTGCCTCATATTCTGCCGGGCAAACGGCAAATTACGAAGCGTACCAAAAGCAGCAGGAGGAGGTCCGCCGTCAACGTGCTGAGGCGGACGCAAAGAACAACGCGGCCTTGGCGAAACAACAGGCGGCTGCAAATCGCACACAGACTTTGCAGGCCCGGTACGCTGACCTTCAGAGACAGGAGGACCGGTTGCTTCTTGAGATTGGCGAAGCGAAACAACCGGGACCATCGTATCGGGGTGGCAAAAATGGCCGAACTCTGCTTCATCAACCAAACCCGAAAAAATCTCAACTTCCGGTTCTTCAGAGTCATCTAAGCGACGTTCGTCACGAAAAGACCGAAGTTCGGAAGCAACTGGAGAAAGCACAGCGGTAGCACGCAACCAGTACGCTGGTGCGAGGGCCGTCGGCGAAAGCCAAGGCGATCGTGGAAAGACGCAGGTGGATCGACTTCTCCGAAGCCGATGCCTGCTGTCTTCGCCGAAGGCGCAAGATGATACGGCGGCAGAGCCGCAGTGGATTACGCAACGCATTGAGGACAACGCGTTCCACCTTTGCGCCAGGCTTTTCGCATCGCTTTCATTGTTAAGGATCCGCATTTACATAGGATGCGGTGAATAGTGCGTGGCGCACAAAAGGAAGCTGGCTGCTTTGGGCGGTAGTTTTTTTGGCCAGTTTCCGTTCGGCACCGGTCGCAGAAACGTCCAGCGCTTCGAAGCCCTTCCCAATCTCAGCCATCATCTCAACGGATCATCCAGTGAACCGTTGTGTGCCAACTGAAAGTTTGGGAGCGGGCGTCGATGGCCACGAGAAAGGTGAATGCGCTCTAATGTTCACAGACAAGAACATTACGGAAATGTTATCAGCCGGTTTGGGACCCCTCACCTATCGATTGCGTACCGAGCTCGGCGGCGAAGTCTGGCATTGGAATCCGCAGGGCACGTGGAGCGATCCGGATCATAAATGCGGATACTGGACGTCGGATGATTCGCCCGGCGAACCGATCAATGTCTCGTACGGGTACCGTTTGCCACGACGCGGAAACACGATCGACCAGGCAAACGATGACGGTTACTCCCGCATTGCAGACGGCGACAACAAATCGTTTTGGAAAAGTAATCCCTATCTCGATTCCCATTTCACTGGCGAATCGGACGACGCTCATCCGCAATGGGTGATCATAGATCTCGGCCAAAAAAAACTGGTAAACGCTGTTCGTGTTCGCTGGGCAGCTCCCTACGCGAAAAGTTACAAAGTAGAATACTGGCCGGGCGACGATCCGATGCACCTGCAGCCGGATGACGATGACGACTGGAAGCCTTTCGCGCAGGGAACCATCGATAACGCGCAAGGCGGAGAAGAACTGATTCGACTCACCGATCACCCGGCTTCTGTTCAGTTCGTGCGAATCGTGATGAGCAACAGCTCGCACACGAACGCACAAAGCTCGGGTGACATTCGTGACTCGTTAGGTTTCGCGATTCGCGAGATCGAGCTCGGCAACATCGATAAGCGCAATCATTTTCACGACCATATGCATCACGGACCCGATCGGCATCGGCAAACCATCGTTTACGCTTCGTCCACCGATCCCTGGCATCGCGCGGAAGACATCGACTACAGCACCGAACAGCCCGGCGTGGATTTCATTCTGCGCAGCAAACTCACAAACAACCTTCCTGTGCTCGTGCCGGTAGGCGTGCTGTACGACACGCCAGACAACGCTGCCGCAGAAATTAATTATTTGCTCCGACGAAAATATGCTTTGGAAGGGATCGAACTGGGCGAAGAACCCGATGGACAATGGGCATCTCCGGAAGATTACGCTGCGCTGTACATTGGAGTCGCACGCCGCCTCGTCTCCCTCGATCCCCATTTAAAACTCGGAGGACCAAGCTTGCAAAGTTTTGAGGACCGCCTGCTCACGTGGGCGGATGCGGACGGAAATCGTTCCTGGATGAATCGCTTCCTTAAGTACATTCAAAGCGCAAACGTCCCGTTCGACTTCTTTTCATTCGAATTTTATCCGTTCGACAACATTTGCTCCGACGCGGCTCCCCAGTTGTTGGAAATTCCAAAACGTCTTAAGGCGATGATGACGAGTTTGCATGCCGACGGCGTGCCTTCCGACATCCCCTGGTTGATGAGCGAATACGGATATTCAGTTTTTGGGGGACGCCACGAAGTGGACATCGAAGGGGCGCTCTTCAACGCTGACGCAGTTGGTGCTTTTCTTATTCTCGGCGGCGCCAAACCATACCTGTACGGCTATGAGCCGAACTATCTTCAGGACGAGCTGAAATGCTCCTGGGGCAATCTGATGATCCTTCAGCTGAACCCGAAAAATGATCAGGTGAATCGTTTGTCCGCATACTACGCCTCGCAACTGATCACAAAGGAATGGATGCAACCGACAAATGCGCCGCACGAAATTTTTCCAGTAACCGTCAGTAAAGACGGCGCGCACGGAGTGACGCGCCCTACCAATCCAGAAGTGTTCCCTGCTGTCACTGTGTATGCGGTGCACCGGCCCGATAAACAGTGGTCGCTACTTGCGATCAACAAAAGTCCGACACGCGTCGTGCGGCTCAACGTGGAGTTTAACGTTCCTAAAGCAAAGCACCCGGTGAGCTTTGCCGGTCAGGTTGAACTCGTTCAATTTTCGCGGCAACAGTACGAGTGGCACGCGGACGGCCCAAACGGTCATCCCACCCGCAGTCTCCCGCCCGCGCACTTCACGCGAGAAGCATCCTCATTCTACGAGCTCCCGCCCTACTCTATCACCGTGCTTCGGGGACGACTTCCGGATTTGTGAGAGCATCGTTATCGCACCTGGAGTGCAATCCGTTGGGCGCGAAGGGCGACAAACCTATGCCCATTTCCTAGCAAGCGTGTCGAGTCCGGCATCTTCGAGCTCCTGCGGATCCATAACAGCATGAAACTCGACTGCTGCGTTGAAGGTAAGGAACCAGGGCTCGGCCAGCGCGGGAATGCTTGAAGCCTTCGGCAACTCAACGATCATCATCACGGTCCGTTGACGGTTAATCTCCGTGAAGTAAACAGCCTCGGGCTTAACTTCATCAGAAATGGCCTTCGTCTTCGACCCAGCGCTACCGTCACGGACAGCAGCGTTAAATGTATCGTTGGGCAGTCGGACTATCATCAACATTCTCATGATTGTATCTCCTGTTGAGGTTTCTCAGCCACCCCGCCAAGCGAGGCCGAACCAGGTAAAACTCAGCCACCGGGTAGCCGCGGTAGGCTTTAGAAAAATCAACTAGCTATCTCGCAAATCAACCTGCGTGAACCAAGCGAGACCGGCATTTCATTTGCCGAACATTCCCGCAAACCATCCTTTTCGCTGCGACTTCAAAGCTTTCTGGAATTCCTCCTTCACAAAATTCGGGTCCCTCGCGTGAGCCATCGCGTCCATGAGACTGATGCGTTCAGCCAGAAGCAACTCGATAAGACTATCGTCCACTGTATGCATGCCGTCCTTAGCGCCGATTTGAATCAGGCCCGGCAACTGCGCAAGCCGCCCGGTCCGAATACACGCCTCGATTCCCGAGTTCACCGTCAACAATTCCGAGGCCAAAACCAGGCCTGACTGGCCGCTTCGCGGCAGGAGATACTGACACACCACTCCCTTTAACGACCACGCAAGTTGGGCACTGACAAACTGCTGACCTTCTTTTGGAACGGCATCAATAATTCGCCCAATCGCGGTTGGCGCGTCGTTGGTGTGCATGGTTCCAAGCACAAGGTGCCCCGTTTCGGCCGCCGTAATCGCAGTTTGGATCGTGTCCAAGTCGCGCAACTCTCCAACAAGAATGACATCCGCATCCTGTCTCAACGCGTTCTTGAGCCCTGCGGCGAAGCTGTGAACGTCGGAACCGACCTCGCGCTGGTTCACCAGGCTGCGCCCCTGTGAATGAACAAATTCGATCGGGTCCTCAATGCTGACCATGTTGACGGAACGCCGTCCGGCTATCGTTTGAGCCATGCTCGCCAGTGTTGTGCTTTTGCCTTCACCGCTCGCTCCAGTCACCAGCACCAGCCCGGCGGTCTCGTCACACCAGCGATCTACCACGGGGGAGTGTCCCAACGACTTTAGATCGGGGATCTCGGCAGGGATCTGTCGGAAATTGGCCTCAATCGCACCTGACACGTAGCAGGCATTCCCGCGATAGCGGCCGAGATCATGAACCTGCAACGCGAAGTCAAGCTGCCATTCGTTTTCCAGCTTCGCACGTTGTCCCTCCTTCAAGGTATCGATAACCAATCGCCTTGTATCTTCCGCAGACAGCAGCGCTGCGTCTTCGTTGAGGGGCTTGATGACACCAGCGACGCGTATCATCGGTGGCGCCCCTCGTGTCAAATGAAGATCAGAAGCGCCCTGCTGGGCGGCAAGAACCAGAAAATCGATCAAGTCATGTTCTTTCATAATGATTGCAATTGTGCGGAGGACTTGTCTAGCCGATTCCCCTCATCGCACGACGAAGTTCGGATTCATTGCTGACTGAAGCCATGGCAGTCGCTTCCGTGATGACCTTGGCCTGTAGGGCTTTGAGCGTCGATTGCAAAAATGAAACGGCGGCAGGATCCGATCCGCGGGAGATATATTGATCAATATTCTGCAACTCTCGTCTTGCGATCCAGTCGCGCATGGCTCCCGCATTTTCGACGTGTTCCACAAGCAAATGCAGGCCTCCGTCAGCAGATTGAACGAGCTTCTGGCACAGGACGCCAGAAAGCTGGTTTGCCAGAAGGTTCACACCATGCTTCTCGCCTTCCGCCGAAAAAAGATTTATATAGCGCTCCATCGTGTCCGCAACTTTCTCCGAATGCAGAGTCGAAACAACGAGATGTCCGGTTTCCGAAGCCTGGAGGGCCGTCAACGCCGTCTCGTAATCCCGGATCTCACCAACGAAAATGACATCCGGCGCCTGACGAAGCGCACTTCGCAACCCGGTCGCAAAACTGCCAGTGTCACGTCCCACCTGTCGTTGAGTGAAATGACAGCGCTTGCTCGTGAACTGATACTCGACGGGATCTTCGATCGTCACTATATGTCGCACCAGGTTCTCGTTCATCCATTGAAGGAGGGAGGCTATGGTGGTGGATTTCCCGGAGCCGGTTGGTCCCGTTATAAGAATCAGGCCGTGCTCGCGAGCGCCCCATCGGGTCAGGAGCCACTCGGGCGCTCCGAGCGTTTTCAATGCAGGCACACTGGTCTTGATGCGGCGCAGGACCGCAGCGAGGCGGCCCATGGTGCGGTGCAGGCTCACGCGGTAGCGCGTATGCGTGCGCGAGACGAAACCGGTGTCGCGATCCTTGTCGCCGTCGCCCTGCGCGTTCGCGCCGCACGCCTGCCAGAATGCGGTCATTTGCGCGAGCGACATGGGTTCTTCGCCGAAGACGCTGATTTGTTCATTAACCTTAAGCCGCGGTATCTCGTCCTCCTGAAGGAAGACGTCGCTCGCCTGCTGCTGCTCCGCGGCGTCGAGAATGCTTTCGATGTTTTGCTGCATGGCTGGCGCAACTTCTACTACGCGCGG
>CAWIPQ010000020.1:0-34786 GCA_963838045.1 uncultured Verrucomicrobiae bacterium | reverse complement strand
GATCGCGCTCGTGCATTCGCCTGTGTAAATCTGCGGGTTCGTGCTCTCAAATTTCAGAATACGATCGCCGAAATCGACGTTCTCAAGCTGGGAGCGAAAGAGAATCCAGTCGATGCGCTCCTCCTTGGGCCAACTCCGAAGGCTTTCGCGAGCCCCGATTATTTCGGGGTCGTCGGTCTTCATCGCTCGCACATTGGCCAGCAGCGAACGACGGTTTCGCGCGCGCCTCGATCTTCGCTGGCGAATAATCAGTCAGCCTATCGTCCCATGTGTGCAGACCCGCCTCACTGCTCTGCACAGGATAATTCTCATTTCGCCAGGCATAATAATCGTCGGCCAGTTTGTGCAATTTTGCCGTTGCCGCGGTAATGCTCTGATCCTTGAAAGTATTTGTGTCGATGCCTGGTGTGGCTTTGGTGATTAATGCCTTATTGGAAACGTCCGGCTTACGTTGTGAGGACGATTGCGCGCGTGCACTGCTAACAACAACCGAGAACATAACCAAAGCGACTAAGGAAAAATTGATCGGTTTCACCGCACTGATTCTATTGCGTCGCACAGAATGCGAAAGATGAAACGACCTCGCCGGTCAGGCGCAGGTTAGCGGCGCTCCTATGCGCGCCGTTGCATGGAATTCGCAAGGAAGCGCGGTGCAGAGGATTTCCCGCTTTGCCGGTGCATTACCCACATCTTTCAGTTCTTTGAGCAGTTGTTTCTTTAGATGTTGGCGTGCAGCTTTTTTGATCGCGCGACGCTCTGCTGTCACTCCCTCTTTTTCCGCCTGACGTTCGCGATGCGTTCGGGATTCCACAGATTCAGGCAGATGCCGGATCTTTGGTCGAAGAGCCCCGACGTTTCGCTCTTTTGGTTTTGCGTACGGATCCACTGGATTTAGCGCTGCTTGTTAGCGATGAAAATAACTGGAATCGCGACAAGCTGAAAGATCATTGAAAAGAGCGCTACGGCCACGACTGATTTGTCGTATAGCAATCCCATCGCCGCGCTGCCCAGAAACCACGCAACTCCAAATCCGGTATCGAACAGACCAAAAGCCGTGCTCCGCTTTTGGGCAGGAATAACGCCAGTAAGCATCGCTTGGAATACTGAGCCTTGCGCGCTCATCCCGATCCCCCAGCAAATCATCCCGATCAAAGCAGTGGTAAACGTGCCAAGAAAAACAAGAGGTGCAGCCACCGCGGAAATAGCGAACGCAAACAAAGACACATTCGCACCGAATTTGTCGAAAAGCCGGCCTAGCGGAACCGATGCGAGCGCCCCGCTTGCCATCGCCACTGAGTAGAACAGTGGAATCCATTCCTTTGGAATAGCATCTGCTTTTTGAAAATGAAACCCGATTAAGGCAAAATCAGCGAAGCCGACAGCAATCAATGCTCCCGCTATGAAGTAAATCCAGTAGGCCCGCGTAAAGGTCGGACTGGCAAAAGTATGTTCCGCGCCCTGCTCGAGCTCGTGCGGTCGGGGATGCAGCAGGCGGGCTGCGAGTAGTGTTGTGAGACAAAGCAAAGCGGGGATGAGCAGCACGGCAAAGCCCGTCCGGAATCCGCCGCCCCTATAAAGAATCAGCGCCATCAACAATGGACCGATTGTAGCTCCCGCCTGATCCAGGGCCTCGTTCAACCCGAATACCCAACCGACGCCGATCGACTTGCCGGCGTACGACAGCATGGCGTCCACGGTCGGTTTGCGAATGCCGCGGCCAATCCGCTCCGCGACTACCAGAGTTGCCGCGACCGGCCACTGTCCGGTTAGCGCCAGCGCAGGAACGGCCAGCATGTTGACTGCGTATCCCACGAACGCGAACACCCAGTGGCGTTGAAATTTGTCGGCAAAATATCCGGACACCGACCGTAACGCGTAGCCCATGAGTTCACCCAGTCCCGCCACAAGTCCCAGAATCGTTGCGCTTACACCTAACGAGCCAAGAAACGGTCCGACAATTCCTCGCGCTCCTTCGTACGTAAAATCGGCGAAGAAATTTACGATGCCGATAATCAGAACGAACTGAAGCGCCGATCTGCTTTTCATTTCACCACTAATCAACATGAATTGACACGAACACGTCGCCCGCGTCGTGCGGCTTGCTCGCCGTAGCGAGTGCGCGCCGTCGCTTTAACGCTTCAGCACGACGAAAGCAATTCATCATTTTGACTGATTCGTGTTCAATCGTGTCTATTCGTGGTTAATAAATGAAGACTCTTGGAATCATCGGCGGCCTGGGGCCGGAAAGCACAGTGGATTATTACCAACGGATCATCGCGCTGTACCGCGAGCGCACCGGCGACGAGCATTATCCGGAATTTATAGTTGTCAGTGTCGATCTGAGAAAGGGACTCGATTTCATGGACACAAACGATATGAGCGGGATGGCCGATTATCTGGCTTGAGGCAATCGATAAGCTCGCGCGGGCAGGGGCAGAATTCGGGATAATCTCTGCAAATACGCCACACATCGTGTTCGATGAGATCGCGCTGAAGTCACCGATGCCACTGATCAGTATTGTCGAAGCGACACGCGCCGCGGCCAAATCGCGAAATTTGAGACGGCTGGCTTTGTTTGGTACGCGCTACACGATGCAGGCAGATTTTTACCAACAGGTTTTTTCGCGCGACCACATCGAGCTTCTTGTGCCGGAAGGTGCAAGACCAGGATTATATTGCACGAGAAATACATGAACGAACTCGTTCCCGGAAAATTCCTGCCAGAGACCCGCGCCGGCTTGCTTGCCATCGTTGATCGGATGAAAGCAAAGAGCGACATCGACGGCGTGATTCTCGCCGGAACGGAGCTACCGCTAATTCTGCGCGACCCGAATCACAATGGCATTCCATTTCTTGATACGACGAAGATTCACTGCGAAGCGGCGGTCGCTGAAATGCTTTCCTGAGAGGGATTTATCATCTCCGGATCTGTAAGGTAACCAGAGAGCGAAAAACTGGGCGGTGAAGGTTTCGAACCTCCGACCCTCTCGGTGTAAACGAGACGCTCTACCACTGAGCTAACCGCCCGCCCTTCGCCAAGGCTACGGAGTGGCAGGCTCGTTTCAAGAAGAATGACGAGTGACGCGTGAATGATGATCATTCTCGACTCGAATCGGCGATTCCCGTGTGCAGCAATTGTGCTTGACCAGCGGGCGCGAACTTTCGGAAACTTTACAGAGTTCCTGGTCTGAATCCGAGGTGAGGGTAAGAAGCTCGTCCTCGGTGGCTTCTTCCTCGCTTTTAGACGCGCACTTACACGGTCAACTTCACCGGGGAGCGAAAGGAAGAACCATGAATTCATCGATTCAGTTTAAACAGACGCATTTCCTATTCATTGTCGTATTAGGATTGGTGTGCCTCGGATTTATACACAGTGCACGAGCAGTCATGCCCCCGCCGGATGGGTGTTATTCCAATTTCACGACAGCCGAAGGGTGCGACGCCCTGAACATGCTCACCACTGGCGCTGGAAATACAGGGCTCGGTTGGCGTTCGCTCTTCTTGGACAGCACAGGCAGCTTTAATACCGGTATCGGTGGCGGAGCGCTGGTTCTCAACAACGGGGACTCCAATACGGCGGTAGGCGCTGCGACGCTTTTGCTCAATACCGCCGGCACCGAGAATACTGCCGTTGGAACAGACGCGCTCGTCTTTAACGATACCGGAGATCGAAACACAGCCAACGGAGCGTTCTCACTTTTTAGCAATACCATCGGCACCGATAACACGGCCACGGGAGTCGACGCACTTTTTAGCAACACCGAGGGCAGTAACAACACGGCAAACGGATCGACTGCGCTCCAAAGCAATCTAACTGGCAATGTGAATACGGCCGCCGGTTTCCAGGCGCTTCAGTCTAATACTACCGGTTCTTCCAACACCGCTGTCGGAGCGTTTGCGCTCAAAGGCAATATAGATGGCGATGTCAACACGGCGATTGGGAACTCTGCAATGGCCAATAATACGAGCGGCATCCAGAATGTGGCCACTGGTTTCGGAGCGCTTTCCGCTAACACGAATGGCTCAAAAAACACGGCGATTGGCTTTCACGCCCTGATCAACAATGCCGCAGGCAGTTCCAACATCGCAGTAGGTTATAACAGCGGCTTGAATGTAACAGGCGACGACAATACGGCCCTGGGCAAAAATGCGGGAGCCAATGCCACGACGGGCGGCGGGAACGTTTATATCGGTGCCGATATGCAAGGTGTGGCCGGGGAAAGCAATAATACCTATATCCGCAACGTGAGCACAACGGAACAAGGTCCTGCCGAAGATGTTGCTTTTGTTACTGTTCGTATTCCCGACGGCAGAATTGGGCATCAGCCCATAGTAATGCGCAATACTGGCCCTGATTTTCAAAAAACAACTGAGGAATTGAAAGCCGCGGTGGCCAGACACGAAGCCACGATTGCACAGCTGAAGCAGGCGATGGAGATCCTCACAGCGCAACTTAAAGAACAGGCCGCTCAAAATAAGAAGTGAGCGCCCAAATCGAAATTCGAAGCCGGCGGCAAGAGGGGTCGTGAATAAACCTTAAAGCTATTCGCACTAAAATTGTTTATTTGATCAGTGACTGGGTATCCGCTCTCGCTGTAGTTGTGGTGTGCGATTGTGTTTTGTAGATCAGAGACGCGCAACGCGGGGCCTTGACACGAAATGGTTCTGATGACGCGAAGGTTTCGCACAATCGTGGTCTGTCTCTCGATCGGTATTCTCGTCAACCCGAGTGACGTTGCCGAGGCAGGTCCCTTCCGGGATTTTTTTAGAGCGATCCGCGGCGCCGTCGCCCACCCGAAAGAGAAGCCGCGCCCGCACCGGAAAAGTCGAAGGACTCACAAGCACAATGAGAGTCCGCCAAGCGATCTTTCGAAAAGTAAGAATTCGGTCAGCCCTTCCCCTGCGACTCCGGATCAACCCGATGTCCGCTGGGCGAAGGCGAGCGAGCGAGCAAAGGCCGAACTATTGTATGGGATTCCCGTGCCCGGCAAACCCGGTTTGGTTACTAGTCCGTTCGCGCCGGACAGGGGGTACGTTGATGTAACTGGCTTTCCGCCGGGAACGTCAGTTCAGGATCCCTACACGGGAAAAATTTTCCTGGCGCCATAGCTCCTGTTGGTTCGAGTCTGTTTCGCTGAAAAGCGGGTACGGTTTCCAAGCTCCAAAGCCACGCGCGTTTGATGATCGTTGCGAAAAGCGTGGTCATCATTGAGACTTGGAATGAATCGTGGTGCAATGATTGTTATTACAAGGTTGTTTCCAATAATCATCGGTCTGGTGAGCGCTTCGGTCGGTACCTTCTACGCTGCGGAGCGAGCGAACCAAACGAAGGGGAAGCCGGTAAACGCAAATTCTTCGGAAGGAAAGGCGGTCCATATCGTCGTAAGGTCTCGCACGGACATAAAACGGACATTTACTTACTCTCCGTATCCGGTGATACCCACTGAACTGGAAGGTTATGCAGGCTCTCAAACAGGCGGTACAGGCACCTATCGCCTTAGTGTGGACACTCACGGTGCGGTCACTCAGGTCGCCGTCCTAAAAGGTTTCGCAGTCACCGCAGTGTATGATGAGCGATTTTCGAACCTCAAAGGCAATCCCGTTCCTGCGCTGGATGAGGTGATGCGGCGGGCGCTCGCGAAGTGGCGAGCCAAACCCGGGCCGCCGCGTGTGGTGGATATTTACTGGAGTTTTGGCACGCAGCCATGGATCAACTACGGGAAACCAAACTCCGCGAAGTAAATCGCTTGTAATGTAAAAAACGCGGTTGGTGTTTGGGCGTGGGCTCTTAGCAGTCAAATTGGATTGGGCGTACATTCTGGGTGACGGACTCGCAGCGAAGCAGGACGCGTTTGGTTATTCGGACAGATGAGACGCTGACTGCGTTTCTGGAATTGAAGTTGGCGATTCGGGTTGAGGTGATTGGGCTTGACAATCGGTCCAGATTTTTTCAAACTCGGCGTTACTAAACGGATCTGAATCAGGCGGAGGACTTTCCCCGCCGGGTTCTTCGCCTTTTCCGGACCCGCAATCGCAGAATCCGACACGGCGGGAAAACAGAAAGGAAAGATCTATGCATCCATTGATTCAGCTCAAAAAATCAATTCCACTATTTGTCATCGCGCTGCTGCTTGCCTACTTTGCGCTTCCACGGCGCGCTCAAGCGGTTGTCCCAGCGCCAGATGGCGCGTATCCCGGTGGCAACACGGCAGAGGGACAAAACGCGCTTTTCAGCCTTATGACAGGCACGTACAACACGGCCCTCGGCTGGTATTCGCTGTTGAGCGATAGCACGGGCAAGTTTAATACTGGCGTCGGCGCGGGGACACTCCTTCTCAACGCCGCAGACGAAAGTACAGCTACTGGTGCGGGCGCGCTTTTAAGCAATACCACGGGCAGTTTCAACACAGCCGATGGAGCGTTCGCCCTCGTCAGTAACGGTACCCGGCAACTATAACACGGCCACCGGTGATGAAGCGCTCTTCAACAACACAGTCGGCGACGACAACACGGCCATCGGTTTCGGGGCGCTCTTCGACAACACGACCGGCTCCGAAAACACCGCCAATGGTTCTTAACAATCAGTGAGAAACCGTCTCTTGGCACTGGCGTCGAAAAAGGAGCAACCCGACCACGGCGCACCAGAAAAACCAAGCGGCAAATAGTGCTCTCTGGACAAGGCCATAGACAGGCTTTGCATAGGTCCAAACCAATCCATGCCGATCGAACGCGCTCAGGTTTAGACCGATAGCAACCCATATGATTCCGAACATCACCCACGAGAAAGCGACAAGCGTTTTTGCTTGTGGATCGCGCTGCCAGCTAAGCGACAAAATCAAAGGTGCCTGATAGCCGATCAATTCAGCAAGACCGAAAACATTGTGGAGTGGGTGAGGGTAAGCGAAAATCCCAATCCCCGCTGCAGGCAAAGCCATATACCCGATGAAATATGCAGCTAATTGGGAGTGGCCTAGCTTGACTGACAAGTCACGGACGCCGAATGCAAAAATCAGGAGACAGACCGCGACACAACACAACATAATAGCAAAGGGCATCCTAGCCGGAGACCCCATTTCCCCAATCTCGCTGACCGTCTGACGGACCTGACTGTACCCGGGAACCAGCGACCCGAGGCCAACGATGCCGACAAAAAGAACAGCTCCGGCTAATGGCCCGACTAGTGCAGTGTAACATTTAAATGGGAACTTAGCGTGATTCGATGAGAAGGATTGCGATAAGACCATTTGAAGGGCTTGGCAGTCTTGTTGTAGTGGCGCAGGTAACGCATGATTTTTGTTTTGAGGTCGAAGCGGGATTTGAAAATGCCGCGGGCAATCACATCGCGCTGGAGCTTACTAAACCAGAGTTCGATCTGATTGAGCCAGGAAGAATAAGTGGGGGTGTAATGGAGCGTCACTTGAGGATGGCGCGCTAAAAACTGCTCCACCTTTTTTGTCTTATGAGCCGAGAGATTATCGGCGATGATATGAACCGCTCGCCCGACAGGTTGATGGGCCACCAGGTCCTCCAGGAAAGCGACAAACTCGGCGCTGGTATGGCGCAGCGCCGTCTGTCCGAGCACTTTTCCACTGCCGATTTCCAGAGCGGCAAAAAGCGAGAGCGTGCCATGCCGGTAATATTCAAAGCCATGGCGTTCGGCCCGACCGGGAGAAAGCGGCAGCACCGGATCGAGTCGATCCAGCGCTTGAATGGCGCTTTTTTCATCCACGCAGAAGACCGCCGCATGGGCGGGAGGTTTCAGATAAAGGCCAATGATTTGAGCGGCCTTGGGTTCAAAGAAAGGATCGTCACTTTGCATGTAACGACGCATGCGGTGCGGGCGCAGACCGACGCTCCTCCATACTCGCGCCACCCTCATATGATTAAGGCCGAGCTTTTTTGCCAGCTTGCGCGTGCTCCAGTGGGTGGCTCCATCGCTGGGAGGGCGGCGGGTGCAGTCCAAAATACGCGCAGCCAAGGCAGCGCTGCCTTTGTGCGCCGCGCGGCCGCGGTGACGGGAGTAAAGTCCACCCAAGCGCTCGGCCACAAAGCGCTGCTTCCAGCGGCTGATGTAGCTCTGCCCGCAGCGCAGTGCAGTGCGAATAGTGGAATACGACTCGCCTTTGGCCAAGCGCAAGATCAACTCTGCCCGGCGCGCCTCCTCGGCTCGAGCCGAGCGGGCGCGAATACGGCGGTTGAGTTCACGACGTTCCGGAGGAGCCAAGCGCACAATGGTAGATAACATGCTTACTCATATACCACCTGCTAGTCTCATTATCAATGTTACACTGCACTAGTAAGCGATAATTCCGGTTCATTTTCACGGTTGCCAGGTCAATTTGGATTTGGACGTTTTGCGAGAATTCGAAGGCGAAGAGCGGGAATGAAAAAAGTTTCGTCTAATCCGGAGACCGGATGTTTGTCCTGTTGACAACGAGTTGCAATATAGAATGTTCATGAATAAAAGAAACTTTTGCGTTCGCTAGCGGCTCATCATTCGTTGACATCGTCCGCCATTCCGACGCAAGAATTAGACCGATCGGCCAAATAAAACTTCTTAGGACTAAGGCTTGTCCAAGGTTCCAAGATGCGTTCAGTTACCTTATGAAAAAATTGTTCTTTGGCATTGCGATGTTGTCTCTTCCACTGGTGATGGCTGAGGCCGCCGAACAGGATACTGTGAATCGGTGTGCCGCCATCATTCGCGAATTTCAGCGACTGCCCGAAAAAGCCATTCCCAGAGATGTGCTCCGGCATGCAAAGGGCCTCGCCATCATGAGTGTCGTCAAAGCGGGATTTATTTTCAGCGCCAAGGGCGGACAGGGTGTGGTAATTGCACGCACGCCTCGTGGCTGGTCGGGCCCATCATTTATCGCTACAGGCGGTGGAGGCTGGGGACTTCAGGCTGGCGCTCAAGTGACCGATTTTGTGATCGTTCTCAACAATGAGGCTGCCGTACAAGCATTTTCTCGCGGAGGCAACGTGACCATCGGCGCAGACCTCAGCGCCGCAGCGGGACCGGTGGGCCGCACAGTGGCGGGAGCGGTCACGCCCACAGCAGCGGTTTATACCTACAGCAGGAGCAAAGGACTGTTCGCCGGTGTTTCATTGGAAGGCGCGGTGATTGGAACCCAAAGACAATCCAATTTTAGCTACTATGGCCGCCCTGTTAGGGCAGATTCCATTCTGAGTGGGACGACAAAGCCGCCACCGGGAGCTGCCGTACTACGTCGTGCGCTTGGTAGCTAGACCCTGAAGTCCAACGTTTGCCAGCGGGTAAACGTTGGGCATTGCAGACGCGCATTCCCAGCGACGGAAAAGAGTTCAGTTATGCGAGCAGACGGAATGCGGACTGCGTTTCCGGAACTGCAATAGGCGACTCGGATAGGTGGCGATTAGGCTTGACGTGGATGTGAGATTCTTTCGAGACTCCATCCGGCCCAAATCCAAATCCGGGGTGAGGGTGCGACGTCCATCCTGGATCCCAATCCGTCGACTTGTGCGACGCAGGCTTTGTTAGCTCTACCTGTGTGTCACTTTCCGCACACTAGTGCTGGCCGAACAGCGCCGAGTAGCTAAACGGACTGTTATTGGAGCCGGTATCAATCAGTGAAACTGCTCGAGTGGAGAGTGCCAGCCCGGCTGTACGGGCATAAATATTTTACTTCGCCAAATCGCGGCGCCGGGGTCCCACAAAGATTTGACGAGGGCGCGCGATTTTTTGCTCAGGGTCGGTGACCATTTCCTGCCATTGTGCGAGCCAACCGACGGTGCGTGGGATCGCGAACATGACCGGGAACATTGTCATCGGCAGGCCCATTGCCTGGTAAATGATGCCCGAATAGAAATCCACGTTTGGATACAGTTTGCGTGAAATGAAATATTCATCTTCAAGCGCGATACGTTCGAGCTCCAGAGCGATATCAAGTAACCGATTGCGTCCGGTTACCTTGAACACATCGTCGGCCACTCGTTTGATGATGCGTGCCCGGGGATCGTAATTTTTGTAAATGCGATGGCCAAACCCCATCAGTCTGCCTTCGCCGTTTTTAACCTGCTGAATGAATTCGGGAATGTTGCGCGTGTCGCCGATGTGCGAGAGCATCCGGAGCACTGCTTCGTTCGCACCGCCATGTAGCGGACCGTAGAGCGCGGCTGCCGCGCCGGCCATCGCGCTGTAGGGATCCACGCGGCTTGAGCCGATCGCGCGCATCGCGTTCGTGCTGCAATTCTGTTCGTGGTCGGCGTGCAGAATGAAAAGAATGTCCAGCGCGCGTTCGAGGGTCGGGTTCGGCGTGTACTTGGCCTCACCAATCTTGAACATCATGCTCAAGAAATTGCCCGTGTATGAGAGCTCGTTATTCGGATAAACGTACGGCAAGCCACGATTATGACGATAGGAAAACGCGGCAATCGTTGGCACTTTTGCGATCAATCGTTTGATCTGCGCCAGCCGATCCTCTGCATCATCCACCTTGTTCGCTTCGGGATAAAAGGTCGAGAGTGCGGCTATGGTGCTGATGAACATTCCCATCGGATGCGCATCGTAACGAAACGCCTGCATCAGGGTCTTGATGCTTTCGTGGACGAAGGTGTGGTACGTAATGTCGTGCGTCCACGCCGCCAACTGCTCGTCATTCGGCAGTTCGCCAAAGAGAATCAAGTAGGCGACCTGAAGGTAATTACATTTCTCCGCGAGTTGATCGACGGGATAACCGCGGTATTCCAGAATTCCCTTGTTGCCGTCGATGAAGGTGATCGTGCTTTTGGTCGACGCGGTGTTCATCAATGCGGGGTCGTAGCTCATCAGTCCGAAATCGTCCGCGTCGGTTTTGATCTTGCGCAACTCCATCGCGCGCACGGTCCCGTTTTCAATGGGCAACGTGTAAGACTTGCCGGTGCGATCGTCGGTAATCGTTAGGTTTTGGTCAGACATATCGTTTTGCTCTATGACACTAATACTGCTGCCTGAGCGATTGTCACAGTTCAAACGTGTTTGTGCGTATCATTTGCGCAATTGAACCGCGCCACGTTCCACTTTCTGAGGAGTAATCAGGAGGAGACTTGCGCTTGCCTGGTAAATAAATCCGATCGAAGCACGACATCCGTTTGTTTATCAAACAGTGGAGATGGAGGAAATCTATGGCCCAAGGAAGTAAAAAGAAATACACGTCCAAGCAGAAGCGCAAAGCGCATGACATCGAAAAGGGGTACAAAAAACGTGGCGTCAGCAGTAAGGAAGCCGAGCGCCGCGCATGGGCCACGGTAAACAAATCAGATAAAGGTGGCCGGAAAAAAGGCGGCGGAGGTCGCGGAAAAAAGCGGAGCAAATCGAGCTCACGCAAGGGGGGCAGAAAAGGCGGCCGGAAATAACGCCACTCGAAATTTCAACTGGCGAATCTCTTGAGGCGAAGGGGATTGGAACGGCGCCGACTCCTATCCTGATCGGCTTCGTTTCTTTCGCGCAGCTTTCGCTCCTTCTTTGCCAAGAGCCGTACGCGTTTTTCCCGGCAGATGCGCGATCGTTTGTTTTCTTCGTGCAGCCTTCGCTGCTTTTTTAATGTTCCGCTTCGCAGCGGTCCGTTGCTTTTTAGTCGCCATATCCCTTAGAAACCGTCATTCGAATTAAGAGGCACTTGTCATCCATGTTGTTAGGCATTTACGATCGTGCCGCCGTTTGGATGTAGAATCTGGCCGGTCATGTACGAAGAATCGTCAGAGGCGAGAAACACATAACTCGGCGCGACTTCGTCCGGTTGGCCAGCCCGACCCATCGGAACGTCGGAGCCAAATGTTTCAACTGCTTTGGCCGGGAACGTCGAAGGAATAAGTGGCGTCCAGATCGGACCGGGCGCGACGCCATTCACCCGAATGCATTTCTCAGCCAAAGCCTGTGATAACGATCGTGTAAAGGATGCGACGGCACCTTTCGTCGATGAATAATCGAGCAGATGGTCGCTACCTTTGTAAGCAGTGACCGAAGTGGTGTTGATGATCGCAGCGCCTTTTTTTAAATGTTTCACGGCTGCCTTTACCATGAAAAAGAATGAAAAAATGTTTGTTCGAAATGTCCGTTCAAGCTGCTTTTCGGTGATTTTTTCGATCGAATCCTGCGGATGCTGTTCGGCCGCATTGTTTATAACGATATCAATCCTGCCGAACTCCCTCACAGTTTGCGCGACAGCTTTTCGGCAGAATGCTTCCTGGCCGACATCGCCTTCGATCAGCAGGCATTTGCGGTCATGTTTTTCAACCAGGCGCTTGGTTTCGCTCGCATCCTTTCGTTCTTCCAGATAAACGATCGAAATGTCAGCGCCTTCCCTGGCAAATGCGATAGCAACCGCCCGGCCGATTCCACTATCGCCACCGGTGATGATCGCCACTTTGCCTTGCAACTTGCCGCTGCCGCGATGCTCTTTGTCCTCCGCCCGAGGCCGAGGCTTCATTTTATATTCGCGTCCGGGCTGCCGTTTCTGGTGTTGTGGCGGCTGCAGTTTCTTTCTTTTAGGCATAGGTCTTCCTTGGGGCTGCGCCGCTTACGCTGCGAATCTTAGCGGCGACGTTTTCGTGTGCGCGCTGCCTTCTTTGCAGCGGCGGAACGGGAACGCGCAGAGCGTCGGTGTGCCGCTTGTTTTGCGTGTTTCGATAACGCTGCCTTCGAGGCTGACCGGCGACTTTCACTCTTCAGTGCGCGTTTGGTTGCGCGAGAACGTCTGCGTGAAGGCTTTTTACCTCCGCCTTTGCGAGCTTTAGCAAGATCACGCTCCGCTTGACGTTTGGTTCGCGCTTTACCGCGCTTCGGCGGAGGCAACTTTACTCCCGCGCGGCGTGCTTTTGACAGACCGATGGCGATCGCCTGTTCTGGCGAGCGGGCGCCGTGTTCGCCCTCCCGAATATGTTCCATTTCCTCGCGGACAAACTCGCCGGCTTGAGTCGAAGGCGATTTTCCTTCGCGCTCATCTTCGCGTGCGCGCTCAATTACCTCTTCTTCTGGCATAACAAAATGATTTCGCCTTTAGCAACGCTTTTGGACGTAAAAGAAAGCGGCGGGATTAGCTCCCGCCGCTCGTTTGATACACGAGAGGAGTCTTATCGTCCGCCTTGTTGGCCGCCTCCCTGTTGACCGCCACCTTGTTTTTCACGCTCGCGCCGTTGCCGTTCACGCTCTTCTCTCTCTCGATCCCGCTGTTGTCCGCCTTGCTGGCCAGGGGACTGAGGTTTGCCCGGTTCGTTTGGATTTTGCTGTGTGTCCATTATGCCTTTCTTTTATTATTGAATTAGTTGTGGGATCGGTCGCTCTCGGGACTCGATCTTTTTAATCAAATCGGTAACGAGAGCGTTTTGGACTGAAACACTCGATCGGGTTTGCGGATGGTTGTCTTATCAGGCAAACCCCTATTAGAGGTGCCATGATGTCGTCAGGTCGAAGCACCCCTTCGTTTAAAGCTAGCTTTTCTTTGCATCACGCAGACTTCTGATCCGGTCATGGGCCGCTTTGATCTCGGTGAACTGACGCGAAACAATCTCCTGGGCTGATGGCGACAAACCATCGTCCAGGGCCTTCTTATATTCTTCTACTGCTGAATCTTCACCACGTTCGCATTCAGCGAGGACAGCATGTTCGCCGCCTCCTGTTATCGCTGATTTCAGATTGATCCAGCCGCGATGCAAAGCGCCCGTCGCGCTGCTATTGGTTTCCGGTTCGGTTTCTCCCTGGCGGCGAGCTTCGCTCTGCAGCGCGGCGGCAAAACGCGAACGCTGTTGTGAGTAATCGCGAAAGAGCGACTTCAATTTCGGGTCGCTGACGGCCTCTGCCGCCTGTTTGAAACCTTCCTCACCATCTTTAAGTGTTTCGATTAGATTATTTAGAACAGTGTTTTCCTTCTTCATATAAAACTGAGTCGTATTACACGATACGGGCGCGTGTCTTTTTCATTATTTGAGCGACTCAACAAGTTGCGGCGCACGGCTAAAACACAGATGTGCAGCGAACAATGAAAGATGAGGAATGTTCCTGTCTGGATCGACGAGACCGCAATTCGAAAGTTCCCGAAGCTACAAAGGAACATTAACGTCGATGTTCTTGTTATTGGCGCCGGTGTCACTGGTATCATGGCTGCCTATCTTTTGAAAAAAGCCGGATCAACAGTGGCACTTATCGAGCGCGAACGGGTGGCCTCAATCGATACTGGCCATACGACAGCTCACCTCACTTATGTCACCGACGTCGACCTCCGGCAGTTGGTGCGCAATTTTGGCAGGGATCATGCCCAGGCAACCTGGGATGCAGGCGCAGCGGCGATCGATCAAATCGAGGGCATTGTCGAAGCCGAAGGAATCAGGTGCGAATTCGCGCGCGTCCCGGCTTATTTGCACGCACGCATTGGCGGTTCTTCAAGAAAGGAAGCGTCAGCGCTCAAGGAAGAGGCTGATCTTGCTGCGAAGCTTGGTTTTGACGCCGTTTACCTGGACTCAATCCCATATTTTAATTTGCCGGCGGCGCGCTTTGCCAATCAAGCCAAGTTTTATCCTCGAAAATATCTTAAATCCTTGGTTGCGAAAATTCCTGGCAGTGGTTCGCACGTTTTCGAAAAAAGCGCTGCCGGTGAATTCGATGCCAAGAAGCGCCGCGTGAAGGTTAACCGCAACTGGATCAGTTTCGATCGCGTGGTAATGACAACGAACAATCCCCTTGTGGGCCTGGCTACCATTGCTGGCGCTACACTTCTACAGAGCAAACTCTCTCTTTATACCAGCTATGCATTGGGTGCCCGAATCCCATCATGCACAGTTCCAGAAGCACTTTTCTGGGATACGCGAGATCCTTATGATTATCTGAGAATCGATCGGCACCGCGGTTTCGATTACGTGGTATTCGGCGGAGAAGATCACAAGACAGGCCAGAAAAGGAACACGAAAAGACCTTATGCGCGCCTGTTCGCTCGCTTAAAAAAAATGATTCCGCAAGCGCGTGTTGATCATCGCTGGTCCGGGCAAATTATTTCCACCCCGGACGGCTTACCGTACATCGGAGAGAACGCCGAGCGTCAGTTTGTGGCGACTGGTTATTGCGGTAACGGCATCACGTTTGGAACGCTGGCGGCGATGATGGCATGCGACTGGGTTAGAGGACGGAAGAATCCATGGAGCGATCTTTTTGCCGTGGACCGGAAAAAAATCAAAGGCGCTACCTGGAATTATTTGCGAGAAAACAAGGATTACCCCTACTACATGATCAAAGATCGACTTGCTCGCTCCGAAGCTGATTCCGCCCGCGACCTAAGACCTGGCGATGGAATGGTTATCGGGCGGCGTGGGAAGAAAGTTGCCGTTTTCCGTGATGCCAAGGGAAACTTCCACAAGCTCTCGCCTGTTTGTCCGCACCTTGGCTGTCTCGTTAGGTGGAACCCTTCTGAATCGACTTGGGATTGTCCTTGTCACGGTTCACGCTTTAAACCTACCGGGGAAGTGATCGCCGGTCCGGCGGAGGAACCGTTGCCTTCCCTTTGAATCATGAGCATGCCATCCAGCCCAATGAAAGAGATGGATTCGTACTTAGATGATGATCTCGCCGGTTCTTCGAGGGCGTCGAGACTTATTGTCGAGTGCATGGAGGCCCACAAAGATGAGCCCCCGCGCAGGTTCTTGGCGAAATCCGAAAGGGAGAAGTAATGGTTTCCGCAAAGGGTGGACGTGGGACAGACAGTCGGAACGGGAAAGCAATCGAATCCGATATCGCGGCTGATTCGGCGGAGGCTGCGGAAGAAGCCGGTTTGCAATACGTCAATGACGAGCGCCCTGGTTACAGCCGCAGAGCGAAAGGCAAAGGCTTCGAGTATCTGGACATGGAAGGAAAACCGATTCGCGACGAGCAGCGTCTGCTCCGAATCAAGCGTCTTGCCATTCCGCCAGCGTGGACGGACGTCTGGATTTGTCCGTCGCCGAATGGCCATATCCAGGCCACGGGTCGCGACGCGCGTGGCCGTAAGCAGTACCGCTATCACGAGCGCTGGCGGGAAATTCGCGACGAAAACAAGTTTGACCGTCTCGCTCAATTTGCCAAAGCGCTGCCAAATATTCGTCGTCGAGTTGGCCGGGACCTGAAATTGGCAGGTCTGCCGCGGCAAAAAGTGCTCGCGACGATTGTACGGCTTTTAGAGCGCACGTTCATACGCATCGGAAACGAAGAATACGCGCGCGAGAACAAGTCCTTCGGTTTGACCACCCTGAAAAATCGTCATGTGAAAGTCAAAGGCGCGCAGGTGCGATTTCGGTTCCGTGGCAAGAGCAGGCGCCAACATGAAGTGGATGTCACCGATCGCAGAGTCGCGAAAGTCATTGCGAAATGCCAGGACTTACCCGGTCAGGATTTATTCCAGTACCTCGAGGAGGGTGGGGAAGTGCGAGAAGTTAGTTCGCAGGATGTGAACGAATATTTACGCGACATCGCGGGTGAAGATTTTACAGCCAAAGATTTTCGCACCTGGGGTGGCACGGTATTGGCCGCCATCGCGCTGAGTAAACAGGAAGAGTTTCAAACGAAGAAACAGGCAAAATCGAACATCAAAACGGCGATCTGCGCGGTTGCGGAACTTCTTGGCAACACACCCGCCGTTTGCCGCAAGTGCTACGTTCATCCGGTGATCGTGGAAGCTTACCTGAACCGAACGCGTATCGCGGGTCTCAACGGCGACGCGAAATCATCGGGGCCTCCCAATCTTCGCGGAGCGGAACGAGCAGTTCTAAAATTCCTGCACGCGCGAGAATCGTAAAGGGCTACAAAAGGGCCATCGCTTTGCTTTCACGGTGCTCCACCTGGTCCATCGTGCACTGGCGAGGATCTTTGTCGGGACGCCAGCGCAGAAATCTTGTGCCGTGCCGAAATCGGCCACCGGTAAAATGATCGTACGCGACTTCGACGACCACCTTGGGAGAAACTGGTTCCCATTGGCCACTACGCTCGGTGCTCCAACGGCTCGGTCCGCCGGGAGCGTTGCCAGTGAATCCGGGCGGTTTGCGTAGTTCCTCAAATTTTTCTGTTAACGCGCGGCGTTCGGAGGTTTTGAAGCCAGAGATAAATCCGACGTGGTGCAGCAACTTGTCCTCGCCGTAGAGTCCCAACAGCAGGGAACCGATAACGCGCTTGCCAGTCGCGTAACGAAAGCCGCCCACAACGCAATCAGCAGTGCGGATTTGTTTAACTTTTACTGCGGCAGTGCGCTCGCCGGAAGCGTATGCGGCATCGAGACGCTTTGCGATGATGCCGTCAAGATCGCCTCCGGTTTTTCGAAACCAATCCGTAGCAACTGTGTAATCAGTCGTCGCCGGCGAAAGTCGTATGTTATTGGTTCGACGCAGATTTGAACGCGCAAATTTTTCCACAAGATGCCGACGCTCATGCAAGCTGTGTTTGAGATACGATTCACCGTTCTCAGCTAATAGATCGAAAACGATATACGTCGCCGGATGAGCTGCGGCCAATTTCTGGACACGGCTGGCGGCGGGATGCAGACGCAATTGCAATTCATCGAATGAAAGTTTGCCGCCGACGGGAATGACGAGTTCGCCATCGAGCACAAACTTCTGCTGGGGCAGCTTCGCCAAGTTAGCGACGACATCAGGAAAGTAGCGAGCCAGCGGCTGTCCTGCTTTTGATTGTAAATAGATGTCGTCGCGATCACGAAACGCGAGACAGCGAAACCCGTCCCATTTCGGCTCATACTGCCAGCCATTGTCAGCCGGAATTTTTTCAGTCTGCCGCGCTTCCATCGGTGGCATGGGCGGCTTGAGCAGCATTCCCATATTTCTTACGTCTATGTGTCCATATTGCTGAACAAAGAGCGAATCTGTGCCGCAATTGCGGCCGCGACTGTGGGCAACGACTCTGGGTCGAAATGGATTCCATCGGTGGTCCCGGGACCGACCACGGAGTTAATGTCGAGGCACTGTGCGCCGAAGTCGGCAGCTATAGGTGGATACGTCTCACGGAGCCTCTCAATCGCCTTTCGGCTGTGGTCGGAGCCGAACAACGGCTCAAGGATCGTGCCGCTGACGTCGCCCATGGCCGGCGGCACCACCACTAACATCCGGGGCGCCTTGCCGCCCGGACCGCACCCGGATTTCATCACCGCATCGAGCAGCCGGCCGAGACAGCGTGCGATGACGTCACCATTGACGCCAAAAAAGGTCTTGGCGTCGTTCGTTCCGAGAAAGATGACCACGAGATCGAGCGGCTGCTGGGTCTGGAGCGCTGTCGTTAGGTGTGCCAGGCCGTTCGTGTCGCCAAGCACCGGGTCTTCGAATACCGTCGTCCGGCCGCTCAATCCATCTTCGATTACGTGGTAGCAGGCGCCGAGATCGGCCTGCAGCTGCCGCGTCCATCTGTCAGCAAAAGGGTAGCGGAGCATCTTCGCGCCGCTGCGCGGATCGTACCCCCATGTTAGCGAGTCGCCAAAGCACAGCACGGTTCTCGGATCAGCGTTCATGCCACGGATACTTCAGCCGACATCCACCCGATGACGGCGCGTCTTCAGTCGATATTGCCATCGCTCGACCGCACCGACAAGCCTCAGAGCCATGATCCAGATTGTATTCGACGAACGGAGGCGCAAGCCATTGTCTTGGCCAATTCAGTGAGCTGCCCTTGGGCGTCTTGCGATCGTGTGGCCAGACGCGATTCAGTTCCTCCTCATGGATGCTTAAAAAATTCCGCAGGACAGCTTCTTCGGAACGGCCAAACGCCTGCTCTTCGGCGATCCGTTTGGGAAGGATTTATCTCTTGATGGCACCACAGAAACCAGCGGCATCAGGCTCATTCTTCGCCAATGCTTTTGCTCTGGTGAAGCAAACGGTGCAGGAATTTTTGGAGGACAAAGCGCCACAACTGGGTGCTGCGCTCGCCTACTACACGGTCTTTTCGCTCGCGCCGTTGATTCTTGTTTTGCTTGCGGTTGTGGGAATTATTTTTCGGGATGATCCAGCGGGCGCATGGAACAAAATCACGCAGCAGATGAGCTATTTTCTCGACCCGAGCGCGGTCCAAGTGGTGAAAGACATCGCTCAAAAAGCGTCACAACCCGGTAAAAGCACTGTTGCAACGATCATCGGAGTTGCACTGGCGTTGTTGGGTGCAAGCGGAGTGTTTGGTCAGTTGCAGGACGCCTTAAACACAATTTGGGGTGTCAAGGCAAAGCCTTCGCAGGGTATTTGGGGATTTTTGCGGAACCGGTTTCTTTCGTTCAGTATGGTCGCCGGCGTTTGTTTTCTCCTTCTCGTTTCCCTGGTTCTCGAAAGCCTGCTCAAAGGCTTTAGCCACTATGTTCAGTCTGTGTTACCCGGCGGTCTTGCCGTCGCCATGGCTGTTTACCTCGTATTTGACTTTGCGGTCATTGTCCTGCTGTTCGCCATGATTTTTAAATTTCTTCCCGATGCGACGATTCAATGGCGAGACATTTGGCTCGGCGCAGTTTTAACAGCGGCTTTTTTCGGGCTCGGTAAATGGCTGCTCGGTTTGTATCTTGGTAGCGGCGCTGCAGGCTCGGCTTATGGACCGGCCAGTTCTCTGATCACGCTATTGCTTTGGGTGTATTACTCATCGCAAATCCTTCTGTTCGGTGCTGAATTCACTCAGGTATATGCGGATCGAGCCGGACGAAACGTGGCCCCCGACGAATATGCGGTGCGCGTTGAGACCCGGAGAGTTGAGACGCAGCGTTAAGGCACCATCGGTGACGGCGTCCTTCCGTTTGTCAGAACGTCCAAAAGCCCTCGCACTCACGAAGATAGTGCAGAAAAGGAGAGACTATGAGCACCATTCTATTGATCATCCTGGTTCTGCTGCTGATCGGGGCGCTGCCTGCCTGGCCGTACAGTTCCGGTTGGGGATATTGGCCCAGCGGAGGACTCGGATTGATTTTGCTAATTGTAATAATCCTGGCGTTAACCGGAAACCTTTGAAACAGTCTCGGGGTTCCTTCCTGTTCAGCGGGACGACGTTAAAAAGCGCACTGGAGTTCCAACCAATGCCAATTGCAGATGAACTGCCTTTGACCCCGCGCGAAAACGATTAGACACGACTGAGCTTGATCGGATCGCTATTTTCAAAAATTCTAAATCGGTAACACGCGCACTTCTTTGTTTCGTCGCGTTTCCTCTTTGTGGCCGGTGCGAGCGTGCCGGGCTACAACAAAATCGGTAACCAAAACCATAATAGAAAGGAACAAAGGGAGTATGAATTTGGATACACTAAAAGAACTTTACGTAAACGAACTCAAGGATCTTTACAATGCAGAGAACCAACTTCTCAAAGCATTGCCGAAGATGGCGAAGGCTGCTTCATCAGACGAATTGAAGGAAGCTTTCGAAAAACATCTTGAACAAACCAAGGGTCACGTAGAACGGCTTGAGGAGGCGTTCGAAGAAATTAACGAGAAGCCAAAAGGCAAGACCTGCCAGGCCATGAAAGGATTGATCGAGGAAGGATCGGAGCTTCTCAAGGCAAATGGCGAAGATTCCGTGATTGACGCCGGCATCATTGTGGCTGCGCAGAAAGTTGAGCATTACGAGATGGCCGGCTACGGCAGCGTTCGCACCTTTGCGCAACTGCTTGGGAAGGACAAATCCGCAGAGCTTCTACAGTCCACATTGGAGGAAGAATCCGAAGCAAACGAGCTTCTGAATAAATTGGCTGAGGACATTGTAAATCCGGAGGCACTTATGGAGCCGGAAATGGCTTCGGCTTCTTCCAACCGATAGCCGTTTACCACAGTCGGTCAAAAGCTGATCGGGGACGCATTACTTGCAGCTCGTGCCGTTGCAACGTGCGAGAGCAAGTAATGCGTCAGGGGCTTCACGCAATCGTCGATTCTGGCAATCCGAATTTGGGAACGCTGCCCGTCGGTTACTTGTCCTTAGGCTCGCGCGGCCTCTTATCGAAAATCGCGCATAAACCGTCGCTATAAAACCGGAGACGTAACCCGTTCTTTTGCGCAAATTGTGCGACCTGTGTTTCGCGCGGTTCTCTATCATTCGGCCAGACGCGACTTAGCTCTTCCTCGTAAACCGCGCAGTGTTTTGCTGTCTTTAGCTCCCGTCGAATTTGTCGTATAAGTTTCCGCATCTGCTTCAATCTCTGTCACTTGCATCTTTTTCCTTAATTCGAATGGCGCGCGTTTATCGGCCGTATGTTGACTGCGTTGCGAAGATATTATTTCGGGTACAACGTTTGGCACCAGCAAGCACCGGGCGGATGCCGGGAGTGCGTCGCAATTTCGTAAGCACTCAAAAACCGATGATGCCTCAGGTTGCGTGGAAGGTTCTCATCGGATGCCAGTGATTACCGTCGAGCAGCAACTCACGACAGCGCGTCGGTTTTTCGCCTGTCGATGCATCAGAGTTACGGCGACCAATGGGCGCAGGTTAATCGCTGACAGGCGGAATGTGACGTCGCCGGCTGCGGAGTCCTTTTTCTGCTGCGCGTTGAGGAACGCTGGGACGATTGGGGATGTTAATGAATTCTTCCTGCGGCTTGCTTGTGGTGGCTTTGGTTGTGTGCTTCCTGTGCTTTGTTGGCTTTTTGGAACTTCGCATGATTGCCTAACTTCGGTTGCGTTCGCCGCTGTGGCGCATCAATCGGTTTGCTTTTCCGTCTTTTCGCCTTTCTGAACGATGTCGCCGGACGTGAAGAGCACACGCTGCATGATCTCGCGCCAATCGTCGTTTCGTCGCAAAAGGAACTCCACGTCCATCGCGAAATGTTTGAACTCCTCCTTCTGCGCATTTTGCATGATCGCTTTTGCTTCGCGATCGTTCTCAACGGCAATCCGTTGTTCGTACCAATCGATCGCCTGCGCTTCTTCAATGACCGACAGAATCATGCGCGCGAACGTGCGCGTCTCCTGCGGTAACTCCTCTGGAGGTTCGTGGTACTGGTTAAACGCCATATAGATTTATCGCATCTGGCGTTGTCTCTCCGTTTGCTTACCTCCAAACAACTCATCGACGCGGGTTGGCTGTGGATTGCTGCACCACGCGACGGCCCGACAAAAATGATGCCCAGGCGAATGCTGGCGGGCTTAGCAGCCATTCTGTCATAACACGCACCCCCTCCCAGATGCTCACGCTCGATCAAAGGTCACGCTGCGATTCCGATTCGGAATGGGCGATCAATCGAGACAGAGCGTGCTTGAATCGCTGCGCGAGTATGGGCGGGGAATTGCCGGCGGTCTGATGTTCAGTCTCCCTTTGCTTTACACGATGGAGGTGTGGTGGACGGGGTATTGGGCCAGCCCCGCTAGGGTAATGATATGCATGGCGTGCACTTTTGTTCTTTTGCTTGGATATAACCATTATGCGGGCATGCACCCGGACGCTACGTGGACGGAGGTGGCGGTTGACTCCATCGAAGAACTCGGGATCGGGCTGGTCGTGTCGGCCGGGGTGCTCCTGCTAATCGGGCGCATTTCCTTCGAGACAAGCCCGAGCACAGCCGCGGCAAAGATCGTCATCGAAGCAATGACAGTGGCCATCGGGATCTCGGTGGGAACGGCTCAGCTCGGGATGCAACCACCGGAAGAAAAACGCGAGCAAAAAAAGAACTCGCTGAAACACGATGTCCGGTTTGGAGGTCAGCTGATCCTTGCAGCCTGCGGCGGGGTGCTCTTCGCGGCCAATATAGCTCCGACCCAGGAGGTGGTGGTAATCGGAATGACCAGTTCGATTAGACAGCTTTTTGTCTTCATGGCCTTGTCCATCCTTCTGACCGCCCTCATCCTCTACTATATTGAGTTTTCCGGATCGGCGCGTTTCGTCCGACACGCGGGATTCCGTTCTGTCGTGATAGGAACGCTTGGAAGCTACGCGGTCACTCTCGTTACGACTGCGGCGGTGCTTTGGTTTTTTGGACGGTTCGATCAGGCGTCGTTAGGCACCGCGACCGCGGAAACGATCGTGCTCGCCTTCCCAACCAGCCTGGGGGCTTCGGCTGGGCGCCTCCTTGTGCAATGAAACTCCCAAAGAAAAACTGGCTGGAATGGACGATTTTCGCGATCTCGCTCGCCCTGATTTGCGCCACTCTCGGTGTTCTTGTTTACGAACAGCGGTCGCTCACCAATGCGCCACCCAGCCCACAAATCCAGCTTGGCCAGCCAAAATGGTGCCAGTCTTACTTTGCTGTGCCGGTGACAGTAAAAAACACAGGCGACCAGACGGCGCAAAATCTTCAACTCGAGGTAGACCTCGTCATGCCGAACGGCCAAAGGGAGACCGGCAAGGTGAACCTGCAGTACCTGCCGCGGCGGGCCACTCGGGACGCATGGGTGACATTTCAGCAGGATCCGACAAAAGGGAAACTCGAACCGCGAGTGCTTGGCTACGAGCGGCCGTAAGCCGCAGAGATCGGTCCGCAACCGCTATCCTGGGCGCTCCCACTCGAAACAACGTGATCGGTTTCCTGGAGGCGCACGACAATCTCTTCGTAAGGTCGCGTTTCTGCACCCCGATGACACCGCCGGTGAGAAAAAGACTAACTTTAACAAGCTGATCAGCCGGTAACGTACCATGCGGCCGGGCTTCGCCAGGCGCCTGGCCCGACTGCAATTTTGTCAGGATAAAAGGCGCAGAGGAATCCGACGACCGTGATCAGACCGGCGAACTCATGCGCCGTTTCGAACGCCTGCGGGATCATCGTGTCCGCCAGCATGCTCAGAATCGCGCCGGCAGCGACCGCAGTTGTCGCTGCGATCACATCCACCGGGCATAGCCGGCAAGCGACGCCAGTCCGGAGATAAGGGCGATCCCCACCCAGATCCCGAAGATGTAACAGACTGAGCGCCCGGCCTTCTTCATTCCGGCTGCGCTAGAGAGCCCCCTCGCAGGTAAAAACGCGGATCGTTTTACACGTCCATGACCGGCTCGGCTGGCGATGCCGTTGCGGTGATCGCTGAAACAGATGTGAACTGGCTGATGTTCACAACCGGCGCCTTCATCGTGGCGACCGCAGTGCTCGACGCCTTGTGGACGACGATTGCCTTTTCCGGCGGCGGCCCAATCACGCGTCGGCTCGCGCGCTGGGCGTGGATGACCGTGCTGACTTTTCATCGGCGTGACAGCTCGCGCTCACATGCGCTGTTGAAGATTACGGGCACGATCATTCTCCTCGCGGTGGTGGTGGTCTGGATCGTGATGCTGCTCGGAGGCTATCTGCTGATGTTTTCGGCGGCACGGGATGCGGTGGTTCAAAGCTCGTCCCGAAACCCGGCCGATCTTGCGCAACGATTCTATTTTGTCGGGTACACACTTTTCACGATGGGAAACGGCGATTACGTCCCCGCAACCGACGGCTGGCGCGTGCTCACCGTTTTCGCAACTATCAATGGTCTTTTCCTGGTCACCCTCGCGATCACTTATCTGCTTCCGGTAGTCTCGGCCACCGCTCAGAAGCGCCAGTTAGCGGCGGCCATTTCAGATCTGGGTTTATCGGCGCCGGAAATCGTCAGTCGGGCCTGGGACGGACGGGGCTTCGAAGGAATCACGGGGTATCTCCCGCAGATCGGACAGATGATTGATCTGCACGCGCAGCGGCATCTTGCCTATCCCGTTCTTGGCTATTTCCACAGCAGCACGCGACGAACAGCAGTCGCCCCGAGCATGGCTGTGTTACAGGACGCACTTCTCATTCTCTCGCTCGGCGTGCCGGAATCGGTCCGGTTGCGCCCCATCGCGCTGGAACCGGCCCGCCGCGCCTTGCAAGGTCTTCTCGATCTGTTGCGTGATCGCTACATCGGCCTCGACCGCGGTCTGCCGCCGCCGCCGGATCTCGCGGCGCTGCGTCGAGCAGGCATTCCGGTCTTGTCAGACGAAGCGTTCGCGACTGCTCTCGGAGATTGGGAGGAAGTGCGCAGGCTGTTCCACAGCTACGTGCTTTTCAGCGGCTGGGGCTCCGGTGGAACAAGCGTGCCCGAACCGAAGCCAGGCTCCCCGGTGCGCAGACCGGCATTTTCACGGCCGATCAACAATCAGGTGCAGTGACGAGTGATCGGAGATTCCGGCATAGCGCTCGTCGTGTGAGTAGAAGACTTCTTGTACGTGTTGATTGAATGGCGGTGAACCAAGTGCATGGTCGATTCGGTACCCGAGCCACGGGCGTTCGTAAAAAGAACGCTCGCGATTCTGCGGATGTCGCACGCGATACAAATCGATCCAACCCGCCTGGAGCACTTGCCGAAATTCAGCGGAGCAGGTGAGTTCGGCGCCGCGTTCATCGACGTATGGGATACCGGTATTGAAATCGCCGATGAGCAGCGTCGGCGTTTGCAGCATCTCCCGGGCTGCATCGCGCATCCAGTGCAACAGCGGCCGTTTCCGTTCCATCGTAGGCACATAAAAGCCGACGATTGCGAATGAATCGAAATCTCCGCGCAGCGCACGATACGGCCAGAGTGGCAGCTCGCGTTCCAGTGTCCGCGACTTGAAGTGATAGCGGCTTGCCATCAGCACCGATAGCTCGCGCGGCGGCGGCTTCGGAGATACTTGGAACTTCAGTCGTTGGCGTTTTAACCCGGCGCAAAGTTCGACGCCTGTGCTCGTGTTCAGAAACTCGGCCAGCACCACGATATCCGGCGCATGCTCAGCAATGACTTGGAGGATGTCTGGCACACGACGGCCGCCGCCGAACCGGATGTTCCAGAGCATGATATGACATTTCATCATCGCCTCAGCGGACCTGTTGGCCAAAACGGTTCGTTAGGCACGTGAACAAACTGAAGAAACGACTCCCAATTACAACATCTGAGTCTTAGCTCGACTTATTGCCTGGTTCGTTCTCGCGCGTGTCGAACGTATCGTTTCCGCAATGCTTGCATTTCGGAATCTTGTGTCCCTCCGTCACGTGCGTTTTCTCATGGCAATTGGTGCACCGAAAATCACCAGTTCGTCGTGCGGTTTCACCTGTGTGTGCCATAACCTATTCGCCGCCGCTGATGCGCGCGCCTCCGCTTTTCAGATCGTCGATCGTCCCGTTGGAGAAACCCGGAATTTTTTCGAGGTCACTCCAATCGTCGAAAGGCCGCGAATTGATAATCGCCTGAGCTTTCTCCGGTCGGACCATCGGAAGTTCGGCCAACTGTTGTTGGCTGGCGCTATTCAGATCAACGTCGAGATTTTCGTGATGTGTTCTTCCGTAGGATTGCGGTTCGCTCATCCCTGGATGTTCACGTTCTTCAGTTCCCATAGATTGTTGCTTGTTGATCAGTCATTAGTTTGGGCCGACTCAGTAATTGAATCGCCGCTGCATTTACCAGAGTTCGTGGGTGTTTTGGCTCGTGTGTGTGTCGGGATTGTTCGGATGGTCATCTAAGGCGGGCAGATTTCATGGTCGCTGTAGCGTTTTGCGAGACGGAAAGGCAAAACCAGAAAGGCGACATGCTGCGATGTTTTAATGAAAGGAGCAGAGAAGGAACCATGCCGAGAGGAGCCAGTGCAAAAAGGGAACGAGAGTACCGAGAATTAAAACACGAATTCAAAGAAGAAGGCCGCTACAAAGGACGCGAGGAAGAAGTCGCCGCGCGAATCGTCAATAAACAACGGTCGCGTTTCGGCGAAACCAAATCTGAAAAACGCAAAGATCGGCGTGGCAAATCGCCCGATCGCAATCTGCCGATCAAGAATTATCAGCACAAAACCGTTGACCAGGTGGAGCGCGCGATCGCGAACTGCTCACGGTCCGAGCTTCAACAGATCGAGCGGTACGAAAAGCAGCACAAGAACCGCAAGACATTGCTCGAGACGATCCACGGACGAATGAACGGCGGCGATTCCCACGATGGACATCGGTCACGATCGCGCAGCAACCGATCGCACGCGAAATCCAGAACCAGCGCATCCCACGCGAAATCCAGGAGTAGCCGCTCGCACACGAGATCCACGACTTCATCGCGTGGTCGCCAGTCGAGCCGCAGCCAAAAGTCTCGCGGTACTGAACATGGCAGCCATGTCACGACGGACCATGATGAGATCCGCAACTGGGTCGAAGAGCGCGGCGGTTTTCCAGCTACGGTAAAGCGGACGGTCGGCAAAGGACACGAACCTGGAATTCTGCGGATCGATTATCCAGATTATTCAGGCGCGGAGTCGCTTGAGCGAATTGATTGGGAAGAGTTCTTCGACAAGTTCGAGAAAGAAAAGCTCGCGTTTCTGTATCAGGACGAGACCGCTGGAGGCGACTGCAGCCGGTTCAGCAAATTGATCGCACGCTGAAGCCGAGCGTCGCATTTATCTCCGGAGGGCCGCCGCAGGAGCAGGACATCCGTCCACAAACTTTTGTTGCATATGCCACAAAAGTTTGCGGGGTAGGGTGCGGGCATCGCCAGTATCGGGAAGGCTGTAGAGAAGGCGCCCGCCACTGCCCGAGATGTGCCTGCTCGGATGAAAACGCGCAGCTGTAGTACCGGTATCGTTTCTTTTTTTCGGTGGGCTCGAAATACAGAATTGCAGTTTCGCATCCGGAGAAAATTCCTTACCCGGCCGGAAAATTCACCAGGGCCGATGTCGTTGATTATTACCGGCGGGTCGCGCCGTATTTGCTACCACACTTTCGAAACCGGCCAGTGACACTGAAGCGATATCCGAACGGCGTCTTTGGCGAAGCATTTTATGAGAAGGACGCGCCCGGTTTCACTCCCGAATGGGTGAAGACATTTCCGGTGCCGCGCCACGAGGGCGGTCCCGACATCCGTTACGTTCTTATCAACGATCGCCATACGTTGGAGTGGGCTGCGAGCATCGACGCGCTGGAGTTGCATCCATTTCTTCATTGTGTTCCGCAGATTCAACGCCCAACGCACCTCGTGTTCGATCTCGATCCCGGTGAGGACGCAAACGTTCTCGACTGCGCAGAGGTGGCGTTGTTGCTCCGGGACGTGCTCACCCGATTACGGCTGAAATGTTTCGCGAAGGTCTCGGGGTCGAAAGGCATTCAGGTCTTTATCCCGCTCAACACCCCTGTGATATACGATCAGACGCAGTCCTTCGCGCGCGCGACAGCGGAACTGCTGGAGCAACAACACCCCGACAAGATTGTCGCCGAAATGCCCAAGAACCTGCGCGTCGGCAAAGTGTTCATCGATTGGAGCCAGAACGCCGATTTCAAAACCACGGTTGGCGTTTACTCGTTGCGAGCAAAACGCGCCCGGCCGTATGTCTCGATGCCCGTTCGATGGAACGAGTTGGTAAAGATGCTGGAAAAATCCGATGCCGCGCTTTTTGATTTCCATCCGGAAGAAGGATTGCGCAGGCTGAAACGTATCGGCGATCTCTTTGCGCCTTTGCGAAAGCTCAAACAAAAACTGCCGAAAGAGTTTGCTTCTGAACGGATATCGCCCCGACGCAGAGCGCCACATTCACTCTCCGATACCGCGTGAAACGAAATTTTGCGCATACGACGGAGCCTGTGCCGAAAATTCCCAGGCGCAGTGCACAGGGAAGCCGTCGCCGTTTTGTGGTGCAGAAGCACGCCGCAAGTCATTTGCATTACGATCTTCGCCTTGAAATGCACAATGTGCTGAAGTCGTGGGCCGTGCCAAAAGGCATGCCGCTCGACAAGCACGAAACACACTCGGCGTTCGAAACCGAGGATCATCCCATCGAGTACTTGGAATTCGAAGGTGTAATTCCACAAGGTGAATACGGCGGTGGCACCGTCATGGTGTGGGATCTCGGCACGTTCGAAATCGTCGACGGCAACTACTGGAAAGGACGGCTTTCTGTTTTTCTGAAGGGAACAAAATTGAAGGGCGAATGGACGTTGGAGCGAGCAGGGGATGAGAACGGCAAACCAAGGTGGTCACTGCGGAAAACCGGCAAGAATGCACAGAGAATTCCGGCACGGCGGAGTGATATTTCCGTCTTGAGTGGTCGAACGATGGATGAAATTGCAGGCAAATCGTCCGAGGTCCGGAAGCAGAATCGACGCGCAGCGATATCCGCGCAGAGGAAGTCCACGAAAACGAAGCCGGTTGCCGCGCCGCGCTTTATTCGGCCGATGAAAGCGACGGCAGTGCGCGAACTGCCGCACGGCGACGAATGGATGTACGAAGTGAAATGGGATGGCTACCGCGCACTGGCATTAAAACGTAACGAAAACGTGCGCCTGCTCTCGCTCAGAGAGAAGGATCTGACGCAGGAGTTTCCAGCCGTAAGCGAGGCGGTCCAGGCAATCCAGGCGGGTACAGCGTTGATTGACGGAGAAGTCGTTGCGGTCGATTCGAACGGCTGCCCGTCGTTCCAGGCCCTGCAAAACAGAGCCTCGCTGGGACGCAATTGGCAAATTGTTTATTACGCGTTCGATCTCCTCAATTTCGAAGGAGAAGACTGGACGAAAAAACCGTTGCGTGAACGGAAGGAAAAATTATGCGAAATCCTCGAAGGATCAGATGTCCGTTACAACGCAAACCTCTCGGGCTCGCCGGAAGACATCATTGAAATGATAAAGGCTGCGGGACTTGAGGGCGTGATCGCAAAGAAGTGCGATTCGCAGTATCGCGCAGGCACACGGGTGACCACGTGGGTGAAATTCAAAATAAACAAGGCTCAGGAATTCGTCATCGGCGGCTACAAACCGGACGCAAGCAGTTTTCAGTCGATCCTGGTCGGATATTACGAAGGGAAAAAACTGTTGTTCGCGGGCAAAGTGCGGCAGGGCTTCAATCCGCATGTCCGTGCCAGAGTCATAGAAGTCATGCGTCCACGCCTGACGAATAAATGTCCCTTCGATAATCTGCCGATCAGCCGCACGAGTCATTTTGGCGAAGGCATCACCACTGAGGAAATGAGAGAGCTATGCTGGCTTAAACCGGAGCTTGTCGCTCAAGTTAGCTTCACGGAATGGACGAACTATGGCCTGCTGCGTCACGCCACGTTCGAAGGCCTGCGCGACGAGAAAGAACCGCGGGCAGTTGTTCGTGAACTCTCGGCGGCATAAGGGATTTGAGGACGCAGCCAGCGGTTAGGCGGATGACGGAATCCGGCCGATCTGGGCCCTGTGGCCAGTCTAATCCAGTGCTGCAGTCAGTTCTGCCGAGGGACCCGCAGAGACGTGGCTACGAATCACGCAGCTTGATGGGATGCGATCTGATCGAGGACCTTTCGCAACTCTTGGAAGTTAAGGGGTTTGACCAGATGAAAATCGAATCCGGCTTCTTTGGAGCGCCGGACGTCGTTCTCAGTGCCAAACCCGGTGAGGGCAATTGCCTTGATATGACCTTTTGCGCGGGCTTGGGCGGCCACCTCGAAACCGCTTCCATCGGGCAGACCGATATCGCACAACAACACATCAACATCGTTTGAGGCCATGCTCTCCCTCGCGGTGCCGACATTATCCGCAGTTACGACATTGTGACCGAAATGAGTGAGCAGGCGCGACAAGGTGCGTCGGGTATCGCGGTGATCTTCCACGAGCAGGATTCGCAATGCCTTGGATGCTTTGCCGCCGATACGATCGTTCAGACCGGCCGCTGCGGTTTCCTCTGACACCGTATCCAGGATTACTTTGAATGTGGCGCCGAAACTTCGGCCACGGCTCTCCGCCTCGATTGTGCCACGATGCAGGTCCACGAGACGTTTGGAAATTGCCAGCCCGAGGCCGAGTCCGCCGAACTGCCGGGTCACTGAAGGATCAGCCTGCTCGAATGGCTGAAACAGCGAAGCGAGCCGCTGCGGTTCAATGCCGATTCCGGTGTCGACAATTTCAAAATGGAAACGGCTCTGCTTGTCGTTAAACGTGCGGATCGTAATCTCTCCGCCTTGCGAGGTGAATTTCACCGCGTTGTTGATCAAGTTCCAAAACACTTGCTGAAGCCGGATGCAATCAGCCACGATATGATATTCCTCTGCCTCAAGGTGAGTCGAGAGCTTCAAGTGCTTCGCCGCGATATGTGACTGTGCAACTTCGAGCGCGTTCCGAATGATCGTGTGCGCATCGCAGTCTTCCAGCTCGAGATGAAGCTTGCCCCGGGCAATGCGAGTGAGATCGAGCAGGTCGTCAATCAACCGAGCCTGCAACTGCACGTTACGCTTGATAATTTCGACGTCCTCCGCGAAATCTGGCGGAAGTCTTTCCGCATTCTCCTGCAGGTATGTTGCCGCCGCTAAAGCCGGTGTCAGCGGCGTGCGCAGTTCATGACTAAGCGCCGCCAGAAAGTCGTCCTTTGCTTTGCTCGCCTTTTGCGCTGCAATGGTTTCTGCTTCAAATTCCCGGCTCCGAATTTGATCGGTGATATCGCGTGTTACTTTTGAAAAGCCACGAATTTTGCCCGTGTCATCACGAAGTGCCGTGATAATAACCTCCGCTTCGAAGGTTGATCCGTCCTTGCGGACGCGGAGGCCTTGATCACGAATGTATCCGCGCCGGCAAGTTTCGCGCAGGTTGCGTTGCGGTTTACCGGCTGCGACGTCCTCTGCAGTGTAGAAGGAGGCGAAGTTTTTTCCGATGATCTCTTTTGCCGAGTAGCCTTTGATTTTCTCAGCCCCAGTATTCCAAGTGATGACGTTGCCGGTCGAATCGAGCAGGTAAATGGCGTATTCCTCCACGCTATCCACCAGGATGTGGAATTGCTCGGCTGTCTCATCAAGCGCTGAGCTACTGGACAACTTCGTCGGCATTGGCTTGGACCGTAATCCTCCCGTCCGATTCGAAGCGTGCGCCTGCTTTGGTTCCCTCGGCATGAGGTCATTTTAGGGAAGAGTCCGGTCCTTACGCAAGTTGCCGGTTGCCGGTGCGTTGTTTTTCCGCGGATTTCCTCCGGTTACAGCCTGTGTGCTACCTTCAGGGCTGGGGGCGGTGGCAGAGCGGGCAATCTGTTGCCCACTGTGGCGCTTTAGCAGAAGATTTATCGCGTTTTTTGCTTCTTCTCACCGGACCGCGCCGGGCGGCGCTTTTTAGAAACTTCCGTCGCGGGCATATCTGAAAGAGCCAGGGCTCGGGCAAGATCTGCTTCATCCGTGAGGTCGAGACGCAATGGCGTGATCGACACCCAATGATGTTCGACTGCCCAGCGATCAGTTCCTTTCGCGGCTCCTTGCAGTGGCGTCACCGTGAACCAGAAAATGGGCCGACCGGCAGGGTCCTTATCGGGAACAACCTTGCCGTCGTAATGCCGCACCGATTGCCGGGTCCAACGGATGCCTTTCGGTTTTTCCGGAACATTTACATTGACCAGGGAGAGCGTCTTAAGTCCCAGCAGCAAATCAAGTACACGCACGACGTAAGGTTCGAGTGCTGCGAATTCCGGTTCGCGGCTATCGATCACGTTGGTGCTGAACGCGATCCCGCGGGATCCCAGCAAGGCCGCCTGCTTCGCCGCGGCGAGCGTCCCGGAATGCCAGCAGGAATTCCCGAGATTCAGGCCGAGATTAATTCCCGAAAGGACGACATCAACATGTCCCCATCGATGCATGCCCAGCGCAACGCAATCAGCCGGCGTGCCGTTAACACGATAAGCTTCGAAGCTGTCGAGGTGAATACGTTTAGAGCGCAGCGGTCGCGAAGCGGTGATCGCGTGTCCCATCGAGGATTGTTCGACATCAGGCGCGATGATGCGCACCTCTCCGAAGCGTTTGGCTGCTTTCGCCAGCGCTACGATCCCCGGACTGTAAACACCGTCATCGTTGGAGATCAGAATCCGCATCTTCCTAATAAGAAACGCGTATCAGAGTGGTTTTGGCCGAATAGGTGATAAAACGCTTCAATTACCCGATAAGCCATGCGAGTTCTGTTGATTCATAACCCGAAAGCGGGAGACCGTAAACACAGCAAGAAACAACTGATTGCTATCCTGACAAGATCGGGCCATCAGGCGTTGTACCAATCGATCAAGGAACGCGGATGGAAAAAGGTCTTTAAAAAACCGGTGGATCTTGTCGTCGCAGCCGGAGGAGACGGCACGGTGCAAAAAACTGCGTGGCAAATCATGGGCAGCGGGGTTCCGCTGGCGATTTTGCCACTAGGCACGGCGAACAATTTGGCACGCACTCTCGGTTTCACCGCGTCTGTTGACGAAATAGCTCAATCGCTTCACTGCGGAAAACGCCGGCCGTTCGATCTCGGCGTGGCGCGCAATTGATCGCGGCGCCGGGAACTTTTTGGAAGCAGCGGGAGGCGGACTGTTTGCCGATTATTTTCCTGCGGCAGAAGCGAAACAAAACAAAGGGGATTCTCCGGAGGAAAAACTGTCCGCGCACCTGTCGCTGCTGCAGGAGTTAGCGCTCGATTATCCGGCGCGCCAGTGGAGAATGAGCATCGACGGAGAAGATATTTCCGGTCGCTACATTCTCTGGGGAGCAATGAACATCCGCTCGGCTGGCCCGGCGCTGCATCTTGCGCCAAAAGCGGCAACTACGATGGCCGGCTGGACTTTGTTGCGGTGCGGGAGAATGAGCGCGAGATTTTCGTCAAACATGTCGACGCGCATTTGGCCGGACGAAAAGAAGCGTGTTCCACTAATGCCGCGCAAATTTCGCGAGCTAAAAATCACTTACCGCCTGGCGCGATGCATCTCGATGGCAAACAATGGCCGGGTAAAAAGAACATGCAAAACATCCGGCGCAGTGGAAATCACCATCAAACCCGCTGCGCTAATGATTTGGCAACTTGCGTCGTGATACTTTCAGGAAGAAAGAAGACAAGCGATCGCCAATTTACAATTTTTTCGCTTTGCGATCTCGCATGCGTCGCGTCCAGGTTTTTAATTCGAGAGAGGCATGAAGTTCAGGATCCGATCCGCAGTGATCCCTGCCTGGAGTGCCGCAGCCAATCCCAGATCGATGAACTCAAGCTGCCACGCGTGATGAGCATCCGTGCCGATCGAAATGCGCGTTCCGTGTTCGCGTGCAATTTTTAGTAGCTCAACGTTCAAGTCCTGTCGGTCCGGGTAGCAGTCGATCTCCATCGCCTTATCGAGTCTGGCAGCTTCTGCAAAGATCCGCTGCCAATCCGCCTTCAAACCGATCCGGAAATTGTAAATGCGACCGCGCGGGTGACCGAGAATGTGAATGTATGGATTCGCAATGCGGCGAGGTAACGCTCAGTTTGATCTTCGGTTGTGCGTAAAGCCGAATGGAACGAGCCGAGGACCAAATCCAACTCTTGCAGCGAATCCGGCAACATGTCGCCTTCGCCGCGCGGGTTGAGGTTCATCTCGATTGAGCGGAACACAGTCAGCCGTGAGCCGGATTTTGAAACTGCGACGTTCACTTTCGCTATTTCCGTTCCCTGCCGTTTCAATGCGCGCTCGTCTATCCCGCCAGCGATTTTCAACGTCTTGGAGTGATCTGTGATGGCGATGTAATCATAGGCGCGGTTTTTGGCGGCGTCGGCCATTTCCGCAATCGTGCCGGATCCATCGCTCCATTGACTGTGCATTTGTAAATCGCCGCGCAGCTTTTTTGGCCATGAGAGTCGTGCCGCCAGGATACGCCGTGCTTCAGCGAGCGAGATAAATCCTGACGAACCGCGGGAACTGTTTTTGCATGGCTCGGGGGTTCGTCGATCCATTCTCGAATTTGTTTCTCGATGAACGGGCCGATGCTGCGCAACTCAGTTAGCGTGCGATTTTGGCTAACCAGGTCCGATATTTCCTCCGGCCAAAGAAATGCGCTGCGGGCTGCTCGACGAAACGCGCGCGAAAGAATGCCTGTTTTGCGTTCCGCTTCCTGAGCGAGTAACTCCGCGATTTGTGTGTTTGACAGCACACTTCAGATTCGTTTCGGGTGTAGTCCGGGATGTGCGGCCTGTTTG
>CAWIPQ010000019.1:0-100330 GCA_963838045.1 uncultured Verrucomicrobiae bacterium | reverse complement strand
CAAGTCCGCCGCGGCGGATTCGCCCAGCGGCGAACGAAAGGCTTGCATCACATTTCATCTGCTACGATGCGTCTCGCTCCGCATGACAAAGCATACGCTCACGGGAAATATTAAACGGCACCGCGCCTTTCGGTCGAAGATTCTCGGTAACCGTCGCGATGTTTTGGTCTATTTGCCGCCTGGTTATCGACGCTTCTCCTTGAGACGTTATCCGGTTTTATATTTACACGACGGGCAGAACGTTTTCGACGCAGCCACTTCATTTGCTGGAGTCGAGTGGGGCGTCGATGAAACCGCTCAGCGATTGATCCGTCGAAAACTCATCGAGCCGCTCATTATCGTGGCGGTCGCAAACATAGGCGAAGAACGGGTTCATGAGTACGCGCCGACGCCCGGCGTGATCGAAGTAAAAGATCAGCGCAGAAGGCGCAGCCGTGGTCTGGCCCAGATGTACGGGCAATTCTTGATCAGGGAATTGAAACCATTCATCGACAGGACATATCGAACGATGCCGGATGCAAAATTTACCGGACTCGGTGGATCATCGCTCGGTGGTCTGGCCACGTTAGCGATTGGAATTTTATATTCAGAGGTATTCACACGTTTGATTGTGATGTCGCCATCGATTTGGTGGGATGATTACGCAATTTTTCGGCTCGTGGGCATCATGGGTGAAAAGCTGCCGCTAAAAATCTGGCTCGACACTGGCACGCACGAACCGGGCTGGGAACATGCACGTAACTTGTGCGAGTACTTGATCGACAAAGGCTGGCGTCTTGGAGTCGATCTCAATTATCTCGAAGTCAAAGATGCCGATCATAGCGAAGCCGCATGGGCGGCGCGCGTCGAGCCGGCGCTACGGTTCTTATTTCCGGCGGCGAAATGACCTATCTCCCAACAGGCGGAAATGGTGGCGACGGGTTAGGCGGCAAGGGTTCCGGGGGAGCAGGTGGCGGCGGCGGCTTGGGCGGTGATGGAGTCTTTGGCATCTGTGGTCGACTAGAGAATCGCTCCTACTGCATCGGTTTGCCGTAGGTTTGGTAAACTCGAACATAGCCGCCGACAAAGTCCCAGTCTTTTTGATAGGCGAAAGCGCGGTCGTGCGCGGACCAGGTGAGATCGCGTGGCGATTCCGGATGATTAGGATCGTAAACGAGGTACTGCTCAATTCCGGAACCGGGCGAAGAAGCCTTTCGCTTATAAACCAGGACCGCGTGATTGATGCTCAGGCTGGGATAAGTGGTAAGAAAGGCAACGAACAACTCGCCGCGTGCCAAAACGGCGTTTAACCGGTCGTGAGTATCTTCCTGGTAGCCTTTACCGTCTTGAAAAACCATCCGCATATTACTGATTCGGAAGTAGCTGGGCCAACCATGGCCGATGTTTAATTGCACCAGTTCGCGACGCACTTTGCTCATTTCCTTCAGGTCTTTGTACCCTGGAAAGACAATTCGTTGATTTTCCGGCAAGGATTCGGTCCAAGCCGGCTGATGTGTCACCGCACGAACACGATCCGCCAATGCAATATCGTCCAGGGGGGAGCTGCGTGGATCAAAGCGCGCAAATTTCTTAAATTGCATGGCCGTTCGGCACATCACGAAACAGTGCCGATTATATGCGTCTCGCTTCGTCGCAGACGATTTCCTTAAAGAAGCGTGTCCCTCGTGATATTCGAACACAGTCTGATTAGCGAATGCGAATGTGTCCCGGTCAAAACGGAATGGCGACGTTGAATCCCGGCCATGTGCCATTGTGACAGCGGCGAAAACGCCGAGCCAAAAAACTCCAATCGATTTGTCCCAACTCCAAAACATCACATCAAGAGTGGGCCGGGACAGTTAGCGTTTTGGCTTCGGAAAAAACGCCGAGGCGGCGAAACTTTTGATACCGTTTTTCCAGCAATTCTTCGATCGGAATTTGAGAAATTCGTTCCAAGTTACGGCGCAGCGCTTCGCCAAGATTGGCAGCGGCAAATTCGTAATCGCGGTGTGCGCCCCCCTCCGGCTCGGGGATGATTTCGTCGACGACCTTGAGTTTCAACAAATTCTGAGCAGTTAATTTGAGCGCCTCAGCGGCTTCGGCGGCATGACGTCGGTCCCTCCACAAAATCGCGGAGCAGGCCTCGGGGCTAATCACGGAATAGTAAGCATTCTCGAGAATCAATACATGATCTGCGACCCCGATGCCCAACGCGCCGCCCGAACCTCCTTCTCCGATGACCGCCGCAATCACCGGCACGCGTAGCTTCATCATTTCACGAAGATTCACGGCAATTGCCTCAGAGATGTGGCGTTCCTCCGATCCAATTCCCGGAAAAGCCCCTGGCGTATCGATCAATGAAATAACCGGCATCCCGAATTTTTCGCCCAGCTGCATCAGGCGCAACGCTTTGCGGTAACCCTCCGGATGGGCGCACCCAAAATTGCGCATCAAATTCTCTTTGGTATTGCGCCCTTTTTGGTGAGTGACGACTACACATCGCTGCCCGCCGAGCATCGCCACGCCGCAGGGCATGGCCCGATCGTCGGCAAAGCGGCGATCCCCGTGTAATTCGACCCAGTTCGTAAAACAGCGTTGAATGTAATCGAGCGCGAAAGGCCTTTGAGTGTGCCGCGCAATTTGCACTCGCTGCCAGGCAGTCAGGTTATGGTAAACCTGCCGGGACGTTTCGCGAAGCTTTGCCTCCAGTTCTTTCACCGCCGGGCCGAGATCGACATCGTGTTTTGTGGAATGACTGTTTAAATCCTGCAGCCGTCTTTCCAGTTCAAAGATCGGCTTTTCAAAATCGAGCGGTTGCCATTCCATGGGAGTTAAAGGTTAAAGCGTTGAAGCGTTAAAGCGTCAAGTCAGCGGGGCGAAGTTCAGCTTCGAGAACGAAAGCTCTTGTGACGCCGACGCCTCACCTGCTTCAGTCAATAATAGTGACCGGAGTGCGGTTATTTACAAGCGTGCTTAGTTCTTCCATATCGGTCGCGGCGAGACCGAGCCCCGTCGGCGGAGCGGGTTGCTCCAGATTGGGATGCGTTGAATCCGGTACTGCGTACAAGGTGTAACCTGCGCCGCTGGCAAGCCGGATCCACTTCGTGCTGGCCAGATAATCTTTGCTGCCGAGGCCGACGCGTTGCCCATTCTTCCAGGCCATGGTTTCGGCAACTTTTGTCGTGATCTTGGGCGCTTGTTTCTGCGGGAGCTTCGCCTCGCGGACGTGATATTGCTTGAAGAACCTTCCGTGATTCAAAAGTACAACGAGGTTCGCCTTGCGTTGGATCACCATCGAAAAATCGGGATTTGAAATGAGCAGGCGGTCCCCAATTCGCAACATCGTGCCGCTCATATTGTTCGTACGCATAATCAGTTCCGGCGTCGTTTTAAACTTGCGCGCAATCTTCGCCAGCACGTCTCCAGGTTTCACGACGTACTCGGTCTTTTCCGGGGAGGGATAACGCGATAACAAAATCTCAACGTTCACTTCGCCCAGCAAATCCCGCGCTTCATCGAGGTGTTTTCCACCCGGATACTTTTGAATGAGAGACACCAGTGCATCGCGCGCTTCCGTGAGTTTTCCATCCTGGCGCAGTTTAACTGCCGCCTGAAACTCCGGCAGGCTGACGTCCACCACGGGCGGAGGAGTGACTTCGCCGCGCTGCTCTTTTTGTAGTTCGATCTCTTCTTTGACGAACGTGTTATAACCAAACCATGCGGCACCGCCGAAGATGGCCAGGGCCAACACTAGTACGAAAAGCCATTTCACGACTTGGATACTGTTGAGACGTTGAAGGGTTGAAAACGTTAAAGCGTCAAGTCCTTGCGCGATTCCCCGCTTTAACCATTCAACGCTCCAACGGTCTGCACTTTAGCCTCGTTCCGCCTCGCCCCCGGGGAAAAACCGATGCCAGAGCCGGCCAATCGTGGGCTGTTCCAGGTTCGTCCAGGTAAAATGACAATCCTGGCAGTAAAATTCTTTCGGAATTATTTTGATCGCGCAAAGCACCGCAACGAGCGCGGGCGTCAAAAATTTCCGGGTCATCTGCGGATATTCGATGTTCGAAGAATTGCATTGCGGACAGCGAATCAGGGCAGCGGAAATGTCGGGATCGGTTGCTTCCCATTCGATCATGAAACTTTGCGCCTTCTCGAAATCAGCGTCGTCCACCATAACTTTCGCGTTCGCCTGCGGCTTGGACATAAAGCCGAACTCCTGCAAGGGGGCCTCGTTGTGAACATCGACCTCGAGCCCTGCATCCTGGAAACGCCGCTTGAGCTGCCGTGCTTTGGCCGGATCATTAAACGTGGCAATCGTCACCATAAAATCTCCTTAACGCGTCGTGGCGCATCGAAGTGATGAAACATCAAATCGCCGCCCAGCGCAAGATTTTGGCGCGAACCGTTTCCTGTTTCCGGGCCGTAACCTGTGCCGCCCGGAGAGCATTGGGAACTACGCGAACCCAGAGCCCTCAGCTGAGGGCAGACAGACTACAGCGCCTAATGCGAGCCGGGAGGGAACCATTTATACAGCATCAGATACACGAATACTCCGGTAACAGAGACGTAAAGCCAGATTGGAATCGTCCAGCGCGCAATCCGTTTGTGCCGATCCCATCGGCGGCGAAAAACAGGCACGAGCGTCAAAATCACCAGCGGCAAGGTCGCAAACGCAAGCAGAACGTGCGAGGCCAGGATCGGGAAGTACACCGCGGCAATCCAACCGGTATATCCCGAAGATTTCTCGCCAACCCGGGCATGATAAGTGATGTAACCAACCAGAAAAAAGAGAGACGAAGCCAGCGCTGTGATCATACACACCATGTGACGACGCCATTCGCCCCGCCTGATGAAATACCAACCCATGGAAATGAACACCGTGCTCACGAGATTACACGTGGCGTTCACGGCAGGCAGGTCGGAGGTTAAAATCATGTTGAAGCGGCGAACCGTTAAACCGTTAAATTGGTCTATCCAGCCAAGGCTTCAACGACTAAGCACCTCACCCTAAGCATGTCCGTCGTTCTGGAACCAACCGAAGTTCGCCGTTCGCCGCAGACTACGCGATTGCGCCGTGCGCGTCACATTGCTGCCATTGCGATCCGCCTAACGGTTCTCGCCGCCTTCGTTGCGATTCTCGGCGGCGGCTACTATCTCGCCCGACGGGGGTTTGGCCGCGAATGGCGCTCCCGCGTGGTGGAAGAGCTGCGCAAGCGCGGTGTGGAAGCACACATTGGAAGGCTGACGCTGGATCCATTCCGTGGTCTGGTCGCGAAACATGTGCGGATCTTTGATTACCAGAACCGTGAAAACACCCTGGCGTTGATCAGCGAAATCTCCCTCGACATCAATTATGCCGCACTGGTGCATAACGAACCGTTTCTCAACGCGCTCGACGTGCGCGATGCCCAAATTACGTTTCCGCTCAAAACTGCTGAGGGCAAATCCAGTCGGGCGCAACTGACCAATTTGCGCGCACATGTTTATTTTCCGCCGGAACAGATTTACGTCAGTCAAGCGGAAGGAGTCTTTTGCGGGATTCGGATCTCTGCCAGAGGGCAGTTGATCAAGCGAGAGAATTATCAACCGTCGTCGTCACTTTCACCCGAAGAATGGCACAGAAGATTGTTAATCGCGCAACACGTGTTGAACGAACTGCAAAAGTTGAAGTTCCCGGGAGGACCTCCTTCGTTGCAGGTGAAGTTTAGCGGAGACGTCGCGGAAATCGAAAAAGCTCATGTCGAAGCGACGTTGCGCGGCGGTCGAGTGGAAATCGGCAACTATGAGATCAGAGATCTCTCGGCTGCTGCCGAATGGATTAACCAGCGGCTGGATATCGCGCATTGTGAATGGAGCGACCGCACAGGAACTTTCGCCGGCCGGGGCGATTGGAACCGGGAAAGCAACACCGCCAAGTTCCAGATTCGCAGCAGCCTCGATCTGAAGGCATTTCTCGATGCGATCGGTTTGCATGAACCCCTCGCAGACACGGAATTTCATTCGCCTCCTTTGCTCGAAATCACAGGCTCCCTGAATTTTGCCGGGCGAGAACTCCGACCGGACATCGTCGGACATGCTGCTTTTGGCCCGTTCGCATATAAGACTGTGCCGTTCTCCGATCTAACAGCTGACTTTTCGTGGGATGGCCAGCGCACATTCATTCGGGACTTGCGCGTGCGCCATCAAACCGGCCAGCTCAGGGCGGATGTTCTCGAGGCTCCGAACGATTTTCGACTCAATCTTGAGAGCACCATCTCGCCGGACGCAGTTCGCCCTCTCGTTCCCGGCAAGGCAGGTGTGTTTTTGCGGGAATGGGAATGGCGCCGAACGCCTGCGATCCGAATGACGATCCGCGGGACGGATCGCAATCCCGCCAATTGGCAGGGCGACGGGACGGTAACCTTAGGCCGGACCCGGTTTCGCGGAACATGGATGAATAGCGCTACGGCGCGAATTCGTTTCGCTGATGGAGCAGTCGCTTGCGAAGATCTTCACGTCACGCGCGATGAAGGTGCCGGCTCGGGCAGTTTCACTTATGACTTCAAAAAACATGAGGTCCAGGTTTCGAACATCCGTAGCTCATTATATCCGGCTGACGTAATTTTCTGGGTTGACCCAAAAGCCTGGAAAACTGTGGTCCCCTACAAATTCCGGCGTCCCCCGACAGTAACCGCCAATGGCGTTTACCAGTTTGGCGGCGGCAAGAACACGCGTCTTGAGGTGAAGGCGGATGGCGCAGGAGGAATGGACTATGTCTTTCTTGGGAAAACGCTGCCATTCGATCGCGTCACGGCGCGATTGCTATTTACAAACGACCGCCTGCAAATTACCGACCTGCGCGCGGATCTTTTCGCCGGCACGCTCCGCGGGAATGCTGACATCTCGCTGGCACGAAACGATCCCAATTACCGCGCAACTCTGTCGATGAGAGACATCAATTTCCCGCGTCTGACTGATTTGTACTTCAACTACAAGACCTCCCAGGGTTTGTTGCGCGGCACCTATGACTTCAACGGCTTGGGCAATGATTGGCGCACGATGCGGGGCAAGGGAAAAGTCCAGGTTAGTAACGGCGATGTTTTCGCCATCCCCATTTTTGGGCCGCTTTCAGGAATCCTGAACAAAATCGTTCCCGGCAGCGGCTACAGCATCGCGCGCAACGCAAGCGCGGATTTCAAGGTCGAGAACGGCATCATCCACACGGATGACTTTGAGGCTGCCGGTGCACTCTTCAGCATGCTCGGCAACGGCGATATCCATTTTCTGGACGACAAACTCGATTTCAATGTGCGCCTGAACATGAAAGGGCCGGGCATATTGCTCACGCCGATGTACAAACTCTTCGAATATGCCGGCACTGGAAGCCTTAAAAAACCGGACTGGCATCCAGCGGTCTTAAATGTCCGATAGTGAAGAGAACCGAAAGGGCAAACCGGCGAAAGGGCGATACGGGATCGTCACCGGTTCGCCCTTTCTCAGGATCGCAGATTCATCCGATGCTTCTCGGCGCGCACATGTCCATTCGTGGCGGGGTAAGCATGGCGATTGAACGCGCCCGTGCCATCCAATGCACGGCGATGCAAATATTCGTCAAGAACAACATGCAATGGTTTGCACGTCCGCTGACCCGCGAGGAAATCCGTAGCTTTCTCAATCATGTCCAGCGCGGAGAATTGTTGTCCGTATTCGGGCACGCCAATTACCTCATTAATCTCGCCACCACGAATCCGCAGTTTCACGCCAATTCCATTCGCGCGCTTGCCGAGGAACTCATCCGCGCGGACCAGCTTGAACTGCCGTTTCTGGTGATGCATCCAGGCGCGCATCTCGGCGCAGGCGAAGAAACTGGGTTGGAGAAAATCGTTGGTTCGATCGACGATGTCTTCCGGAAAATTCCAAAAGTAAAAACAAAGATCGCGCTCGAGGTCACAGCTGGCCAGGGTTCCTGCCTCGGCCATCGATTTGAGCATTTAGCCTACATCATTCAGAACGTGCGCAAGCCTGAGCGATTATGCGTGTGCGTGGATACCGCGCACCTGTTCGCCGCGGGTTACGACATCAACAGCGAACGCTCGATGCAGAAAACATTTCACGAATTTGATTCGCTCATCGGCCGGGAACGTTTGGTTGCGATTCATGTCAACGATTCAAAGACAGGTCGCGGTTCCCGTGTCGATCGACACGAGCATATCGGCAAAGGCCGAATCGCCCTGGATGCGTTCCGCTTCATCATGCGAAATCCGCGTTTCCGCAAAATCCCAAAAGTGCTGGAAACACCAAAAGGGAAGACCTTGCCGAGGACGTGGTGAACCTAAGGACGCTGCGAACTCTGGCGGAAGCTTTTTGAGTTCGTGGTTAATCCCCTTCCGGGGCCAGGGAGGCAACGATTTGTTCAAAACGCGGATCGCCGCGCAGTGGATCCCACCACGGCAGCAGCTTCAAGTCGCCATAGCTCAGCTCGCTCGGGAGCCGGACGCCGACGGCAAGCTGTTCGCAAGCGAGATCGTTATCACCTATCCAGGCAGCGATTTTAGCCAATCATACTATCATAGCGCTTGCCGCTCCGTCGCATCTTTTTCCACCGGAAGCATCTCGACGGCTCGCCGGCCTTCGCGCAGCGCTTCCTCCTTATGCCCAAGGCAGCGTCGATCAAACCAAGCACACACAGAGCCCCAGAATCGTCAGGACTGGCGCGAACCAGTTTCTCCTGCTCCGCGCGCGCCGCGATAAAGCCTGCACGTGCTTTGGTATCGTCTTTTGCCATCCGACCGATAAGTCCTTCCACGAAACGGGGGCCGAATTCTATCGTTTCTGTGCCTACACTGTTATCGCCCATCGCAGCTAAAGCGTTGGCAGCCGCAACCGTATCGCGTTCTGCCAGTGCGCACAAAAGCCAGTCTTCGGCCACACTTTGAAGTGCACCGGAGTCTTTCGCGTGGATTTCATCGATCAATTGATGCACTGGCGCGGTATTAGCTTTCCAGTCGATTTCCACGTTCGCGCGATCGACTTTCACTTCGAGATCATCGGGCCTGAGCGCTAACGCACGATCCAGAATCAGCTTCTTCATCGGCGTAGCGGCGAAGATCGTCATAAATGAGAGCCATCTGCCGTAGCAGGATAAAGTTGCGCGGGTCGAGCTCGACTGCGCGTTCCAAATTTCGTAATGCCTCTTCCTCGTTACCACCTTGGCGGCGACTCTCAACGATAACCTTTCAGTTCGAATAGCCAGAGAGTCATTGGGCAGAGTCTGGACGAGCAGCTTTCCACTTCAGCGAGAGCGCCGTCATAATCAAGGTATCCGCGATAAAGGTGTTCCGCGCATGCACCAGATGTGCCTCGCCCGAATCCGGACGGAGCCGAAATGCTGCCTGGATAGCGGCTTCCGCTAACGCCAAGCGTGCTTCAGTATGATCGCAACTCATGGAAGTAAATGTTGTTCATGGGCCCAGGCAAGTTGGCAATATGCCTGGAAAAACGCTCGGATCATGCGCAACAGCCTCGATCCAGCAGATCAGACCGCTTTGCAAGCAAACTTCGCTCTTCCAGTTAGTGCCGTAGAGCTCCAACAGTATCCAAAACGAGAATTTTTCGCGCGGCTATAAAAGCTCGAAGGCGGTGAGATTAGCTCGTCGGTGCGTCGCTCAATAACCAACTCTCTCAGCGACTTGAGATTTTGGCAATGAAGGCGTGCGTTTGCGACTTTTTGCGCAATCTCGCTTTGAATTGCAAAAAGGTCTTTCAAATCGTGATCGTATTGCTTTGCCCACACGTGCGTGTTGGTACGTGTGTCGATCAACTTCGCATTTATGTGGAGCCAGGAACCGGTCTTGCGCACGCTACCCTCAAGTAGATACGCCACCTGAAGCGCCTCGCCGATTTGGCGCGTGTTGTGTTGGCCGCGATATTGCATGATGCTGCTGCGGCTGACGACCTTGAGATCGGCGATGTTCGCCAGCTTTGTCGAAATGTCGTCCTGGACACCATCCGCAAAAAAGGCGTCCTCTCTGTCGTTGCTCAGATTATCAAAAGGCAACACGGCGATGCTCTTTTCTGGAATCGAGCTTGCTACCGGATTTCGCAGCCAGTAGAACGACAACGCCACCGCCAAAGCGCAGAGCGACACTACGGAGAAGGCAGTGACCGGATTGCGCAGAAACTTGCTCCAAGCCGTCTGGACAGGTTTTCCAACGCCTAGTCGCGTCAAGTCTTCACTAGTCTCAGTGGCCGTCCGGTACCGTTTGCGGATGTCATTGTCGCACGCCTTCAGGATGACGGAGTTGAGCTTAAGAAATGCCTCGCGATCGGCCATGCGGTCGAAGTCCGGTGGCAAAGCCGGATAGTCGAGTCGATCCGTGCCGGTGGTCGCTTCATAAAGCACCTTGCCCAGGCTGTAGAGATCGGCCTGAGGCGCTCCGGGCCCTTCGGGCGGAATGTAACCTTCTGTGCCGAGACGCGCCTTTTCGCCGGCCTTCGCCACCAGCCCAATGTCCGCCAGCTTAGGGCGGCTTTTGACGAAGATAATGTTCGACGGCTTGATGTCGCGATGCACCAATCCGCGCCGATGCAGTTCCGCCAGCGCTTCGCTCAGCGACAAGCCCAATTGCGCGGAGTGCTTGACCGAAAGCCGTCCGCTTCGGTTCAGCTCACTGCTTAATGTCTTCGGCACGTATCTATCAGGATCGATCTGGTCGCCGTTTGAATCATCGTCGGCCAGTTCCATGACGTAGTAGAAAAAACCGTCCGCGCGATTGCGGCCCACGTGCAGGATCGCGACAAAGCCATCGTGCTCCCGCGATATAGGCTCAAACCGCTGGAGACCTAAGAATTCCCTCTCAAACGCCTCGTCGTCATGAAATGCTTTTCGAGTAACGATCTTGACCGCCCGATAACTGGCGAGAATGTTTCGGGCCAGCCACACCTCGCCATAGCTGCCGCGGCCAATGCAGCGCAATAATTCGAAGTCAGGGACACGAGGGGTGTCACTCATTCCCTTCTTCGCTTCCGCCTCCTCGCGACCCCTTTCGGAGTCGGACGATGGGACGGATTCCAAGCCGTAGCCTTGGCGAAGCCGAGCTATCATTCGGCCTGCCCTCCTTAATGAGCCATTGCTTTCGCCAAGCCCCATCGCTGCTCCTCTTGCCTTTCCAAGCGAGCAACTTCTCGGCGCATCAGCACGGTAATTCTGTATTTCGCCAGGCGCACCTGACCGGTGCTCACGCCAAGACTCTGCGCGACTTTCTGCACAGGCCAATGTTTCAGGGCATGCAGATCAAACATCTGATAATGCCGCGCGTTGGCCTCGCGTTTCACACGGGTCAATGCCGCAGCGAACAGCGCACTCTGCCATTCCTCCTGCCACACCGCGTCAAGATCAGTCGCTCCTGGATCAGCAATGCGTTCGACCGTCGCCGTTCGCGATGTCCCTGTGCCCCGGCGCGCCCGGGGCCGCTGAATTTGCTGCTGACGTTTGCGAAATTGATCGCCGATACGCCAGCGAACAGTGGTCAACAGCCAGCCTTTGAAAGAGCCCGCGGCAGGATCGTACCGGAAGGATTTAATTTTCCTGGTGACGGTCAGGACCGTCTCCTGCACGACCTCTTGCGCCTCTGAATCGCTCAGCCCGGCAGTGAGCGCTGTGGCATAGATCAGTTGCCAGTAGGTGTCGAAAAACTCCCGCCAGCTCTCCTGCGCATTCGATCCCTTAAGCCGACTTAAAAGGCTGCGCCGGGTCGCCACAGTCGATTGAGCGCGTCGTGCTGTCAGATTCATACCTTGCAATCCATCATACGCCGCGCCAGCGCCAAGATCACGAAAATAAAGTGACGCAAAGAGTGACCGCGAATTACGCCAATTGACACCAATAAAAAGAACACGGAACTGAGCAGCAAAGCTTACAGAGTGGTCGATCCGCGCGAGCCTGCACACGGGTGACTATCCCAAGTTTTACCCTCTGCTATTCGCGTCTATCCGCGTAATTCGCGGGCGCCCTCTACGTTTCCGCAAGATTTGTTCGATTTTTTGAAACAAACGCCGATCTCCACCCGTATTCACCTTATGAAAAAGCGATACATCCCATTCATAATAATCATTCTGATTGCGCTCGGCTCTCTTGCGATTTCTCCAACCCCGAATGCTTTCGGGGTAGTCCCTTCTCCCGATGGAGACTACCCAAGATTCAACACGGCAGAAGGACAAAATGCCCTTTTTAGCCTCACCACCGGCGTCGGGAATACAGCCGTTGGCTGGTATTCGCTCTGGAGCAACACCGACGGCAGTTTCAACACTGCTCTCGGTGCGGGGACGCTCGTTTTAAACATGGGAAACCAAGTTACAGGCGAGGGAACGCAAAACACGGCTATCGGCGCGGGGGCGCTTTTGAGCAATACCATTGGTTCAAACAACACCGCTAATGGAGCATTCACGCTATTTAGCAACACCGCAGGCTACTCGAACACGGCCACTGGATTTCAAGCGCTCAAAAGCAACACCGAAGGCGCAGGCAATACGGCCACGGGTGCTGATGCGCTTTTAAGCAATACTACTGGCAACGGCAATACGGCTGTTGGCATTGATGCACTTACGAACAACACTGAAGGCGGCGCCAATACGGCCATCGGTGCCTTAGCGCTTCTTGACAACACCGAAGGTGCCGCCAACACCGCGACCGGTTCCGGGGCCCTTCTAAGCAATACCATCGGCAGTTTCAACACGGCCGATGGTGTGAATGCACTGGAGAACAACACCGAAGGCAATCAAAACACGGCTGTCGGTAAAGACGCACTCGGAACCAACACCACCGGCAGCTTCAACACAGCGGTGGGTGATCAAGCGCTCTCTAACACGGAAGGCTCCTCGAACACGGCCACTGGCGCCTCTGCGCTCTATCGTAACACCGCCGGCAGCGAGAACACTGCCAATGGGTTTCAAGCGCTCAGCAGCAACAACACAGGCGTCGGAAATACAGCCATCGGATTGGAAGCTCTTAAGAACAATGTCACTGGTTCATACAATGTTGCCATCGGTCACCGAGCGCTCGAAAGCAATACCAGCGGCTCATTCAACATCGTATTGGGCAATGGCGCTAATCTCACCATAGGCGATTTTAATATCGACATTGGCAACAACGGCGAGGCTGGCGACGCCTACACCATCCGCATCGGCAATCCCCTGCACAACCGTGCATTTATCGCCGGCATTAACGGAACAACCGCCTCTGGCGGCATGGCCGTTTACATCAATTCCGACGGCCAGCTTGGTACCGTCACTTCCTCCGCCCGCTTCAAAGATGAGATTAAGCCGATGGATAAAGCCAGTGAAGCCATTCTGGCGCTCAGGCCAGTGAGCTTTCGCTACAAGAAACAGATCGATCCACAGGGCATCCCACAGTTCGGCCTCGTGGCCGAGGAGGTAGAAAAGGTGAATCCCGGCCTGGTAGTGCGCGATCAGGAAGGCAACCCTTACAGCGTCCGCTACGAAGCGGTCAATGCGATGTTGCTCAATGAGTTCCTCAAGGAGCATAGAAAAGTTGAGGAACAGCAAGCGACCGTCGCCGACTTGAAATCAGCACTCGCGCAGCAGCGAATGGATTTCGAGGCGATTGCTGCGCAACAACAGAAGAGAATGGACAGTCTCACAGCGCAGCTCGAACAGCAGGCCGCTAACATCCAGAGGGTGAGCGCCCAACTCGAAGTGAGCAGACCTTCGCCACAAATCGCGGAGGCGGAAACAGATTAACAGAAGGAAACGAAGGCAACGAAGAAAAACAAACTTAAAATGAAAACACCAATCACTTATCACCTATCACTTTTCACTCTCTTCGCACTTGCGCTCGGCTCCCTAGGGGTTTGCTCCCAGGGAGCCTTCGGGCTCGTGCCGCCTCCCGACGGAGGCTATCCCGGGGTTCAATACGGCAGAAGGGCAAAATGCCCTTTTTAGCCTCACGAGCGGCGTCGGGAATACCGCAAATGGTTGGTATTCCCTCTGGAGCGACACCGATGCCAGCTTCAACACTGCTGTCGGCGCCGGCACGCTCGTTCTCAACCTCGGCGACCAAGCTGCGCAAGAAGGAATCGAAAATACCGCCGTTGGTGCGGCCGCGCTTTTATTTAACACCACCGGCGGCGGAAACACGGCGACGGGAGCGTTCGCTCTTTTCAACAACACTGAAGGCAACTCGAACACGGCTACGGGCGATTCGGCGCTGTACAGCAATACCACCGGCAACGACAATATGGCCATTGGTGCTTTTGCGCTTTTAAACAACACCGAAGGCTCGCGGAACGCGGCGACTGGTGCGCAAGCGCTCTTAAGCAACACCATCGGCAACGACAATACGGCCAATGGTGCGAATGCACTTTTGAACAACACTGAAGGCTCCTCGAATACCGCTAGTGGTGGTTATGCGCTCTTTGGCAACACCATCGGCAACGAAAACACCGCGAACGGCGACAGCGCGCTCGTTTACAATAACAGCGGCGACGACAACACTGCTACCGGCTTCCTGGCGCTCTATTACAACACCAGCGGCAGCCAAAACACCGCTAATGGCGTCAGTGCACTCAGCGGCAACGACACAGGCGTTGGAAACACAGCCATCGGTTTTGAAGCACTTCGAAACAATACCACTGGCTCATACAACGTGGCCGTCGGTCATCAAGCGCTCAATGGCAACAGCACCGGCTCCTACAACATTGTATTGGTAGGCGGCGCTAATCTCACCACGGGGGATTTCAATATCCTTATTGGCAACAACGGCGAAGCTGGTGACGCCAATACGATCCGCATCGGCAATTCTTTGCACGGCCGTGCCTTTATCGCCGGCATTTCTGGCGTAACCGCCTCCGGTGGCAGTGCGGTTTACGTCAATTCGGCCGGCCAGCTTGGGACCGCCACCTCCTCGGCGCGCTTTAAGGATGAGATCAAGCCGATGGGCAAAGACAGCGAAGCGATTCTGGCGCTCCAGCCGGTGAGCTTTCGTTACAAGAAAGAGATTGATCCGCAGGGCATCCCGCAATTTGGCCTTGTGGCTGAGGAAGTAGAAAAAGTGAATCCCCATCTGGTGGTGCGCGACCCAGACGGCAAACCTGTACACGGTCCGTTACGAGCAGATCAACGCCATGTTGCTCAACGAATTTCTCAAGGAACACAAAAGGATCGAGGAACAGCAGGGCAAACTTGCGAGGCAGGAGGGACTCATCGCCGAATTGAAATCCACGGCCGCGGAGCAAGAGACGCGCTTTGCACAACAGCAAGCCCAAATCCAAGCGCTCACAGTCGGTCTCCAGAAGGTGAGCGCCCAGCTCAACGTGGCCGCGCCTGTGCAGGGAGTTGTCGCAAATGGTCGATAAATCAATCGCTCACGACGAAGCCTCGACTCCGCCTTCTCGCCATCTAAGCTGAGGATGTAATGAATTTAAAGATCTTGCGAGGCTTGACGAGAAAATGAGCCTGATTCGTTAAACCGGGATTACATGGCTACATCGGTTCCCCTTGTAACTCTTCTAACTCTTTTAGCGACTTAACCTGGCGAAGGCACTCACTTGATCAGGCGGATCGTGAAAGGATACCGATAGAATTTCCCTTCTCCGGCTTTTACCGATGCGATGATCACGAGCACGGTATTCATCACCCAAAGCGCAATCAATATCGGAATGCCGATGAGAATGATGCAGAGAATCGCGGCAATTGCGTCGTAAATCAGCATCGAGATCTGAAAGTTCAATGATTCTTTTCCGTAGGCGTCGATCTCGGGCGAGTCGCCGCGTTTTATCAGCCAGACGGCGAGCGGTCCGAGAATGTGTCCCAGGAAATGAAAGAATATTCCGAGCAACGCACTGGCGTGACAGAGCACGCACCAGGTTCGCACATCAGAGGAAGTAGATGGAGTCGGCGATTGTTGATCCATAATTTAAGTTTCGCTCAACCGCTCGCTGCTCGCCAGAAGAAGAATAAACAAAAATACACCAGGCTATTCTGACTTCATCCGTTCGATATGCGCGCCAAGTTCGCTCAACTTTTCGTCGAGATGTTCGTACCCGCGATCGATGTGATAGACGCGACTGACTTCGGTCACACCGTCAGCTTTCAACCCCGCGAGCACCAGCGCAGCTGAGGCGCGCAAATCGCTCGCCATCACCGGCGCGGCGAGCAGACTATCGACTCCTTCAATCACCGCAGTTGCGTCTTCTAAATGGACCTTCGCTCCCATGCGCTTTAGCTCGGCCACATGCATGTAGCGCTGCGGAAAAACATTTTCCGTCACCGAACTCGTCCCCCTGTTCGTCGAAAGCAAAGCGCACATTTGGGCCTGCATGTCAGTGGGGAAACCAGGGTATGGTTCGGTCACTATCTCCAGCGCATTGGCACTGCCGTTGGGCAGGATCGAAATGGAATCGCCTGCGACATCGACGGCATAACCGCATCGCGCCAGCGCGTCAGTAACCGCACGCACATGTTCCGGTTCCACGCGTTTTACCGTCACTCCGTCTCCGGCGATTGCGCCTGCTACAAGAAATGTTCCAGCTTCAATCCGGTCCGGTATCACCCGGTGCTCCGCGCCGTGCAACTCGCGCACCCCTTCGATAACGATCCGGTCGGTCCCAGCGCCTTCGATCTTCGCGCCCATTTTGTTAAGAAAATTTGCGAGATCCACGACCTCTGGTTCGCATGCCGCACCTTTGATGACGGTCGTGCCTTCGGCCAGCACGGCTGCCATCATCACGTTGTCCGTACCGAGCACAGTCGGACCGAACGTCCCGTGCATCCCAATCTTTGCTCCGGTCAATTTCGGCGCGAAAACTTTAATGTCGCCAGCTTCAACGCGCACTGCGGTGCCAAGCGCTTCGAAGCCTTTCAGATGCAAATCGATCGGGCGATCACCGATCACGCACCCACCGGGAAGCGCGACCGTCGCCTCCTTGCACCGGCCCAATAGCGGCCCCAGAACACAGACCGATGCGCGCATTTTTCGAACAATGTCGTAAGGCGCAACCGAATTGATCTTTTCCGCTGTCACGCTCACCGTGCCGCTGGCGCGTTCCACCTGCGCGCCGAGGTGCATCAGGATTTGCAGCATGTAATGCGTGTCGCTCAGGTCAGGAACTCCATGCACGATGCAGGTGTCGCGAGTCAGCAATGTCGCCGCCAGAATCGGCAGTGAGGAATTCTTTGAGCCGCTCACCTTAATCGCACCTGAAAGGCGGCGGCCGCCGTGCACCAGAATCTTATCCATACCTCGCGAACAGGAAACGTGTTATCCCTGAGTAATCCTTTTCGGTCCAAATGTCGCGGTAATTCTTTTCAGTTAATGCCGACATGAGCGCCTCGCTCTGACCGGCTCCAATCTCCAGCGCTAATATTCCACCGGGGCGAAGCCGCGAGGGAGCTTGCACAATCAATTCCCGCATTAACTCGTCACCGCGCGCGCCCGCGAAAAGCGCAACTTCGGGATCATGTAAAACTTCGCGCGAAAGACTTTGTCGTTGTTCTATCGAGATGTAGGGAAGATTCGCTGCTATCAAATCGAAGATTCCTTCCACATTTTCAAGAAGATGACTTTTCACGAAGCGAACACGATCGGATAAACCCAGGCGCTGTGCGTTTTCTTTGGCTAGCGCTAAAGCATCTTCAGAAACATCGGCCGCGACAATCTCGGCCCCGGGAAGTTCCACAGCCAGACTGAGAGCAATTACACCGCTGCCGGTGCCAACGTCTGCGATGCGAGCGCTTGCGATTTCGGATTTAAAATTTGAAATCAGCAGCTCGACGAGTTGCTCGGTCTCCGGTCGCGGTACCATCGCACGGCTGTCGCAAACAAAGGTGTGCCCGCAAAACTCGACGGTACCGAGCAGATGCTGAAGTGGTTCGCCTTTACCACGGCGCCTAACCAGACCGCGCAAGGGCGCGAGCTCAGATTCAGTTAGCTCGCGTTCGAATTCCAGATACAACTCGATCCGCTGCCGGCCGAACACGTGCGCCAGCAAGTGCTCGGCATTTAAACGCGGACTCTCGATGTTGTGGTTCTGAAAATACGCAGTGGTCGATGAAAGAACCTCTAGGACAGTCATCAGGCAGGTTAAATGCAGCGCATGTTCATAAGGCAGCCGTTTTTCTGTGGGTAACCATGCGCGACCGGAGAACGTGCGGTCGCGTCGACTTCAGATGCTCATCATCGCTTTTGCATATTGTCGAAAATCGAAGCTATGCCATCGCGCGGCTGATGGCCCAGGCAACTTCCTTGCCCGTCACAAAGCCATGCGCATCGCCGCCATTTGGATCGACGATGTATTTGCTGCTTTCCAGGTTATGAAAACGGCCGGACTGCAAGGTATAGTTGCCGCCCACTGCCAGAAGCCGATCGATCCCGGTTACCACTTCGCCGGGCTCCATTTTCTGCGCGCCATTTCGGCCGAGTCCGCCGAATTTATCGTTTGCATCCCCCAAAGCGGACGCAACCGTGCCGGACAACCGTGAAGCAACCGGATAAGCGATTCCTACAGCACGATCGTTTGGCGTGTAGGTAACGAGGATGGCACCTTTGATGCGCTGGTTATCAACCACGCTGCGAAAGAATCCATTCATCGATTTTGAAAAGCCGTTGTGTGAAAAAGCGGTCTGCAACAGCGACATGGTTTGCAATTTATCCGTCGTCGATGCGGCTGCGGCTGCGGTCACAACCCGACCGCCAAAGCTGTGGCCTACCAGATGAATCCGCTGCGTGTGGGCTGCCAGCCGATCGAGCATCGGTGCCACGCCTTTCTGACCTACCGTCCCCGCGCGCTTTTTCATTTCGTAGTAGGCGAAATAATTCAGAAACCGAATCGCCCCGGATTTGATTCCCGAAAAAATATCACCCAGCCCTGCTGCGCCGCCCGCCGGCGTAGTTGCTGGATGAGCGCCAAGCGATGCGGCGCCACCTCCACGTCCTCTTACCGAAGAGACCAGCGGCGTTGGCATCTTCAACTTTTCCAGCATTACCGATCCATCGAGCTTAAAGAAGAGCGTGGAATTGTCTTCCTCGTGGGCAGCGCTCTCGTCCAGCAAGCTTCGCAACTCATCGACAAATTTCCGGCGCGCATCGAGATCGCTTTCCAGTTTTGCGATTTGTTTCTTCGCAGCTGTGATCTTTTTCGCCGCTTTCTTGTCGAACATTGTGGCGATGATATCGAGCTTGGCTTTAATCGTATCGTCCGCTGCACCGGAGCTCGTTCCAAACGCCGCTCCGCCACCGCGCGTTTGTTCTGCAACGGCAGCTTCAACGACATCGGTAAATCTCTTCGAAGGCCAGATGACCCCCACGATTGCGATCTTTTTCTTCTGAAGTTGATCCGATGCGACCGCAGCAAAGTTGGTGAACAAGTCGGTATAAAGCCGCTCTGCCTGTTCATCGGTGTTATTCCATCCGTGGGATACGACGATAACATCCGTCGTGTCCGCAGGCATCGTGACTTCTTGCTTGTTCAACGCCGCGCCTTCTTTGTCAAAGCGGGCAGCGACATACGGTATGCCGGCGATATTATTCATAATTCCCTTACATTCATGTTCACACCGATTGGATGGCGCGCATAAGATCAACCAAGCCCGCGCCTTGAAAAGAGCGTTCTCTATTCAAGTCGGTAGCCGCGCCAACAAAAATCTGCTTTACCCGTTCCGGTTGGCCGATGAATTCCCGTCGCACGGAAAGGAACGCTGCAATAATCCCACTGACATGCGGCGCCGCCATGCTGGTCCCGCTGTCCTCGACGTATTCGCACTTTCTTCCCTCTGCTCTGTCGGCTAACAATTTTCCCGTGGCCGCGGAGAGAATTTTCTCACCCGGAGCGACAACGTCAGGCTTCATTCTTCCATCGCCGGTAGGGCCCTTGGAGGAAAAATACGAAACGCCATAAACATGCGGCATCTCGCGATGCGTCGAACCCACAGTGATGGCCAGGTCCGCGTTGCCAGGATCGTTGATCGTAACTTGCATTCCGGCATTGGTTGTCCGCTGTTGCGCCGCCAGCGCGCCATAACCGGTATTCCCGGCAGCCACTACCACCACCACGCCGGATCGCACCAGGCGATCGATTTCAACGCATAATGGACTTTGCCCACAGGCGAACCACTCCGGATCGAAATCGTACCCGAGACTGATGTTCACTCCATGAATCAAATTTAAACGACCGTGGCCGTTCTTTTCCTGGATGTGGGCGATTGCGGCAATCAGGTTGCTAACCTCGCCGTTCCCTTCGTCATCAAGCACTTTCAGACTAACGAGACCACAACGAGGAGCCATGCCACGAATGGAATCGAGCACCACCTCATGAGTCTCCACCGTATCTGCATCCCCTGCTTCGTACCCCTTAACCGAGCGGGTGACCGCACGCATTTTTCGCGCCTGACTTTTGGTGCCGTCCGCCAGTTGCTCTCCTGCCACAATTCCCGCCACATGGGTGCCGTGTCCAAAACGGTCCACTAACGCAGCATTAAGGCCTTTCGGAACATTTGATGTATCGGTGAAATCTGCGTGAAGCTGAGAAGCAGGGTCGACATTGCCGTATCGCGCAAAGTGCGGATGACCGGCATCGATGCCCGAATCCATGATAGCCCATGTAATATTCATCCCGCGGGCGCAGAAAGAGGTTTGCGCCGCATCGGCTTTCACAGTGGCGAGCGATTTTGTTATGCACGGCGAGATTTGGAAATCGGGCCAGATCCGGTAGATGGTGCGAAAACGATATGGCGTGGTTCTGGCCTCCTGCACTGAGTCGCTTCCGCCCTTCTTCGGCTGCCGCGTTTTCTTCGTTGCTTTCGCTTCCTTGGCCGCGTGCTCGACATCCAACCGGACGAGTTCGCGAATCACTTTTCCATTGAGACGAGCGAAAACATATTGATTGCTCAAATTCGTTTTCTTCTCGCGTACGCCTTCCTTCCTGTTCCCCGATGCGATCCCGGCGGCCAGGCTTTCGATCGTTTCCCGAATCCATTTTCGGCCGGCGTCTCGCCCGCCCTGGTAATCAAGATTCACATCTATTATAACGGCATGAACTTCATTCTCGTCTTCCCGGATTTCCTTAAGCAGCGGAATCGCGATAACGCTGCGGTCGAGAATTCGCGGATCAAACCGCTCTCTTCCATGTTTCTCCCGCCCTCGCTGATCAGATGCAGCCATAAAAAGTAACGCGACGGCCTCCAGACAGGCAGTACAACAACCGACATCGCTGCGTCAAGAACGGTTCAGTGTGCAAACGTTCGCGGACTGTTGACAACCACACCTGCGGCACCAAGAGAATTATGCGACGGCAGCGGATTCCTTCAAACGCTCGGTTACATCGGCGGCTTGTAATGATTGGATCAATTCGCCGAGGTCCCCGTCCATCACCCGATCCAGATTGTAAAGCGTCAAACCGATCCGATGATCCGTGACGCGGTTCTGCGGAAAATTGTAGGTGCGAATCTTTTCTTCACGTCCGCCCGTTCCAATCTGCCCGCGACGTTGCGCGCTGTATTTTTCCGCTTCCTCGCGCTGCCTGTGCTCAAGTAAACGCGCTCGCAAGATCGATAACGCGCGGTCCTTATTCTTGATCTGGCTCCGGCCGTCCTGGCAGCGAACGATCATGCCAGTAGGAATATGCATCACCTGCACAGCCGAATCGGTCGTATTCACGCCCTGGCCGCCTGGCCCGCCCGCGCGTGATACTTCGATCCGTAAATCGTCCGGCTTCAGCTCGACATCGACATCTTCCGCCTCGGGCAATACCGCCACAGTCGCCGTGGAGGTGTGAATGCGGCCCTGTGTCTCGGTCGTGGGCACACGTTGCACGCGATGCACACCACTCTCGTAGCGAAGCTTTCGAAAGACTGCTTCGCCGGAAACTCGGAAGATCGCTTCTTTAAATCCGCCAAGCTCTGAAGGACTCGATTCGAGGTCCTCAGTTTTCAGCCCCGCGGATTCTGCGTAGCGATGATACATCCGGTACAGATCGGCGGCGAAAATGGCCGCCTCATTGCCGCCGGTTCCAGCACGGACTTCTACAATCGCGTCGCGCTCTTCAGTTTCATCTGGCGGCAGCAAGCCAACCTGAACATCGCGTTCGAGACCGGCGACGCGTGTTTCGAGCTCCGGAATCTCATCGTCAGCCATGGCCGCAATCTCAACATCACGCGACACAGCCAGCTCCCGGTTATCATCCAACTGTTTGCGGATCGTTTCGAGCACACGCCATTTTTCGAGCAAGTCCTTCAGATTCGCGTGTTCCCGCATGATTTCCTCGGCGCGTTTACGATTATCGAAGAGCTGCGGATCCTCGATGACGCGCTCGAGCTGTTCGAAGCGTTCGCGTTTGAGTTGAACAAGGGAATTTAAGTCCATGAGAGTAGCCCCGAAAGCATTCGGGGTTCGGTACAGCCGGGATCGCCGCTCCCGGCTACAATCGAGCTAAGCTTTCTTCTCGGCGCGAGCGGCTTTAGTGCTCCCGTAGCGCCGTGCAAATTTCTCGACGCGGCCTGCGGTATCGACAAACTTTTGTTCGCCGGTGAAAAAGGGATGACAAGCGGCGCAAATGCCGATCTTAATATCGCGACGCGTGGAGCGGGTGTGATACACCGCGCCGCATGCGCAAACCATATCTGTCTCGTAGTATTCTGGATGAATGCCTGCTTTCATCTTTTAAAGGAAGCGCGGAATCTATCCGCACAGGGCAGTTTCTGCAAGCGATGAAATCGGACGATTCATTGCTGGCCGCCTGGGAAAAGACCCTCTCTCACAAAGGCAATCGCGCTGCAGTTCTCGATTCAACCGGCAAAACTGTACTCAGCTTTCGTGATATTGAAGAGAGATCGCGCGGGTTCGAAACTAACATCGCTAAGTTGGCCCAGGGCGCGGTGGTGGCGGTGCAAATTGGCAATCACGAAGAGTGGCCCTCTGTGTTCATCGCATGCCTGCGCAAGCAATTGGTCGTTCTCCCTCTTGACCAATCCCTCGGCGATCAACAGCGCGATGCGGCGGTAGAAATCTGCGGCGCCAGTGCCGTACTCTGCACAGCCCCTCACAAAGCTTCTCCGGAACTTATTCCACTGAGGACAGCCGACGTGACTCCGGATTGGGGTAAAAATCGGCCTTCCCTTCTAAAACTAACTTCCGGTACAACAGCGGCACCGCGCTGTATTCGATTTCGCAGTCACCAATTGCTGGCCGATTGCAATCAGATTTGCGACACGATGGGGATTTCAGATGGGGATCTCAATTTCGGCGTGATCCCCATCTCTCACTCCTATGGGTTTAGCAATTTGCTTACCCCCTTGATCGCGCGCGGTGTAGCCATGGTGGTGAGCCGCGACACGACACCACGAGCGGTTCTTACCGATCTGGCTCGGACGGAGGCGACGGTTTTTCCCGGCACTCCGGTTTTTTACCAGGCATTTTGCGAGATGAATGACGTTTCCACGCTACCCGGACTTCGGCTCTTCATTTCTGCCGGTGCGCCGCTTTCGCATGCGGTGGCCAAAAAGTTTTTCGGGAAGTTTAAGCAGCCGATCCATTCATTTTATGGCGCGTCGGAGTGCGGCGGAATTTGCTACGATTGCGATGGCACGACGTTTGAGGACGGTCTGGTCGGCCTGCCGATGCAAGGTGTTGAGGTTGAATTTGTTGATCCAAACGCGTCCGTGAGCCAGATCCGCGTGCGAAGCGGAGCGGTGAGCGACAGCTATTTCCCCGAACCGGACGGCCAGAAACTTGGTAATGGCGCTTTTATTCCGGATGACCTTCTGTCGCGGCACAATTCGGCGCTGAAGATCGTCGGTCGCGTTTCGGACATGATAAATGTTGCCGGGAAAAAGGTGAATCCTGCGGAAGTAGAGGCGCATTTGCTGCGTTTTGAGGGCGTGCAACAGGTAGTCGTGTTCGGTTGTCCTACCGGCGCGAAATTACGAAATGAAGAAGTGACGGCATGCGTGCTGGCATCGCCCGCCGTAAGCGAAACCGACCTTTTGCGATTTTGCCGGTACTGGGTTAAGCCCCTGGCAGGTGCCAAAGCGGATCTTCATCCTCGACGAACTTCCGGCCAACGAGCGAGGTAAGATAAGTAGACGCGAGCTGGCGCAGCGATTTTCAGAAAGGGGCGAGACTTCTCCGTTGCGAAGATTGGGTTCTTGATACAGCCTTGATATGGGCTTTGGTTACGACGGCACAGGATTTGCACCAGTAGCCGGCAAACCCAAGCTAGCAATAGCCCAAATGGAAAGTTCAAATAGCGAAGAGCGCGACCAGATCGATCGGCCAACCGTTCGGCAAGGGGACGAGTCTGCGCCGGAGACCGACACCAGCCCTGAGGCTTTCCAGTCCGACGATTGGTGGCGCGCAACGCCGCCTTCTTCCGATTGGGCCGAACCCGTTGCAGATGCCACGGCCACGGAAACTGCAGAGGCCAGAGATTCAAAAACGGCTGATGTTTATTTTTGCGGGCGCACAAATCTTTTCCCGTTAAATCTTGCGATACGAGCAATCGGGAAAGAAAACCTGACTGGTTTATTGCGAGCGTGTTGGGACCGGGAATCAATCGATATTCTCGCGCGGGACGGCGAGATTGTTCTGGTCACAACTCGCGACCCGGATCTCTATTGTCCCGATAATCCGACAATTCTCGCCAATGTAGATCCGGATATTATCGCGAATGCGCGCGAGCAGCAGAGAGAAAACGGCACGCCATTTCTGTTAACACTTGCCCGTAGCGAATCGATCGAGCGGCAGCCGGCGTTGGACTTGATACGACACTATGGCCAAACGCTCTTCTCTCAATTGTGGTCGGCCCCGAATGTGTGGATCATGTTCGAAAAAAACGCGGAACTATTGAGCGGGTTCGGCGACGTTACCGGCGATCCGGACGTGGACGACTGGTCCCTGGAAACGTTGCGAATCGTGCAAAACCCGGACCAGTCAACAGGATTCGACCCGGGATCTATTCCGGCTTTCACAAGAGAAGGTTTTGATCGTGTCCAGAAGTTGAAACTGACTTCTGATGAGGCTCAATTCGGGTCTCAATTCAACGGTTCCCGGTCGGTACAGCAAATTGCGAAAAATTTGCGGCTCGATCTCAAATCCGCCCGGCAACTGCTGTTCCGGTTCGTGGCACTTGAAATCGTAGAGTGTTGGCCTTCCAGCACATCAGCGCAGCCAGAATCGAAGGCCGGCTTTGGCCGCTTGTTCGGGCGCGGCCGATAAACTTCGCGTCCCACCCGGCGGAGGCGCGCTCATGAAGAAGCGAATTCTCGTTGTCGATATCGGCGGCAGCTTTGTCAAACTACTCATGTCACAGCGCGTCGAGCGCCAATTTGTTTCCGGTCCACGAATGACTCCGAAACAGTTCGTCGTGCGATTCAAGGAAACCGTGCGCGGCTGGAAATTTGATGTCGCGTCGATTGGTTTTCCGGCGCCTGTGCGAGACGGAAGGATCCTACGGAACCCGAAACACCTGGGCAAAGACTGGGTTCATTTTAATTTTGCGCGTGCGCTGGGAATACCGGTGCGCATCGTCAACGACGCAGCGATGCAAGCGCTAGGCAGCCATCGGGACGGCGGACGCATGCTTTTTCTTGGTCTCGGCACGGGACTTGGATCCGCGCTTGTATGGGATAGAAATCTTATGTCACTTGAGTTGGGCGACCTTCCATACCCGAACCGAAAAATCATCGAGGACTATCTCGGTCTCCCCGGCCTGGAGATGCTGGGGAAGAAAAGGTGGAAACGCGAGGTGCTTTACGCGGTCAACCAATTGAAGCGAGCGTTCATCGCTGATTATGTCGTCCTTGGCGGGGGCCTGGTGCATCGGTTCGGCCGATTACCAAAGGGAATGGTGCGTGGTCAAAATGAAAATGCATTTCTAGGCGGACGCCGTTTATGGGAAACAAAAGGAAGATCGCGAACGCTGAAGTGGCACCTCTTGTAGGCACAAATTCGGAAGCTGTTCAGGAGAATTATTGCATCATTTCCCGGCGATCCGTGCCGCCGCGATTAAGCTTGACTTGATCCAGCGTCCTCACGACGATGGCGCGCCAAACCAAAGGAGAAAATATGAAGAATCGCACCTATCTCGTTATTTCGGCTCTATCCATCGGGCTGTTTGCCGTGCTACCGCCAAGCTCGTTTGCTCAAAGAGGAGGGGCGATGTCAAAGGCTCAAGCCGTGGCACAACAGCTTAACCTCACGCCACAACAGAAGGAGAAGGTGTTACCCATTCTCATCGACGAAGGACCAAAGGTACAGGCAATCAAAAAAGATAATTCGCTTTCGAAAATTCAGAAAATGCAGCAGCTCAAGGCTATTCATCAGCAGACCGATCCCCAAATGAAGGCGATCCTTTCGCCTGAGCAGTACAAAAAACTGCAGGGAATTCGGCAACAGACGATCCGCGATGCCATTCAAACCCAGCGCGGGGGTTGAGTGATGGCGACCGAACACTGCCGATCCGCCCAGGATCTTGAGGTCTGATCGGTTTTGCCGATTGTTCTGCTTTTGACGCACGCTGGCGGCGAAACGACCAAAGTGCGATCATGACTCCCCCTGGATTGCTTCGCGATCCGTGAGAGTTATGCATCGCAACTGTATTCGCTGATGTCTGGTTCCCGATCACAAATTACCGATCATTTTGCGAAGTTCCGCGACATTGTCGCCAAACTGCGCAGTCCCGATGGTTGCCCATGGGACCGGGAGCAAACAAACGAGTCGTTGCTACCGGCGTTGATCGAAGAGGCATACGAAGTGGGCGAGGCCGCCCGCGCACACGACGATGCCCATTTTCGCGAGGAACTCGGCGATCTTTTGCTGTTGATCGTCATGCACGCCCAGATCGCGTCCGAAGCCGGCCGCTTCAACATTGAGGAGATTATCGACACAGTGTCGGATAAACTCATTCGACGGCATCCGCATGTGTTCGGCACGAGCGAGGCGCGCGACTCTATCGCCGTGCTCAAGCAATGGGAAACCATCAAGCGCGAAGAGAAAAAAGGCGACTCACATTACCTCTCCAGTTTACCTAAAGCTCTCCCCGCCCTCGTACGCGCACAAAAAGCCCAATCCAAGGCGGCGCGGGTGAATTTCGACTGGAATGGGCTCCGTGATGTTATCGCGAAAATCGAAGAAGAACTTCGCGAAGTGAAAGAGGCAATTGAGTCGCAACAAAATAAACTGATCGCGGAAGAGCTTGGTGATCTGCTGTTCGCCGTAGTTAACCTGGCGCGGAAATGCAACGTCGACGCGGAGACCGCGCTACAAGGTGCGACGGACAAATTTGTCGCGCGATTCAATTGCCTCGAAGAAGAACTGGCAGCGCGTGGAAAGAAACTGGGCGCCGCTGCTCTTGAAGAGATGGACGAGATTTGGGACCAAATCAAAATTGCGAATCGCCAATGATGCGAACTGATAACGTAGCCGAAAGATAAATTCCTCTGCTGAAATGCTTAAGGCTTATCCCTTGCCACCGGCTGTTGCTTCGCCATTCGTCATTCGACAATTGTCATTTAGCGTTCATATTTCGCCTCCCAATGACCTTGCTGATTAATCTCTGCCTGGCGTTCTTCGTGCTGGTCTCTGCGATCATGGTGCTCGTCATTCTGATGCAGCGGCCAAAGAGCGAAGGATTGGGTGCCGCTTTTGGCGGAGGAGTTACCGAAAATATTTTCGGCGCACAAACGACAAACGTGCTGGTGAAATTTACGACCTGGCTGGCTGGCATATTTTTCGTACTCACGTTTGGGTTATCGATCCTGTATGCACACCGGAGCACTGCCGGCACCGCCTTTCGACGCGAGCTCATGAAACAGCAGGCCGCGCAACAAACGTCCCCCGCGCCTGCGAAACCGTCGCCGGCCACTTCGCCAATTCAAAGTTCGCCGGCCGCTTCCGCAGCGCCGGGTTCTGGCGCAGCCGTTTCGCCCGCTGGCAGTGCGTCGCCTGCGGCTTCGCCCAAGTAATCGAATATCCACGCTTGTCAGTGTCTCGGCTGTAGCAACGGCGCTGCAAGCAGGCTGTACCACCGCAGGATTTGCGCAGGCGACGGAGGGAATTATTTCAATTTGCGGGCGAACTTGGGCGGGAAGAGCCAAAGAAGTCTTCCGTCATCCGACTCTGGATCGACGTCGAGCAATGCGACCCCCGCTTTCGAAAGCTTGAGCGTAGCGCCGGTTAATTTCGAAATCACATCTGAGAAATCCGGTTCGTGGCCGACCAGCATCAAAGCTTTTGCGCGATGACGTTTGAGGACGGTTCGTAACTCGTTCATCCCAAAGCCAGGCTCGAGCGCTTCCTCCTCACGCAGCTTTGCTCCTAAACATTCCGCAGCAACCTTTGCCGTCTGCGATGCTCGCGGCAACGGACTGGTCACAATCAAATCCGGCCGCACCTTGAGGCGCTCGAGCAATTTCGCCACCTGGCGCACTTCCTTTTTACCGAAACCCGTGAGCGGCCGCTGGTCATCCGGCTTTGTCCAGTCCGGCCAATCGGCCTCGCCGTGTCTGAAAAAATAAAGTTGCATAATCAGGTCTCACTCCATGTCGACGAAGAAGATGTCAAAAATTCAGACCTGGTTCTTCGCGAGCTCTGCTTTGAAATCTCATAAAATTTGCCATTTTGGACCGCGCGCGTGCGAGTCGGTTTGCCAAAGGCGAACGCCGCCGAGAAAAGCATTTCGGTTATGTCCCAGCTCAATGCCGTCGGGCAGCTCGTCCAATTTCTTGGCGCCTCCGCCGCCCAGGACGACGTAATCGGCGATGAGCGACTTCTTCAATAGCACGACAGCGCGAAGAACTTCGCGTTTCCATTCCTTTTCACCGAGGCGTTTCATTCCCAATTTGCCAAGATAATACTCGATGATATGACCGTTGCCGTAAGGAAGGTCGCCAAGCTCGAGGGGAAACACTTTCGTTTCCCAAATTAACGCCGATCCCAGCCCGGTGCCCAGTCCAAGAAACAACATCCGCCGGCCGCGAAAACTGCCCAGAGCCTGCATGGCTGCGTCATTGATGATGCGGACCGGTTTGCCTAACGACTTCTCGAAATTGAATCGTGTCCATCCCGGCCCGAGATGCTTCGGCTCGCTCATGATGCAGCCATTGCGGACGGGCGACGGGAATCCCATCGAGATGGCGTCGAAGGTCCAATCCTGCACCACCGGTTTGATCTGAGTGACCATTTCCCGCGGCGTCAGGTCCGGACCGGATTTGAATTTTCGTCGCTGCGCGCGCGAAATCATCAACTTTACATTCGAGCCGCCGACGTCGATGACGAGAATCCGTTTTTTCACGGCTTCTCCGATTTTATCGGCGCCGGCGTCGGAACGTCATGTACCACTGCGATGGGCACCAGTCGGTCCGCGCGCGCTTTCTTCGTCGAACCACCCAGCTTTTTCATACGTTCACGGGAGACCTCACGAAATTGCCACTGCGCCTGGCGTCGCGGTTCTGTACCTTCAGGTCTTAAGCGCCGGTACGACCCGTCGGGCTGCAATTCGCGCGCCTTCACGCGATCGTTCAGAAACGCCGGGATGACGTCATTGATGATTTGATCTCGCAACGCCGTGGTTTCGATTGGGAAGGCGAGCTCTATTCGGCGGAAAAAATTGCGCGGCATCCAGTCCGCGCTGGCAAGGAAAACCCGCGGCTGACCGGCATTTTCGAAATAAAAAATCCGGCTATGCTCGAGAAACCGGCCAACGATGCTAATGACGCGGATATTTTCGCTGAGACCGGGAACTTTCGGACGCAAACAACAAATCCCGCGGACCACCAGATCGATCGTCACATCCGCGCAGGATGCTTCGTACAGTTTCTCAATCACTTCCTGATCGACCAAAGCATTCATCTTCGCAATGATTCGGGCCGGTTTGCCAGCGAGCGCATTATCGCGCTCCCGTTCGATCAGCTTGATGAGACTGCTGTGCATATCAAACGGAGCGACCATCAACTTTTTCAATCCCGGGTAACCGGCGAGACCCGTCAGCGTATTGAAGACGGTTGCCACTTCTTCGCTGAGTTGCGGTTCGCTGGTGAGCAGACTGAAATCGGTGTAAATGCGGGCGGTTCGCGGGTGATAATTTCCCGTGCCGAGATGGACGTATCGCCGGAGCTCGTCGGCATCGCGCCGAACGATCAGCAGCGCCTTGCAATGCGTCTTGAGACCGACCACGCCATAGATCACATGCGCGCCGGCTTCTTCCAGGGCCCGTGCCCACTGAATGTTGGTTGCCTCGTCGAAACGCGCCCGCAACTCAACAATCGCGGTGACTTGTTTCCCTGCTTTAGCCGCGTCGATGAGCGCCTCAACAATGGGCGAATCTCCGCTTGTGCGATACAGCGTGATTTTAATGGCAAGAACCTGCGGATCTTTTGCCGCTGTCTCGACCAACTCGACGACTTGATCGTAACTGTCGTAAGGATGATGCAGCAGCACGTCCTGGCGTCGCAACACTTCAAAGAAATCGACATGCGGCGGCAACGCCGGATCGCGCGCCGGCTGAAACGGACGGTCTTTTAGCTTCGCAAACGCGTCGTTTGCAACCAGCGGGGTGAGATGAGTCATCGATAGCGGACCATCCAGTTTGTAAGCGTCGGCTTCGGACAAATTGAAGAAGTCGAGAAGCAACTGCAGAAAATCCTTCGGACAATCGGCTTCCACTTCCAGGCGCACGGCGTTGCCGCGGCTGGAGCGTCGCAGTTCCTGTTCGATGGTGCGCAAAAGGTTTTCCGCTTCCTCATCGTCGATGTAGAGATCGCTGTTGCGGGTAACGCGAAACGCATGCGCCCCATCGAGAATCAACCCGGGAAATAATTCGCCGATATGCTGCTTGATGAGCGACGCCAGATAAATGTATACCCACGGTTCGTTTGTACCAGTGCCGCGCGGCAGGAGTATAAGGCGCGGCACCACTCGCGGCACCTGCACAATGGCGTGCAGCGGTTCGCCGCGACGGCGCGTTTTCGCTCGCACCAAAAGATTGTGACTGCGGTTCAACAGACGCGGGAAGGGATGGCTCGCGTCCACAGCGAGTGGCGTGAGCATCGGAAGAACTTCGTGCTGAAAGTAGCGGTGCGCCCACGCCGCGCGTTTCGGTGAAAGTTCGCCGATTTCGCGCACGTAGATGTCGTGTTTCGCCAGTTCCGGCAGCAAATCGTCTTTCCAAAGCGCGTACTGCGTTCCCACCAGTTCGCGCACCGTTTTCTGGATGCGATCGAACGTCTCGGTGGGGCTTAATCCGTCAGGACCAACGTCGCTCGTCTCGCTCGCAATTTGTTGCTTGATCCCCGCTACGCGAATCTCGAAAAACTCATCCAGATTTGAAGCGCAAATAGTGACGAATTTAACCCGTTCGATGAGTGGTTGCTTGGGGTCCTGCGCTTCCTCGAGCACGCGCCGGTTGAACTCGAGCCAGCTTAACTCGCGATTGATGAAATTCTTCGGATCGCCAAAGCGTTCGTGCGCGCTTTGAACAACCTGCGGAATAGTAGTCACTCCGCTTTCCTCTTCAGTCCGCGGAGTAGCCTGAGCTTGCGGCATCTTTAACGATTGCCGATCAACCGCGCGTGCGCAACGGTTCGTCTCACGTGGAGACCGCCAAAGTCTGGTGCCTGATATCCTCCGCAGCCGCTGCGTAAACAGCGTCCTCGGCGATATTAGTGGCGTGATCACCGACGCGTTCGAGACAACGCGAAATTAAAATCAAATTGAGATAGCCCCGCAGTTGATCGCGGTCCTGCATCATCCGTTCGGTCAGTTGCCGGTTCGCAGAGCGATTCATATCGTCGAGTTGCTTGTCGCGGCCAACCACCGCACGCGCCAGCTCGACATCTTCTCGCACAAAAGCGTTGATGCTGTCCTTGAACATCGCCATCGCGTGCGCCTGGATGGGGACGATCAATTGCACTTCGGGCAACGGCGGATGCCGATTCAATTTGCGCGCGCGTTTCGCGATGCTCGTCGCCTGATCACCAACGCGCTCGATGTTGGGCGAAAGTTTCATGGCCGAAATCACCCGACGCAGATCGGACGCCACCGGCTGGTAGCGAAGCAGAATCTCAAATCCATCCTTGTCGATCTGTTTCTCAAGTTGATCGATTTCTTCGTCGTCCGCTATGGCGTTTGCGCAGAGATCGTCATTGCGCTGGAGCAACCCTTTGATTGCGCGATCAAGGCTGCGCTCGGCCAGGCCGGCCATCATCAGCAGATCATTGCGTAAGGAGCTGAGCGCCTCATCGAATGTTCCCAGTATATGCTTTGGTGTGACCATTTTTTAAAACGCAGGAGTTCTCTCCCTTCCGAAGGAGGAGCGGAAGCTTGAGGATTCGTCAAGCGCAGCCTTTTTCTGAGTTCATTTTGTAATCCATCATCTCAACCGAACCTGCCGGTGATGTAATCCTCCGTCTGTTTCTGGCTGGGGTTGGTGAAGATTTTTGTTGTCGACCCAATCTCAATCAACCGTCCCATGTAAAAGAAGGCGGTAAAATCGGAAACGCGCCCCGCCTGCTGCATGTTGTGCGTGACGATGACAATCGTGTATTGCGTTTTCAATCCCTGAATCAGTTCTTCAATTTTCGCGGTCGCAATCGGATCAAGCGCCGAGCAGGGTTCGTCCATCAAAATAACTTCCGGTTCGACTGCGAGCGCGCGCGCAATGCAAAGCCGCTGTTGCTGGCCACCGGAAAGGCTCGTGCCGGATTTGTGCAGATCGTCTTTCACTTCATCCCACAGTGCCGCCATGCGCAGCGATTTCTCCAGGCGTTCATTCAGGAATTTGCGGTCGCGCACGCCGTTCAAGCGTAAACCGACGATGACGTTTTCCCCGATCGACATTGTCGGAAACGGATTCGATTTCTGGAATACCATGCCGACGCGCCGGCGCACAATCGCAGGATCCACATCGCTCGCATACAGATTTTCGCCGTCGAGCAGGACACGTACCTTCGATACGCGCATGCGGCACCAGCTCGTGCATGCGGTTGAGCGCGCGGAGAAACGTCGATTTCCCACAGCCGCTCGGCCCGATGATGGCGGTGACGGCTTTGGCGGGAATGTCCAGGCTCACGTTCTCTATAGCGCGCTTCGATCCGTACCACATCGACACATTCCTGCTTTCAATCACCAGAGGAAGCGGCTCCTGTTCCATATCTGGTGTGGGCGCAGCTTCGCGGTCGCGAGGTTCGATTACTTCGGGTTGCGGCATAGGCAGAGTAATCATTTGAGAATTTAAGCCGACGCGGTGCGAACACGGGTGACAATTCTCACCAACACGTTAACGCAGAAAACGCCCGTGACGAGAACAAGCGCGCCAGCCCAGGCCTGCCGATGCCAGTCATCGTAGGGCGAGATTGCGTAGGTGAAAATTTGCAGAGGCAGCGCTGCTATCGGCTCGCTTAGATCGTGATTCCAAAAACGGTTGCCGAATGCGGTGAAAAGAAGCGGCGCGGTCTCGCCGCCCACACGGGCGAGGGCGAGCAGAATGCCTGTGATGATTCCGCGCGAAGCGGTCTTCACAACGATTTGCAGAATGGTTTTCCAGCGCGCTATGCCAAGGGCCAGAGCAGCTTCGCGATAGCCGACGGGCACAAGAAGAATGACCTCCTCGGTGGTGCGCAGGATCAACGGGATCATGATCAATGCCAGCGCGAGTCCTCCGGCATAGGCGGAAAAGCTCTTGAAGCGTAAGACGATCAACCCGTAAACGACCACCCCCCAGGTGATCGACGGCACGCCGTTGAGCACGTCAGCGATGAAGCGGAGCAGCGAATTCACACGCGCAGCGCCGTACTCAGCCAGATAGACTCCGCCCAACACACCGACGGGAATTCCGACGACAGAAGCGAGCCCCAGTAACTCCAGCGATCCGACAATGGCGTTGACCATCCCGCCACCGGCTTCACCGACCGGCTTCGGCAGATGAGTGAAGAAATCCAGATTAATCGCGCCGATGCCGCTCTTGAGCACGTAAAAGAATACGAGAGCCAGCGGAGCGATGACGAGGATTGCGGAACAGAAAGTGAGCCCGGAAATACAAGCGCTCTTTAGCTTCCGCCAATTGTGACTGTCTGTTCGGCCGGTGCGCATATTTATTGAACTGCCCGCGGTGCAGCGCTTGCGGTCATCGTTTTGAGAAATAGTTGCGCGATCAGGTTGACCAAAATCGTGACACCGAACAAGACGAGCCCGATCTCAAACAACGCCTGCAGATAAATGTCTGATGTTGCTTCGGTAAATTCATTCGCGATTACGCTGGCCAGCGTGTAACCCGGCTTAAACAGTGACGCGGCAATCTGCGGCGTGTTGCCTATCACCATCGTGACCGCCATCGTTTCGCCGAGCGCGCGGCCAAGCCCGAGAATCACGGCGCCGAACAAACCCTTCTTGGCGTAACTTAACACTGCGATGCGCGTCACTTCCCAGCGGGTCGCGCCAAGCGCGTATGCCGCTTCGCGCTGCAAATCCGGGACGCTCCGCAAGATTTCGCGCGAGACGGAAGTGATGATGGGCAGAATCATAATCGCGATAATAATTCCACCGGCCAGCATGCTTGGCCCGTAGATTGGCCCGGTGAAAAACGGAGTCCAACCGAGTGTCCGCTTTAAGAATGGAAACGGATAATCGCGCAGCCACGGGACCATCACAAAAATTCCCCACAAACCGAGAATCACGCTTGGAATAGCGGCCAGCATCTCGACGAGCGATACGATTGGCTGCCGGATCCGGAGTGGCGCGAGTTCGGTCAGATAAACCGCAGTCGCTATGCTTAACGGGACCGCGATCAGCAAAGCAATCAACGATGAAACCAGCGTTCCATAAATGAATGGCAGCGCGCCGAACTGTTCCGCCACCGGATCCCATGTCGACGTGACGAGAAAATGAAATCCGAATTTTTGAATGGCGAGCGACGAACCACGCCATAATTGCCAGCCGGTCAGAACGACCAGCAATACCACTACGAACGCCATCACCAGCGTGAGCCATTCGAACGCCTTGTCGCCAAAGCGCGATGGCGGTTTCATTCTCGCCGCAGCGGGACGCGCTGTGATCGTTGGCGGTTGGGAAACGACACGTATGGACATTTTAGACCCTTTCTTCTATGGCAAGCGATGCCAGCCAATCCTGGACTTTGACCGCAATCTCATCGCGAATGCGTCGGACTTCGTCCAAGCGCTGCCGGGGTGTGCCCGTCACCTTTGCCGGATCACGGAATGGCCAATGCAAGCGCGTGACGATTCCCGGAAAGATCGGACATTTCTCCGCCGCTTCCTTGTCACAAACTGCAATGACGTACTGAAAGATTTGACCGCTTCGCCAGATGCGAAAGACGTCTTTCGTTTTGTTATTTGAAATGTCGATGCCAATCTCTGCCATGGTTTGTACAACCAGCGGATTCAAGTCGCCACGCTCGAGACCTGCGCTCTGCACATCAAAGCGTTCGCCCGCATAGTGATTGAGAAACGCCTCGCACATTTGGCTGCGCCCGCCGTTGTGGATGCAGACAAACAATACTCGCGGGGCGCTTACCATTTCGACCAGGGGATGAAGCATCAACTCACATTTTGATTTCGTCGATACGCTTCAATACCCGCTGCTGAACGTTGTCTGGCAGTGGTGCATAATCCAGACTTTTGGCCATTCCTTCTCCCTTGGTTGCCGCCCATTTAAGGAATTCCACCAGCTTCTTGCCTTTGGCAGCGTCTTTCTGCTGCTCGTAAACCAGCAACCACGTTGCGCCGCAGATCGGATACGCATCCTTCCCCGGGGCGTTGGTCATGGAGAATCTGAAGTCCTCCGGAATATCGGCCGTTGCCAGCGCAGCAGTAACTGACTCAATCGTCGGTTTCACAAATTGGCCGGCGGCATTTTTCACCTCTGCATACGGCATTTTGTTTTGAATGGCGTAGATCAGTTCCACATAACCGATCGCCCCCGGCGTTTGTTTTACCTGGCCAGAGACACCTTCATTTCCTTTGCCGCCAATTCCGGTAGGCCAATTGACGGATGTGTTGTTTCCGACCTTTTGCTTCCATTCCGCGCTCACTTTGCTCAGGTAATCGGTGAAGATGAACGTCGTTCCGCTGCCGTCCGACCGGTGCACAACGACAATCTCCTGGTCGGGCAGTTTTGCACCGGGGTTTAACGCCGTCAGCTTCGGATCATTCCATTTTTTAATCTGGCCGAGATAGATTCCCGCGATGGTGTCTGCATCGAACTTCAGGCTTGGAGCACCTGGCAAGTTGTAGGTCATCACCACCGCGCCCGCGACGGTCGGGATATGCAAAATCTTCCCCGGCGCTTTGGCCAGGTTTTCATCGCTCATCGGCCCGTCGGAGGCGCCGAAATCGACAGTCTGCGCGAGTATTTGTTTTTGCCCGCCGCCGGAACCGATGGATTGATAATTGAACCGGACAGAGGGATCAACCTTCGCGTATTCATCGAACCATTTCGAGTAAATCGGATACGGGAAGGTCGCGCCTGCGCCATTGATCATCATTTGCGCCGAAGCGTTTGCGCTCATTCCCAGCGCGATTACCAGCCCAAGAATCTTTGTGAAACGCAATTTCGTCATGTGACAAAACTGCCGCACGGCGATTCCGCCGGTCAAAACCTTTACTGTTACGTTTGTGTGACAACGGCTTTACGGGCGTTAAATCGTTAAATGGTTGAATCGAAAATCCGATGTAACGGATCACGAATCACGCGAGCTTGCCGAAGGCAGGATCACTCGAATTGTCGTTCCTTCGCCCAAGTCACTGTCTGCCTCCACACGCCCGCCGTGTAGCTGCGTGATATGTTTCACGATCGCGAGACCGAGTCCGGTTCCGTGAACCTTTTCGGAGCTGCGCGCTTTATCCGCACGATAGAAGCGTTCGAAAATGCGAGGCAAATCCTCTTTGGCAATCCCGATTCCGTCGTCGCTCACGCTCAGTTCGATTTCGCCGTCGCGTTGCCGCGCGCTCACCCGGATCTCACCGTGCTCGCGCGAATATTTCACTGCGTTCTCGAGCAAATTGTAGAGAGCCTCCTGTAGCCGCGTTCGATCAGCGCGAATCGCCGAAAAGTCAGGCGGAACATCGACGATGATATTGAGCTTTTTATTCGCGAGCTTTTTTTCCCAATCGCGAATGATTTCCGCAAAGAAGCTCGACAGATCGACATCTCCCCACTGCAAATTGGGATTGCTGGATTCCAGTTCGGCAAGCGTAAGCAAATCTTGCACGAGCAACTCGAGCCGATTCGAATGCCGCTCCATCACTTGAAGAATTCGCACCAACTCCTCACGCGGGGTTTTCGGGCTTTCGAGCAAAGTCTCGATGTAACCGCGGAGAATCGACAGCGGCGTTCGCAATTCGTGCGAGACGTTAGCCACGAAATCCCGCCGCACTTGATCCATCTTCTTGAGCTCGGTGATATCGTGAAATAAAACGAGTGCTCCCGTGATCTCGCCGGCATCGTTCCTGGTGGCGACGGCGTGAAGCTCGATTTGCGAATCGTCCAGAGTCAATTCGCAGCGAACCGGCCCATCGCCGCTGAAAGCATCGGTAAGCAAACGATCGAGCGTAGGATCGCGGACAATTTCTAACAGCGGCGTTGCAATGGAAATTTCGGGAGCCCTGAACAGGTTTCGAAACGTCTGATTGGTCAAAATCACCTGCCGCTTGGAATCGACTACCAGCAAAGCGTCCTGTATTGCGGAAAAGATGGTCTGCATCCCCGATTCACGTTTTGCGATCTGCTTTTGGAGCCGCTCCAAATCGCTGACAATCTTTTCCAGCTGCAAGCCGATTCGTTGAGCGGGCGCGTTACCCCCCAATAAGAACGTCGGCGGCCGTTCACCGCGACAGATTTGCGCTGTGACCTCCTCGACGTGCCGCCACGGCGCCATCCATTTGCGCCAAACGATGAAGGCAAAAAGCCAAACGCAGCGCAGATCAGGACAATAATGACCCAATACATGGACGTTCTAGTTTCTCCTTAACCGAGTGATGGTGCAAAGACCATCCACCACCAATCGTCGCGCTCAATCTTCCCGGAGCCGGTAACCAAATCCGCGCACGGTTTCAATCGCATCACCGGCTTTACCAAGTTTTTCGCGCAAGCGGCGCACGTGCGTGTCTACGGTACGGGTGTCGATCACACTTTCGTAGCCCCAGACTTCGTTAAGCAATTTATCGCGCTCCTGCACGCGCCCTCGGCGTTGCATTAGCGTCCGCAGCAACTTGAACTCAAGACTGGTGAGATGCACCCGCTTGCCACTGACCCGAACCTGATGGCGCGCCGGGTCGATCGAAATCGCACCAGCCTGTAGTGTTTCCTCCGGCTTTTCACCGCGCCGCAAAATTGCCCGGATTCGCAACATCACTTCGCGCGGACTGAACGGTTTGGTCACGTAATCGTCTGCACCGAATTCCAGACCGACGATGCGATCAATCTCTTCCGCTTTCGCCGTTAACATCAAAATCGGAATGTGAGATGTCGCCGGATCGCTTTTCAAAATTCTGCAGACTTCAAGCCCGGACATTTTCGGCAACATCAAATCAAGAATGATGAAATCGGGCCGCTCGTCGCGCGCCTTCTGCAAACCACTGGCCCCGTCGCCAGCGGTCGAAGCATTGAAGCCTGCCTTGCGCAAGTTCAACAACAGCAGATCGGCAACGTCGCTCTCATCTTCGATGATCAGAATTTTGCGTCCAGGGCCGGTGTCCATGAAAAACAGATTGAACTCATCCGCGCCATAAATTTCAATCGTTTCCGTGCCGGGAGACAGGCTCGTTTCGAGAGAAACGGCAAAGTTTTCCGAATCGTCACGCTTTCGTCATACGGCTGTAACAAACGGCTTCTAGCCTCCCCTCACTGACAGGAAAAAATCCCCCCGACAGCCAAAACCACATCACCCGAAGGAGAAACTGAATGTTCATAAAAAAAATCACGTTACGAACCGCAGGCGCAAGCCTGGCTGCAATCGCGTTGCTATCTGCGCAGCCTCTGCGCGCGCAGTCCGAGAACGCACGGATCGAGAAACTCGAGCAGGCGGTGCAGGCATTGCAAAAGCAAAACGCTGAGCTGAAAGCAGAAGTCAGCAGCTTAAAGAAACACCCTATCTCCGGACCCATCGTCGAAGGCAAGACGAAGACGGTGGTCTCTTATGAGGGGAAGAACTACGTCGAAAAATTGGTTCCTGATTTGGGCAGCACGAAATGGAAATTGTTTCCGGCGCTCACCGAACTGGAGCTCTACGGTGATGCGCGAATTCGGTATGAATACCGCGGCGGCAGACTTCCCAGCGATGATCCAACTCAATCCCAAATGATTGGTATGAGCGCGAACGCGAGCGGTATCGCCTGCGCATAGGGTTACGCGGCAAGCTGCTAGATGACTGGTTTTTCGGGGTCCGATTGGAAACCAGCACGAACCCGCGCTCGACAAACGTGACCTTCGGAGATGACAGCAGCAGCGGACCGTTTGCGAAAAACAACGACGGCATCAACGTCGGTCAGGCATACCTCGGCTACAAGGGTTTTCCTGACTTTACGTTCTGGGGCGGCCGATTTGCGCCCACATTTGTTAATACATCGATGCTTTGGGATGACGATATCAACGTGGAAGGCTTGGCTCAGCAGTGGAAACACACATTCGTGTTTGGAGGAGAACCACCACCGCCACCTTCATTCAGCAAGGATGGCAAAGCCGTTGTGGCCGGGCCCAAACCGGAGCCGTTCATGAAGCTGAATCTCTTCGCGAACTTCGGCCAATTCGTTTACGACGATGCGAATCCGGAAAACCCAATTGGCCCTCAACCGACGGTTACGCAGCCGATAGGCGGCGAAACTCAGAAAATCCCGAACCACGATGCGTTCCTCCTGGAATGGCAGGTGGGGGCAAGATTTGAGTTCCCGCACATCGTTTACTTCCAGTTAGCGCCTACGCTCTACAATTACACCGGCAACGGCGACAATTTTAATATCCATTTTTCAGGCGACCCCGGTGGCAATCAAAACGGTATCAATAGTCTTTTGGTTTTCGATATGCCGATGGAAGTCGGCTGGAAACTCTGGAAGACACCAATGCGCTTCTTTGGAGATTTTGCGACCAACTTCGAAGCTGACGATCGCGCTGCAGCGGCAGGTCACGCGGGCGGTGGCGGTCAGCGATACGCTTGGGAACTCGGTCTCGGCGTTGGTCAACTAAAGAAAAAGCGCGATTGGGAGGTTAAAGCCTGGTGGCAACACAGCGATCAGTTTGCGCTGGATCCCAATTTAGTTGACTCAGATATCTTCGACAGCCGTGTGAACATGCAAGGCTTGGCCGTAAAAACCGGGTACATGCTGGCCGATGCGATCGTCTTCAACCTCACGTACTGCCTACGGCTGGCGCAGTAATGGTAATTACGGTACCGGCGGTGTTGGCGACATCCCGATCAATCCAGAGGACCAGTACCAGCTCTTCCAAGCGGATCTGAGTGTAAAATTCTAGCACGGTTAGGTCGATCGAAGCCCGCCGGGGAAGCCTCCCCCGGCGGGCCCTTGTTGCAATACCCATCGCTGCCAGCGCATGAAAACAAAAGCGAAGCGAAAACGAGAAACTCGCCGGCCAGCGCTGGAATCGTCTCCGCTGACGATGCTTGAATCCGAACTTCGCGCGCTACGCCACGATTTGCGCATCGTCTCAAAGGCTTACATCAGCCGCCTCGAAAACGATCTACTTGTCTGCATTGCGGCGTTGAGGTCGTATGGGCCGATCGAACGGCTTCCCCGGGAACTGCTCCAGGAAATCCGCGATCTGACGATCATCGTTCGTAAACGCAAGTTGAAACCGGAAAAAGGACGTCGCAAAGACCTGCGGAAAATCGATTCGCTGATCGTGGACCTGGCCTCGACCATGGGACGCAAGAATTGAACAAACCAAAGCGCGTTGGTTACCGCGACTTCAGCGGTTTGAGCCAGAGCTCTCGATTGGCGTCGAAAATTAGTTCTCCGACACCGGAAAGAACTCTCCGAACAGTGCTATCAAAATATTCTGCAGCGAAAGATTGTTGTCTGTCTGGACCCAGCGTGCGCCGCCGCGCGGATAATTGGTGGCTGTCAAAGTGGCGGTGACGCGACCGCTATCTTTGACCAGGTAAATCTTTGCACCGGGAGCCAAATCAACCCAACTACAGACGAGACCTTTCCCAAACCGCGCGACCGGGATGATTTCACCATGGGCGCTCCTTGCAAAGAAGACGCGCCGTGCAGAATCGAATTGGACACCTGGAAACCGAAAGTCGAACGGTTCGTTCGTGGGCGGATCGTTGCAGTCGGCGTAAGGCTGATTACTAAACGTTATCTGCGCCACCAGTTCGGCTGTGGTTCGGTCGAGGTAAAGTTGGTGCGAAACCATTTCGCCGTACGCGAACGTTTGCGCGTGATCCGGGCTGGTAATGCTGATCGCATCCGCCATTACGGAACCGCTCGTCGTGAGAATGACTGTCAACAGGATCGCCAGTCGCATGATGCGAGTCTATGGAGAACGCACATTCCCGTCCAGTGCGCGCCTCAGCGGCGTCCGCCCCATTCCTCAAATGGATTATAAACCGGCAGCGCGTAGTACCACATAAAGCCGTCCGGACGATTTGCACGATTGTGGCCCTGGCCAAAGAGAGCTTCCACATCATCTAAAAAACTCCGAATGGTTTATCCATGACGTGGAGGAGCAATTAAAAGAACATCATCGGATTTTCCTAGAGGAGCTGATGCGTTATGAACGCCAGCAGCACTTGGGCGTGGCGCCATATGAGCGTGCGAAGCAGCGCGCCGATCAGGCCAACGGTTTTTACCGAGTGCACACTGCTGAGCCGACTGGGGCCAATGGAACTGGCGGTGCCACGTAGTCGCTCGGGCTTATTTCAAACCCAAATTCTGCGCCGTTACCAGCGACGGGAAGCGGCTGTGGATGAGGCATTGCGCAAACTGTTTTTGCTGGGGGTATCGACGCGGCAAGCCGGTCCTGCCCTGGCCACGTTGCTGGATGAAGCGGTGAGCGCTGCCGCTGTGAGCGCGGTCAGTAAGGTGCTGGACCAAACGGTGGCCGCCTGGCATCGGCGCCTCTTGAGCGACACTTATCGTTATTTGATTTTCGATGGAGTGAGCGTGCGCATTCGACTGGTGGGCAAAGTGCAGCGTCGCGTCGCCCTTTGCGCCTACGGCATCGGCGAGGATGGCCAACGCGAGTTAATCGATTTCCTCCTGGTGCGAAGCGAGAGCGAAGAAAATTGGCGCAGCCTGCTCGAAGAGTTGTGGCGGCGCAGCTTGCGGGGCACGAAATTAAAGTTGATCACCACCGATGGAAATGCCAGGCTCATTGCGGCGCTCAATCTGGTCTGGCCTCGCGCTGCGCTGCAACGTTGCTGGGTGCACAAGCTGCGCAATATGGCCGCCAAACTCAAACGCAGCCAGCAACAGTGTCTGCAAGAAGCCAAGCTCATTTATCAACCCGGCACCCGCCGCGAAGCGATCGGCCGATTCCGCGCTTGGAGCGCCCGCTGGAAGCCCCAGGCCGAGCGAGCGGTGCGTTGCTTGGAAATGGATCTAGAAGAACTACTGGCCTTTTACGACTCTCCGCAGACACATCGCAAATGCCTACGCACCACCAATGCGATCGAACGGCTCTTTGTCGAAGTGCGCCGACGCATCCGCACCATGTGCGCCTTCACCACGCGTGACAGTCGCGAAAGTATCCTCTTTAGTGTTTTTGACCGAATGAACAACCATTGGAGAAAACACCCTCTCAAAACTTTTACACAAAACAATTGACGCTACCTTAGCACGACTGTGCGCCTGGCCAAAGAGAGCTTCCACCTCATCCACCGTCGCCTGTCCGTGAGTTAACAAGCCGATTCGGATCTTGTAAAAATCGTACGGTAACGCCTGTGCGATGTAGGTTGGAGGCGCGATCATTAAGCCATTTCGATCGAACCGAAATGCAAGCGCATCCGCCCCGCGAAATCGTTTTGCCACACAAAAGTAACAATACTTTTTTTGCCGCGGCTGTCTGCTCGTCTTTACGGTTTAGACGCCGTGACGCAAACGTTCACCTTTTCCAGGCGGCGTTCCCCCCAATTTTTCGCAACGCAACAACGATTTTCATTTAACAAATCCGCTAAGGACCTGCTCGCGGCGAAACGTTATCGCGCAGCATGGATCTCCGACGCGCACCTGGGCACCCGCGGTTGCAACGCCACTGCGCTACTCGATTTTTTACGCGAGAATGATTTTGGCACGCTCTACATCGTCGGCGATTTGATCGACATTTGGTCGCTGCGTCGCGGAATTTATTGGCCGCAACAGCATAACGACGTGATTCAAAAAATCCTGCGCAAGGCGCGCAAGGGAACGCAGGTCATTTATATTCCAGGAAACCACGACGAACTGGTGGCCGGCTTTTGCGGTTCCTACGGGAATATCGAGATCAAGCAAAGCGCGATTCATACGACCGCCTGCGGGGAACGCATCCTGATTATTCATGGCCACGAACTCGACGTGGTAGTATCCGGCAGCGGCCGGTTGAAGTGGCTCGCGTTCGCGGGCGACCTCGGCTATCAATTTCTGCTCTCGCTCAATCCGCTCATCAATTTTTTCAGACGCCGTTTCGGCCTTGGCTACTGGTCGCTCAGCGCATACGCAAAGCGCCGCGTGAAAGACGCGGTGAGCTTTATCGGCAAATTCGAAGCCGCTGTGGCGCATTATGCGGAGAGGTATCATGTCGACGGCGTTCTGTGCGGCCACATCCACAGCGCGGCGATCCGCGAATTCGGAAAAGTCTCCTATTACAATTGTGGCGACTGGGTCGAAAGCTGCACGGCATTAGTCGAGAGCGACGATGGTATGATCGCGCTGGTCAATTATCATCCGTTTTCCGCAGCCGAACGAGCAGTCGCGCCGATGTCCGATTCGCCGGGTCACAAGCAAAGCCTGGGGACCAGCTGAAAAGACCGCCTCCCGTTAACTCCCGGCACCTTTTCAACCGCTGCCGGTGCAATGTTACGCGGTCGTCATCGCCTTTTAACAATTCGTAACCTGACGCCGCGCACTTCTGGCTTATTAAACCGGCACCTATGACTACGATTACGATCAAGCGAACAATCGTCAGACGAAAACGCGCGCAAAAATCGGTAACGCGCCGATCATTTCGCGAAGTAGCCCGCTGTTATTTCGCCAGCGAAAGAAGCCTGGAATTCGCCATCGAGGCGCTGCTTTTTGCAATTATCGTAGCCATTTCAGTGTGGCCAGTGTTGGCTGCTGCCAATGCGCTAAACACATTCCTTCAGAATGTGCCGAGCTAAAGGGCAGTCTGTAGCCGGCATCGACCATGCCAACTGGAAGCTGAAGAAGCTACAGAAGCCGGTACTCATCGATCCCGGCTTCGGATCCTTCTTTGGCGTCGCGAAAGTCTCGACACTTGAGGCATGGCATTTAGGATGTTCATCCTGTGCGAGGAATCGAATTGACGCGAAACAATCGCGAAATTGAACGAAAATTTCTCGTCAAACGATTGCCCGACACGCTGAAACGATCGAGGCATCACACGATCCAGCAAGGGTATCTGGCCACCGAATCCGCCGGCAGACAGGTCCGCCTCCGAAAGAGCGGCAAAACTACGTCGCTGACGTTCAAAGTAGGTCGCGGCGCGAGCCGGGAAGAACGCGAGATCAGGCTCAGTTCAAAACAATTCACCGCCCTCTGGCCAGGGACCTCCGGGAGGAGACTGCGCAAAGTGCGCTATGAAATTCCCTGGAAAAATTTACTCATCGAGATCGATATTTATCGTGGCAGACATTCCGGTCTGGTAGTGGCGGAGGTGGAATTTCCTGACCGCGCGAGCTTGTCGAAAATTTAAACCGCCGCCCTGGTTTGGCCGGGAGGTAACTGGCGAAAAGCGCTACAGCAATGTGCGCCTGGCCAACGAGTAGGCAGAGAGTTCCATGGGCTTCCGTTTGAAATTGCGTGAATCCCGAGATGTCGGTAACGGGCTTAAGCGCATTTTTGGTGAGCAAATCGATTCTGCCCTCAAATTATGCCGGGGCCCCGCAAAGCAGCGTGGAGTCACTGTGCACGAAGTGCGCAAGCACCTGAAAAAACTGCGCGCGGCGATGCGGTTAGCCATTGGTGAAGTCGGCAAAAACTGTCATGCGCACGAAGATCGTTGCCTTCGCAAGATCGGACGAATGGTCTCCGACCTGCGCGATGCCCAGGTCAGATTGCAAACATTCATCGAGTTGCGCGATCAAGCGGCGAAGAATCTGGGACGCCAACGCCTGGTGCGCACGGAGGAATTGTTGTCGTTAGAGCGAGACAGTTTTTCAGCAGCCTTCGCGGATTGGGAAAGCAAGGCAATTCCTCAATTGGAACGTGTGAAAGCGCGTCTTATGAATTGGCCGCTGGAAGGCCTCACCTGGAAACAGATTTGCGGCGCAGTCGGCAAAATCTACAAACGCGGACAACGCGGGCTGGCCAAAACGATCGACGATGCAGAAGCGGAAAATTTCCATGCGTGGCGCAAGCGGGTGAAAGACCTCTGGTATCAGTTGCGCATTCTGCAGCCGCTGAACCGCGTGGTTTTGGAGCAAATCGCTCACGACGCAGAGGTGTTGGGCGAACTGCTCGGTTCCGAGCACGATCTCCATTTTCTCCTGGCGCGTCTGGAAAAGGAAAGCGCCGATGAGGGGTTGGCCATGGAACTCGCGCAACTCAAAAGGCTAATCGGCAAACGGTGCAAGCGCTTGCAGCGCGACGCATTGGAACTAGGGCGACGTTTCTACGCTGAGCCCGCAAAAGCTTTCTCGAAACGCGTCTCCATCTTCGTCGGTAAGCGAGCGTAATCCAGTCAGTACGCTTCGAGGTATTTGATTCCCGAGCCCGTGTTGAAAATGACTACCCGCTCCCCAGAGAAAATTTTCCGGTTACGTCGGAGCAGGTTCAAAGCTGCGAAACACGCTGCTCCTTCGGGGCAGACGAACAGACCTTCCTTTGCTCCAAGTTCGCGTCCGACGCGAATCATGTCTCCGTCATCGACAGCGGCTGCGCCGCCACGAGATTCCCGGAGGATTTCCAGCATCAGAAAATCGCCAATCGCTTTGGGCACGCGCAGGCCGGACGCAATTGTGTGCGCATCGGGAAATTCTGTTGCCATTTCCTTTCCGGCTTCGAATGCGCGGACAATCGGCGCACAACCGGAGGCTTGCACCGCAAACATCCGTGGACGTTTTTTCCCGATCCAGCCGAGCGTTTCCATTTCGTCGAACGCTTTCCACATCCCGATCAGTCCGGTACCCCCGCCGGTTGGATAGAGAATCGCATCCGGCAATGTCCAGTTCAGTTGTTCCGCGAGTTCGTAACCGAGAGTCTTCTTTCCTTCGACGCGATACGGTTCCTTCAGCGTGGAGATGTCGAACCATTCCTCATTTGCTTTGCGCCGGGCGATTTCAGCGGCGCAATCAGTAATCAATCCATCGATGAGCGTCACGTGAGCGCCCAACTCACGACATTCAATGACGTTTGCGCGCGGCGTATCGCGCGGCATGAAGACGTGCGCTTCAAGACCGGCTCGAGCCGCGTATGCAGCCAGCGCGCCGCCGGCATTACCAGCGCTAGGGACCGCGAGCTTCTTTGCTCCTAAATATTTTGCCATAGAAACGGCCACGCTCATTCCACGGGCCTTGAAGCTTTGCGTTGGATTCAGCGACTCGTCTTTGATCCAGAGATCGAGGTCATCGGCAAATCTTTTCGCGCTCAACAGCGGCGTTCCACCTTCGCCCAGCGAAACCGGTTCAACCTCGCCAGGCAACGGCAGCACTTCGCGAAATCGCCAGAGCGATCTTTCCCGCGTCGCTAAATTCTCGCGCTTCAGCGTTCGCGCTGCTTTTGCCAGGTCCACTCTCGCAAGCAGCGGTTTGTGACATGACAAACACAGATTTTGCAAACGCGACCACTCGTGTTTAAGACCGCATGCGCTGCATTCAAGGTGCGTGAGAAACATGGGACAAATAAGCGTAGCACAGACATCCTGTCTGTGGGGCCGGCAGGCATCTTGCCTGCCAACGGACGAACTCGCGCGACGAATCTGCGGCTTCATTTACCAACCAGGCGGGACGCCCGGTTGCCCCACAGGCAGGATGCCTGTGCTACGCACGTTTGCGGCTTGTGATAGATTTGCCGAAATGGATTTGCTGACTCTGACCGAGATTCGCCGCGCAGCTCAGAACGGTGCCGTTCCGGCGCGTGTGCATGTGCAGGTAGAAACCGCCTCACCAAAGCTCACGCGCGAACAGCAACCGTATTGCGAGCTAACGCTGGCAGACGCGTGCGACCGGATGACTCTCCGGGTGTGGAGTGATCATCCCGCGTACAAAGCGTGCAGTGCGCTCGTGCCTGAAAGCTTCATCGAACTTTCCGGCGAATTCTATCGGTCGCAATATGGACTCGATGCGCGCAAATGGATGGTGCGTCCGCTTACCGAAGAGGAAAAGAACGACTTACTGCAAGGCCCGGGAGAATTACGCGCGAAACAAAACGCGGACTGGGAGTTCATCACCTCAACCATACCGACGATCTCCGACCCTCGGCTGCGCGCAGTGTGCGAAGTGTTTTTGAACGAGTGGGGCGACCGGTTCCGGCGCACTGCTGCTGCGCGCAATTATCATCACGCCCGGCGCGGCGGACTGGTAGAGCACACTGCGCAGATGATGCGATTAGCGAAACAGATCGCGCCGCTTTATCCCGAGTTGAACCTTGACCTGTTGCTCGCGGGAATTCTTTTCCACGATTCCGGAAAACTTTGGGAGAACGCGCTACCGGAAAGCGGCTTCGTGATGAGTTATGACGAACTGGGCGAACTCATAGGACATATCTCCATCGGAATTGAGTTGGTCAATGCGTTGTGGAGAAGGTTAAGCCTCGAAAACGCTGACGTGTGGAAAAATCTCTCGCCAGCGTCGGAAGATGTGAGAATGCATCTTTTGCATCTGATCGGCGCGCATCATGGCGAACTGGAATTCGGTTCTCCAGTTACACCGAAAACCCCGGAGGCCATGGCACTTCACTACATCGACAACCTGGATGCCCGCCTGGAAATGTTCGCCGCCGGTTATACCACCGCTAAACCGCTGGCCACGCGCATTTTTGATCGGGTTCGGCCGTTGCCCGGGAATCTGGTCAAATCACTGGAGAAATTTCAGCAATCTTCGAACCCAGAAAAAGGCCGGCCAGAAGGAACGCTTCTGTGATAGATACGGACTACACAAATCGAATGCCGGACGCATTACTATCGTTGGTAACGGCCGGAAATTCGCCTTGGTACCGACGATCCTCGCGGCCTCGTCGTAGCCATCCATCCGGGATTCGGTAACCGAAGTTCATTTGGCCAGCTCGCGAAACCACTGCAACGCGATGGAAGTTTGCGCATCATTGGCTTCGTGCCCGCCGTGGAACGTGCCGATTTTTATCCGTTGAAATCCGGTTCGTTTGATTGAACCGGCCACGTTGTACTGCTGTTCCACTGTCGCGATCCGGTCGTCCCGGCCGGCGCTGATATAAATCGGCGTCATAAGAAAATCTCGCTCCTGGTGCAACACGTCGCGTATCCTTCGCTCAACTGGTCTTCGTTCGCACCTGTGATGTAAATACCGATGACACGGCAGCCATGCTTCGCCAGTAATGGTGCGACCACTACCCACGCCTTTGCCGCCGCCCGAAAATCCAGCGCACGCGACCGGCCACTTGTTCCGAGCCAGGAAAGCTCCGATGCAGCGCATCGACGGCAGCGAGCGTCATCGCCCCACGCCACGCAGCGGTATCGTTGCGCGCAGGCTGCGGGCCGTCGCCCGCAAGCACCACCCAACCGTCCCTGAATCCCACTCTGCCATAGAAATCGACAAGATCATCGCGATTTTGACGTTTGAATCGCTCGTGGAGCACACAACCAACACCGGCCAACTTCTTCTCGGGTCGAAATTTCGCGGTGTCGCTATGACGGCGATCGCATTCGGCGGGATAATGTTTCCTCCGCCCTGATTCGCCATCGACTTTTCCTGCGCGCTTACGGGAACATTAGCCTTTACGGTTGAACCCGGAGAAAAAGCGACTCCGCCGAATGTCAGCGAACCGGCCGCTGCTGCGAGCGGAGCACCATGAAATGACAGGATCAACGCCGTCACTGAAAACAGTCTGGCGCGACTACCGCAACCATGTTGGGAAAGCCTTAGGATCACGCTGTTTCGTACCTTTCAGTAAAAAACGTGCGGAACGGAACGCTCAACTCTAATCTTAATTGAAAATCTGAAATCGGCCATGCCTCCTCCTATTCGCACAGAAATGCAGGTGATGTTTTTCGATACCGATTGCGGAGGTGTCGTATCCAACATTGCGTACCTGCGTTTCATCGAGATCGCCCGCACACACCTGGCTGAGGCGCTCGGCCTGCCGTTGGCGGAAATGGCGGAAAAACAAACATATCCGGTGGTGGTTCGCACGGAGATCGATTATCGGCAGCCGGCGAGACTAGGGAATCGGTTGGTGATTGAGGGTTGGCTGGATCAAGTGGAACGTGCGCGGTTCTGGTGCGCATTTCGTATTATGCGCCCGAAAGACAACACGTTAATCGCCGAGTGCCGCCAGATGCTTGCATTAATCGAGATGCCTACGGGCAAACTGCTGCGTTTGCCTGAACATTGGAAAGCAGACAGCAACACCGGTTCAAGCAAACAGGTTGAAGATGAATTGCGGCCACGAACGATTTTCGGCGGAGAACGTGGACAATGACAGCGGGCGCACACACGTTAAGCCTTGAAGAAACGCTGCTTGAGCCACCGGCGCTTCCGCCGCCGCCGACTCGCCACGCTCTATTAATTATTCTGATTGCACTTGGCAGCGCTGCTGCACCTGGTCACTATCGGGACAGGCGACCTTTACAGCGAAACCGAAGGCCAATATGCCGGTGCAGCGCGCGAAATGGTGGAGAGCAATCAGTGGTTACTCCCAACGAACGACGGCATCCCGCGCCTGCAAAAACCGCCGTTGCTCTACTGGCTCATTATCGGGTCGTATAAAATTCTTGGGGTGAACGAAGCAGCAGCGCGGCTACCTGTCGCCCTTGCCGTCATTGCCACCGTTGCGCTCATTTTTTTGATCGGCGAAAAGCTTTCAGATTACTGGCGCGGCTTCATTGCCGGTCTGATTTTTCTCAGTTTCTGTGGGACATTTCTGCTGGCACGCATTGTTATGCCGGAACCGTTGGTCACCGCATTTATTGCCGGCGCGATGTTCTGTGGATTGCGCGGTTATGAGCGCAGACAGCGTCGCGGCCTCTGGTTCACGGGCGTTTGGATTTGTTCGGCACTGGCTTGTCTCACCAAAGGCTTCCTCGGCATCGTTTACGTAGCTGCGATTTTTGTTTTGCTCTCAATTTTCTATCGCGAAGCCAGAATACGATTCAGTGCGCTGTTGCGGTGGGAATATGCGGCGATTTTTCTTGTGATTGTGGCCCCGTGGCACATCTGGGCGCAATGGCATTTCCCGCATTATTTTCATTATTTGATCAGGACTGAATGGTTGGGACACCTGCGCGGGCTTACCGACGAGACGCATGATTTCCTCGGCGTGCCTGCTTATCAGTTTGTGATCCTCCATCTGGCGTGGTGGTTTCCGTGGTCCATCGCGCTGCTACCCGGGGTTACCTTTGCCTGGCGTCGGGTGATCCGGCCGCGGGAGATCAACTTCGCCGATGGATTACTGCTTTGCTGGATGGGAGTGGTGTTCGTTCCGCTGCTCTTTTTGGGCCAGCGCCAGGACTATTATTCCATGAGCATGTGGAGCGCGTTTGCCCTCTGGGCAGCCGTGGCCTGGGATCGAACCCCAAAAGGATTGCGCGCCGCGGGTACGGTCGCGGTGGGCCTTGTTGGGTTGGCAGCCGGTGCCGGAGCGCTCTTTATTGGCCGGGCTCCGAGTTTTCCAAACGGCGATTGGGGAATAATGGACGCGCGCTGGACCGCTTGGAAAGCGCTGCACGACATGCCTGTTTCCGCCTGGGCCGCACTCCAACCTTCGATGGCGATTATAGGCGTTTCGTTGGTGTTTTTCTCGCTCGTGACGCTCTACCTGATTTTCAAGCAGCGCGAGAAACTTGCCGCCGTCGCACTGGCCGTGTCGATGATCCCGGCCGGGCTTAGCATGGTAATCGGCGTCGCCAAAACCGCGCCCTATTTCTCGCTGGCCGATGTAGCCCGTTTCTTAAACCCGCGCCTGGAGACCGGCGGTCACGCGATTTTCGAAGGCCCGCTCGACGATAGCAGCAGCCTGATATTTTATCTGAATCGAAGATTCTTTTTTGTGAATCAAAATTCGCGGAAGGAAGCTCCCATCGGCGTACCTCCGAAGAACATTTTCTTGAACGAACAGGCAGTCCTGAACAAATGGGGACAAGCAGATGCGGTTTACCTTATCGTGGAGCAGAGCCGGGCGGATTACTGGAAAGAACAGGTCAACAGCCGGTTCCACGTTTACCACCAGGTCATAACGTCTGGAACGTACGTAGTGCTCAGTAATCAGCTTTAGATCCAAATCGATGGGTTTTGATGCCCCGTCTTGAAAAACGATTGAGTCAGGCTAATGTGCGGGCTCACCCCCGGTTCAGTCCTTCCACGGTTCAACGAATTTATGTCGCAACATCGCAGTCTAAAAGGCGCAAGCACTATCGCAGCCAAGCGGAACGTCCTGAAGCGCTTCGAACGCGTCGAGCTTTTGAAGAAGCGCGGTCAATGGAAGGACGGCCGCAGAGTCATCGGCCTGCCGAAGACCAAGCCCGACGTGTGACCTCGTGAAACGTTGAATCGTTACATCGTTAAATCGGCTCAACGATTCACGATTTAACGAATTACGAATCACGATTGTGCGCCTCAACCGCTTCCTCGCCGCCGCGGGAATTGGATCGCGCCGGTATTGCGATGAATTAATCGCAGCGGGCCGAGTCGCGATCAACGGCACTGTCTGCACGGATTTCAGCGCGCAACCGGACCCGCGCGACCATGTCAAAGTGGATGGCAAACTTGTCCGCGTTGGTGCGCCGTTGACTATCATGTTGCATAAGCCCGCCGGGTTCGTGTCGACCCGGAAAGATCCGCGGGTCCGCGACACTATCTTTGATTTGCTCCCGGCGAAATTTTCGAAGCTTTTCAACATCGGACGTCTGGATGCCCAGACGGAGGGCCTGCTGCTTGTTACAAATGACGGCGAGCTTGCGCAACGTCTCACTCATCCCCGTTTCAAGGTCGAGAAGGAATACGAGGTAATCTTGGATAAGCCGTGGGATTCGGTGCTTGCGCCGCGATTGTTGCGCGGGATTATTCTTGATGGTCAGCGAGCAAAAATTGCGCGTCTCCACCCCGTTTCACCGACGCGTTTGCGCGTTGTGTTGCGCCAGGGAATCAATCGTCAGGTTCGACGCATGTTCGAAGCAGTCGGATATCAGGTGAAACATCTTGCCCGCATCCGAATTGACAGCCTTCGGCTTGGCGATTTGCCCTGCGGACATTGGCGACCCTTGACTAAACGCGAGTTAAAGAGCTTGCAACGTGGTAGCGACATCGTAGCCGCGGGCGCTGACCGCGGCGGTCAGAAAGCTGGCCGCCTCAGAGGAGGCCGAGGTCAACGCCCCCGGCGACAAAGCACATGAAACTGGACGAATGTAACGCACTTATCACCGGAGCTTCGGCTGGGATCGGTCGCGAATTTGCGTGCCAACTTGCCGGTCGGGCGCGCTCAATGATCCTACTCGCGCGGCGCGACGAAAGGCTGATCGAGTTAGCTGATCAACTGCAACGAGAGCACGCAAATCTTCTTGTTCGCACCCGGAAAGTTGATCTCTCTGATCTTGCGCAGTTGAATGATTTGCTGGACTGGCTCGATCGGGAAAAAATCGACATCGATCTTTTAATCAACAACGCCGGGCTCGGGGACAGCGGTCCGTTTGCGAAAAGTAACGCCGTTCGCAACAAGCAAATGACCCTCGTAAATATCACGGCCTTAACTCTGCTGACTCGGCATGTTCTTCCGCAGATGATCGCAAAGCGCCGCGGCGGCATTCTCAACGTCAGTTCGTCCGCCGGCTTTCTCCCGATCCCCGGCTTCGCTGTCTACGCCGCTACAAAGGCTTATGTGACAAGTTTCTCTGAAGCGACTTCGAGCCGAACTTCGCGGAACAGGAGTAAGCGTATGCGCTCTTTGCCCGGGCCCTGTCGAAACAGAGTTCCAGCAAGTCGCCAGCCGCCATGGCTCCGAGCCGGACATGGGTCCGAAGCTCGTCGTCGTCCCGGCCGAACAAGTGGTGCGCGATGCGCTCGCAGCCCTTGAAGCAGACCGGCCAATGGTGGTGCCCGGATTGCCGATGAAGTTGCTAATGCTTCTGGTCCGCGGGATGCCGTTGCCCCTGTTGCGTCTCGCAGCGCGGCTATCACCGAGAACAGGCGGCAGCGTGTAGCTTGTAGGGCGTCTGTGTCAGCCCCGAATGCTTTCGGGGTTCACAGAAACGCCCTACAAAATCTGCGATCCTGAAATCCGCAATACGTAATCAGAATTATCAATTGACGCTCCATTCACCTTCCAACCGGATTCTCATCGAGCGAGCAGGCTCGCTCCGGTAATTCGCGATCGTTTGTTGTCTCACCGTTCAGGCAGCCAACAAGTGGTCTGCGCAGACGGCGGGAGATCCGCTAACGATGAAACCAGTTATGCTGGCTCGCGAACACCTGGCGATTGATCAGAATCTCCGAGGCCTGTGAAACCACAACAATTACGCAGAGCACCACGAGTGTTGAAGCGATGTGGATCCAGCGAGTTTGTCGAAATCTCGAAGCCGCGAGTCGGCACAAGCAGGAAATCCCGTAGACGTAACTCAGCGCGAAAGGAATGATCGCGCCGCTCAGCAAGCGGCCTGATGTAAAATACGGATGTGCACGGGATGGATTAACGCAAGTACCAAAATCGAATTGAATCGAAAGAAGTCCCAGGAAACCGATTGCAGCTGCAACAGTCGCGATCGCAATCGCAATCCCCTGCCGCTCGAATGTGAAAGGTGCAAATCGTTTTCCTAGTCCAAAGATCGCTGCCGCGATAAAGACCAGTGACGAAACGGCAAACAGGCCATCGACGATATGCCAATCGAAAGGGGCGCCGTGCCACTCAACTTCGCCGCGCCAAAAACTGGCGATTAAATCCGACCAAAAAACCCAAAGTCCCGCAGGTGTAAAGATGGGATGGTGCCACCATTCAGCGAACGGCTTCCGCGTCCAATCCAGGAATGCGATTTTGGCCGCTGATCCGGTGACATCGCCAAACTGCAGCTTCAGCCAAACGATCCAACTGCCGATTGGGATGCCGGCGCATAAGACGAGTGTGGCAAGCGCGATCGAACCGGTACGTGGCGTTCGTCGAATAATCGCTACAAGTCTGGCGAGGATGGCTGCGACCGCGATCACGATCAGCGGCAAATTCGTCAGTTTAGTCAGGTACGTGGACGCAATCGCCACGCCTGTCACCGCTGCAAGCAGCAAGCTCGGAGTGTTCGTTCGCAGCCATCGCAAAACGCAAAGGAACAGCAGGCCGAAACACAGTGGCGACAGTACGTCATTGTTCATTGCGTAGAACACATTCTGCGGAATGAAAGCGATCAACAGCGGGACGCCGATACGCAGGTCGAGGCGTTCCGGCGCGATCGTTCGGGCGGCCACATAACCCAACCAAACTATTATCGGCATCAGCGCGACATTCAGGAACCGAATCCAATACAACGATTCAATGCCGGTCAATCCGATGTGTTGGCCAATCCACCACCATGCGCTCGCCAGGACGTAATACAGCGGCGGCTGTGATGATTCGAAATTGATTTCGCCGCTCCATGCCGCCCTCGTCACGGCAATCTCCGGTTCCACTTTCGCCCAGGGCTCCTTCCATAGCGGCGTCGGAAATTTTCCGCCGGGAAATCGCTCCGGCGAAGATAGAAACTCCGGCGAAGCGTACGGAACAATCCAGTTCAGTGTTTCTTCGTTGAGTCGATCGAAACTGCGCGGGATGTGTAAATGCGAATATTGCGTGATCAGATCGAAGTGCAGGTCTTCATCAATGTTGCTGAAAAATGGGAATGCAGCTGAGTAAATGAAGACGCGGAGCGCGGCGGCGATACAGAAGAACGAAATCAGGAGGCGCTCGCCGCGAATGAAGACAATTTTGGAATCACCAGACACCATTGAGTTGCGCTCCCACATTAGAAGCGGCCCCACAGCGCTGCACTCTAAAACGTGCCTCGGCTGTTAAAACAAAAGCGGCGGCCGTATTTCGACCGCCGCTTTAGAACTTTGGAATCTCGCCGGAGCAGGATTCTACGATGACTTGTATTTGACCGAGCAACCGTAGGGCTTGGTTTGCGAAGTCGTGACGCGCTTGCCCGAAAGCGATTCATCCAGCGCCGCCTTCACGTAGTTCTTGGAACTTGGGATATCTGCCGGGTTTGGCGTAGCTTTGCTGTCGATGGCACCATGGTAAATGATTTTCCCTTCGGGATTAATGACTACCATGTTCGGCGTATTCTTGGCGCCGTAAGCCTGGCCCGCCTTGCCTTGCGGATCCAGCAATAGTGCGGTCTCGTGCGTTTTCCAGGATGTTGCGATCTTCGCTGCTTCTTCCGCCGTCAGATTGCCCTGCGTCCCCGGGGCATTGGAATCGATGGTTAGCCAAACCACACCTTTGTCGGTGTACTCTTTCTGCAGGTTTTGCATGTTGCCGGTGCCGTAATGTTTCTTCACGAAAGGGCACTCTGGATTGAACCATTCGAGCACCACGTATTTGCCTTTGTATTCCGAAAGCGAATGGGTGTCGCCTTTCGTATCAGGGAGAGAAAAATCCGGGGCAGCACTTCCAACTGCAGGCGCGTCCGCGGCGAAAACAGCGGTCCCGATCAATGATGTGAGAATGGTCAAAAGTATTTTGGTGTTCATATATGATTGATTAGAAAACGGAGTCGCCGATACGTTTAAAGTTCTTCCAAGAAGATGATGCCAGTGGGCGGCCAAATTTCAACGGCACCCGGCGTATTATTGAACAGCAACGCGCCGCGCGGCAGTTTCGAGCTTATCCAGAAGCATGCTTTTGGTCAGCAGTTCCGGAAAAACAATCGGTTCTTCATTCTTGCCGGGGTACAGCACGTATAACGGGACACCGGGCCGGCCGAACTGTTGCAATAATTTGGTGATCACGGGATCGCCGTTGGTCCAATCGGCTTTTAGTTTGACGATGCCGTTACGCTGAAATGCTTCTCGCACGTCCTGGCTTTCGAGCACATTTGCTTCGTTGAATTTGCACGTGAGACACCATGCAGCGGTAAAATCAACAAAAACGGTGCGGCCCTGCGCGAGTTCGGTTTGCAAACGTTCGGGCGTGAATGCCTGCCAGTCACCTCGCGATCTGCGAATCTGGCGGAAGCAATTTTTGACGGATTGAAATTTGTTGCCGATGAAATAAACGCCGCCGCCGAGGACGAGGAGGAGGACGAGGACGAGCACGAGGCTGCGCTTTGCGACAGAGGCAGTGGGCACAACAAAAGCACCTTTCATCCAGCAGGCGAGACTGATGATCAGCAGGAAGCAGCTGGCCCAGATCGCACCTTCCAAGCCGCGCTGTGCGCCTAGCACGTAAAGGAGAAACAGCAACGTCGCCAGCAGCAGGAACCCCATGAATTGCTTAAGGTGCAGCATCCATAGCCCGGGCTTCGGCACGAATCGCATCCACGCAGGCTGCGCGCTCAGAAGCAGATACGGCGCGCTCATCCCGGCGGCCACCGCGACGAACATTGCCAGGATGATCACGGCAGACTGAGTAAACGCGAACCCGAGCGCGGTGCCGAGAAATGGCGCGGTGCAAGGCGTGGCCAGCACCGTCGCGAACACGCCTTGAAAGAATGATCCGAGCAGATCTCTGCGCTCGCTCGTTGAAAGCAAACTGCGGGTGAGAGATTGCGGCAACGAAATCTCGAAAACACCAAAAAGATTCAAGGCAAAAACGAGAACGATCGCGCTCAGCACGAGAACGAAGTAAGGATTCGTGAACTGAAATCCGCCCCAAGTCACGTCGCGCCCCGCCCCTTTAAGCGCAATCAACAGCAGCGCCAGCGCGATGAACCACGCAAAGATTCCCACTGAAAATGCAATCCCGCTCCGCAAAATCTTTTGCCGGCTCTGGCCCGCCTGCTGGATAAAGCCGAAGATCTTCAGCGAGATCACCGGCAGGACGCACGGCATCAAATTCAAAATGAAGCCACCGAGAAAGCCGAACAACAGAAACGTGAAGATTCCGCGAGCAGGAGCCGGACGAGCAGCGGAAGCCGCCGTTGGCGGCGCACTTGTAATCCGCCATGCGGCGCGATCGTCTCCGTTTGGCTGCTGCGAAAAAACCACCAGGCCCGCCATCGACGACAAATTCTTCGGCGCGGACTCGAGCGGAATCCGAAGAACAATTTCGTTGTTATTGCGCGACTCAACCGCGGGATGACCAACAATCGTGTCCTGCTCCGGAAGCGGAAAGAAATCGATTGCCGGATATTTAGCCAGAGTTTCGCTTGTGATTTTCAAGCGAACATCGGAACCAGCCCGGCTCCACGCGGCGCTTGCCACATTTGCTCCGGGCCACTTTTGCGGAAGCAAACGCTGATAACGCGCGAAGATGTCCGCATTCGCCGGTTGACTGGTCGATGCGACCGGCAAATCCAACTGCAGCGTCGCGCTGCCCGGAATGCAGATCTTCTCGCATACTAACCAATTCGCTTCGGCAACGAGTTTCATCGACCCGCTGTCGATGTTCGATGGGGGCGTAATTTCCTGCATCAGCAGGACTTCATTCTCGTAGCCGTAGGTTTCGATGTCACCCGGGTCGATCGTCTTCAATGGAATGGGCCATTGGATTTCGCCGGTCTTCCAGCCTGGTGGCAGTTTCCAGTTCAATTCCGTCGGAAGCCCCGCGTCACCGGAGAATTTCCAGTACGTGTGCCAGTGCGGCGCCATTCGCAGTAGCAAGCCGACGGCAAAAGGCTTGCCTGGAACAATCGCATTCGTATCAGCCAAAAGCTCTGCATTCACCAGCTGCTTTCCTTGATACGTTTGGCCGAGACCCTGCGGCGCGACGGCACACATCAACCAGCAGATCATGAAGCCTGCGGCAAGTCTCGGGACGACTCTCATGGCATTACGTAGCACTCCCCCACCTTCGCAGCAATGTCTGGGGAGCACAGGCTGCCAGCCTGTAGTTGCCGGCAGCCCTGCCGGCAACATCTTTTGGACACGTAATTTTAGATGGCACGAAGTTCCCGATCTCGGCAAGCTGCCAAGATCTACAGGCTGGCAGCCTGTGCTCCCCAGAAGCGCGTCGCGCAATCTATGGGACAATGAAAATTTTATCGGTCCAGGGATCCTTCACTTTTGTTCCGGGCGTATAACCGCTTACGTCAACATATCTGCCACTGGAATCAAAGGGGCTAAACACGTATCCCGGCTTGTCAGGCACCGCTTTGGCAGTCGGAAATGCAGTAGAAGGGGCTGTCGCCGGCGGCGACGGCTTTGGCTCGGGCTGTAGGGTTTCGGTTTCAACCTGCGGAGCTTTTTTGGGCGAGCTTTGAGTCTGCGCGACATGAGGTTTTGGCCGGTGAGGCGGCGGCGAGGCAACCGGCGTCGTTGAGGCCGGGTGACCCGGCGCAGTGACATCGGATTCGACTGCATCCGTTGTTCCAACCATGGTTGGTTCGTTATTGCGGCGGTGCAGAGCATAATGCACCGGAGCGGTCGCAACGCGGTACGAGCCTACCGCAACATCTCGAGTGACATGATAGGAACTCACCGCCACATCACGTGTGGTTCCGCATCCTGCGAGCAAAATTGCCGCTAATATCATCGGTCGTTCAACCAGGTTCATCTTGTTCCTAAGATCGTCTTTGGCGCGATCCGTTCAATCATTTAATGGCGGCGAGATCATCAATGAACATTGAGATTTCCTCGTCCGTGGTGGCCCACGAACACATCAGACGGTAGACGTCGGGCTCCAGAAATTTGTAGAAACGCCATCCCCGTGCGTGGAGCCCGCGCACAAGTTGATCGTCCATCCGTAAGAAAATTGCGTTGGATTCCACCGGAAATACGTTCTTCGATTCCTGTTTCACCGCGAATTCGTTGCGCGAGCTGGTGCGCCGCCCGATTCGCATGTTGCGCGTTTCGCAACCAGACATCTCCATTCAATAGCCCCATCCAGGGCGCCGCGATAAACCGCATTTTCGAACCGAGATGCCCGGCTTGTTTCACTCGATATTGAAAATCACGCGAAAGTTTCTTGTCGAAAAAGACGACCATCTCGCCCGCCGCAAGTCCATTTTTCGTGCCGCCGAAGCTGAGGATATCTACACCCGCTTGCCAGGTAATCGTTTTCGGAGCGCAACCGATCGACGCGACTGCATTGGCAAAACGCGCGCCGTCCATGTGAAGCAACATTTCGTGCGTGCGCGTGAAACCCCCAATAGCCGCGACTTCGTCCGGTGTGTACACGGTTCCAAGCTCCGTTGCCTGTGCGACGCTAATAGCGCGCATCATATGCCCGTGTAGTTCCACCTGCTGTGCGACGATCCTCTCCGCCTCGCCGAGGTCGATCTTTCCGTTACTCGGTCTTCGTCAAAAACAGTTTGGCTCCCCGCCCGTAAAACTCCGTCGCGCCCGCTTCGTCTGTCTGGATGTGTGCGTGTTCGTGGCAGATCACTCCGTGGAAAGGTTGGCAGACCTGGCTCAGTCCCAGCGCGTTTGCTGCCGTGCCGGTGAACACAAAATAAACATCACAGTCGACTTCGAAAATTTCCCGGACGCGCTCGCACACTTCAGAAGTGCATTCGTCGTCGCCGTAAGCGGGAGCATGACGCTTATTCGCCTGTTCCAGTGCGATCCACGCTTCCGGACAGATTGCCGCGGTATTATCACTGGCAAAATCATAACGAATTGTATCGGCATGCATCCCGCCTCCCCTTACGCGAGTTTCGCCGCCTGGCAATCAAGGCCAAAGATTGCCTGACAGCGGAGCCCTGGGCCTCCGAGTTCTGCCAGGCAAATCCCAATCCCTCTCTTAACTCCTCAAAACGCGTTCAGCAGTTCCACTTGATAGTTCGAAAGAAAACCAGCAGGCGACCGTGTTTGCAGCTGCTTTTCCGCTCCGAAAGTCCGCGTAACTGAGTTTCCTGCCGCGTTAAGTTGCGGTTCACTTGCTGCTCCATCTGATTTTTGAATCAAATCATATGATCCAAAAATGAAACGATCTTGCGCGGAAGACGCTGGCAGTAGCCGAACACTTTGCCTAACACGCAGGCGCGGTTACCCTTCGCGAATGAGATCGCTTCAACGCGAGGTCGAACAGCGGGGCGGGCAAATCTTTGAGCTGGTCGACAAGCATCCTGACCGAATTTTCAGCAAGGCCGGATTTTATCAGCGCCTCATGACGCTCTCGATGCGCGATGAGCGGTTCAAGACGCAATTGTTTCGGTTCGTCGCCGTGCTGCCATCATTGCGCGGGTCGCGTGAGATCATTCAGCATCTCGAAGAATATTTCAGCGATGACGGCGACGGCTTTCATCCATTGCTGAATGTCGGCGTTCGTCTGGCGCGCTTGGTTCCATGGATAAGTGCTCCAGTTCTGCAGTGGAACGTTTCCGAAACAGCCCGCCAGTTTATCGCGGGACGAAATCCGGATGAAGTGATCGCGACATTGCGCAAACGCCGGAAACAAAAAATCGGCTTTACCGTTGATGTTCTTGGCGAAACTGTCGTGAGCGAAGCTGAGGCGGATGAATATGCAGGACGTTACTCGGATTTGCTGGAGAAACTGGCAAGCGAAACGAAGAACTGGACCGACCCGATCGGGAAAAACGCCGATCTTTTTCCGGTCGTAAATCTGTCGGTCAAGATCTCTGCGCTCTATTCGCAAATCAATCCAGCGGCTCCAGCAGATGCCATCGCCCATCTCGGGAAAAGGCTGCGCCCGCTTCTTCGCCGCGCACGCGAACTCGGTGCATTTATCAATTTCGACATGGAGAGTTACACCCTCAAAAACACGACTCTTGAACTCTTCAAAACCATTTTCACTGAGGCGGAGTTCAAGGAGTGGCCGCATGCCGGGATTGTCATTCAGGCATATTTGCGAGATTCAGAAAAAGACCTGCGCGATCTGATCGAGTGGGGTCGCGCACGCGGCACGCGGTTCGCGGTGCGGTTGGTAAAAGGCGCATACTGGGATTACGAGACAACAAAAGCGGGCCAGAACAGTTCGGCTTCTCCAGTGTTTCTTCAGAAGCCTGAGAGCGACGCGAATTTTGAAGCACTCACGCGGATACTCTTTGAGAATGAGTCTGTCGTCACCGCTGCCTTCGGATCGCACAACGTGCGCAGCATCGCCCATGCGCAGGCCGCCGCGGACGAACTCGGGATTGATCGTGGCCGTTTCGAATTTCAATTGCTTTATGGAATGGCAGGCCCGATCAAACGGGCGCTGGTGGAAATGGGGTACCGGGTTCGGGAATACTGTCCCATTGGCGAATTGCTACCGGGCATGGCCTATCTGGTCCGACGCCTTCTCGAGAACACCTCGAACGAAGGATTCTTGCGCGCAAAATTTGCCGAGAATGTACCGACGAAAGAATTGCTGCGCGATCCAAGTGAGCTGATTAAGGCTCCTGCAGCAGCGAGGGATGATGACGACAAACTAGCTTCGCCCGGTCGAAAAAATGGCGCTTCACTTCGCGCAAGACCCAGCGATAATTTCAAAAACGCACCACTTGTGAGTTTCATTTACAAAGACAACCAGGACAAAATGCAGAGCGCATTGCGCGAAGCGCGCAAACGCTTCGGCGAAAAACATCCACTTTACATCGGAGGCGAGAAAGTTTGGATCGATAATCTCACGCCTTCGGTTAATCCCGCCGAACCCAGCGAGATCGTTGGTTACGGGACCGAAGCGGGGATTGCCGAAGCCGACCGTGCTGTTAAGGCTGCTCGCGCCGCATTCGAAAAATGGAGGTGGACCCCATTTGAAGAGCGAGCGCAGCTGCTGGAACGCGCAGCCGACATCTTGGAGCGCCGGCGCTACGAACTTTCCGCAGTCGAAGTCTACGAGGTTGCCAAGCCGTGGTCTGAAGCGGACGGCGATATCCGCGAAGCGATCGATTTTTGCCGGTTCTACGCACAGCAAATACGACGGCTCGGGCGCCCCAAGCTCACGCAGCAGGTTCCCGGCGAAGAAAGCTATCATCACTACTGGCCGCGCGGCGTGGCATTCGTAATTGCGCCCTGGAATTTTCCGATTGCCATTCTATGCGGCATGGCGTCGGCCGGAATCGTTACCGGTAACACAGTAATCATGAAACCATCCGAGCAATCGATCGTCTGCGGCGCCATGCTCATGCAGGTGTTCGAGGAAGCTGGTGTGCCACCGGGTGTTTTAAATTTTTTGTCGGGGCACGGGTCGGTGATCGGAGCACATTTGGTTGATCACAAGGATGTCGATTTGATCGCGTTCACCGGTTCCCGCGAAGTCGGATTGAAAATCTGGGAATCGGCCGGGATCACCCGTCCTGGTCAACGGGAATTGAAGCGGGTGATTTGTGAGATGGGCGGCAAAAACGCCATGATCGTCGACGCTGATGCAGATCTCGATGAGACGATCATGTATTCAATTTATTCCGCGTTCGGGTTTCAGGGACAAAAATGCTCCGCTCTCTCGCGTCTGATTCTGCTGGAGGAAAATTATGATCGCGTGATGGAACGCTTGATTCCGGCCGCAGCCAGTTTGCGCGTCGGAAATCCCGAGGAACCCGGGATCATGGTCGGACCGGTCATCGATGAAGCCGCGCACCGGCGCATTTTAGAATACATCGAGATCGGGAAAAAAGAGGCCACTCTGGCGTATCAGGCGAAGGAGATCCCGCCACACGGTTACTTTATCCCGCCAACTATTTTCACCGATGTGAAGCCCAACATGCGCATCGCGCGCGAAGAAATTTTCGGCCCTGTGCTGAGCGTCTTGAAGGTGCGCGATCTCGACGAAGCGCTCGAAGTGGCGAACGGAACCGACTATGCGTTGACCGGCGGCTTTTTCTCGCGCAGCCCGGATAACATCGAACGCATTAAGGCGCGGCTGGAGGCCGGGAACGTTTACATCAATCGCTCGTGTACGGGTGCGATTGTTGGGCGGCATCCCTTTGGCGGATTCAAAATGAGCGGCAGTGGCACCAAGGCCGGCGGCGAAGATTATCTTCTGCACTTCCTAGTGCCCAGAGTGGTGACGGAAAATACCAGCCGGCACGGCTTCGCTCCGGAGCAGTCTCCTGAGTATCGCGACGAATTTCTTTGGCCTAAGCCGAAATAGCAACCGCTCGAACGGCTGCACGAATCAATTCAGCGGCCGCGCTTTGCTGAGCAGCTTCACAACCGTAATAATCATGTAAAGCACCGGCCACGCCGAGGTCAGAACGATCACAGCGAAGGCCGCCATTTCCCTGGCCCGTTCGCGCGCTGCTTCGAGACGGTATTCGCGTCCCAAATCAAAAAGATTCCGGAACTCCGATTTATCTTCTCCGTCATTAGACCAAAATTGGCCGCCGTACGATTGACCGAAACCGGAATGAAAAAAATAATCCGTCTGCGGAAAGTGTCCCTTACCGCCTCTGGAAGGACTCCTCGGTTTCATAGACTCTGACCGATAATTGACTTGGAACCACCGACACAATATCACGTTCAAAAAATCAATCAGCCTGAAAAAAATAGCTTTCCGATTGCACGGAGGCTGAGAAAGACTCGAACCGCAAACATGAAGCAGGCCTTCTATAGCGCTGGCAAGCTGTTGGTGAGATTGTTGTTTGGTTGTGTCGCGCGGATCCGTGTCCTCGGGCGCGACAAACCGAATCAGCCTGGCGGATTTTTGCTGGCTGCAAATCATATCAGTCACTTCGATCCGTTTCTCGTAGGTTTGGCGGTGCCTCGAAAGATCGATTGGATGACCATGGCCGAATTCTTTCGACCGCCTATGCTGGGGTTACTGTTGCGCGCAATTGACGCGTTCCCGTCAGAGCGCGATCGCGCTGACCTCAAAACCATTCGCGTTGCAATCCAACGACTGAAAAACGGGCGGGTCGTGGGTATTTTTCCTGAGGGAGGCATTCGCGATGGCGCGCGATCAGTACTGGAAGGCGCACCGCTGCGGCCGGGCGCGGCAACACTTGCCCAGATCGCGGGTGTCCCAATCGTGCCATGCGTGATCCTTGGCAGCGATCGCTTGTATTCGAAAAAACAGTGGCTGCCGTTCCGGCGAACGCCTGTCTGGATCGCGTTCGGTAAACCGATCTCGAATTTTCCGGAGCTGCAAAAATCTCAGGCGCGCGAACGGATCCAATCGGAACTCGCCGGCGCATTCAAAAATCTCTACGCCGAATTGCGCGAGAAGTTTCACCTTACGACCGACGACCTGCCGCAGCCACCGTGCGAACGAATGAGCAAAACAGCCCGTCATCCCGAGCGAAGTCGAGGGACCCCGTTGCAACACTCTAAGGCGACGCCGCGGGATTCCTCGACTGCGCTTCGCTTCGCTCGGAATGACATGTTGCGGCGCGCGAGTGCGAAAACAGTCGATTCGCTCCTCTGCGCGTCGATCAATTTCCTTCACAGGCGCCACCGATTGAACGGGCGTAGTCGCGAGGACATGGAGCGCTACGTCGTGGGATGTGAACGGCTCTCGCCACAGGAGTTTTACGCTACGCCGCAAGCGAACAATGGAAACGGTGACCACGACTCGAAGCCCGCGCTCGCTGCCACGAGCGATTCGCGCATGATGACCTTGTACTGGCGCAGTCCCGTTGAAACCAGTTTCTCAGAAAATAACGCCGCGCACGTGGATTTTTTCAAAACCGAAGCGCGAACATGGGAGACAGCGCCGACTGTGTTTTTGCTGCATTCACTAATGTCATCGAATCCTACTGGCTATTATCGTTTCGCGGAGGAATTCAACGGACTTGGCTGGAATGCTTGCTTTGCCCACCTTCCTTATCATTTTTCGCGGGTACCGGCGGGATACCGGAATGGCGAACTGGCGATTACACCAGACCTTGTTAGAAACGCCGAAGGACTACGCCAGGGCGTCATTGAAGTGCGGCAACTGATGGATTCGTTGCGGGCACAGGGCTGCCGCGAGTTCGGTGTGCTGGCCACGAGCTATGGCGGTTGGATTGGCGCGCTATTGACGCTCGTTGAGAGCGATTTCCGATTTGTCGCGTTAATGTCACCGATAGTAAACGTGGAGCACGCTATCTGGCAAAGCCCGGCTGCGCGTCGCGTTCGGCGCGAACTGGTCCAGGCCAAGATCGAGCCGGCTCTCGTTGCGCGGCACTTTCATTTGAGCTCACCATTGCACGGCCAGCCGGCATGCGACCCTGAGCGGATCCTGTTCGTCACCGGTGAATTCGATTCCATTGCGCCTCCGGAAGAAATCGAGGCGATTCAGCAGAGATGGCGTGGCTCGGAACTGTTGCGGGTGCGACAGGGACACTTCGGGTACCGCATGATTCGGGAAACAATCGCGCGTCTGAAGGAACGCTGCGATTTATAAACTTGTCGCTCAGTAAAACTAGCGCCGACAAATAGTGCAGATTTCACCGTCGGGCCATCTTTACTCATCGAGCCAACCCATTGCCTCAAGCAATCGGCGAAACTGCGGATTGTCAGTAGAAAGCGCAGGTAGCCATTCGCCGATCGGTTCGCGTTTCCACCAGGCTTTTTCGCCCGGCGGCGCGAATCGATAACGATACAGTCGCGCGCGGATGTAATGCGGCGGTGCATCGGGGAAAGGATTGTTCGCAAGCAACGACAGCGTACCCGGGTCGTTGTGGAGCAGTTTCCAGACGAAATGCAGTGTCCATGGATACTCGGCCGGTGACGACATCGCCGCGAACCAGATTTGCCAGTCTATTCGCGGCTGATACGGCGCGATAAAGGGCGGACGTCGGTTCGGATCGCCCGGTTTGGCCTTGAATTCGTATTCCTTCCATTTCGTGTCGCCGGTTATCAGCTCGTCGTCTGTTCCTTCAAAAATGATTTCGTCCCGTTCGCGCCCCACTGTGCCGAACGCGCCGTAGGTGTTGACCAGATCAAGCGGATCGAATGAGTAATTCATCAGTTGCCTTCCGGACGCGAGATTGAGTACCGCCGGTATGCTGAGCCACGCAACAACGATTGCTAATGCGACCGCAATCGCGTTGTTGACACGCGATGGCTGCGATTCCTGGGCAGCGCGCTCTGCTCGCCTAACGAGAACTACTGGCAGAAAACGACGAAGGAAACTATCATCGAAGCACGCGAGAAAGGGAATGATGGTCAGGTAATTCAGGAACGAAAGGTTGCCACTGATGATGAGAAACATCTGAAACGTGACGAGCAAAACGCCCGCGATATGACGAACGCGTCGCGGGCCGAATGAGAACCACGGCACCACCAGTTCGACAAAGTGGTTCCAAGCCGTCTCGAACTTGAGCAACCAATGCGGCGAGAAATTCAGGTAACGGCTGATCGGGTTGGGGATGGGCTGCGTTTCGTAGTGATAATAGAGACAGGTAAGATCGCGCCAGCAGGGGTCGCCGCGCAATTTGATTAGGCCGGCACCGAACATAATACGAAACCCCAGCCATCGAAAAAGCCAGATAACCAGGATCGGCGGCCTGCTTTTTGGAAATGGTCGCCCATCGAGCAGTGGACAAAGGAAAATCGACAAGAATCCAGTTTCGAGCAGTTGGATTTCCCACCCGTAGCCGTACCAGATCTGGCCGATGTGAACGATCGACATGTACATCGCCCAAAGAACTGCGAGCAAAATTGCGTTCGCATAACCGCCCAGGACGAGAAGCGACAGGACGAAGCCTACCCAGGAGAAAATCGCTAATGCGTTATCCGAGATTCCAAACCAGAAAAGCGTCGGCACTCGAAGAGCGCCGGCGCTTCGAGACCCGAGTTGCGTTTGGACTTCGTTTAAGAAGTGCGTCGCCGGCGTCAACCCATGTTCTCCAATCAAAGGAACGAGTTGATTGGCCGCGACCAAGAATGCGACTGCATAGACGAACCCGAGCAACCGCAAAATGACAAATCGAGTCAGCCAGTACGAATTTCCCAGCGCGAAAAACTTTTCGAGCACGCCTCCCCGATTCATCACGAAGAAGGTCGAACATCGAAGATCCAACGTCCAACATCGAACTTGGCGGAATGGGAAATCTGCACTTCCTCGCTGGGTATACTGCCAGGGGCAGTCGAACTCCCGACCAACCCCGAAAGCTTTCGGGGCTGCTCTAGTGTTGCAAATGATAAATGGCCAATCGCGGATTCTTCTTTCGCTTCAGCTCGCGTTCTAATTTTCGCGCTTCGCCAAGTGTTGAAAATTCCTTCTTCGCGATAATCGCAAGTGAATCCCCGAGCCGCTTGGTCGTTGCGGTGTGTCCACGTAAATGCTGCGCAAATCGCACATCAGATCCATGGTACATCCGATGTAATGTCTCCCAGAAGATCCTTTCAAAACGTAAACCCAAGGCATAAAGAAATTGCCAGGGGGGAGAGTCGAACTCCCGACCAACCCCGAAAGCTTTCGGGGCTGCTCTAGTGTTGCAAATGATAAATGGCCAATCGCGGATTCTTCTTTCGCTTCAGCTCGCGTTCTAATTTTCGCGCTTCGCCAAGTGTTGAAAATTCCTTCTTCGCGATAATCGCAAGTGAATCCCCGAGCCGCTTGGTCGTTGCGGTGTGTCCACGTAAATGCTGCGCAAATCGCACATCGAGATCCATGGTAGATCCGATGTAATGTCTCCCAGAAGATCCTTTCAAAACGTAAACCCAAGGCATAAAGAAATTGCCAGGGGGGAGAGTCGAACTCCCGACCAAGGGCTTATGAGTCCCCTGCTCTACCACTGAGCTACCCTGGCGTTTTTTTCGTGCGCAAGCTTAACGAATTTTCTTGAACGACCAACCCCGAACGCTTTCGGGGCTGCTCTACCACTGAGCATCCTGGCGCAAAGGAGACAGAAATTGAGGGCTCCGCACCGCAGTGTCAACGACGCACAGAATGACGCTATTTATCCGCGGGTTTCGAAAGGTACGGTTTTAAGTCTTTGCCGCGGCCGCGCACGGCAGCCATGAAACAAACGCCGCTATGTTCAGTCACTGCGCCCGTCCAACCTTCCTGATGGACATAGCGCCAGCCCGGGAACCGCAACGGCGCTCCGGTCTTTGTGTCTCTTTCAGCAGGAAAGAGAAAAAACTGCATGCGTTTTTCGGCCACCCAGATTTGGGCGATGCGGCGTGACTCGTCGTCATCGAAAACGCGGCAACCGATTGTGTCGAAATCAGCGAACTCCGGCGGAACATCATAATGCTCCAGACCGTGTTTCATGAAAAATAAATCGCTTAATGTTCCTGCTTCAGCCTTCACCGGGTCCAGCATCACCGGTCGCGTGGAGGCAGCAACGCCCAACAATTTGCGGGCTGTCGCCGACCCCGGGAAATCATTCAGGTGGCTGAGAAAATTGAACACGAACACGCCTGCGATGACCACGACGGCGATGCTGATCGCGAGCACGGCCGGGTTTCGCACCATCTTTTTCCAAGTCCACTTGGTAGCGGGAACCAGGTCTTTTTCAGAGAACCACTCAGCCGACTCGGCCGGGATGGGAACAAGGCGGACCAAGTCCGCGACAGCACGATCGAAGTTCTGTTGACTCGTGAATTCGACAGAACCATCTGCACGGGATACTGCCGAGCGCATCGAACGATCGGCCGACTGGCGCGCGCTGATCGGCGCGCAATTTAAAAGGGCGCGTTGACGGCGCATTAAAGACAGCATTCTCATACGTCGCCTGGTTGAGGAAATTTCGCGTCGAGCCACGCCTGCAATTGCCGGCGGCCCTTCGCAAGGAAACGCGAAAGCTCGTTTAACTTGAGTTCGGCCAGATCGAGGATTTCGCGGTAATCGAATTCGTCGAGATAAAAGAGCGCCAACGCGCTCCGCTGTGGATCGGGCGCCGCCGAAATCCAAACTGCGAGCTGCGTTGGATCGAGACGTTCGATTTGTGATGCCGCCGCCGGAGCGATGTCTTGTTCGTCCATTTCAAACGACTCGGGTTGCAACTCTGTTTTCGTCACTTCCAAACAGCGCCAGCGCGCATCCCGGAAAAGCCAGAACGGCTCCGTGGGCACCTCGCCGCGAGCAGCGCGAACGCCCCCCTCACGCAGCGTAGCATGAAAGACTTCCTGCGCCTTGCGAGAGTCGCCCAGCATCAGGAAACAAAAACGATATAGCTGTGGCAGGTTTTGCTTTTGATCCGGCACGCCTGAAGATCCCCGAAAAAACTTCGTGCACTCTACGCGACTGCTTGGGATGGACAAGCGTTTGCCGGCAGTTCATTGGACGGAACGTTGCCGGCTGGAGTGTCCGCTGTTCCCGCAACGGAGTTCCCGGGCCGTAAACATGCGCTGAGATAGCGCACGCTACAGCAGTTTTTTCAAACGTCGCGCGACTTCCTCCGCGTTTTCCCGACTGTTGAAGGCGGAAATACGGAAGTAACCTTCCCCTTGTGCGCCGAATCCTGCGCCCGGCGTAATGACGACATTCAACTCGCGCAGCATGCGATCGAACAGTTGCCAGCTCGTTAGGCCATTCGGCGTTTTGACCCAGAGGTAAGGTGCGTTTACGCCGCCGAAAACTCGCAGACCGGCGCTCGCCGCGGCACTTCGAAGGATTTTCGCGTTGCCCATGTAGTGATCGATGAGCGCGCGAATTTCTTTGCGCCCTTCGGGTGAGTAAAGCGCTTCTGCGCCGCGTTGCACCGGGTAAGAGACGCTATTGGATTTCGTGCTCCAGCGTCGATGCCACAGCGGATGCAAGGGCAATCGACGGTCGTCGCCGGTCCGTGCAAGGACCGATTTCGGCATCACCGTGAAACCGCAGCGCACACCGGTGAATCCGCCGTTTTTGGAAAAGCTGCGGAATTCTATGGCGCAATCGCGCGCGCCGGGAATTTCGAAAATCGAGTGCGGTATTTCGGGATCAGAAATGTAGGCCTCGTACGCGGCGTCGAAGAGCAGAAGCGCCTCGTGCTCGCGCGCGTAATCCACCCAGTGGGAGAGTTGCGCACGCGACGCCACTGCTCCGGTTGGGTTGTTCGGAAAACAAAGATACACCAGATCAACGCGTTCTTTTGGCGGCTCCGGCACGAAACCGTTCTCTTCAGTGCAAGGCAGGTAATGGATCCCTTCGTAGCTGCCATCTTTTCGCACCGGCCCGGTGTGGCCTGCCATGACATTGGTGTCGACGTAAACTGGATATACGGGATCGGGGACCGCGACCTTGTTTTGGCCGCCTAAAATATCGAGAACGTGACCGCAATCGCACTTCGATCCGTCGGAAACAAAAATTTCGTCGTCGGCGATCTCGATGTTGCGATCGCGGTAGTCGCACTTCGCGATGCTCGATCTAAGAAATTCATAACCCTGCTCGGGGCCATAGCCGTGAAATGTCTCGCGATGCCCAAGCTCATCGATAGCGCGCTTCATTGCTTCAATTGCCGCAGGCGGCAGCGGCTCGGTCACGTCGCCGATTCCGCAGCGGATCAAGCGCTTGGCAGCTTCAGGATTTGCGTCGCAGAAGTCGCGGACGCGCCGCGCCACCTCTGGAAACAAATAGCCGGCCTGAAGCTTGAGATAATTGTCGTTTAGATAGGCCAATGTTGTAGCGGCGTTTGTGTCAAACGCCGAACCTAAAAAGATAGGCGCCTGGCACAAGCGCCTCTACAACAAGATTGCCGCCGCAATCAGTAATTCTTGGCCACCGCGTCCCAGTTCACGACGTTCCACCACGCCTTGAGGTAATCGGCCCGGCGATTTTGGTATTTCAGGTAATACGCGTGCTCCCACACATCGACGCCAAGGATGGGCATGTTGCCGCCCATCATTGGGCTGTCTTGATTTGGGCTTGAGATAATTTCAAGCTTTCCATTTGGATTTTTGATCAACCATGCCCAGCCGCTGCCGAAACGACCCATGCCGGCTGCGGCAAATTTCTCTTTGAACTGCTCGAAGCTGCCGAAGGTGGAGTTGATGTCGTCGGCCAATTTTCCTTTTGGCTCGCCACCGGCATTGGGCCCCATGATTTTCCAGAAGAAAGAATGATTGGCGTGGCCACCGCCGTTATTGCGCACTACTGTGCGAATGTCTTCCGGAACGGCATCGAGATCGCTGATCAACTCTTCGACAGATTTCTTCTCGAGTTCGGTGCCTTTGATCGCTTTGTTTACGTTGTCGACGTAAGCCTGATGATGCTTGGTGTGATGGATTTCCATCGTCTTCGCGTCAATATGCGGTTCCAACGCATCGTACGGATAGGGTAATTTTGGTAATTCGTAAGCCATAATGTTTACTGTTAGATCGAATTACGCCGAAGGATAGGTTTTATTTTCGTGGTTAGGACGCTGCGCGACAACGTCCGGTCTGCGCAGGGCGCCGAACCTACATTCCGCAACGGTAAAAGCCCGGGCGATGCCCGAGCCCGTTGCGATAATTCACATACGTCGCCAAAGCCAAAAGCGGAAAATTCTGGCGATACATGTCGTACTTCAGATAAAAAGTGCGCGGAAACCCTGTGCCGGTGATTTCCTCTTCATCCCATGTCCCGTCGGGCTTTTGCGACCGAAGCAGGTAACGCAAGCCACGCTGAATGCTCGGCCGATCGAGGTCACCGCATGCACAGATCCCCATGATGGCCCATGCAGTTTGCGACGCCGTGCTCGGGCCCATGCCTTTAGTCGATGGATTATCGTAGGTCGCGCAAGTCTCGCCCCAGCCGCCATCGTTGTTCTGGCAACTCTCGAGCCAATCGCGCCCGCGCAATATCCAGTCCTGGGTCATGTCTTCGCCGATCGCACCCAGGCCGCGAAGTACCTGCCACGTTCCGTAAATGTAATTTACTCCCCATCGTCCATACCACGAGCCGTCGTGATCCTGAGTGGCGATCAGGTATTGGATCGCGTCGCGGACGCACTTCGCATTCCGATCGAACCCGATGTAGCCGAGCAGCTCCAGCGTTCGCGCGGTCAGATCGCTGCAGGTAGGATCCAGAATAGCGTTATGATCCGCAAACGGCATGTCTTCAAGCCACGGAGTTGTTACGTCCTTATCGAATGCCGCCCAGCCGCCATCACGACATTGGAAACTGAGCTGCCATTCGAGAGCGCGACGAAATAGTTCGTCGAGTAATCGTGGATCTTTCGGCTGAATCAATCTCAATGCCATCAATACCATGGCGGTATCATCAACGTCCGGGTAATAAACATTGTTGTACTCGAACGCCCAGCCACTGGCTTCGGGATACGAATTGTTCACCGCCCAATCGCCGCGGATCCGCACTTCCTTTCTGACCAGCCAATCACCGGCTTTCTGCAATGCGGGATGCTCCGGCGGAAGACCAGAATCCGCGAGCGAAATTATGGTAATGGCTGTATCCCAGACAGGGGCGAGGCACGGTTGGATCCGGAAATCCTCAGGATCGTCAACAAATAACCCCGCGAAATCCTTCTCTGCTTTCGCGTAAACCGGATTTGTTTTCGAATAGCCGAGAGAACGTAGTGCAATGAGACAGTTCAGCATCGCGGGGAACACCGCCGCGAGGCCATCGCTGCCTTCCCGAATGCGCTCCAGCATCCAACGCTCCGCTGCTTCCAACGCTCGCTGATGCAGTAAACCGATGCGAAGCGGCTGCAGAAATTTCAACGTGTCATCGAGCCTGAGAAAGAAATTGCGCCAGGTCCAAAACTTCTCGCTCCGTGGCAGGCGCAAGTCGGCTTGTTCAGTGCCAAGTGGGTACAGCTCATGCAATTGCTTTTCGCCGGGAAGAATTCGCGTTGGCTTGAAATAGTTAATAATGGACAACGGCATGAGCATCGCGCGACTCCATGACGACATTTTGTAAATGTGAAATGGGGCCCAACTCGGCAGGAGCACCATCTCTATTGGAATCGCCGGCAAATATTTCCATGGGAACTGGCCCAGCAGAGCGAGGTAAAGCTTGCTGAACGTGTTCATCTGCGGGATGCCGCCAAGACGCATGATCGTCGCGCGGGCCTCCTGCATGAAGGGCGCGTCCACAGAACAACCGGCAAGTTTCAGCGCAAAGTACGCTTTAACCGAGGCGTTGATCTCGCTGGGTCCACCGTGGTAAATGTTCCAGCCGCCTTCGGGCAATTGGCGTTTAAGAATGTGCCGGACGCATCGCCGCTGCAGTTGTGCGTCTACTTCGCCGCACCAATGCATAAACACGACGTAGTCGGAACACAACGTGCTATCGACCATCAATTCGCCGCACCAATGCCCGTCGGCCTTTTGCTGCCCCAAAAGATTTTCCTGTGCGCGCCCGATTGCCTGCGCGATCTCTTCGTCGGCGGCCGAGAAGGATTCGGAGATTTCCGGCGCGCTCGGTAAAACGATAAGTTGATTGGGCAACTCTCGCATTCCAGCTCTACGACGCTTTGACGGCCGGCTCTGCCCGCTTGCCGGTGAGATGCCCATTTCCCGAGCTCACACCGTTAAAGGCGAGGACTTCACTGCCGTGTCCAGCAGCTTTCGGCTTCGGACCAAAATTGAATTTCACAGTCTTCCAAGTATCACCGCGTCGATTCTGTAATCCCAACGTTGCAGTGGGTTCATAGCCGCAATGCACCATGCAGTTTTCGCAGCGACTATCGCGCGCCACGCCGTCGACCACTCCATAGCGCTCCCAGTTTGTCTGTTCCAACAGCTCCGCGTAGCTCGAGTAATGACCGTCGGTCATCAAATAACAGGGGCCTTTCCAGCCGCGAATGTTTCGAGTGGGAATGGCCCACGCCGAACATGTCAGGTCTCGTTTGCCTCCCAAAAATTCAAAATAAACCGGTGTCCCGAAAAACGTATATCGATTCATCCACTCCTCGATCTTCCGGAATTTGTCGATGGTCATGGCGCGAGTGAGGAAGAAATCTTCCGGCCGCAAATTCAGCCGGCTGATCATGTCACGTTTGGCCGCGTCATATTCATAGCCGGGCGTGATAGTGTGGCCATCCACGTCGAGATCGGATAGATAATCAAACATCCGCTCGATCTCCTGCATGTCGGTTTCTTTATAGATCGTGGTGTTCGTCGCGACCTGATACCCGAGTATCTTCGCCATCTTAATCGCCAGAATGCATTCCTTGAAAACGCCTTCGCGTTCGACAATCAGGTCGTGCGTTCGCTCCAACCCATCGAGATGCACGTTCCAGTACATCCAGCCGCTTGGCCCGATGGTCGGTTTTCCTGGATCTTTTGGGCCCTTGCGAATTTCCGCCGCTTCTTTTTCCGAAATCAAACCACGCTGCAGGAGCACGCCAATCTTGTCCTGCAATTTCTGACCATTGCCGTTTTGCGCTGTGCTGAGTTCGTGTGCCAGCCATTCCCGCATTTTCTTACGCATGAACATGGCATTGGTGCAGATGTAAACGATCCGCTTCTGCGCGAGCAATCCTTCAACCAGTGCTTCGATATGCGGATATATCAGCGGTTCGCCGCCGCAAATGGAAACCATCGGCGCGTTACACTCTTCCGCAGCTCCCAGACAGTCCTCCAGGTTCATCATATCCTTGAGCGATGTGGAGTACTCACGGATCCGTCCACAGCCTGTGCACGTAAGGTTGCAGGTATGCAACGGCTCGAGCTGAAGCACGGTGGCAAATTTCTTGGTACCGCGCAGCTTATGGCCGATCACGTAGGCAGCAATTTTCGCTGTGAGCGGAAGAGGGAATCTCATAAAGGCGTGGATTTTAGCGATGGCCGCTTGGGGTGTCAATAAGCCGGCCCCATTTGTTACTAGGATTCGATCTGCAGCAGATCTTTGGATTTATTTCGGGAGCTACGTTATCGGTAGCTTAACCGCAAAATAAGCTCTGCGACTACAAGGAATTTCCGTGGTTAAATAGCCGCAGTGGGAATTTAATAAAGTCAAGGAGTCAAACACTATGAAACGATTACTCTTAGCTGCGTTTGCCGTTGGGCTGATCGGCTGCGCAAACCAACCAGCGCCTCCACCCGGTCCGGCAGTAACCGGTAGTTACCCCTATTCCCGGGTACTCGACCACAGCGGTTGCATGGGGCTATCGCAATCCCGTATATCGGACTTGGAGCACGGATCAATTGCAGGATCGCCGGCTTCAACTCTACGGAATGAACACGCTAACCCAGACTCGCGAGGGAGTGCCTGCCTATATCTATCACGGGCAGCCCAGTCCTTCGCAAGACGAGATCAAGGCGATCGAAGTTGAACTGAATTGGCGTTACCAGCACGGCGATAAGACTGCTGAATTGAAGGAATTCTGGCCAAGCTCGCGCCGGCACATCGCCTCCAGTGGCCGTTTTGACAGCGGTTTTTAGTCAAGACGTCGACTTAGTCAAAGCGCTGCCTCGTTTCCTAAGCAATCAGGTCCGGAACCGGACCTCACGCAGCCTGCCATCCACGCCGGATCAAACTGACGGCGATCGCAGCGAGAAGGAGCGCGACTATTTTCGACACGCCGCGCAATCCTTGTTTCCCCATCAAACGCGCAACACGATCGGCATTCCAAAATGCGATCGCAACAAGTGCGAGATTAACCAGAAGCGAAACCAGGGTAAACATTAGACCTACGGTGTCGGCCAGGATCAGCAGCGCAGTCAGCAGCGCGGGGCCAGCGATGAGCGGCATGCCGAGCGGAACAATGCCAAATTCATTACTGGCTTCGCGCTCCTGTGACCCAAGGCCAAGCAGTTCGCGGCCGGCAAGACCGAGCAGAATAAGCCCACCGGCCACTTGGAAGTCTGCGTCTGTAATCCCAAGTGCATTAAAAATAATCTCGCCCAGAAACATGAATCCGATCGCCACACAAAGGGCTGTGAAAATGCCCAGAGATGCCTGGCGTTTGCGTTGCTCCGGCGAAGCGTTCGCAGCGAGCCCTGTGAATATCGCTAGCAGCCCAATAGGGTCGATAGCGACGAAGATTGGAATAAAGGCCAGGAGAAATTTCTGGATCACCGTTTGTAGGGCAAGTTTGTAACGCGCCCCTTTTCAAACTGCAACCTGGCAAAGTTGCGCTGTTCGACGCCAGCAGGTTATTCTCGAACAATGAGCAAATGGGCGGGCTCGACGATTGCAGGCGTATTCCTGGCGGCGTCCGTTTTCGCCGGCGATCTCGAAACCATCGAGGATTTCCAAGCCGCCGCCGCCAGGGCGAATATCATCCTGAGCGTTCCTACCTGGGAACAAACACCGGAGGCCATTGCAGACTCGACAAAGCGCGCGATCGCTAGAGCAAACGCGGCACTCGACGAAATCGCGACTCAAGACCTTAGCGCAGTAACGTTTATAAATAGTGTCGTCGCCCTGGACGCTTTGCGCGCGGAACTCGATTTGGTCGCGAGCCGGGTGGCGCTCATCGCCGGAACCAATTCCGATCCGGCAATGCGTGCAGCTGCCGAAAGTGCCATAAAAACGTTTCAGGAATGGAGGATTGGCTGCGATTATCGCGAGGACGTCTTCAAAGCCATCAAGGCCTTCGCGGGCACACATCCGACCCTCTCTGGCGAAGACAAGAAACTGCTGGACGAAACGCTGCGCGATTATCGTCGGGCGGGCATGGAGCTGTCACCGGAAGCACGAAAACAGCTCGAGCATTGGCGTCGCGAGCTTTCCAAGCTCGCCGCTGATTTCGAAATGAATATTGAAACCGCAAAAGCGCCGGTCGTTTTCACAAAAGCCGAACTCGACGGTCTCCCTGACGATTTCTTTTCTTCACCGGGCATTAAAATCGGTGACAACGCGTTTCAGGTAATGGCAGACGTCATGTGGCAATACAACACCGTCGAGGACAACGCTCGAAACGAAGCGACGCGTAAAAAACTTTACATCGCCCATGACTCACTCGCGAAAGAAGCGAACGTCCCGCTGATAAATCAGATTCTCACCATCCGGAACAAGATTGCGCTGCGGCTTGGTTACAAATCATGGGCCGATTACAAAGCGGAAGTTCGCATGGCAAAGAGCGCTGCGAATGCGCAGCGGTACATCGAAAATCTGGCCGCTCGGATCCAGCCAAAATTCGAAGCAGAGCTTCGCATCCTGCAAAAAATGAAAGCGGCGGACACGGGGCGTCCAAACGCGAAGATCAATACATGGGATTGGCGCTATTACACAAACCAGCTCAATAAAGAAAAATTCAGCGTTGATAAGGAAGGGCTGCGCGTGTTCTTCCCATTTCAACAGACGCTCGACGGAATGTTCAGACTCTTCGGACGTGTGCTCGGTCTGCGGTTTTGCGAAATCAAACCGCCATTCAAATGGACGAACGATCTTCGGCTCTACATCGTCTCCGACGCGTCGAGCGAAACACCACTGGGTATGTTGTATTTGGATTTGTTTCCACGAGAAGGAAAAACCGGCGGTGGCGGCGAATTTGAAATCGTGAACGGCCGCCGTCTGGGCGACGGAAAATACCAGGGCCCGGTGGCTGCTATTATTCTCAACTTCCCGCCGCCAACCAGTGACAAGCCGTCCCTGCTGAGTCATTCCGAGGTGGAAATTCTTTTTCACGAGCTCGGGCACGATCTGCACTGCATTTTGACTCGCGCAAAGTACGGTCGTTTCGCCGGAACACATGTGCCGGTCGATTTCGTCGAAGCCCCCTCACAGATGCTGCAAAACTGGATTTGGGACAAGAAAGTCCTCGACTTCTTTGCGGCCGACTACCGTGACGCCACAAAGAAAATCCCAGGCGAAATCATTCGGAAAATGAACGAAGCGCGGCGTGCCACCGCGGGTTTATTTTACCGCCGGCAGTTTGCCTTCGCCCTGCTTGATCTGGCTCTTCACGGACCGCACCCGTCCGATAAACCGTACGATTGCCTCGCGATTTCCAATCCAATCCTTGAGCGAATCTTTCTGCCGATCGATCCGGAGACCAGCTTCATCTCCAGTTTTCGTGGCTTTGAGGGCTACGATGCCGGTTATTACGGATACGCATGGGCGGATGCGATCGCAGCCGATATGGCAACCGTTTTCGAAAAAGCGAAGGACGGTTACTTCGACAGACAAGCCGGCAGGAAATTGCGCCGCGAAATTTATGAGCCGGGAGGTTCGCGTGACGTCGCGGTTTCGATCGGGAAATTTCTTGGCCGCAAACAATCAACTCAACCGTTTCTAAAAAAAATCTGCGGCGCTTCTGCACCATAGACTGGCATGCGTCGCTTTGTAAATCAGCGACGCTCTTTCGGCAAATGCGGGTTTCTTGAATTTGCCTTTCCAGCGACGAGCGCATACAGGTGTTGGCCACTGTCGATCACATGAAATCCACGTTCATTTGTCTCTCATCCATTGTTGTCGCTTCGAGTTTAAATGCAGCGGCAGCTGACTTGAAAACCGTTGATGATTTTAGTGCTGCCGCGGCAAAGGCAAACGCCGTTCTGACCATTCCCGATTGGGAACAGACGCCGAAAGCAGTCGAGGCGGCGATGAAAGCCGCGATTGCCAAGGCGAATGCTGCGCTGGATCAGATTGGCGCCCAGGACCTCAGCAAAGTGACGTTCAAAAGCTCCGTAGTCGCGCTCGATGATGTTACTTATCAGGCAAGTCTCGCGGCCAACAAGGCCACCATCATCAAGGAAACGAACACAAATCCCGCGATGCGCACAGCCGCCGAGAACGCCGTGAAAGCGTATCAAGACTGGGCGGTCGGCGTCGATTACCGCCAGGACGTCTATAAGGCCATAAAGGCTTTTGCCGATACGCATCCGAAGCTTTCCGGCGAAGATGAAAAACTGCTCAAGGAAACGTTGCGCGATTATCGACGGGCCGGCCTGGATCTGCCACCGGAGCAACGGAAGGAAGTGGAAGAACTGCGCAAGGAATTGTCGAAGCTCGGCACAGATTTCGACGGCAACATCGTTAAAGCCAACGCCCCGGTAATGTTCACAAAGGCCGATCTCGACGGTTTGCCAGAAAGTTTCTTCAATTCGCCCGGCATCAAGACCGGCGACGACGTTTACACCGTCATGGCGAACGTCACGTGGCAGTACAACACGGTGGAGGAGAACGCGAAGAAGGAGGCTACCAGAAAACAATTGTATCTCGTTCGCGAAACCCTCGCGAAAAACAACGTCAGCATTCTCAATCAGATGCTGGCGCTGCGAAACAAGATCGCGCTGCGGCTCGGTTACAAATCGTGGGACGATTACCAGACAGAAATCAAAATGGCCAAGACCGGCACGAATGCGGAAAAGTACATCAACGACCTGGTCGCTGGCATCCAGCCAAAGTTCGACAGCGAAGTCGCGGAACTACAAAAAATGAAAGCTGCCGATACCCATGATCCCAACGCCAAAATCATGGTGTGGGACTGGCGTTACTACAGCAACCAACGCGACAAACAAAAATACGCCGTCGATAAGGAAGCCCTTCGCGCGTATTTCCCGTTCCAAAAGGTCCTCGACGGCATGTTCAACATTTACCAGAACATTTTTGGCCTGAAGTTCGAAAAGATCGTCGCACCCTATAAGTGGATTGGAGATCTCCAGCTTTATATGGTCACCGATTCGGCTACGGGTGAGCCGCTCGGCATGTTTTATCTCGACATGTTTCCGCGTGAAGGAAAATTCAATCACTTCGCGCAATTCGACATCATCAGCGGCAAACTTTTGCCGGATGGAAAATATCAGCGGCCAACGGTCGCCTTACTATGCAATTTTCCACCGGCCACCGGCGACACTCCGTCATTAATGACGCATCAGGACGTGGAAGTTTTGTTCCACGAATTCGGCCATGCCCTGCACTCCATTGTCACTCGCGCCAAGTACGGCCGTTTCGCGGGAACACACGTGCCCGGTGATTTTGTCGAAGCGCCTTCCCAGATGCTTCAGAACTGGGTGTGGGACAAGAAAGTGCTCGACACCTTTGCCGCTGATTATCACGACCCGTCAAAGAAGATTCCAGCAGACGTTGTTAAAAAGCTGAACGACGCCAAGCTGGCTAATGCCGGTGTTTACTATCGGCGGCAGTTCGCTTTTGCATCGCTCGATCTCGCTTTGCACGATCCGCATCCTGAAGACATGCCATATGATTCCGTGGCGATATCGAACCCGATTCTGGAGAAAGTCTTTCTGCCGATCGATCCCAGCACAACATTCGTCTCCTACTTCGGTCATCTCAACGGTTACGATGCCGGGTACTATGGCTATGCCTGGGCAGATGCGATCGCCGCGGACATGGCGACGGTGTTCGAAAAGGCCAGGGACGGTTATCTCGACAAACAAGCCGGCATGAAATTGCGACGCGAAATTTACGAGCCTGGCGATTCCCGCGACGTCAATGAGTCAATTGAGAAATTCCTCGGCCGCAAACAATCGATTGAACCGTTTCTGAAAAAAATCGGCATCGGAACGCAGGACAAAACCAGGGCGCCGGCCGGGCCACCGCACAAAGGCAAATAGTTGTGGAGGCGCCCGGGGGGACAGCACCCCATCGCAAGCCAGGCGTTTGACACAAACGCGTTGCAACCTCTTCATATGTGGTGAAAATTTCGCGTTGGTTTGTCGCAATCTTTTTTGCCGCGGCGGCGTCAATCCTCGCAGCCGATGAATTGGCGCTGCGTTTGGAGCCGGCACTGGAGACAATCACGCCGGACGGCCTGCTCGCGCATATAAAGGTTCTTGCATCGGATGAATTCGAGGGACGCGCCCCCGGGACAAAAGGCGAAGAACTTTCGGTCAAATACATTACCGATCAGTTTAAACAAATCGGATTGAAACCGGGAAATCCGAACGGGACTTATACGCAGGAAGTTCCGCTGGCTGGGATCAAGAGCGATCCGAGCATGTCATTCGTTGTCGGCGATAAAACCATCGATCTCAAGTATCCTGACGATTTCGTCGCGTCCTCGGCGCGTCTTCAGTCGGAGATCAAGATCGAAAGGTCGGATGTGGTCTTTGTGGGCTACGGCGTTGTCGCACCGGAATACGGCTGGGACGATTACAAAGGTCTCGATGTTCGCGGCAAGACATTGCTGATGTTGATCGGGGATCCGCCAATTCCTGATTCCAAAGATCCATCGAAACTCGATGAGAAAATGTTCAAGGGAAAAGCGATGACCTATTATGGCCGGTGGACATACAAATATGAGATCGCTGCGCAAAAAGGCGCTGCTGCTGCCGTGATTATTCACGAGACTGGACCCGCTGGCTATCCGTACTCGGTGGTGAAAACAAGCTGGGGAAAGGAAAACTACGAGCTCGATTCGCCGAATAAGAATATGGACGCGGTGGAGGCGCGCTCATGGATCACTCTCGATACTGCAAAGAAATTACTGGGCGACTGCGGGCAAGACTTCGATGCGCTGAAGAAGTCGGCAATCAGCAAGGAATTCCGACCAGTGACACTGAAAGCCACAGCCAACATCGACATCAAACAACAGCTGCGCTCATTCAAATCGGATAACGTGATCGGCAAACTCGAAGGCAAGCGATCCGAAATTGCGGGATGAATACGTCATTTATAGCGCGCACTGGGACCATCTCGGGCGGCATCCCGAATTGAAGGGCGATCAAATTTTTAATGGCGCCATCGATAATGCGTCCGGCGTAGCGTCTGTTCTTCAACTCGCAGCCGCTTTCACAAAATTAAATCCGCCGCCGAAACGCTCACTGTTATTCATGGCTACGACCGCCGAAGAAGCGGGATTGCTCGGCGCAAAATTTTACGCCGAACATCCGCTTTATCCTCTGGAGAAAACGCTGGCCGACATCAATATCGACACCGTGAACCCGTGGGGAAAAACACGGGATATCGAGGATTTGAGCAACAACAACTCGACGCTGGACGATCTGCTCGCCGCAGCCGCGAAACGCAACGGACGAAAGATGACGCCAAACAGTGAGCCGGAGAAAGGCACCTTCTATCGCGCCGATCACTTCGAATTCTCGAAGCGCGGCGTGCCCGCGCTTTACGCCGGCCGCGGCCTGGATTTTATCGACAAACCCGCGGGTTTCGGCCGGCAAAAGAAAGACGATTACACGGCGCATCATTACCATCAGGTGTCGGACGAGGTTGATCCAAACTGGGACCTTTCGGGCGCGGTCCAGGATCTTCAACTTCTTTTCGAAGTGGGCTATCAGGTTGCCAACGGCGACAAATTTCCAGCATGGAAATCCGGCAGCGAGTTCAAAGCTAAGCGAGACGAGATGTTAAAGAAGTGATGGATTGCGCGGAATGCTTCAATCGTTGCGAGGCATTTTCCGAGTCCGCGAGGAACTAAGTTGCAATAGGCGGATTAGATGTTTGACTTGCAATTCACAAATCTGGAAAACTGAATGGGTTCTCTTAAAAAAAGACGGAAAGCAAAAATCGCCAAGCATAAGCGCCGCAAACGCATGAAGGCGCACCGGCATAAGAAACGCTTGCGGTATAAGCTGTAGCGGCAAACCGCCGAAAGGCCCCGGTTCTATTGTCGGCCTGCTTGGCCGGCCGCCTCTGCCAGAAACGATGGACTGGCTGAACAAGCGCCGGGACGGGGTGTCCAATCCTCCACAACTCGATCCACTACATGGTCTTCGTCCGTACTGCCGCCCTGCCGGTTTGCCGAACACACGCCAGAAAGATAAGATTAGGCGTGAGGGAGCGCAAAAAGCTCTGGCTTGGATGCGGCTGCCAGAAGGTCGTCGCCGTGGTTGCAATTTTGTTATCGATTGTCGTTGCGGATGACGGTGCGCCCAAAGCTGTACCTGCAAAAGTCCCTCGGGCCGCACCGAGAAAAACGGTCACCAGGCAGGATGACTCCATCACCCGACGGCCGGCTCCAGACCTCGCCTTGCGACCACAAGGTGCGCGCAAAGCGGATGCCATTACGCATTTCTTTGAAGGAATGGCGTTCGAGGAAAGTGGCGAGATGGAGCGCGCGCTGGAGGCCTATCGCAAGGTGCTCAATGTCGATCCGGGCCAGTCGGACCTGGCCACTCGCGTGGCCGGTCTGCTCATACAACAGGACGATTTTCCGCAGGCGATCGACGTTCTCAAGGATGCAATCAAGTCAAACCCAAATAACGCCGAGCCGTATCAGCAACTCGCTTTTATCTACACCAGATATTTGAAGAAAACAGACCAGGCTATCGATTACGCCAATCGCGCCATCGCTCTGAATCCCGGAGATGTGGAAGGGTACCAGCGCCTCGTCGAAATCGAACTCGGAGCGGGACAAGAAAAAAAGGCGCTCGAGGCGCTTGATCGGGCCCTTAAGGTGCAGACCAGCGATCCGAATTTCTGGCTGCGCCTTGGAAAACTCTATGTTGCCATTCTCTTCAAGTCCGATTCGCAACCAAAACCGGAGAAACTAAAAAAGACTAACGACATTTTTAAAAAGGCGGCGGATAACGCCAGCGACGACCCGGATATCCTTAAGGAGGTGGCCGACTACTATGCGGCGTCGCAGCAACTGAAGGAAGCGATCCCGCTTTATCTGCGCGTTCTGGAGCTGCAACCGGACGATGCAAACGCGCGAGAGAAACTGGCTACCGGTTTTGTCCTGACAAACCAGAGAGAAAAAGCAGTGGAAATGCTCGAACAAATCATCAAAGAGCACCCCGAAAAATATCAGCCGTACGATCTACTTGCGCAGGTGCTTGATGAAGAAGCGCGATCATTACAGCGCGAGAAACGCTTTGATGAAGCGAAAATGAAGTTCGCCAAAGTGGCTGCCAATTATGAGCAAAGCCTCTTAATCAATCCAAGCCATGCCGGGACATATGTGCGTCTGGCGGAGTTGCTTCTCGGCCCTTTGAGAGACCCGGACCACGCGGTGAAATTGCTGGCTGAAGCACGGCGCCGGTTTCCTGGCGCAGCGGAGGTCGTTTATTACCTGGCAATCGCGCAACGCGAAGCGAAGCAAAGCCAGCAAGCCGTTGCCACTTTCGAAGAAGCGCTGCACGAGGCGCAAATCGAAGAAGACGACGATTTTGTGAACGCGAAGTTTTACTTCAATTATGGCGCGGCGGCCGAACAGGCGGGCTTGTACGACAAAGCGGCCAATTTGCTTCGTAAATCGATTGCACTCGATCCAGAGAACTCGGCCGAAGCGTGCAATTACCTGGGCTACATGTGGGCGGATCATAACATGAATCTCGATGAAGCCGAATTGATGATCCGACGTGCCCTGGAAAGCGAACCCGGCAATGCGTCCTATCTGGATAGTCTCGGTTGGGTGGAATTTCGAAAGGGTAAGTTCGACGAAGCGTTGAACGAACTGCTCCGCGCTGCGAAGACTGCAGACCACGAGGACCCGGTGGTGTTTGAACACATTGGCGACACTTATTTGAAATTGAATCGCAGCAAGGACGCACTGGAGGCCTGGCAAAAAGCGCTGGCACTCGACCCAAAAAACAAAAACCTCGCAGACAAGATTCAAACGACCAAGAAGGCGATCGGAAGAAATTTACCGGCAAACGCCAATCCCACCTAGCAAGAGGTCAACGTCGAAATCCGAAGTTCAGGTTCAACCGAGTCGCTTCGCGCTTGTCATATATTCGATGTCCCTCTTTCGGAATCGTTATTTTGGGCGATGCCACCCATGCGTCCGAAAGTTTTCCGAAATTACGTCGGCCTACATCCAATGACTGTAACCATATCGATTTTTGTCTGGGGTCTGATCATCGACGGAGTCACCGTGTCGCTCGTTGTTGTTTCACTTACTTCTACGCTGAAAGTGCTCTTGACGCGTTCCGGCTGGAATCGATATCCGCGGAACCAACCTTTGCCAATTGAAATGGCTGTCACATCCAAAGCAATCCAACTGTCGACTCATTGTCAGCGCAACCACGAGCAGGTATGAAGGGCACAAGTGGATCGCGTGGTATCAAGACGACACAGGCAGTCCCGAGAGACCTCAACGATGCCGAAGATGCCATGGGCCGGCGATTGTTTACCGCCAGTCACTTTTCTTGGTGGCGGCGGCAGCTCCGGCTGTCTCGTCTTGCCTTTGCAGCCGCCGGATTGGCAATGGTCTTTTTGCTGGGCGACTTTCTCGTCACTTACGGTTCAAAGTTGTATGAGAATTGGCGCGAAAACCGTTTGCTGGGTCAGGCAACTGCGCTGCAACAGGAAGGACAACTCAGCAGCGCAGCGCAGATAACGCGACAGCTCCTGCAGCGGCATCCGGATTCTCTCCCGGCGCTGTCGATCCTCGCGGATACGGTAGAAAAACAAAATCTTGAAGAGGCTATTTCGTTGCGGGAGCGCATAGCGCGACTACGCCCAAATGACGCCGAGAGCCAGCTCAACTATGCTTCCGCTGCGCTTCGCTTTGGACAGCTCAATATCGCGAGAGAGGCGCTGACCCGGGTATCTCCAGCAGATCGCAGCAGAGCAGCTTTTCACGTCGTTGCAGGCTGGCTGGCCAGCGCCGAAGGAAATTTTGCCGAACAGGAGGAACATTTCGCCGCCGCGGTAAAAAAACAACCTACCAACGATCTCTATCAATTTAATCTCGCAGCACTGCAGATACGCTCCAAAGACGCGGAAAAGAAAAGAAATGCACGGATTGCACTTGAGCGACTTGCCAAAATAGCGCCGTACAGAACGGGGGCACTACGGGCGTTGCTTAACAACGCTGTGGAACGTAATGACCGCAATGACGCAGATAATTTTGCTCAACAGCTCCAAATGGCGCCGGATGTCACGTTCAGCGATTACCTGCTTTGCCTGAATTTTTACCGCAAGCTCGATGAGAAAAAATTCCGGCTCGTGCTCAAGAAAGTAAAGCCGTTTGCCGCACGGCACGCGTCCGATCTCGCAGCGCTCATGGAGTGGATGAATCGAAACGGACTCGCGGAAGACGTTGTAAAGTGGCTTGATGACCTGCCCTCAGCACAACTGAGTTTGCCTCCCGCGGCTCTCGCCGTCGCTGATGCTTATGCGTCCGTCAAAGAATGGTCGCGCCTGAGACGGTGGACGCGTACCGGAAATTGGGGCGACGCCGAATACCTGAGGCTCGCGTTTCAAGCTGTTGCCGTCCGGCACCTGCGATCCAAAAACGACTCCACTGCGAACTCAGATTTTGAAACGCTGTGGGAACGCGCCGACGATTTGTCAAAGGACGAGCCTGAACGCGAAGTGACCCTCGCCCGGCTCGCCACAAAATGGCGATTAGAGCACCAAGCCGAAGAACTCTGGCTGCGGGTCGAAGAAAATCTTCCGACGCGTCGTGAGGCGCTCGACAATCTTCGCCAGCTGTATCGCGCCAATGATGACACCGTCAAGCTATACGAAATTCTCCAACGCCTTCATGAGAGTTCGCCGAACGAGGCGTCGATCACAGCCGAACTCGCACGGCTGGGCCTTACCATTGACAAAGAAATTGAACACTCACATCAACTCGCGAAAGAGGCCTACGACCGGGCTCCGAAGGAGATTAGCTGTGCGGTGACATACGCATTTTCGCTATATCACCTTGGCAGGAACGCAGAAGCTCTTGCCATTATCGAAAGTTTGCCTCCCGATCAGTTACACGATCCACACGCAGCGATTTACATCGCGTTGATAATGGTCGAGGCAGACGAACTCGCCGGAGCAAAGGAGTACATCGCCGCGGCTGAAAACGGGAAGCTATATCCGGAAGAAAAAAAGTTATTGAAAGAAGCCAAAACGGGGCTCGTCGTTGCGTCAGTCAGCCCATCCCCAGCCGAGGCGTCAAGCGAAACGCCACCATGGTAGACTCCGGTATCTTCAGCAGATTGGAAATTTGAACCTTGGGAGTCGCGCTGCAGTGGTTCGCACCGATCATTCTTGTTGCGCGATTGCCTCCGTCCAGGCCGCGATGTCTTTCTCATTCATTTGAACACGTTTTTCCAAACGCGCATCGCGGAAACCCCACTCTTCCACGTCCACTAAATATTGCTGTCGGGAAAGAAGTGTTCCGCGACATACCCCTCCCGGCCCTGGAATTTTCATTTCGCTCTGAAGCCGTGCGATCAATTCCTCCATAATCGGCGGTGGGATTCGCGCACGTTCCCCGGCGTAAATGTACCCAAACAAGATCAAATGACTTAGTAACACGCGCCAGTCAGGGCCAAAACGCCGGACCAAATGCGGCCAATCCATCTCTGCCGCGCAACACCGGAGAATATGTGCGATGTCGGCGCCGTCGAATCGTTCACGTTCCATGATGTACGCTTTCATCCAAATCATTTCCTCGGGCGCGCAAAGTTTAACGGGCACTCCCATTAGGTTGTCGTCCCGTCCGCGGGCGAACCACGAATCATCCACTTCGCACAGTCCATTGCCTGCGCGAAAAATCAGATCGACGACGTCTCCTCGATATTTGGCCTTGGCCAGCCAATGCGGAAATGTCAGTTCCGTTTGATATCCGGCGTCAGATAGCGCGGCAAGTGCGGCCTTCAAATGATTCGGCCGAACATAGAGATCGAAGTCCTTCGTGCTTCGCGAAACACCTGCGTATACCTCCACTACATAGGCACCGCCGATCAGGAATGGAACGTTCGCATGATGCAGTGCCGCCACTGATCTGCGATGAAAATCGTTGGCGCACCTCCGAGGGCTGGTGGGTTGTGCTGCTGCGGGTGCACTCGCACTCATTACTCATCAATTACGCAGGGCGGTCGGGTCACGCGTGCATGTCGCTTGGTGCAGACGATTTTATTCCGCTAAAAGTGTTCGGGGGAGCGTTTGCGTGATTTTTTCGGAAACGTCCATCAAGAGTCGCGATTTCGTTTCTTAACACGATGGCAAAGCCAGTGTTACGCATCGCTGCGACCGCGGACCTTCATTATGCCCGACACTCGCGCGGAACAATGCAGGAGGTGTTCGGCGAAATTTCACGCGACGCAGATGTTCTACTGATTTGCGGCGATCTCACGGAATACGGACTTCCTGAGGAAGCTGAGGAACTCGCGGCCGATATTCGCACCGCGGTGAAAATCCCCTGCGTCGCCGTTATTGGAAATCATGATTACGAGTCCGGGCAGCCGGAAGCGGTCGCGAAGGTCCTTGACGACGCTGGCGTAACGATGCTCAACGGGGAAGCCATCGAAATCGGTGGGGTCGGATTTGCGGGAATCTGCGGCTTCGGCGGCGGTTTCGGACGGCGAATGCTGAACGCGTGGGGCGAACCGCTGATTAAACAATTCGTGCAGGAATCAATCAGTCATGCGATTCGGCTGGAACAGGCGCTGGTTAAGCTGCAAACGGAGCGCAGAATCGTGGTGCTACATTACTCCCCAATTCGCGCCACACTGCAGGGGGAAGATCCGGAAATTTTTGCCTTTCTCGGTTCCAGCCGGCTGGAGGAACCGATCAACCGATTCCGCGCTACCGCAGTATTCCATGGCCACGCGCACAACGGAATTCTCGAAGGGAAAACGTCCACTGGTGTTCCCGTTTACAACGTCTCCGCGCCGGCGTTGCGCAAAACCGGAAAGCCGTATCGCGTCGTCGAGTTGTAGCGGAAAACGTTCTGGCTGCCGCTCAATTGCAGGCAATTTGAAAACTGCTGCTCATCACATTTCTCGATCGCGTGTGTGAGATGAAATTGAAATGCGCTAGCGGGCCGGCTCTCTCGCCGCCACTAATTGCCATGCTTCGACGTCTGCGGCGCTCTGAGTAGGCGAAACGCACCGGATCGCCTCAAGCGCATCGAAACTGACCTCGGAAAATGGCACTCGGATTGAAGCCGCGAGCTCGCGCCGGGTTGCGGCTGACGTTTTCTTGTAGAGCAAACTTAAGTGTGGCTTTAGATCGTAATGCAATGAATCGTGAGCACTCTCGCGGATCATCTCGTTCAACTGCCGCAGTTCCGGAGTCAAGGCAAATTGCACAAAGAGCGTTTTGATAAACTCTTCTGACTGATCGATTCCACAAGGTGTCAGCCTGATTTCTGTGCATTCGCGCGCAGCGTGCTCAAGAGCTGCCTCAGCCAAATCAGCGCGATCGGCTCCGACGTGAACCGTTACGTGCGGCTTGAAGGCGGGCGCGTCGAGTTCGCGTGAGAGATCATTGATGATTCGCTGAAAAAAGCTACGCGCCGGCTCGGCCGGTAAGAGCCAGTACGCGATGACGGTTTCCCTAACCACAAAGCAGCAGCAGTTTCCGGTTCAACTCCACTTTTGCAGCTCAACAATGTTGCCTTCTGGGTCCCGGGCATAGACGACTCGCAGCAGGCCAACGCCATCTACTTTTGCGCTGGCAATTTCTCCGACCGCGCCGCCTCCTGCTGCAATGACCGCCTGGAGCGCTTCGTCCACATCGTCCACGGCAAACGCAATGTGCGCGAATCCGCATTCATTTGCTCGCGGCAGGTCGCGTTCGATCAGACTGATCATAGCTGAAGATCTCGAGCGTCGGCCCATCCTGATCGAATCCAGGCAAGCGTAAATGGACCCCGCGAAGATGCGCGTTTGGGACTGCGTTTACTCTATCGAGCCAGGTGTCAGACAAGTCACGTTCCGGACCTTTAGGTTCGCATGCGAACACTTCGCAGTAGAATCGGACCAGCCGTTTCCAATCCCGGGCGACCAGATTGGTATGGACGTATTTCGCGCGGATTGGCATTTGCTATTCCTCCGGTAGACTTCCAAGCGTAACACGAAGTTGTTTATGCCGACGAATGTTTTGGGGACAGAATTGAAATGTTGTTGTCGCGATCCGATGACCGGATTTTATCGCGACGGCTATTGTAAAACGGGGCCGGAGGATGTGGGTCAGCACACGGTTTGCGTCAAAGTCACGCAGGAGTTTCTGGATTATTCTGTCCTGGACGGGAACGATCTCGTCACGCCCCACCCGGAATGGGGTTTTCCCGGGCTCAAGCCTGGTGACAAATGGTGTGTATGCGTGACACGGTGGAAAAGCGCGCTGGACCACAATCGCGCGGCGCCCGTCGATCTCGAAGCGACCCACGCTTCCGCGCTCGAGTTTGTCACGCTCGAGGAACTAAAAACACACGCACTCAAGTAGCCGTTGCGCGGTTCGAAAACCAGACGCGGTTGAATCTCATTGAATTCACCGCCACGCTAAGGGCGAATTGAAGCTTCCGTTTAGTATTTTCCTGGCGCTGCGGTATTTGAAACCGAAGCGCACCTTTCTTTCGATCATCACCCTGATTTCCGTTGTGGGCGTGATGCTCGGCGTGACCGTGCTGATTCTTGTGATTTCAGTGATGACCGGATTCGACCGGGAACTACGCCAGAAAGTCATCGATTTCGACGCGCATATTCTGGTGACTTCCGAGGACGTATTGCGTGATTGGCGGGCGCTCAAGAGCAGGATCGACAAAACACCCGGGGTCGTGGCCACGGCTCCGTACGTGCAGGGGCCGGTAATTGTGGAATTTCACAACCGACGCCTTGCGCCTCTGATTCGCGGTATAGATCCGGCGCAGGAAGAAAAAGTCATTCCACTGCAAAAATTCATTAAGTTCGGCAAGCTCGATCTGGAAGGGGAGTCCACAGTGCTCGGGATTGAGCTGGCGCGAAGGCTCGGAGTCACCGTGGGGGATAAGGTAACGATCTATTCGCCGGGCAATCTCGGTCAGGTCCTCGATAGCATAAAAAAACTGGAGGACGCAAAAGGAGAAGAGGAGAAGAAAGCGGTGGACGAATTGCGTGATGTGATCCTCCCTAAGGAACTCACTGTCACGGGCATTTTTGAGACCGGCCATTATCTTCACGACTCCGAGTTTTTGCTCGTGCCGGTTTACGTTGGCCAGGAGCTATACGGACTGGGCGATGCTTTGCATGGCATCACGGTCAGGACGGACAATCCATACGATGCCGAACGTGTGAAAGAGGAAATTCAACGATTCCTCGAACCACCGGAATACGCACAGACCTGGATCGATATGAATCGACAGTATTTCGAAGCGGTGCGACTTGAACGCACGGTCATGTTTTTTCTTTTGTTTTTCATCGTGATCGTCGCCGCTTTCGGAATCATGAGCACTCTGATCACCGTCACCGTGCAAAAGCGACGCGAGATTGGAATCGTGAAAGCACTCGGGGCGAACATTACGCAAATCATCTGGGTATTTCTTGGCCAGGGCACAATTGTCGGTCTTTTCGGAACCCTCACCGGTCTCGGACTTGGGATGACACTGATCCGCTACCGCAATGAATTCAGTCACTGGCTGGGATCGACGTTTCACATCGAGATTTTCCCGCGCGAGGTCTATCAGTTTTCGTCGATTCCAGCCGAGGTGATTCCACACGATGTCGTGATCATCTGTATCAGTGCGTTTTTGATTTGCTCATTCGCGGCGTTGATCCCTGCTTATTTCGCCGCGCGCCTCGATCCGGTCAAAGCCTTGCGCTACGAGTAATGTTGTAGAAACGCTTCTGCCAAGCGTCTCGTTTCGGCGTTTGACACAAACGCCGCTACAACTCAAGGAAGCGATCGAGCACTTCGGAAGCGTAATCGTAGCCTTCCGGCCACTCGCTTTGGCGCGGACCGGCGATGTTCAAAATGTCGATCTTTCTGTTGCGCACAAATTCGGTGATCAACTTCGCGGCGTTTTCGGTGGTAAGTTTTGACGCGTCGATGAGTTCGTGCGGTCGCTTTAGCTCAATGCACAAATGAACGGTGCGCTCAGTTCCGCCGTAAAGCTTGCCCGGGTAAATTACGACAGTTCCATCAGAATCTTTCACGTTCTGCGAGGTGCGTTCCGCGAAACCACCGGCTTCCAATTCTTGAAGCGGATATTGATTCGGAATCCTGCCCAATTCGTCGAGGCGTCCTGCCGGGCACCAGCCACCACACTCGAGTCCGTGCTTGAGCGCGACGTCGAGCGCAGCACGATCGACGCCCGTTTGGCCGCCTGAAATAATTTTCACCGGCTCTGCATTAGTCACCGGTCGGAACAATGTCTGCGCGCTCGACCATCAGGATGACCGTGCGTTCAGGAGCGCGCGTGCGATGGCGCACACCTTTTGGCACGACGAAACCCTGCCGCGGTGCGAGATCAATCACCCGATCTTCAAGATCGATCAGGAATCGTCCATCGAGCACGAAAAAGAATTCATCGATGTCGTTGTGTTCGTGCCAATGATACTGCCTTGCACAACAGCCATCCTGATCACCGAATCGTTCACCTTGCAAAGCGTCTGGTTGTACCATTTGTCAGTGCAGGCATCGGCCAGCTTTTGGACATCGACAACCTCCAGCGGTCCGCAAAGGATGTTGAGATAGGTCTTGTATGGAAAATCTTCGGTCGGTCTTTCCGGTTCCATATTTCGATTTCCTTCTGAATTCATGGATTCCAGGTTTGATCTTTTGCACACCTGCTTTGCCGATTCATTCTTCGCCGTCGAAGTAATCGGTTTCCTGGCCCTTAATCACAACGCGATCCGCTGCGGACGACTTGTTCATCTTCCATTTTCCGCTGTCGGGATAATACCCTGACTCGCCGATCGGGTTGTCGGCGATGACGTAATAAATCAAATCTTCGTTGCCTGAGTTGATCAGCTGATGCGGTTCGTTAGGGCCGAAGATGAATGCATCCCCGGGCGCGACTTTGGTGGTGCCATCCTTGTGGCGAACATTTCCCTCACCGGAAATGACCAAGTAAAGCTCCCATTGCGCCGAGTGCGCATGGTACGGAAAATTAAGCTTTCCTGGTGGAATCCGACTCCATTCCAAATCGAACGGATGTCTTTTGGATAAATCGAGTGACGCCGGCTCGCGTCCGAGCGCCTCAGAAATTCCCTTGAAACAAACGGCGTATTTGCCACCCGGCGATTGCCAGGGGTCTTCCTTAATTTCGTTAATGTTTACCTTTCTCATTTTCGCATGACGACAACTGCTTTCCAAAATGGCTGGGTCCGGGCTGGCGTCTGAAACCGACGTCCTACAAGCGGGAAATTATTCCTCCCCATCGAAGTACTCCGTCTCCATTCCTTTCACGATCAATTCTTCGGACCCATCCTTTGTGACCGCCCATTTGTTACTGTCGGGATAATAACAGGAATCGCCCGTTGACCCGCCGCTGCGCGGATTATCGGCGATGACGTAGTAAACGAAATCCTCGTCCCCTGCATTGCTAAGCTGATGTGCCTCGCCGGGTTGAAAGAAAAAGGCGTCGCCAGGTCCGACCTCAGTTGTTCCATCTTTGTCGCGCACGTTCCCGCGCCCGGAAACGACGAGATAAAGCTCTGATTCAGCTGCATGCGCGTGGTATGGACAGAGCGTTTTGCCCTTTGGAATCCGCACCAGCGCGAGATCAAATGGATGCCGTTTCGACAGATCGAGAGACTCTGGCTCTCGCCCTAGAGCTACGGAAATATTCTTAGTGAACCGGCCAAATTTTCCTTTAGGCGAGTTGCGCTCCTGCTCAGGGACGTGTTTGAGATTGACTTTGCGCATGCGTGAAAATCGGTCGGTTTCTAACGAGAGGACATGCGTCTTTGTGTAGTGATTGAAAAAATGGCTATCGCTGCCCAGATGACGTTAACAAAAGTGGAGGGGTACGCTCCGTAGAAAATTGTGTTTGCGGCGAGAAGAAGACTGCCACCTACGTTGAGGAGCTGAAACACGGTTGAGTGTCCTTCCAATTTCCGTGAAGATACCATCGCGTAAGCAACAAGCAGAGCGGCGGCTCCCAACCATCCAACCGCATTAAACAAAAACTGATTGTTCATACATTTTAGTCCTCCATCCAAGCGCATCACCGTTATAAATCTTTTGTCTTCGGCAGCTTTTGTTTGAGTGTTTCGACCGGTTCGAAGAGATCGCCGAGTTTTTCTGCCCGGTCGAGAGCCTGGTCAGAGCGAAATTTTAGCAGCCCGGCATTTTTCTTTTTCAAACAATTCTCCACTTCGTTCCAGGTGACCGGAGTCGAAACCGTTGGTTCTTCTTTCGCGCGGAGTGAGTAAACGCAGATGGTGGTTTTGTGTTCGTCGTTTTGGCTCCAATCGACGAACACTTTCCCTTTGCGCACCGCTTTAGACATATTCGAGGTCACAAGCCCGGGGTGCTCACGCTCCAGATGTTGCGCCAAGGCACGGGACAAGCCCTTGGTGTCGTCGTAACTCACCGCGGTGTTCAACGGCACATACACCTGCAAACCCTTTGAGCCGCTCGTTTTCGCCCAGCTCTTCAGTTTCATTTTCGCCAAAAGATCGCGAAGCCACAGGCCGACCTGACAGCATTGCACGATGTCGGCGGGTGCGCCGGGATCGAGATCAAAGACCATCATGGTCGGGCGTTCGATATTGTTCTTGCGCGAGAGCGAGGTATGCAGTTCGAGGTCGGCGAGGTTTGCCGCCCAGACGAGCGTGGGCAGATCGTTGGCAAGACAATAGTCCATGGTCCGCTGATTGCCTTCGCTCCATACCTTTGCCGTTTTCACCCATTTCGGGCGATGTGACGGACAGTTTTTTTCGTAGAAAAACTCGCCTTCCACTCCGTCTGGATACCGCTTCATGGTCAGCGGTCGGTTTTTCAAGTGCGGCAAAAGCACAGGGGCTATTCGGATAAAATAGTCAATCACCTCTCCTTTGGTGAATCCGGACTTTGGGTAAAGAACCTTATTTAGGTTCGATACCGAAAGCTTCTTCCCTCCAACCACAAGCTGCGCTTTCTCGGACATTAGCTAAACGTCCAACGCCCAACGCCGAACGTCCAATGTCGAATTCACAAAGGAAGGCTTCAGGCGAAGAAACGCTCGGGCGATAGGATCGGCGTGGGCTTGCAAATTCGGGCCACACACTGCTCCCAGCTCCCGTGCCCGCTTAAGACGTCGATTTCCACCCGCAGAAAATAAAGCGGCACTTTTAATTCCGCTTCCGGCAGCCGCGGCATCCGGACCGAGTCTTTTTCGGTGGTCACAATCATTGCGAGATCGCGTCGGATACAACGTTTGATGAAGCTGATCAGTTCAGCCTCTGTATAATAATGATGATCGATGTAACGCTTTGCGAGATCGACGTGAGCGCCGAGTTTGTTTAGAGCACCCTCAAAGCTTTCCGGCGCAGCGATCGCGCAGAGGGAACCGATGAAAGTGTCGCGCAAAGTCTCGAGCGGCAGTCGTTCGCCGGTAAAAACATTCTGGAGATAAAGCGGTTTGTGTGCGCATTCGATCACTTCAGCGGTTCGATTGTAACGGCGAATTCGTCGCATCAATTCGAAATTGGGGTCTCCGGTGTTCTTGGTGATGAAGATGTAGCTGGCGCGGCGCAGATTGCGCGGTCTCTCGCGCAAGGTCCCGCGCGGCAGGAGGAATTCATTTCCGAAAGGGGCTTGCCGATCCACCAGCACCATGTCCAGCCGGTGTTTCAGATGGAGATATTGAAATCCGTCGTCGAGCAACAAGGTGTCGACCTGCCATTTGTCGATGGCAAACCGGCCGCTTTTCACCCTGTCTTTGTCCACCAGCACGATTACATCCTTTAAATTGTGAGCGAGCATGTACGGCTCGTCTCCCGCCGTCAGTGAGTCGAGCAGCAATGATTTTCCATCGGAAACGACCCGCGGTGGCTCGGAATCTCGACGGAACCAACTCCGCCAATCTCGTTTGCGAGGGACGCTTTTATAACCGCGACTGAGGATCGCCACTCGTCGTCCGCCCGCCTGCAATGCACGGGCAAATTTCTCAACGATCGGCGTTTTACCCGTCCCGCCAACGGTGAGATTCCCGATGCTGATTACGAGGCAGCCGAGCGCGCGTTCGCGGAACACTCTCTTGCGATAGAGATAAAGCCGGGCTTGCACTACCCGATCGTAAAGAAGCGAGAGCCAGTAAAGAATCTCGCGAAGGACGGAAGCGCGCGCGCCATGGCGCCGTTCAAGAACGACATCAATTCCAAATTCTTCTAATTGTTCAAGGCGGCGGCCCATCTCAACGTTCAACTGTGAATTGAAACTCTTTCGCTGGCCTCGCTCGCTCGCCGCTACCCGTCGCGACTTGGCCTGCTGTCCTGGCAATCCCTCGTCTCGGCTGGGCATTGCGGAGTGGCAAGACCTGCGCCCCCCGGTTGCCCGCATGCGTGATGATCGTACGCGCAGGCGTCCTTCGCAGCGTGCACCATGGCCGCGGCGACTTTTTTCGGCGCGTGAAGTGTGACAGCCGCAATCGTCGAACCGCTTCCACTAAGGAACGCTCCAAGTGCGCCAGCTCGCTCAGCAGCCGCGATCACCCGTGGAAGAAAGGCAAGCAGTTTTGAACGAAATGGTTGATGCAGATAATCAGTGAAAGTGCCGCGCAGTTTCCTGTAGTCTTGCGATACGAACGCCGCTGTCAGCGCACATGCGTTTCCACAGTTTTCTACTGCCGCAATGCGTGAAATTTTTGAAGGCAATATTCTCCGAGCTTTCGATGTTTTAATTTTAAGTTCGGGAATCAGAAGCACGAAATGGAGGCGCGGGGAAACGTCGAAATGTTGAGTAGTATAGCCGGGGAACGACGGCTTGGGCAGCCGTCGGAAGATGACGGCTGAGCAGCCGTCATTCCTTGTCACTGTGAAGCCGCCAAACGTTGCCGGCGCAGCGTTGTCAGGATGGCCCTCCAGTTCGGCGCATATCCCGAAGATCGCAGCCCGGTCAAGCGGACTATCGCTCAGACGGTTCAAAGCAAGCAGCACACCAAGGCGAACGGTTGCGCTGCTGCCCAAACCGCGCGCGCGAGGAACCTGTTCCGCAATGCAATACGAAAATGAGAAAGGCCTACGGCGTGCATGCTTGAAGAATCGATCCGCTGCCTCGGAGACAATTCGCGGATGAGAGACAGAACGCACACGGCTGCGCACCAGCGTCACACGATTGTGAATACGCAGCGCGATTCCGAGGCAATCGAAGCCAGGACCCAAATTAGAAGTGCTCCCCGGAACACGAACGGTAACTCTTTGCATACATAAGCAGTCGGTTTGTCCGGCCAGCGGCATGCCCGTTTGCAGCCACGTGTGTGCGGGCTGTTCTCCAAGAATGCCCCGCTCGAAAATACCGGCTGCAGGCCTGTGGCTACAGCGGATTGTACCGACGTCGAGTTTCCCGGCAACCCATCCGTTGCGCGAGGTCGAATTCGAGGTATGCCCTTGGAGCATAGGAAAAAATGAATTTTGGATGGATTGATCCAGGCTTGCTCCGTGACTTTCAGGCAGAGGGCACCGACGCCCATCGGCTGTGCACGATTGACGACGGCTGGGTGGAACGTTTCGGCAATGACATTCTCATTTCATACCGGAAAGTGCTGGCACGGGAACGACTCATTAAGGAGCTGCAGTCATGGCCAAGCTCAGTCGGCTTCGCTGTGCGACGTGTGTTTGTGCGATTTGTTCCCCGAAAAAGCGAACAACGCGAAGCGCCACATCTGATAATTGGCGATCCCGCCGATGCATCGCAGACCGTTGTCAGCGAACGGCATTTGAGGTTCGGCATCGACTTCGGCACAGGCTATTCGCCGGGTCTGTTCCTGGATCAGAGAGAAAATCGCCGATATGTGCGTCATATCGCGCCCAGGCGACTACTGAATTGCTTCGCTTATACCTGCTCGTTTTCGTTGTGTGCGGCATGTAGCGGGGCGCGCACCGTCAACGTGGACCTTTCGAAAAAATATCTTACGCGCGGACGCGAAAATTTTGCGCTCAACCAGATCCCAACGATCGATCACCGTTTCATTGCGGACGATGTGAGGTCGGTACTGCCGCGGCTTGAGAGGCGAGGCGAAAAATTCGACGCGATTATTCTCGACCCACCGACCTTTTCGCGTTCTCCACGCGGAAAGACCTTTCAGGTCAAGGATGATTTCGAAGATTTGCTCATCAGCGCTCTTGCGCTGGCAGAGCGCAATGGCCAGGTCCTGCTCTCAACGAATTGTTCGACGCTGAGCCAGTCCGCGCTGGAGGTCATGGCTCGATATTGCCTCAAAGAGACGCGCCGCATGGCGACGTTCTACCGGCCGTTCCCGCTTCCTGATTTTCTTCCCGGCACAGGCGCAAGTTCCATCTGGCTCGCTTTGCGTTGACACTTTGAGGCGCGCAAGAGAGGATCATAATCCGAATCATTAATCGACATGGATCAGTTATCTGCCGAAATGGTTGCTGAATATCCGGAGCGCGGAATGCAGTGGGTGAAAGACCGAGTCGAAACGGTCGTCAACGAAACCGGAGATTACGTGCGCGAGAAGCCCACACAGTCTCTTCTGTATGCGTTTGCGGCGGGGTACATTCTGAATCGTTTGCCGCTGGGGCGAGTGATCGCTGGACTTCTTCGTCTACTCCTGGTGGCACTAAGACCGGCCATAGTGATTTATGGCGCCGCCAAACTGTATCAATCCGCCCAGGAACGCGAATAGTGGAAAGTTTCCGGGATTGAGACGGTAGTGGCTTTCACCAAGCTACGCCGTAGCAGGAAAACATTGAAGTGAAGTGCTCGCTGAGATCAATCGTCCAGCGTGAATCCAATTTTCAACGTTACCTGCCAGTGTTCGATTGCGCCATCCTCAATATAGCCGCGGGTTTCGGACACCTCGAACCACCGCATATTGCGAACCGTTTTCTTCGCACGGGTGAGCGCATTCCGGATCGCTTCTTCAAATCCGTTAGGAGAAGAACCGACTATCTCGATTTTTTTGTAAACGTGTTCAGCCATGCGCCATTGTCTGCCGCAGAAATAGCGAAAACAACAAAAACCGATGCATTTGGAGCGCCGCGCCAGGGAGTCTGGGCGGCACCTGGAGGGTTATCGAGCAAATGTGCTTTACAAACACCTCCTGAGTCCGGCAGCCTTGCAAGGTGCGAAAATTGGCTGGCGTATTGCTAATCCTGGTAGCTGTTGGCTGCTCTGCGAGCGCACAGGACCAGGAAAAAAAACTACTCGACCGGCTCCTCAAACCGGACATGAAGCTTAAAAATGACGCGCAGAACAAAAAATTTGTAGCCGACGGATCATCGCCGATCAACAAGCGCGCAACTGTGGGAACCTTTTTCTTTCACCAGAAAACGCATTCGGAGAAATTCTCTGGAACACGAGACTTCTCGACGACGCAATTTTATTCCCAGACTTACCAGGGAGGACGCAAAGCCTCCGAAGTTTCATCCCGGCGATCAGTTGCAAATACTCGTTCCGCGTACGCAAATCAGACCGCTCGCGGCGTTCGCGAGGCTCCTCAATCCGGTAAAAAAGTGACCTCGCGCGCTTATGCCGGGAGCCGGCCGTTTCTCGACGAAGGAAAGAGTCAAAAATCGCTAAACCAGCAGAACGCGCCGCTGACCATCGATCAGGTGCGCGAGTTGCTGAACAAAAACAAGTAGCGCGCTCGCGTCATGTCGAGCGAAGTCGAGACATCCCGCGGACTTACCCTCGATCTATCACCACGGGATTCCTCGACTTCGCTCGGAATGAGGATAGTGAAGTGGTGATGCAACCGGACGAAGTTCTCGCCCTGTTAAAACAAGGTGCGGCGCAGATCATCGACGAGAGCGATTTACGTGAAAAGCTTGCACTCGATCGGCCCTTACGCATCAAACTCGGGGTCGATCCTACTACGTCAGACATTCATCTCGGCCATACGATCGTTTTACGAAAACTGAGGCAGTTTCAGGATCTCGGCCATCAGGCAATTCTGATTATTGGCGATTTTACCGGAATGATAGGCGACCCGAGCGGGCGATCCGTTACCCGGCCGCACCTGACGCATCAGGAAGTGATCGCAAACGCGGCGACCTATCGGGAGCAAGCCTTCAAAATTCTCGATCCCGCGCGCACGGAAACCGTTTGCAATGGCGACTGGTTTCGCGCCATGTCGTTCCAGGATGTCGTTCGCCTGAACAGCCGCGTGACTTTGCAGCAGATCTTGCAGCGAGAGGATTTCAAGACGCGCATGGAACAACAGCATCCGATCCGTGCCCACGAAGTCCAATATCCAATCATGCAGGCATGGGACTCGGTGATGGTGAAAGCTGACGTCGAACTCGGCGGGACGGATCAACTTTTTAACATTTTAATGGGCCGTGACTTTCAAAGAGAGGAAGGCATGTCGCAGCAGGTTGTCTTTTTGCTGCCCATTCTCGAAGGATTGGATGGCGGCAAGAAAATGAGCAAGAGCCTTGGCAACTACGTTGCAGTCAACGAAGCCCCATCAGAGATGTTCGGAAAACTGATGAGCATTTCAGACGAATTGATGGCGCGATACTACGAATTGCTCCTGCACCGCGAACCGCCGTCCGGCATGCATCCGCTG
>CAWIPQ010000018.1:0-59479 GCA_963838045.1 uncultured Verrucomicrobiae bacterium | reverse complement strand
GAAAGAACGATTGCAGCGGGCGCGTTCGTGCTTAAGGTGCGCTCTCCAATTCTCGATATGCTCTGGATGATTCTTGCTCAGGCTCAAACGGGATCGCCGGCACCCGGCCCCGCCGGCGGCATCGGCTCGTTTTTCATTCCGTTGATTTTCATTTTTATCATCATGTATTTTGTGATGATCCGGCCGCAAAAAAAGCGACAGCAACAGCAGCAGCAATTGGTTGCGAGTTTAAAAACAGGTGACCGGGTGGTGACGAATGCCGGCATTCACGGTCTCATTTCCAATGTGAAAGAGAACACAGTGCTGCTGAAAGTGGCTGACAACGTAAAAATTGAGATCGACAAGTCGGCGGTTACCAACGTCCTGAAAGAGGCATAGTGGTTAAAGATGCTGCTGCCGCTTAGAAAATCGGAAATGGAACATCGAAGATCGAAAATGCAATGACGCCCGCGCTTACATTTTTCATCGGCATTGCCATGCTGGTCCTTTTTGGATGGTATTTTGCCACCGATCAAGGGCTGCGAAAACGCCTTTTAGCTGCCACCTTGACGGTTTTGCTCGTCGCGTTCAGCATCGTGACGATCTGGCCACCAAAGGAGAAGATCACACTGGGGCTGGACATCAAGGGTGGCACTTCGTTTCTCATCCGCCTGGTTCCTACCGGTAAACCGATCACCAAGGGAATGCTCGACCAGGCGGTGGAAGTGATTCGCAAGCGTGTCGATGTCTTCGGAACGAGCGAACCAGTCATTAGCCCGGTCGGCACGGATCGCATCCTCGTGCAAATTCCAGGGCTGGATGCAGCCAAAATCCAAGAGGCTCGCGATCAACTCTCACGGGTAGCTAAACTGGAGTTTCGCCTGGTTTACCGCGACAACGGGGAAAAACTTAAGGCGATCGATGAAGGCAAGGACGTTATTCCTCCCGAATACCGTATTGAAAGCCATCAGGTGCAGCGGGAAGGCGAAAAACCAACCGAAGAGCGCCTGCTTGTGAAGAAGAAAGCGGACCTTTCCGGCGAGCACGTTTCGAACGCAGGCGCTTCTTATGAAAAAGACGGCTGGGTTGTTCACTTGCGATTTGATGCTGAAGGCGCCAAAGAATTCGGGAGGATCACCGCTGCCAACGTGCATCATCGATTTGCTATTGTGCTCGATGGCGCCATTCAGTCTGCCCCCGTTATTCAGGATGCGATTTATGGCGGCGACGCACAGATTACGGGAAGATTCACTGAAGAAGAGGCCCGCGGTTTGGCTAGCGTACTTGAGAATCCGCTGCAGACTCCGGTGAAAATCGAAGAGGAACGCAGTGTCTCGCCGACGCTTGGAATGGATTCCATTCGCGCAAGTGTGATGGCGGGTTTGTTAGGCCTGGCCATCACGCTGATAGGCGTAGCTATTTACTACAAGATTCCTGGGCTGATCGCGAATCTGGCCGTCATCATTAATCTTATTTTATTGCTCGGAGCACTCACAATGTTCCGGTTCGTGCTTACTCTGCCGGGCGTAGCCGGCATCATTCTGTCCATCGGCATGGCGGTGGATGCCAGCGTGCTGATTTACGAGCGACTCCGAGAAGAAATGGCGGCTGGAAAACCGCTTAAAGCCGCCATGCCAGCCGCTTACAATAAGGCTTTTAGCTCGATTTTTGACGCCAACGTAACCACGCTCATCACTGCGGTGATTCTTTTCTGGCAGGCAAGTGGGCCTGTGAAAGGTTTCGCCATAACTCTGACACTCGGCATACTGGCTTCGCTTTTCACCGCACTGATCGTTGGCCGGAACCTTCTAGGTTGGTTTGTCGATACGGGAAAAATCAAGCGTGTCTCGATGATGCAATTGATTTCCTCGAAGCATATCGATTTCCTCGGCAAAGGGTTCATTGCTTGCATGTGCTCGCTCGCGATCATTGTCGCCGGATCGGTTGCTTTTTACCTTCGAGGGGAAAAGAATTTCGGTGTCGATTTCCGTGGCGGCGATCTGGTCACGGTAAGTGCCCCCGGCAGAGTGCCGGTCTCCGAGGTTCGTGAAGCGCTGAAGCCTGTCGGTTTTGCTGATGCGTCGATTCAAGAATCGCAACAAGGCGGCAGAACCTATGTGTCCATTCGCACCCCGATAAACACCAGCGACAAGATCGAGAAACAGCTTACGCAAAGCCTGCCAAATCTCAGAATCGAAGGCTCAGACCGGGTGGGTGCGCTTGTCGGAGGTGAGTTAGCGAGAAGCTCGCTAGTCGCGCTCGGTCTGGGAATTGTGGGCATTTTGATTTTTGTGACATTCCGCTTTGAACTCTCCTTTGCGGTGGGCGGAATCGTGGCGCTCTTACACGATGTAATCATTACCGTTTTGATGTTTGCATTGCTCGGACGTGAACTCACATTGACCATGGTCGGCGCAGTCCTAACCATTGCCGGCTATTCGATCAATGACACGATCGTCGTCTACGATCGAATCCGCGAAGGTCTGGCCAGTGGACGAAGAGGCTCGATCGAGCAGATCATGAACGAAAGTATCAACCAGACCCTCAGCCGGACGCTTTTGACCAGCGGCTCTACATTGGTCCCGATCCTGTGCTTGTTCTTGTTTGGTGGACCGGTCCTGCGCGATTTCGCGTTGGCGATCATCATCGGTATTGTCGTTGGAACTTACTCGTCGGTGTTTATTGCCGCACCTATTGTGCTCTGGTGGACGCGGATGCGAGGACACACCAGGAGTTCGCTCCGGCGGGAAGTGATTCAACAGACCACGCCTGCCAGCAGCCCCGTTGCGCGACGATCTTAACGGATTGGTTAAAACTCGACACGGGGTTGTGTGCCCCCAATGCGCGCGCTGAGCTCAATGGCCGACCGCTGCTTTGGAGCGATTGGCTTAAGGCTTCGCTCTTCACTACGTTGCGAGTGAAGGTATCATAAGTGTTTCTTTACGAATGCGCGTCCGGAGTGCGACTTGAAATATTTTTCCAGTTCGGCGGCGCGTGTTGCATCGGACATGGCGATGTAGGTCCAAGTGTCCAGGGCTTCCACTTGGAGGTATGCGGTACGCGCCCTTCGTTGTGACGGGTTAGACGTTAACGAAGGTTCGCCGTCAATCCTGTGTAAAACCGCTCAGGGTCGGCCTTCGCTTTGCAAGATGTGGACGTAAGTAAAAGCCATGAATCGAGCTGGCTTGCCGGGGCGTAGCTCGCGACGGTAACCCTGTAAGACCAAAACGTCCGGCTTCGTTTCACTCCGGCGTGACAGCCCCGAAAGCGTTCGGGGCTGGAGGCGAGGGGAGTTGAACCCCTGTCCTCGCCGCTATCGGCGCAAACATCTACATGTTTATCCGGTGAAAAATTTTAAGGAGCCGAACTTTGCATCGGCACACTGCCGGCTCCCGAGCGTCCACGAAATCGATTCACAAACCGACGCGGTCACTCCGCCGATTTGCCAGCCTGCTGTCCACGTTTTCGCCGCTAGCAGGCGTCACTGCGAAAACGTCACGGTCAATTAAGCCGCGAGAGCGAGACCTTCGTTGTCTGCGTTTATTTGTTTGGTCCGGTTTTTAACGAGGCCAACGAACCATCCTCGACATGCCGTCTGTGCTTCCAACGATGAGTCGAAGCCAGTACGCCCCCAAAATAATTGTGCTTGAACAAATACCCTTTTCTGCGGTCTTATGCAAACGGCCCGAGGGTCATTTGAGCGAGCTGAATGGCGATCGAAATCACATCTGAATCCATGGCTGGAGCGCAGCCGAAGCCTACGGCGGCTTACAAGGAAACCCACCACACTCCGTTCCCAAACAAGCCTGGCTTGCGTCGGCGATTTCGGGTGGCGAATTCGCGATTGACGCGGCGAAACTTCAGCAGCCGCGCACAAGAACTTTCCGGTGGCGACGCAATAATTCTTTCTGTCCCAAAGAGCGGACGCACCTGGTTACGGGCATTCCTTTGTGCCTATTTCTGCAAGCGCTTCGGCCTTGAATTTACACTGCGGCCGGATCGTTATCGCGAACAGCGGATTCCCCGCCTGATCTTTTCTCATGATCTGTTTGAGCATCGCACGAAAGGGGATCGCTGGGACAGATTTCGAGGTAAGTATCTGATCCCGCGAGCCGAGCTCGGGCGGGCAAAAATCATTCTGCTCGTGCGCGACCCGCGGGATTGTTTCGTTTCTCTATATTTGCAGCTAACACGACGCGACCCAAACGCGCCGCGGAAGTTCAGGCACAAGACGGTAAGTGAAATGTTGCGTCACAGAAAACTCGGCGTGCGCGCCATCATCAACGCGATGAACGACTGGATCAACGAATTCTCCGGACGCGACAATTTCACTCTGGTTCGCTATGAAGCACTGCGCGCGTCACCGGCTGAACATTTCCGCGATCTGCTCGCTGTCCTCGGCGAAGCAGAGCCAGACGCTGACGATTTTTCAGGAGGCGCTCGAGTTTTCGCGCTTCGAGAACATGCAAAAACTGGAGGCTGCCGGCGCGTTTGATTCGAACATCCTGCATCCGGGTGATGTGCGTGATCCGGAATCGTTTAAAGTGCGCCGCGGCAAGGTAGGCGGTTATCGCGAATACCTCTCGGTGGAAGACCAACAATTTGCTGCGGAGGCAATGACAGAACTCGACCCGCGATTCGGTTATACCGCCTGAACACGGCCCGCCTTATCGCAGCGGCCTCGCGACCAGGATTCCGCTGTCGGAGCGGTAGCGATAGAGATACTTCGAAAGCTCGTCGTCCACGACAACCTTGCCGTAATTGCTCGGCGAGGAAGCGTGCATGAAATGCAAAACGCCGTCGCTCGTTCGAAGAGCTAATCCGACATGCGCAGTCGAATGGAGACCGTTTCGTTCCCGCGAAATGACTCCAATGACATCGCCGCTGCGTAATTTTGGCTCGATTTTGGCGACCTGGCTTTTTGGAATTTCATAAAGGGGCCGCGAGGACACCTTTGCTTCCATCCGGGCAAGCGGGCCCAGCAAGGACCGGTTCGCAGCGAGATAACGGTAATGGCGCCAGCCGACGCTCATCTCGCGCGCGGAATGCGGGACACTGCGACCGCCGAGCTTACGCGTCATATCTTCGACCAGACCTCGCCGATCATTATCATAAAGCCAGTCTTCCAGATAATGCAGCCGCGAGAGGTATTCGCCAGTGCATTGACCGCCGCGATAACGGTCCATTTCGATATAATGCAGCAATCGTTCGGGGGTCCAGTTGGATTCCGGTTCGTTCAGCATTCGCGCGAAACCCAGTGCCGTCTCGAAAAACGTCCAGCAATCCATTCCGTTGAAATTGACCGAAGGCGACTCAATCCGGTTATCGATCTCGAGCGTGAAATGTTTGTAGCGCGTGCCGACGAGCGCTTTTCCGACAGCCGCAGTGCGGTCGCCAATTGGTAATGATTTCCAGTTTTGGGCCTTCGCTTTCCTGACCAGCCTGTTGAATTGGTCCTGTCCCCTAAAAACGGTACCAAACGGCAGTCGTGACTCGGACGCGATTGTGACCGAGCAAAGTAAACACACTGGAATGACAATTTTCCATGCCCCCATAAAACCAGCCTAAACTGAACGCGAAACCAGGAAACATACAAGGTGGCAACGGCAAAATGTTCAGGCCGGCACCTCTTACGTCACGTCACGGGTCATGCGTTCGTCCTGCGTGAACCGCCCGGGTTTGCTTAACAGGCGGCTGCCTATATCCTTCGGCAGCTGTGCCAATTCGTTTTCCCAAAAAGAGTCGGCGAAATATTGTTCGTCAACCGCCGCGCGATCAAGATCCTGTACCACGCGGCCGAGATTCCACCCGTGTGCGGCTTCGACCGCGACCCGATTGGCACAAACGCAACTTTCTCACCAGTGTTTTGATTCCGTCGCTTTTTGTGAAGCGATCCGGAGCGGAGACGCCGCCTCAATTTCCAAAGGTTCGCGAAGGCGAGATCTGCATTACCTGGATTGGGCACGCTTCATTTCTGATTCAAACACACGAGGTCAACATTTTGATCGACCCGATCTGGTCGAAATGGCTCAAAGTCATCAAACGATTGAAACGGCCCGGGTTCGAAATCCATCATCTGCCCTCCATTGATTATGTTCTGGTGACACATGCGCACTTCGACCATCTCGATCGACGCACCTTGCGACGCGTTGCTGCAAACCAACCGATTGTCGTTCCGATAGGCGTGGGAAATCTCGTGCACGACCTGGGATTCCACATCGTGCACGAGCTCGATTACTGGCAGACTGTCGAGCTAGGCCCGCTCAAAATCTCACTCACTCCATGTCACCATTGGGGAGCGCGGTTTCTTGCGGATTCGCACCGCGATTTCGGGGGATTCGTCGTCGCTGCCAATGGTCGTACGATTTTCCACTGCGGCGACACTGCTTATTTCCCAGGGTTCAAAGAAATTGGCGATCGATTTAACGTCGAGTTGGCCTTGCTTCCCATCGGGGCATATGACGCACCCACTGGCCGCGAAGTTCACATGAATCCTGAAGAAGCAGTAAAAGCATTTCTCGAGCTGCGCGCCAATACCTTAATCCCGATGCATTACGGAAGTTTCCGCCTCGGCTTCGAGCCGATCCACGAACCACCGCAACGATTGCTCACAGCTGCGCGCACGCACGGAATCGAAGAAAAGGTTCTCCTGATGACCGAGGGCAAGCCAGTGGTTCTATGAGGAAGAAAACGTCGAACGCCCAACGCCGAACGCCCAATATTGAATGGCTTCGGGTTAGCGAGGACGATGGGGTTTACCGGTCAAAGGCGGCAACGTCCAACGCCCAACGCTCAACCTCCAACGCCCAACCAGCAAATAAGCCGCGATTCGACTTGGAAGATCGACTGCTCGAGTTCAGCGCACGGATAATTCGACTCGTTGATTCACTACCAAATACAAGGGCTGCAAACCATATCGCGGGTCAGCTGCTTCGGTGCGGCACGTCACCATATGGCAACCACGGCGAAGTTGAAGCTGCCGAATCGCGTAAAGATTTCATTCATAAACTAAAAGTTTGCCTCAAGGAATTGAAAGAAACCCGGCGGTGGCTGCGACTTCTCTTAAAAGCTGGGCTGGTTCCCCAGCAGAAAATGGTGACCATCCTGGGTGAAACTGAGGAATTGATCAAAATTTTCTTTGCGAGTATTCGGACCGCGCAGAAAAAGCCCGAGACGGGATCAACGTGAAATCGCCCCTTCTTCTGTTGGGCGTTGAGCGTTGGACGTTGGGCGTTGGACGTTGAGACAAAACCGCAGATGCACTCGGCGCGCACGCGTTTCACAATCATCGGCACATTCACAGCCGGTCTGATTGTCGTCTTCTTCTGTCTGATACTTCTCTGGCACAATCCGCTGGTTTTTTGGAATGACGATTATGAATTGTCGGTCCTGCCGGTTTTCGCCGATATGGCGCGGAGTTGGTCCGAAGGTCATTGGCCGATCCTGAGCCCGTATTCGTGGGTCTGCGGCAATCTAGCGGGCGAATTTCAGGTACGGAACGTTTTCGCTTTTTGTCAATGCAGCCGTCATACTCATCTGGAAATTCCCGCTGACTTTTCCGCAGCAGGCCGCTGCGCTCTCGATTGCGCACCTTTTCGCTTTGGCTGCCGGCTCATTTCTGCTTGCGCGCGATCGTGGCTTTTCGTTTCCGTCGTCGATTTTTGTGGCATTGGTCGCTTCGCTCAACGGTTGGATCATTTGCTGGGGCGCGACCGACTGGTTCGGCGCTCTCGGCGCGTTCGCCTGGCTGCCATGGGCCTGGTGGGGAGCGGAACGCGCACTCGATGCGCGACGGACGAAATGGCGGTTCCTCTGGCCGGCCCCGTTTGTTTACCTGCTCGTCACGGGCGGATTTCCGTACACAGTTTTGATGCTGCTGCTCCTGATCAGCTGGCTCTCGATCAAAACAATGTGGGAGCGGCCTCAGAGCCGCGACAGTCGGGACGCCAAGGTCCCTCCCACATTGGCAGTTCTGCCGATGCTCTTCGGCGTGGCGCTCGGGTTTGGCCTTTCCGCGCCTGCATGGCTGGCGCTCCTTGATTTGGTTCAGGGTTCCGCGCGGGAGTTGCAATCGCCAACGGCACATTGGCAATGGCGGGTCCCCCCTGCCGCACTGGCAGGATTGATTTTGCCATCGTGGACAGTGAATTGGACCGACTTTTCCTCACGCAGCATCCCGCATGCGGCAAGCGAGTTGGCTTGCGGTTTAGTCGCTCCTGTCGTGCTTATTGCGGGATTTGTGTGGCGTGCGCGACAGCTTGTTAGGCGAATTAAGTGGGAGCTCATCCTGCTCTTGGTGGTGCTCGTGCTTTGCATGACTCCAACGGCAGGTCTGTTCCGGTGGAGTTTTCGCTGGCTGCCATTTTTTCATTTAGTCCTGGCGATTTGCGCGGCAGAAGTGCTGCGCGCAGGATTGCCATCAAGGCTCGCCGCCACCGTTGCGCTTGGACTCGTCATTTTAACGGGAATTGCCGCTTTGATTTTTCACACGGCGGGCTCTTACAGTCTTCCACTCTTCTGGATCCTTCTTGGATTGACCGCGGTTTGGCTGATTGCAGAATGCGCTTTTGGGAGGGAATTCGCGCTGCGTGGCCCGATTCATCGCGCCGCGATAACCCTACCGCTGAACTGGTTGCCAGCGGCCGTCACATTCTGCGCCTTTCTCGCCACATATTTCTGCATTCCGACAAACTGTGGAGTTCCGAGGTATGATTTTTCTCAAGACTTGCTTAAGCCGGAGCCACTGGACCCCCAGCGGCTTTATCTCAGCGTTTATCCGTGGGCGGAGCTTACCTACTGTGTAGGAAACAAACCCGGGCCTGTTGGCCAAACGCTTCGCCCGGGAAGCACGTCGATGTGGGCCGGATTGCGATTCATCAATGGCTATAGCCCCATCCGGGCAGCTGGCGTGGCGCGCGAATTCGCAACCAGCATTCATGGTGAAATTAATCCTGACGTGGGAAGCCGCTTGCTAAAACAGCAGGCCGGAAAAGGTGGCGAGCTGGAATTGATGGGTGTTGATGGAATTGTCGTTGCGCGAGAATTGGACATCGAGCCGCAGCCTGCCACCGAATGGGAACTCGTCGTTTCGACGGATGAAGGAAAAGTCTTCCATCGGCGTGGCGCGCCGTTCGCGCGGGTTCGCTCCGTTACTTCGATCGATTCGCGGCCTAACGAGAAATTTATTCCCGCCACGATCTCGCGAATCCATGACTCCCGGAATTTCGTTCAAGCAGACATCGATGTGCCGACGGGGGATCGACCCGCGCTATTGGCGTTTTCGCGGCCATATTTCCGGGGATACAAAGCGCGACTGGGCAATCAGAACCTCCCCGTCACGACGTATCGCGGATTATTTCCAACCGTTGAAGTCCCAGCGGGCGCGCACGGTCGGCTCATTCTTCGCTACCGGCCTTATTGGTTGATTTGGGGCAACGGCATCGCCTTTACGTGTGCTTTAATCATCGCATTTGGTCTTGTCGCCGTAATATTTCAACAAACACAAATTAACCAATCTGGTCGATCCTGTTATTCCTCGTCGAGGTAAAGCAGGTACAGTTTCCAGCCGCTGGTTGTGCGACGGAACTGCATATCTTCTACGCGCGCCCAGCTCCTGGATGACGGCTCCTCCTTGGGCGGTGATACAAGGTTCCTGATCTGTTCCTCGTGCGAAAGTTGAGCTAAATCCCGTCAGCTTTCGGTACAAAAACCCGCTGTGCCAGGAATTTCTCAAACAATCGCTGAAATTTTGATTCAGTGACTTCGCCTTGGGGAGACCAATCTAGTTTCCCGTGAGTCTTTAGCGGAAATTCTGTGCAGTTCTGGATCTGCTCCCATTTTCGCTCCAATACCGCCGCTCTGAAATGTTTCCAAAATTCGACAAAATTTGTCTCGGGTTCACTTGCATGCGCTCCGATGCCACAGATGATCAGTACGCAAATTGCAAACAGCTTTGGCCGAATCCCGGCGATACGCATACGAAATTAAATGAGGTCCCGTAACGACAGCTTGTCCCAACCACGCTTCACTATTTTCCTTTTATTGCGCGAGGGCTTGGAGTTGGAACTTTATCATCGCTGACGGCGGACAGTTCACCACTGGCTATCGATTCCAGGATTATCCCGAGGCAGCGATATATCAGATCGATGTCGGTCATATCGGAATATCTGAGTTCGGACTGACGCGGCACGAAATATGTCCGGTAGATGCGATCCACCTCCGTCCCTCTGCAATACGAGTTCAGGAGCCAGAGGTTTTCGTCGCGAAAAGATTCTTCGATTCTGGCCTCCTGCTCAGGGGAAAGCATTTGAATGTTTGTCGATCGAAACTTTTTCGAGAGCGTCCGAGTAAGCGCGAGCGTTAAGCTGTTATCGTGCACATCAGAGAAGAGATGTGGATTTTTCGACAGCGTGTGGAGAACCGAAACGTCGAGGCTGGGATTTCGGGCGTCACTTTCGTACTCGGTACTCTTTGCCGGAGAGCCCGAGGGTCGTGAAAAAATCCCGAGCAGGATTTCCGCCGGTCAATAGTTCAGGAATGAGGAATCGAACATGGATTGTTGCCGCAGGGAGTGCGGCCTTCCAGGTTTCTATGCCCCGCCTGAATGCTGGCGTGTGAGTGTCGACGCATTCGGAAACAAAATCGTTGAGCGGCACGCCGGTTTTCAAGCCCCATTGTTTCCATGCTGATGGTATCCATTGAAGTTGCGGCCGTACATAGAAAATGACCGACACTTCAAGCTGACTATCGAGTCCCGAGAACAGCTCGGCCATCCCCGGATTCACCAGATTTTCTGCGCTCAGGATCGCAAGGTGATCTCGTCTTCGCTTTGAGAGCTGTGCAATTTCGATGCCGAGTCTTCGTGCGAGATTTTCAGATTTCTCCCTGGACTGCTCCAGAGACCAGATCGGTGTTCCGATCAGGTCGGTAGCCGTTTGGGCAATTCTCAAATCCTTGTCGAAAACAAAAACATTATCTCCCTGTAGCTTCCGGAAGTTATTGAAAAGCGCCGTCCGAATGCTTGCGCTTCCGCACTTCGCAAATCCTGCGTGAATGACGAGACGCGATTTCAAGTAACCAATATTCGAGCACCGCGTTCCATTTACACGCGCGGCGTGTCAGAGGTCTTTAGGATTTTCGAGCAACTCAATGACCCGTTTCAGCAAACGACTGGCGCCGCCGCCGTCGATACTGCGATGATCGAAGCTTAACGTGACTTGCGCCTCGGTTTTGGGCACGAATTCCTTTTTCGTTTCATCCCACGACGGAACTTTTTTTCCGGCGCCCAGGCCGAGCAGCAACGTTTGATCGGGCAGGGGGATTGGCGTGCCCCATTCCATTCCGAAGATGCCAAAATTGGAAACCGTGGCGATGCCGCCGGCTTGCATGTCGGGTGAAATCCGCCGCTGTCGCGCCAGTTCGACCAGTTCCTTGTATTTTGTCGTCAAATCACCAAGCGATGTTTTGTCGGCGCTACGAATGACTGGGACCATGATTCCGTCCTCCGCTTCGACCGCGATACCAAGGTCGATCGAATCGGACTGCACCACGCGGTTCCCAATGAATTTCGCCGCTGCTCCCGGGTCTTCGGCTAGCGCGAGTGCGAGTGCGCGGAGCGCATAAAGGCCAAGGCCTGGCTTGGGATCGTGCGACTTCCGATCTTGCAACACTGGATCCAGATTCACTGACGAACCGATTGTCGAAAGGGGACGTGTCCAGCTCCGGCGCATGGCGTCTGCCACTCCCGCGCGGATCTTGGATGCCTCATGCGCTGTTTGGTTGTCTATCTTGTGAAGAAAAGCTTCGAGGTCTTTGATCGTCACTCGATTGCCTGCACCGGTTCCCATGATTCCGGCGAGATCTGCTGTGCTTAGCTGCAGTTCAGCCATGCGCGCCCGCACGCGCGGTGACATGAACGTTGCGCCTTTCGTTACTGCGGGAACGGGTAATGTAGGGCGACCGTCGCGGTTGCCATCTCCCGTTCGCAAGCGAGACGCATGCGCTACTCTCACTTCCTGATCCGCGCGTGCAGGGATTTCCTCCGCAACTTCCTTTTGTGGAGGAGCCGGCGCGTGCTTTGCGAAGCGAGCAGCGTCCTGTTCACTTGCTTCCACGTAACCGAGCACGGCGCCCACAGGGTAAGTTTCCTTTAATTCCACCGCGATCCTGTCGATCTTTCCTTTGCACGGCGTGGTCACGCCCATGACGGCCTTGTTTGTCTCGACGTCGATGATCTCTTGATCATCCGCAACTTCATCCCCCGGTTTAACCTTGATGTCGACAATGGTTGCTTCGGCGATTGATTCGCCTAACTGCGGCATAATAATCGGGACTTGTGGCATGGTCATTCCGAGCAAAGTCGAGGAATCCCGTTGTACAACCTTAGTGGTAACTTCGCGGGATCTTTCGACTTCGCTTCGCTTCGCTCAAGATGACAATTTGCTCGTGACATAAATCTATTCTCGAAGTAATGCGCGCGCTTTTGCGACGATATTTTTCGCGTTGGGCCGGTGCGCGCTCCAGAGGTTTGGATGATAGGGGATTGGGGTGTCTTTCGCGTTAAGACGTTGGGGCGGGGCGTCGAGCAGATGAAAACCGAGGCTCGTGACGCGTGCGATTACTTCCGCGGTTGTACCGCCCCAGGGAAAAGATTCGCCAACACAGAGCAAACGTCCGGTACGCGCAACAGACGCAAGCACCGTGTCAGTGTCGAGCGGTTTTACCGTTCGCAGATCGACAACTTCAACCTCGAGTCCTTCACGGGCGAGTTCCTCCGCCGCGGCCAGGGATTCCTGCGTCATTGCGCTGTAGCTGACGATCGTGAGGTCGCGTCCCTCCCGCGCAACGCGCGCACGGCCGGTCGGCAAACCTTTTTCCGGCAGTTTGTCGGCCTTGAGATGGTAATAAAGATATTTGTGTTCGCAGTAGATAACCGGATCATCGATTGCCACCGCTTCTATCAGCATGGTGTAGGCGTCTTCCACCGTGGCTGGCGTCATCACGATGAGCCCCGGGTAATGAGCGTAGAGCGATTCCATCGATTGACTGTGAAACGGACCGCTTCCTTTTGTTCCGCCGGACGGCAAACGCACAGTGATCGGTATCGGGACGCCTGTTCGCCAGTAATGCGTACCCGCATTGTTCAGGATTTGATTGAGCGCTACGCTCGAAAAATCCGCGAACTGCATTTCAATGATCGGCCGCATGCCCTGCATCGCGGCGCCGATTGCAGTTCCTGCGATCGCGTCCTCACTGATCGGCGCGTTTAACACACGCCCGGGAAATTCCTTCGCCAGACCTTTCGTTGCTTTAAACGCGCCGCCAAAGGTTCCACCGACGTCCTGTCCGTAAATGAAAACACGATCGTTGTCGCGCAACAGTTTCGCCTGCGCTTCACGGATCGCTTCGAGGTACGTGAGGCTCATGATTTCACCAGATCAAATGTTTAAACGTTATACCAATCCTTCCTCGTCGTTGGGATGATCAAGCAGGTCGCGCGTGGATAACGCGCACCAATCTTCCTTGTTTCCTTCGGGCACGGGTTCTTTCTGAGCCATGGCAATTGCTTCTTCCACCTGCGCGACTGCCTCTTTGCGCCACTCGGCCAGCGTCTCCGGGCTCGCGAGCTTTTGATTAATAATCGTTTCCTCAGCGACCTTTAAACAATCACGGGCAAACGGCTGACGCTTCATCTCATCGGGCACGTAGCTGGCATCGTCGTGTTCGCCATGACCCGAAAGTCGCAGCACTGAAGCGACTACCAATTGCGGCGGGCTTCCGGCGCGCGCCTTTTTCACCGCGCTGCCAATTACCTCCAGACATGCCGAGAGGTCGGTTCCGTCAAGGCTATATCCTTCGAATCCGTAGCCGATCGCGCGATCGACCAGGTCGTCGCACGCGAATTCGCGTTCGTTAGGCGTTGAATAGGCGTAATGATTGTTCGTGGCTACGATCACGAGCGGCACGCGTTCCACTGCGGCGATGTTCATTCCTTCGTGGAATGCGCCGGTTTGCATGCCGCCTTCCCCGATGCAGGTAAGTCCCACGAAGTTTTTCTCTCCATTAAATCGCTTTGCCATCAAGGCGCCGACTGTGACCGAAACCATTGCGCCGAGATGACTGATCATCGCCAGTTCATTGTCGCGCGGATGACCTCGATGAATATTGCCGTCACGTCCGCGCATGGGACCGAGGCGTGAACCGAGATATGTGCGTGTGACGTCGACCAGTGGCTCGCCAAAGGCGGATCGTCCAGCCTGGTCGCGAATCAACGGCGCGAAGATGTCCCCCTTTTTTAGAAACAAACCCGATGCCACGCTGACGGCTTCCTGGCCCTTGCCTATGTAGACACCGCCTGTGATCTGGCCGCCGCGGTACAGGCTAACGAGCTTCTCTTCAAGGATGCGGGTTAGCAGCATCCAACGAAATGCCTCGAGAAATCGCTGGTGGGGAGGTGCGGTAATGTCTGCAGGAGCTTTGGTCGGCATTGCGGGCGCGCCCTTTTTCCGTTTTGGTTTTGCAGTCCGCTGCGCCGTCTCAAGCATCGAATCATCTTAACCAGGATCGGCAATTCCGCGCAAAGTTTTTTGCGGCGCTTTCGGGTTCCATTGGACACAGGCTGGCAACCTTTTCTTTTCGGCAGCCTTGCCAAAAAGCTCCTGATGTGATTCAGAATTCGCTTCGCGAGAAGGTTCGCGGCAAGCTGCCGCGAACTACAGGCTGGCAGCCTGTGCTCCCCAGAAACTAACGCATCGCCAAGGCGAGGTGGCGCTGTCTTGGTGCTTGTTCGCCGCCGTTTGATGCGGGTTCAGCCACAGATTGCGCCGGAGCAGTGAGTTTTACTCCGACCAATTTACTCACGCCGCGTTCTTCCATCGTCACCCCGTATAAAATATCGGCTTTCGCGATCGTTCGTTTGTTGTGCGTGATAATGATGAACTGGCTTTGCTGCACAAACCGGTCCAGCACGCGGATGAAAGAGTTAATGTTATTCTCATCCAGGGGCGCATCTACTTCGTCGAGAATGCAGAACGGACTTGGGCGCACCATGTAGATTGCAAATAGCAGCGCAACCGCCGTCATGGCGCGTTCGCCACCGCTTAACAGCGACACGCTTTGCAATTGTTTCCCGGGCGGCTTGGCTGTGATTTCGATACCGCAGTTGAGCGGATCATTCTCGTCCAGCAGCGATAAATCGGCGCGCCCGCCGCGGAACAACTCCCCAAACATTTCACGAAAATTCGACCGGATCTGCTCGAAGGTTTCGGCAAATAGATTCCTCGTGGTGAAATTAATGCGGGCGATCACGTCGAGGAGCTCCTGTCGTGACTTTGTGAGATCGGTGTTTTGCGTCTCGAGAAATTTGTAACGCTCCTCGAGTTCATCGGTACTCATGGACAGCATCGAGATTCACGGGACCCATGTTGTCGAGCTGAGTTCTGAGTTCGGCGACAAATTTTTCCAGATTTGCCTCGCTTAGGTGGATCGCGTTCTCCGAACGCGATGGCACATCCGCGGTGGGTTTGACGCCATTGATTTCATCGCCCGCGGAACGGTCGATCGACCTTTTCCATTGTGCACGTAAAACTTTTTCGAACGCGAGCTGGTCTGGCGCAAACCCGACGAGATCGATCTGGTAACTGCGCGAAATGTGCGCGACGAGGTTGTCGATTTTCATTTGTAATTGCGATTCGCGCACCTGTTGCTGTGCGCGGCGATCTTGCAATTCGCCTAACGAATCGCGCAGTTGTCGTAGTTCTTTTTCGCGATTGGAAATCGCGGCCAGTCGTGTAGCGCGTTGGCTGGCGATTTTTGCGCGATTCGCCTCTGCCTCTTCACGCTCAGCACTCTGGGTTTTAATGAGCGTCTCGGATTCTTCCGATTCCCTGGCGTGGGTAGCCGATTTTCGTTCGTACGTCGCGATGTCCGCGTTTCGTACCGAAATCACTTCGAGCAACTCGGCGTCGCGGGCGCTCATCGGCTCGCGCTGGGCAAGGAGAAGCTCGTTGCGCTGACGATCGGTGGCGATGGCAAGCCGCAGTTGGTTGATTCTCTCGGTCAACTCTTCTTCGCGGGAGGTGGTTTGCCTTTGCGCGGCTTCGACTTCGCTGAATTCGGTTTTCTGTCGCGCGAGCGCGTCTCGCACTGATTGAAGTTCGCGCTCCAGATGCGCTATTCGCTCGTCCGCCGTCGCCACCTGTCGTTCCAACGCAGTTTTTTCGGATTGCAGATCGTCGATTTTGCGTCCGGCCTCGCTGAATTCTCGCTGAAGCTGCAGCGCGACTTCGACCGCGGTTTTCGCCTTATCCCGTTTGATGCTCAGGGAATCGCGTTCCTTCGCGAGCTCGGCATCTTGTTTCGCGAGGTCGGCGATGTCCGCCTTGCGTTCGAGCACCGAGGCTGCGCGCACTTCGGCGCTGCCCCCAAAGACGACTCCTTCTGCGGAGACATATTCACCGGCGAGGGTGGCCATTCTCATTGCGGGCTCTGCCTGTTTGCAATCGAGCGCCTGTTCGAGATCGGAAAAAATTGCGACGTTACCGAGCAACTCCGCGACCAGCGGTTCGAGTGGTTGAGGTGCGGTCACCTTGTCTGTAACCCAGGCAAGCGCACCTTTGGGCAAAACTTTTGCGTCTGCTTTTTGCGCAGGTTTTGTCAGGCCCGGAATGAGCAGCGCCGCCTGTCCGAGCTTATTTTTCTTCAGGCCCTCGATGATTTCCGAAGCGAGCTTCGCATCCTTCAAGATAACGGCATGCAGATTCCGACCTAGCGCGGCTTCTGTCGCCTGAATGAACTCGGGATCCACATCGAGTTGTGCAACGAGCGAACCGGCAATGGCTTCACGGACTTCTATCGAAGCGTGCGTGCCTTTGAGGAGGGCCTGGGAACCTTCGGCAAGCCCTTCGCCTTGTTGGTTCAGTTGACGCAACACGTCGAGGCGCGACCGCTTTTCGGCCAGGGTACGCTCTAGCACCGAAAGTTGCTGTTCCGTTTCGGAGAGCAGTTTTTCTGTTTCGCGCAGGCTGTTCTCGATATCGGTTCGTTCGCGCTTCTTTCCCGTTAATGAGACAGCAATTTGCTCGACCAATTTCCCGCGAGCTTCGCTCGAACCCTTAATCTCCGCAGCAATTTGTTCGATTTGCGTGCTCGTCATTTCACGGCGCGCTTTCGTTCCAGAGAGTTCCTCATTTAGCGCAGAGATTCGGTTCTCGGATTTCGACAACGCGAGCTGCAGTTCTTGCAGTCGCGTGTTTCGCTCTGTCCGATCCTTGTGCATTTCTCCGGCCAAAGCGGACACCTTTTCGAGCTCGGCTTCCTTTTCTTTTAAATGCCGCTCGATTTCTACGATCGAGCTGTTGGTTTGCTCGATTTCCGCCGCGTGTCTTTCCCGTTTTGTTTCCGCTTCGGCAATATCCCGCCGCGCACGTTCGGCAAACCCCGTCAACTCTTCCGCGCGCTGTTTATTAAATTCGATGCGGTTGCGGTGTGCTGCGATTTCGCTGTCTAGACGCTGAACTGCTGCTTGTGAATCCGCGATCTCCGCGTCGATTTTGTCCAGGGCGCGGCGTTCGTCCCCGAGTGTGCCTTCGCTGTTGTCTATTTTTTCGCGTGTGGAGTGTTCGGACTGTGTGAGACGCTCAATTTCTTCCCGGCATGCGGCGAAATCACGCTCGAGCGAATCGAGTTCCTGCCGCGCATGATGCGTCTCAAGCACGCGAAGATCTGCGTGTAACGCCTGATAACGACGCGCTTTGCCCGCCTGTCGCTGCAGCGATCCGATCTGGCGTTTCACTTCCTTGATCACGTCGCCGATGCGCAACAGGTTTGCTTCGGTCGCCTCCAATTTCCGGAGCGCCTCGCGTTTTTGCGTTTTGTATTTCGTGATGCCGGCAGCTTCTTCGAAAACCGCCCGACGATCCTCGGGACGCGAACTCAAGATCATGTCAATCCTGCCTTGCTCCATCATGGAGTAGGCGGGCCGCGCAATCCCGGTGTCGGCGAAAAGACTTTGAATATCGCGAAGGCGGCAGGCCGTTTTGTTCAGCAAATATTCGGAATTCCCATCCCGATAAACGCGGCGCGTCACCCGCACATCGTGCCACTCGATTCCAAGTTCTTCGGCGCAACCGCTGAACGTCAACGAAACCTCCGCATAGCCGACGGGCTTGCGTGCCTCTGCACCGTTGAAGATGACGTCTGCCATCTCCTCGCCGCGAAGCGACTTCGCGGATTGTTCGCCGAGTGCCCAGCGCACGGCATCGAGAACATTCGATTTTCCGCAACCGTTGGGACCAACGATCGCCGTAACGCCTTCGTGGAAATTGAAGACGGTTCTATCGGCAAAGGATTTGAAGCCGAATAGCTCGAGCGATTGTAAATGCATGGCAGGAAAATCCCGCGCTTTGGCAGCCTCAATACAGCAAGGCCCGCGGGCTTACAAGCGGAAAATCATACAATTTGAAGGGGTTTCGGGAGGAGCAAACCACAGGATGTGGTGTTTCAGGATAAAGGCACTGACTCCTTCGTCGGAATCTGTCCGCCCAAGCATCGGAAACGATTATCGCTGCTTCACCCACAGATTGATTCCCCAGGCGGAGAAGTTAAGTCGCGCTCTTGCCTCGGGCAACTCAATCACTCAGGATGCACCGATGGCAAAGGACTCGCCACCATGGATTCAGCAGGAAGAGCAGATCGACCATCAACTTGTTCGCGGCATCGGGCTTCCGGCGCTCACTGCGAATATTGTCAGTTCGACAATCGGTGCAGGAATTTTCGTAATCCCGGCGGCGGTGGCAAAGGGACTGGGGCCTGCAGCGCCCCTCGCGTTTGTTTGTTGTGCGATTGCGATGGTGTTGTTCGTGACTTGTTTCGCGATCGCCGGCAGCCGCGTCTCGCTGACGGGCGGTCTTTATGCCTATGTCGAAGTGGCGTTTGGCCGTTACGTCGGATTTCTCGCGGGCATGCTTTATTTTCTAACGGCACTCGGCGCGGTGGCTGGCGTCGTGAATGTGTTTGCAAACTCCGTTGCGCTCGTCGTCCCCTTTCTCGGCGGCCCGGTGGTGCGCGTCATCGTGATGCTTGCCGTCTATGCCGTGCTCGTGTCCATCAACATCCGGGGAGTGCGGGAGGGTGCGGGTGCGGTAACTGTGATCACAGTTGCGAAGCTTCTGCCGCTGCTGCTGTTCGTTTGCGTCGGAATATTTTTTATTCACCCGCCAAATCTTGCCTGGACCGGATGGCCCGGCAGCAAGTCGTTAGGCGATGCCGTGATCCTTTTGATTTTCGCCTTCGTTGGAATCGAGGTGGCTTTGATTCCCAGCGGTGAAGTGAAGAATCCGGCCCGCACCGTTCCTCGCTCGGCATATCTCGCCCTCGTTCTGACGACGATCATTTACCTCATGATTCAAGTCGTTGCCCAGGGAACGCTTGGCGCCGATCTGGGGAATCATCCCGACTCGCCACTTGCCGAATCGGCAGCGCAGTTTCTTGGCAATGTGGGGCGTATGATCCTTCTCGCCGGAGCCAGTATCTCCGCATTTGGATTTGTCACCAGCGACATTCTGAGTTCGCCGCGAATGATCTTCGCGTTTGGCCGTGATGGCGCATTGCCGCAATTCTTCGCTCACGTTCATCCACGCTATCGATCGCCGGACGTGGCAATCATTACATACGCGGCAATCGCCTTTGCGCTCTCAATCAGCGGCACATTCGAACGGTTGGCGGTGCTTTCGAACGTTGCCGTGTTGATAATGTATCTGCTCTGTTGCGCCGCCTGCTGGGTATTGGTGCAGCGCGATGTGCGCTCAGACGGTCAGCCCTTCAATTTCCCCGGAATGAAAATTGTACCCGCGCTGGCGATTGTCGCCATTATCTGGATTCTTGCTCACGCCACGGTTCGTGAATTTGCGATAACCGGGATTGTGCTGGTCCTTGCGTCAGTTCTGTATTTTGCGCGCATTGGTTTCGCCGGAAATCGTAGGCAAACGGCGAAAACCGATTAGCTTCTGACCATGCGCGACAAGTATCTCGAAGAATATTATTCGTTCCTGCGGTTTCCGAGTGTTTCTACGGACGACCAGTACACGGACAAATTGGTGCAATGCGCAGATTGGCTGGTGAACAAGCTCAACAGCATGGGTCTGCAAACGCAGCTGGTACCCACAAAACGTCACCCTATCGTCTGGGCTCGGAATGAGCATCGGCCGGGACGCAAGACAGTTTTGATCTATGGCCATTACGATGTGCAGCCGCCCGATCCATTGGAGCTTTGGGATTCGCCGCCGTTCGAGCCTGTCTTGAAAAACGGCTACGTCTTTGCACGCGGCGCGACCGACAACAAGGGCCAAATCCTTGCCCACATTCTGGGAATTCAGGAAACGATCGAGGAGCACCGTGAGCTGCCGGTAAATTTACATCTGGTGATCGAAGGGGAAGAGGAAATCGGCAGTGGGAGTCTCGGCCCTTTTCTCAGCAAAAACCGCGACGCTTTGAAGTGTGACGTAGCGGTCGTTTCCGATACCGGGATGATCGCGCGCGGTGTGCCAACCCTAAGTTATGGATTGCGCGGCGTAACCGCTCTCGAGGTGAAACTGACTGGTCCGAAAATGGATCTGCACTCCGGTGTTTTCGGCGGTGCGGTTGCAAATCCGATCACGGCACTGGCGCAATTGCTGGCCACGCTTCACGATCGCGACGGTCGCGTGGCGATTGCGGGTTTCTACGATCGCGTCAAGCCGCTCGAAGATTGGGAGCGAGAAGCGTGGCGTAAACTTCCGGTCGATGGCGACAAATTGATTCGAGAGGAAACAGGCGTGCCGGAACTTTTCGGCGAAGCCGGCTATAATTCAGTGGAACGGATCTGGGCGCGACCGACTGCCGAGATCAACGGAATCGGCGGCGGTTATCAGGGGCAGGGGACCAAGACCGTGATCCCCAGTCACGCTTTTGCGAAACTGACGTTTCGTCTCGTTCCGGACCAGGGAGGCGATGAAATTCTGGACCTGGCGGAAACGCATCTGAAAAAAAATCTGCCCAAAGGTGTGACGCTGGAACTTACCAGGGGCCACAGTGGTCCGTGGTATCTCACCGATCCGCACTCGGCGCTGGGTGAGGCGGCCCAGCGCGCCTTGCGCAAAGCTTTCAAAGGCGAGCCGGCCCTCATCCGGGAAGGCGGCAGCATCCCGATTGTGTCACAGTTCCGGGAAATTCTCGGAATTGAAACGTTGCTGCTGGGTCTGGCGTTGCCCGATTGCCGCGCCCATTCGCCGAACGAGAATTTTCCTCTCGAAAATTTCGAAGGCGGCATTCGTCTGGACAAAGCAGTTCTTGAAGAGCTAGCACAATGACTCGTGATCAGCTGGTGTAGCGTGCGCTGTCTCAGCGCATCCAACTCTGTTCGCGCGATCGATTCTCCGCTGAGGACAGCGGACACTACAACCTCGAGAGCGTGGCTCTGATGATGAAATGGCTTTTAATTTTCGCGATACTAGTTGGAGCAATCGATGTCGCGGTTCCAGCCGAGGAATCGTTAGGCACAAAGATCAAAAAGGTTTTCGATCCGTCGCCCACACCTCGTCGCAAACATCGAAAGCGCTCATCGAGTAAGCCGACGCCGATCGCCGTCGCCAAAACATAAGAAAGTCTCTCCGACGCCATCTCCGAGCGAATCACGCAAACATAAATCAAGGCGGAAAAAAGCGAGTCCATCGCCAAGCCCTTCATCCGAAGAAAGTCCATCACCAACTCCCACTGAAACGCCCGCGCGTTCTTCTGAACGATCTGCTTCCGGGAAAAAGGCCTGGCCTAACGTTAGTCTCTCGCCGGATGAAATCGCTGGTTACGACAAATATCCGGCCAAGGTTCGCCAAATCCTGGACGCCAGCCTCGCGCTGGCAAAACAAAACCTGGGCTACACGTACGGCTCTGCCAATCCGAAAAACGATGGCATGGATTGCTCAGGTTTCGTTTATTATGTGCTTCAGCAAAATGGTTTTCCCGACGTGCCGCGCGATTCGAGTCAGCAATACGTCTGGGTGCGCAAAGCGGGAGATTTCAATGCAGTGCTGAGCCGCAAGGAGGATTCATTCGAACTTAATGATCTGAAACCCGGCGACCTGCTCTTCTGGCGCGGCACCTACAACATCGATCGCGACCCGCCGATCACGCACACCATGATTTATCTCGGCCGCGAGAAACGGACGAACAAGCGCGTCATGATCGGCTCGAGCGACGGCCGCACCTACGACGGCAAACAACGCTGGGGCGTCAGCGTTTTCGATTTTAAAATGCCGCCCCCGCCCAAAAGCGGTGACGCCAAGATCAGCCCGGTCTTTGTTGGCTACGGACGAATTCCTGGCCTAACGAATGACTAATCAAGACCTCACCTGTCGTATTTCGCCTGGCTTGGAGACTGCTTCAGTTCCGTCGATGAGATTGATTGCGCTGGAGGACGGTGAATCCGGCGTTCATATCCAAAGAATGCAATCGCGATGAGAATGACCATCACGATAAGCACAACTCGCTGTTCGTTTTTCGAGAGTTCGAAAATTCTGAAGAAACGTTTCATTTATTTGCGTAACCAATCGGGTCTTGGATTCCGGCTTCGCGAAAGCCTTTGAGCCGAAGAAGACAGGAATCGCATTGGCCGCAGGCAACGCCTTCGGGAGTTGGATCATAGCAACTGTGGGTGAGCGACAGGTCGATGCCAAGTTCGACGGCTTTGTGAATGATTTCCGCTTTTGAAAATTTGATCAGCGGCGTGTGGATTTGAAAGCGTATGCCTTCAACGCCGGCTTTGGTTGCGAGGTTGGCGAGGTGCTCAAAGGCTTCAATGAATTCCGGCCGGCAATCGGGGTAGCCGCTGTAATCGATCGCGTTTACACCGATGAAAATGTCACTGGCATGAAGCACGTCCGCCCAGGCGAGCGCGTATGCGAGAAAGATGGTGTTGCGGGCAGGGACGTATGTGATCGGAATCCCATGCGCGATCTCTGTTTCCGGCCGCTGTTTCGGCACATCGATGGCTTCGGTAAGCGCCGATCCGCCAAATACACGCAGGTCGATTTTTGCCAGGCGATGTTCTTTGGCTCCTAACGAGTTAGCAACACGTCGAGCTGCTTTTGTTTCGATTTTGTGACGCTGGCCGTAATCAAATGAGAGCGCGTATGGTTCGTAACGTTCGGCGATGGCGATCGCCAGCGTTGTCGTTGAATCGATTCCGCCGCTTAAAAGAACAACTGCGGGTTTCATTCATGGTCAACTGTCATTCTGAGCGAAGCGCAGCGGAGTCGAAGGACCCCGCGGAAATAGCCCTCGGTTTCGCCGCGGGATTCCTCGACTTCGCTCGGAATGACGGGCCTCATCAATCCTCCTGTGAGTTCTTCTTGTTCGGATGCTCGGCGCGGACGGTTAACGTGATGCCGCCGCGTGCGGAGAACTGCGCGGTCACGATTGCTTCACGGGGCGAGCAAGCCTTCACGAAATCATCCAGGATCCGATTTGTGACCGCTTCATTGAAGGCGCGCTCATTGCGATAGGACGCCAGGTAAAATTTCAGTGATTTACTTTCAACGCAAAGGTAGTCCGGCACGTAATCGATGTCGATTCTCGCAAAATCCGGTTGGCCAGTTACGGGACAAACGGAAGTGAAATCGTCCGTTTCAAAGTGAATTCGGTAATTGCGGCTGCGCACCGGATTGGGAAAAGATTCCAGTCGCGCCTCCGCCGGCGAAGCGGGCATTTTCGCGTCGCTGCGTCCAAGGAGCGTTAGTTTGGATTTCCTGGTTTTTGGCATCGAATTGAATTAACGCGTCACAGCCACAACGTTCAAATGCGTTTCGTGGTAGGGAGGGACCGCCTGGCCGTCCGCTCGAGTTAGGCGCGCCTTGCAGTCGCGCGCTATCAAATCTTTTGAAACGCAGACGCGGCGTCCCGAAGTGATTAAAGTCAACCGGAGGTACCTTTTTGGAACGCCCGCAGGTCCGCAGCGACATCTGGATATTTTGCCGCGAGCGCTTCTACATCGCCGATCTCCACGTCAACTTGTTCTACGCCTGGCCATTCTGTGCTCGCACCGAGGAACCAGCGCCGATCTCCAATCACGCGCGCAGTATGAAACGTGTTTCCCGGGATTAAAAGCTGCACGCATTGACCGGCGCGCAAATCTGGGCCCACTACAGCGCGTTCGCTTGTGCCATTTTCGTGCAGCATTAGAACTTCGATAGGGTCACCTAAATAACGGTGATAAAGCTGGTCGTTGCGGATACGATGCAGGCGTACGGGCGAATCCGGCGTTACCATGAAAAAGAGTGCGGAGCCGGCTGGCCGGCCATCAATGAACGGTGCCGGGAGCCCACCGGGCGAAATTCGTTGTTTGCTGATAAATGTCACGCGCACGAATCCGCAGGTGGCGTGTGGCTCGAGCTTGAGTAAAGCGCGGATCTCCCCGGCGGTGAGGTCGTTGGTCATTTGAGTTTGAACATCGAACCTCAAAGATCGAACGTCCAACTCCGAATCGAATCACCGCACGCATCGAAACGCCTCATGGAGCCCGAACCTGAAACCTCAAACACCGGAAATCGACTGGGTGTTATCGATGTAGTCGCGCACGATCCAAAAACGAACGAAGCCGTTCTGGTCATGAATGAGCCTAACGATTGGAACGACTCGGATGAACAATTGCTTGCGTTGCAGGAACGGTTCAACGCTTACGTTTCATTTTTGCTCGACGGCGAAATGGCGGAGACGCATCCGGAGCTCGCCGGAAAACCGGCGCGCATTGAATTGCGTTGCGCACAAATGCCAGACACGCGCGCGCTAGAGTTACTCGGTCTCATCCACGATCAATTGGCTTTCCAAGACATCAAATTGGAAGTGGTTGTGAGGGATGCGGCCGATTAAAAGTTATAAGGTTACAAGGATTACAACGGAATCAGCGAACCGGCATTGTAACGTTTGTAACTCAAATTGGCTGGGGCCGGCAGAGAAAGAACGGGCTAGTAATTTCAATGAAGCGTTGAACCGCTGAGCGGTAGAGACAAGGAGCGACGGTTTGTGCAGCCGTCAGTCCTTGGATTCCAATCGCGTGAAGAAATCCTCAAACAGCGAGTCGTAAATTCGGCTGCGCTCAGGATGGTACTGCACAGCGAGTCCGAACGGATATTTGCGCAGCCGAACCTGTTCGATGATGCCGTCGTGCGCGGCCCAGGCTTCAACTTCCAAGTCATCGCCCAGCTGATCGATCGCCTGGTGATGTGCGCTGTTCACGTTGGAAAAACGATGTGAAACAGCTTTGTCATGACGCAGCGGCTGGATGTCCTGCTGCTTTTGGTGTGGAAGATTATGGCCCGGAATGTCGAGCTTTAGCGTGCCGCCCAGCGCTACATTGAACACCTGAAGTCCCTTGCAAATTGCCAAAATTGGTATGCCACGTGAAAGTGCTTGCTTCACAGCCTCAAACTCCCAGTGGTCGCGTTCGGGATCGATTCCTTTATCCAGCACCGAAAGATCTTGGACTTCCTGACTCAAAAATTCCGGTGAAATATCGGAGCCACCGGAGAGCAAAAGGCCGTCCATCTTCGCGAGCGGGAAACTTCGAGTACGGGCGTTCCAGATTTCGATCTCAGGATGCTTCGCGAAAAGCGGCCGAAACAACTTTGCATCCTTCGCTCGAATCCATGTCGCGAGTTTGGGCATCGGCGAATTTGCGACTTCGCGACGTGCGTGTAAAGAGCAGTTCCCATGTCGCCCACGAACGACGTTTCCATAGATTTACGTGAACAGCTCGAGACAATCCGCGTGCGGAGCAAGTCCCGCGCGATCGCCGTAGCGTTGCATGACCTGCACAGCGGATTTCGCTTTTCACTATCGGGCGATCGGCTGTTTCATGCTGCGAGCACGATTAAGGTCGCGGTGCTGCTTGCGATTTTTCGTGCGGCAGACGACGGCCGTTTCCAAGCGGATGACTCGCTCCACGTTCGGAATCGCTTTTTCAGCGCAGCAGATGGCTCTGTGTTTCACGTAGATCCCGACCGGGATGCGACGCCTGAGCTGTATGAATCCGTTGGACGGACAGCGAAGATCTCAGCGCTCGCGCACGCGATGATCTCAGGGAGTAGTAATTTGGCGACCAATTTGCTGCTGGACTTTATCGGTGTGAAGTACGCGCGAAAAGTTTTGTCGGAAGCAGGGGTGGACGGGGTGGAGCTGAGGCGCGGCGTTGAAGACCATTTGGCGCATGAACGAGGAGTAAACAACGAGGCCACCGCGGATGGGCTGCTAAAATTGATGTCTGCGATTCGCAGCGACTTTCTGACCGAAGAAAGTAAACGGGAGGTGATCCGTATTCTGCTTGAGCAACGATTCAATTCGATGATTCCTGCGGGTCTTCCAAAGCATGCCACGGTGGCGCATAAGACCGGCGAGATTTCGACGGCCTGCCATGACATCGGTATTGTCTATCTGCCAGAACGCGAGCCGTACATCGCCGCTATTTTGACTGAGTTTGAGCCGGACAAGGATGGACGCCGGGAAACAGTCGCAGCGATTTCCGAAACTATTTATCATTTCCTGCTTGGGAGGGAAATTCAGCTCAAGTGAAGACCGAGTTTTTGCGGCCGATTGACGGGTTCCATCTCTCTCGAGATTATCGTGCACTGCTTCGTCCCGGAGAAACAGCAACCGATTTTAGCGGCAACGTTCACCGTCTGCCGCGCTTTTTCTATGAAATCACCAGCTGGCATCAAGCCAAAGAGATCCGGTTGGCGCCTCACTTCACGCTGGCTGAACTAACGCTGGTCGACTGTCGCGAGGCCAGGTCGCTTCTCAGTCAATTTCCTCATTACGTGCCGTGCGCCATCGTATTGCTCGCGACATTTCTGGAGAATTTGCGGCGCGAAGTTGATGCGCCGGTGTTCATCAGCGCAAATGGTGGCTATCGCTCGCCGGCCCACCAGATTGGCGGCGCACAAAGCGTTCATGCATGGGGCACCGCAGCAAACATTTACCGGATCGGAGACACGTTTCTTTCCGACGCAAGGCGATTGAGAAATATCGCGCCATTGCGGCATCGCTTAGTCCTGCTGTTTTTGTTCGGCCACTCGGTCGCGAAAAGGGACAGACCAGCGACCATCTCCATGTCGATTTAGGGTACGCGAGCTTAACTCCTCACGAATGCAACGACGCTAGCTGATCGCCGATTGAGCAGATGAAGGACTACCGAACAGACCGCAACGCTCATCTTCTTCGTCATCATGAGCGTGGTGCGACGCCGCCTCGGGCCGTGATTGGCTTGGAAGCCGAATTTAATCTGATCGTGGACGGACGCAGACGGCGCCCGGAAAAAGTATTTGGCGATCCCAGCCGTTTGGTGCGGCGTCCGTATGATTCCGCGCACCGGCAAATCGTTTCAGTTGCCCGCAGGCGGTGCGATTTATTTTGACACTGGAGTAATCGAAGTCGCCACACCGATTATTGAGCTGGAGCCAGGGTGTTGCTACCGCGCGACGCGTCTGCTTTGGGAGCAGATTCGATACGTGCGAGTGGAGCTCGATCATTGGGCGCGGCGACACAAGTGCCAATGCCGCCTCGAGGGATTTAGCGCACATTATAACTTTTCGTTTCCGAACGCGCGGCGATCGAAGCTTCGCAACGCAACGAAGCTCGCGTATCTGTTGGCGCACATTTTGCCGGTGCCGGTGATGTTGCTCGCAACAAATAGACAGAGCAGCGCGGTCGGCGTTCGGCCGCGGGGAAACCGCATCGAAGTCACGGCGGATTTCACGCCCGACCCTGCGTTGATGCTGGCGACCTGTGCTTTCATCGCGGGCGCGTTGGAAACCGTGGTGCGATGGAAGGATTTTGGTCTGAGAGAACTTGAACGCCATCAACTCTGTCGCATGACGCGATTCCGTCTGCGAAAACACTCGTCGAGACGCGGCTGGCGTGTCACCAGTGATTCGTTAGGCCGAAATCCATTTGCATCTGACATCAACGACCCGCTTTGGAAATTGCGCGACGGCCGGATGTTGAGCCTTCGGGCAATCGCGGGAGAAATTTTGCGACCGTTTCGCCGGCGTATTCGGCAGATCAGTGATTCGAATACGCTGGAGCATATTGCTGCGGTCTTCGCCGGCGATGCGCGTTCTCTCCTCGACTTCGAAAAGCGTCCAGATGCGTATGACGACGTTGGACAGCGGATCGATTGGGGCCGCCGCAGGATGCGACGCTGGTCACGATCCAAATACGAAAAAGTCATTCATCGCCTGATCGCGCGCGAACCGTTACGTATTGGGCAGAAACGATATCGAGTGGATCGAATGAATGGCTGGTATGAGATCGAATTTCGGGAGGTGGGAACCAAACGTCGCAAAACCTTCAATCTCGATGAACTAGTGCGATTGTCGGCTGCGACAAAGCCGGCTCCCGCGGCGCGAACGCGCAAACGCAAGGTGGACAAAGCGCGCCGCAAATAGCACAAGGAGGATAACTTCTCCGAAGGTCATGCGATAAACTGGCGCCGAAGGCGCGAATCTCATTGCCAACGCGTTGAGGACAACGCGTTCCACCTTACAGCTAAAGGTGGATCGGCTTCTCCGAAAACGATGTCAAAATCTGTCGCCGCAGGCCAATATGCTGCCAACGCGTTGGGGATACCGCATTACACCTACAATCCCATCAGTTCCCGCACGTATTTCACAGGCGGGCTGCCGTAGGAAATCACCTGGTCGTTGTAATTTTTGAGATTGAACTGGTTGCCGAGTTTCTTCTGTTCGGCTGAGCGGAGATCGAGATGCTCGGTAGCGCCGACAAAGTAAGTCGAGAGCTGCGCTGATGTGAGCCGGGCGCGTTTCCATTTCGCCACCGCTTCGCCCTCCTGCTGATAACCGTCTTTCATCATCAGATCCATCGCTTCCTTTTCGGTCATGTTCCCGGCGTGAATGCTTTGATCGAGTATGGCGTTGCAAATGAGGCGCAACCGCATTTTCAGCTGTTGCATTTTCACTTCCGGTCCGCCGTATCCTTGTTCTGCCATCATTTGCTCGCAATAAACGGCCCAGCCCTCAATGAATGGGCCACTCTGGAAGATTGCCCGAACCAGCGTTGGCGCGCGGAATTCGTTTGAGCGCGCGAGTTGAAGAAAATGACCCGGCATGGCCTCATGCACGGTCAAATCGCGAATCATATAATTGTTGTATTCGCGATAGAACGATTCCTTTCGCTCCTTTGACCAATCCTTCGGAGTCGGCGCGACGGCGAAAAACGTTTTGCCGTTTTTTTCCAGTGGTCCCGGCGCATCGCAATACGCGATGGCGACACCGCGGTTGAATTCCGGCATCGCGATGACATCCAGCGGCACGTTCGGAATAGTAACCAAACTGTGTTGCCTAACGAAATCAGTCGCTTCGGTGACAACCCCTTTAGCGTAACCGATCACGGTGTCGTCATTCGGATGTTCCTCAGCCAGTTTGTTCAGGACGGCGGCTGTGACCTTATGTTTGTCCGCAATGGTTTTGTCGTCGGCTTTCGGAAAATATTTCTTGTACAAGGGCAGCGCCGTCTCGTAGATAGCGGTTTGTGTTTGCTCCAGATCGGCCTTTGCCCGTTTCATGATTTCTTCCATGGGCAAATCCGACGCCAGAGCGAAACGCAGTTTCTTTCGATACTTTTCCGCGCCAAGCCGGAAGTTGCCGTCGGAGCGGGGCAGAAGGTCCTTCTGGAGCCATTTTTTGTAATCTTCCAACGCAGCCGCAGTTTTGTTCTGCAACGGCGCAATGTCTTTCTTCAATTGCGGCGCCTGATCGAGCAGAGGTGCGAGGTCTGTGCGCACAAGATTGATTGCGCCCTGCGTCTGTTCGATCGCCGTCTCTGTGTGAATGCGTGGCGGATGTTGAAGATTAGCTTTCGCCTGCGCAATGACTCGCGGGATTTTCTCCATTCTCGCACGCAAATTCGGGATCCGTTTTTCCGCGGGCGCGAAATCGCGGGCGACCAACAGATAGAGGCTGTTGGCCAGGCTTTGCATGTAAACGAGCGGATCCCAATCCGGCTCTTTCAGGTCTTCGTCCTGGAAGATTTGATAGTCGATATTCTCCTTGAGAATGCGAAAATCGACATTGTTCGCGCCGGTTAACTGCGACCCGTCGATGGCGTTTAGCTTGTCGCGGAATTCCTTTTGTCTCGCGAGGTCTTTCGCTTGAGCCTCGGAGGAATAATCGGTCAGTTCGCCGTCGAAACGGTGATCGCCCAGCTGGGTCGCTTGTTCGGGATTCGCGCGCAAATATTGCTCCACATAATCGTGCGCGATCTTTTGGAACGCTTCATCCTGCGAAGTCGCGGATGCATTAAGAACAGACAATGCGAACGCCGACGCAGCCGCAATAACGATTTTCATTCGAGTTCAGCTCGGTGTGCCACCGTGAAGAATCGGCTCCGTTGCGATTTCATCCGGCGTGAGCTGGGATTGCAGATGGGTGCGGTATTTGTAAAAGCAGGCAACGACGGTGAAAACGATCGCGGCTCCGAACATCAACCAGGTGAAAAAGGTAAAGTATTGGTAGGCGGTAACCTTGTGCCCGCTTGCGCTCAGGATCCATTTATTGACCAGGGCGACGAAAAGTTCCCCCGAGGCGACGGTGAGAAGCCATAAGGCCATGACCGAGCTCTTCATCGAATTCGGCGACTGCGTATAGGCAAATTCCAGTCCAGTGATAGAAACCATCGCTTCGCCAAGCGTAAGGATGGCATAAGCGAGAAGCTGCCAGTTTATGCTCGGTTTAAGTCCAGAATCGATCTGGCTCTGAATCCACACGATCACCACAAATGAGAGCGCGGTAATAAAAAGCCCGATGCCGATTTTGCGCAGGGGCGTGAGCGGAAAAACTTTGTCGATCGCCGGATAAATCGCGTAATTGACGATTGGGATAAAGATCAAGATGAGAATTGGATTTGCGGTTTGGACCTGTGCCGCAATCAAATTAATACCCATCCAATGCAGGTTCATTTTCTCCGCCTGCAGGGTCCATTCCGCGCCGTTGCTCATTCCCCAGAGCCCCCAGAAAAATAGAATGAAAAAGAAAACCATTGCGATTCGCAGGAGCGTGAGCAGTCCTTCTTTGCTAAACGTTTCTTTCAGATAACCGAGGCCAGCCGGCGGCACGTGCACCATTTTGTTGCGGCCGCCCCAGAAGAACAAAGTCGCGATCAGCATGGCGATGCCGGGAATTCCAAATGCCCAGCCCGGGCCCCATTTCGGATTTGCCAGCAGCCACGGACAAAGAATCGAGGAAATAAACGAGCCGGCGTTAATCGAGAAATAGAACCAGCCAAACATTTTCGACAGCAAATGCTTGTTCGATTCACCGAACTGATCGCCGACGTTGGCGGACACGCACGGCTTAATTCCGCCGGCGCCAATGCAGATCAGGATTAAGCCGACCAGGAGCATCATCCGTTGGCCAATGGCGATTCCCCACGCCGTGGCCATACAGGCGAGTGTCAGATTGCCCAGACAGTAAACAATAGACAAAGAGAGGATCGTCCAATATTTGCCGAGAAAGCCGTCTGCAAGAATTGCACCGAGCACAGGCAAAAAATAAACCCCAAACACGAACAAGTGCGTGTACATGTAGGATTCATTGGCATTCATCGGCGCCAGCAGACCGGACTGGTTCAGGATGTAATGGGCCATGAAAACGGTCAGGACCGATTTCATGCCGTAGTAGGAAAAACGCTCAGCCGCTTCGTTCCCGATGATGTAGGGGACCCCTGGCGGCATCCCGGTCAGGTTCGGTGGCGACTTCATGTATTTGTGACTGGCCATGCGATCTCCTTTGCCTAACGAGCTTCGTGTGAGACTTCGGTGGGCTTTGCTGACTTGGAAGATTCCTCAGGGTGTTGCTCCCCGTCGTTCGACCAAACCTGCGCCGGATCGGGTTGTTCCCGTTGGACTTCGGGCATCTGACCGAGTGGATGCTTTTCGCACGCTGAAGAAAACAGGACAATGGCGAGCGAAACAGCGACGACGCCATGGCGAACGAAAGAAGGCATAATGCGCTGGCACAGTTATCAGTCTCCGCTGGTGTGCGCAAGGATGAAAGCGCGATGGCAGGCTGCAGCCGCCGGTCGCGCTGCATAGGTCGATCACGATTACGGGCAGCGGTAAGAGGAGAGGAAGAGTTATGATTGAAACACGCCGTCGCGGGACTACTATCACACGCGGTGGGCCGCAAAGATAAACTCAGCGCTTGGAATGAAGTGTTCGCTCTCGTTCTTCTCTTTACCGGCACGTTGCTCTTTTTCGCCCTGATTTCCTATACACCGAAGGATATACCATCCTGGTTTTGGTTTAGCCACGTTTCGCCAGCAAATCATCCCGCACAAAATTTCATCGGCCCATTGGGAGCCATTGTAGCGGGCATTTGTTATCAGTTGATCGGCGTTTTTGCTTCGCTGTTGCTGGCAGCTGTTTTGCTGGGTTTCGGCGCCGCTAAATTGTTCTATCCGCGGTTGCGTGTAACCCTGCGAATTCCGTGGATCGTTCTTTTCCTGATCTCCGGAGCATGCCTGGATCAAGCCTGGCATATCAGCGATTTGCTGGGCAGGAAGATGCCTGTGGACATTCAAGGTCCGGGCGGCCTCATCGGTTACCGGTTGTCCGATGAACACCGCGGCCTACTCCCCGCGGCTCTCGGCCCCGTCGGGTCAGTCCTTCTTATCGTAGGAGTTTATTTGACCACGCTGATTCTGGTTACGGGGTTGCGCCCGATTCATCTTGTTCGCGAGATGGTCAACCTTATGCGCCGAAGCGTGGCGAAGGTACGCGAATGGCGAGTTCGCCAGAGAATTCGGAAATCGGATCTCCAGCAAAAACAGAAGACCGAAAAACAGTGGCGCGCTGTGGAAGCACTGCAGAAGCAACTCAAAAAGAAAGGCGTTCCTGTTCCTGAAGCTGTAGGCGCAATGATTTCGCGGGAGGAAGTGGCAAACCGGCCGGCACCAAAAGTGGTTGATACGACGGTACCGTCGAATGAATCGGGCGTGACCCGGCGCAGACCCTCTCTGGCGGAACTGCGCGCAACCGAAGCAAAAGCGAAGGCCGCTCCCAGTCCGGCGAGTGCCACGTCGACGTGGGAAGATTATGTCCTGCCTGGACTCGATCTGCTCGATGAACACAGTTTTGAAGCGCGCACGGCCACCGATCCTGCTGAGCTGCAAGAGGTCCAACAAATTCTGATTGAAACGTTGGCGCAATTTGGCATTGCCGTTGCTCCGGGCGACATCACCAAGGGTCCAACCATAACGCGCTATGAAGTGTATCCGGCCAAGGGCGTGCGCGTGGATAAGATTGTTAGTTTGGAGCGCGACCTCGCACGGGCAACGAGCGCCGAACGGATCAACATTCTCGCGCCTATCCCCGGGAAAGACACAGTGGGAATCGAGCTGGCCAATTCTCGCAAAGTGACGGTGAAACTGCGTGAGCTTTTGCAATCGTCCGATTGGGAAACGGCGAAAGAACACGCAAAAATTCCACTGGCACTCGGCAAGGACGTGTATGGCAAGACAATTATTGCGGACCTGGCGCAAATGCCGCATCTGCTGGTCGCCGGGACGACCGGTAGCGGAAAGAGCGTCTGCATCAATGCGCTGATTGCCAGCATGCTGTTTCGTTTTAGGCCGGAAGAACTGCGGTTTGTGATCATCGATCCGAAGATGGTCGAATTGCAGGCGTATCAATCGCTGCCGCACCTCGCCTTACCTATCGTTACCGATCCAAAAAAAGTGCTGCTCGCCTTACGGTCGGTGATCGAAACCATGGAAGGCCGCTACAAATTGTTTGCCCGCGTAGGCGTGCGGAACATCGTTGGGTTCAATGCCCGACAAAAGAAGCCTGTAGCCGGGACCGGTGATCCGAACCAAAACGACGAAACCAGCGAGCCGGCATCATCGACGCCGGCTACAGAAGAGGAAATTCCCGACAGAATTCCATACGTCGTCGTAATCATCGACGAACTGGCTGACCTGATGCAAACGGCGCCTGCGGACGTGGAGATGGCGATCGCGCGAATCACGCAGATGGCGCGCGCGGCTGGCATTCATGTAATTGTTGCCACACAAACACCGCGAGCGGACGTGATCACGGGTGTGATTAAAGCGAATGTTCCCTCCCGCATTGCGTTCCAGGTAGCGAGCAAGATCGACAGCCGCGTCATTCTCGATGAAAACGGCGCCGAACGTTTGCTCGGCCAGGGCGACATGCTTTATCTCCCGCCGAGCGCTTCGCGTCTAATCCGTTCCCAGGGCGTACTGGTAACCGACGAAGAGATTCATCGGTTGGTGGAATTTGCTTCAGCGAAAAGCCCGCCCGCATTCGATCCGACCATGCACGAAAAGCTCCAATCCGCGGCTGCGCCGGAAGAAGACGTAACAGCGGAAGACGAGGAGTTGGTGGAAAAGTGTATTGAGATCATTCGCCAGGAAAAACGCGCGTCGACTTCGCTGCTTCAACGCAGGTTACGCCTCGGTTACACACGCGCTGCACGCATCGTTGATATTCTGGAGCAGCGCGGTATTTTGGGTCCCGGAGAAGGCGCCAAACCACGCGAGATTCTCGTCGATCTCGATGCTGCCGTTTAGCTGGCTTTTCGCTCATGACAATAGAGGGCCTCGGTAAAAAATTTCAGGAAGCAAGGCGTGCGAGAAATCTCACGCTCGATGAAGCTGCGCGGATGACCAAGATCCGGCCGCAGCGGCTGGCTGAGATCGAATCAGATGATTTTTCGCAATTCCCGAGCCTGGCGTATGCGAAAGGTTTCCTGCTTATCTATGGGAAATTTTTGGATGTCGATGTCACGCCTTATCTCGATGCCTTTGAGGATTCCGAGAGCGTCACCGTGGACGGCTATTCGTATCTCCAGGAAAGCGAGCGCGCGAAACCGGTTTCTGCTCCGGCCGTTCGGCGTCGTGCTGCACCAAGCGCCGGCAACAACCGCGTTTCGCCGATGCCGCTCATTTTCGGAGTGCTGGTTTTGGTGGTCGGCTTTTTCGGGATGAAATTTCTTCTTAATCTGCAGCGGCTCGCGCCCGGGCGAGGGGCTTCCACCGCGCAGGTGTCGCCGACGGTATCGCCTGGCGCCACTGCTTCGGCCAAAGGTTCGCCAAGCGAAGTTGCTTCAGCTCCATCGGTTGCTCCCACGGTGGCGCCTGTTGCGACACTCGGACCGCCGGAAACGCGGAAAGCTTTGCCCGTTACTGCATCCGCTCCGAGCGAACCGGAAGTTCGTCGGGCTTTGCCTGTGAGTCGCGACGAAGTGGCAAAACCACAAGAGACCGCGAATTCGTCTCCAGCAGAATCAGGCGAACAAAACCAGGTCGCCATTCGCCCACTCAAACGAACGTACGTACGGGTGACGGTGGGCGATGAGAGTAAACCGGCGTTCGAGCGATGGGTTTCCCCTGCTGATGGTCCGGTTGAGGTCCGTGGGAAACACGTCTCGATTCGGGTTCTCGATCGCGAAGCCGTTGCAATCACCAAAAATGGCCAGGCATTGCAGGAGAACGACCAGGACGTGACGGTAAACTAGCGCTGGTCATGCAATCGCCAGGTATCGAGGCAGCCGATTCGGCTGCCAGTGAAAAGTCGCCGGGGAGTCGCACTAAAGTCGGCATGATCAGCCTCGGTTGCGCAAAGAACCTTGTTGATGCGGAGATCATGCTTGGAAGCGTGCTGCAACGCGGCATGGACGTTACTGCGAGCGCCGAGGACGCCGATGTCCTCGTCGTTAACACCTGCGCTTTCATCGATTCGGCCAAGCAGGAATCAATCGAGGCGATTCTCGAGGCGCATCAGCAGCGTGGCTTGAACAAAAGACACGATCAAAAATTGATCGTCAGCGGTTGCATGTCGCAGCGGTTTGCAAAAGAACTGCGAAACGAGTTGCCAGAGGTGGACGCGTTCATTGGACTCGATCAGGTCGGAGACTTGGGAGTGATCATAGAGAATATTGTAGCGCGACCGTCTCGGTTGCGACCTGCTAGCGACGCAAGCGGGACGCATGCACTACTTTTCGCAGACACGCGCCCGACGTACATTCCCGATTACTACACGCCGCGCTTCAGGCTTACGCCGGCGCATCTTGCTTACGTAAAGATTGCTGAAGGCTGCAATCATCCATGCAGTTTTTGTGTGATTCCGCAAATGCGCGGAAAACATCGGAGCCGCAGACCGGAATCCGTTCTGGCGGAAATTCGTGCGCTGGTCAGCGAAGGTGTGCGCGAGATCAACTTAATAAGCCAGGACACCACCTATTACGGAATGGATCTTTGGGAAGCCAAAGCGGGGCCGCGGCAGCCGGTCGATTCCAGTCGCGGACCGACGCTCGCAGCGCTGCTTCGAGAAATCCAGAGGATCGACGGTGAATTTTGGGTGCGTCTGCTTTACACGCATCCAGCGCATTGGAGCGATGAATTGATCGAGACTATCGCCGAGTGCGACAAGGTCGCGCGATACATCGACATCCCACTTCAGCACATTGACGAAGCGATGCTGGACCGGATGCGTCGTGAAACATCGCGCGCGCACATCGAGGACTTGATTCATAAACTGCGGGCCGGAATTCCCGGTATAACGCTTCGCACTACATTCATCGTAGGCTTTCCCGGGGAAACCGACGCAGAATTCGAGACACTGCTTGATTTCATCCTGCGAACCCGGTTTGAACGACTCGGGATTTTCAAATACTCGCAGGAAGAGGGTTCGCGTGCGGCAAAAATGCCAGGGCAGATTCCTGCAAAGATCAAGAATTCACGGTACCGCGCGGCGATGTCCGTGCAGCAAACAATTGCCCATGATGTCGCTCGTGAGAAAATTGGCAGCGAATTAAAACTGATCGTGGATCAGCCGCATATCGCACGAAGCGAAGGCGACGCTCCAGATGTCGACGCGCGTGTGGTATTGTTCGAAGCTGCGCCAGTTGGCGAGTTCATTTGGCGGACCATTCAAGGGAGCCGCAGCTACGACCTGCTGGCCTGACGCCAGGCATACCGCGATTGGCTAGTGACAACCCGACGATTTCTGATCAAATTGCTTTAACGCTGATGGCCGAACGTGACCAACCAAAGAAAGAGACGGTTCGTATAGAGCTGCCGGTTCCACCTTCACCGAAACCGCTGCAGCCTGCCGCGAAGCCACGCGAGACCGTGCGCATTCAGTTGCCGGTTCGAGAGGCCGGCAAACCGCCGGTTCCCTCCTCCTCCCCGCCAGTCCCAGGCTCTCCCGCTGAGGATATTTCGTCCACCAACTTTTCCCCCTCGCCGAAGCCGCCCTCTGCGCCCGAGCCTGTGTCGGCTCCTCTGCGTCCTCCTCCGGCGGCGCCCCCTCAAGGACCGAAAAAAGAGACAGTACGCATTCCACTCATGCCGGAGCCGTTACGCTCCGCTCAGAAGAAAACTCAGCCGCTTATTGCGGTACCCCAGGCCACTCCACAGAACCTGCCCATCGCCCTGGCGCCTGCCGAGAAAAAACCAATATTCCTGTACCTGGATGCTACTCGGCGTTTCAGCATTAGTTTTAATTATTCAGATTTGGACTTATTTTTCTTAACCATGGAAAATTCTGCCATCATCAATCTCAACGAATCCAATTTTGACCGCGAACTGACCCAGGACGACAAACCTATGATCGTGGATTTCTGGGCCGAATGGTGCGGTCCATGCAAAATGATCGCACCGCTGCTGGACGAAATTGCCCATGAAAAAGCAGGTGCGATCAAGATTGCGAAAGTGAACGTAGACGAAAGCCAAAGTCTCTCGCTCAAGTACAATATTCGCGCGATCCCGGCGCTGCTTTTTTTCAAGAATGGCCAGCTACGAGATCAGGTGATTGGCGTCACGAGCAAAAAAGATTTGCTCGACCGGCTCCAAGCGCTCGGGTAGGAAGATTTCCGCTGTTTGAAAATTCGTAGGCGCCGAAGGGATTTTCGTGGCGCCGCGTGGCAACTCCAGTACGGTTGCGACGAGAACGTGCTCGCGTCCTAACCATCGTTGAGCCTTTACTGATTATTGAGGACCGTTTGAGGCGCAGGTTTGCTCAGTTCAAGTCCGCCACGGGACGGACTCGCTGCGGCGAGCCGGTCGCTCACTTTTTGGAGACCCATAATAAGAACTTCGATTTGCTTCTGCTGTTTCGCTATTGTTGCCTGCTGTTGCTGTATTTCGCGATCCTGGGCCTCAAGTTTTAGACCTTGTTCCTGAACTCGATTGTGCTCTTTAAGGAACTCATTGAGCAACATTGCGTTCACCGCGTCATAGCGCACCGTGTAGATTTCCCCGTTCCTGTCGTGCACCACCAAGTCCGGATTCACCTGGGCCACTTGCTCGGCAAGTAAACCAAATTGCGGCGTGGCCGTGTTGTCGCTGTTGTAATGGAAGCTCACTGGCTTGAGTGCCAGAATGGCTTCGCTGGCCTGGCCCATGGGTTTAATCTCTTTTTTGAATCGCTGCGATGAACTCATCGTGCCGAGCTGACCGGCAGAGTCAATCACGACTGGTATCGCGTCGCCCGTTGCTGTTGTGACGCCACGAATATTGCCGATGAAGCAACTGTTGCTCACATTTGCGCCGGCGACGGTCGCTCCGATACAGATAACGTTGCTGGCGGTAGTGACGCCGCTGCCCGCTGCAAAGCCCAAGGCGGTGTTCCCAATACCGGTAGTGTTGTTAAAGAGGGCAGCGTCGCCGCTGGCCGTGTTGCTGTCGCCAGTGGTGTTGGAAAGGAGCGCATCAACACCGGTGGCAGTGTTACCGTTGCCCGCGGTGTTGTAAAAAAGCGCAGCAACTCCGTTGGCCGTGTTGAAGCTGCCGGTCGTGTTGCTCTCCAGGGATTGCTCGCCAATGGCGCTGTTCGAGACGCCGGATCTATTGCTAAAGAGCGCTTCAACGCCGTTCGCCGTGTTGCCCCCGCCGATGGTATTGCTAAAGAGCGCATTAACACCGTTGGCCGTATTGAAGCTGCCGGTCGTGTTACTTAAAAGCGCTGCTGTCCCAACGGCAGTATTTTGAGCTCCCTCTCCTGTACCTTGGTCTCCGCGGTTGAAAAGGAGCGTACCAGCGCCGACCCCCGTGTTGAATTGCCCGTCGGTATCGCGTCTAAGCGCAAGGAAGCCAATGGCAGTATTGTAGTTGCCGGTGGTAAGATGCAGAAGCGCACTGTCTCCCTCCGCTGTGTTGCCGCCAGGGTAGCCTCCGTCCGGCGCAGGGATAACCGCTAGCGCTCTGGGCAACAAGCCAATGCAGACGGCCCCAATCAGAACGTGAATTAGATTTTGAACTTTCATGTTTATTTTTCTTTCTTTTACGAAATGGATGCAACGCTGCAGAAGTATGTCGGCTTTAAACACCGATCGAGGTCTCCATCTCTCAACTCCGTATCGCATTTGAAACGGGAATCCCTGGCCAAATTTTCAGCGAGTTAGTTCGCGGTCGTGGTGATCACTTCCAGAAGTTTCGCGTTGGCATTTGGCACATATAGAGTAGAGCCATCGGGTCCGAGCGTTACGTTGCGTGGGAAGGCATCATTTGCATTTGGGATAATTTGTTGAACGGCGGGCGCTGCAGGGTTGCTGACGTCCAGGATTGCTACACTGGCGGTACAAGGCGGCGAACCCGGGGCCGGGTTTACGCACTCGATATTGTTGTAAAAGCGGTTCGAATTTGCCACAGCCAGCAGGCTGTCATTGTTCCCAAATAACGCCATGCCCACAGGGGCTGTGCCGCCGCTATCCCCATATCCAACCAATGCGTCGTTTTGGGAATTTCCCGAGACCAACTTCGAAACATCGAAAGCTAAAACCTGATACCCGGCTGTACCCCGTTCCACCGGCAATTCCTTGTTTAGACCGCGCGCTGCCACCCAAACATACTGACCGTCTGTCGTTTCGACCGCCCGAACTGGCGAACATCCCGAGGCAATAGTTGTTATGATCGCAGCCTGCCCCATCCCTCTTATTGCCTTGTCAACGTCGATAACTGTTAGCAGACCATTATTTACCAGCCCGCCTTTTGATTCGTTGTCACACCTTTTAAAATTCGTCCGGCAACCTGGGCAAAGGACCGTACCGTTCGGAGTGTTTGCTACGTCAGTCGGATCCCGATACGGCTCTAAGGTATCGGGATTGATACCGTCCGCAGAGCCTTCGCACGTCACATAAAGATACCTCCCATCATGCGACATGGTTATTCCCGGAATAGTGCTGCCGCCAGGTACGTATATGGTCCTGTTTCCCCCGATTGGGAATGTTCTAGGCGTAAATCTACCAAGATTGTCTCGCTGAACCTTGATGATGCCAACTGTCCCTCCCAGGCCCATGTTAAGCCCGTTGGGCATCACTCCGTATTCATTGGCAACAAATGCATATTGTCCATCGGGCGTAACGGCGATATCAAAAGTACCGGGCGGACAAAAAGTAGCACCGCAGTTCGGAATAGCCGGGTATTGTTGAACATTGATGACGCCGTCAACCGCACATGGTTCATTCAAACTAGCCAGACGGAAAAATTCAGAGCCGTGCGCCTCAACCGCGGCACCCACGCTGACTTGCGGCGAACCCGGGAAAAATTGCATCCCGTCAACTGCTTGTATGGCCTGTTGAGGCCGAGGCTGCGGAAAACTAAGAATTTGTTGGCCACCACACGGGTTCGTGAAATCAGGCTTTCTGAAAACCTGAACCCCCGTCGGGTTGCTTACCGAGACGATCACATTAGCGTCATCATCCGTAACCAGCGCGTCGTTGGGGGTTCCGAACGTCCGATAGTAATTCGTATCCACCGTCACCCTGGGCCGTTTCAAATTAGCTGAACGACCGTATGAAACCCCTCCTGTAGCGCAAAGAAAAAGAGCCAAAGACGCAGTCACCAGGGCGACCGCCAGCATCTTGCGGAAAAAAGGTTTCCTGATGAGCTCGTCATTACGCGAGGGGCTGATTCGGTGGTGTCTCCGGGCGGAATTCGTTAGGAGCAGAGTTTTCATTGTTTTACTGATTATTATTGATCGATCACTTCTCACCTCCATCGGAAAACTGCGCCCGGCGGGGGTCGAACCCACAACCTTTGGCTCCGGAGGCCAACGCTCTATCCAGTTGAGCTACGGGCGCGGTGAGAACCGGAATTAGCCACAAATTTCGCAGATTTTCACAGACAATTTATGGGTAACCTCGTTGATTGCGTTGCCGTTCCCTAGTGCTGGCACGAATTCAAGTTGCAAAATCGATGCATTCGAATGAGAGTGTGCGCCCGCAGCCGCGCGCGCCGGCGACGAGTTTATGAACCAGACGATCGATACTATTGAGAAAGAGCAGCTGAAAGATGAGGTCACGCCGTTTTCGGTTGGCGATAGCGTACGCGTGCACACGCGGGTCGTAGAAGGCGACAAGGAACGGATCCAGATTTTCACCGGCGTCGTGATTGGCCGCAAGGGCCGCGGGCTGAACGAAACTTTCACTGTGCGCCGGATCTCGTACGGAGAAGGAGTGGAGCGGGTATTTCCGTTGCATTCGCCACGGATCGCAAAGCTGGAAGTGGAACAGCAAGGCCGGGCCCGTCGGGCGAAACTCCATTACCTTCGCACTCGCAAGGGCAAGGAAGCTACTGCAGTTCGAGAGTGATCGGCTGTTGTAAGGCGTCTGTGTCAGACGCCTTTCGATGGCGTTTCACAGAAACGCCCTACAATTTTTGTCACATGTCACTTGTCACTCGCGCAAATCTGCCATTGATTTGCGTCGATGGGCCGGCGTTGCGGATTTCGTTACGAAAAAAAACTCCGCATCGCAGGAGTCTCACGGATTGCGGGAATTGACGAGGCTGGCCGAGGCGCTTTGGCTGGACCGGTCGTTGCGGCTGCAGCAATTCTTCCCGAGAAATTTCGACACCGTCGTCTGAACGATTCCAAACAGCTCGCACGGGAATTACGCGAGGAAATCTATTGCGAACTTGTTTCGAACCCCGAGATCCGATGGGCGGTTGGAATTGTCGATTCCGTCGAGATCGACCGAATCAACATTCTGCGCGCGAGCCATCGTGCGATGCGTCTGGCAATTGAAGCGTTGTTCGAGCCACCCGACCACGTTTTAATCGATGGCCTTCCGGTGATTCCCTTTCCGCTTCCGCAGACGGCGATTATCGATGGCGATTGTATCAGTTTGAGCATCGCTGCCGCCAGCGTCATCGCCAAGGTCACACGCGACGGGATCATGCGTGACTTTTGCACGCAGTTCCCGCAGTATTGTTTCAGCCAGCACAAAGGTTACGGAACAGATCTGCATCTTTTGAAACTTCATGAATTCGGCCCTTGCCCGATCCATCGCCGATCTTTCGAGCCGGTGGCGCAACCGCTTCTTGCCTTGGAGGAAGTCGTCCAAATCCGATCATCTTCGACGCGGCGCGCACGGAGAGAAATTAGCCTGCCAGTACCTGAAGCGTAACGGTTACAGAATCCTCTTTCGCAATTTCCGGGGACGCACCGGTGGAGAAATCGACGTCGTCTGTCGCGACAACGACACGCTCGTTTTCGTCGAAGTGAAAACTCGACGCAGCGAAGATTTCGGCCGTCCATTCGAAGCGGTAGATCGAGATAAACGGAAACGAATCTCCCGCGGCGCCCTCGCATGGCTGCGAATGCTCGACAATCCCGATATTCTTTTCCGCTTTGATGTCGCGGAAGTAATCGTGACGGATGACGCGAAACCGCGCGTGGAACTGATCAAAAACGCATTTCCGCTCTCGAAGCCGTACCTGTATTGATGCGAATGAACAAGATCAATCATCTCGCCGTTTGGTTGTTGGTTATCGTGCACCAGATCGTTGGCTGGGGCTGGTACACAATCTTCGGCGAGAAGTGGCTCAACCTTCACGCTCGGACAATGACCGATATCGAGCGCAGCCACAGCGTAGGCGCTTACCTTTTGGCGATCCTAACGGCGATTATCGTCAATTACGCGCTGGCGTGGCTGATCGCTCGCATGAATGCGACGAACGCGGTCGCGGGTTTGAAAGTCGCGCTCCTTTGCTGGTTTGCTTTTCTTTTCGTCGAACACGCGACCATCGCCGTTTTCTCTTCGTTCGAAACCAACCCCTGGCCACTCATCTTGATCGACATGGGCCGACCATTCGTGAACTTTGCAATCAGCGGCGTAGTCCTCGGCGCCTGGCCCAAACGTGCGCGTTAGTCGCGGTAGCTGACCTCGCGTGAACTGTCGCTGTCGTGTCGGTGCTGGACAATTGCGGTGCTGTTGGCAAAATCGTAAATTCTAATTATGGCCGAGCCCATCCTGGTCGCACAATCGAACGAACCAATTTTTTTGCTGCCGAAGATGGCGAACCGTCACGGCTTGATCGCCGGTGCTACCGGGACTGGAAAGACGGTCACACTGCAAACGCTCGCCGAAAATTTCAGTGCACGAGGTGTGCCGGTTTTCATGGCGGATGTTAAAGGAGACCTCGCCGGACTCAGTCAACCTGGCGCAAATAATCCAAAGATCCTCGAGCGCGCTAAAGAACTTAAGATCGATGATTTCAAAGGCGAAGCCTGTCCGGTCGTTTTCTGGGACGTATTCGGGGAGCAGGGCCACCCGGTCCGCGCGACCGTTTCAGAAATGGGTCCGCTATTGCTCGGCCGATTGCTCGAACTCAACGACACGCAGGAAGGCGTGCTCAACATGGTGTTCAAGATCGCGGACGAAAATGGATTGCTCCTTCTTGATATGAAAGACCTGCGTTCGATGCTGCAGTACGTCGCTGACAACGCCGACCAATTTAAGACCCAGTACGGAAATGTTTCCGCCGCCAGCGCAGGGGCAATCCAACGTAGTCTCCTCGCGCTCGAATCACAGGGAGCGGACAAATTTTTCGGCGAACCCGCACTCAATCTGGAGGACCTGATCCAGACACAAGGTGGTAAAGGTGTGGTCAATATCCTCGCAGCGGACAAACTGATGCAAAAATCGCCAAAAGTTTACGCGACGTTTCTCTTATGGATGCTCTCCGAGTTGTTCGAGAATCTGCCGGAAATAGGTGATCCCGAAAAACCAAAGCTCGTTTTCTTTTTCGACGAGGCGCACCTGCTTTTCGCTGACATCGCTCCGGCGGTCGAACAGAAGATCGAGCAAATGGTGCGGTTAATTCGCTCCAAAGGGATCGGCGTTTACTTCGTTAGTCAAAATCCTCTTGATATACCCGATGTCGTGCTCGGCCAACTCGGTAATCGCGCGCAGCATGCCTTACGCGCATTTACACCGCGCGATCAGAAAGCCGTGAAAGCTGCCGCCGAAACCTTCCGGCAAAATCCAAAACTGAAGGTCGAAACTGTTCTTACCGAGCTTGCGGTCGGCGAGGCTCTCGTATCGATGCTGGACGAAAACGGCAGTCCGCAAATTGTCGAGCGCGCGAAAATTGTACCCCCGCGCAGCCAGATCGGAGCGATCACCCCGGATCAGCGCAAAGCGATTATCGCCTCATCCATCATCGCTGGCCATTATGAAAAAGCCATCGACCGCGAATCCGCTTTTGAGATGCTGCAGGCACGAGCGGAGCAAAAGGTCGAGGCAGCGGGGACTCCGCCGATAGCTCGCGACGCGACTCCCGGGGTGGAAAAGCCGTCGATATTAGCTGAAGCTTTGGGGACGGTTACGGGGGCCTTTAAACCAACGATCGGGCCGCGTGGCGCTATTCATGATTCAGTTGCGACATCAATGGCAAAGAGCGCGATGCGCGCCGCAAGTAGCTCACTCGGTAGACAACTAGTTCGCGGAATTCTCGGTGGAATTCTCGGCGGCAGCGGACGCCGAAGATAAATTTTAGCCACGGCCCTGCGGGCCGTGTCCGCAGTCGTCGAGCGACGGGGCAAAAGAAAAACCGCCGGATACGTTTGCGCATCCGGCGATTTGAAACGTTCTGAGTTTATGGCGTCGGCGCAGCTGCGGCTTCTTTCTTTTTGCCCTTGCCCGCCTTCACTTCCACTTCCGTGGCCGTCATCGTGTAAGTGATTTTTACTTTTTCGCCAACCTTGAGGTCGCCGGTGACCTTGGTATTCGCGTCACGATTGATTTCCCAACGGTCCTTCCCCTTCTGGACTGCAATCATCGTGTCCGTCACTTCCAGGACCGGCCCGGTCACTTGGTAGGTCTTACCGTCTGCGGCGAAACCTATGCTGCTGAGCGCCAGACTCGTTGCTGCCAATAAACTAAACCCTGTCTTCATATTCATAGTCTCGATTAGACCGCCGGGAGCCGGTTCTATTCAAGCGTTTTTGTGGAACCAATGGAGAACATTCCGAAGCCGAAACGCGAAGAGGGACGAGTCAGGCGCTTTCAGCTCGTGGGAAACCCTCGTTCCTAACGCGAAGCCGCCGTCTCCCGATTTAAAAGGGATCACACGAGTCACGTCATGTTTTGCTTGCCGCGTCTCGTTAACCCGATGTTGGTGTCGGACTGGTTGCCCCCGGGCATGGGCCTTCTTTCCGTTGGGCATCCGGTGACTTGCACTGGACAGTGACCTGACTGCCGACCGTTGCCGAAGGGGGGGTGATGGTGGTTGAGATCCTTCGTTGGATTATCCAGTACCTGCTTTCCTTCTTGCACCGTAATCTCAGTCTTCGTAACTGAACACACCGTCCCGGCGATTGTGAGCGTTTGCCCGAATGCAATCCCGCCCAACATGCATCCGGCGACGACCGCGCATATTAAGATTTTTACTTTCATGCCACCATTGAATTCCCAAGGGCTGCAGTACTGCAAGCTTTTACTGCGCCTCGTTAGGGAGGACTGAACTACTAGCGGCGGTTATCCTCAACCGCGAGGGCTGTAGCGCTGGTCTGTGACCGCCGACATTTGGACGTTGGGCGTTTTCTTCCTCTCACTGCTTCGGCGGCTCCGGCATCGTTCGCAAACCAACACGCGCCAAGTATTCATCGGCCTGCAAAAGATCATTTCCCGCGCGTTCGATTATCTTGAGCAGATTATCCATCGATGAAACCTCTTCGAGCTGCTCCGTCAGAAACCACTGCAAGAAATTGATTGTAATGTAATCGTTTTCTTTTCGGGCCAATCCTACCAGCCCGTTGATTTGCTGGGTGACGTGAACCTCCTGGTCGAGCGAAAGTTTTATCGCATCTTGCGCGGTTTTGAATTTCGATTTCGGCGCGTCGATTGCCGGGATCATTACGCGTCCGCCTGCATCCACAACATATTTAATAAAGCGCAACGCGTGCCCTTTCTCTTCCTCAGCCTGCCGGAAAAAATGCTGTGAGAGTTGCGGCAACGCTTCCGCCGCAAAATGCGCGCCGATCGCGTAATATTGAAGCGAAGCGCTGAATTCGTATCCAATTTGTTCGTTAATCGCATCAATGACTTTTTGGCTCGTTAGCATGAATGCAAATTACCGCGAATTGGACCGATGCAAACAACGGAAGACGTTCGCTTGATTCGATACGGCTACGAGACCGACGGAAATTCGAGTAGTGAAAACGAGCGGTAAAGCGTACTTTCGATCCTATGGATAAGGAACGGGTAGAAGCAGTGGACGAGCGGAGCCTTGTGAGCCGGAGAGCGTTCGTTCGTTTAACAGCGGCGACGGGTGCCACGCTTTTGGCAGGAAGAACGGCGACAATCTTCGCGGCTGCATCGCCGAACGACAACTCCACTTTCAGCATTGGTGGCGATTTGCCAGTCAATCGACTTGGATTCGGCGCGATGCGTCTTACGGGCGAGGGGATTTGGGGTTGGCCACCGGACCGGCAGAACGCCCTCAAAGTTTTGCGGCGTGCCGTCGAGCTTGGCGTGAACTTGATTGACACAGCGGACGCTTACGGACCAGAAACTGATGAATTGCTCATTGCGGAGGCGCTTTATCCTTATCCGAAAGGACTCGTTATTGCGACCAAGGGCGGCAATACCCGGCCAGGGCCTAACCAGTGGGTTCCGGATGGACGGCCTGAATATCTCAAGCAATGCGTCGATAAGAGCCTGAAGCGGCTCAAGCTGGAGCGCATCGATTTGTACCAACTGCATCGAGTCGATCCCAAGGTACCGATGGAAGAATCGCTCGGCGCGCTAAAGGAAGCGCAGAGCGTCGGCAAGATCCGTCACATCGGATTATCAGAAGTCTCACCCGAGCAGGTTGAGCGCGCCCGCAAGATTGTGCCGATCGTGACCGTGCAAAATCGCTACAACATGACCGATCGAAAATGGGAGAACACGCTCGATTACTGCGAGAAACAGAAAATCGGCTTTATGCCTTGGGCGCCGGTAGGTGGGAGCAGGGGAATGACCAATGCCGCCCTGAAAAAAGTGGCTAAAGATAACGGCGTGACGATTTATCAACTTGGGCTCGCCTGGTTGTTGCACCGATCGTCAATCATGCTGCCGATTCCAGGCACCTCATCGCTCGCGCACCTGGAGGAGAACATGGCGGCCCGGAAGATTCAGCTCAGCCCGGAAGATTGGAAGACTGTTGACGCGCTGGCGCAGCCGGCTTGAAGAATGAGCGACTGTTTGGTTTCGGCGTGCGACGAATTTTCGCGGTCAGCTAGTTGCGAATGATTCATGGGCAGATATCGAACCCTGGAGCAAATGCAAAACAAAATGCCCGATGGAATGAACCATCGGGCATTTTACTCTGGCGACGTCCTACTCTCACACGGCCTGTCGCCGTACTACCATCGGGGCTGCAGCGTTTCACTTCCGTGTTCGGAATGGGAACGGGTGGTGCCACTGCGCTATAGTCACCAGAAATTTATCCCGCCTTGGCGGGGCAAATTTCTGATGAATTGCAGATTTTAGATTGCCGTTGCAGATTTATTTTCTCCGCAAGCATTCACATTAAACTTTTCAAAGAACCGGATCGCAAATCTTCGATTTGAAATCTGCATTTTCAATTGCCGATCCGCTGACATCTACATACAGGAGTTCATTTCGGCTGAGAACAGCCGACGCTACAACTTGGCCGAGTTTTGAGATCTTTCATTTCCCATTACTGCTCCGAAACCTTCGGAGCAGCGTATTGGAAAAGTAAAAGATCAAGCCGAACGGGTAATTAGTACTCCTGAGCTGAACACATTACTGTGCTTGCACCCGGAGCCTATCAACGTGGTGGTCTACCACGACCCTTCAGGGAGATCTCATCTTGGGATAGGCTTGGCGCTTAGATGCTTTCAGCGCTTATCCTTTCCGAACATAGCTACCCAGCGCTGCCGTTGACACGACAACTGGAACACCAGCGGTTCGTCAGACCCGGTCCTCTCGTACTAAGGTCTGAACCCCTCAAATCTCCTGCGCCCACAGTGGATAAGGACCGAACTGTCTCGCGACGTTCTGAACCCAGCTCGCGTACCACTTTAACCGGCGAACAGCCGGACCCTTGGGACCTTCTCCAGCCCCAGGATGTGATGAGCCGACATCGAGGTGCCAAACCCTGCCGTCGATATGAGCTCTTGGGCAGGATCAGCCTGTTATCCCTAGCGTACCTTTTGTCCGTTGAGCGATGGCAATTCCACATTCAACCACCGGATCACTTGGACCTACTTTCGTATCTGCTCGACATGTGTGTCTCACAGTTAAGCTGGCTTATATCCATGTACTCGACACCTGATTGCCAACCAGGTTGAGCCAACCTTCGTACTCCTCCGTTACTCTTTGGGAGGATACCGCCCCAGTAAAACTAGCCGGCTGCCAGTGTTCCTTTCCCGGTCATGCGGGTAAAGGTTAGTTATTCCAGTACCGAAGGGTGGTGTTTCATTGACGACTCTGCGACCCCCAAAAGGGCCGCTTCACAGTCTTCCACTTACGCTAAGCATCGAAACCGAAACAACAGTAACAGCGTGTAGTAAAGGTGCATAGGGTCTTTCCGTCCTACTGCGGGTAGGCGGCATCTTCACCGCCATTACAACTTCGCTGAGCTCCTCGTTGAGACAGCGGTCAACTCGTTACACGATTCGTGCAGGTCGGAACTTACCCGACAAGGAATTTCGCTACCTTAGGACCGTTATAGTTACGGCCGACATTCACGGGGACTTCGGTTCAACGCCTCGCCCCGCCGAGGCGGGGCTAACGTCTTACCATAATCTTTCCGCATTGGTCACGTGTCACACCCTATACGTCGTCTTAACGACTTGGCAGAGTGCTGTGTTTTTGGTAAACAGTCGGTTGACCCATTTCACTGCGACCCCGCCCTTTCTAAGGCCTCGATTGCATGCTGTTGGGGATTCGCTTTTTCAAGCTTCCCAATGAAGAGCCGTATTGCTTGAGCTTTCGCTCGCGAATACGAGCATCTGTTTCGTGACGATACGCTTCGTAATAAATAAGCAGCCAACCGCGATGGTTAGCGGCGCGACTGTGTTCCGCGATTCGTTGTTTGAGATTTGCCGAATACCCGATGTAAACCATCGGACTGTCCGGCTTCTTCAGCACATAAACGTAATGCATGTTTTCGTGGCTTCAGAAAGGGCGGGGCACCCCTTCTTCCGAAGTTACGGGGCTAGATTGCCGAGTTCCTTAACGAGGTTTCACTCACGCGCCTTGGCAAAATTTTGCCCACCCACCTGTGTCGGATTCCGGTACGGGCAACCGTGGGAACATTTAGTCGCTTTTCTTGACATAAGTTTTAACAGATCCGGTTCAGCCGAGGCCTCCCCGTCCTTGCCCTTGCGGGCAGACCGTCACTTTCAATCGGCGGCCTGTCTCTACTCATGTGTCACAACTAAACTTAACCACAGCCGGTGCAGGAATATTAAACCTGCTGTCCATCGTCTACGCCCTTCGGCCTCGACTTAGGTCCCGACTAACCCTGGGAGGACGAACCTTCCCCAGGAAACCTTGGGTTTACGGCGGACAGGAATTTAACCTGTCTTATCGCTACTCATGTCTGCATCCTCACTTCTTAACGCTCCACGTTCGGTTTCCCTTGCGCTTCGATGCATTAAGAACGCTCCCCTACCAATCCAAACTGGCGAACCAAAATGGATTCCAGAGCTTCGGTATACCGTTTATCGCCAATCATTATCGGCGCGAGATCGCTCGATGAGTCAGCTATTACGCACTGTTTAAATGATGGCTGCCTCTAAGCCAACATCCTCACTGTCTAAGCAACCTCACATCCTTTCCACTGAACGGTATTTGGGCACCTTAGCTGCTGGTCTGGCATGTTTGCCTCTCGCGCGTGAAGCTTATCCCTCACGCACTGACTCCCGTGTTACGCCCTGCGGTATTCGGAGTTTGATTGAGTTCGGTACCCTGGTATGGGCCCTAGTTCATCCAGTGCTCTACCTCCGCAGGTCAGCACACGAGGCTAGCCCTCAAGCTATTTCGGGGAGAACCAGCTATCACGGGGTTTGATTAGTCTTTCGCTCCTACCCACAAGTCATCCCAGAAGTTTTCAACCTTCACGGGTTCGGACCTTCAGTTGCGGTTAAGCAACTTTCATCCTGCTCATGGGTAGATCACCTCCGCTTCGGGTCTACTACCAGCGACTATGTTCGCCCATTTCGGACTCGCTTTCGCTTCGCCTCCATTCCAAAAGAACTTAGGCTTGCCACTGATAGTAACTCGCAGACTCATTAAGCAAAAGGCACGCCATCACCAGGCCATCTCTAATGGCCCGGCATGTATGAGGTTTAATGTTCGATGTATGATTTAGCTCTTGCGCTTGCGCACATTTCTTCCAAATCAGACCTCAAACATCTTACATCAAACATCCGGCCTTCAGAGAAGGCCCGGCTTTGACACCTTGTAAGCACATCATTTCAGGTACTATTTCACTCCGCTCGCAGCGGTTCTTTTCACCTTTCCCTCGCGGTACTTGTTCACTATCGGTCGCCAATTAGTATTTAGGCTTACGCCGTGGTCGGCGCAGATTCATACGAAGTTTCACGTGCATCGTATTACTCAGGAAATCCCTAGGCGTGCTCCGGTTTTTGGTTACGGGCCTTTCACCCTCTATGGCGCAGCTTTCCAGAAGCTTCACCTAACCTTTGCACTACCACGTCGGGCTCCTACAACCCCCAGCACTTTCAATCGACTCCGCTGTCTTTTTTCTCCAGCGCGTTCTGCGCGCTCAAGAAAACAAGAAGTTTTCGAATCAACTGAAAGTGCTGGGTTTAGCCTGTTCCGCTTTCGCTCGCCACTACTGACGGAATCTCTTTCGATTTCTGTTCCTCCGGTTACTGAGATGTTTCACTTCGCCGGGTTCGCGATGTTCCTGCTATGGATTCACAAGAACTCGAGCAGGTATTATCCCACTCAGGTTACCCCATTCGGAAATCTACGGGTCAAAGCGTGTTTGCCGCTTACCGTAGCTTATCGCAGCTTGCCACGTCCTTCATCGCCTATTGGCACCAAGGCATCCATGATGCGCTCATCGTAGCTTGATCAATCTGTTCCAGATCACGGCAAATGCCGGACCGGAAATTTATGATAACTGAAACTCTCTCTGCGGCGTTTCATAGAAATGCCGTGTAGCCCCACGCCTCAATGAGACGCGGCTACGGTTTCAGACTCAGCTCTTAAAGTTGTTTTTCTTACTACCCTGTATGTAGATGTCAAAGAACCAGCCCTGGCGTACATTCGAAATGACAAAAAAACTCAATCTTGATCGCTATCGCTCCGCCGTCACTAACGCTTCGGCGGGCAAGCGGGACAAAATTGAGCCAATTTGCAGTCCCAAACGTACGTAGAACCACTCCCAAATATAAGGAGTCTCGCTTCTCGCGGGGCAGACACCATAGCAAAAATCGAATGCGCGTCAACCCAACTTCGAAAAATTTTTATCTGGAATATACAATTTCCAATACCCTAGTGTGCAATGAGTTATGCGCCAGGACGCGCTTTACCGTTGATGTCCGCTTTCGCAGTTTTGCTGGCAGATTAATCCGCATATAATAGACAACTGTCGCTGCTTCCGATGGATTACGTGATTCGCCCGCTTACAAGCCAGGATGAACCCATTCTTTGGGAGATTTTGTATCATGGATTGTCGTCTCCGGGAAAACATGAACCGGTTTCCCGCGAAATGGTGCGCCGCCCCGAAATTTCACGTTATGTCGAAGGTTGGGGTCGAATCGGCGACAGCGGATTTGTTGCGCATGATAAAACCGGCGCGTTGCTGGGCGCAGCCTGGCTGCGACAGCCGACCGAAAGCTCTAATGCCTCGCCGGAGCTTGCATTGGCGGTGAAACCGGAGCACCGAAGGCACGGGATCGGCAGCGCTCTACTGACGCAATTGGTTCGTGCCAATCCCGATCAGTCGTCAATTTCAATTAGCTTCGTTGCAGGCAAACCAGTACTGCGTCTTTACGAGCGATTCGGATTCAAAGTGGTCGAAACGCGGCCAGACGCCGTTGTGATGCGCCGACAGGCGTAGTTCCATAGTTTGGGAACTCAAGGCCCAGCGACTCTCGCCAAATAACTGGCGCGCACGGGTCGCGCCTCAAGGCGCGAAAATCAAGAGCACAAATACAGCGAACAGCAGCAAATGAACGCACCCTTGCAAAACATTGGTTCTTCTGCTCGTGAACGTAACTACGCTTACAGCCAATGTTAGGAGTAGTAACGGCAGGTTGCCGCCCTCCAGACCAAGAGCCACCTCGCGTTTTGTGAACAATCCGATCATCAGCACCGCTGGAATTGTTAACCCGATGGTGGCGAGCACTGAGCCGAATAAAATGTTTATGGACCGCTGCAACTGGTTGTGCAAGCTGGCGCCGATTCCACCTAATCCTTCCGGAGAGAGCACCAGCGCAGCGATGACCGCGCCGCCAAATGCCTGGGGCATGTGAAATTCTTCGATGCTGTTATCCAGAGGAACAGCGAACTTTTCCGCAAGGAAAATAACGGCGCCCAGGTACAAAAGGAGCATCAGCGCGTGAAAACCAATTGATCTGACATGAGATAATTGATGGGGCGAAGCCTTGGACGCGGCTTGTGTTGAATCGAGAAAGTAACCACGGTGCCGCAGCGTTTGGATGAGCAAAAAGATTGCGTAAAGCAACAACGACATGGTTGCCAGAAAGATTTCCTGTTCGGTGGAAAACGTTGGGCCGCTTGTCGAAGTAGTGAAATTCGGCAACACCATACCGAGGACAGCCAGGGCCATGATGACGTTGAGATATGCGTTGACTCCCTGAATGTTGTAATGCTGTTCGCGATATCTCAAACCGCCCAGCAACAGCGATAGCCCCACAAGTCCGTTGAGCGCGATCATGATGACCGCAAAAACGGCGTCGCGGCCAAGCGTGGGATTGTTTCCGCCGTGCAACATTGCGGTGGAAATCATCACTACCTCAATGCTGATTGCAGAAAGCGTGAGGATCAAAGTTCCGTAAGGCTCGCCTAGCCTAACCGCGAGACAATCGGCATGTCGCACTACACAGATTGCCGACCACAGAATCACGGCAAAAAGCCAGATAAAGATACCGACCAGCGGGAGGGCGCGCGTAGTGAGTTCGCTCAAACGGCTGCCCACCGCGAAAAAGATCCCTCCCGTCACTAACGCTATGAGCAGGGGATATTCAGGGAGGATTCCACTGCTGAGCGGCTCCTTTCTTGTCGCCTGAAATGTCTCCGTTTTTGCCGACATGCGCCGGAGCATATCGGCTGGACGCGAGCCATGCAATCCAGCTAATGCGTTGTTCCGAATCGGATAAATCGCTACGGTTTATCCGCCGGCAATCGCACCGATGATTAGGAATGGTTCTTCCCCATTCAGAATCTTGTCCGGCAGCGGCGCATCAGGCGCTTCATGAGATAAGTCTTCGCCGCAGACAAAGAAGCGAACCATTGGCCGGCGAGCTTGGGTCGCATGATCGCGTATTGTCCCTCGCAGCATTGGGTATTTGGCTTCGACAGCGTCCAATACCGAGCGCTGGGTCACCGTTCCATTGAGTTCAAGTTCCACATCACCGTCGAGGTGCGCGAGGGTACGCAAATGAGGCGGAAGAATGACGCGTATCATGGCAATGTTTGGACCTCTACTGAAAGCACCGCAGGCAAATCGCGTACGATTGTCTTCCACCGGTCGCCTGCATCCGCCGATGCGTAAACTTGTCCGCCGGTAGTTCCGAAATAAACGCCGCAGGGCTCGAGCAAATCGACCGACATCGCGTCGCGCAGCACGTTCACGTAACAATTCCGTTGCGGCAGACCTTTCGTCAGGGCTTCCCAATCGTTGCCGCCGGTCCGGCTGCGATATACGCGCAACCTGCCGCTGGGGGGATAATGCTCGGAATCGCTTTTGATCGGTACGACGTAAATCGTTTCCGGCTCGTGCGCATGCACGTCGATCGGGAATCCGAAATCGCTCGGCAAATTACCGCTGACCTCATGCCACGATCCGCCCGCGTCATCGCTGCGCATCACGTCCCAGTGCTTTTGCATGAATAACGTGTTCGGCCGCGACGGATGCATCGCGATCCGATGTACGCAGTGTCCAACTTCCGCTGTCGGATCCGGAAGGAATTGCGAGTGCAAGCCGCGATTGATCGGCTTCCACGTCTTTCCGCCATCGTCGGTGCGAAACGCACCGGCAGCCGAAATTGCGATGGAAATTCGCTCTGGATTGTTCGGATCGAGAAGAATGGTGTGCAAACACAATCCACCCGCGCCCGGCTGCCATTTCGGACCGGTTTCGCTGCCGCGCAGTCCTGCCAATTCATGCCACGATTTTCCGCCGTCTTTTGATTGGAATAACGCGGCATCTTCTACGCCCGCGTAGACGAGATCGGGATCGTGCAGCGATGGTTCCAAATGCCAGACGCGCTTGAATTCCCAGGGATGCTGAGTGCCGTCGTACCATTGGTGGGTGGTGAGCGGTTTCCCCGTTTCAAGCGATGCATCGTAAACGAACATGTTACTTTCGCCCTTCGGCATCCCTTCCGACGTCATCAAGTCCTCCGGTTTTGTGCCGGGCGGATTCCACGTTTTGCCGCCGTCGTCGGAACTCTGAATGACTTGCCCGAACCAGGCGCTCGTCTGCGACGCGTAGATCCGGTCGGGATTAACCGGCGAACCTTTCATGTGATAAATTTCCCAACCCGCGAAATGCGGGCCGCTAACTTTCCATCGTTTGCGCGCGCCATCCGAAGTCAGGATGAACGCGCCTTTCCTTGTGCCGACTAAAACGCGAACGTTGCTCATAATGTGAATTCAGCCACGAAACACAGGTATGACGCGAATGGAAGAGAAACTTGTCTTCAAGATCTCATAGAGTCAGCGACTTCATTGACGCTGCAATATGAACCACGTTACCGCTCATAGGCGTCTTTCAGCTCTTTGATGTCGATCTTCTGCATTTGAAGCATCGCGTCCATGACGCGTCCCGATTTTGCAGTATCTGGATCGTGCAACATGTCGATCAATACAGTTGGGGTGACTTGCCAGGAAAGACCAAATTTGTCCTTAAGCCAGCCGCACTGCGATTCCTCACCGCCATCGGCAGTGAGTTTCTCCCAAAAATAATCCACTTCTTCCTGCGTTTCGCAGTTCACTGCAAACGATATCGATTCGTTGAATTTGAAAAGCGGACCGCCGTTGAGCGCGACAAATTTCTGGCCTTCGATTTCGAATTCAATCGTCAGCACAGATCCGATAGGTCGCCCCGATTGTTCTGCTGCTGCCTCTGTGTAGCGTAAAATTCTGCCGATCTTCGAATTTTTAAAGATCGACGTGTAAAAGTTCACGGCGTCTTCTGCCTGATCATCAAACCACAAGAATGGCGTAATTTTTTGCATGGGAATTTATGTCGCTTTACTTCGGACTCTCAGCCAGCGCAATTTTGCGTTTCACGGAAACGCCCTACAATGTCGGGATGCTGATCGACACCCACGCACATTTGGGTTTTCTGTCATGTCGAGCGAAGTCGAGACATCTCGTGATGACACGCAAAGCTAACTCCGCGGGGTCCTTCGACTCCGCTTCGCTACACTCAGGATGACAAACATGCTAATCGATACTCATGCACATCTGGATTTTCCCGATTTCGCAAGTGACCTTGAAGATGTGCTCCGTCGTGCCGAAGAGGCTGATGTAAAACGGATCATTACCATCGGGACATCCCTCGAAAGCAGTCGGCATGCAATTGAGCTCGCGGAAAAATATCCATCTGTGTACGCGGCGGTTGGCGTTCACCCGAGTTACGTGTTGGAAGCGGAGGACGATGTGATCACACCGTTGCGGGAGTTAGCGCAGAACTCGCGTGTCGTTGCGATTGGCGAGACCGGCTTGGATTACCACCATTTGCCCAGTGAAAAGGTGTCCAAGGAAGAGCAGGTACAGGTTATGACTGCTCTGCGGAGTGAGACCGATGAAGAAATCGAAGCGCAAATTCGCGACGGCGCGTACAAGTCGAAACAGGCGAGTTTATTCCAGCAGCAACTGGACCTGGCTGTCGAGCTTGGACTCAATGTAGTGATCCATCAACGCGACGCATGGCTGGATACACTCGAAATAATCCGTTCGTACACGGGCAAAGTGCGCGCAGTCTTTCATTGCTTCGGTGGATCGCTTGATGAGGCAAATGAAGTACTCGCTCTCGACCACCTCGTTTCGTTCACAGGCATTGCCACTTTCAAGAATGGCGCGGCTGTGCGACAGGTCGCCGCGGAGATTCCGCTCTGGAAAATAATGATCGAAACCGATTGTCCGTATCTCGCGCCCGATCCGTTTCGCGGAAAACGCTGCGAACCGGCGTATGCGCGTATCGTGGCCGAAGCTATCGCCGCAGCAAGAGGCGTTTCACTGGAAGAAGTGGCTGAAGCCAGTACCGAAACCGCGGAGAAGTTTTTCAGGTTCAATCGTGTATGAAAATCGATCGTGGACGGGCGCGACGGCCGGGCGGCTGAAAACGCTCAACAGAACGGATAGGTCGGCGATCCGTCCCTGCCAGTGGATCGCGATCCTCATTCCCATTATTCTTGGGTCTTGCGCAGCGCCTGACACGCAGCATCAGATCGTCATCAGCACGCGCGATCAAAAGCTGGCTCTTCTGGACCACGGCACACTTTTGGCTACCTATCCGGTATCCACTTCGAAGTTCGGATTGGGCGACACTCAGGGAAGTCGGCGCACTCCATTGGGTCGGATGGAGGTCGCCAGCAAAATCGGCGATAACGCGCCATCAGGAGCTGTATTCAAAGATCGCCGCCGAACTGGCGAAATCGTGGCGCCAAACTCTCCTGGTCGCGATCCTATCGTCACGCGCATTATTTGGTTACGAGGACTCGAAGGCCAAAACGCCCATGCGTTCGGGCGGTGTATCTATATTCACGGGACACCGGAAGAACGACTGATCGGGAGGCCGGCGAGCTATGGATGCATCCGCATGCGCTCCGGCGATGTCATCCAATTATACAACGTCGTAGGAATTGGCGCCGTAGTCACCATCGTCGACACGCCGCTCATCAGCGCAGTGCCGGGCCTTGCCTCAGGTCATTCAATGTCGCCGGAAAACACGGCGCCATTTGTAATGCGTTGAGCTGCTGGGCTACGAAATTTCATTTACACCGCGGCTTCAGCCCGGTGGGGACGAAGGCAAACGCGTAGCAAAACCGTTTTAACGGTTTATTCGATGCGGCAAGCCGTTGAAACGGCTGCGGGTATAGCCTAGTTGCGATGCACCGGGCTTAAGCCACGGTGTTAATGAGATGCCTATGGCAGTTTGCCGAGATGTTTTCGCGGCGTTTCCCGCGAGAGCAGATCCATGTCCGCGTCTACCATGATGCGAACCAGCTCGTGGAATCGCACCTTCGGCTCCCAATCGAGAATTTTTTTCGCTTTAGATGCATCGCCCTGAAGCAGGTCGACTTCCGCGGGGCGCTCGTACCGCGAATCGTGCTTCACGAATTGCTGCCACTCCAGATTGGCATGAGCAAACGCGGCTTCGACGAACTCGCGCACACTGTGAGTTTCACCGGTTGCCAGCACGAAGTCGTTGCCCTCACCGAGTTGCACGATTCGCCACATGGCTTCGACGTACTCCGGCGCATAGCCCCAGTCGCGTTTTGCATCCAGATTGCCGAGGAACAATTCCTTTTGGAAGCCATGCTTAATCGCGGCGACTGCGCGGGAAATTTTCCGGCTGACGAAAGTTTCACCGCGCCGCGGACTTTCATGGTTGAACATGATGCTGTTGCTGGCACAGAGGCCGTAGCTTTCGCGATAATTCACGGTTGCCCAATATGAGAAGACCTTGGCTACCCCATACGGACTTCGCGGCCAAAAGGGTGTCTTCTCATTTTGCGGCACCTCCTGGACCTTCCCAAACATTTCGCTACTGGAAGCCTGCAGGAACCGGGAACGCAAACCGGCTTCGCGGATCGCTTCCAGGATCCGGATCGTGCCGAGCCCGGTAACATTGGAGGTGTATTCGGGAATATCGAAGCTCACGCGTACGTGACTCTGTGCGCCGAGATGATAAATCTCAGCCGGTTTCAATTCGTAAAGAAGCTTCACCAGGTTGACCGAATCGCTCAGGTCTCCGTAGTGCAGAAACATGCGGACGCCGTTTACGTGCGGGTCGGCATAGAGATGATCAATTCGCGAGGTGTTAAAGGTGCTGGCGCGGCGAATGATCCCGTGAACTTCGTAGTCCTTTTCGAGCAGGAGATCGGCCAGATAACTTCCGTCCTGGCCGGTGATGCCGGTGATCAATGCCCGTTTCATTTTGGTGTAGTGTAACGCATGCGTCCCGCTTGCGAGTCGAAGTAAAATGCAAGCCGGAGGCTTGCGCTACTTTATTCCAGCGGTGTGACCATGATCCGGGCTAAAACCGCACGCTGGGCGCCAATCAGTGCGCTGATGCCGTTGCGCCCGAGCGCAAGCATTTCATCCAGTTGCGAACCCGCAAACGTGGCTTCTTCACCCGAGCTTTGCACTTCGACCAACTCGCTGTCTTCGGTCGCCACCAGATTGAAATCAACAGTGACCATTTTGTCCTCATCGTAGCTGAGATCGACAACTGCATGCCCGTCCAGAATGCCGGCACTCACTCCGGCCACCAGCTTTTGCATCGGCGGCGCATCGAGCTTTTTCTCCTTCACAAGTTTTCGGCAGGCGATTGCCAGCGCGAGGCTCGCGCCAGTGATTGCCGTTGTGCGTGTCCCACCATCGGCTTGCAGCACGTCGCAATCCACCCAGATTGTGCGTGGTCCGAGTTTTTCCAAATCGATTACCGCGCGCAATGACCGGCCGATGAGCCGTTGGATCTCCACGCTGCGACCGTCGATCCGGCCCTTGGTTACATCGCGAGGTTTGCGCGGCTGCGTCGAATACGGCAGCATCGAATATTCAGCAGTCAACCAGCCGCCGGTTACTGCCTGCTCCTTCATCCAGCGCGGCACAGAATCCTCAATCGTGACTGCGCAGATGACGCGTGTTTTGCCCATTGAGACGAGCACCGAACCGCTCGCATACGGCGCCACGTTCAACTCGAAATTGATCGGTCGGATCTCATCTGGAAGGCGGCCATCATTTCGCTG
>CAWIPQ010000017.1:0-133139 GCA_963838045.1 uncultured Verrucomicrobiae bacterium | reverse complement strand
CTTTATCCGTGAGCTCTTGATTTCCTGCAACAAACTAGCCGCTTGCATGGAGGCATTAGTTTGGCCTTAATTGTTGTCTAGAGTAAGGAAATATTTTGCAGTAAGGAAACCTATGGCTTATTCGACACTCACCAGCAAAGGGCAGACCACGATACCCAGAGAGATTCGCAAGCTGCTTGGCTTGAAAGAAAACGATCGCATCCTCTACGAAGTCGTAAACGGCGAGGTCGCCATCAAACCCGCGCCCTCCGTGCACGAGCTGTACGGGATTTTCAAACCTCATATTCGCCGCAAAGGACCCCCGCCGACCAAGGCGCAGATGCGCGCCGCAGTCGAACGGGATGTTGTCCGCCGCTGGAAGAAAAAGGGCGTTTGATGGCGAGGCTGCTGCTCGACACCAACGTCATCGTCCGATTTCTCACCGGCGATCATCCGACCCATTCGCCTCGTAGCCGCCAGTTGTTCGTGCGCGCTGCCGCTGGCGAAGTGACTCTCGTTCTCACCGACCTCGCACTCGCGGAGACCGCGTGGGTGCTGCAATCGTTCTATCGGCTGGATCGCGCCGCAATTGCTTCGGCCCTCAAAGGAATAGTCGAATCCACTGGAATCGAAGTCCAAGACAGAACAATTTTGCTGAGCGCCTTGCGAAACTTTGCCCAAACCGATGTTAATTTTGTCGATGCCTATCATGCAGCGGTTGCTGCCGCCGATTCCATCGCCATCGCTTCGTTTGATCGCGACTTCGATCAATTCGCCGGCGTGAAGCGTTTCGAACCGCAGACGTAAAAGAGAAATACCGCGTCCGCCGTTCTGGTCAGGATTTCGAGTCGTGCCGGAGCGGATTGAATTCTGGCTTCAGAAACCATTCCGCCGTCATCAGCGCATCCTCTACGAGTGGGTGCCCGACGGTTGGCAAAAACGTGGCTCTATCCGTAATCTAAACTTTGGAAGCGAGGAACTCGCCTTTCTCAATTCGCGTCGAAGATTTCTCTGGCAAGAATGGGAAATGCGGAATTCTGAAATTCGGGATCATCCATGTAGCGCGTGACGATCTTGTCGTTCTCGCCCATGCGCTGGATCATCATTTCTTCAATGAGTTTCCGAATTCCCAGTTGGAATTTCTCAAGCTGCGGATTCGCACGGGCCGTTTTGATTATTTGCTCGTTCTCTGATCGCGCGCTCTTTGATCTGCTCAAAGAATAAACGGTCCTCTTCGGTGAACTCAGTGCCGAAGCGATCGTTGAGCACCTGATGATTTCGGAAAGCGGCGCCTTTTCGTCTTTCGCTTTGCCGGTGCCGACGTCTGTCGGGCTTTTCACTCCCACTGGATCGCCTTCGTGCAATCGTGATCGCGCCCGATGAATCCGTTCCAAACGATAATATTGAAGTCCCACTTCATCGCCGAGTTTGATCGCCGGCTCACGTTCCATCGGCAAGATGCGGCACAAGAAAGCGCCCATAGCTGTAAAGCATTTCCATCTCTGGATCGGCGTACGGAATGATCTGGCTCATGAACGCATACACGCGCACGTAACCATTCAGTTTTTCCCGAAACTCCCTTCGCTTCTCTTCGTCCGCGATCGCCTTGAAACGGTCCACTGCCGGCTGGAGTTGCTTCTGCATCGCCGCGTGATCCGATGCCTTCTGCTTCGCCGGCGGCCGATAAAAGATCGTCGGCAAATGCTTCGACTTCCGACCAATGATAAACCTGCGCCTCATCCAGCTCGTGCTTCAGCGCCTCAAGCTTCGAGATGTCCGAAGTTTCCTGGAGGCTCGTTGCGTCGTAGTAAGGCTTGAACGCCCGGTAGATGTCTTCGGGCGGGTTGACGAAATCCAACACGAACGGCTCGTCCTTTGCCGGGAATCTTCCGGTTCAAACGCGAGAACGTCTGCACCGCCTGCACGCCGTCCAGTCGCTTGTCCACATACATCGCGTGAAGCAGCGGCTGATCGAAACCTGTTTGATACTTATTCGCCACCAGCAGCACTTGATAATCGGACGAAGCGAATCGCTCCGGCAGTTGCTTTTCGCTGATCGGCTTGCCGGTGACGCAATCCGTGTTCATCCCCGGCTCCGTGTATTCGATTCCGGTTTCGGGATCCTTCACGGTGCCGCTGAATGCAACGAGCGGCCGAATATCCGTGTAGCCTTGCCGTTCAAGATATCGATCGAACGCCAGTTTGTAGCGCACCGCATGCAGGCGCGATGAGGTCACCACCATCGCTTTGGCGCGTCCATGAAGGCGTGCTTCACGTGCCTGCGGAAATGCTCCACCATCACCTCGGTCTTCTGCTCGATATTGTGCGGATGCAACGACATGAATTTCGCGAGCGCACGCACACCCTTCTTCTTCGGCAGCGCCGGATCGTCTTCCGCTTCTTTCACGAGTCGATAGTAGGTTTTGTAAGACGTGTAATTCGTCAGCACATCGAGGATGAATCCCTCCTCGATCGCCTGACGCATACTGTAGAGATGAAACGCCTCTGGTTTCCCGGACGGGCCAATGCCGACCAAACAACTCCAGCGTCTTTCCTTTCGGCGTGGCGGTGAAGGCGAAAAAGCTCAGGTTCGGCTGCCGCCCGCGCGATTGCATCACCTGGTTCAGTATATCTTCCCCGTCCGGCTCTTCTTCACCATTGTCGGATTGGACTTTCGTGCCGAGGATCGCCTTTAGTTCGCGGGCTGTCTCCCCGGTCTGGCTGGAATGCGCTTCGTCCACGATGACCGCATACTTGCGGCTGGCGATTGCCTTCTGCCATTCGCTCGCTTGTTCCTTCTCCTCTTCCGTGGCGCTCTTCGGAACTTTCCGCGCCGGCAACGTGCAACAATCCGCGCAACACGAATGGAAACTTCTGCAGAGTCGTGATCACGATCTTGGTTCCGTCCACCAACGCCGCCGCTAGTTGCCTCGAATCCTCATCAATCGCCTTCACCACGCCTTGGGCGTGCTCGATCTGATAAATCGCATCCTGCAGCTGCTTGTCGAGCACCCGGCGGTCGGTGATCACGATCACGCAATCGAATATCTTCTCATCGCTCGCGGTATGCAGACTGGCGAGGCGATGCGACAGCCACGAAATGCTGTTTGTCTTTCCGCTGCCGGCGGAGTGCTGGATCAAATAATTGTGGCTCGGTCCTTCGTTGCGCGCGGCACCGACCAATTTCCGCACCGCATCGAGTTGGTGGTAGCGAGGAAAAATCATCGTCTCTTTCACGATCCGTTTTTTGCCGCCTTTTCCGTCGTCGATCTTTTCCTCCTTTCTTTTCGACGAACATGAAATGCCCGAGCATGTCGAGGAAGCTGTCGCGCTGCAGCACCTCTTCCCAGAAATAGCCAGTGCGATATCCGGACGGATGCTGCGGATTTCCCTTGCCGCATTGGACCTCGCCGGGATGACTGCCGCGATTGAATGGAAGGAAATGCGTCTTCTCCGTGTTCCAACCGCGTCGTCATGTGAACCTCGTCCGGATCGGCGGCGAAATGAACGAGAGCGCGTGATTTGAATTGAAAGAGCGGCGCGCGCGGATCGCGATCCTCTTTGTATTGCTTCACCGCATGCCGCCAGTTCTGGCCGGTTCCCGGATTCTTTAGCTCGCAGGTCGCGACCGGCACTCCGTTGACCGCGAAGAGCATGTCCACCGTGCACTCGTCGTTGGGATGACATGGCACCTGCCGCGTCAGCGTCAGCGCGGTTCTTTTTTGTAGAACTCCAGCACCTCATAATTGAGACCGTGCGCGGGTTTGAAATAGGCCAGCCGAAATGTCTTGCCGTAGAACTTGAACCCATGCCGCAGAACATGCAGCGCGCCTTTTATGTCCAGTTCCTTTGCCAGCGCGTGATAAGCAACGGTTCCAACCCTGCGCCATGCAGCGCCTGCATCTCCTCCCAAAGTTTCGGCTGCGTCGCCTGAAGAAACGCAACAACTCCTTTCGGAAACAGCGCACGCTCCTTGTCCCACTCCGATCTGTCACCTTGTTTCCAACCCGTCTTTTCGTGGAGAATCTCCTCCACGTACGTTTCAAAGACTTTCTCTGTCGTCTGACTCATTTGGGCGGACGCCAGTTTAGCTCAATCTTGAGTCGTCTTAACATCTCAAATGGAGTGATGTGATCGACATCGAAAGCCCGACAGAGATTTGGAATCGGAACACGTTTCTTAATTAGCGGATCGAACTCCTCTAGCGTTACGACGATTCCGCCTCGCGCTTTGGCGAATGCGACGAGCCATCCATCCGCTGCGCTTGGCAAACTCCTCTGCCGCGCGCGGCAGGAACTGTGGCTCAGCCTGAATCCACTCGGCCAGTTTTCGATACCAACTCACAATTTCGAGATCAGAGGTAGAGACGAAAAATGTCTTCGGAAGATTCGCTTTCACCCAATTGAAAAGCTTATCTTCTCCGCGCTCCAATTCTTCGCGCACGCGGTCGATGCTGCACACTCCGCTATGTTTGTGGTGCCATTTCAGCGCCTGCCAATAGCCGGGACAGAAGTCGAACGCATAGAAGCGGCGATGCGCTTGGATAAAGGCATTTGCATCCAATACGAGCGGCGCATCTTCCTTCATCCTGATATCGCAAAGCCCAACCCTTCCGCAAATCGGTCAAACGTTTGTCCATATAAACCGGTCAATCGATAAGCGTCTCGATAGAGAAGCCGACCACCACGCGCGGCTCGGACGACAGCCTCACCGAAACGGCGGCCGATCCTGACTTCTTGGTTAAGGTAGAAATCACCACCGCCTTTTCGCTTTCTTGATCGCCTGCGTCTTTGTTCGTCCTCTCGCTGCTCTTCGAGGAAACGCGAAGAAGGTTGAACGCGAAACAAGATTCAAGTCCAACGCGCGGCGAGCGGCAACGATGGGACTCACCTTGAACTCAGCGGCGATCGCTTGGAACGGCTGATTGGCGCGTCTCGCTCGCGGCCAGAACGCTTGCAATTCTACCGCCGGAATGAGCAACTCCGCCGCAACTCCATTGCAAAACCTCTCAACGGCATTGTCAGGAGGTTGCAGATCAGGAAGATCAAATACGCCATCACGTCCCAACCACACGTGCGCCAATTCGTGCGCGAGCGTAAACATTTGCGCCGATTTGAAGTCAGCTCCGTTGATGAAAATCAGCGGAGCGAGAGAATCACAGAGGACAAATCCGCGAAACTCATCCGGGTCGAGCTTTCTCTTGTTGCTGTTCCCAACAACGCCGTTGATGACAACAATGATTCCGATCGCTTCCGTGGCGCGACGCAAGGCGAGCAACGCCGCCGTCCATGTTGCATGTTCGCGCGCCCATCCATCAGTCATTCCGATCGTTTCTCGAATCCGTCGCGCCGCATCCCGTTGACTCGAATCCAACGTGACCGATTTGACGAATGGCAACCGTCCCGCGCCTTCTTCGACGAGATACTCGTGCATCCAATCCTGACGTCGCTGCATCGCATAAATTGTTTCGAGGAGATTGGGACTTGGGCGGCGAACGCCGCGATCGCGAATTGTCCGAAAATCAGGAATGGGAAGTTTTTCTTCAGGCGGCTCTGGCAGGAAAAAATATCCGAATGGTGTGAGCGTTTTCTTGGCGTAAGCCTCAAGTTGTTTGAGAGTGGGCAACGCCTCGCCGCTTTCCCAAAGCTCAAACTTTGGGAAGCGCTCCGTCAGATCAGACTCCGTCAAGCCAGAGCGCTCTCTCGCCCAGCGAATCAGTTCCGGTTTGACTTCGACCTTGCTCACGGCAGGAAGAGTACCCGCAGCCAAGGCGCCAGTCGAGCCAACTGAATTGGCTTCGCCTCGCACATCAATCTTCCCTGTGACCGCGGCGGTAATGAGCGCGGAGCGGTATTCCTGCAGCTTCTCAATCGCCGCTTCCACCTTTTCTATCATCTTGTCGATCTTCGCCGTTTCGCGGTCGAGATAATCGACTATTACTTGCTGCTCCGTCGGCGAGGGCCAGGACACTACTTCCGGATGAACTATGTTTCGGTTGACTGTCGGATTCGCAGATCCAGTGTCGTAGCTCTGCAGGTTCATGCTTAACAGCTTGTAAAAAACATACCGAGGACTACTCCCGCGATATTCACGGACGTAGAGAGTCGTATCGTGTGGCCAGAAGTCTTCTTCGATGTAGTAAACGGCGCCCGCAGTTCCTTTGCGGCCAACAATAACCCCAGGCCCTCGAACCAAAGCGTGATCATGATGCGATGAGATGCCACCGGATGACACTACGGGGACGTTGCCTTCGTTCTGCTGGTCTTTCGTGATATCGACGCCTCGTTGCAGCGTTATTCTGCGCCGAAGCTGCAAGAGCTCCCAATGTTCCGGAACGTCGCCGAGCCACTCGCTGCCGGAGGATTTGAGTTTTGGGCGAGGGTTGAGGCCAGCCTTGGCGGCGGCTTCCGCGGGTAATCCACTGGCTACGGTGCGCGATATGAGCGCAGTGCGTTTTTCCTTCAGCTTCTCGATCAGCTCCCGCTTCTTTCCCACCAACATGTCTAGCCTTGCCGTCTCCCGATCGAGAAAATCCGCGATCGCCCGCTGCTCGTCGAACGGGGGATTCGGCGCGAAGACAGTCGACCGAAATTCTGTGTTGAGACCCGGTTGTGCTGACCCGCGGACCTCAAGCTGAATCTGATCCTGCCCAAGCGTCGATTGGACGAAATAAAAATAGAACTTCGGCGAATTTGCGCGTGAAAATCTGAGCAGAAACACGTGCTCGTTCACCGCGGATTCTTTTGCGGGCAGTCGTTCGGCGATCACAACCTTCCCAATCGTGGCTCCGTCTTTCACCAGTAAAACATCATTCGTTTGTATTTTGCCAGTCGCCATACGGCGGAAAAACTCGCGAGACACATATCGCGGGTTCTCAAGTTGCCACTCGCCCTGCCATCCGATGTGTTCGCCACCAATGCTGAGAGCGCCGCCTTCGAAATTATCCGTCTCGCTAACTTCTCTTCTTCCGCTCTCCAAGCTCGTCAGGAGCCATTTCAGTCGTTTCGATCCCCACGAGCAACTCCTTTCGCTCGGCGAATCGGGTTTCATGAGGTGACTTCCTTTAGTAGCGTCAAAATTTCGCTTTCAAGCGCTTTGATGTCTGACTCAATCTCGTCCAGCGGTCGCGGCGGTTCGTAGCGATAGAAGTGGCGGTTGAGCGGAATTTCGTAGCCGATCTTGGTTTTGCTTTCGTCGATCCATGCGTCGGGAACGTGCGGCAGCACTTCGCGCTTGAAGTAATCGTCGATCTCTTCCTTCAGCGGCACGTTCTCGGTGTCGCGCAGTTCGGAATCTGGCTCGGGTTTGCCGCGTGAATCAGTGCAAATATCGGCTGTTTCGTCGCGTTCGCTGAAGAGCGTCGCGCAACAGCGTGCGCAACGAATTGTTGACGATATGCATCGTTAGGCAACGCGTTCTTGAGCCAGTCATCAAATTTGTCGCGATTCTTCAGCACGCCGGGCTCGCTTTGTCGCGCGCAATTGCTCGACGACATGTTCGCGCGTCTCGGCTGGCAACTTGTCGATCTTAGCGATTGCAGTCGTGCCATGTTCGAGCGCGTCGAGCTTTTCATCCGTGATCTCAAATGCGAGCCGGAGCGGCCGTTCGACCGTGATCTTCTGAAAACCGAAGTCGGCATTGTCGAAAATCTTGCTGACGACGAGTTCTTTCACCGCGCCGTCAACGTTTAGCTTTCGCGTTTCGCCGTCGGTGAAATTGCCGTAGATGCGCGTGATCTCGCCGATCTCGTCGCGCTCGCCCGCGTCGCCGTCGCCGATCTTGTGGCGCTTGTTGCCGAGGCTCTTCTTCATCTGAATCCAAAAGTTGCGGGCGTCGATGAACTGAACCTTGCCGCGACGCGGCTTCGCTTTCCGATTGGTCAGCACCCAGAGGTAAGTGGAGATGCCGGTGTTGTAGAAGAGCTGGTCGGGCAGGGCGACGATCGCCTCCAGCCAGTCGTTCTCGATGATCCAGCGGCGGATTTCCGATTCGCCGCTGCCGGCGTCGCCGGTGAAGAGCGGCGAGCCGTTGAAGACGATGGCGATGCGGCTGCCGCCTTCCTTCGGGGCGCGCATCTTCGAGAGCATGTGCTGGAGAAAAAGCAGCGAGCCATCGTTCACGCGCGGCGTGCCCGCGCCGAAGCGACCCTGGAAACCGAGCGTGTCGCGCTCCTGCTCGATGTAGCGCTGCTGCTGCTTCCACTCCACGCCGAAGGGCGGATTCGCGAGCATGTAGTCGAACCTTTGTCGTCCGGCGAAGCCGTCTTTCGAGAAGGTGTCGCCGAGAATGATGTTATCGGCGTCCTCGCCCTTGATCAGCATGTCGGACTTGCAGACGGCCCAGGCCTCGTCGTTCCAGTCCTGGCCGAAGAGCATCGGTTTGGCGTCGCTGTTGAGCTCGCGGATGTAATTCTCCGAAACGGAGAGCATGCCGCCGGTGCCGCAGGCCGGATCGTAGATGGTTTTCACCACGTGGCTGTGCGTGAGGTCCTTCTCCGGCGAGAGAAGCAGGTTCACCATCAGCTTGATCACCTCGCGCGGCGTGAAGTGCTCGCCCGCCTCCTCGTTCGACTGCTCCGCGCCGATCCGGATCAGCTCCTCGAAGACGTAGCCCATCTGGACGTTGTCGATGTGCGATGACGAGAGATCGATCTCCGCGAACGCCTTGATCACTTCGTAGAGAAGATTCTTCTCCGCCATTCGCGCGATCTGCTCATCGAATCCGAACCGATCGATGATCTCGCGCACGTTCGGCGAGAACCCGTTGATGTAGCTGTTGAGATTCGGGCGCGAGCTGGTTCGGGTCATCGAGCAGCTTTTTGAAGTCGAGCTTCGACAGATTGTAGAACGGCCGCTTCGTAATTTTCTGCAGCAGGCTTCGAACAACAGTCTCCGGCTTCTTCTTTATCGCCGGATATTCCTCAAGCACCGCAGCCTTCGTCGGCGCGAGCAGGCAATCGAATCGGCGCAGCACCGTGAGTGGCAGAATGACTTTACGATATTCGTTCCGCTTGTACGGCCCGCGCAGCAGATTGCAGATGCTCCAGATGAAATTCGCAAGCTGCGAATGAGTCTCAGCCGTCATCGACACCGAGGTTATCAAAACTTTCCCTGTGAGAAAGGATTTTGAGGCAACCGGGAGCCAGGGACGCCGCGCAATAACTGCACAGCAAAACGCAACGAACGTACATCGGCCGGCTGCGGTAACGAATACGTTCGGCACTGTGAAGACTGGCTATAAGATGTTGGATGCGAATGAGGCGGTGGCGCGTGTTGCGTATGCGTTGAACGAAGTGATCGCGATTTATCCGATCACTCCGGCGTCGCCGATGGGTGAATGGGCGGATGCGTGGTCGGCAGCGAGAGTAAAAAATCTTTGGGGCACGGTGCCGTCTGTGATCGAGATGCAGAGCGAAGGCGGCGCGGCGGGAGCAATCCATGGTGCACTTCAAACCGGTGCGCTCAGCACCACGTTTACTTCCTCGCAGGGATTGCTGCTGATGATTCCGAACATGTACAAGATCGCGGGCGAACTGACGCCGACGGTCTTTCACATCGCCGCGCGCTCCCTCGCCGCGCAGGCGCTGTCGATCTTCGGCGATCACAGCGATGTCATGGCCGCGCGCGCGACGGGCTGGGCGATGCTTTGTTCGGCATCGGTGCAGGAGGCGCAGGACCTGGCGCTCATCGCGCATGCGGCCACGCTGGAAACGCGTATTCCGTTTCTGCATTTCTTCGACGGGTTCCGAACGTCGCACGAGATCTCGAAAATCATCACCCTGCCTAACGAGGTGCTGCACGAAATGATCAACGAAGAACGCGTGATTGAGCACCGCGCGCGAGCGCTTTCTCCAGATCACCCCGTAATCCGCGGCACTGCGCAGAATCCGGACGTCTATTTCCAGGCACGCGAGACTGTGAACCCGTTTTACGCCGCTTGTCCGGCGACTGTGCAGCGGATGATGGATCGGTTCGCGGAGCTAACCGGGAGACGCTACGGACTATTCGAATATCACGGCGCAGCCGACGCAGAGCGGGTGATCGTCTTGATGGGCTCAGGCTGCGAAGCGGCGCACGAGACTGTCGATTTCCTCAACGCGCAAAACGAAAAAGTCGGCCTCCTGAAGGTGCGCCTGTACCGGCCATTCGATGCGGCGGCCTTTGTAAAGATGTTGCCACCGAATGTGCGCCGCATCGCTGTGTTGGACCGCACGAAAGAGCCCGGATCGGGAGGCGAGCCGCTTTATCTCGATTGCGTGAATGCGCTTTACGAGCAGGGCCGCAGCGACGTGCAAGTGGTCGGCGGCCGCTACGGTTTGTCCTCCAAGGAATTCACGCCGGCGATGATCAAAGCGGTGTTCGACAATCTCGCGCAACCGTCGCCGAAAAATCATTTCACTGTCGGCATCGATGACGATCTCTCGCATACCAGCCTCGATTTCGATTCTAATTTCTCGATCGAGCCGGACGACGTTGTGCGTGCGCAGTTCTTCGGACTTGGATCGGACGGCACCGTAGGCGCGAACAAGGAATCGATCAAAATTATCGGCGAGAACACCGACTATTTCGCGCAGGGCTATTTCGTTTACGATTCGAAGAAATCCGGGCGCGATGACGATCTCGCATCTGCGTTTCGGACCGCGCCCGATCAGATCGACGTATCTCATTGGCAAAGCGAACTTCGTTGCCTGCCATCAGCCGGTTCTGCTCGAAACTGTGACGTGCTCAAAGATCTCGCGACCGGTCGGAACGTTCCTGTTGAATTCCCCGCTTGGACCCGATCGCGTGTGGGGCCGTCTGCCGGAAAATGTGCAGCGCACGGCTCATCGAGCAGCGCGCGAAGTTCTTCGTTATCGACGGCAACAAGGTCGCGCGCGACGCAGGGATGGGCGGCCGCATCAACACTGTCATGCAGACCTGCTTCTTCGCCATCTCCGGCGTACTGCCGCCGCAGCAAGCGATCGAGGCGATCAAAAATTCGATTCGCAAAACGTATGCCAGGAAAGGCGATGAGATCGTAGAGATCAATCTGCGGGCGGTTGACCAGACGCTCGCGCATTTGTACGAAGTAAAAGTTCCGGACGCTTAGCCAGCGGCGGCTTGTCCGCCGTAGCCTTGGCGAAGGCGGATGACGCCGGCGACCGGGATCAGCGATCCCGGCTACAACCGAACGGCGAGCTGAAGCGTGCGCCGGAGTTTGTCCGGAATGTGCTGGGCGAAATCATGGCGGGTCGCGGCGATCGCGTCCCGGTGAGCGCATTGCCTAACGACGGCACTTATCCGACCGGCACAACCCAATTCGAAAAACGAAATCTCGCAAGCGAAGTGCCAGTCTGGGATTCGGCAGTCTGCATTCAGTGCGGCAGGTGCGTAATGGTCTGCCCGCACGCTGTTATTCAGGAGCAAGTCGTACGAGGCGGCCGTTCTCCAAAGCGCACCGGCTTCGTTCAAATCGACGGAGGCGCGGCTGCCGGAGTGGCAAGGGCTAAAATACACGCTGCAAGTGGCGGTCGAAGATTGCACCGGCTGCGGGATATGCGTCGATGTTTGCCCGGCGCGCAACAAATCCGAAGCGCGATTAAAGGCGATCAACATGCAGCCGCAGTTGCCGCTGCGTGACATCGAGCGGGAGAACTGGAATTTCTTTCTTTCAATTCCGGAGATGGATCGCCGCCAGATTTCGACTGACCATGTCCGCAAAATGCAGGTGCAACAGCCGCTTTTTGAATTCTCGGGAGCATGCGCGGGTTGCGGCGAGACGCCTTACATCAAATTGCTCACTCAACTTTTTGGCGATCGATTGATCATCGCGAACGCGACCGGATGCTCTTCGATTTACGGCGGTAATTTGCCAAGCACCCCTTACAGCAAAGATGGAAATGGACGCGGTCCGGCATGGTCGAATTCTCTATTTGAAGATAACGCCGAGTTTGGGCTTGGTTTCCGTGTTTCACTCGACAAACAACAAGAGTTCGCAGGGGAACTGCTGCAGCAGCTATCGCCACAAATCGGGCGCGGACTGGTCACCGAAATTTTGAACGCGCGGCAGCGCGACGAAGCGGATATTTTCGATCAGCGCGAACGCGTTGCCGAGCTGAAGCGCAGACTCGGGCTTGCTGATGAAAGATCGGCGGTCGCAGACCGCCGCTACAGCGCAGCGTTTGCTTGCGGTGGCGGACACGCTTGTGCGCAAGAGCGTGTGGATCGTCGGCGGCGACGGTTGGGGTTATGACATCGGTTACGGCGGACTCGACCATGTGCTTGCCAGCGGCCGCAACGTCAAAGTCCTGCTGCTCGACACGGAGGTTTATTCCAACACCGGCGGACAATGCTCCAAATCCACGCCGCGCGCGGCGGTCGCCAAGTTCGCTTCTGGCGGGAAACGCGCACCGAAAAAAGATCTCGGACTGATGGCGATGACTTACGGCACGATCTACGTCGCTTCAGTGGCGATGGGCGCGCGAGACGAGCACACGTTGAAGGCGTTTCTCGAAGCGGAGGCATACGACGGCCCGGCGCTCATCATTGCTTACAGCCATTGCATCGCGCACGGGATCAACATGACCACGGCCATGCAAAACCAGAAAGCGGCAGTGAATACCGGCCAATGGCTGTTGTATCGTTACAATCCGGAGCGGCTGCGGCTCGGCGAAAATCCACTTCAACTGGATTCCGCCGCGCCGCGCGTGAAAATCGCGGATTACTTCAAGCTCGAACAGCGGTTCAAGATTCTCGAAAAAAGCGAACCGCGTGCCGCGAGGGAATTGCTCGCCCAGGCGCAGGCAGACGTGAACACCCGCCGCGCATTCTACGAATTTCTCGCCACGCAGAAAATTCAACCCGACCCCAAACTCATGAACCTAACGACCAGATATCTCGGCTTCAAGTTGCGCACGCCGCTCGTGCCATCGGCGTCGCCGCTTTCAGAAAAGATCGACAACATCAAACGCATGGAGGACGCAGGCGCTGCGGCGGTCGTTTTCCATTCACTTTTCGAAGAGCAGATTCGTCGCGATCACCACGACCTGGATTTCTACCTTGAACAGGGCACTGAATCTTATGCGGAGTCGCTGAGCTATTTTCCGGTTCGACCCGAGTTCAAGGTTGGGCCGGAAGCGTACCTCGAGCACATCGCGCAGGCGAAAGCGGCGGTCAATATCCCAATCATCGGAAGCCTTAACGGCAGCACGTTGGGCGGCTGGCTGGCTTATGCCCAGCAGATCGAGCAGGCAGGCGCTGACGCTCTCGAGCTGAATATCTATTCCATTCCAAGCGACCCCGACATCAGCGGGGAAGATATCGAAGCGCATTATCTGAGCATTCTCGCGGCGATCAAAGCGCAGCTGAAAATACCCGGTGGCGGTCAAGCTCAGCCCGTTCTTCACAAACTTTGCCCGATTCGCGCGGCGGGCCGACCGTGAAGGCGCCGACGGGCTGGTGCTTTTCAATCGTTTTTATCAGCCGGACATCGAATTAGAGACGCTGGAGATTTCACCAAACATCCTGCTCAGCACGCCGATGGCGATGCGTTTGCCGATGCGCTGGATCGCAATGCTCTACGGGCGAATTGGCGCGAGCCTGGCAGCGACGAGTGGAATCCATCGCGCCACCGACGCGCTGAAAATGTTAATGGCCGGCGCCGACGTAACGATGCTTTGCTCGATTCTCTTGCGCCGCGGGATCGAACACATTGGCGTGATCGAACGCGAGATGCGCGAATGGATGGAGGAACACGAATACGAATCAGTCGAACAACTCAAAGGCAGTATGAGCCAGAGAAACTGCCCTGATCCGAGCGCATTTGAACGCGCCCAATACATGCGCGCGCTCGAGACCTATCCCGGCGACGGATGTTTGAAGCGCTGCGCAATAACTGCACAGCAAAACGCAATTGCGGTACATCGGAGCGGCAGGCAGTCACTATCATGTTCCCAACAAAAACATCTTGGAGACAAATCCCATGAAACTCGCCACTACTTATCTTGGATTGAAACTGCGGACACCGCTCGTACCATCGGCGTCGCCGCTTTCCGAAAAACTCGATAACATCAAGCGCATGGAGGACGCCGGCGCGTCGGCGGTGGTCTTTCATTCGCTTTTTGAAGAACAGCTTCGACCGGGAAACTATCGCATGCGCCGCGGTTCCGGAAATGGGGGTGAATTCTCGTCTGACGCGCTCGACGATTATTCCGAAGAGCCGGACTTCAAGGTGGATCCCGAGGCGTACGTCAAGCACATCGCCAAGGCGAAAAAGGCGGTGCGCATTCCGATCATCGGCAGCTTGAACGGATCAACTTTTGGCGGTTGGCAGAGATACGCGCGGCTCATTGAACAAGCCGGCGCTGACGCGTTGGAATTGAACATCTACAATGTGCCAACCGACCCGGAGCGCACCGCCGATGACATCGAGACGGAATATTTGACCATCGTCACTTCGATCAAGGGACTGTTGAAAATTCCCGTAGCTGTGAAGCTGAGTCCATATTTCACAAACCTTTCCCGCTTTGCGCAACGGCTCGATGCTCATGGCGCGAATGCGCTGGTGTTGTTCAACCGTTTCTACCAGCCGGACATCGAATTGGAGACGCTGGAGGTGAGTCCGAATCTGCTTCTCAGCACGCCAATGGCGATGCGGCTGCCGATGCGCTGGATTGCACTTTTATATGGACGGATCGGCGCAAATCTGGCGGCCAGCAGTGGGATACATCACGGCGTCGATGCGCTAAAGATGATAATGGCCGGCGCCGATGTCACAATGCTCTGCTCCGTGCTTTTGCGCCATGGGATCGATCACATTCGCATCCTCGAGCGTGAAATGCGCGAATGGCTGGAGGAACACGAATACGAATCGGTTGAGCAAATCAAAGGAATCGTCAGTCAAAAAAATTGCCCGGACCCGACTGCGTTCGAACGGGCGCAGTACACTCGCGCGCTTGCGAATTATCCCAGGAGTCCGTCATCGACCGCAGCGTCGTAATGCGGTAAAACGGTGCTCGTGGTAAGAAAAGGGACTAAAGAGACAAAAAGGACAAAAGACCAGCGGCACGCCGCAGCGTCACTTGGCTCCCTTTCGCCACGTCCGGAAGCGGAGAGCCAGAAATTCATCCCGCCACACGGCGGCTACCAGGATCTGCTCTCGTACCAGAAAGCGCTCATCGTTTACGATGCCACGCTTCACTTCTGCAATCGCTTCTTCACGAGATTCGATCGCACTCGCGAGCAGATGATCCAGGCGGCGCGTTCTGGAAAACAAAACATCCTCGAAGGCAGCGAGGCTTCGGCGACGTCAAAGGAAACAGAGATTAAGCTCACGAATACGGCGCGAGCCAGCCTGAAAGAATTGTTGGAAGATTACCGCGATTTCATGCGGAACCGCGGAATCACGGAGTGGACTCCAGATCATCCGCACGCATCGCGTCTGCGTCAGCTCAATCGCACGCCGGGTGCGAACTACGAGACCTTCAGGAAAGCGATCGAGCACTCCGATCCGGCGATCTGTGCGAATGCTATCGCGGGTTTAATTAAAGTGACGTGCTATTTGCTCGATCGACAAATGGAGCGACTCGAACAAGATTTTTTGAGAGAGGGCGGGTTGCGTGAGCGCATGACACGGGCGCGCATTGCGGCGCGCACGAAGCAGGGACAAAAGTGACTCAAACGACGAAAGTATTGCTTTCCATTTTTGTCGCTATCGTCCTTTTTGTCCCTGCGAAGGCAGCAGATGAAGCCACGCAGGAATCACGCTTCATCACAAATGCGCGCCAGCTAATCTTCGACGGCCGGCGCAGCGGCGAAGGCTACTTCTCACCCGACGGCGCGAAATTAATCTTTCAGAGCGAGCGCGAGGAAAAAAATCCGTTTTACCAGATGTATGTGCTCGACCTGAACACTGGCGACACGAGGCGTGTATCGCCTGGCACAGGCAAAACCACCTGCGGATTCTTCCAAACTGGCACCGACCGAGTGCTCTTCGCTTCAACACACGCAGATCCCAAGGCTCTGGAGAAACAAAAAGCGGAACAAGAATTTCGCGCCACCGGAAAACAGCGCCGGTACTCGTGGGATTACGACGACGCATTCGAAATCTATTCGGCGAAACAGGACGGCAGTGATCTGGTGAATCTTACTCATTCGCCAGGTTACGACGCTGAAGGCGCGTTTTCTCCAGACGGACGGCAAATTGTCTTCTGTTCGCTCCGCGCGGCGTTCCCGCTCGAAAAACTTTCTTCTGAGCTGCGAGCGCGATACGAAAAAGACCCCTCCTGGTTCGGTGACATTTACATCATGAACGCGGACGGCTCGAACGTGCGCCGTCTCACCGACGCTCCCGGTTACGATGGCGGCCCGTTCTTTTCACCCGATGGAAAGCGGATCGTCTGGCGACATTTCGAGGAGAACGGCGCGATCGCCGACATCTGGACAATGAAAACGGATGGGACCGACAAGCGGCGCATCACCGATTTCAAATCGATGTCGTGGGCGCCGTTTTACCATCCGAGCGGCAAATACATCATTTTTACCTCAAACAAGTTCGGCTTCGAAAATTTCGAATTGTTCATTGTCGATGCAACTGGGGAGCGCGAGCCGGTGCGCGTGACTTTCACGCCGGGCTTCGATGGGTTGCCGGTCTTTTCTCCTGATGGAAAGAGGCTCTGTTGGACGAGCGGGCGGACGAGTGACGGAAAAGCACAGCTGTTTCTCGCCGATTGGAACGACCAAGCCGCACGTGCTGCGCTCGCAACAGCGCCGGAACGAACACGCGCGACTGAAAATCACGGCAAATTCTCGCCGGAAATTACCGAAGCCGATCTGCGACAGGAAGTGCAGTGGCTCGCTGACCCTGCGCGTGACGGCCGCATGACCGGCACCGCGGGTGCGAAGGCTGCCGCTGACTGGCTCGCCGACTATTTTCGCAAAGCCGGGTTGCAATCATTTGATGGAAACTTTGCCGTCCCGTTCCAGTTCAACGCAGGCGAACGCGTGCTAGCTGACAAAACCCGGTTTGAAATCACGGGAAGCAGATCGCGAACTTTGCGCGCCAGATTAGATCAGGATTTTCGGCCGCTTCCTTTCAGTGAAAGCGGAGAAGCGCAGCGGAGAAGTGGTTTTCGCGGGATACGGTCTGGTTGCGCCCGGCGACCACGGCGCACCTTATAATTCTTACGCGGGCCTGGATGTAAAAGGCAAAATCGTTCTGATCCTTCGTTATGTTCCGGAGAATGTGGAACCGGCGCGGCGCGCGCAGCTCAATCGTTATGCCGGGCTCCGCTATAAGGCGATGCTCGCGCGGGAGCGTGGCGCGAAAGCGGTTTTGGTGGCAACCGGACCGAACTCGCCGCATGCCGGTGAACTGGTTCCGCTCACGAGCGACTTCACAAATTCGGCCAGCGGAATCGTCGCGGCTTCAATCAATGGAAGGATGGCAGACGCACTCCTCGCGCCGAGCGGACACACGTTGAAATCACTGCAGACGGCGCTGGACAAGGAAAATCCGCACGTGAAGACCACATTCGCGTTGCCGAAAGTGAAAGCGACGCTGGCATGCGGAGTCGAGCACTTGAAAAAGAGCGATGCCAACGTGGTCGCGTACCTTCCGCCGGCAGCTACGAGAACATCGAACGTCGAACCGACTTCCACTGAAGGCGAACCGCAAGCCCAATACATTCTGGTCGGCGCGCATTACGACCATCTCGGCCACGGCGGCAGCAGTTCGCTCGATCGAGCCGGCGAGGAAAATCAGATTCACCCCGGCGCGGACGACAATGCATCCGGCGTCGCCTGGGTCATGGAGATGGCAGCGACGCTCGCGAAGGAGCACACCGAACATCCGGAGAAATTTCGGCGCGGCGTCATCTTTGCCTGTTGGTCGGGCGAAGAGATCGGCCTGATTGGCTCGGCCGCATTTTGCGAGCATCCGCCCGTGCCGCTCAACAAAGTTGTTGCGTATGTCAACGCGGACATGGTCGGCCGGATGCACGACAACAAGCTCAGTCTGCAGGGAGTCGGCTCATCGCACGCATGGCGACGATTGATCGAGAAAAGAAATGTTGCCGCCGGATTCAATGTTGCACTCCAGGACGATCCCTATTTGCCGACCGACGTCACGAGTTTCTACACGAAGAATGTTCCAGTGCTGAATTTCTTCACCGGCGGGCACGAAGATTATCATCGGCCCACGGACACAGCCGATAAACTCAATTACAAGGATCTCGCGCGCATAACGAAGTTCACGCGCGACATCGTGCTCGATCTTGCGCAAAGTGCAGAGCGTCCCGACCTCGCCAAGGTAGAAAGAATCCAGCCAGACCGGCGGCGGGCGCGACGCGCTACGGACTTATCTCGGCACAATTCCGGATTACACAACCGAAGTAAAAGGAGTGAAACTCAGCGGCGTCCGCGGTGACAGCCCGGCAGAAAAAGGCGGTCTGAAAGGAGGCGACGTAATCGTGGAGTTTGCCGGACAGAAAATCACCAACATCTACGATTACACTTACGCGCTTGATGCAGCGAAAATCGGTAAACCGGTAAAGATGACCGTGGAGCGCGACGGGAAACGCGTCTCGATTACAGTGACACCCGAAGCGCGGAAGTAGGACGAAAGAAATGTAAATGACTAACGACACCGCGCGCGTGTCGTTGCTTTTTTTCCGTGCGTCTCCTGCAGTTTCATGCCGCGCCGTTTGCGCACTTCGGCTGCGATTCTTGCTAGCTGGCGACTGGTATCGTCGCGGGGAATCCTTAATTCAATCACGTGGAGGTGATCGGATCGTTGGGCGCGAGAGAGCGCGTCGTCGAATGCCGCGTTTGTCGATACGGTCACGCCTTCGCCGCCACCCACGAGATCGCAGATCCTGCTGTAGTTCCATTGAGTAATGACGTTGAAACAGCCCTCACGGATTTTGCGCATCGTGCCATAGCCATCGTTGTTTAGAACCATGATGATCGGATTCAAACCAAGACGCACCGCGGTGGAGATCTCAGCCCCGGTCATCTGGAACGCACCGTCACCGACGAGAACGTATGGTCTCAGATTCCTGGCGGCCAGGGCAACACCGATACTCGCCGGAACAGCGAAGCCCATCGACATATAATATGCTGGCGCGATGAATTGCGCCTGCCGCGCACTGCGAATACCTACCGCGCCAAAAATAGCGTCGCCGATATCAGCGATCAGGCAGCAACGCTCATTCAGATGCGAATGAAAGGATACGAAACACATCAACCATGGTTAATGCCGCCGGTCGATGCATTTTTTTCACCGGGTTCCGCCGGGAATCGGGCTTCGGATGACTGAAGCGCTTTGGCTTGATCTTCGCAGCGGAAAGAGCTTCGAGAAAATCGCGGAGCTGAATGGAATCGTAACGGTGATACTGAACGTTCACCCGTTCGGTGGTAGCCAGAACCGTGTGTTTGCGGTCAAGTTTCGCAGTGTAAAAACCCATGCTCATGTCGGTGATGAAAGTGCCCAGCATGAGTACGAGGTCGGCGGACTCCACATACTTGCGGACGTGTTCATCGCTGCTCATCGCGCCGCCATAGACGCCAATGTACAGAGGATGGTTTTCCGGAATCGCGCTCTTGCTTAAAAGGTCGGCGGCGATCGGAATATTCATTTTCTCCGCCATTCGCACGACTAAACGAGCCATGCGATAACGAGCCAGCTCCACTCCGGCGAGAATCACCGGCTTCTTCGCTGCGCGAATCAGCGAGAGTGTTTCCGTGACGGCCGCGTCGAGCGTGTGCGGATCCGATTTTTCAAGTGCGGCGAGCGAGATTCCCGTTATTGGAATTTTGCGATCAACAATATCGTGCGGCACCTCGATGTAAACCGGGCGCTTGTGACGCAGACATGCCTCAACGCAACGCACGATCTCCGAAGCGGCGCGTTGCTCATCGAGCAAGCACCGTGCTCGCTACGGTGACTTCATCGTAGATTCGGCGCTGAGTTTCGAAAGTTTTAACCTTGTGGTGTAGCAGCGGATCTTTTTCGCGATCTTTCCGGCCCGGAGCGCCGCTCACAACCACGACCGGCGACTTCTCGGCATACGCGCCGGCGATCGCGTTGAGAACATTGAGGCCGCCGACGCAGTACGTGACGCAAACCAGACCAATCCCATTGATGCGGGAATAAGCGTCTGCGGCAAAACCGGCAGCCGGCTCATGCGTCACGGTGACGTTCTGAATTTTCGATTTCTCCAGCCAGGTAAAGGTCGGCAACGCGAAGTCGCCCGGAATACCGAAGCTGTGGCGAACACCGCGCCGGTACAGGTATTCGAATAGAAATTGGCCAAGCGGCATTGTTGCCGGAAATGTTCCATCGGACACCGGCGGTGTGGCTTGTGCGAAACTTTGCGGCGTAAGCGCATTACCATTGCCACTGGCGAAGCTGACCCGCCTTTGCCCAAGGGCGACGGCGCGGCAAGCAGCTTCCCCTGCGGAAGTGGCCTGACGCGTTGACGAATTAATCCGGTGACTCATCGTCACCTTCCCACGTCAAATGATGATGATGGCGCCTGTCTTTCTCATTGTAGGCATCATACGCAAGGGCTACCCAGCACCCGATTGGGAAGAGTAGCCCAACCCCTGCAGTGCCAAGGATAGATATGATGCCGACGAATACGGCAATCGGCATTCCGAGGAACATCCAGAGAAAACCCATCTGGTAATGGCCTTTATAGATGTGCCCGAGCCCCGGAACGATGCTCAGCAGCGCTGCGATTTCATTGTGCACATGTTTCTCTTCTTTAGTGAGCGGCGTTGATAATGTCTGCATGTTAATTACCTCATTTACGGTTGACTGTTACCATTCTGGCTGTTTCAGGCAGCCGACAATGATCAGCGTGTAGAGCACTATCATTACGACGACTGCACCTAACGTCAGGTATTCCATTTTTTTGCTCCTTTGTTGCATTTAAAGGCAGCGAGACTTTTTGTGCTCCACGTTCCTTGCGTTTTCCTTTGCAAAAATTGGCGTGCTCATCCTGCATTGCTGGCAGTGTGCTCGTCGCTGCGAGCATGCGGCAAAGACTGTTGGGCCTTCCCGAAACTACTGCCGAAGAGAGGTAGTCATCGCCATCAGCTCATCGGCGTCAGCAGAAAACCCAAGGATCTGTGGCTGAACCGCCATCCCAAATTTTGCAATGCAAACGCCAATAAAAGGCGAGCGCGATCACCTGGCTGCAACTAACTTGGAATCGATGATAAAAACCCCAGTAATGCTCGCGACACAGATCGAACGCGCGATGCGCCGCGCAGCCAAGGACTGTTTCCTTTACGAGAATGAGCACTGCGCTGTTTTCGAAAATGACTTGCGGTACATCTGCCCAAGGAACGACAAACATCGGAGAAAGAAATTGGCTGAATTTGCAGCGCAATACGGGTTCCGTCTCAGATTTTATCATGAGGGACTTTTTGCGATCTTCGGTAAACGGATGCCGCTGGCGCCTAATGATGCGAACGCGCTTTGGCCAGGCGTGGCATGTCAAGCTTCGTACGTGAAGTAGATCCCCGGTAAAAACTTCCGCGATCGCCAAGAGACAGAAAGACACTGTCGCCAGGTCGCGAAGCCGCCCCTTGCCTAAAGTCAGCCAGGGAACCGCTGCGGTGGGTTCGGTTTTGAGAATGAAACTCAACCGCTTAAAGACGGACCAGGAGGGAGACAAAATGTATGCTCAGTTCAAGCTGTGCGCCGTCTCTTTGGATGCGTCGCTGCGTAACTTGCCGGCGGTGCAAACCGTTTTTCCCCAGCGTTTGATGCCCCGCCATTGCACGACCGAGCGTCTCCCGCCGCTGATCACGTGCGAGAGACGCTTTCGGTTTCTTCACTACTGATCATGAGGTTTAGTCATCGTTGATTAATCTCAGCGGGGTTAGCAAAACGGCGTGCACACTGCCACTGCGCATATCGTACGCACTGGCCGCGATCTGCCCGTTGTCATTGATTCCTGTCGCGGAGAAGATCAGGTAGTCTTTTCCCGTTTTGTCTAGCAGGTTGTTGAGGTTAACCATTTTTCCAACACCGCCTTTGGTTTGGTACCAGAGAAATGCCACTTGCTGAATGGGCATTTCGCCGACGACCGGGAGATAAGTGTAGCCAACAACTTGGTCTAAATTGTTGACCCCCAGAGCTACGCTCATATCGCTACCCCACCGATTTCCGTCTCCGCCAAGCGATCCGAGATCGATCATCCTGGTGCCATCATGCAGGAACGCATGAACGCGCTCGTCGTTGGCTTTGACGGTCGAATAGCCGACGACATGGTTGTAGTCGTTGATGGCCATTCCATAACTGGAAAGGCCACCCAGCACACCCAGGTCGGCCATTCGGTTATACCGCCGATACGGAGCCACCGGCGCCCGATAGATGAACGCATGAGTTGTCACCATGGGACCCATGCCCTGAGTTTGGGACGCGCCTGTTATGTAACCAGCGTCATTGATCGCATATGCCTGTGCATATGCGCCGCCCAGCGTTCCAATGTCGATCATGCCGGTTTGACTGCTCCAGACGAAGGCTCGGCTCTCGAAGCTATCGCGCTCGCGACCTGAGAAGCCAACCACCTGGCCCATCGTGTTGATGCCATTGGCACGGCTGTACACCTGGCCTTTCAAAACCCCGAGGTCCACCGCGAGTTCCGCCTTTGAACATGGCAGCGTGGCTTCGTGGTTCCATTGGGTTGGCAAAGAAGGCGTCCCCCACGGCGATATTCGAGGAGTTAATACCGAAACCGCGGCTGTTGAGGCCGCCGGCATCCTCCATGAATTTCTTGAAGTAATCGTAATGGAAGGCACACGTCTGCTCCCCTTTGTAAGCCGTGCCCGCTACGTGCCCCTGATTGTTAATCGCGGCAGCGTCGCTGGCTTCCATCCCTTTGACGACTCCCAGATCTTCGAGGCTGTACATTTGTCCTCGCGCTGTTGATACCCCGATGGCGAGGGACGCCATCAGGCCAACTAAAATTGCTGGTAATGTTTTCATTTCTATCTCTCTCTTTCTTTGGTTTAGGTTTGCGTTCCCCTTTCTTTCCATGCCCTAAGCCAACTCGACGGTGCACGATGCCGCTAAGCGGCAATTGCCTTTTGCTTTGCAAAACTTGCCAAGGTCTGAATCAGCCTTTTCTGCACCACAGCAAAATTCGATCAGAAATTCCCAACAGAAGAACAGCAGAGCTGTCCAGCCACCGTTAAATGGCTTAGGAGATGATAAGATGTTATCTGTGGCTGAATTTGAAAACGGCAGCTTCGGCAATCGCGCTGAGCCGGTCGCGATCTGGAAAGCGCGCAAGTTTATCGAAGAACACTCACGCGAAGAACTTTCTCTGACCCAAGTCGCAAAAGCGGTCAACATGAACGCGAATCATCTGAGCGAAAATTTCAAGAAGGTAACCGGCATGAATTTTGTCGAGTATGTGGCGTGCACTCGGTTCAAAACTGCCTGTGATCTCCTGCGAAACCCGAAACTACGCATCAGTGAAATCGCTTTCGCGGCAGGATTTCAATCCCTCTCGCAATTCAATCGCGTGTTCAAAAGTTTTTCGGGCAAATCGCCAACAGAATACCGTGCGATCAGCGATTTGCGGGCGCCACCTGATAAGATCCTTGATCGGGCAGTCAAAAAAATCCGCCGAAGAAATGCGTAGTCATATGTTTTTGATTTCTGCGCATACTCGCCATTCGTGTGGGGTTCGAGACTAACTCGGTGGATCCGCAGTAAGCGCGAAAGTCTGTTGTGGGGCGCCGGGGGAGCAGTCGCGTTGGCCGTAATTTTGCTTTCCTGCAGCACCACCAACCGCACAATTCTCGCGCCGCCCAGCATCCCTGGCGCGGAATTCGTCGGCTCAGAAGAATGCGCGACCTGCCACGAAGCAGATCGTGCGCAACTTTCGAACAGCAACCCATGCGCGTCTGCAGACAAAAAAGGTTGTCGTGAGTAAGACCGGCGAAAAGGGCAGCGCAACTCCAAAGGAGACTGTGGACGTGGGCTGCGAGACTTGTCACGGGCCGGGGAGTCTGCACGTCAAAGCCGGCGGTGGGGCTGGCACGATCATCAATCCCCGTAAAGTCGCCGGAAACCTGTTTCCAGTGTCACTTGGAAGTTCGCGCCGCATTCGCAGCTGCCTCATCACCATCCGGTGCTGGAAGGCAAAATGAGCTGCGCTGATTGTCACGAGGTGCACAAGGGAATCGCAATCAAGGGCGCTCCGACCAACATTCAACAGACGCTCAAAGCCGGCGGCCTTGCTTTCCTGAGTCGCAACGAAACCTGTTTCGAATGTCACACACAGCAACGGGGCCCGTTTGTTTACCCACATGAGGCGGTGCGGCAAGGCTGCACGGTCTGCCACTCGCCTCACGGGTCCGTCAACCAGCGCCTGCTGAACGAACGCAACGCGACGCTTTGTCTGAAATGCCATTTCCAGGAGCAAAGAGCGCCCGGCGCCATTTTCATCGGAGACGTCAATCACTCGAGCTTCCTGCAGCAGGGGACGTGCTGGTCGGCTGGCTGCCATGAAGAACCGCACGGCTCCAACGTGACACCATTGCTCAGATATTGATACCGATGTTATGACAAACACCTCTCGCAGATTCCTGGTGCTGGTTTTTGCGGGAACTTTTGCTGCCGCAGGGGTTCGCGCCGGTACCGACGGTAAAGCGATGACTGCCACTGCCACGGAAGAGCAGCCGGAGGAATACAAGAATTGGATCGAGCTCGCGATCGGCGGCGTGATCACGAGCGGCGACCGCGCGCAGTTCGAGCAGGAACACCGGCTACCGGGTGATCAAGTTTACGGCGGCATCCAGGATCTGCACTTCGAAGGGACCTTTCGACAAGAACGGCCTGTTCTCAGTCGATGGTCACGCGCTCTGGGATTTCAACGATTACGACATCACCGTGCAACTGGCGAAGCCGAATTTCGGCTACATCAAGGCAGGATACACCGAGTTTCGCAGTTGGTATGACGGCAACGCCGGGTTCTTTCCGCACAACGATGTGTTTTTCGACCCGCCCTATCCCGAAATGCACGTTGATCGCGGGGACGCATGGATTGAACTGGGATTGCGCGCACCAAATTGGCCCGAAATCACGATCCGTTACGACCATGAATTCCGGTTTGGGCAGAAAGATTCGACCGTTTGGGGCGACACAAATCTGACCGGCCTGCAACCTCCGTATAATTCAACGCGAAAGATCATCCCCTCGTTCCGCAATATCGATGAGAAGCGCGACATATTTTCGTTCGAGGCATCCAAGACCATCGGTAACACCGACATTTTGCTGGGGATGCGTTACGAGCACAACACGGATGATTACTCGCTGAACATGGAGCGCGGCGCCGGTCAATTGCCGCCAGTCGTCCCGCCACCGGGCCAGCAGCGCAAGGTTACTCAACAACAGAATGACGATGTGGACCTGTTCAGCGGGCACGGGATTACTGAGACCCGAATTACCGATAATCTCTGGTTCACCGCGGGTTATTCTTACACCACATTGCAAAACGATCTTTCCGGGTCGCGTATCACCGGTACACATTGGGATGAGGCATTCGGGCAGCCCGTGCCGACGCTTAATCAGCGTGACCACGCTTTTATCGACTTGGCCGGAACCGCATCCGATTAAAGAAAATCTGTTTAATGCCAATCTGTTTTGGATGCCCGTCGAGAACCTCGCTATTTTAACAGGTTTCCGGTTTACTCATGAGAACATGGACACCGAATCGACTTTTCTCGCGGAGGAGCCCGTGCGAAACACGCCGCCGTTTAGTCCAACCAATCCGGAGGGTGGATATCCACTACGGCGTTGGATTACCGGCCGACGGCGGCCGGTGGGCATATTACAACCTCTTCGCCGAGCGATTGGAGATGCGTTACACCGGCATTAAGGATTGGCTTTTTTACGCTGAAGGCGAGTGGGAAGAAGAATGGGGCCACGTCAATGAGTTTCAGTCGATAGACGAAGAGGTGCCTCTGGATAAAGACACCAATGCGCTTGGGCAAAAATACACCTTAGGCGCCACGTGGAATCCCACGATGAGATTAAGTCTTGCGGGCCAGTACTTTTATCGAATTGCCTCCTATAATGAAGATATCTTCAGCGGGATCTTCCCCAGACTGCTCAACCAGGATTGGAACATCAATGACTTTAACATTCGAATGACTTTTCGGCCGAAGATACCGACCTGCCTTGGCACGCTTGCCCTGGTGACACGGTACGATTTCGTGCATACCGCGATCGACAGCCAGTGGTACTTTGAAGGCGACACGTTAGCCGAGCTGCAAACTGGTGAAATCAAAAAGCACGTTATTAGCGAGTCGCTGAACTGGAATCCCCTGCCCCGTTTCTTCCTGCAGGCGAACTTCTCCTACGTGTTCAATCAAACGGACACGCCGGCGAATAACATCGAATTCATCCCCAACGCAGGCCCATCGGTCCCAAACTTTAGGAACGACTACTGGACGGTAACCAGCGGCATCGGCTACATCATCGACGATAAGACCGATTTTTATGCTGATTATTACTTCTACTGCGCTAACGATTACTACAAGAACGCCGCGGTTGCGGTGCCATACGGTCTGGGTGCCACCGAAAGCGCCGTCACGGCGACTGTCGCGCGTCGACTGAGCAAGAACACGCGCCTGACGTTGAAGTATGGATTTTTTGATTACCGCGACGTGACCTCTGGCGGTCATAATAATTATCGCGCACATTCGCTCTTTTCGAGCCTTCAAGTTAGGTTCTAGATAACGAAGCACTTCGAACATCCAACATGAAAACCATTATTGTACTTACCATTAGCCTCCTGATTGCGGCGCCGTTGGCGCTACGCGCCGCAGACGCAAAAACAAATTGGGCCAATGATTGTGCCCAATGTCACGGGCCCGACGGAAAGGCCGGCACGAAAATGGGAAAATTGTTGAACGCGAAAGATCTGACCGATCCGAAGGTTCAGGCCTCCTTCACCGACGCGAAGGCGGCCGAAGTGATCAAAAACGGCGTGAAGCAGAACGGCAAAACGACCATGAAAGCCTTCGGCGGAAAACTGACCGATGACGAGATCAAAGCGCTGGTTGCCTACGTTCGGACGCTCAAGAAATAAATTCCTTTTCGATCTTGAATGTCAATGTAGCTTTGACATCAGATCTCCACGAGGAAAGGCATCAATCTAATGAAACGAAAATTATTCGTCTTCGCGACAATCATCATAGCGTCAGCAGGCATTGGTTTTGCAGCCGATGCATCGGCACTCTGGGCTCAGCATTGTGCCTCCTGCCATGGCAAGGATGGCAGCGGCAGCACGATGATGGGCAAAAAATTGGGCGTGAAAGACTATCGGGACGCCAAAGTCCAGGCGGCCTTCAGCGATGCCGAAGCGGCAAGAGCAATTAAGGAAGGCGTAAAAACGAACGGCAAGGAGACGATGAAACCGTTTGCGAGCAAACTTTCCGATGCCGACATCAAGGCGCTTGTGGCCTACGTGCGTTCGTTTAAGAAATAATCGCGCTGAATTTTGAGGGAAGTACTCTCGATCGGTGAACCGGAGTCACTTCCAACGTTGGCAATCACCGGGATTGGGTCGAGGTGACTTCTTGCGTCACCTGTAAATAATTGCCGCGATGCCTGATGCTCCAACTCCTGCGCAGCCCCGGCCATTCAGGCGCAATTTCCGGAACTGGCTTAGCTGGTCAGGAATGGTGCTCGCTGCCAGTGCGCTCTTTGCTTTTTTTCTCCTCTTCGGGATCGATCTTTTCGCCGGCCATCGTAACCCTTACGTCGGCATTCTGGCTTACGCGGTTGCGCCGGTATTCTTCATTCTTGGAATTTTTATTACCTTCCTTGGTGCGCTTATTCGCTGGCGCACGCGGCGTCACGCTGTGCTGGCGGCCGAACCGCTCGCGATCAAGATTGACTTGTCGCGGCCACGCGACCGAAGAATTCTCGCGCTTTTCATTGCGGCCAGCGTTGGATTCTTATTTTTGACCGCTCTTGGAAGTTATCAAACCTATCAGGTTACGGAATCAGTCCAGTTCTGCGGAAAAACCTGCCATTTACCGATGGATCCGCAGTTTGTCGCTTATCAGCACACCGCCCACGCGAGCGTAGAATGCGTGGCGTGTCACGTCGGCCCGGGCGCGGCCGCGTACTTCAAGACAAAGGTCAACGGCGTGAAACAACTTTATCACACGGTTCGCAATGATTTTGATCGTCCTATTCGTCTGCCAAAGAATCAGCGTCCGCCTCAAGTGATCTGCGAGCAGTGCCACTGGCCCAAGAAATACGTCGGCAACGTGGACCGCACGTTTCAGCATTACCTGTCGGATGAAAAAAATACGCCGTTTGCCGTTCGCCTTCTTCTCAACGTCGGCGGGGGCGACCCTTCAAATGGTCCCGCAGGTGGAATTCATTGGCATATGAATATTGCCAACAAAATCGAATACATCGCCACCGATGACCAGCTTCTGAACATTCCGTGGGTTAGAATGACGAATGCCCAGGGTGTAACTACTGAGTACCGCGATCCGGAGTTCAAGGACGATCCGGCGAAGCATCAAATTCGTCGAATGGATTGCATGGATTGCCATAGTCGCCCTGCGCACAAGATCCATACGCCTAATGACGCCGTTGATCTGGCATTGTCGACCGGACGGCTCGATCCCAAGACGCCGTGGGTGAAATCGAAAGTGGTCGCTGCTTTGGTCAAACCTTACTCCACCACTGCCGAAGCGGAACAAGGCATCGCGAATTCTCTGCGCGAAGCGTATCCCGACCCGACGCAGGCGAATCCAATCATCAACGTGGCGCAGGAGATTTATCGCGAGAACTTCTTTCCGGAGGTAAAAGTCGATTGGCGCACCTATCCGGATTTTGTGGGCCATAAGAATTGGAACGGCTGCTTCCGTTGTCATGACGGCAAGCACGTCACTGCCGATGGTAAGAACTCAATCAAAGCCAGCGACTGCAAATCGTGTCACCTGATCATCGCACAAGGCAGCGGCGAAGCGCTTCAACAAATCAATGCAGCAGGATACGACTTCATTCATATCGACGCTCCGTATTCGGATTTTTCATGCGTTGATTGCCATACGGGCGGACCTCAGAAATAATAATGTCTCTGAAAATGGGGTTACTGGGTAAAAAGCGACAATCGAACTGGCCGGGTAGCAAAGCTGTTGTCGTTTGCATCATCGTTTTTGCTGCGCTGTCGGCTTGCAAAAAAAACTCGGAGATCAAGGTCTACCGCGTTTCCAAGGCGCCGCTGGAGGAATCGGCACCTCAGCAAGAAGGCGCCATGCCCACCAATACGACCGCGCCACGGATGCCCGGCGGTCTTTCGCCTGCAACGGAAACCGCGGTCACGACACCGCCGAACTGGGAACCCCAACCGCTTTCGCAAATGCGTCAGGCAAGTTTTACGGTAAAAGGCGACAACGGTGCCGTCGCCGATATTTCATTTGTTAGTCTCGGCTCCGCCGCCGGGAACGTCCTTGAAAATGTGAACCGCTGGCTGGGCCAACTCGGTCAGCCGCCGATCACCGAAGAAAAGCTCGGCGAGATAGCGCAGCGGCTGCACACCTCGCTGGGCGATGTGATCATCGTTGATCTTGCAGGTCTCCCAAACAACGCCGATCCGGCAAGAGACGGCAGAATCGTTGCCGCAATGGTGACTACCGGTAATTCCACGCTGTTTTTCAAAATGCGGGGCAACGCCGAACTCGCCGAGGCGCAGAAGGGCGACTTCATTAAATGGGTCGCGGCAGTTTGTAATGCCCAGAATCAAAATGAACCCCCAAAAATGGCGGCGGGGCCGCCAGCTGATGCCAGCGCACCGCGGATCCACTGGACAGCGCCGGAAGGCTGGACAGAAGTGCCGCCGTCCTCGATGCGTTACGCCAGCTACAGCGCGCCAGCAGAAGAGGGAAAGATCGACATCTCGATTGTGACCTTCCCCGGCGAGGGAGGTAGCGATGCGGACAACATCAACAGGTGGCGCGGTCAAATTGGTCTCGCGCCGGTTGATCCAAGCGCCGTCACATCGCAAGTCGCTCCTCTCAAAACCGCCGACACGACGTTCTCAATCACCGATATCGCCGGTCCCGAAACGCGCACCATTGCAGCCTGGACGCATCGCGATGGACGTGTCTGGTTTTTCAAAGCAACCGGGCCAAGCGCGGCCGTTGAAAAAGAGAAACCGAATTTCGTGAAATTTGTCGAATCCGTCCGATTTTAGAAACATGCTGTACAAACTCGTCGACATCATCACGTCGCTGAAGCTGACAATCATTTGTCTTGCAGCAGCGATGGCGCTGATTTTTGCCGGGACGCTGGCGCAGGTGCATCTCGGGATCCACGAAGCGCAGCAGCGTTATTTCCAAAGCATGTTCGTTTGGTGGCCGCCGGAAGGACGCGGATTTCAAGATACCGATTTTTCCCGGAGGTCATCTCATCGGCGCCGTGCTGCTGATCAATCTAATCGCCGCGCACATAAAACGCTTCCGCTGGACGTGGAGGAAACTGGGGATTCATCTCACCCACGCCGGATTAATCATCATGCTCGCCGGCGGCCTGTTCACCGATCTCTTCGCGGTGGAGAGCCACATGCGGCTGTCGAATGGCGACACGAAAAATTATTCCGAGGACATGCGCGAGACAGAACTGGCCGTGATCGATACGAGCGGCGATGATCTCGATCAGGTGACCGCCATTCCCGAAAGCGTGCTGCGGCACAACCGGGTGATTGACCACCCGAGTTTGCCGTTCCGGATCGTGGTCAGGAACTTTTACCAAAATTCGCGTCTCAAAATGTTGAGCCAGGCGGGCGAAGGCGCGCAACCGATCGCCAACCAGGGCCCCGGCGCCATGATTGCCGTCGAGCCCGCGCCGCGCCGCGACCGCTGCCGATGAGCGCGACGTGCCGAGTGCCGCAATCGAAATCCTGCCGAAGGACGGCGGTTCGTTAGGCACGTGGCTGGTTTCGGATGCGCTCGGAGCACCGCAGACATTTGCGTGCGGCGGCCGCACATGGATGATCACGATGCGTCCCGCGCGTTACTACAAGCCTTACAGCGTCACGTTACAGAAGTTCACGCACGAAAAATACGCCGGCACCGAAATCCCGAAGAATTTCTCAAGCAAAGTCACATTGATCGATCCGGAACGTTCAGTGGACCGTGACGTTTTGATTTACATGAATCATCCGCTCCGTTATCGCGGCGAAACATTTTATCAGGCCGGATTTCAACCGGACGATTCCGCGACAATTTTGCAGGTGGTGCATAACCCGAGTTTCATTGCGCCTTACGTGGCGTGCGTGATTGTCGCCGCCGGTCTGCTGGTGCAATTTGGTTTTCATCTCGTCGGATTCTCGCGGCAACGACGGAGGGCAATCGCATGAAACGTTTCGTACCATTGATCATTTTCGCTGTTGCCGTGGCATTGATCGCTCCGAATTGGTTGCCGCCCAAAACGGCGAAGAACGATTTCGATTTCGACGAAATTCGGCAAAATCCCGGTGCTCGTCGGAGGCCGGGTCAAACCGCTCGACACCGTCGCGCGCAATTCGCTCTTGATCATTCACGGCAAACAGGAACTGCGTCCCTGAAGGACGGCAGAACGCTGAGCGCGATGCAATGGCTCACCGACGTCCTGTTCAATGCTGCCGTTGCCGATCAATATCCAGTGTTCGTCGTGCAAAACGCAGACGTGCTGGGCTTGTTCGGCTGGCAACAAAGCGACCGGAAATATTTTAGCTTCGCTGATTTTGCGCCTTTTCTGAAGCAGATCGATGAACAAGGCGCGCAATCGGACAAGCTCGAAGCGGTCCAGCGCTCCGCCTATCAGAGCGCGATCCTGAATCTGCGTAACGGCCTCTCGCTGTATCAGCGGCTGAAAAATAGTATTCAACCAGAGGGCGCAGAGAATTTCGCTGCCGAACTTCAGGCTTTCGAGAGCAGTGTGCCGGGGGCAGCAAAGGCAGCGCGCAAACGCGCGATGGGCGAAAATTTCGACAAGGCGAAACTCGATGACGTCGCGGAGCTGATTCAGCGTTATGAACGACTTTCGGAGATGGCATACATCCTGGCTGTTCCGCCCATGAGCCTTCCGGGGTCAACGCCCCCGGCTACAGGAAACGGTGAATGGCGTTCCGTCGGCGCCAGTTTGCTCCGTTCGGTCGGCTACCGGTGAAATTCATCCCATTGTGGCCGAATACGCCATCATCGGCGACGCCTATCGCGCAGACGATCACGACGGTCTTCAACCAACATGTACAATTCATGACTGATTGGTTCGCAAAAGGGCAGCCGAACGCAACGAAGCGCGCGTCGTTCGAGTTTTTGTTCAATCGGCTTCAGCCATTCACTCAAAGCATGACGCTTTACGTGCTGGCTTTTCTCCTGGCGTGCGCTTCATGGCTCGGGTGGAGCGGTCCGCTCCGGCGTTCCGCGTTCTATATCCTGTTGCTCGCGCTTGCGATTCACACCTTCGGCCTGGTTTCGCGGATGTATCTGCAGGAGCGACCGCCGGTCACCAATCTTTATTCCTCTGCGATTTTTATCGGCTGGGGCGCGGTCATTGTCGCGCTGATACTCGAACGAATTTTTAAAGACGGAATCGGCGCGGCGTGTGCGGGCGCAATTGGTTTTGTGACGTTGATCATCGCGCATCATCTCGCCGGCAGCGGCGACACACTCGAAATGTTGCAGGCCGTGCTCGACACGAACATCTGGCTGGCCACTCATGTGGTCGCGATCACTACCGGTTACTCCGCAATGTTCCTCGCCGGCATGCTGGCCATCATTTACGTCGTGCGCGGCGTGTTCACACGCTCGTTGAAAAAGCAAACGGCCGATTCACTCGCGCGCATGACGTACGGTGTCGTTTGTTTCGCCACGCTGTTCAGTTTTGTCGGGACAGTTCTTGGGGGCATCTGGGCCGACCAATCCTGGGGCCGGTTCTGGGGCTGGGACCCGAAAGAAAACGGTGCGGTGCTGATCGTCCTGTGGTGCGCAATCATTTTGCATGCGCGCTGGGGCGGATTCATCCGGCAACGCGGCCTGATGATCATGGCGCTCTTCGGCAACATCGTCACCAGTTTCTCGTGGTTCGGCGTGAACATGCTCGGTGTGGGCCTGCATTCCTACGGTTTCATGCAAAAAGCGTTTCCCATGGCTGGTCGGATTCATGATCAGCCAACTCGCTTTGATGGCCATCGCTGCGATGCCACTTGAAAAATGGCGCAGCTTTCAGACCGCGCGTGCCCCTCTCCCTGGTGGACAGCCACCAATTCCATCACCTTTACGCACCGGCGAGGCGCCCAGCCACTGATCGCGCTGCTCCCTGGCCCGGTGCAATAAATGCACAGGGTTTGCCAATACCTGCGCAGGCAATGTCGCAGCGCGTGGGATTATTTGAGCGAATGGAAAACGCCACACCGAATTGGCCGGTAAAACACAACTGGCGTTACATCGCGCGCGAGACGCCTCCGAAACGCGCTGCCAACGAACGCATCTGTGACTTCGACGAGATCTACGGCTTGTTCGATGAAGCTACCGTGCGCGAGCAAGCCAGTCGCTGCATCAATTGCGCGGACCCAGCAGTGCGTCAAAAGATGGCTGCCCGCTCGGGAACCGAATTCCCGAGTGGCTCGCCCTCACTGCCGAAGGGCGGTTCCTCGAAGCCGCCGCACTCTCGCGTTCGACCAGCAACATGCCGGAAATTTGCAGCCGCGTCTGCCCGCAGGACCGCTTGTGCGAGAGCGCCTGCATCCTGAATGCGCGCTCGGATCCAGTGTCGATTGGAGCGATAGAAAAGTTCATTAACGAATACGCGTTTGCACATGAGACACTCGATGCAGGAGTCGCTCCGCCAAATGGTTTCAAGGTCGCTGTAGTCGGCAGCGGACCGGGCGGAATGGCATGCGCCGATGAATTGTCGAAGCTCGGTTACGCGGTCACGATTTTTGAAGCACAAACGCGTCCCGGCGGTCTGCTCGTCAACGGCATTCCGTCGTTCAAACTCGAAAAAAGGATAGTCGAACGCCGCTTCGACCTGTTGCGTCGGCGCGGTGTAGCGGTTGCGATGCGGCGTGACCGTCGGGCGCGACATTCCGTTGTCGAGCTTGCGAGAGAACTTTCGATGCGATTTATCTCGCAATCGGCGCGCAGAAACCGAAAGAACTCGACATTCCCGGCGGCGATTTGCGCGGGGTCTTCCACGCGTTGCCGTTTCTGATTCAGAAAAATGTCGGAGACGTCCGATGAGTCGCCGATCGAAGTGCGCGGCAAACGCGTCGCCGTGCTGGGCGGCGGCGATACGGCAATGGATTGCTTGCGAACCGCCATCCGCTGCGGCGCACATGAAGCGATTTGCATTTATCGGCGCGACCTCGAAAACATGCCTGGCAGCCGTCGCGAATACTTCAACGCGGTTGAGGAAGGCGCCGAGTTCAAGTTTCTCACCAATGCAGTTTCATTGTCGGGAAACACCTCCGGTGAAGTTTGCGAAGCGCGCTGTGTCCGAATGGAATTAGGCGAACCGGATGCAAAAGGCCGCCGCAAACCGCGCCCGATTCCCGGCTCCGAATTCAGTGTGCCGATCGATGTCGTCTTGATCGCCTACGGATTCGATCCAGTGCCGATTTTCGCCGCAGGCAACTCCGACAAAATCGAGGTCAACAAATGGAGCGGCGTGATCGTCAACGAAAATCAGATGACCAGTGTCCCCGGTGTATTCGCCGGCGGCGACCTCGTCCGCGGTCCGGATCTTGTTGTGCGCGCTGTGCGCGATAGCCGCAAGGCCGCGGCAGGTATTCATAAATATTTGTCATCACAAACGCAGGTCTGAGCACGTTTCGGCACCGAAACAAAGCTTGAATTCGTTTTTCTAGCGCATAGAAAACTTTGCAATGAACGAATTTTCCATAATGGCCGAATTTCCCGAAGAAATGCGCAGTGCCATCCGGCGAAACTGTTCATCATCGTCCACCGTATGATGAGCGAAGCCTCTTCTTCAACATCCCCGACATCGCGCCGGCATTTCCTCGATCTTATTTTGGGCGCGAGTTTCCTCGGATGGCTGGTCAGCATTGCATACCCAATCATTCGTTATCTCAAACCGTTGCCGCAGACCGGTCCGACGGGACCGACGCGACTGACGCGCGATGAAGCATCCAAACTCGAGCAGAATAAGTTCGTCATCGTCCCCGTGAGCGGACAACGCGTGCTGGTTTTGCAAGCTAGGCGATCAATTGCATGCGTTCAGCGCGAAGTGCACACACGAAGGATGCACCGTCACTTTTTTGCCGGCGCAATCAGTCATCTGGTGTCCTTGTCACGACGGCCGTTTTGACGATCTGAACGGTCGCGTGTTGTCCGGTCCGCCCCCTCGGCCGTTGACCAAGTACGCTGTCCAACGTCAACCTGACGGTGGAATCGTCGTCTCTGAAGAGAAAGCGTGAGGATCATCTCGCAATTGCCGCAAACGACTACTTTGAGAGCTTTGACCCCTCGCCGTAGCCCGCTTCCCTTGGAGCGGAAAGGCGATGAAGCTCCAATGGGGGCGTTACCGTGTCGACGTTCGCCTTTCATTTCTCTGCGTTTGAATTTCATCGCCCCTTTTAGGAGGGAAGGAGCCGGGCCGTTTCTAAAATGACTCCCGACGTAAACCTCGGAGCCGAGAAAACTCGCGGCGTACGCGGCTGGTTGGACCGGCGATATCAACTCACGCCGCTTTTCGAGTTCCTGCGCCACAAAGAAGTCCCCATCGGTTCGCATTGGATGGGTTGGTACTACCTTGGCGGGATCACGATGTTCTTTTTCATTGTCCAGGTCGTTACCGGGGTGCTGCTGCTCATGTACTATCAACCGGGTGAAGCGACCGCGTACGAGAGCATACGTTTTCTTACGACCAAGGTGCCGTTCGGCTGGCTGATCCGCTCGATCCATAGTTGGAGCGCGCATTTGATGATCATCTCGCTGACGCTCCACATGTTCAGCACCATGATGTTGAAAGCGTACCGGCCCCCGCGCGAGATGACGTGGGTTTCCGGATACCTGTTGTTTTTACTCACGCTTGGTTTCGGCTTCTCCGGCTACCTGCTTCCGTGGAACAAGCTGGCTTATTTCGCGACAACGGTGGGCACAAACATCGTGAAGTCGGTCCCCTTGTTAGGCAACTGGCTGTTGCAGGTGTTGCGTGGCGGGCAGGATGTCACCATTAACACGCTCTACCGATTTTTCGCCGCGCACGTCGTGATTTTGCCGCTCGCGTTCGTCGGCTTGATCGCGCTGCATTTGCTCCTGATTCAGCGCCAGGGAATGGCGCCACCACTGGGCGAAAGGACCGCGCCGCGCGGCATGAAATTTTTTCCCAGCTTTGCGATGCGCGACGCGCTTGTTGTGGCTGGCGTGTTTGATGGCGTTGGCGGCACTGGCCGTTTTTCTCCCGTACGGGCCGGGCATTCCGGGAATGGATTGGGAGCTGGGCGAAAAAGCAGATCCTTTCGCGCCGGCGTACCCCGGCATCAAACCGGAATGGTATTTTCTGTGGGAATATCAGCTGCTGAAAGAATTTCCCCCGCACCTCTTTGGTCTGGAAGGTCCGCAAGTTTGTTTGTTGTTGATCGCGGTGTTGTTCGGTATTTGGGCCATCATTCCCTGGCTCGACCGGCGCGCTTATCACGATAAACCGTCGCCGGCGTTCAGCGATTTCGGTTGGGCGGCGATTCTTTTTCTTACTTACCTGACACTGATGGGCTGGGACATCGGAGCGCGCGGAATAAGCGATGAACTGGCTGCGATGCATAATGTCGCACGCGTCTGCGCATGGTGGACTCTGGCCGCGGGCGCTGTGGTCATTGTTGTTCGATATTTGCGATTCGAACATCGCTGGTTCATCCTCACCGGGGCGGCGCTGTTGCAGGTCGCGCTGCACGGATTGGCGGGTGTTTCTTATCTGCTCGCCGGCCTGATCTCGGTCGCGGTGGCGGCAATCGGCAATTGTAATTTCATACGCGACCCGCTCGCGAGCGCATTCGAGTGACGCAAGATGAGAACGGCCGCGATTGCTTTCGTTGTGTTTTTGACTTCGGCTGCCGCTTTTGCAGCAGACCAAAGTTCGGCCGGAGCAAGTCCGAAACTGGCCGCGATGCTTGAGGCCAAAGACGCGAACGGCAAGCCGATCGTTAGCCCGGAAGACCAAGCTTATTTCAACGGCCTCAATGATAATCTTCGCGCCCTCCTGAACGATCTCGTCCAAAAGGAGGTCATCACGCGTCCGGAACACCTGGCAACTCTGCTCGGGTTGCAATTGCGTCCGCAAAAGATGGAAGTGCTCCTGCAGAACAGATGCATTCTGTGTCACACCGACTCCGAATCTCAATCAGCGGAGAATCTCTTTTCTGTCGCGACAGGTTCACACCAACCGGCGGCCCACATGAATCTGAAGGAAATCGTCGAGGACACTCATTTTCGGCGCGGGCTCTCGTGTGCCGGTTGCCACGGAGGCGATCCCACGGCCGATTTCGGTCACGATTTCGTCAAGGAATGGCCGGACAAAGACCGGCAAAAAAATCGCGGCTGGGTTGTTCAATTCTGTGCGCGCTGCCATTCCGATCCAACGATCATGCATGAGTTCAATCCTTCGCTGCCGACCGATCAGTTGGCGAAGTTCAAGGATAGCCCGCATGGCCGGACATTACTCGAGCAACATGACGACCGCGCGCCGTCCTGCGTGAGTTGCCACGGCGTTCACGGCATCCGCCCGGCGAAAGATCCGCAGTCAAAAGTGTATGCGCAACGTGTACCGGAGACGTGCGGCGCGTGCCATGCCGATCCGAAAATCATGGCCGGGTTCACGCTCGCCGGACGGCTCACCGCTCCCGACGAATCAACTCGCGGAATATCGGGACAGCGTCCATGGCCGCGCGCTGCTCGTGCGCGGCGACCTCGGCGCGCCCGCCTGCAACACGTGCCACGGCAACCACGCCGCCAGCCCACCCGGCGTCGCGCAGGTGAGCCGAAGTTGCAGCCTTTGTCACTCGGCCAATGCCAGTCTGTTCGACGGCAGCAAACACAAGCTGGCATTCGATCAACACAACTGGCCCGAATGCGGCAAGTGCCATGGCAATCACGCCATTGCGAAAACGCATGACTCGATGCTGGCGACCGGACCCGGCCAGTTATGCGGCGATTGCCATCGCCAATACGCCAAAGATCAATCCCGAATGCATCAAGACCGCGGACTATTTTCACGACACGATCACTCAAATGGACCAGGCGCGGACAAGATTCATTGCGGTCTCGGAAAAGCTCGCAGCCAGAGGGTCTGGATGTGGATCCGATCAATAACCAACTGACGGAGCTCGGCGACGCTTTGAAAAAATCGCGGACCTATGTGCATTCGTTCAGCCGAAATACTTTTCAGCAGGTCGCCGCGCCGGGGGAAGAAGCCGTTAAACGCACCGACGCGCTCGTTAATAAAGCCGGCGAAGAGTACAAATACCGACAGATTGGTCTCGCTGTGAGCATCGCGCTTCATCGGGCTCTTGATGCTCGCGATGTATTTGAAGCTTCGGCAGATGGAAAAATGCGATTTCCGCCGATTTCACTTTTGTCGGTTTCGCGCATTTGGCAGGATGCAGTGCTGACAAAGTTTGAAGCGATGGAGCCAGGCGAAACAGAAAACGGGAAGCGGTTCTTTCCCAGCGGCGCGATTTTCTTCTTTGCGCTTCTGATTCTGTTCTACGCCGCGCTTTGGCTGGTCATTTACTGGATCATGGTTGCGCGAGCATGAACAAACTGAGCGCCACGCAATTGGAGAAGCGGATCATTTGGATGGCTCCATGGCGTTTGTCTTCTGTGCTGTTGGCACTCGTCTGCTCTGGCGATCAATCTGTTTCATGTTGGCCTGCCCACGTGCCTTACCGATGTTAAACCGTTCCAGAAAGGCGAATTGATCGCTCGTTCGCCGACGCATTACGAACTGCATTACGTCGCGCGCATGTGGAAGTTCGAGCCGGAAGACGTGACGATTCCGGCTGGATCGACAGTAGACATCTATCTGAGCGCAGCCGATGTGACGCACGGCCTGATTATGCTGGGCACGAACCTTAACCTGATGGCCGTGCCGGGCGTTGTGAATTATGCACGGATCAAATTCGATAAGCCGCGCGTTTATCAACTGCTGTGCCACGAATTTTGCGGCACCGGTCATGACCAAATGGCTGCCGAGCTGCATGTGGTGGACGCGGCGACATTTGCTGCAAAGCCAAGCCCGCCGCCTGCAGCCGAGCCGACGCATCCCGGCTACAAGCTCCTCGACGCAAATCTGTGTACCACATGCCATTCGCTTGATGGCCAGCCGGGAATCGGGCCGACATTCAAAGGCTTATACGGTCGAACCCAAAAGCTGAAAGACGGATCCACTGTCACTGTCAGTGACGCTTTTATTCGCGAAAAAATTCTTCATCCCGAGGCAAAGATCGTAGCCGGAACTTTTGAGCAGGAAATGCCCAAAACGGAGCTCAGCGATCACGAGATCGAGGAAATCATCGAGTATATACAAACGCTGAAATAAGCAGCCGATGGAACTGCGCGAACGCAAAAATCGATATCGAACCAGGGCTCAGACAAATGATCCTGATCGAGATCATTTTCCCGATGGTGCTGTTGATCCTGGGAATTTATCACGGCTTGATGCAGGTGCTGTATCGCGCCGGAATGATTCGCAGCTCGCAATTTCTCGGGACTCGAGTTATTTCCAGGGTCTCACACTGCACGGTGTCGTAAATGCGATCGTGTTCACCACTTTCTTCGCGGTCGCGTTTGGTTACGCGATCATTCGTTATTATCTCCGGCGGCCGCTCAACATGAAAGTGGCGTGGCTTTCGTTTGCATTGATGGTTGTCGGGACCCTGCTCGCGGCGGCAGCCATTCTCTCCGGAAAAGCGACGGTGCTCTACACTTTCTATCCGCCGTTGCGCGCGCATCCCGGCTTTTTACATTGGCGTAGTCCTGCTGGTCGATTGGCTCGTGGATCGCGTTCTTCAACTGGCTGCCACCTTACTTTGCCTGGAAACGCGAGCATCCAGGGCGAGAAAGTGCCGCTCGCCGTGGTCGGCATTTTCGCCACGTTCATTATCTGGCTGATCGCGACCACGCCAGTCGCAATTGAAGTCATTTTCCTGCTCATCCCGTGGTCGATGGGCTGGGTCGCGACCGTCAACGTGCCACTGGCGCGGATGCTGTTCTGGTTCTTCGGGCATCCGCTCGTCTATTTCTGGCTCGTGCCGGCTTACGTCATGTATTACACGATGTTGCCCAAGCTGGCCGGCGGAAAGCTTTTTTCCGATTTCGCAGGGCGGCTGACGTTTCTCTGGCTCGTGCTCTACTCCGCGCCGGTCGGGATTCATCATCAATTCACCGAACCCGGGATCAGCAGCACGTGGAAGTTCGTGCACGCTTTCTTCACCATGCTGGTGGCGGTTCCGAGTTTTCGTCACCGCCTTCACCATCGGCGCGTCGCTTGAATATGGCGCGCGCCAGCGGGGCGGTCGCGGCCTCATGGGATGGTGGTCCAAGCTTCCGTACCTCGACAAAGATCGCTGGTTGTTTTCCTACCTGTTTGCGGGGCTTAGTCATTTTCATTTTTGGCGGAGTCACCGGCGTAATCAACGCGTCCTACAACCTCGATATTGTCGTGCACAACACCTCCTGGTTGCCTGCGCATTTCCATCAAACCGTCGCCGGTCCGGTGTTTCTTGCTTACATCGGGATGAGTTTGTTTCTGGTCGCGACGCTCACCGGCAAGGAGATCAAGTTGCCGACTTGGAATGTTTGGGTGCCGTACATCTGGACGGTGGGTATCATGATTTTTTCCACCGGCCTGTTCATCGGCGGCGCCGGCGGCGAACCGCGCCGGACGAACATGGGTCTGAGTTATACCGATCCGCAATCGCACCTTTATCATCCCGATTGGCAGGCTGCGAAAATACTTGGCAGCATCGGCGGCACGATCATGACGATCGCGGCGCTGATGTTTTTCGTGTGTTTTCTTCGCCACGCTTTTCGGCAAGCGAGTTAAGCGAGGCGACCTGGAGCTGATTGTGTCTGAGCCGTATCACGACGAACGCGTTCCCGCTGTGCAAACTTTCACGCCATGGCTGGCCGGCGCTGCGCTCTTACTCGTGATCGCCTATGCTGCACCAATCGCGCAAACGATTCGCAGCAATTTCCCCGGCGCGCCCGGCTACTCGCCGGACAATCCCCGGCCGATCACCAGCACGCGAATCCCGTAACTTCGACCAGAATGAAACTCTTCCTGTCTGTCTTTTACGTCGCTTTTGCTACCAACGCGCTTCCTGCGGGACGCGGTCAAAGACGTTTCGCCGCAGCGCGGACACTCCGTAGCGCCGATCAATTGGACTGATGATGCGGGACGGGTCCGGGCACTGTCGGAATTCGCAGGTTTTCCCGTGATCCTTCTGCCGATTTATACCCGCTGCCCGACCGCATGTATCGCGAACGTTGATCAACTTAAAACGCGCTGTCCGACTCTTCCGCCGATCCGCGACAATTTCGCGTGCTGTTGTTCTCGTTCGATGCAGTAGCGATACGCCGGAGAAGTTGACGGCTTATCGCACCCGCGAAAAGCATTCCGCTCGGCTGGTTTGTCGGGACCGGCAGCTCAGCAAAATATCGACGCGCTTCTTGAATCGATCGGGTTTCAATATGGCCGCGCGGGAAAAGAATTTACGCATCCGAATCTTGCTCTCTTTCTCGATTCCAAACTTCGCATCGCGAAATGGATTTACGGAACGGATTACTCGGGTGGCGACGTCGATCGTGCATTGAAAGTCGCAGCAGGCGAGAGCGATTGGATTGGCCAGCATTCCGAGTGGCTGTATACGTTGTTGCTCCTTGCAAGCTCGGTGCTGTGCGTCGCGCTCGTCTATTACCTGGCGCAACTTACTGTTCTGCGACGGAGAATGCGCGAGGAGCAAGTCGCTGTTGGCCGAGACTGCCATTGAGGTTGACGGGAAGTGAAGCTCAATAGTCCATGAATGCTTCCCTTCGCGCCGCCGTGATCGCCGAATGGCGCGGTTTACCGCAGAGAAAAATGCGACCCGACCGCTGGCAATCACCCAGCCGAGCTGATGCCAAAGCTGATGCAACGCCTTGGCTTACGCGAGCGCCTGCGCGAAACGGAAGTGATCGAAGCCTGGTCAAAAATCGTCGGCGACTTCATCGCCGCACACTCAGCCCCCGTCGCGCTGCGCGAAGGAATTCTGTACGTCCGCGTCCTCCAACCCGCGTTGCACTACGAGCTCGAACAAATCTCCAAGTCCGAAATTCTGCGAAAATTGAAACAACGCTTCGGCGGCAAAACCATCCGCGACATCCGCTTCCGCGTCGGGTAAGCTGCTTCCTGTGGTGGCGGCTGTGTCAGTCACAGATTTTCGAGCCTAAGATCAGGCGTTCTGCCTATAGCCAAACCGAAAAGTTCTCGATTTTTTCTAAAACTTCGCCAAACGGATTTCAGAATAGACCAGTGACGTGAGGAACCGCGATACGGTGAACAGTTTCTCCTTCCAGCCTTTACCTCGATTTGTTAGAAGGGTTCGCTTACAGAACGTCGAGGGGATACAAGATTGGAATTGCAGCATCAGTCGAATTTGAATCGTACTAACTGCCATTGCGCATACCTACCCTGACTACTACCCCATAAATCCGATGAATCATTATACGCGAATGTTTCCGCAGTTGGCGCGATGTCCGCCTATTCCCAACTCGAAAATTGAACAAGGCTTAGCCGATCTTGGTAGAGCGATGGGAGACGATGATCCAGATCAGAATGATCCCGCTATGGCCCCCGCTGGCTATACGTATTTCGGGCAGTTTATTGATCACGATCTAACCTTCGATATTACGCCGCTCGAATTAGCTCACATTCACGCTGAGGGAATCCGAAATTTTCGCAATCCCTTTCTGAATTTGGAGCATGTGTATGCCGGTGGTCCAAATATTTCTCCCTTCTTATACGAGCTAAACGGTCCGCCTGGAAACGAGAGGTTTTTGATTGGATTAACCGGTAAAAGAAAATGCAAGAAGACTGGCGAAATCTTTGATCCGTCACCCGATGATTTGCCCCGTAATTCGCGAGGCGTTGCACTCGTCGGTGATCCCCGCCAAGACGAGAATCTCCTTATTGCTCAACTTCATGTTGCCTTCCTGAAATTCCACAACCGCGTAATGGAGGAGCTTGAGAATGAGGATAAGGGTAAACCAAGTGCCCTGCATAGCGCCGGCCCAGCGAGGGCAACCCGCTTTGAGCGTGCACGACGCTTTGTTACATGGACCTACCAATATCTTGTCTTAAACGATTTTCTATCCGTACTTCTAGACACAGAGACATTTAAAGAGACACTGCGCGAGTGCGCGGCGGGAGGCACTGCAAGAACGGGCGAATTTGGCATCCCAATTGAATTCAGCAGTGCGGCGTTCCGTTTTGGCCACAGCATGGTCCGCGATATTTACGGGTTCTACAATCGATATCATGAAAATGTTGGGTTGCGTTGTCTGGTTGCCCTTGTTGGCTCAGGCGCCGACGCTGATGCATGCGCAGATCAACATCCGTCCGAAATTCCTCGGCCCTTCGTCTTGCCCGCGGACTGGGCGATTGAATGGGGGCACTTTTTCGTTTTCCCGCTTTACAGCACCTTTAATCACGCGCGAAGGGTCGATACTCGAGTCGCAACTGGGCTTCTTGATCTAAAGATGGCCACCGTGTCCAAATTCAGTGCGGCTTCCGTGAAGCCGGCAGTGCGAATCCCGTCCCCGCTGAATGTGTTGCCTGTCAGAACACTTTGGCGTGGGGTCCGGATGGGTCTGCCGTCGGGTCAAGACATCGCCAAAGCTTGCTGCGTCGATCCACTCGATCCAGAGCGCGACATCGCGCCTGGTCCTCATGAGCAAATATTGCGATCATACGGGTTCCAGCGAGATACTCCGCTCTGGTATTACATTTTAAAAGAGGCGGAGATAAAGCGGTTTGGGAATGGTCTACGTCTTGGCCCCGTCGGCAGTCGGATTGTGGGAACGGTGATTGCGAACGCTCTTCACGCTGATCCAGATTCTTTTTTGTCGATTGAGCCGAAGTGGAAGCCGATGTTGAACGACTCTCCGGTTCAACAAATGCGGGACGTCCTGGAGTTCGTCAGTTAAACACCTCTAATCTCGACTCCCGGTCACCAAGGCTCATAACAACACTTTAAGTTGTATTTGAAGGTGGGTTTGTCATTCGTATTAAGTGGCCCCTCTGGCGGAAGGTAAAAAATGTGAAGACAATGCTCGTTAGGGTACCATGGTTGCGGAGTCGCCGCTAAGTGGGCGGAGAGAGATCCTTCCGCCTCGTAAAAAACCATTAGCGTGTCTTCAGGGAACTTTGTCTTGTCGTCTGGGTAAGCGCTATCGAGCCTCCCTTGAATTGTCTGCTTTGGAATCTTATAGCAACCTCGTTTAGTAAGTAACTTTTTCCGTAAGGTCTTGTCAGTTGCAGAGGCCGTTAGAGCGGTCTGAAACACATCTGCGAGGTGATCTTTCTGGCTCCGCGAAAGGCTTTTGAACCAATCTTCGCATGGTTTCTTTGTCTTCGGTTTAGTATCGGCTGGCGTGTTAGCCAACAAGGCCGAGACAACGAGGCCGGCTACAATGGTGATCAGTACGCCGGAAGCAAACTGGATCACTTTTTTACGGTGAATTAGATCGAATGCGTGTTTCATTCGGGGTTCTTAGTTTAAGGTTAGAGGCCAGTTTTCGGCCTGGCCACTTGCCGTCTCATCTTGTCCACTTTTTTCGTTAGGCGATCGAGAATCTCTTTGAAAGGTGGTGTGTCACGAATCGAATCGAAGCGCGGATCGAGTTGGAGCGCGCGATAGTCGATCCAACCGGCTGCAATCGCCTTGGCCAGAGTATTGGTTGTTGCAGCGCGGTTACCGAGCGCCGCGTAGTCCGCCGCAAGGCTGTAGGCGAGTGCGGGATTATCAGGAGCTAGAGATAACTCTTTTTCATCTAATGTGCAGGCTTGTTCCAGCAGCTGGTTGCCCTCTGTCTCATGACCGGAGCGTTTCTGTATGAAGCCGATCGCGGATAGGAACCGCACCGAACCAACCTGATCTAGGCCACCTGTAGGATTTGAAACCGATGCTTCACGATATAATTGTTCAGCTTTCTCAAAGTGGCGGCTAAAAAATTCAATTAGGGCAGCCACGATCAAAGGCTGCGGATTGTCCGGATATTTGCCGCGTGCTTCCTGGCATCGTTTGATTGCAGATTCGTAGTCGCCGCGTAACAGCGAGGCTACACTCAGTCCCAGAGCGCCGACGGGCAAATCGGGCCGGAACTCTGCGGCCGTTCGGTACGCTTTTGCCGCGCGCTCGTAATCTCCTAAATCCAGCCAGGCAGCAGCGATGTTGTCTGCGTAAACAGGCCGACTTTCCCTGTGCGCAGCCTTTTCAAACCACAAAAGAGCTAAATCCGGCCGCCCCAGGACATCGGAAATATACCCTAGAATCGCAGCTGCGCGTGAGCTCGAGGGATCCAGTTGGTAGGCAGTCAGGTAAGGGTCGATTGAGGCGCGGAAGCGACCGCGATGCTGAAGATCCCCGCCGACGGCGTGTTGTGTTTCGGGAAGCATCGGCGCAATTCGAAGAGCCGTAGCAGCCGCCGCGTCGGCCTCCTCCAGCCATCGCCCTTTGGGATCTATGGCCGACCGCAATTGACACGCCGTCGCCAGCATTGCATGCGCCTGCGCATAATTCGGGTCGATCTTCACGGCTGTGCGGAACGAATCGATCGCCCGCAGTTGATCGGTTAGGTTGTAGCGGAAAAGAAACTCTTTGCCGCGCTCATAGTAGCCACGCGCCGAGGCGTTGGTGGTTCCGCCGATCTCATTGATGTTCCCATCTACAACGAACAATGAATTCCCGGGAAGCGCTGTGGGTACGTCGCGAATACCTAGCACGCTTGCAAGCGTTCCCAGTGATAGGCTAACAGCCTCTTCAGGCGAGCTCGCATCCAGCAATAAGGTCGTGACGACGGTGCCGCTGGCTGTCTGAATAAGATGCAGGGCAAATCTTTTTTTCCCTTTCCGTTCGCGGACACTGCCGCCCAACACGAATCGAACGCCCGCTGTTTCGCCGATTTTTTTCCAATCCTCGTTACTCCACGGATCGTCTTTCTGGGGTTCACCATTTAACGCGCGGATGCCTTTTATTTGAGTCAATCCAGCAGTGAAGGCGTTGCCCGCTGTTTGGGCTGGTTTTGAAACAGGAGATAAAGTGTCGAGATCTTCAAATGGCATCACGACCACCGAATGCCGCGCGAGCTCGTTATTCTGGACGATCGAAGACAACCGCGAACTCGTTAAAGCTGCGATAACACCAACTACGCCGAGGACGAGAGCCGCTGCCAGTGAACTGGCTAGTTTTGGATTCCGTTTTGACCAGCGCCAGATGCGTGTTGGTGGTGAGACCGGGCGCGCGATGATGGGGCGGCCTTCGAGCCAACGCTCGAGATCTTCGGCGAGATCGCCCGCTGAGCGATAGCGTGCTTGCGGTTCGCGCTCCAAACATTTGGCACAAATAGTTTCAACATCGCGGTCTGCTAAAGGTGCGAGTGTCCTTAGCTTCGGCGCGGCTTTTTCGCTCGCCTGTTTAATAACTGCCAGCGCGTGTTCGCCGAGAAACGGCGGCCGGGCGGTGAACAGATCGAACAGGACGGCCCCGAGGCTGTAAATATCGGCTGCAGGAGTGAGATTCTTTGCTGGTGCGTGGGCTTGTTCCGGTGCGATGTAGCCGGGCGTGCCGAATATCGTGAGTGTGCGCGTGAGATCGCTCGATGTGTCGAGCCATTTGGCCAGACCGAAATCGCTCACCAGCGGTTCACCGCGGCCGTCGAGCAAGATGTTCCCGGGCTTAAGGTCGCGGTGAAGGATGCCCTGCAGATGTGCGTATTGCACGGCGCGCGTAACTTTGGCCATCAGCGCGACGATCCGGCGCGGATCATTGCGAAGACTGTCGGCGACGTCCAACAGACTTCCGCCGGCTGCAAATTTCATGCTGAAAAACGGCAGACTGTCGTCGCTCTCGCTGACTTCGTAGATGGGCAGAATGTTTGGATGATCAAGGCTCGCTGCGGCTTCCGCTTCACGACGAAACCTGACAAGTGTTTCCTGCGACTCGGCCTGATAACTCAAAATCCTTTTCAGCGCGACGATCCGCCGCGAGTGTCGCTGGCGCGCACGGTAAATGACGCCCATGCCGCCGCGAGCGATTTCTTCCAGGATTTGATAATTGCCGATGCGCCAATCGGAATCGCGCACGTCAATTTCCTCGAGCACCTCCTTCAAGGTCTCGGTGGTTTCAGTTTCGCAACCGAGGGCGCGGTGGAGCATACAATTCAGACAAAACCCGCGGCTCACGCGCGCTGTTGATCCACACTCCGCGCACGCAACAACATCATCCTGAATTCGCAAAGAATCGGAGATGCTGCATGCACTCATCGCTCAATTACGCTGCGCCTGCCGCCAGAGCCGCGCAGAGATAGCGCAGCTCTTCATCAACGTTCTCCGGTTTCTCTACGGTTTGGGCCACTTCATCGCGAAGCAGCGCACGGTAACGCCGCCGCAGTTGGTGAACGAGACGTTTTACGGAACTTTCCGGAACGCCAAGACTTTTGGAGAGCTTTTGATACGAAACATCCTCGCGCTCCGCGGCGAGACAATCGCTTAACACATCAAATACACGCCGACGTCCGTGCGCTTCGCACTCTTCTCCCAGGCGTCGCAACGCATGTTCGACTGCCGTTGCCGCCCAACGAACATCAAAAATTCTTTCCGCAGGCCAGCTCTCGGCTTCCTGTGCGGTAATTGCCAGATGCGATGGCGCCTCCGCCATCCATTCATCCCAAGACACAAACTTCAAGTCGCCGCCGCGTTTACGCGCGCGTTTCCGAATCGTGTCGTCGGTTAGGAAATTTTGCAGGGCTTTAAGCAGCAGAGATCGGAATCGGCCGCGGCTGGGATCAGCGCGTTTGAGGAGATCGCCATCAAGCATCATAAGAAGAAAATCCTGGGTGAGATCCTGCGCATCGGGAACCGAATAACCGCGTCTGCAAATAAAGGCGAAAATGGGTCGCCAGTACATTTTGCACAGGTCGGCGAGCGCTTTGCGCGCCGTTTCCTCGCTTGCCGTGGAGTCGGAGCACGCGAGAACCACGCTCCAACGCGTCGTGGAGAAGCGATCTGGGGATCGACTCCCCTCGGCAATAGCTTCCGGGGTCACACTGGGTGATCATCTTATTTATGGCATGCTAGGCAAGCTTAAACGGGCGTGAAGTAGCGTGTCGGGGCCGCGGCTGCTTGCCACGGCCCCTATCCACTTCACACCATTGATCCACTATCGAGAGAGAGGCATTTGGGGGGTGCCTCTCCATTATTCTTCTCCGAAAACTCTGGGCGGAAGTTTTTGGAAAACTGAAGAAAATGTACCTAACTAGCGTCTCCGGATTTGGTACGCGCGCCGTGACTTGTACCACTGTACAAATCGGACTCACAATTACGCTGCCGTCACGATGAGAGACTCGGGAGATCTGCACCAACGCCAGGGTAGCGCTACCGCAGGAGAATCCTTTACGTCCGCGTGCTTCAACCCGCATTGCACTACGAGCTCGAACAAATCTCGAAGTCCGAGATCCTGCGAAAACTAAAACAACTCTTCGGCGGCAAAACTATCCGCGACATCCGCTTCCGGATTGGTTAAGCTGGAATCAGTGTGACGATAGCGGGATTAGCGCTTCCAAAATTGTCTTGGGCACTCCAACGATTCCGAGAATGATGCTCGGCCGCGTCACGCTGACTTTTTGCACGACGCCTTTTACAAGCGTGATCTGCGTATCAGTCTTTACGAAAGGCGACCGATCGAGCGGCAAAAGGTAGTCACGTTGCGTGTCCGGCAGGAAGAGTAGCTGCTCTGCGACTCGTTCGGTGTTCGTCTTCGTGTCCAGTTGTGTCATCGTGATGCGATAGGGAGCTGGAGCCCGGACGACAATTCCGTCTGTTGGACTTGGAATTGGTTTTGCGATCTCATCTTTGTCGTGTTTGTCTTCGCGAGTAACCACGATGCAATATGTTTTGGTGACAGGTTGCGAATCAGCTGCGACTGCTGTCGCAGTGCTAAACGGAGTTGGCGTTGGTGTTGGTGTTGGCGTTGGTGTTAGAGGCGGCGAAAGCACTAACGTTCGAGTAAACGTGTAGCGCTCATCTGGCGGTAGGTCAGATGAACGTATCATGTAGCGAAATGATCCTACGAATGGAACTGTGTCGCCGCACGGTCTTGGTGCCGGTGTCGTTTCCTTGGTTAAGCCTCTGGTCGCAACTCCGACTGCGGGACCATCTGCGCCGAAACTCATCGCTTTAGCCGCAACGGCTAAGCCTTCGGCAACAATAGCAGCAGTTTTGTCTTCGGATGTGGCGTTCACCGTCTGAAGCAGGCCTGTCGTCGCATCGACTTCCAATGTTACATTGTCCTCGAAAAGGGGATTGACTTTTCGTGTTAGCCGCCAGTGGCGCGAGGTATCGGCCTCGATGTACGGCGTGACGGTGATTGTCCAATCAGAGTTGTCTTTGTCCCACTTGCCGTCAACCACGATAGCTCCTTTCGGAAGCCAGTAAGCGAGCCCTTCCATTTCACTGCCGCTTGGCGGGAGAGTTTTTTCTTGTTTTGACTGAACGACGGAGCCACACCCCGCGGTAAGAATTGCAGACATTCCGGCTGCGAAAAATAGCCAGACGCGGAGCGGCATCCGTGGCGTTGTAGCAAGCGCCTGTGCTCAGATCAAATAAATTCGAAGCTTAAAACGAGAGCCCTTAAAACCTAAGCAGACGTTCTATCTCAAAGCGCAAATGATCGGGACAACGTGTTCGCTTATAAACAACGGAACGCGAACGGGCGTTGAGTGACGGAAATTGGCCGCTTAGAAATTGAAACAGTATCACACCGAGTGCGTAGTCATCCTCAAGCGTCCCAGCGCGACGGCTGACAAATTGCTTTTGGTAAATTGGTGGAAGGTAAGGATACGAGCCCCAAGGGAAGACTCCAGTCTCAGAAACGCGGCAAGCGCCTTCAAAATCGATCAGCCAAAGCTTGCCACGACAAACAAAAATGTGCTCAGGCTTGCAGTCGCGCCACACGTACCCTGCACGGTGAATGGCGTCGAGAAGCGGTCCAAGTTGATTTAGCAATCTCATTGCCTGTCGCCACGAAGTCCTAGCCGGTTGAGCACGATTCCTCGGTAGCAAAGGTCGTCCGGTGATCTTTTCGAGCACCAGATAGCGATTGCCACGCTCAGTGAACTCGCGAAATAGCTCGGGAACAGGCAAACCGCGTCGGAGCAGCGAACGCAACACGCGAGCTTCGCGTTGGGTTGGTACAAAACCGTCCTGGTCCAGCCAGTCGGTTTCCCCGTGCCGACGTCCCTCCTTAATGATCACGACACGCGCTGGCGACGCTAATAAATCGACCGCCTGATAAACGCCTCCCTTGCCGCGTTGCGCGAGCGCTTTGAAAGGAAGCAGGTCGATGCCAATTGAATCAGAAATGCGAAGTCTTGGCCGTTTGGCGCGGTGCTTATCAAATGGGTTATGCGCCCATTTCGGAATTGCATGGACACGACCGCGCGCATCGAGGCGGACATGGCCCGCTGGATCGATAATCGTAGGAACCGCGCCATTCCGCCCGGCTGGATAGCAAACGAACCGTAACAATAAAACACGACACTGTGCTTCTTGTAGCGAAAATCGAATGGATCTTCGGACCACTCAGACCGCGCGTTGCTGTATGTAGTTCGTGTGCAAGCCGCACCGCCTCGGCATCGTTTCGCGAATAAACGGTCAAGAATTTTCCGACCTGCGAAAACTGATCTAGGCCAGAGTTCAAAGCTGTTAGAAATCTGAGGGGCCGCCTGTGTACTGAAAACGGCGCCGTATTTCGCCAAGATCGGCCGGACCCGGACAAAAATATCTCGGGCTGATAGGACGGCTGGCGGAAACATGAATCTTCCAGCCTCTTACCGGATCATCCGTGTTAGTCGGCGCGAATATTTCCACGGCCCATGGCGAATGCGGAGGCCACTGGTGGCGGCGTGCCAAGCTTCCTCCAGCAATGCAGCCCGTCGCTCCAGACTTTGCGTAATGCCCTTCCACTGGGATGACCTTACTGTCGGTACAATATCCTCTGAAAAATCTAGCAAACATGAACGTGGTGGGGGTAGTTGCGAACAACCCCTTGTTCGGCGAATCCGCGCGACAGCCTAGCGCTTCTTTCGACAGGCGGATTTCCCCTAGCTCATCGTCGCGAGGATCGAATCGGCTTTCGAGCTCTCTATATTGCCCTTGATCGGGAGGATCTCTTCGCGCCCTCACGATCAAATCAGCGATCTCATTGGCGTATCCCGAGTCGTAGATAATTTTGTGCACTATTTGTTTGTAGCTAAGTTTCTCATCAGGCATAATTCAATTCCTCCTGCGCGCCATTTGACTCTCCCACACGTCTGTCCGCAAGCTTTTTAGGTTATCACTTTTATTTTGGGGCCGGGCGACGCGGGACCAACCGCGCAACTAAGTCGCGGAAATGGGGGTGCAGATCGAATATTGTCGAGGCGCGGATCCACCCGAATCCAGACCACCGACAGCGAATGGCGCTCGAAGGCAATTTCCAGCCACCGGAGGGCTTCGTCCTGTTGGTACGCCGCAGCGCAGATTGTTGCCATGTTGTACGCAGAGTAAGAGCCCGGTGCTGACGTTACTCTACGCACGATTTCCTCGGCTCGATCTTTTTCTCCAGCAACTGTATAAACGTAAGCGCGTTGCAAACTGCTGTCGTTGTCGGAGGGATCGGGATATTTGAAGGTCGCCTCGATCGCCTCGCTAAATCTTTTCTGGATGGTGTAAACAGGAATGATCTCGTCTAACGCTGCAGGGAAATTCGGCTGCAGATCAAGAGCTCCTTGGCACTCCTCGAGCGCCTTCGTCATAACGACGAGCAACGAAGAGAATCCTGGCTTTCGCCGCCCGTCTCACTGCAGTGAGCGGGTCAAGTTTTCGGGCCACATTTATCTGTGCGAGCGCCTCATCGAAGCGGCCAAGCTCTGCTCAGCAACAGCGCATACCAGTGGCGGGCCGTCACGTTATTTGGATTCAGTTCTATCGCGCTGCGATATTCGGAATCCGCCGCCGCCCAGTTCCAATCAAAGTCGGCTAGGAGGATCGCTCGCGACGCATGCGCATCCGAGAGCCGGTCATCAGTCGCCAGCGCTGATGAAAGTTGGGGCCAAGCAAGCAGTGAGGCTTCCGCATTAGAGATCTCGCCATATTCAGCAAGCAGAATATAGGCCTCGGCTATTCCTGCGTGGCCTAAGGCAAAACTTGGATCGATTGCGATCGCCTGCTGGAAAAGTTCACGCGCTCGCTGTATTGATTCGACTGTGCGCTTGTTGAGCAAATAGCGAGCCTGAAGATAGACATCGTAGGCTTCGGGAATTTTTGTTGGTATTGACTTCAGCGTTTTTTCCTCGCGATCCGTAAGCCTTGCCTGTAATGACGTTGCACTTTCTGCGATATCACTCTCAACGGAAAAAATGTCGGTTAGTTTGCGATCAAATGTGTCGGCCCAAAGATGGGAATCGTTGGCTGCTTTGATCAACTGCACGTTCACTCGCACAGCGTCGCCGCTTTTCTGCACGCTTCCTTCCAGGATGTGGGCCACACCAAGTTGCCTGGCGATCTCAGGCAGATTTTCCGGAGCACTTTTGTAATGCTGCGTGGATGTGCGCGAGATCACCTTCAGATCAGCGATCTTGGATAAACGTGTCAGTATCTCGTCCTGGATTCCTTCGGCAAAGTAGGCATTGGCCTTTTCCTCGCTTCGATTTTCGAAGGGTAAAACGGCGATCGATTTTTCCGGAATCGCCGGCGGATGTGAGACCGGTGCCGCGTGACCGCTTGGACAGTGCGAAATACACGCCAGCCAACACGAGAACGAAAGCCGTCAGCGATGCCAGCAACAAGCAGCGGCTTTCTCTTTGCACTCTTGCGCAAGAGTCGTCCTTATTCTCGCCTGGTCCTGACGGAAGCTGGAGCCGTTGTGCAACCTCAGCCGCCGATTGCGGCCGCCGCGGCGGAGTCTTTTGCCAGGCAAGCCGCGACGGTATCTTCCCAAATTTTTGGAACGAGCGCCGGCTCGATGTTGAATTCTTTCCGACGCTCCGTCATCGAAGGAGCGACTCGCTCACAAATTTGCCGATCGATATTGCCGGAATAGAATGGCGGCTTACTGGTGAGCAATTCGTAGATTGTCGCGCCTAACGAGTAGATGTCGTCGAAATGTGTGCTGCGCTCACCGTTCAATTGCTGCGGACTCATGTAAACGAGCGTCCCGCTGCGGCCCTGCTTCCGAGGTTAATCGAGTCGCCGGATCAGCGAGACTGCGCGCGATACCAAAGTCCGTGACTTTCAGATCGCCTCGTTGGTTCACCATCAGGTTCGCAGGCTTCAAATCACGATGAATCACCCTGGCGCGATTGTGCGCATAATCGAGCGCGTTACAAAGCTGACCGATCCAGCCGGCAATCTCATCCGGTTCAAAGACCTTTTGCTCTTTCTCGGCGCGCAAGTTTGAAAGTGTTTCGCCATCGACGTACTCCATGGAAATGCAGCCCGGAGCGTTCGTCGTGCACGAAATCGTGAATCCGAACGATGTGCGGATGCGTTAATTCCAGGCAGCGCTTTGTCTCACGTTTAAGCTGATCCAATAGCGCGCGATCCTGGATCATCAGATCGGGAAGAAATTTCAGCGCGACGTCGCGCTCCAGTTCTTCGTCGCGCGCCAGCCACACAATCCCCATTCCACCTCGGCCGAGTACCTTGACCAGCTTGTAGCGGCCGAACACTTTTTGTCCGCCCGCAGCATCCCGCGCCGTCGAGAAGGCAGCCAGGACAGCCCCCTCAGGCGCGTGCCACGGATTTCGTTCCGCACTTTTGGCAAACTCTAATACAAACTGTTCACGGGGGCTTTCCTTGACCCAGCGTCTGGAACTCAGATTCATGCCGGAGAAGATCCGCAAGGATTGGTCATGGTCATAAAGTATTCACTATTAAGATCGAAAAAAAGACTAAACCGAGGAGCGGTGGCTCAGCGACAACTCTGGGAATTCAGAGTGTTCGGAAGACACTTTGCGTCTGCTGATCAGTTTTGATACGATGCTTCGGCGTGAACGCGCCCCCAGAGGAAGGTGCCTGGCTGGAAGCAGCCGATGGCAAACGCCATCCGATCAAAGGCAGTTGTTCGCTCGGACGGAGCCGGCGCTAATACGATTGTGTTGGAGTCGCCAAAAGTGTCGCGCCGGCACGCGCTTATTCATCTACAAAACATCGGCGAGCTTTGGCTGATCGATTTTGGAAGCAGCAACGGAACGTTTTTGAACAAGCGGCGAATTCATCACCCGATTCGATTAAGCGATGGCGATCAAATCACAATCGGCGATCAGGTTTTCAAGTTCCGGCAGCCGCTCGCCATTTCAGAGCAGTACAAAACGGACGTGATGCAACGAACGTTGCGCGAGATCGAGAAGTGTTCCGTGTTGGCTTCTCGTCGCGGACATTCGCAGTTTTACGCCCCTCAGTCGCCACGTTGCAGAGCGAGGACCTGGATGTTCTTCTCGGTACGTGGATTTTCAGTTGCAATGAGATCATCGAAAATCAAGCACGGAATGATTAACAAATATCTCGGCGATGGTTTTCTTGCCTACTGGCCGGATGCCGCTACGAGTCCGGAAGAGATCGCGGCGATCATCTCCGCCTTCAAAGAATTGCAACGAAAACAATGGCCGGAGTTTCGCTTTGTTGTTCACTTCGGAGCAGTCGCGATCGGCGGGGTCGCCTCGATGGGCGAAGAAAGCTTGATGGGCAGCGAAGTAAATTTGATTTTTCGTCTGGAAAAACTGGCTGGTTCGTTAGGCGAGCCGACCGCGCTGAGCGAAGCGGCGCACACCAAGCTAGGAGAACTCGTTCCAGTGCGTTCGCTTGGCGAATTCGAACTGAAAGGTTTTGAGGGAAAACGTGCCTTCTTCGCTTTTTAGCTTTGACCGGGATCAGACGGTTACCGGCCGATTAACACTGCCGATATTATGAAGTGAGATCATCGCTTAAAGCTGATAGCCCAATCTTTCGACAACAGCGCGATCATCCTGCTTTTCGCGCTCTATCACGCGCTCGCCGGAATGTTTGTGGCGATCTTTGAAGGTGAGTTCGGCGATGCCGGATTTGTCGAGCTCGCCCAGGCCTTCGGCGATCATGCGGTCGTATTGTTCCTTCGTCGCGCGGCGCGAGCGGCAAATCGAGGCCGAGATTGCGCGCGAATTCGAGCGCGATCCCGCTGTCTTTGGCGGCGTGCGCAGCGGAGAAAAAGCAGCTGTGCTCGCGGTTTTGCATGTCTTCGCCGTCGGTTTCGAGCACGCGCGAGTTGGCGCCGGTCTGCGAGAAAACTTCGCGAAGCATCGTTAGGTCGAGACCGAGAGCGGCGCCGAGCCCAAGACCTTCGGCCAGACCGGCGGTGTTGATGTTCATCACCATGTTAACCAGCGCTTTCACTTTGGCGGCTTCGCCTGCTTTGCCGACAAAGCGAATTTGCGCGGCAAGCTCTTTCAAAATCGGTTCCGCTTTGCGGAACGCATCTTCGCTTTCCGCCGCACATCAGGTAGAGCTTGCCTTCGCGCGCCTGCGTAATGCTCGAGGCCATGCATGCTTCGAGCGATTGCGCCCCGGCTTTCTCAGCCAGCTTTTCGATTTCGACGTGGACTTGCGGCGAGATCGTGGCGCAGTTGACGAACAATTTGCCGCGCGCGTTGACGAGCAGATTGTCACCGGGCCCGGCGAAGATTTGCCGCATCGCATTGTCGTCGGTCACGACGGTGAAGATCACATCGGATTCTGCTGTTACTTCGGACAAATCCTGTGCGGCGGCGCACCCAAGCTCTGACGCGAGCGCTGTGGCAGCAGCGCGATTTGTATCGTAAACCGCCGTGACGTGAAAACCACGATCCTTCAGCCGGCGCGCCATGTTCGCTCCCATCCGACCAACTCCAACGAATCCGATATTCATGAGGATGATGTTTGAGGTTTGAAGTTTGATGGTTGAGGTCGTGATGCCGATCGTCGGCCTGACGTGAAAATGGCGGTAAGTTCGTCAGCTTCCTTTAGAAGAGAAATAATCTCCTTCTCCGGAAGAAAATTTCCATCTCCTATTAACTCCAGCCAGTACAAGCTCTCGTCGGCTTCTTCGGCTACGATTCCTAACTTCGAGGCAAATTCTGCTCTTGATCGTGCTCGACACGCAGCGCGGTAATTCGCGCCAACAGATGTCGCGCTTCTCGCCAGTTGATTTGCAAGTACGCGACCACCGATCGTGTTTGGCAAGCGATCGATCAAGACTAAAACACGAAGCGCAAAATGCTTCGTCCGATCTCTGGAATTCTGCCGATTTCTTCATCCGCGACAACATCAAACCTCAAACCTCGCCCATCAAACTTCAGAATCTGCCAACAAAAAACGGGTTGTGTTGTTTCTCCTCGCCCACCGTTGTCATCGGGCCGTGTCCGGGGCAGATGATCGTTTCGTCCGGCAAGGTCAGGATTTTCTCGAGATTGTTTTGTAACGCGTCGCGATACGACACGTTGCCGCCGCCCATTGATCCGGCAAAAAGCGAATCGCCCACAATTGCGATTGGACGCGCAAGCCCGGTCACGACGTATGTCATTCCGCCAGGCGAATGACCCCAGGTAAGGCGCGTATCGATTTGCAATTTCCAAGCCGGAACTTTTTTCCTTCGTCGATCGGCTCCGCGCCGGGCACCGATTCACGCGCCGGGGTAAAAACATCTGCGCCAGTTTCTTCACGCAGACTCGGCAGGTCTGCGACGTGATCGGGATGCGCATGCGTGAGCAGAATCAGTTGCACATCTAGTTTATGGTGCTTCGCGAAGCGGACCATCTCCTTGGAATCACCGCCTGTATCGAAGGCTGCCGCGGCACGAGTGGCAGGGTCCCACACGAGATAGGCATTGACGGTCATTCCGTTATAATCGCTGTTGAATTGTGCGAGGCCTTCGAACGATTCGATTTTTTTTGGATGCCATTTGCCTCGGCAAGTGCGCACAACGCGCGCCCGTCCAAGCCGAGGATGGGCGCAACGCTCAGAAGCGCCGATTCATCGAATTCGCCCTCACGCAGCTTGCGAATTATTTGCGAACTGAGACCTGCTTTTTCGGCCAGTTCCGAATCGGAAATGCCGAGACCGCGTTGCGCTTTTCCGATGATGTCCGCGGCATTATCTTCGAGTGGAATCATGCGTTAAGCGTTTATCAGTTGCGTCTCCGGCGCAACGCGCAAACTGCTAATTCGATCGAACACCAATTTTTCAATAGCTCGCGCAACCTCGGCAACCGTGAATGCTTTCCCGGTCTCCTTTTCCATCGACGTCATTGCGACATTATTGATGCCGCAGGGAACAATGTGATCAAAAGGCGAGAGATCGCCGCACACGTTCAACGCGAATCCATGCATGGTGATCCAATGCCGCACACCGACTCCGATTGAAGCGATCTTGCGATTTTCTACCCAGACGCCCGTAAGCGATTCGCGTCGATTCGCGGCGATATCGTATTCCGCGAGAGCGTCGATGAGCAGTTGTTCGAGCCAGCGCAAATATTTGTGTAAATCCTGGCCGCACCGGCGCAGATCGATAATGGGATAACCGATTAATTGACCCGGCCCATGGTACGTCGCCTGCCCGCCGCGATTGATCGAATAGAGCGGATGCGGCAAGTGCGCGGCGCCTGATTCGCCACTGCGAATCCGTCCCGTGGCGGACAAGCTGGATCGGTCAGGAGTGCGACCGATTGTATAAACCGGTTCGTGTTCCAGAAGCAGCAGTTGATCTTCCAAGGAAGGATCGTGCCGTTTTTCTCGCCACGATGTTCTTCCTGCAACGCAAGCGCGGGCGAAAATTCCATTCGGCCGAGCCAGCGCACCGCGAGATAGGGACGCTGCGCTGCGACCTCCTCGTTCAAGGAGCGACGGCTTGGGCAGCCGTCGACTTCGGACTTGACGGCTGGGAAGCCGTCATTCCTTGGGTCAGAACTCATATTTGCATTCCTCCCGGAAGACCACGTGCCGCCGCTTCGTGCGTGCGCAGATGCGTGAGAGCGATCGCCAGCGCGTCAGCAGCATCGGCATCCGGCGTTTCCGTAAGACCGAGAAGAGCGCGCACCATGAACGCCACCTGGTGTTTTCCCGCCGCGCCGCGGCCAACGGTAGATTGTTTGATTCGTCTCGGCGAATATTCGAAAACCGGCAATCCGTTTTCTGCCGCAGCCAGGATAGCGGCGCCGCGTGCGGCGCCGAGGATGATGGCAGTCTTATAGCTTTGCACATAAATAACGGACTCGAGCGCGCAACAGTCCGGTTCGTGCGCACGAATTAAGTCTACAAGCCGGTCGCGGATCGCGACCAGGCAGGACGACGAACGCATGGCACTCGTGTTGTGAATGGTCCCGAAATACACAGGCTGCGGTTTGCCGTTGTTTGCATCGACGATTGCGACACCGGTGTTGCGCAAAGAGGCATCAATCGCGAGCACGCGCATTACCGCAATGTTAAGATCGGCTGCTTGGCGTTCAACACCGAAAGCTTTCGGGGTCAACACGGAATCTACCTTTTTCGTTGGGCGGTTTTCACTTTTTCCACCTCGCCTTGGGGCACTCATCGGAAATAACTCGCCCTGTCGCCATATGTGCTGCCGCAGTAAAATAAATGGTGTCGAAAAAATCTGAACCATCGCGAAGCCGAATCAGCGCCGGTCTGCTTATGTTCCGCCGCAGGAACGATAAACTGGAATTTCTGCTGGCGCACCCGGGCGGGCCTCACTTTGCCCGCAAGGATGACGGCTATTGGACAATCCCAAAAGGCGAAATCGCTCCCGGCGAAGATTTACTGACGCGCGCTCAAATTGAATTTGAAGAGGAAGTAGGATGCCGCCCGGAAAACGACAGGGAATGGATTGAGCTCGGCTGGATCAAGCAAAAAGGCGGCAAAATTGTGCACGCCTGGGCATTCGAAGGAGATTTGCCGGACTCGTTTGAATGCAAATCAAACTTGTTCGAGCTGGAATGGCCGCCGCGCTCGGGAAAATACCAAAAATTTCCAGAAGTCGATCAGGCCTGCTTCCTGTCGGAAGAAGTCGCCAGACGCAAATTAAAACCCACGCAGCTGCCTTTTCTTGATCGCCTGCGCGCCGCTCTTGAAACTTGATCCGAAAATCAATCCCGGATCGACATTTCTACACTTTCGAAGACGGAATCGACAATCCGGCAGAAGCGGCTTAATTCGGCAGCGAATACCGATGAGCACCGCACCACTCGTCTGCCAGATTTGCAAAAAGCCGAAGTCGCCGCACAGCGGAATGATTGCCGAATTAATTCGGCCGTCGCTCCTCGATTTCATCAAAAAGAAACTCCCCGACCTGGATAATAAAGCGTTCATCTGCTTCGAGGATTTGGGCGACTTCCGGAAGGATTACGTCAAGGAAGTCCTGGAAGACGAGATTGGGGAACTTTCCGCTCTCGACCAGGAAGTCGTCGAAAGCCTGGAGCAGCACGAGATTCTTTCCGCCGACATCAGCAGCCAGTTCGAAAGAAAGCTCACTTTTGGCGAGCGACTCTCTGACCAGATCGCCGAGTTCGGCGGGAGCTGGAAATTTCTGATCACGTTTGGGGCGGTGATCCTCGTCTGGATCATCATCAACGGCATCATGCTCGCGACACGCGCGTTCGACCCTTATCCATTTATATTGCTAAATCTGGTCCTCTCCTGCCTGGCTGCGGTGCAGGCGCCGGTTATCATGATGAGTCAAAACCGTTCCGAGGCGCGCGATCGTTTGCGAGCGGAGAATGATTACAAAATCAATTTGAAGGCCGAGTTGGAAATCCGGCATTTGCACGAGAAACTCGATCACTCTGCTGCGCCGGCAGTACAACCGGCTATTCGAGATTCAGCAGATCCAGATCGAATTATTGCAAGAACTGACCCGTCACAAACGCTAGCCGCGCATGGGCGTTGTTTCTTGCTGTCAACAGACGCCACAAAGCGTCGACCGTCCCTAGTTGATCTGTTCGAGCTATGCATAGAAAGTCGGTTTCGCAGCACAGTTCGTGTCGATTCGTCTTAACTCTTCTTTAACTCTGCCAGGTCCTTGAGCACTTGCTCACTGTGCTCAGCTGGTTTCACGCCAGTGTAAACCTTGGCGATATCGCCGTCGGGGTTAATGATGAAGGTGTTGCGCGCGGCGAGTTTTTGTCCCTTATAATCCATCACCGAACCGTATTCGGTCGACACTTTGGCATCGGGATCAGCCAGTAGTTTGAAGTTCAGCCCTTCCTTGGTGCAAAAATCTTTGTGCGATTGCGCGGTATCGACGCTCACTCCCAGAATGACTGCGCCGGCATCACCATATTTCGCGAGGTCGCGTTGGAAATTGCGCGCTTCCATGGTGCAACCGCTGGTGAAATCTTTGGGATAAAAGTAAAGAACAACCCATTTACCACGGAAATCTTTCAGGCTTACCTGCGATCCGTCGCCGGTAGTCAGACTGAAATCCGGTGCAGGCTTTCCGACTTCGGGTTGCGTTTGAGATTCGGTTCCCGCCGCCATGCATGTGAACGTCGCAAAGCCAATGATTCGCTGACAAGACCGCGTTTCTGATATTCATTGGTCAGTTTTGAAGCGCGGACGGAGCCAGTCAAGGGCACGGTCTGTGGAGCAGCCATCGAACGAACTTACGCTCGGGAAGGTACACCCCGTGGATTCAGCTTGCGCTTGGCGACAGCTTTCGAATCAAATAGAAACTTTGTATGCAGAGGCCGGACATTGCCGAACATCTTCCGATAAAACCGGTGCGTTTGATTCTCGGTTTGATCGCATGCATCGGAATCGCAGCCACGCTCTTCACGCTGCTGTTCGGATTCATGACGATTCCCGCAAACTCTGTTGGGGTGAGGACGCGGTTTGGGGCTTATCACAACATTGTGAATCCCGGTTTGACCTATGCCATTCCATACGTCGACAAGATTCACATCGTACCTACGCAACGGTTGCAGAAACTCGAGTTCGGTTTCTCTACAGCGAACGCGACGAACATGTATCAGGGCGATCCGCAACCGGAGGAAACCGAGACAATGATCACGGGCGATCTAAACACCGCGCTTGTCCCGTGGGTAGTGCAATATCGAATTACTGATCCTAAGATGTATCTGTTCGGGGCGCGCGAGCCGGAGAAAACCTTGCGTGATCTTTCGGAGAGCGTGATGCGGGAAGTCATTGGGGATCGCACCGTGGACGAAGTGCTCACAATCGGGCGGCACGACATTGAGACATCGACATTAAAACGGCTGGCGGATCTCTGTTCGCAGTACGATTTGGGAATTCAGATTCAACAAGTGCAACTCACAAGCGTGCGTCCCCCGCCCGCCGTGCAGGCAGCGTTCAATGATGTCAACCAGGCGCAACAGGAGAAGCAAACAGCAATCAACCAGGCGTGGGCAGTTTACAACGATGCTGTTCCGAACGCGCGCGGCCAGGCAAAAGAGCGCGAGAAACAAGCCGAAGCGTACGCATTTCGCCGCGTGAACGAGGCCAAGGGCGAAGCAGAAAAGTTTTCGTTATTGCTCGCCGAATATCGCAAGGCGCCAGAGATCACGCGTCGCCGTCTTTATCTCGAAGCGATGCAAGCCATCCTGCCGAGTTTGCAAAAGAAAATTATCGTGGACGACAGCTTGAAGAACATTCTGCAGACGCTGCCGCTTCAGACGCCCGGAGAATCGAGGAACTCGCCATGAACGTGATCGACGTCACTCCACGCCCTGCTGCCGTGTCCGCTGCGGTTCGTTTTTTGCAAAGCCCGGTCATGTCAATCCTCGGTATCCTCTTCATTCTGACGGCGCTGAAATGGGGAACACTGCTCTTCGTCGTGCCGCAATACGAAACGGTCATCATCACGCGATTTGGCAAAATCGTTCGCACCATTACCACGCCGGGATTGAAGATGAAGCTGCCGATCCTCGATAAAGTGCAGCGGTTCGACAAACGCATCCTCGCCTGGGACGGGCCGCCGACCGAATGTCCAACCAAAGATAAGCTCTACATCATCGTTGATTGCTTCGCCCGGTGGAGGATCAACGATCCGATGCTCTACTACAACCGGCTCAATGATGAACGAAGCGCTCTGTCGCGCCTGGACGACATACTCGGCAGCGAAACCCGTACCGCAGTTGCCACGCATGATCTGGTCGAAATCATTCGCGTAACCAAAGGGCGGAAGCCTGTCCGCGACGAGGAGCTGGAGAAAACCGGCGCCGCTTTGCCCACTACGATTCCCGATGTCGAATTTGGGCGCGGCGAAATCGAGAAACAGATCACCGAGCGCACACGTCAAAAGATCGCGGACTTTGGAATCGAATTGCTGGACGAACGTTTCAAACGGAGCAAATACAATCCGGCGGTCGCGGAAAAAATCATCGAGCGAATGTCGAGCGAGCGCCACCAAATCGCTGCACGATTCCGGTCCGAGGGGCGCGGCGAAGCGGCAAACATCAGCGGCCAAAAGGAAAGCGACATCGCCTCGATCAGTTCCACCGCCACCAAGAACGCCCTCGAAACCGAGGGGAAAGCCGACGCCGAAGCGGCTGCAATTTACGCCGCGGCTTTCGGCGCGCCTGATGCACAGGAGCTCTATTCGTTCCTGCGCAGCCTCGATGTGATGCGCGCCGCGTTTGAAAAAGACACAACGGTGGTCCTCTCCACCAACAGCGATCTCGGCCGAATGCTCAAATCGATGGCCGAAGCCGTGGCTCCGCAAACGCCGCCGCATTGAATCGTCGGATCGACATTTGCGGTGATGGGCTCTGAGGGGCAACTCTAGGGAGCGCGGGCGCCTCGCGCGATCCTCAATGCTTTTCTCCAGGCAGTTCAAACAGTCCGCCGCTGGGAAAAGTTCGCGATGGCGAGGGCGCCATCACCGGCGTGCGAGGCGCACGCGCTCCCCAGAACGTCCGCTTGCCGCACGCTCATTCATCGGCAGATTGGAATCCCAATTTTTCGAATGAAAACAACGCTTGCTCATCAACTTGCTGATTACACCTGCGCGCTCCGGTTTGAAGATCTTTCCAAGGAAGTGGTGCACGAAGTCAAACGGCGCGTGATCGATTCGTTAGGCTGCGCGCTCGGCGCCTGGAAAGAAGAACCGTTTGCGATCGCCCGAAGAGTGGCCGCTGATTTCTCAGCGAAACAGGGATCGACAATTTTTGGCACCGACCACAAGGCGCCGCCGGACTGGGCGGCATTCGCCAACGGTTGCGGTATCCGGTACTTCGATTTCAACGACACATATCTTTCGAAAGAACCCGCGCATCCCAGCGACAATATTTCCGCAGCGCTGGCAGTGGCAGAGAGCGTCGGCGCCGGTGGACAGGAACTCATCACCGCAATCGCGCTTGCCTATGAAGTGCAGTGCCGCTTATGCGACGCGGCGAGCATTCGTGCACGCGGCTGGGACCATGTGACCTACGGGACGTTCTCGACCGCGCTCGCTTGCGCGCGTTTGATGAAGCTTGATCCGGCAAAGACACGGCACGCAGTGAATATTGCCGGGGTCGCAGGCGCAGCCATGCGTCAGGCACGCGCAGGCGAACTCTCGCATTGGAAAGGCGTGGCTTTCGCAAACGCGGCGCGTCACGGCGTCTTTTCAGCACTGCTTGCACGTCACGGAATGACGGGGCCGGCGCCGATCTTTGAAGGAGAAATGGGATTTGAGAAACAACTCGGCGTCTCGCTCGGCAAGGTCGGTGATAAATTTCGCGGCGCGCCCTCGATGATTTTGAAGACGAGCATCAAATATTGGCCGGCGGAATATCACAGCCAAAGCGCGATTGAAGCGGCGCTGTCTTTGCGAAGCGAGATTGGCGATCTCTCGAAGGTCAAAGGCGTCGTGATCGAGAGTCACGACGCTTCCGTGGACATCATCGGAAGCGAGCCGGAGAAATGGACACCGAAAACGCGGGAGACAGCCGATCACAGTTTGCCTTACATCACGGCCATTGCGTTGATCGATGGTGAGATCACCGATCGCCAGTTCGAGCCGGAACGTTTCAAGGATCCAGAGGTCTGGAAGTTCCTGGAGAATGTAAAGGTGGCACGGAACGCGGAATTGAGCGCGATGTACCCGGATGCGGTCGGCAACATCGTGCACATTGATCTTACCGATGGCCGGCGATTGACCCAGCGCATCGATTATCCCCTCGGCAATGCCAAAAATCGGTTAAAAGATTCCGCAGTAGAAGGGAAATTCCTCGCGCTTGTTGAGCCCTTTATCGGCGAGGATCGAGCGAGAAACATCATCAGGCTTGTGTGGGAATTGGACGAAGCAAAAAACGTCGACGAATTGATGCAGGCTTTGGAAATCACGAATGACAAATGATGATGAGAACGAATGACCAGGATCAAACCGCACCGTCATCCTGAGCGAAGTCGAAGGATCCCGTTGAGTTACCGGAAACATTGCGCCACGGGGTTCCTCGACTTCGCTCGGAATGACAAGGGGTTCGCTTAAATGACAAAAAAAACTAAACCGGTGCGATTGCGTGAATTGATTGCGAAAGACGCAGTCATGCTGCCCGGCGTGCCAAACGCGGCGATAGCCCGACAGGTGGAGCGAGCCGGGTTTGAGGCGGTCTATATAAGCGGTGCGGGGATGGCGAACGCGACCGCTGGCGTTCCCGATATCGGTTTGCTCACCCTGACGGAGGTGGTGCGCCTGGCCGGCTACATCGCCAGGGCCGTGAAGATTCCTGCTATCGTCGATGCAGACACCGGGTTTGGAGGGTCTGAAAATGTCGCGCGCACAATTCTCGAACTCGAAGCCGCCGGTGTGGCAGGGTGCCACATCGAGGACCAGGAGTTTCCCAAACGCTGCGGACATCTTGCCGGGAAATCGATTGTGGACACCGAGGAGATGACAGCAAAAATCAAAGCAGCGGTTGCTGCGCGACAGGACCCCAATTTTATGATCATCGCCCGGACCGACGCGCGCGCGGTAGAGGATTTTGATCGGACAGTTGATCGGGCGCAGCGTTACGTCGAATCGGGCGCGGACGCGATTTTTCCTGAGGCATTACAGGGCGAACAGGAGTTTCGCGAATTTGCCAGGAAGATCGATGTGCCGCTGCTGGCGAACATGACGGAGTTTGGAAAGAGCCCACTGCTTTCCTTCGAAGAGTTGGCCAAATTCGGTTATCGCATGGTGATATTCCCGCAGAGCGCCTTTCGCGTGTCGATGAAAGCAAGCGAAGGATTCCTGCACGCTCTAAGGGCGAGCGGCACGCAAAAGGAATGGATCGATCGAATGCAGACGCGCGAAGAACTTTACAAATTGCTGGATTACGACCCGACTGCGGAGAAATGGTTGGGCGTGACCGACTGACTATTTGTCGTCGCGCGTATCGTTGCTAGAATCAGCGAACAAGATGGGTACTGAAACAAAACCAGAATACAGCCCTGGACTGGCGGGGGTCATCGCCGGTGAGACAGCGATCTGCTGGGTCGATCCTGCCGCCGGGCTGATGTATCGGGGCTACGACATTCATCAAATGGCCGAGAAGGCCACTTTCGAGGAGGTCGCTTATCTGTTGCTTAACGGCGAGTTACCGAATCCAAAGCAACTGAAAGAGTTCACGGAGCAAATCGCCAGTCGAACGCGAGTTGCCGGGGCCGGTAACAGAAATGCTGCGACTCCTGCCACGTGAAACGCATCCGATGGACATGCTGCGCACGGGCGTATCGATGTTAAGCGCATTCGACAAGGACCTGAACGACAACTCGCACGACGCGAACATTCGTAAATCGATCCGGCTGATCGCGCGGTGTTTCAACGTTAATCACCGACGGCTGGCGCATCTCGCGGGGCGAACAACCGTTCGCCGGAAAAGCCGGAGCTGACCCAGGCTGCAAATTTCTTCTACAAATTTAACGGCAAAGTTCCGGAGCAATGGCAAACCCGCATGCTCGATACAATTTTCAATCTCTACGCCGACCACGAATACAATGCATCGACTTTTGCCGCGCGCGTCACCGCTTCCACGCTGGCGGGCATTTATGCAGCAGTGACTTCAGCCGTTGCGACTTTAAAGGGTCCGTTGCACGGCGGGGCGAATGAGGAGTCGATGAAGATGCTTGAGGAAATCGAAACTCCGGATCGGGCGGAAGCATGGTTAATGAAAAAACTCGCGACCAGGGGCAAAATCATGGGCTTCGGTCATAGGGTTTACAAGAAAGGCGATTCGCGCGTGCCGGCGATGCGGGAGATCGCGCGCGACCTTGGGAAACGCACCGGCAAAGAAAATTGGGTGCCGATTTGTGAGAAGCTCGAGGAAGTGATGGAAAGGGAGAAACAGCTTTGCGCAAACGTAGATCTGTACGCTGCGCCGGTGTTTTGGCTGCTGGGATTTCCTCCGGAGCTAAATACCCCGCTTTTCGCCGCGTCGCGCGTAGCCGGGTGGTGCGCGCACGTGACCGAGCAACACGACCACAATCGTCTCATTCGGCCGCGCTCGCTTTACGTCGGTCCACCGCTGCGGCCTTACCCCGGCTCGCCCCAACATTAACTGCAAGAGTGGAACGGTCGCCGCGGCGACTCCTCAACGCGTGGATAATAGATTCGGCACCCCGCTTGATCAATTTGATGATTGATAAATCTTGCGCCTTCGGCGATCGCATTTGCCATCGTCTTCAGAGAAGCCGATCCACCTTTCTGTCATGAGCCAGCAATCGCTTCAGGAAAAGTACGCGCCGAAAAACTCCTGCTTCGGCTGCGGCCCGGCGAATTTGAATGGATTGCATGTTCGCAGCTTCGTGAGGAACTCCGATGAATCGCGAGCAGGCGGCGAAGTGATTGCTGAATGGAAACCGGATAAAAAATACGAAGCGTTCGATGGAATCCTGAACGGCGGGATTATCGGCACGTTGCTTGATTGTCACTGCAATTGGACTGCCGCCTATCATCTGATGAAGCGCGCAGGCGAAGATCGCCCTCCCTGCACAGTCACTTCGGAGTACGCCATCAAGCTGCTGCGGCCCACTCCTACGAACGCTCCGGTTCTTCTCTCTGCGAAAGTTTTGGAGATCACTGGTGACCGCGCGACTGTGGAGGGCACATTGACTGCCGGAGGAAAAGTGTGCGCCACCTGTCGCGGAGTTTTTGTCGCGGTGAAAGAAGGTCATCCCGCTTATCACCGATGGTGAAGGTAGGGCATGCCTCCTGCTTGCCAGCCGAATGGAGTCTTCGATGGCGCAGTTGAGATTTGTTGCAGTCGCAAGCGGGACGCTCGCGCTACATTTAGCTTTGCTTTTGTTACTCGCGGCGAGCATCTCGGGTGCACCGGCTGTGACAGCCCGACGCAGGAACGAAACGATTTCGCCACTCAGATTGCAGCCATCGAAGCACGAGTCGGTGGCCGGATTGGTGTGGCTGCGCTGGATACTGGTAGCGATAAACGTTTCGATTACCGGTCGCAGGAACGTTTCCCAATGTGCAGCACGTTTAAATTTCTCGCAGCCGCGGCGGTTTTGAAGCAGGTCGATCAGGGAAAAGAAAAGCTGAACCGATTCGTGCATTACGACGCGAAAGACATCCTTGAATATGCACCGGTGACGAAGGCTCATTTGAAAAATGGCGGCATGACGCTTGGCGCATTATGCGCGGCCGCCATCGAACAGAGTGATAACACGGCCGGCAACCTTTTGTTGGATACAATTGGCGGACCGGCTGGGTTAACGAATTTCGCGCGCAGCCTGGGCGACGAAATGACGAGACTCGATCGCAAAGAACCGGAATTGAACAATACCGCTCCCGGAGACGAAGGTGACACCACAACATCTGCGGCGATGTGCGCGGATATGCAGCGACTATTGCTAGGTCACGTGTTATCCGAATCTTCCCGGCATCAGCTTGAAGACTGGTTACAGCATAACGAGACCGGAGCACTCATGATTCGGGCCGGCGTTCCAAAAACCTGGAACGTCGGGGATAAAACAGGGCGATGCGGCAATGGCGCGACAAACGATGTCGCTATCATTCGGCCGCCCGGGCGCGCCCCGATCTTAATTGCTATTTACACGATCGGCTCTTCAGCACCAACGGATGATCGCGCTGCGGTTGTTGCGGAAGCCGCCCGCGCGGTCGTGGAAGCTTTAAGGTAGCGCATGCCTCTGGCCCGCAGTTGCCTTTGCCGCAAGCGGGACGCTCGCGCTACCCTTTCAGAATTCGCTGCCTGAATTTCGCCGATGCAGGAGTGACCGCGATACGTTTAGCTGTCATTCATGAGCAATTCGACTCCGAAAGTCTTCGCGAGCGGCGCTTTTCGCATCATTCCTCTTCCTACCGAAATCGCAGACGCAGCGCGGCGGGTGGTGAACGCGGGCGTCGCAGATCATGCGCTTATCACGGTAGATTCCCCCGACAGCAGTCCGTGCCGCCACTGTCTGCGTTGGGCGCAGCCCGGCGAACGTGTCATTCTGTTCCCCTACGCCGCGATTCCGGCTGGTCACCCCTACTCTGAGACAGGCCCAATCTTTGTTCATGCCGATGGATGCCAGCGCTACAGCGACGAGTCACGAATATCCCGCCGACTTTCGGAATGGCCGCGTGTTTCGCGCTTACGATTCAAATTACAAGATCATCGACGCGAAAGTTGTGGATGGCAGTGAACCCGAAGCCGTAATTAAAGAGTTGTTCGATAATTCCGACGTTGCTTTCGTGGATGTCCGTAGCGTCACTCACGGTTGCTTTACCTTCCGGATTCTTAGAGTAGGGCATGCCTCCGGCTTGCCATCGCATCTCCTCGCCCAATGAATGGGTTTTGTTCGCAAGCGAGGACGCTCGCGCTACCTTGAATTTGCCGCCCGAATTTCGTCGATGCATCAATGGCTGTGAGCGCATAATTTCGTCGCATGAAGACACTCGAACTTCTTCCACCCCCTGAAACGATGTATCGCGCACTGGTGAAGCGCGACCCGAGCTTCGAAGGAATCTTTTACGTAGGCGTGCGCACGACCGGAATTTTCTGCCGGCCCACATGCACAGCCAAAAAACCGGCGCGCGAAAATGTCGATTTTTTTTCCAGAGCCAACGAGGCTTTGGAAAGCGGTTATCGTCCCTGCTTACGCTGTCACCCACTCGATCCGAACGCGCGTCCGCCGAAATTGATTGAGCGTCTGCGCACCGAGGTCGAGCGCGCGCCGGGCGGACGCCTGACTGATAAGGAGCTGGCAGCGCTATCGATCGATCCCTCCACTGCACGCCGACAGTTTAAACGCCATTACGGAATGACATTTCAAGCGTATCATCGCGCGCGGAGGATGGGCGTTGCCTTGAGCCACGTGCGGCAACGCGGTCGCGTGGATGAAGCGCGAAACGGAAGCGGGTTTGAGTCGGAGAGCGGTTTTCGTGAAGCATTCACCAAGATTTTTGGTGAATCGCCGACGAACGCGAAGACGCAAGCCCCGCTGTTTGCAGAGCGAATTGATACGCCGCTCGGCGCGATGATAGCCGTCGCGGATGATAAAGGATTGCGTCTGCTCGAGTTCATCGACCGGCGCGCAACCGAGCGTGAATTGTCGACACTGCGGAAACGATTACGTACAAATGTAGTGCCCGGGAAACATCGACATCTTGAGACGGTACGCGCACAATTAGCGGACTACTTCTCCGGTAGGAAACTGGAGTTTAATATTCCGCTCGCGCCGGTGGGATCACCCTTTCAATTGCGTGCCTGGAAAATCTTGCAGTCGATTCCTGTTGGTGAAACGCGTTCGTATTCATGGATGGCCAAACGCCTGGGAGACGAAAATGCGCGGCGCGCAGTTGGCCGCGCGAACGGTACAAACATGATTTGCATCATCATTCCGTGCCACCGCGTCATCCGCGCCGATGGCACCTTGTGCGGCTACGGCGGCGGTTTGTGGCGCAAGAAATGGCTTCTCGATCACGAGCTGCGCGCCCGGGGTGACTCGAACACCCGACCTACGGATTAGAAATCCGTTGCTCTATCCAGCTGAGCTACGGGCGCAGAATTGATGAGGGCAATATGTCGCTCTGGAATCGCAAAAATCCAGTGCGAAACGGGCGAACCCCGCGAGCTTGAATATTGTAACCGCCTTGAGCCGCGGCATACAAGTCGCAGAAAGACCTTGGGAAGACATCGTTACCGAAGCGCATTTTACTTTTCGGCTGGCCGCCGACAATCTCCGCAAAACTGGTTGGAGTTGGGGCTGCGTCTCAGTCGTGGGTGCGAACGGTCGAACGATCTGGATTGTGGACGCTCATTGCCACGGAAAGCGTTTCATCGTGCGTGCGGATGAAATCCTGATAGCATTTCTGGAAGCCGAACAGGCGATTCACCAGTTTGGGGTGAGTTTATCGTCGTAAGACTTTCACCATTCTCTGAAATCGCCGTTGTGCTTGTGGAAGCTTGACATTCTGTGGCACTCGGTCCGAAAACTCCGAACCTATGAAGAAATACATACTGCCTTTACTGGGTATCTTCGTTGCGACGGCGTTTATCGCGTCTTGCCAGCAGGAGGGAACGACCGTTACGGAAGAACCCGCTAACGGGCCACCCTCGTATATGAATCGTCCTGCGCCGTCACCGACGCGCTAGCGCAAGAAGCGCGGTTGCACTTCGGGCTGTGCGAAAACGTGCACGCGGCTGAAAAGCTGACTGCGTTTCTGGAATTGGAAAGGGCGACTTGTGTACAGCCAACCGATTTGTCGATTTTCCATTGTGCGGGATCAACCGCTGCTTTGTTTGCTTGCAGGCTGATCCGGCAATGAAGCTAAAATTTCGGGTTCGGTTTTGATGTTTTTTCTCTCGTGCCCTCACTCGTTTCTCTTCGGCAGTGTTTCCTTGCCATGTGTCGATCTCAGCAAAGCCGGTGGGAGTGGGCGGCGTGGCGAAACGGATCTGAATCAGGCGCAGCATTTTTCTGCGCCAGCACTCGCACTCAAACTGGCCACGCAGCGCTACTTTCCGGGAGGGCGAAACTTGATCCTCTTCATCTTCTCCGTGGCTTGATCAACCTCCTCTGGTGTGATCAGCACCGTTATTCGCGAGTGCACGGCTCCGCTTGCATTGGCGACTAACGACAAGGATGCCGCATCCACGTTGCCCGGCAGATCCGCAATGATTACAAAGTCGTCGCTTCCAAAGGCATAGTAGCAGGCTTCCAGTCGCCCACCGATTCCTTTGATTGATTCCTCGGCAGCCTCGCGGCGTTTCGATCCCCCCTCTTGGAGCACCCCCTTCAAACCTTGCTCCGAATAGGATCCCTGAATCAGGTATTTTGGCATTTGTTCGCTCCTTCCAGCGTTATTTCTGTCTCAGGTTACGACGCCACACGAGCCGGATCAACTTGACGGTCTTTTCTAGCAACTGAAAATTTTCGGCTATGGCTGCGGCGCCGTTAAGAGCATTTCTTCAGGAGTAGAGATTGACGCATCACCGGAGGTTCGATAGACGCTGGTGCGCAGAACGCCGCGTTTGCCTGTCATGGCGAAGGAAGCTTCATCGCCCAATCTCTCTGTTCCGCTGCATGAAGTTTTGGAGGCAGAGTTCGCGCGCTTTGCATGGAACACTGCCCCTGATTATCCGAGCTCGACCGTTAATTAAACTCTCTCCGAACGCAACCGACGCCACCGGGGTTATCTAACGACTTCCCGATAACAACTGGCGTTATTCGAACGCCGCATTGTGGACGTCTTACTGTCCCTCGGCTTGCGCTCGCTGCTCGATCTGCTCCAGACTCGGGTCGGTGCTGTTGATCCAATTGCGCGCCTGGCTGATTTGTGCCGGATTCGCCGGGATAGCACGCGGAATCTCCTCGCCTCTCGCCACCAGCGCGCCTTCATATTTCACAGGTTTTCCGCGTTTGATTGGAAACTTCCAGTGATGTCCGAACTTGTAGAGAGCGTAATACATGGTCTTGGCCTCGACTGCTCCCACGCCACTGCAACGCATGGCGTAGTAAAACATCCGGTCGCAATCCTGCCATGGCCGCTTGTGCTTGCCGTAGGCGACGTCGTGCAGCACCGAAGCATTGCGATATTTTCCTTCGAATGGTCCGCCCATGACCGACCAAAGGTAGCGGGGAATCGATGCACCATCGACAACCGATCCGATCGGAGCGGTCCAGACTTCCCCATGCGGATCGGTGTAGCGCAACTCAGTTAACAGCGTCATGGTTCGGCCGTCCGGATTCCACTTCGTTATCGGCTCGCCGTTGTAATGGCCCCATTTTGTTGCCCCGGGGATCGTTTGGTCGATACCGGAGAGGCCATCCGCGCTGTTGCTTGAAGCGCACCCGCCCAAAGCACTCCCGATAAGGGTAATGAACGCGAACGATTGAACTATCTTGCGGCTTCCCATAAGCGGGGAACGTTTATCTCTCAACGTCAAGATTCAACTCTCAGGTCGACAACATCTGATGAAAACTGAGGTATTACCAACTATTGCGGTCGACGGCGGTCAAATCGCCTATCGGCGAATCGGCAGTGGCCGACCGCTTTTGGTGCTGAACGGCTTTGCCGCGACGATCGCGGACTGGGACCCGACGTTCATCGATAGGCTCGCGTCTTCCAATGAGCTCATCCTGCTCGATAATCGCGGGATCGGCGGCTCCAAGGATGATGGACAGCCGTTCAACATCGCCAGGCTTGCCGACGACGCCGCGCATGTACTCGAGGTTCTTGGTGTCGAGCAGACCAGTGTATTGGGATGGTCGATGGGCGGATTTATCGCGCAGGTACTGGCAGCGAAGCGCCCGGACCACGTCGATAAGCTGATCTTGCTATCGACCGGCTCGGGCGGCCCCGAATCCGTTCTCGCCTCGCCTAGCGTCTGGTCGCAACTCCTCGACACATCGGGCACGCCTCACGAACAGGCCCGTCGCTTGCTCTTCCTCCTGTTCCCGACCGATGTCGCCGAATCTTTTTATCGTCAATTCGGCGACATCGTTGCGGCAGCGCGCGCGCAGTTGTCTCCCGAACTGTTGAGACGCCAGGCGGCAGCTATGGACGCGTGGCATAGCGACGGCGCTGCCAGCCAATTGCCAGAGATACACATCCCGGTACTAATCGCCACAGGCACAGAGGACATCGTGATTCCTGCGTCAAACGCATTGAAACTCGCTAACTCAATTCCTGGCGCCTGGCTTGCTCAATTTCCTCGCGCTGGCCATGCATTTATGGCGCAGTATCCCCGCGCCCTTGCCGAGCTCATTAACTGTTTTCTCGAAATGTCGACGGACGAAAGCCTCGTAAATTGGGAGGCTTGCGGCGCGGGGTCTTCAAAGTCCCCGGTCAGACCACATCGATTCTAGCGAACCCCCACCAGTGTTTAACGCGTCCAGGCTCTCCAGCGTTTGCGGATCGGCTTTGCGTAACGTTCTACGTCCATTTTCTTTACCCGTTTAACGCCGTCCTTCATCGCGTCCGCTACCACATCGGCAGATTTTTCATATTGTTTCCGGGCCGACTTGAACAGCGGCCAGAGAAACGGCAGCGAAAGAACGCTCCAGTTAAATTTTCCCAACGGCGATTCGATTTCGATTTCGCGTTTGCTTTCACCGGGAGCGATGTAGCGGATGGCGAGGCCAATGGCAATTCCAAGGCCGAGTGCGCCAAGGATAGTGGGGACGGGATTTTCGCGCACCAAATGTTCGGTACGCTCGAATGCACGGCTCGCTTTCTCCCTGGTTTGGTCCCACGCCTGACTTACTTCCGCAGAGACTTGCTGCGTTGCGCGGCGAAATTGCTCACGACCCGTAGGGCCATTTTGTTCTTCGTGCGGCTGAAACTGCGCCGGAAGAGGTTCGTTTCTGGTAAAATCGTTTTCGTTCGGATTCATACAAAATTCTATCGGATGCCGAGGCGCGATTGCGTTTCTATTCTGTAATTGTTTTGCACTCGAAACGCAGCGCTGACTGGTCCAAACATACGTCCGAATCGCGTTATCCACAAGGAAGCCGCTACGTTATCTGGCGATACGCCTCGTAAATATCTTCGCCCCAGAGCACAAATATCACCTTCTCGATCGCATCGTTCGCCGCGAGAAACTGACGCGTGGTTTTGAGTGCGATCTGCGCGGCTTCATCGATCGGATAACCGTAAGCCCCGCAACTGATCGCCGGAAACGCTAACGTTTGGATTTCGTTCTCCGCTGCGAGCTGCAGGGAATTCCGGTAGCAATTCGCCAGCGTCAGCGCTTCTCCAGATTTTCCGCCACGCCAGATCGGGCCCACGGTGTGAATGACAAAGCGCGCGGGTAAATTATACCCCTGTGTGAGCTTGGCTTCGCCAGGTTCGCAGCCGCCAAGTTTGCGGCATTCAGCAAGCAGGTCAGGGCCTGCAACGCGATGGATCGCGCCATCCACCCCGCCTCCGCCGAGAAGCGTACGGTTTGCCGCGTTCACGATCGCAGCTACGTCCAGCTTTGTGATATCGCCGCGGACGATTTCGATCATGCCGTCGCGGTCACGGTCCTTCTTTTTCACAAATGCCTTTAACAATGACCGAGCACGAATAAGGAAGGTCGACCTTCAAGCCGGCGATATTTCGTCATTCCTTCATCATTAGACATTCGGCATTCGTCGTTTACGGCGACAGCCGATCAATCTGCCATGACCCATCCGTCCGCAGGCTGTACCGAAACCGATCGTGCATCCGATTCGGCCGACCCTGCCAAAACTCCATCATATCGGGTGTCAGTCGGTAACCACCCCAGTGCGGCGGCAATGGAATCGGTTTGTTGCGAAAACGCTCGGTCATGTCGGCCATGCGTGCATCGAGCACGCGCCGCGCGTCAATCACTGTGCTTTGACGTGAAGCCCATGCGCTCAACTGGCTCCCGACGGGGCGCGAATGAAAATAAATCTGCGATTCTTCACGCGAGGTCTTCTCCACCTTTCCGTTGATCCGAATTTGCCGGTCAAGCTCGATCCAGTAGAACCCAAGCGCGGCGTGCGGGTTCTCCTCAAGCTGTTTTCCTTTCGCACTTTCGTAATTGGTAAAAAATACGAAGCCGTCCTGATCGAAACTCTTCAGCAGAACGATGCGCACCGACGGTCTGCCATCGCGACTTGCGGTGGCAAGACTCATTGCGTTTACGTCGCGTATGCCAGCTTCAATCGCAGCCGTGAACCAGTTGGCGAATTGCCTGATCGGATTCGGATCGAGGTCGCTACGGCGCAGACCTTTGCCGATGTGATCGTAACGTGAAGCCGCAGGATCGCTTGGAACCTCCATCATGTAAAAAACTCGGCGTAACATCACCCCGCAAGGGAATTATCAAGGAGCGGCGGTCTCCATTCCGCCGCAGGAAAGTAGCACATGCGTCCCGCCCGCCGCGGTGGGCCCGAGACCACCTTTTCCGCTACCGCTCGGTTTTATTGACTGTTCAGAAGCCGAGATGAGCAAGCCTGCGCCGCAAATGGACTCATCGGCAGCAGAATCGCCGCGATGAAAATTGCGAAATGACAAGCGACTGATCATTTCCTCGTGCTCAGGCTGCCGATCCTTCCGACCGGCTTTGAGCATGAGCAGGAGTGACAAAAAGCGCAATAAGAACAGGAGAGATGCGATTGGAAAGTCTGTTAGTTCCATTTAATCTCTCGCGGATGACTTCGATCTGGGATCTTGCAAATCCGCAATTGCGAGATCTCGCCGTTTACGAACCTGGAAAACCGATCGAGGAAACCGCGCGTGAGCTCGGCATCGACCCGGATGAAATCGTCAAGCTGGCTTCGAACGAAAATCCTCTCGGTCCCTCTCCCAGGGCCGTGCGGGCGATGCGGGCGGCGGTGTCCAACGCGCATCTGTATCCCGATGGCAGCGGATTTTACCTGTGCCGGGCAATCGCGACGAAACTGGGTCTCACGCCGGAGAACGTGATCCTCGGCAACGGATCGAATGAAGTAATCGAATTTCTGGGCCACGCATTTCTGAATCGAGGCGACGACGTAATCACCTGTCAGTATGCTTTTATTGTCTACAAACTGCTCGCTGCCGCGTTCGGCGTTCGCATGATTGAAACGCCCAGCCCTGATTATCAGCAGAATTTGGAGGCAACGCTGGAGACCATCACGTCAAAAACCCGGGTGATCTTTATTCCAAACCCAAATAATCCCACCGGCACGCTGGTTTCGCAGTGTGCGATTGACCATTTCATGTCACGAGTTCCCCAGGCCATCGTTGTCGTTTTCGACGAGGCCTATTTCGAATTTCTCGATGATCCGCCCGACACGCTTCGATTCGTTCACGAAGGAAGAAACGTCGTTGTGCTTCGGACTTTCTCGAAGATTCACGGCCTTGCGGGCCTGCGCATCGGCTACGCCGTGGCTCCTGCCGAGATGATCCAGGTGCTTCATAAGACGAGGCAACCATTCAACGTCAACAGCCTCGCGCACGCAGGCGCGCTTGCGGCCCTCAATGATGAAGCGCATCTGCGTAAAACGAAGCGCGTCGTAGACAAAGGCCGCGCTTATTTGCAGGAGAAATTTGCTGAGCTGCGAATTCCATTTGTGCCGGCCGTCGCGAATTTCCTGATGATCAACGTCGGCGACGGTTGTGGGGTATTCGAGAAACTGCTGCGACGGAAAATCATCGTGCGTCCGCTCAAAGGTTATGGCCTGCACGAATGGATCCGCGTTTCAGTGGGCTCGATGGAACAAAACGAGAAATTAATCGCGGCGCTGAGCGACCTGCTCTGCCACCAAAGCTAGGGATGGCACAGCGCGCCGTCCCTACGGGATCCGGCCAGCGCATTTGGCAACCGAAGCGGTTGCCCTACAATTGTCTTCCAAAGACATGACTGCTTCCGACACCATTGCTGCTATCTCTACGCCGCCTGGTGAAGGGGCTATAGCACTCGTTCGGATTTCCGGCGCAAACGCGATCCAAATCGCTGACAAGATTTTTCGCGGCAAGGAGCAACCATCCCAGTTTACATCACACGTTCAGCATCTGGGCGAGATTCGCAGCGCAGAAAATCAGTTGATCGATCAAGCGGTGGTCTCAATTCATCGCGCACCTGCAAGTTATACCGGTGAAGATTTGGTGGAGATCAGTTGTCACGGCGGAACGCTGGTTTCGGCGAAAGTTTTGGAAGCCTGCTTGCGCAGAGGGGCAAGGGCAGCGCGCCCCGGCGAGTTTACCGAGCGCGCCTTTCTAAACGGCAAGATGGACCTCACTCAGGCCGAGGCCGTGATCGACTTGATCCGCGCCAGAACGGATCTCGCACTTCGGTCGGCCAGTGAACAACTCGAGGGCCGACTGGGCGATCAGATCCGAAAAATTCGGGACCAATTGATTGCGCTCGTCGCGCACATCAATGCGTCGATCGATTTTCCTGAGGAAGGAATCGACCCGGAGGAAGGCGAAACACTGTGCGCCCGGCTCGATTCCGTTCGCGAGGAAATTGCGGGTTTGCTCGCGACCGCTGATCAGGGTCGCGTGCTGCGCGAAGGCGTTCGGGTAGTGATTTACGGCGCGACGAATGCCGGCAAATCAAGTCTCTTGAATCGGCTGCTTGGGTACGATCGGGTCATCGTCAGCGACACGCACGGCACCACGCGCGATACGATTGAGGAAAGCGTGAACCTTGAGGGCGTGCCAATCCGGTTGGTCGACACCGCAGGTTTTCGCGATTGGGAAAGCGAACTGGAACGCGAAGGCATCACGCGCACGGAAAAATCGCTGCAACACGCGGATTTGAGTTTGCACATTGCTGATCGCAACGCACCGAAGCCGCCGCACTTCAACTCGCGAAAGCATTCGGAGGTCAATGGCCGAACTGATAACACGAACGAATTTGTAATCTTGAATAAGAGCGATCTATCCGAGCACAGTGACTGGAAAGATGTTCCTGCATTACGGCTTTCGTGCGCGACCGGAGAGGGCCTGCCGCAATTACATAAGGAAATTCTCGCCCGCATTCGCCATCAAAATCTGCGGCCGGAAAGCTCGATCGCGATCAATACTCGTCATCGCGACTGTCTCCGCCGCGCACTGGAATGCTGTGATCGAGCCCGAACGGCACTTGGCGATGGTCTATCTGGAGAGTACGTCGCAGTTGATCTTGATCAGGCGTTGCGCGCAGTTGGCGAAGTCATCGGCGTCGTGGACGCGGAACAGATTCTCGATTCCGTCTTCAGCCAGTTTTGCATCGGCAAATGAAGGCGCGCGCTCACGGCGACTACATAAACCAATGCGGTACACGAAATCTCTCATTAACACCGGAGTTTACTCCGGTGATCACTGGATCGCGAGAGTGGAAGCCGTTTAAACGGCTTCAGCCATGTGGTCATGCAGGCACCCGGCTGAAACCGGGTGTTAATGAGAAATGAAGGGCTGCGAAACGTACGAGCGATTCGTTAGGCCGCTGCTGTTTTCGTTCGATGCCGAGACCGCGCATCATCTCACCATCGGTTTGCTTCGCCGGGTGTCGCGGTCCGATCTCGCGTTAGACGCACTCAAGTCTTTCCAACTGCCGTCCAAACCCAAAACACTCTTCGGTCTCAAGTTTCCAAATCCGATTGGACTTGCCGCCGGCCTCGACAAAAACGGCGTTGCTCTTCGCGCGTGGGCCGCGCTCGGGTTCGGTTTTATCGAGATTGGGACCGTGACCGCAAAGGCGCAGCCGGGAAATCCCAAGCCGCGCATCTTCCGATTACCCGAGCAACAAGCATTGATCAATCGCCTCGGTTTTAACAACGACGGGGCCGCCGTCATTGCTCGGCGACTACGGACGCTGCGTGAGAGCGGGCGATGGCCAGCCGTTCCAGTCGGGATCAATATCGGCAAGTCCCGCGTAATGCCTCTCGAACAAGCTGCAGACGATTACCTTTACTCATTTCGTTTGCTTCGGGAGTTTGCCGATTACATCACGCTAAATATCAGCTCACCAAATACTCCGGGCTTGCGCGAGTTGCAGGAACCTCAAAAGCTCGCGCACTTGCTGCACGCCATCGCCAGTGAAGCCGGGACCGATCCAAAACCGATCATGGTGAAAATTTCACCTGATCTGTCGCCTGCTGAACTGAAAGAAATTCTCGCAGTCTGCGAGGAGAACCGCGTGGCTGGAATCATTGCGACAAACACCACGCTCGATCACTCATCGATTTCACCCGATGTACATCAGCAAGGCGGTTTGAGCGGGGTGCCGTTGCGAGAAAAAGCGACTGCGTTGGTGCGTGAAATTGCCGCGCAATCTACAATTCCTGTGATTGCTTCCGGCGGAATCTGTGACGCTGAATCTGCGCGGGAGAAATTTGAGGCAGGCGCACAGCTGGTTCAGCTTTACACCGGACTGGTTTATCGCGGACCACGACTTTTACGCGAGATCATGGATAAATTGTAGGGCGGGCGCGTCGCCTGCTGTTGCCATGGTTGGCAAGCGGAGCGGTTGCCCTACAATTGATCGATTTTTGAAATGAAAATTTCCCGTAAGATCCTCAAATTTACCGAGCCGCTGACGTACCGGCGCGGCTGGCGAAGAGCGCAGCGCTCGATTTTTCGCGTGCCCCTGGCGCCGATGCTGGCACAGATCGATCGGGAACGCGCCCGCGAAATCCAGCAGCAATACGCGAATTCAACCGCGGGCTACGCAAAATACGCAAATATTGAGCCGTGGTTGCGATTGAACCGCGAACGCGTCCAGGATTTGAACCTTCATCGTTCGACGCCGAAACGGATACTCGACCTGGGGTGCGGCGGCGGATTCTTTTTGTTCATTCTCAAAAATCTTGGCCATTCCGTTCTGGGCCTCGATGTCGAGCGCGTTCCGTTGTTTGGCGAACTGCTGGAATTGTTCGGAGTTCCGCGAGTCGTTTATCGAATAAATGCATTCGAACCACTGCCCGGGCTCGGTAAGAAGTTCGATTGGATCACGGGATTTTCAGTCAACTTTAATCTTTATCATCCATCGAAGGAACGGTGGGGAACGGCGGAATGGGACTCTCTTCTGCACAATCTGCAAGATCACCTGGCGCCGGGCGGCAAGATCTTTTTCGGACTAAACCCCAGCTACAACGGCGACTTTTATACACCAGAAATCCGCGATCTTTTTCGCGCTCGCGGCGCCAACGTCGAGCGGGAACGGATCTTTTTCGAGAACGGATTACGCTTCTAATTCTAAGATTGCTGTAGCGTCCGCTGACCTTAGTGGAAACATCCTGCTTCGCTCACCCCGGATATCCGCTGAGGACAGCGGACACTACACTCAATCACGGTTTTTCTGGCGGACCTTCGCGCGGGCCTCGATGAAAGTGATGGTGGCGCCAGCGACGATGTCGCTCTTCAATTTGCTGTAGTTTTTGACGCTGCTCCTCTGTCAGCGTCGCGGCCATCTGCTGATGCGCGTCGTTAAGAATTTCATGGACTCGTCGTCCTGTTTCTCGCCGAACATCTCTGAGTTGGACAGCTGTCTTATCGATGATTGGCGAGATCTTGGCGAGTTGTTCCGGGGTGAGATTGAGTTCGGTGCGAAGTCTTTCCTTCATTCGCGCGCCGATCCGCTCGGGGTGATGAACTTCAAAGAAATGATGCCGGGCGTACGCCCCCCCTACAAACGCACCAGTGATTCCACCGGCGACAAATACCAGAAGAAATCCCGCGACGAGTTTCCACTGCAACGACCGGTTCATTTCAAAAATTCGTCCTGAATCGCCGAGTCGGCGATGGCGAATTCGTTTGTGAGCGATTCGCGAATCTCGCGGCTCTGATTTGCTTCACGAACAGCAGCGATTGTTGAAATGACAATCACCACAGCCGACAACACGGCAACGCGCCGAAGCAGCTGCGCCACCCCATTCGTTTTCGAGCCAGCAGCGCGCCAGAGAGCGACCACGCGAGTATCGAATCCGAACGGCATCTCCGCCGGACTCTCATCGCGCGCCTGTGCGGCAGATCGCAGCAACCGATCGATATTGTCGTTCTTCATCATTTTTCTTTCGCCGAAATTTCCGCGAGTTGTTTTTTCATCTTCTGCCGCGCTCGAAATGCCCGGACCTTGACGAGCGCCGCGCTCCAGCCGGTGATCTTGCGTATTTCCTCTACGGTACGGCCTTGCAAGTATAACAAATCAATCGCCAATCGCTCCACCGGCTTTAGCGCTGCCAAAAGATGCTCTACAAGCTGGCGCGACGCCAATTGCTGATCGGGAGCGAGTTCTTCGCTCGAGGTTGCCAGATTCTCAATCACCGCCTGCTCTTCCACACTCAAATCAGCATGACGCACTTCCGGTCGCACCCGCTCGGATTCGATTTGGTTCAGGCAGGTGTTGACCGCAACCCGGGAGACCCAGTGCTCCAACGGCACGTTCCCGGAAAATTGCGATAATTTTTGGAATACTTTAATGAAAATCATCTGGCAAAGGTCCTCCTCCGGCGTTCGCCGGGGACGATGAGAGCGGACGATCTTGGCCACCAGCGGATAAAGCCTCCGAACCAGGGCGCGAGCTGCGTCATCGTCGTTTTGAAGCGCAGCCTTAACAAGAGCGCCAGGGTCAGAATCATCCATGTGATCGAAAGCGCATCCACACTATTCACCATGACCGGCGCGGTTGCGATTTGGTTACAACTTTATATGTGCCAATCGCTAGCCTGCATGGCCTTTCATTTCGAGCGGAGTCGAGAAATCTTTTGAAATTATCCAAAATTGTAATCGCGCCCCGTGATCGGCAATTGCATCGAGAGATTCCTCGACTTCGCTCGGAATGACACAAATTACACGACAAAGAAAAAAATTGTAACCGCCCCAATGGACGTGCGGTCATATCCTTCAAAGCGTGAAGAGCGCTTCGCAAACAAACAATGAAAACTATGAAACGAAACCTATTAGCAATTGTAGCCGCCAGTGCGATCGCGCTCGGTGGCTTTGTCGTCGCGCAGGCACAACCTGGCCCCGGCGGTCACGGACACTGGCGCGGTCACGCGTTCGGCCTTAAAGGACTAACCGAAAAGTTAGACCTGACGGCTGATCAACAGGCGAAGGTCCAACCAATCCTGGATACGGCCAAACCGCAAATCGCCGCCATTCATCAGGAAGCGATGCAAAAGATGCAAACAGTGATGACTAGCACACTGTCGCAAATTCGGCCGTTACTAAACGCCGAACAGCAGAAGAAACTCGATGCGATCCAAAAGGCGCATCAGGACATGATGAATGCCAAGAAAGAACTGCACGACGCATTGCAGGACTAATTTCCCGCTCGTTCAGAGCGACTAGGGAAATGGCGGCGATCCCCAAAAGGGGTCGCCGTCGGGTCGCTTTCGGAGCTTTGAAGGCGTTCCGCGTTCGCTGCAGCGACGCCATCTAGGAAAGAGCAGTCGCTCTTAGCCGCTTTTTTTCCTGAAAGAAAACAAGAACAGGCAACTACCAATCACCGCAAGGATAGCGGCAATGGTGAAACCCGTGGCCGCGATTTCGCCGCTGGAATGGTAGTCCGCTTTGAGGTGCCCGGCGAGGCCAATCAGGAAACAGAGCAATCCCACAGTGACCATGATCACTCCGATCGCTCGTTGGTCATTGGCAGAGATTTTCATTGGCGGCGGCAATGAGATATAGCCGGACGCCCAAAATTCAAGTGCGCTCTTTGCGTGGAAGGCAATAATATTAGGGATGCGCAGAATTCAGCGACTGACTGTTGCACTACTCGCGGTTGCCGCAGCTTCACTTTCTTATTCACAGATCGATCGTGTAACCGGCAAAAATTTTGCCACGCGATCCGAGGTTTTGGCGACGCATGGAATGGTTTGCACCAGCGTTCCGGCAGCTACGCAGGTTGGCCTTGAAATTTTAAAGCGCGGTGGCAGCGCCGTGGACGCGGCGATCGCCGCAAACGCGACGCTCGGTTTGATGGAACCGGTGTCCAACGGAATCGGCGGCGATCTGTTCGCGATTGTTTACAGCGCGAAAAACAACAAGCTTTACGGCATCAACGGGAGCGGCCGTTCCCCGCTTGGCCTGAGCTATGAGCAGATGAAGGCCGAGCTGGGAAAGCTGAATCGCCAGACAATCCCGCCGCGGGGCATGCTGCCTATCAGCGTTCCCGGTTGCGTCGATGCCTGGGCGGAACTGCACAAAAAATTTGGTAAACTGAAATTAAGCGACGATCTCGCGCCGGCGATTCGCTACGCAGAAGACGGCTTTCCGGTAACAGACTTGATCGGCTACTACTGGGCGTTTGGTCCGGCCCTTTACAAGGGTTTGCCGGGCGCTTTTCTGAAAACGTATACGCTCGACGGCAAAGGACGCACACCGGCAAAAGGCGACATTTTCAAGAACCCGGACCTGGCAGCAACACTCCGGTTGATCGGCGAAAAAGGACGAGACGCTTTCTACAAAGGCGAAATCGCCGACAAGATCGACGCGTTTATGCGCGCCAACGGCGGTTTTCTGCGGAAAATCGATTTCGAAAAACATACCTCGACATGGGTCGAGCCGGTCTCAGTGAACTATCGTGGTTACGATGTGTTCGAGCTTCCGCCGAACGGTCAGGGCATCGCTACCCTCCAGATGTTGAACATTCTCGAAGGATTCGATCTGCGCGCGATGGGACGCAATTCACCCGAGACGCTGCACACCATGATTGAAACGAAAAAAATCGTGTGGGCCGATCGCGCGAAGTTTTACGCAGATCCCGCCTTTGCGAAAATCCCGCTCGCCGGATTGCTTTCGAAGAAATACGCAGCGGAGCGGCGGAAATTGATCGACCCAAATCACGCAGCGAAAACTGTAGAGGCAGGCGTGCCGCCTGCTAACGCCACAAGTTCGCAGCCGGCACGGCTGCCGCTACAGACGCGCCTACTCGATCATGGCGACACGATTTACATGTGCACTGCCGATGACGAAGGCAACATGGTCTCGCTGATCCAAAGCAATTATCGCGGAATGGGCAGCGGGATTGTCGTGCCGGGTCTTGGATTCATGTTTCAGGATCGCGGGGAACTTTTTTCGATGGATCCGCAGCACGCGAACGTCTACGCGCCGGGGAAACGCCCGTTTCACACCATCATTCCGGGTTTCGTCATGAAAGATGGCAAACCATGGGAGGCGTTCGGCGTGATGGGCGGCGACATGCAACCGCAGGGACACGTGCAGGTGCTCACGAACCAGATCGATTTCGATTTGAACGTGCAGGAAGCGGGCGACGCATCGCGCTGGCATCATGAAGGCGATAACGAACCGACCGGGGAAAAAATGGAGAACGGTGGTTACGTTGAAGTTGAGAGCGGCATTCCGTATGAGAGCGTGCGAGAGCTACGCAAGAAAGGGCACGACATGCGTTTCGACGTCGGCGGGTACGGCGGTTATCAGGCCATCAAAGTCGAAATGCACAATGGTCAGCGTGTTTACGTCGGCGCCAGCGAATCACGCAAAGACGGCCAGGCAGCGGGATACTGATCGGCGAGACGGAGAAACGGCGAACCGGTGAGTCGGCGAACGTTATGCGTTCACGTGTGCATTCGCTTGCCAATAACCCACTTCTCGGGCTGATCGATCATGCGCACGAGTTGGCCGAGTATGTGCTCGCACGCGTCATCGATTGCCTGAAATTCGACACTACCCACGTAGCCGTGACGAAATGCAAACTCAATGTACACCTGCGTTTCGGCAGCCTCGCTTTCGGAATTGCTTAACTTGGAAATGAAAGCCGCCGGGTAGCGGCGTTTGCGCCACGCCTCCGCGATGTTTGCGCAGACTCCTCGCGAAGAACGACGAATTTGATCGGTCGACGCATATCGCTCGTTGTCGGGAAATTTCTTACTCAATTCATATACACGCAGACCCGTTTCGAGCGCGTTTTGATAAACATCCAAATCTCGAAAATGCCTAATCGCCTTCTTCGCTGTCTCGGTGATTCCCCCGTTTAGCTTCTCATCTCGTTTCTTTTCGTCACTGTTCACGCTTGTTCTTCTCTTCGCCGGTTCACCCATTCGCCGATTCACCCATTCACTGCTGTTTACTATTTCGGCGCTTTGAGTTCGGCGAGTTTTTCCTCGGCGTTGATCACGTCGGATTTGTGCGCGCTGCCAAGCTTTAGCAACCTTTGTTGACGACGCAGGTTCGCTTCCGCAGATTCGAGCTCGGCGGTCTCGCGTTTCGCTACTGCCGCTTCCTCGGCAACGATCAACTGCGCCAGAGCCGACTTGGCTACATCCAGCTCTTGTTGCGTGGATTCACCGGAGGCAACGCGCAGTTCCTGCTCGGAAACGCGGTCTTTTGCCTGGACGACTCGTGCGGTTGCCAGTTCAGCTTCGTATTTGACGACCTTCAACGCTCGCTGCTCCACCTCTATTTTCGCAAGCACGCCAATCTTCCAGAGGCGTTCCGCGCCGGCCGCACTTTTTTTTGCGCGCTCCAGTTTTTTCTCCCAGCGTGCGACCTCGCCGTCGGGCGTTCCCACCGTGGCCGCCAGTTCGTCGGAGAGATTTTGTTTCAGTATCGGCGGCTCAACATCGAACGCGTCGGGTTCGTCAGAATTGCCCGATTCATCCGCTGCCAATGCGATCATCGCGCTGGTGAGAAACATCACCGGCAAGGCGATCGCGCGGATCATGCCGTCAGTTTATCACAAATTTTCCAAGGTGGAACGCGTTCTCCGCAACGCGTTGGACATGCGGCTTCGCCGCCAGATATCTGCGCTCGGCGATAATTGCTGCCATCGTTTTGAGGGGCCGCCTTCGTTCCTAAAACGACGGGAGCTACGGCGGACCGAGCAAGACGATCTGCCATTTCCCGAATTTTTTTCTTTCCATGAACTGGCGTGCTTTGTAGAACACAGTCCCGGAGGAATTTATCAATCCGGTCTATCGCTTAGTTCTCGCCGCTCTCGCAATTTTCGCGTTGATCCAACAGTCCGCCGCGGCGGATTTGTTTCCGACGTCGGGACCTTTGGTGTCCGGGAAGGTTGCGCGGCTTCGTTTCGGGAAAGCGGCCGCGCCGAAAAAGGCGCCGGCGGCGGTGAAGCGCGCGATCTGGGCCGGGAACCAGCTTCGCCACAAGCGGTATCGGTACGGCGGCGGTCACAAATCGTTTAGAGATCACGCGTACGATTGTTCCGGCACAATTTCATATGTGCTGGCCGCAGCTGGTTTGATTAATTCGCCGATGAGCTCAACAGAATTTCGCAGCTACGGCGAGCGCGGAGCCGGAAAATGGATCACGATCTACGCCCGCGAGGGTCACACCTTCGCGGTAATTGCCGGGCTGCGTCTCGACACGACGCCGTTCGAGCGCTTTCGCGGCAAATGGGCGCCACGCTGGCAAACGGTTTATCGCCCGCCGCGCGGATTTGACGCAAGACATCCCGTTGGTCTGTGACTCTGGCTGTACGTCCGCTTCACCCGGAGTTCGTTAAAGACGTGGCCGTGCGCTGGTACAGCCGCTTTTCCCGTTGGGCGGTTTCAGTTACTTCGTTCCGAGTACGCCGGTGCTCCTTTGGCTGGTGGAAGGCACTTATGAAATCCAGCTCGAGCAATTTAGCTTTTTTATTCTCTTTACTCTGGCATCGCTTTTCTGCGGATTTTCCGCGCCACGGCGGCGGCATATGATGCGAGTGGCTGATCTGGACGCATTTATCAGGCAAAATCTGAAAGAATATCAGAGTGCCGGGCGCGGCGGTCGCAGTAGTGAAGACGGCAAAGTGGCTTTGGTCAAAGGATATGGCGTGCGCAACGCGACCAAACCCGGGGCGGTAGATGAGAACACGATTTTTCAGCTCGCATCCGTTACGAAAACATTGACCGGCGCGGCTGCAGGAACGGTGGTGGACGCAGGCAAGCTCGATTGGGACAAACCGATCTTCAATTATTTGCCGGAATTCGTCGGGTACGATCCATACATGACGCGTTGGCTCACCGAACGCGATCTGCTCGCCATGCGCACCGGTTGGCCGGCCTTTACCGGAGACCAGCTCGACCTTTTTGGCTATGACCGCGCAGAAATCCTGCGACGGCTCCGGTTCTTCAAGCCGCGCTATAGCTTGCGCGAGGTGGCGCAGTATTCGAATCCGGGATTTTTTGTAGCCGGTGAGGTTGCGGCACGTTGCGCAAAAAAATCGTGGAACGAGCTCGTCGAGCAGGGCTTGTTCAAGCCGCTGGGAATGTCGCGCTCCGGGACGGTAATCAAGGCTTTGCAAGACCCTAATGCCACGGCCGCGCACGCATTTGTCGATGGAAAAATTGCCGTCGTCGAACCATCAGAACTCGACGTTACCGGCGCTGCCAGCTCAGGCACATCTACCGCGGCGGACATGTCAAAACTGATGCTGATGCTTTTGAACAAAGGCACCTACAACGGCAAACGATTCTGAAACCCGAAACGGTCGCCGAAATATTCAAGCGCAGCATGGTGTCGGCGATCGATTTCACCGATCTGCCGCCGATCAGCGATGCGACAGGTTTCTATTATGGGCTCGGCGTCGGTAGCTACGATTACGCAGGGCACCAGATTATCGAAAAAGGCGGCGCTCTCGCAGGTGTGCGCACGACTATCGTCCTGGTGCCGGACAAGAATGCCGGCATCGTCGTTCTGGCAAATCTCAATCTCACTGCGTTTCCTGAAGCGGTGCGCGCCTATTTTTTAAATCAACTTTTGGGCATCAATCCTGAAGCCGATGAGAAAAAGATTTCCGCGCTAAACGAGAAACTGAAAAAACTGATGGCGCCGCCGCCAGCGCCAAAAAATCCAGGCAAATTCAACGGCTCGCTGCAATCGCTCCTCGGGGATTACGAAAATGATTATTACGGTCGCTGCGAAATCGTAGCGGATGGCAATGGTGTCAAAATGCAATTCGGTCCGGCCAAATATTCCGCCACATTGAAACACTGGAACAACGGCGCGTTCATGATGCAATTCCCCGGCGCGACCCAGACTCCTGTCGTCACAACGTTCATGATCGGTGAGGACGGCAACGCCGAGAGCTTCGAGAGCGAATCGATGGGCATTTTCACGCGCGTAAAAGACAAGAAATAAGGCAGGGCCGTTTGATAGTATTGCTCCTAGGAACGCGCGCCGATTGGTGAAAAAATGTCGTATGCAAATCAGTCGTTCGCTTCTTTTCACTAAAGCATTCTTGCTGATTGCGCTTGCGCCGTTTTGCGTAATCGCGCAGGAGAAATCGCATGTCACTTCCGACCAAGTGACTCGCGCCGTTCAAGAACTTGAAAAACTCGCGCAAAAGCAAGTTCGCGAAGGCATCGTGCCGGGACTTGCCATAGCTGTCGTCTTTCGCGACAAGACGGTTTACGCGAAAGGATTCGGTGTTTGCGATACCAGCACGAAAGTGCCGGTGGATGCGGACACGGTGTTTCAGCTCGCGTCATTGTCCAAACCGGTCGGCTCGACCGTGGTTGCCGAGCTGGTTGGCGAAGGAAAAATCACCTGGGACTCAAAACTCAGCGTGCTTGATCCCACCTTCGCAATGTTCGATCCCTGGGTTACACGCGAAATCACGATTCGCGACATGTACGCACACCGCAGCGGCTTGCCCGCGCACGCTGGCGATCTGCTGGAAGACCTGGGATTTACGCGCGCGGAAATTTTGCATCGCCTGCGCTATCAACATCCCGCAAGCAGTTTTCGTTCGCATTACGCTTACACGAATTCTGGCCTAACCGAGGCCGGCGTGGCTGCAGCGAAAGCGTACGGGCTGGAGTGGAACGAGGCGTCCGAGGAAAAATTATACCGGCCACTTGGCATGAAATCGACCAGCTCGCTTTACGCAGATTTTATGGCGCACAAGAACAAGGCGCTCGGGCATGTGCTGGTGGATGGCAAGTGGGTACAAAAATTCAAACGGGACCCGGACGCACAATCGCCGGCAGGCGGCGTGAGTTCTTCGGTGAATGACGTGGCGAAATGGATGCGTCTGCAACTCGCAAACGGCAAATTCGAGGGCAAACAAATCGTCGATGAGAAAGCGCTGGCCGAGACGCACCATCCGCAGATACTCACCGGTTTCAGTCGATCCGGCCTACCAAGCTTTTACGGACTGGGGTGGAACGTGAGCTACGATTCAGAAGGCCGCTTGCGGTTGAGTCATTCCGGCGCGTTTGGTTTGGGTGCCGGCACTCACGTGAATCTCGTGCCGGCAGAGCAGCTGGGTATTGTCGTTCTCACTAATGCATATCCGATTGGCGTAGCGGAAGCTTTGGCGGCGACGTTTCTGGACACCGCTTTGTACGGCAAGCCGGCTAGAGACTGGTTCGCGATCTTCAAACAAGTATTTTCAGATCCAGCTGCCATCGGGACTGTGCTGGGTTTCGATTATTCCAAGCCACCAGCGTCACCCGCTTCTGCGCTGAAGAACAGCGCCTACCTCGGACGTTACACGAACGATTTCTTTGGAGACATCTCCATTATCGAGAAAGAGGGCAGCCTGGCGATCGTCCAGGGCCCGAAGAATAAAACTTTTCCGATGAAACATTATGACCGCGATACGTTCACCTATGAGACGGAGGGCGAAAACGCGGTCGGCCGAAGCGGCATCACGTTTACGATCGGCCCGGACGGCAAAGCGACACAGGTTATCGTGGAAAATCTCAATGTACACGGTGAAGGAATTTTCAAACGTGAGCCAACGCCGGAACGCACTTCATCGAGTGCCGCGTCAGCCTCTGCTTCGGAAAATCTTGCACGCTCTCATCGACATCGGTGCGCGACGCAAAATGTTTCTCGAGTGTAGTGGCTCGGGCAACCCGACGGTAATTCTCGAGTCCGGCTACAGAAATGATGCCGATATTTGGAGCACCGAACTCGAGCCTGGAATGAGCAGCGTTTTCCCAGAGGTTGCCAGGTTCACGCGAGTTTGTGCCTATGACCGGCCGGGAACTTTCCTTGATAAAGATCATTTGGGCCGAAGCACTCCCGTCCCGATGCCGCGCACAGCCCGTGACCTGGTATCCGATCTTCACACCTTGCTCCAGGCGGCGCACGTTCCAGGACCGCATGTTTTCGCTGCGCATTCCTTCGGCGGCATCTTTGCCCGCTTATACGCCAGCACTTATCCGAATGAAGTTGTCGGAATGGTCCTTGTTGATGCGCTTTCGGAAAAGGTCAGGACCGGCCTCACACCAGAACAATGGAAATTCTATGTGAACTTTGGATTTACGAAGCCGACACCCGGACTGGAAAAATACAAAGACATCGAGACGCTCGATGTAAATGCCAGCCTGGATCAGATGGAAAAAGCCGCCGCGACGGAGCCGCTCCGTCCGATGCCGCTTTTTGTTTTGACTCAAGGCAAACCGTTCGATCTCAGTCCATGGCAACCGTTGCCCGCGGATTTTCCTGGAGCCCTGAACAAGTCATGGCACACAGCACAGGATGAACTGGCGATGCTTGCGCCAAATACCAAACACAAAGTCGCGACCAAAAGCGCGCACTACATTCAGGTTCAGGAGCCGCAACTGGTGATCGACGCAATCAGACAAGTTGTCGAAGCAGTTCGTAATCCGTCAGCGTGGACGCCTGCGCCCTGATGTGCCGTTCGTGCACATCAAAACAAGAGACAGGCGCCCATTCGCATCCGCGCTGTAGAGTCCGCTGTCCTCAGCGGATTCGTGCCCGCCACGCGCCGCGCAAATAATGCGCTTTCCCAGTCACACGGCGACGCAGCGCCGTGGCTACAACGCACGCGCGATTAACTACAAGTAATGCGATTGCTTATCTTGTTTCGCCTCTCCCCTTACCCGCCGAATCGCGTCCGCGCTGTAGAGTCCGCTGTCCTCAGCGGATTCGTGCCCACCACGCAAATAATGCGCTGAGGACAGCGCACGCTACAACGTTTATCCGTTAGCCAACATTCGACCTGACATTTCCGAATGTGGAATTTCTCTGGAGCTTGGATGTTGAATATTGCAGCTTGCTTCGTGCGAAGCACTCATAGATTCGGTTTTACGCCGTCCGAATGGCGAAAGTTGCGGGCGTTGAAAACGCCGGCGGGCATTCAGAAATTTCTCGACGACCTGCCTTACAACCTTAGCTACACCGCGTCGCTCGCCGAAGGAAAGTCCTGCACGATCGCACCGCCTCCTGTCTTGAAGGCGGAATTTTCGCTGCAGCCGCGCTACGTGTCCTCGGATTTCCACCGTTGATCTTCGATTTGGAAGCCGAACAGGACACCGATCATGTCGTCGCGATTTTCAAAGTGCGCGGCCGCTGGGGCGCCGTAGCGAAATCCAATTTCACCGGGTGCCGTTATCGCGAGCCGGTCTATCGCAGCCTGCGCGAGCTGGCCATGAGTTACTTCAATATTTACTTCAACCTCCGCGGCGAACGCACATTGCGGCGTTACTCGCGCCCGGTAAACCTGGCGCGATTCGATCATCGCAACTGGATGACCACGGATAAACCGACCTGGTTCATCGCCGAGTACCTCTGTGAAATTCCGCACATTTCCTTGCTCACACCGGCAATGGAAAAGAACCTTACCCGCGTCGATCGCCGCACGTTTCAATCTGAAATGCTCGGCCACAGAAAGAAATAATCTGGATTCGAAAGCACATCCGGTTTTGGTTTGCCCGCGAGCGGCATTCTCACTACTCTCGGTGCCATGACGGCGATTTTGTCCTCCCATCCCAAACTCAAGCCGGATTAGACGTTAACGAACACGGCATGGACTACCCGAAAGAAGCCAGCGCATCTCTCTACGACTACTCGGACAAGAGCGTCCCACAGGCAGGCTATGCTGCGATCGCGTATGCAGTCATCGGGCTATTTAGCGCTGTGCTCGAGTGGATTCAGTACTTCCTCTAGCGGCTGAGCTTGTTCTCGTTAGGCCCTCACGCCATGCGTCGTTATTGTGTTCCCGCTGTACACGTGGTCTGTCGCTCATTCTCCCGACGGCACGCGCGTTACCGAGCATCCGGAGTTGTCGACTTCTTGCCGCCCGTAGCGACAGCGCATATTCCAGTATCATGCGCCCATCGCAAAGGAGGGCGCATGTGACCGATGCCGCCCTCCGCGAGCGCGTATTCGCTTTGATAAAAACCTTTGTCTCGCCACGCTCGCCTCCGCCAGCCGCGACTTATTTCCATCGCATTTCACGTATGGCATTCCATTAGCGGCATCGCACCGAGAGTCAAATCTTCGCGCGGCCCGCTGTGGTTGCGCGCCGGAGAGTTCATGGTGTTCCATGCGACCTTACTTGTTCACTCGCCGTGCCCGCTGGCCCGTGAAGATGCCGTCCTTGATGAGATGCTCCAAGTTCTTTGTCCATTGGTCATGCCGCATTCAACAGGCCTAACTCAGACATTTGTCCCGCTCGTTTGTGCGGCTCGGCTCCCTAAAGGGAGCAAGCCGCGGAAAATATGAACGGCAAACACGCCCCTTTTTTCTCCGCACCGCGATCGCCCCTTCATAGCCCGCCCGCAGCCATAAGGTCTAGACTCATAATGCACCATGTCATGAATATTGCATGTGTTGCGGTATTCCTCCTCTGCTTAATCGGATCTGTCCTCCGTGCAGATCCGTCTGGCTCGTTTCGCGACGCGTTCGCGGCCGTAGCTCACGTCGATGCTTGTCGCCGTTGCCTGGATTTGTAGACGTATGCTCGCGCGATTTTCAGTTCATGCGTCGTGCCTTGACCGTTCAGGGCTTTCCTGCCCGGCGTTCAAACGTTGGTTACTTCGTTCCGTTGAAGAGTGGGAGCGATACTTGGCGGGCCAGCACGAAGGCTTTAGCCGCTATTTAATCGCTCAAAAGGCACGGACGCTTTCAGCGGAAGACTTTGCGGGGTTCAAGCGCTATATGCATTCGCGGAACGGAAACATTCTTGATCACACCTAGCTTACGTCACTTCTTGAATCGCATGGCCAGGTGTCGCTCGGAATCGTCGACGAGACTTCGGGTTCCATCCGATTGGCACGGTAGCGAAGCTTTCTGAGCCAGCTCTTAAACGTGGTTTGCAAACCGCCATTATCAATATTGCCCTTCAAATCAAAGGCGAGTCGCTATCCTTGTACGACGTACGACAGCGCAAGAGATGCGAAAGACACGGATAGAGTCAAAGAACTAGCCACTCGCTGGGTACCGGATGCATCAGGAACACTCGAATTCGAAATAATGCAGTCTAACCCCCTATGAAGGGTGTCAAGGAGTGAGTTTGGATAAATAGGTTTTGTTACATGCGCGTGGTTTGTGGTTTGGGTTTGTGGTTAGGCGTTGTCGGTTGGTGTTTGAGAACGTTTCCGCTTCGAAGTGCGCGGTCGCCGCGGCGACCGGCTGATATTGACTCCTTCACCTGCCGGCTCAGTTGGCCTTTCGGCCCTCCCGTCTATCTCGCTCGCCTCCCGGCGGCTCGGTTCCTATCCGCGCATGCCTTTTTTGTGGCAACGCAATCTGACTTATGCCGTCGGTTGAAGCGGAACGTGGGCGCGGTCCAATCTAAAGCAGCGGTGCAGACCTCGAAAGCCTTCAAGGATAACCAGGTTAGGTTCCTGCACCGCGCCAGTGCGCCCTTCCTTAGTTTACCCGCCGTGGCGGGGCCGCTGTGATTACCATCCATTCTTTATCGACATCCAACCCAATATAGAGTTCAGTTTTCATAGGTGTGTTTGCTAGTTCGAATTGTTTACACTGCAACCCCGAAAGCGTTCGGGGTGGTTGCGGCTCTGCTCGGGCAAAAACCAGAGTAACCCGCGAGCTAAAATGAACGGCAAACACAGCCTTCTTTTCAATCCCCTGCTCGCGCGTTTACACCCCGCCCGCAGCCATAAGGTCTAGGCGTATTCCAGCTTCGATGCTTCCTTCGCATGCGCAAAGCTCCAATAACGAGGACAGCGGCGCTTCTGAGCGCCGCCGCCAGCGCGCTCGCAGCCAATCCAAACACAGATTACATCGTCCCCTCGTTCACGTTTTCGCCTGACCGCCATTACGGCGTTATGATACCGGTCTGGCACAACGAAGCAGCGCAGGAACGGGACGACCGGATGAACAAGGTCGTGGAACTACGCACGGATCGCGTCGCAGCGGTGATTCACGCCGATCCAGGCTACAACCGCGCGTTGAATTTCCACGAGACCGCTCCGCCGCGCTGGTCAGCCGATTCCTCGATCTTGCTCTGGAAAGTCAATGGCAAATGGAATCCTGACGCTCTGGTTTTGCTCAAGATTGAGCAAAACAGAGCCGAGTGGGAGCTCGATCTGCTCAAGACAGCACAGCAAGCCGTGCTGTCACGCACGCGCAGGGCGGCGCCAGAACAGTACGAGATTTGCAAGAAGGCTAACGCAGGAAGTGGCCGCGCATTCCCGGATGGCTTCACGATCGACGTCACCACCGATGGAGAAAATACTAAAACCGTTTCTCTTCCCCTCGGAGTTCATGCCGATTTGACCTCAAACCCGAAGGAGTTTCCGCATTTCCCGAATCTTGATTCACACCTTGATGCTGTGGTCACGCCGGATGGTAAGTTCATCGTCAAAGATTTTCACCTTGCTTCCCCGAAGAAGAGCATATCGGGCGAAGCGCAGAACACCTTGGCACCGGACGACCAAGACTCGGAAGAGCGTTACTACGGCCCACATAAGAAACCTTAAAGGCCTAACCAATCAGTGGAGCTCCTATGGGGGTTGTCAATCGCGGACTGGGCGTTTGTAGTTTGGTTGTCTTTAGCTTTTCGGGGTTCTCCTTTCCCGGTTCTGCCAATTTGTTACGTTGATCCGCAGAGGCAGCTTTCCCTCGCGTGTTCTCGCCGAGGCGAGTCACCAGCTCCTATTCGAGCAGCCCGGCAGCGGCCGGACGCCCGTGATGTCGTGCCTGACTTTTTGGGAAGGTGCCTTGGGCAGAACGCGCCCCATCTAAGGGATGTCCCAGCTTCCATACCTGCGGCTCTTTTACTGCTTTTGCTGCCGGGCTCTGCATCGTTAAATTTTTATCTCGTCATGAAGTATTGCTGTTGTTTTGTTTTTCATACAAGGCGTGTGCCCGTTTTGCCCACGTTTTACAACCCTTCATGGCATCTAACCGCCACCCGCTCTGCGTTCCCATTTTCCCGTGACTAGGACCTACTCACTACGAGCGCCTTAGCAAAATGAGGCCTGATCAGATCATCAGAGTTGACATTAAAACTCGGAGAAGATGGAACAGCCAAAAGACGCAGCGAAAGTTCGATTTTTCCCGCCGGCAATTCCGCTGATCACGATTTTGCTAGGCGCTGTTCTTAGCTCCATTTGGCCGATAGCTAAGAACTTTTATTTTCCGGCGCCTGCCCGGTACTACATTGGCGGTGGGATCGCAGTCGGAGCTTTTCTCGTTTTTGGGCTATGGTCGTTCCTGGTAATACGCTCGGGAGGGCAGAGCGAGAATCCGTGGAAACCGACTACTCATATTGAGGTCAGAGGCCCTTTTAGAATCACACGTAATCCGATGTACCTTCAGATGCTGCTCGTATGCATTGGAGTGGGCGTGGCTATTAACAGTTGGTGGATCCTCCTTTTCACACCGCTTGCCGGTTGTGCACTCCACTGGCTAGCTATTCGCCCGGAAGAAGAATACCTCGAGAAGAAGTTTGGGGAGACCTATCTGACGTACAAGCGTCGTGTTCGAAGATGGCTGTAGCGGGCTCCTGAGATGAGGTTGCCAGACGTTTACTACCCGACACGACATGGCCAAATTTGATCGGCTTGGGCGAGAAAATCGGTCATCATGAAAATTCCATGTTCTCAACATCCGGCTCTGGCACAATGACGCCTGATCTCGAAGCCAACAAGGATGTCGTACGCCGGTTTTACGCTGAGGTCATCAACCAGCGGGAGGTCGACGCGATCGATCACCTGCTGAGCGCAAACTTCGTGCATTATGGCGAAGTGCGCGGGCGCTCTGGTCAGAAAAAGGCGGTGCAACTGTTCCTCGACGCGATCAAGTCGTTAGGTCGAAGTGTCCCTCGCGCTCATTCGTAGCTAATCGGCACGCGGAGCTGGGACACTGTGCCGGGTTTAAACTGCCAGTCTTGAAATGTCTGGACCGTAAATTTATCGAGGAACCGGCTGCCAGTGCTTTGGGTCATCGTTACGTCGGTCACTTTGCCGGTTGCCGCGTCAACGGTCAGAACGCAAACGCCGCTTCCGGTAAGGTTGCGGCGTTTCGCTTCGTACGGGTATTTGGGCAAAGGTGCCTTGGTTGCCATGGATCGGGCAACCGACAGCGACACCGGAACGGGCTCCGGCACGCTGGTCGCCTCGGATTGCGCAGGCGGTCGCGACCGCCTTTTTGCGCGTGGCTTTCTTTCCACCGGCGCGGATTCTTCGGGAGGAGGAGTTGACTTCGTCAGATGCGCAGGCGTTGAACTTGATGTCTTGGCTGCAACCGCCTCACTCGGCCCTGCCTTCTTCTCTTCAGTCGTCACGACCGGCGGCAGCTCTTCCGCGGCGGGCGTCTGTTCGGGCGGAGGCGGGGTGTTTTGCTTCGGCGCTGTTGCCAGCTTTTGCGAGTTTAGTTCAGCTCTTTTCTTTTTCGCGTTGGAAGACGAAGTCAGTTTGCCAGTCTGAAATTGATCCGGAAGATGCGCCGAAGTTGCCTCCTGAGCTCGCACCACACGCGCACCGGCGAACGCCATACCAGTGCACATAACAGCGAGCATGCCTCCACGTATACGCATCGTAAAAATTTCCGCTCCCGGCTCGGAACGTCAAATTACGGCTGCACGATGATTTTCCGGGGAGCGCGGGCGCCTCGCCCGCTGTGTCACGCGCCTCGCGGGACACTTTTGGGAAGCTTTTTCGGCGAGGGCGCCGAAAAGGGCAGGCGGGGCGCCCGCTCCCCGCGTGCTGCTTGAACTCTGTTGTGAAAGGGCGAAACGTTACGCGAAGGGTTTTCGAAGTTTATGCTCCTCATCACCGGGACGGACATTACGGTCTGGATTTTCTCCATACTGCTCGCGTTCGGCATTGGCGTGAGCAAATACGCGAAATGGAAAACGCGTAATCAGCTGGTGCGCGATCTCGCAGCAATGGATCGGGAACGCCGCGAAAAAATGCTCAGTCGGATGAACCCAACGCTGGCGATGGAAGCGCGCCAGGAATTGATGCGGCGATTTAATATCGTCTGAGCTTGCTGTCATTTACTAAAAGCGATCGTTTTATTCTGAGCGAAGCGAAGAGTCTCTGATTTCACATGTCCTCTGCCCCTTTTGAAATGACCGTGCCAGTAGCGCCGGGAGACATCGACGGGCAAAATCATGTGAACAACACCGTTTATTTGCGGTGGGTCCAGGAGGTTGCCACCGCCCACTGGCAAGCGATTGCGAGCGGGAAAGCGCAGGAGACGATCGGTTGGGTCGTGTTGCGGCATGAGATCGATTACAAAGCGCCTGCGGCACTCGGGGATGAAATCGTGCTCCGGACGTGGGTGGGCAAAGCCACCCGGCTTACCTTTGAGCGCTTCACGGAAATCCTGCGGAGCAGCAGCGGTCAGCTACTTTCAAAAGCTCGGACGCTCTGGTGTCCGATCGATGCGAAAACCGGTCGTCCTGTTCGTGTGCCGGCAGAAGTGCGCGAGCAATTTTCGATTTGAGCTCGCTCTCGTTCTCGTTCTTGCTCTGCTCGTCGTCGCCCTCCTTCTCGAACGGTAGCCCGAGCAGAGACCGATTACGAGTACGAGCGCGAGGACGACGATGAAGTGCGAAGTTGAACATTGAGCGTTGAGCGTTGAGCCTTGGACGTTGCGAGTTCCATCTTCCGAGTCCCGCCCCGTCATCGCCTGTTATTGCGCGACATTTCTCAAGCCGGAGATGCTGCATATCTACCGGCAAATCACGGCACTGAAACGGTGCGCGCCGATTGTGATTGCGCAGAAACGGGAAAACGCCGGGCGATATCCGTTTGACGCCATCCACATTGTTCCGAAGCCGCCAACGCATTTCCTCCGGCGGTTTTGGCTCAAACAAGTGCGCGATATGCCGTGGCAGATTTCGACTGCAGAACTGAGCGCGTTACTCGCTGTTCTAAACGAAACGCGCGCCTCGCTGTTGCACATTTACTTCGGCCACATCGCAGTCCATCTCCTGCCATTGATTCGCGCCTGGAAAAATCCGTCGATCGTCTCTTTTCACGGGGCCGATGTCATGGTGGATATGAACAAGCCGGCCTATCGAGAAGCAACGCTGCAGATGCTGCAGGAAGTAAAGCTGGTCCTGGTTCGCTCGGAATCGTTGCGGCGTGTGCTCGTTGATCTGGGTTGCGACCCGGAAAAGATTCAAATCCAGCGTACGGGAATTCCGTTGCAGGAATTTCCGCTTCGCGAAAGGACCTCCCCGTCTCACCAGCATGGAATGGAATGGCGACTCGTGCAAAGCGGTCGGCTGATCGAGAAGAAAGGACTGCCGGTTACTCTTCGCGCCTTTGCAGTTTTCCTTCAGCAATATCCAAACGCGACACTGACGATCGCCGGCGAAGGGCCGTTACTCAACGAACTTCAACGTCTGGCGCGCGAACTAAATATTTCGGAGCGCGTCGCGTTCACCGGTTTCGTTTCGCAGGAGCAATTGCGCGGCATCTATTATCGCTCGCACATTTTTCTCCACCCGAGTCAGACCGGTCATGACGGGAACCAGGAGGGCGTTCCGAATTCCATGCTGGAAGCGATGGCCACAGGCATGCCGGTTTTTGCGACGGAGCATGGAGGGATTCCCGAAGCGATTGATAACGGCGTGAGCGGCGTGCTCGTGCCGGAACGCGATCATGAAGCGCTGGCACAAGCGTTGCTGGATGCAGCGGAAGATCCAAATTTCCTTTCGGAGATCTCGCGCGTCGGCGCCGACGCAATCCGGCAGAAATTCGATCTGTCCAAGCAAGCGCGGCGGTTGGAAGAGGTTTATCTGAAATTGTTGTAGAAGCGTTTGTGCGCGAACGCCTGCGCGATGTCTGGGTGCACGGCGCGGCGAATGCCTAACTAATGGTCGGTGCTTGGCACAAGCACCGCTACAACGAGACTGGCGCGTAATGATACCAGAATTCTGCGGAATCTCCGATCAGGTTGGAAACCAGGGGCGCGTCACGTTTTTGATGCGCAGCTTGCACTTGTCGCTCACCAACGTGAAGTGCAACTCATTACCCACTCGTTCGAACCTATAAGTTGCTGGTTGCTTACACACTTTGGGAGTGTTTCCGCGGACCTCATTAATCGTGAGCATGTCACCGGACACGGTGTAAGTGCCCGATATGTCAGGTTTGCCATTTCTGCTGAGATCGACCTGGAATGTTCCGTCGGCCTTGAGTATCCAGACTGTGCCAAGTGAATTGCTCCATCTGCCAACCAATGAGACCGGCTTGGAAGTTGGACCTGTAGCGCAGGCACTCACCAGCGCGATCAAAGCGCAAACGAGAGTAATCCGGATAAAGAATTGTGTTTTCATAACAACAACTTGCCTACCCATAACCGAGCCCGTCAAGCCTGGAGCGCAGCGAACCCCAAGGAACGACGGCTTCCCAGCCGTTGAGGAACATGACGGCTAAGAAGCCGTCACTCCTTGATGCTTGCAAACAACTTCAAGGTCGAAGTAGAAGAAATCTGTGGATCAATCGCTCATGCAGCCCGCGACTCCGAGATCGAACTGGTGGAAGCGAAACTGGAAATGGTTCGTGCCTCTCGGCTGTTTCACCGTGGCATTGATGTTCGTCATTTTTGTTGCCTCGATACTTGTGATCGTGTTCAGCGCGATGAAATCGACGGATGTTTACAAGGAAGCATTGGCCCGAGCCAAGGCGGACCCCGCTGTGATCGAGGCTCTCGGGGCGCCTATCAAAGACGGGTTGCTCATGTCGGGAAGCACGAACGTCAATGGCGCGTCCGGTGAGTCCAATCTGGCAATTCCCATCTCCGGTCCAAAGGGAAAGGGAACCATTTACGTATCAGCCCACAAGTCGCTCGGTGAATGGAACTACTCGGGGCTGGTCGTAGAGGTCAAACAAACACATCGACGTATTGATCTTCTTCAGGGTGCGGCGCCAGCCGGCAGACCGTGATCTTTGATTATCAGATTCGCGACAAAGTGGATCATTAAGATCGCAGGTGGAACGGTCGCCGCGGCGACTCCTAAACGCGTTGGCTAATGCGGCTCTGATATGTGCGTCTCCGGCGATTTCTCTGACATCGTCTTCAGGAGAAGACGATCCACCTGGGAAATGGTTTACGTCTCGCGCTGGGCAGCTAAGTTTAAAACATGTCGATCTCAGAGGAACAGGTGAAGGATGCGTTGAAGACGGTGAAGTATCCGGGCTTCACTCGCGACATCGTTTCATTCGGACTGGTGAAGTCGATCCAGACCGAAAGTGGCGATATCAAGGTGCAACTTGCGATCGCGACTAACGATCCAAATGTTCCCGCGACGATCAAAACCGATGCAGAACGCGCACTCCGCGGCATCGACGGAGTCCGGAGCGCCAAGGTGCTGATCGATATCCAGGCGCCTCCCGGCGGCACGGGCGCCGGCACGGTGGCGATGCGGATTCCGGGAGTGCGACACGTCCTCGCCGTGGCCAGCGGTAAAGGCGGCGTCGGAAAATCAACGATCGCCGCAAATCTGGCCGTCGCGCTGGAGCAAACCGGCGCGCGCGTCGGTTTGTGTGATTGCGACATTTATGGCCCGAGCATTTCGCTCATGTTCGGCACGCGTGAACGGCCAACGGCGACAGACGACAACATGATCGTGCCGATCGAGCAATATGGATTGCGATTGATGTCGATGGGATTTCTTCTCGACGACGCTTCGCCGGCAATTTTGCGGGGGCCGATGGTGACGCGCTACACGCAACAGTTTCTTCGTCAGGTCGAATGGGGTGAACTGGATTATCTGGTGCTCGATCTTCCGCCGGGCACAGGCGACATTCAGCTGACGATCGTGCAGACCGTTGCGCTCTCAGGAGCGATCATCGTCACTACGCCTCAGGAAGTAGCATTGATCGATGCACGTAAAGCCGCGACGATGTTCGAAAAAGTCAACGTGCCGGTAATCGGGTTGGTCGAGAACATGAGTTACTTCGTCTCACCCTCGGACAACAAGCGCTATGATATCTTCGGCACTGGTGGCGGCGAACGCGAAGCGAAGCGCCTGCGCGTTCCGTTACTGGGCCAGATTCCCATCGATATCCCTACGCGCGAGGGAGGCGATCGCGGAATTCCCATCGTAAGCGAAGATCGGCGATCGCCCGTAAGTGCTGAATTCAAACGGATTGCCGAAGGAATTCGGAAAACTCTGCAGTAAAAAATGCATCCGCGGGTCCATCCGCAAACGGAGTTTTAAATAGATTGCGCGATTGTCTCGTCTAATTTGGGTGTTAGATGCTGCGGTGATCGGACCGTTTCGGAGTTGACTAGGTGAACATCTTATGAAAGAAGAACCGGACATGCCCACTTCGGAGGCCGACCAGGCGCAATTCGTTAAAGAATCTGCGCTTTACAAGGAGTTCCTTGCAGAGCGGGCGGAAATTTTGAAACACAAGTGGATCGAAAGCGAAAAAGCCGGGAAGGACATCGGCTTTGAAAAGGCTCTGCTGGATTGGATCGTGAAACATCGCTCCAACTGGCGAGAGCGGCGACGAAAGGAGGCGCGCACTAAACAGGCAGCCTCCTAATTTTTGTACCTTTAAGGCGATCCTGCGAGGTCGCCAAGGAAACCGTGAAACCCAAACAAAATTCATCCGCCAGCGTCCCGGTCATGGACGCGGAAGCAATTCGTCGTGCGCTGCGACGAATTGCGCATGAAATCGTCGAGCGAAATCCGCACCTCGATCGCGTCGTGCTCGCGGGAATTCCGTCGCGCGGCGTGGAGATTGGATCCCGGGTTGCGGCCTTTGTTCGCGAGATCGCAAAGACGAATCTCGAAACCGGCGTCATTGACGTGGCGATGCATCGTGACGACGTCGGAACGCGTTCGGAATTGCCTGTGGTGCGCGCGTCGAGACTTCCCGTGCCGCTGGAAGACCGCACGGTAATCATTATTGACGATGTCCTTTACACCGGTCGCACCGTCCGCGCGGCCATGGACGCCATCAATTCATTTGGACGTCCGGCACGGATCCAACTCGCCGTGCTGGTGGATCGCGGCCATCGCGAGCTGCCCATTAGACCCGATTACGTCGGCAAAAATTTGCCAACTGCCTCGATGGAAAACATTCAAGTGCGCCTGCAGGAAACCGACAATCAGCCAGACGGCGTGTGGCTGGAAAAGGAGACTGAATGATGACGCGGCGCGACTCGTTCCGGGGAGCGCCCACGAGGCTTTCGGGCTAGTTCGCGGCAGCTCGCCGCCGAAACATATTGTTTTGCCTGGCTGTATCCGACCGTTGAATACCAAGAACATTCGCAATCTGCCGAATGCCTCGCAGGCTGGCAGCCCGTGCGCTCCCCGGAAGACGAAAAATCTCATGACCACGCGTTGGACACGCAAAGATCTCCTCGGACTGCGCGAATTGTCGGCCGACGAAATCAACTTCGTTCTCGAGACCACCGACGCATTCAAGCAGGTCGGTGCGCGGGAAATCAAAAAAGTGCCTGCGCTCCGCGGAAAGACGCTGGTGAACTTTTTTGTAGAACCGAGCACGCGTACACGCACCTCATTTGAACTCGCTGCGTTTCGCTTGAGCGCAGACGTAATCAATATTTCGGCAACCACTTCCAGTCTGACGAAAGGCGAAACGCTCAAGGACACCGCCCGCAATCTCGAGGCGTTGCAAGCCGACATTATCGTCCTGCGGCACAGCTCCGCTGGAGCGCCGCAGTTTCTCGCGGACCGGTTAAAATCCAGTGTCATCAATGCCGGCGACGGCGCTCACGAACATCCCACTCAGGGCCTTCTTGATTTGTACACGATCCGCGAGCGCAGGGGCAAAATCGCGGGACTGCATGTGGCCATCATCGGCGACATCCTGTTCAGTCGCGTCGCGCGCTCGAACATTTTTGGTCTACTCAAGCTGGGCGCCCGCGTCACTCTCATCGGCCCCAGCACACTGGTGCCGCGCGAGTTTGAAAAACTCGGGGTCGAAGTTTCGTACCAGATCGAGGATGTGCTGCCAAAAGCAGACGTCGTGAATCTTTTGCGAATCCAGCACGAACGTCAGCGCAGAGAATATTTCCCGGGGCTCGGCGAATACATCCGTTTGTTTGGCCTGACAAAGGAACGCGCGAATCTTTTGAAGCCCGACTGTTTGATCATGCATCCAGGCCCGATCAATCGCGGCGTCGAGATCGACAGCGAAGTTGCGGATGGAATGCGAAGCGTCATTCTCGACCAGGTAACCAACGGTCTCGCCGTTCGCATGGCAGTTCTGTATCTGTGCGGAGGAATTGCATCATGAGACGTCTGGTACGCCGTTCTTGCTCTGGGGAGCGCAGGCTCCCACGCCTGGCGAGCGCGTCCTCGCAGCTCGCCGAATTTCTTGCGACTCCGCATACAAACATAGCAATCGCTGGCAAACGGTTCGTTTCGGCGCTGCCGCGAAACCAACCCGCGAAAGCTTTCGCGTGCTCCCCGGACATGAACGCGACCATCATTCGTAACGGGCGCGTGATCGATCCCGCAAACAAACGGGATGAGATTTCCGATCTTTACATCACCGACGGACGAAATCGTCGCTTCTAACTCAGAAATCAGAAAGTCAGAAGTCAGAAATCGAAGAGATCGACGCGCGCGGGCTGATCGTCGCGCCGGGCCTGATCGATATGCACGTGCATTTACGCGAACCCGGATTCAGTCACAAGGAGACCATCGAGTCTGGTGCACGCGCGGCGGCAGCCGGAGGATTTACAACCGTTGTCTGCATGCCGAACACTTCGCCGGTGGCGGATAACCCGAGCACGATTGCGTGGATCAAAGATCGCGCCGAAACCGTCGCATGCGTGAACGTCCTGCCAACTGGGGCGATTTCAAAAAATCTGGCAGGCGAAGAACTCGCGCCGATCGGTTCACTGGCGCAAACAGGCGTCGTCGCGATCACTGATGACGGCCATTGCGTGCAAAATCACGAAGTGATGCGGCGCGCCGTGGAGTATGCGCACATGGTTGGTGTCCCTGTGCTCGATCATTGCCAGGATTACAATCTCGTCGGCAACGGTGTCGCGCACGAAGGTTACTGGAGCACGCTGCTCGGTTTGCCGGGCTGGCCCGCGGCGGGCGAGGAAGCGATCGTCATGCGAAACATTCTGCTCGCGGAACTAAGCGACCATCACATCCATTGCCAGCACCTCACTACTGCAGGGAGTGTGCGACTCATTCGTGAAGCTCGAAAGCGGGGTGTGAAAATCACCGGTGAAGTTTGCCCGCATCACATTGCGCTGACGGATGAAGCGATCCAAAACTTCGATACGAATTACAAGATGAACCCGCCATTGCGCTCGCAGGCTGATGTCAATGCGCTATTGGAGGGGATCGCCGATGGAACGCTCTCGGTTCTTTGTTCCGATCACGCGCCGCATGCAAATTTCGAAAAGGAAGTGGAATTCGATGCAGCCCCGTTTGGCGTTGTTGGGCTGGAGACGGAGCTCGGATTGTTTCTCGATCTGCTCGTGCATAAGCATGGCACGATAGACATCGCCCGGTTGATTCAGATGTACACAGTCGAGCCCGCAGGTTTGCTGGCGATCGATGCCGGCACTCTATCCACTGGAGCGAGAGCCGACGTTACGCTGATCGATCCGGAGCTGGAGTGGACGGTGAAGGTGGATCAGTTTCAATCAGCTTCGCGAAATTCGCCTTTCGATGGATGGAAACTCAAAGGCCGCGCGGTGCGGACGATTGTGCGTGGTAAGACGGTTTGGAAACTATGACTTCCGTCATCCCGAGCGGAGCGCAGCGGAGTCGAGGGACCCCGCAGAACAATCTTAAGGTAACGCATACGGGATCCCTCGACTTCGCTCGGGATGACGGGAGAGATCACCCCGCGATGAATCCGCCCTGGATGTAGCTTTCCAGATGCGCAATGGCAGCTTGCTGACATGAAATCACGTGTTTCACCAGGTCGCCGATCGAAATTATGCCGACGACTTTGTCGCCATCGAGCACAGGCAAATGGCGAATGTGTTTGTCGGTCATAAGGCGAAGACAAGTCGCAACCGGCTCGCTGCGGATGCGTAACCGTCACGCTGGTTGACATGATTTCCGCGACCCCGGTTTCGCGGGAACGTTTGCCGCGCAGCATAATTTTACGTGTGTAATCGCGCTCGGAAATGATTCCCACTAATTTCTCCCCTTCCATAACCAGCAGAGCGCCCACGTTTTTCTCATCCATCAACTTCACAGCTTCAAACACTGTGGCGGTCGGCGAGACGGAATAAATCTCGCGGCTCTTTTGATTCAGAACCGCACCGATCGTGCCGCTAACGTCCATATCAGTTACGCTTTAGTCCGTCAGACCGAAACATACCTAACATAGAACCTTATTGCCCTCCGAGGCAACAAATCAAACATGTTTGGAGTTCCGCCTTCGGACAGTTGCCTCTGAGCCGCGTAAACGCGGAACTCCAAACCTTGCAAAAAGCTCTTCCCTTACGAGGTCGCACTTGCGTATCTCCGTGGAGCGAGTTTCGGAGGACGTTTTCCGTTCACGATCGCGCCTGCCACCGGGATGTACGAAAGTTCCTGACGATCCGCGGCGCAACGCAGCATTAACCCGCCGCGACTCATGTCCCCGCGGCCGACAAAGTCAGCGGGAAATCGCAGCCGCTCACCAAAGTTGGCCAGCAACACGTCAACGTATTTGCCGGTGGCGATGCTGCCGAGAAGCACCACCTCGCTTTGGGCCGACAGCCTCTTTGCCAAACGCTGCGCATCGCGCTCGATCGGCAGACGATATCGCAAATCGTTCTCATGAATGTCGACTGCCGCAAACTCGAGCAAATCATTGAGACGGATGCGCGTTCGCGCATCGATCAGGCCGCGCGTGGGGGTAATGACGAGCACTCCTGGCGTTCCGCGCGGCGGTCGCGCAAACGCCGTCGCATACGCAATTTTCCCGCGAAAATAGAGGCCACTGAGAAAGCTGAACACGTCCGCGATTGGCGCGCCATTCTTGCTCCGCAATTTCCTGGCGAGCTGAAAATGTGCCTCCTCGCGCAATATCACTCGTGCTCGTTCACCTCCGGCGTAAGCGGGCGAAAGAAGGAAAACACGGCACCCAACCCCGTTGCTCATTCCATCACAACTTTTCGATTCAATTTTTTGGAAAGTCTGCGCGTTTTGTTTGTCCGTAAATTGGCTCGTCGAAAACAGGGCGTGGTGGAGAAAACAAATACCCCATGATCATTCCAAACAAGATATAGACCGAGATAATCGTCAGCTCCCACATTGGAAGCGTATAGCGCGGAAGCAATACAGTTAGAACGCAATTAGCAAGCATCATGAATAAACCGATCATCGTTAGGGCTGCAGTGTATGATACAATGCCGGCGGCCTGTTGCCTCCGCATCCGCGCGATTACCGCCGATAACGCAAAAAGCATGCACCATAAAAACAAGAGAGCACGGTAACTCAGATTTTTCGGATGACGGAAATAGGAATGTTTTTTGAAGATACTGAAAACTTGATCCGCGTTGGTATCTCGGAAGGTGACCAATGACGCGCACTGCGGCATTGCCTCGCGATGTGAAAAATAGAACCTGGTGGATACGAAAAGGAAACTCACAACGTCTGGGATCGTGATCCTCTGTGAGGCTTTCAGGTCTCTTGCAATGGCGCTCAGGAATAACTTGTCCGGTGGATAAAAAATCGCCCATGCCGTGCGGTTGAACACATCGTAAAGCTCTTTTTCGTTCGTATTCGTTTCGGGTGAAGAAAGCAATGTTCGAGCCTTCTGCTTGAAGAGCCTCCCATCCCAGGTCGCATTTCCGTCGACGAACGAATCTCGGAGTAACGAAATCACCTTTTTAACGTCTGCGGAATCGGTGTTTTTAGCCGCCTTGTCGAGTAACTCGTTTCGTTTTTCAACAGGAAGCCTGGTAAGAAATTTCAGTCTGCCAACAGAGGCGGGACCGATCGGGGAGCTGTAAGGTATATTAACGGCGTAGCACAATTCCCGTAAAGACACGTTCGCGAGGACGATGCAGCCGAGGCCGACGGCGACAGCGAGCATTGCTTTTTGTAGCGCCTGGCTCGCCCGTAATCGTTGCCATCGACGAAGTAGGAGAGCCGGAGCAAATCTGCTCATAACAAATCGATATATGCTCAGGGAAAAAAAAGTCAGCGGCAACAGCCCAGCCAGAATGGCATTAATGTGCCGCGTAAGAACACTGAGCCATAAAAGAACACCGAAAAGAAGCCATTCTCTTCCAGAAACCTTGCGGGAATTCCTAACAATCCTCAATCCCGTTCCCGCGATCAGAAGAACGAGAATCATGCTCAGCGTCTCAGTGCCTATGCAATGAGCAAAGGTGTAAAAGAGCGGATTTAGCGCCCAGACTACCGCGAGGATGAAACGGATCCAAAGCAACCGAGCTGCAGCAGCGATCAAATAGAGAGATGCAAGAGCCAAAGCGAGATGCTGGAACGCGATAAGCAGGAAAACGCCCGAATTACTCAACACCGGATGAGCGAAGAAGGAGAGGCTTGGAAGGGGAGCCCGCGCTATTAGGCACTCTCCTGCATATCCTAGATAAAGCGGAATGCGGGCGACAAAACAATACAGCGGGCCGTATTGCAGGATCGTCTCGGGCCCTGGTGGCCCTGTTAGTTGCAAGTATGCATCAACATCTCTCCAAAGCGGAGGAATCGCGTTAAGCATCCAGATCGACGGCGCCAATAGCACAAGCAAGATAACAGATTGCGCAGCAAGCCGGCGGAAACCCGGTCTGGTATGGAGCCACATTCTAAAACGGGCGAGCGGCTGCCATGAGACCCAGCTATGAAATCGCTCGCTCTCTCGCATTGCGCTCGCGCCGGTCAGTGGTATTCGAAATCGCAGTCACGCCATTGTGGCTTGCCTTTTCACCAGAAAAAGCAAAATAATGCACCGTGCGTTGGGCTTGGCCATTTGAATCGCGCGACGTCAACGGTCGTGACAGAGATCATCGGAACAGCGACCGGCAGAACGGAGAGGATCCTAACGGATTGACCGGTGATCCCTGCCCTGATTTTTTGTGCGTGGGAGCGCAAAAAGCCGGAACCTCATGGCTTTACCGGCAACTCGAATCACATCCAGACTTCTGGATGCCTCCCGTAAAGGAATTGCATTATTTTGATGAGTTGAGCAGAGTCCCGCCCGTACGTTCTGCACGCGCACGAGATAAGGAGGGTCGTCACTTCCTTGAGAATGTCAGATGCTTGAGCGAGCGATCACACCTGGCCCTGGAGGAGTATGGCCGATTATTTGCGTCGAAGCGTTCGCTCATTTCCGGTGACATCACACCGGCCTACTCGACTCTGAACGATGAAATCGTCGAGCGAGTGGTCAACCAGTTCCCCAATCTAAAGGTCGTGTTCATGGCTCGCGACCCGGTCGAGCGCGCATGGTCGCAATTGTCCATGGGCGTGCGCTTGGGAACGATCAATCGCTTTGACGCTACGGACCCGGAAGAGGTGATTCGCAATTTATTGAATCCCGGTGTGCTAATACGGTCGCATCCCAGTAAGGTCGTCGCGCGATGGAAGCGTTACGTCCGTCCGGAAAACTTTCGGGTCTATTTCTTCGACGACCTGAAGGAAAATCCTGCGGAACTGCGTCGAACGATTCTGTATTTTCTGGGCGGCGATCCCGGAAAACCAAGCGGACGACTAAAGCCTAACGAGAATAGTGACGCCGGTCGCGACAAGCTGCGGCTGGTCACAAAGGTGCGCGACCGCATAGCCCGGTTCTTCGAACAGGAACTTAAAGCTTGCGCGACGGAACTTGGTGGACGCGCGAAAAGTTGGCCAGGTCGTTACGGTTTTTCGCTGTTTTTGTTATTCTGGAATTTATTGGGCGACGTCGACCCTTTCTTCTGGAGCGACTGGATTTCGTGATCCATGCCAGCTTCTCTCACGGAAATTCCGTGTCCGTCGTAATTCATAAAGCGTGGCAAATTCCCTTCGCGCGTCACTCGCCGATCAGGCGTGCTTCCGCCAGATCGAGGTCGCGCTGAATCCGGCGTAACGCGTCGTCGTTAATGACGCGCTCGTTTCGCAATCGGATAATGGTTCCGCGTTCAACTTTTAGCGCTTCGTATTGCAAACGCTGATATTGAGGCGTGGCGATCTCGCCGCGACAATCGTCGGGGTTGGACGCACAAAATTCCAACTGCTCGATTCGCTCATTGTATTCCGCGTGCAACCTGCCCACGGCGTCAGGGGAAAAATTGCTGTTTGTCCGCGCTTTATCGATCCAGTCGAGCGCAGCCTTGTTTGCTTGTAATCGCGCCAGACGCTCCTCGTCGTCGGTCTCTCCATCGGGTGGTATCCGGAGTTTCCTGATCAATAACGGCAGGGTCAGTCCTTGAAGCACGAGTGTGACCAGGATCACAGCAAAGGCGACGAACAAAATGTAATCGCGCCCCGGAAACGGCCTGCCACCGGGTAACCCTAACGGCAACGCGAATGCCGCCGCTAATGAGACCACGCCCCGCATCCCTGTCCAGCAGATGATGGCAATATGTCGCCACGATGGAATTGGATCGCGCGGCCGAAACTTGTTACCGAACAAATACGGCAGGTAGGCCGCCGGTATCACCCACGCAAAACGAATTAAAATCACGGTCGCGCAGATCACGCTGGCACTGCCAATTGCTCCGGCGAGAGTTTCGCGATTCCAAGTGCGTAGAATATCCGGAAGCTGCAGGCCAATGACAACAAAGACGAAACCGTTGAGAAGGAAAACGACCGCTTCCCAAAAAGCGTAAGCTTGCAGGCGGGTGCGGGCACTGATGGTCAACGGCACATGCCATCCAAGGAAAATGCCGGCGGCAACCGTCGCCAAAACGCCAGAGGCACGAAGCTGTTCAGCCGTCAGGTAAGCGATAAACGGAGTCAGGAGCGAGATGGTGATTTGGACCGGCGGATCATCGAGATGGCTTTGCACCCAGCGCATTATCACGCCAATCAGCAATCCGACTCCTATTCCGGCGACCGCCACCCAGACAAAGCGACCCGCTGCATCAGTGGGCGAGAAGTGCCCTGTAACCAACGCGGCAATCGCAAATTGCAACGCCACAAGCGCGGTCGCGTCGTTCACCAGGCTCTCACCTTCCAAAACTACCTGGATGCGATGCGGAACCCCAAGCCGACGAATGATTGACGTCGCCGCAACAGCATCCGGCGGGGAAACAATCGCGCCCAACGCAAAAGCGGCGGCCCACGGAAGCGTCGGCATGATCGAATGCGCGATCCAGGCGACCGCCAATGTTGTCGCCAGCACCAGACCGATGGCGAGCATGAGTATCGACCGCAGATTGCGGCGGAAATCTCGCCACGATGTGAACAACGCCGCGGGATACAGAAGCGCCGGGAGAACAAAATAAAATACAAACTGCGGATTGAGTGTGACCTCCGGCAGTCGCGGCACAAAGCTCAAGGCGAGTCCGCCCAGAACCAGGACGAGCGGATATGGCAGCCTCACCTTGCACGCCAGCACAGCGAGAACCGCGACCGCCGTAAACAGAAGGACAATTATTTCAGCCTGGTGCATGACTTGGTGGCTGCTGTGGCCGGGGGCGGTGACCCCGGTTCGCACAAAAAGTACATCATTTACCGCGGTCAACGCCTGCGATTACAGCTTGTGCTCGCGCGCGGTTGGCCTGCAACTCCGCGAGATGTTTTTCCGACCATCGGCACAGCCCCTGTAACGGCTCAATGAGCGTACGTCCCAATCTTGTTAACGAATATTCTACCTTCGGGGGCACGACGGGATGAACGGTGCGTTGGACCAGACCGTCGCGCTCGAGGCTGCGAAGAGTTTGGGTCAGCATCTTTTGCGAAATCCCGCCGATCTCGCGCTGAAGCGCAGCGTACCGCATGGTACCTCCAGCGAGAATCTGAATGACGAGTGCGGTCCATTTGTCAGCGATGCGGTCAAGCACGAGCCGCGATGGGCACCGTGGATCGAGCACGGATGGAACCGAAGATCCTTTTGGCATGGCCCCGGTGTAAAACAACTTGGTCATAGGCGCAAGCCGGAAGGAACATTCCAAACAGCATGTATACCTTCATAGGGCATGTAGTTGACTGATAGTTTGGCAGCCCGAAATTAGGATGATGAGCATTGCAACCCGCTCAAAAAAGAACTCAGAGCCCATCGATTTCATCCTGAATGACATCGGTCTCCAATCTTCCCGATCCGCTCCCGGCGAAACGCAACCGGACGACGGCGATTTGCTCGATGCGTATTCGCGCACCGTCGTGGGCGCCGTCGCGCGTGTTGCCCCGGCCGTCGTAAACATTGAAGTCAAACAACGCCGGAACGCTGCCGGAGGGCGGGGAGCGCAGGAGCTCGGCGGGAACGGCTCAGGGTTTGTGATCACGCCGGATGGATTCATTTTGACCAACAGCCATGTTGTTCATGACGCGACTGAGATCACCGTAAATCTGCAGGATGGCCGCGAATATCCGGCCCGATTAACGGGCGACGACCCTGACACCGATCTTGCCGTTATTCGAATCGACGGACCACAGCTTACACATGTGCGGCTGGCCAATTCTGAAAATTTGCGCGTAGGACAGTTAGTCGTCGCGATTGGAAACCCGCTCGGTTTTGAAGCGACCGTGACTGCCGGCGTAATCAGTGCAGTGGGTCGCTCGATGCGTGCGCAATCGGGTCGGTTAATCGACAACATCGTTCAAACCGATGCCGCGCTGAATCCCGGGAATTCCGGCGGACCATTGGTCAATTCAGCCGGCGAAGTTGTGGGCGTAAACACAGCGATGATCCGGCCGGCACAGGGCATTTGTTTCGCCATCGCCAGTAACACGGCAAAGTTCGTAGCAGGCTGGCTCATTAAAGATGGAAAAATCCGTCGCAGTTATATCGGCGTGGCCGGACAGAATGTTCCGATCCATCGGCGGGTCGTGCGTTTTTATGCCCTGCCGGTCGAGACTGGTGTGCTGGTTGTTTCAATCGAGAACAACAGCCCCGCTGAACGGGCCGGCTTGCACCAGGGCGATCTCATCGTGGCGTTTAACGGCCAACCCATCGCCAGTGTCCACGATTTGCACAAGGTTTTGGTTGGCGAACAAATCGGTGTCAACGCGAGTCTTACCGTCATTCGGCACACCGAAAAATTGAAATTGCCGATCTTGCCGGCGGAATCGCGGCCTCAACAAAAGTAGCGCAGGCCTCTGGTTCGCCACAGGGCGAATCCACCGTGGCGGACTTGCGATTTCCGGCGCAACCGAGACGGTTACGCTACTTTACTCGATGAAAATTCTCGTTATTGGCAGTGGAGGCCGTGAACACGCCCTCTTGTGGAAACTGCTGCAATCGCCGCACACGGACCGGATTTTCTGCGCTCCTGGAAATGCGGGCACCGGCGAAATTGCCGAGAATGTTCCGATTCCTGCAAACGACTTGCAGGCGCTTGCCAGATTCGCAAAGGAGAACCGCGTTGATCTGACGGTCGTCGGCCCCGACGATCCTCTTGCCGCCGGAATTATCGATCTGTTTAAGACCGAGAAATTGCGCGCCTTTGGTCCGGATAAATCGGCGGCACGAATTGAGTCTTCAAAAATCTTCGCAAAAGAGTTGATGCGAGCGCATGACATTCCCACCGCCGAAGCCGGCACGTTTTCTGACATCAACGAAGCGTTCCGCTATTGTGAGCGAGTTAAATTCCCAGTGGTAATAAAGGCGGACGGCCTGGCGCTCGGCAAAGGGGTCATCATTGCAACGGATGCCCGCATGGCAAGAACGACAATCGATGAAATGATGAACCAACGTCGCTTTGGGGCAGCCGGACAGCGGATTGTGATCGAGGAATTTTTGCGAGGCACAGAATGCTCGCTGCACGCATTAATGGATGGGAAAAACTATCTCCTGCTGGAATCGGCCCGCGATCACAAGCGGGCATTAGACGGAGATGAAGGACCGAACACCGGCGGAATGGGCGCCTTCAGTCCGGCTGATAATTGGAACAGCGAATTGCAATCCCGTTTCGAGCCGGAAATCATGCAGCCTTTGCTGAATGCTCTCGTTCAAGAAGGTGTCACTTTTCGCGGACTGCTGTACCCGGGATTGATCATTACCAGCGAAGGACCGCGCGTCCTGGAATTCAATTGCCGGTTCGGCGATCCGGAGACGCAGGCCCTTTTGCCACGGATGAAATCGGATCTGTTGCCGTTGTTGGAGGCGACGATTGACGGAACTATCGATCAGTGTTCCATCGAATGGGATCCCCGCGCGGCAGTCACTGTAGTGCTGGCTTCTGGTGGTTATCCCGGCAAATACGAAACGGGTAAAACGATTTCGGGTCTGGACGACGCAGCAAAGCTTCAAAGCGTCTGTATTTTCCATGCAGGGACTAAACGCGATGGCGGGCTGAAAACCGCTGGTGGTCGGGTGCTTGCCATCACAGGACTCGGTTCAACCATGGACGCGGCTCGGGCGCGCGCGTATGAGGCCGTATCGCGAATTCATTTCGAGAATTGTCATTACCGGCGCGACATTGCTCTGAGTGCAGTTGCAGCTAACGTCACGGAATCATTGTGATATTTCGATTCTTCCTGGCGGTAGTTGTCGTCTCCGTATTTAGCTCAAATCTTGGCGCGCAATCGCCGACATCGGCTGGGCCCGCAGGCAAAGCGCAGCAGCCTCAAGCGAAACGGCCCGCACTACCCACACCTTCGCCCTCGGCTACGCCTACCGTAAAAGAGCTGGTCGATTCACTAGGTCCCGCCGATCTACAGGCGTTCATTACGTTATTGAAGGGTAATTTCACCGAGCCCGACGCGATCACCGATACAGAGATGAATCGGGCAACCGTCGAGGGACTGCTGGTGCGGTTGCCGCGCGGCGTCACGCTCTTAGCCGGAAAAGAAAGCGTTCCTGCTGCCACGCCAGGTGCCTTCTATAGTGAGATCATAGCTGGACGCGTTGGATACGTGCGCCTCGGATCCTTGACTAACGCCAATCTCCAAGCGCTTGACAAGGCCCTTAGCGGTTTCGCTGGAAAAAAAGTGAACGATCTCATCGTCGATCTTCGCGCCAGTCCTGCCACGAACGATTTGCCCCTCGCGGCGGAATTCGCGAAGCGGTTTTGTCCAAAGGGCAAACCGATCTTTACGTTGCGCAAACCAACGGGGCATCAGGACCGGGTATTTACTTCCGATCGTGAGCCGGCATTCCGTGGCTTAATCATGGTTCTTGCCGATGGCGACACGACTGGAGCGGCCGAGGCCATCGCAGCTGCGCTACGCTTTTACAACAAAGCATTGGTCATCGGACAACCAACTGCAGGCCGCGCGGCTGAATATTCGGATTTGGCATTACCGAACGGCAAAGTCGTACGCATGGCAGTGGCGGAAATGATTGCGCCGGACGGCAGTTCATTGTTTCCAGAAGGGGTGAAACCGGATCTGCCCGTCGAGATGTCGTTGGCAGAAAAGCGTCAAATTTTTCAATCGAGCAGCGAAAAAGGATTAAGCTCATTCATTTACGATACGGGGCGTCCACACATGAATGAAGCGGCGCTTTTGGCGGGGACGAATCCCGAATTAGAGGCTGCGGAAGCGGCACAGCAACGCCGCGGTCGAGCCCCGGAAAAGCCGACGGCTCACGATCCGGCGTTACAGCGAGCCCTGGATGTCGTGACCTCGCTGGAAGTTTATCAGAAACATTGAACGCGGAAGCTTGGCTCTAACGATCGAGCCTTTGAGGGTTGCCGTTTCGCGTTCATAAGAGTTGACGAAATTCTTCGATTTTGATCAAAATCGGTGGCGTGACGCCGCTCGAAGAATGTATCGGCTATAAATTCCGCAATTCGCTTTTGTTGGCGGAAGCGCTCACACACCCCAGTCTGGGTCATGAAGCCCAAAATTATCATTTCGATTATCAGCGCTTGGAATTTCTGGGCGACGCCGTTCTGCAGCTTGTCATTACCGAATATTTATTTAGCAATTTCAAAGTCGAGGCCGAGGGGCAACTGACCAAATTACGTTCACGGCTGGTGTCCCGGGACGCACTAAAAACGCACGCTGCAGCGCTCAAATTGGGGCGCTACATTTTGATGGGGCGCGGCGAAGAAGCCAGTGGCGGCCGGGATCGCACGTCCACCTTGGCCGATGCGTTTGAAGCACTGATTGGGGCGCTGTACCTCGATGGCGGCCTCGATGTAGCCAAGGTATTTATTCTGACGCAGACCCGCGCCGATCTCGAGAAGCTGGCGGAAGAGCCGGTGGATATCAATCCAAAGGGGGATCTCCAGGAACTGTTGCAAAGCATTTCGCCGTACAGTCCGGTCTATAAATTAGTTTCGCAGAGCGGGCCTGAGCATGAGAAGACATTCGTTTCACAAGTCGTGTGGGAGGAGATTGTTCTTGGTCAGGGCAGCGGCCGCAGCAAGAAACAGGCGGAAACCGCGGCTGCGTTCGAAGCGTTGCAGTTGAGGCGCTGGGAAGCAAAGACAAGTCGCTGACTGAAAGCCGTCATCCCGAGATCAGTCGATGGCACTCCGTCGCGTAACATTAAGCTAATCAACGGGTCGCTTCGACTCCGCTCTGCTCCGCTCAGTGCTGATCGAAATTGGTACCAGAATGGTTGAGGGCGTCGAGATTTTTGGCGCGGCTCTGCTTCCAGCGAAAATGCTGCGCGATCGACTTGGTCACAAATCTCTTGGCCCGCTTAATCGCCTCTTCCATCGTTAAGCGCGAGGCCAGGCCAGCGGTGATTGCTGCCGAATAGGTGCATCCGGTGCCGTGCGTTGCTACACCCTGCACAAAAGGTGCGGAAAACTCTGTCAATCGATCATTATGAAAGAGTAAGTCGACCGCATCCCTGCCTCGAAGATGGCCACCTTTCAGCAGGATCGAGCAGCCAAATCTCTTTGCGAGCGCCTTAACCGCCTTGTCCATCTGAATCCTGTCAGCGATTTTCGTCCCGAGGAGTAAACCCGCTTCGTCCAAATTTGGTGTGACAAGTGTCGCAAGCGGGAAAAGCTCGTTTTCGTAAGCCTCGATAGCTGCGGGCTCCAAAAGACGGTCGCCACTGGTCGCGATCATCACGGGATCGATCACCAGCGAGATACGTGATCCGAAGTCTTTCAGCGTCTCCGCCACGGCGGAAACGATTTCCTTCGAGCAGAGCAGACCAGTCTTTATCGCGCCGACAGGGAAATTTTTCAGCAGCACTTGAATTTGGTCGCGAACGATTCCCGGAGTAGCCGCTTCAATTCGCGACACTTTCCCGGGAACTTCGGAGACGATGCACGTCACAGCGGTCAATCCATAAACTCCAAGAGCGGCAAAACTTTTCAGATCCGCCTGAATACCCGCACCAGCGCTAGAGTCCGAGCCGGCGATCGTGAGAGCTACCGGAGCTGTAACGGTGCTCTCTGAGCGTCGACTACGCTGGTTACCCATTGGATTCGGCCCCGAAAGCGTTCGGGGCCGCTACAGAATTACGCGCCATTCCCGTCGTTACCGATCGCTTCGACGGGGCAGCCTTCCATGGCCTCTTTACAAAGCCCTTCTTCTTCGGGGGTCTCCGGCTGCTTGTACACATAAGAGTGGCCGCCGTCATCGTTCCGTTTGAAGTTGGCGGGTGCCGTCTCGCGGCATAAGTCGCAGTCAATGCATTGATCATCGACATAGAATTTGCCGGATACGTTTTCTGGATATTTGTTTGCGGCGTCGGCCATGTTTCCCTGAAAGTGAAGTGAAACGTTAGGAAAGAAAGGCTCCTAACGCAATAATCTGCCCACTGTTTGGCTCATACGCAACCGCAACGTACCGCTGGCACGTATTTCCTCGAACATCAAAGGCGTTGAATCGTTCAAGCGAAAAGAGCATGATGGCCGACCGTTTAGCGAGCCCGGAACCATTTAGCCGTCTAAACCTTTAACTCTTTAACGCTTTTCCATGAACAAGGCCGGTGCCAAAAGCCTGCGCATCTTCGCAATCGAGCTCGTGATCTATGGCGCATTTGTCACCGCCTACGTTTTGCTGGTACTACATCTTTTGGACAAATGGTTGTACCGGCTCGAAACGCAGCATCGCGTTACTTATGCCGTGGTCGCACTTTTGTTGATTATCGGGCAGGCGGTCTTTTTGGATGCGCTAACGACGCTCCTGTTTCGATTTCTGCGCCGTTTCTGGAGATAACTCATGTTTTTCCCAATCTCCAACACTCACATCGACCCGATCTATCTGGCCGTTGTCGGATTTGTTATTGGAATCCTGGGCGGGTTCTTTGGAGTAGGCGGAAGTTTCATTGCGGGTCCGGCACTGCGGTTGATGGGAGTGGATTGGAATTACGCAGTGGGAACCGATCTGGCGCACATTGTCGGCAAATCGATCGTCGCGGCCAGACAGCATCGCACGTTAGGCAACGTCGATCTCAAGCTAGGTCTCTTCATGGCATTCGGCACCATCGGTGGCGCCGAAGCGGGCGCGCAATTGATCCAGGCACTCAAGCGCGCTGGCAACGTGAACACCGTCGTCAGCTGGGTCGCCATTGTTGTCTATTTTAGCATTTCGATCTTCATGCTCTGGGAGAGCCAGAAAACACTGAGATTAGATAAGAAAAGGCGATTACGTCGCAAGAACGCGGATGTCAAAAAAGACCAATCCGCGTTCGGACACGTGACGAAAAAAATTCAACGGCTGAAACTTTGGCCGATGATCGACCTGCCTACGTCGGGCATACGGCAAATCTCTGTATGGATAATTCTCCTGGTCTCGTTTGTCGGCGGCTTCTTCAGCGGCTTTCTGGGCGGCGGGGCGGGCTACATTCGAATGCCGTCGATGGTTTATGTGCTTGGCATTCCCACTCACCTCGCTGTGGGAACAGACCTTTTTGAGATCGTAATTTCGGCGAGTTACGGAACGCTTACGCACGCCATCAAGGGCAATGTAGATATTCTGATCGCACTCGTCATGCACACCGGTGCAGTCATAGGCGCGCAAATCGGCGTAGTCGCTACCCAATATTTTGCCGGGCCGAAAATCCGGCTCGCTTTTGTGCCGCTGCCATTGATCGGAGTAGCCATCGTGATTTACACCTTAGTGAGCGGCCACAAACTCTAGCCATGAAAATTTTGATTTGCAGCGACGGAACGTCGTCAGCTGAAACCGCAATTCAGCTGGGCGGCTTGTTGGCCGGGCCGCTCAAAGCCGAGACGACGCTGCTTGGAATCGCTGAAACATCAGAGGCGGAACAACGTTTGCGCGACGCATTTCGACAACATGCGACTTCGCTTGAGAGCCGCGGCATATCACCTGAAATCGTGGTGCACTCCGGTGAACCGATACACCAGATTCTCGATCGGACTTCGAAGAGCAAGTACGATCTGGTCATCATCGGCGCGCGCTGGACCGGCGCGGTGGGAGAATACTGGCGCTCAAGGAAAACCTATGAGGTCATCAAGACCGTTCAGCCTCCAGTGCTGGTGGCCATTGGCGAACGCAAAGAATTGAAGCGTTTCGTGATTTGCACGGGCGGAAAAGAATTCATCGAGCAAGCGGTCCACTTTACCGGCAGACTGGCGGCGGCCGTCGGTGCATCGGTGACCCTGTTGCACGTAATGGCTGAACCGCCCGCAATGTACGCCGACCTCGTACGCATGGAAGAAAATGTCGACCAATTGCTCGAATCTAAATCAGAGCTCGGAACCAATCTGCGTCGGCAAAAAAAGGAACTCGAACGGCTCGGCGTCCGGGCGGAAGTACGCCTCCGGCATGGAATCGTGATTGATCAGGTATTTGAAGAAGTGCGCGATGGCAATTACGACCTGCTGGTAACCGGCACATCGCAGGCACGCGGTTTGTTGCGGCACTATATCATGGGCGACTTAACACGGAGCATCGTAAACCGCGCTGATGTTCCGGTGCTCGTCGCCCGCGCCGGTTCGCCCAAGCCGGCTCGAACACTCTGGAAGGCTATTAAGGGATTGTTCAGCGACAACTAAGGCCAATTGACGCAATGAACGGCATCGCGTTCGCGAGCCTTCGCGAAACGACGTAAGCGCTTCGGGTGCAATTCGCACGAACTTGTTTCGGCGTACGATGTGTCGTCGGATCGATTAGGCGCGTTATGCGAACACCCGGAATCAAACCAGCTGCAAAATCACGCCTGCGCACCTCGAGAGTGCGACGATGGCTTGGTCATCTTTTCCATGTATGGATCGTCGAAAGCTGGCGGCCGATCGTTCCTGCCTCAGCCAAACCCGAGCCTTCGAAGTGGACCGACACGGATGTGACGTTGGCATGGCTTGGACATTCTACGGTCCTCATCAATTTTTTCGGCGTCACCATTCTTACCGATCCCGTGCTTTTTCCCAGGGTAGGCATTCGTCTCGGAGGATTCACCATCGGTCCGAAACGAATGATAGCGCCCGCATTGAGCTTTCCTCAATTGCCGCAGATCGATCTCGTTCTTCTTTCCCACGCGCACTTTGACCATCTTGATTTGCGAACGCTGCGTTGTTTTGATGAGTCCACGAGCGTCATCACCGCCCGGGCCACGAGCGATTTGTTGAAGCGCACCAGGTTTTCGAATGTCACCGAGCTTCGTTGGGGCGAGACCAGAACGTTAGGCACTGCAAAGGGCGAGATCGAAATTACTGCGTTCCCGGTGAGGCACTGGGGCGCACGCACGCAGCATGATACACACCGCGGGTACAACGGATATTTAATCGAGCGAAATGGACGCCGGGTACTTTTCGCAGGCGACACAGCGATGACCGATAACTTCGCAATGCTGCCGCGATACGGGCCCATCGCCGAACCCGGCTCCGCCGGGCAGCCCCTTCGATTCACAGCAAATGCATCTCCAGCACAAGCCAGAAGAAGAGGCTGGGCGACCCCGCCGATTGATTCAACCGGCTGCCCTTCGGGTGCGAAGCGGGTCGACGTCGCCATCATGTCGATCGGTGCGTACAATCCGTGGATCCGATCGCATTGCACGCCTGAGCAGGCAGTTCAAATGGCCAATGACGCCGGAGCGCGCTTCATTGTTCCGGTGCACCACCAAACATTTCGCCTTAGCGTCGAACCTTTTCGCGAACCCATTGAGCGCTTTGAAGCGGCGCTGAGCAAAACTCCGGAGCGCATCGCCCTGCGTGAAATTGGCCAGACGTTCGTGCTGCCGATGTAACCGCGCCTTTGGAGGCGTACCGGACCAGCGCTGGCCACCACTTCGCTTGTGTGAAGCGCTGGTGGATGCAATCTTTGGCCCTCCGCGCCGACGTAGCTCAGCTGGTAGAGCAACGGTTTCGTAAACCGTAGGTCACGGGTTCGAATCCCGTCGTCGGCTGTTACATTAAGAGTCCCCAGGAGAGTAAAGCCGACGCGTCGCGCCAGACCCGGCTGGAGCTGTCGCCCAGCACAACGACGATGACATCTTTTCCCGGGCGCGTTCCGCTTGCGATCAGACATTTTCCTGCTGCGTCGGTATAACCGGTCTTCATTCCGTTGCAGTACGGGAGCCGCCGTAGAAGTTTGTTTGTGTTTTCAAGTTCACGCGTGCGTCCGTTTGCATAACGAAAGACAAGCTGTGGAAGACATACAATCGAGCGGATCGTTGGATTTGTGTACGCCGCGCGCGCAATAATCGCGAGGTCGCGGGCACTCGAATATTGTCCCGGTATGGGCAGACCGTTGGGATTCACAAAGTGCGAATGCACAGCGCCAAGCTGCAGCGCGCGCCTGTTCATGATGTCGGCAAACGCATCGATGCTCCCTGCGTTGTCTCGCGCCAGACAGCGCGCAACGTCATTGGGACTTTTCACGAGCAGCGCCCGCAAAAGGTCCATCCGCTGATAGGTCTCGCCAGGCTTGATTCCCAGCTTCACCGGCTCGCACCTGGTATCGCCGGATTGCACTGTCACCGGCTGATCGAGAAAGCCGGTCTCGGCCACAATCAAGGCAGTCAGCAATTTTTGCGTGCTCGCGGGCGCTCGTACTTGATCCGCGTTTTTTTCATACAAAATCCTGCCGGTATTCGCGTCCACTACAATGACTGAAGCCGCGCTGGTCTTCGGTATCCCGTCAGACGTAAACTCGGTGGGCGCGGAAATTGTGTCCGACGATTCCCTCGATTTTGAGCGAGTCCGCCGCGACCGGGCATGACTCGATTTTGATCTCCTGGGTTTCGGAGTCGCCGCTTCGTTATCGTCGTCCCGGTCTTTCTGCGTGACGGCCTTCGCCTTGCGGATTGGCCCATGGACACCGGCGGGGCGTACCAGATCAGAATCAACTGTGTCCTGTGCCCAGCCGCTCAAAGCCGAGCACAGGAGCAGTACCCAAAAAAGCGAAATTCGATTGCGCCAAATCATGCGGGGAAAATTAGAGGCAAAATTTTTATCCGCGCAAGCGTTGTCAGTTCTGTCATCCCGAGCGGAGTCGAGGGACCCCGTTGCAGAATGCAAAGGCAACGCAACGGGATTCCTCGACTCCGCTGCGCTCCGCTCGGAATGACAGTTGGCGTTATTTCTCCCCACGCTCAATCAACTCGACCTCGTATCCCTCCGGCGCGTCGATGAAGGCAATTTTACCACCGTTGGTTGAGTGCGGCCCATCCGACAATGGATATCCTTTTGCCGCAGCATGCGTGGCGAACTCGTCCAGGTCGTCCACTTCAAAGGCTAGATGAGTAAGATCGGGGCCCACGACTATCGGTCCACTCTCGTCAAACTTGCAGATCTCAATCTCCTGCTCACTCCCCGGCGCTTTGAGGAAGACGAGTTGCGACCCACGCCCGGAAGTATGCCGGCGAATTTCCTGTAGACCGAGGACGTCCTTGTAGAATGAGACCGTTTTCTCCAGGTCGTGCACGCGATAACGCGTATGCAGTAATTTTTTTACCATTGGCTAACTTATTGTTTGCCGGCACCGATTCAAACGCCTCTCTCTGGACAAAGCCGTTAAAACGGCTTCATTGCGCTCCTCGCGAAGTGCACCGGGCTCGAAGCCGCGGTGTCAATGAGAGTCCACGCCGCGCGTTCCTTCGTCGTCCCGAGCGAAGTCGAAGGACGCCGCGGCATTACGCAAGGGTTACTCCACGGGATTCCTCGACTACGCTTCGCTTCGCTCGGTAAGACACGCAATAATCTATGAAGAAAATCGGAATCCTTTTTGGACAGGAACACAGTTTTCCCCCTGCCTTTGTGGAGCGGGTAAATCAGAAAACCGGCGGCAAAGACATCATGGCCGAGTTCGTCAGGATCGATAAGGTGATCCAGGGCGAGCCGTGCGGGTACGACGTCGTCATCGACAGAATCTCGCAGGACGTTCCGTTTTATCGCGCCTGGCTGAAGAACGCGGCCCTTACCGGCACCGCTGTCGTAAACAACCCCTTTTGGTGGAGCGCGGACGATAAATTTTTCAACAACGCGCTGGCAACCAAGATCGGAGTCGCGGTTCCACGCACCGTCTTGCTGCCGTCACATCAGTTGCCACCGGACACAAACGAAAAGTCGTTTCGCAACCTCGGTTACCCGCTCGATTGGGAGTCGATTTTTGATTATGTCGGCTGGCCTGCGTTCTTCAAACCGTTTATCGGCGGTGGATGGAAGAACGTTTATCGCTTGCACAACCGGGAGGAATTCTTCCGTGCTTACAACGATACGGGACAGTTGGTGATGATGCTCCAGGAGGAAATCAAGTTCGACATGTATTTCCGTTGCTATTCGATCGATCAGCGTCACGTCCGGATCATGCCCTACGAGCCACGGCACCCGTTTCATCAGCGTTACCAAACCGAATGGCACGCCCCGAAGGAAATTCTGCAACGTGTCGAAGAGGGTGTGCTGCGGTTGAATCAATTTCTCGGCTACGACCTGAACACGGTGGAGTTCGCTGTGCGCGACGGCATACCGGTTGCGATCGATTTTTGCAATCCGGCACCGGATTGCGAAGCGGCGTGGATCGGTCAGGCGAATTTCGAATGGGTGCTGGAAGCCGTGTCCGAAATGGCCATTCGCAAAGCCCGCGAACTCATCCCCGGCCGCGACAACTTGAGCTGGGGCAAATTTTTGCAAGCAGCGGTGACGCGAGGTTCGTTAGGCCACCTGGTCTGAGGGCGCGTGTCATCCTGAGCGAAGCGAAGCGGAGTCGAATGGATCCCGCGATGTTGCTTTGAGTATTGCACCGGGATCCCTCGACTGCGCTCGGGATGACAGTGCGTTGTTTTTGAGGGACATTCCTCGCTGCCATCATCGCATGAAGCAACACACGTTCACTCTTGGGATTGAAGAAGAATTCGCCATAATCGATCCAGAGACGCGCGAACTGCGTTCGCATATTCACGAAATTCTTGAAGGCGGAAAAATCACGCTCAAGGAGCAGATCAAGCCGGAGATGCATCAGTCGGTGGTCGAGTTAGGCACCGAGATTTGCGACTCCATTGGCTCCGCGCGGAATCACGTCATCGAACTGCGCACGAAACTGGCGGAGTTGGCGGCGCGCAGCGGATTAAAGATCGCGTCGATGGGCACGCATCCATTTTCTCACTGGCGCGATCAACTGATTACCGAAGGCGAACGTTACCAGGAGATCGTGAAAGACATGCAATCGCTCGCTCGCGCGAATCTGATTTTTGGATTGCATGTTCACGTCGGCATTCCCAATCGCGAGACAGCCATCCACGTAATGAACCAGGCGCGATATTTTCTGCCCCACATCTACGCGCTCTCGGTTAATTCACCGTTCTGGGTTGGGCAAAATACCGGATTGAAAGGTTATCGCCTGAAAGTGTTCGAGCGTTTTCCACGCACCGGCATACCGGATTCATTCGAGTCGCTCTCTGAGTATGAGGACTATTGCAAGCTCCTGGTCAAAACCGGTTGCATTGATAACGCCAAAAAAATCTGGTGGGATATCCGGCTGCATCCGTTCTTCGATACGCTGGAGGTGCGCGTGTGCGACGCGCAATCACGCGTGGACGACACGCTCGCTATCGCGGCACTGATTCAGGCTGTGATCGCGAAATTGCACAAGCTGCTTCACCAAAACATCACCTTCCGGATCTATCGGCGTCGGCTTCTTGATGAAAATCGGTGGCGCGCGGCCCGCTACGGCATCGATGGGAAATTGATCGATTTCGGCCGGGAAGCCGAAGTGGACGAGCGGGCCCTGCTGTCCGAGTTGCTCGAATTCGTGTCGACTGAGGTTAGAGAACTAGGCAGTGAGAGAGAAATGGCGCATGTCGAACGAATGACCCGCGAAGGCACCGGAGCAGACAGGCAACTGGCCGTGTGGGAACGCACGCAGGACATGAAAGCAGTCGTTGATCAGATCGTCGCTGAGACCTACGAAGGCTTGATGTTGTCTTCGTAACTCCGAGCCTAATTTCCGCCTGGCTTCCGCGCGAGATCGCGGAACGTCTTACAGCGCCTTGTAGGTTACCGAGATCGTGCGGTAAACAAGATTGTCGTGTTGCGCTGAAAAATAAAACAGTTCCAGCATCGTGGTACCGACCATCCATTGATAGCCGACCAATGTCTGGATCACATCGGTATCGTGGTCACGAGAGCGAGACACAAGTTTGCCGGTCCCGTACTTTTCATCGAAGTATTTGCGAATTTCCCCCATCCGCTGGTTATAACGTTCAATCGACCAGTCGGGGTATTCGTATTGCAGTTCCACGGCGACAAGCGCCCGCTCCTTGAACGTAAAAACGGTGCGCTTGAGTCCGGGATGAACGAGTCCCTCCACCGTCCAGACATCGCGGTTCTCTTTTTTCCCGCGCGAAATGATTTTGGCTTTCGCCCCATGCAGCACCGCTTCTACGCGCGCCATTGAATCGTTCCAACGAAATCCGAACGGCGGCACTAATTCATCGACCGCTCTCGCGTTTGCCGGAAAAAAGGCAAAGTGAACGATGAGCCCAAGCATGAAGAACCGGCGAATTATCGCCCGGTTCGAACGCGCGATGCGCGTTGAAAGCCGCCTCATGATATCGGTATTAATTGCCTGCATGCCAATTCGCTGAGCGTTTAGCCGTCGCTCACAGAGGCGGAAAAGTGCGCGCACAGAGTGATTCGGTCAACTCAACGAGAGCCGATAAGCCAAATCATTCGTCGCGGCCAATTCGGCCCGATCGCGCTTCCGGTTACGCGAAAATTTTCTCGAAGAGGCAACTTTTTATTTTTGCACCGGGACGTGCTCTTCATTTTCTTAGTCAAGAAAATTTTTTTCTTGCGGTTGAAAATAAAATTCATTTTTTTCTTGTCGATTTCGCAACCGATTTCTAGTCTCAAGCCCGCTGGCGAGGGCAGCCACAATGCGCATGTGAATAAGTTGTGAACATCTCTGATAAACTTCCAGCAGCGAGAATGAACAACACCACAAGGTCCATGACAAAGCGATCGATTGCCCATGAGAGTGGCCTTGCCGGCAGAAGGACAACAAGCGACGTATTTGGCAATTTTCCTTCGTATTCACGCGTTTTTGGCAATTTTTTTTCACGTTACGCAGCGAAATTACACTGGAAAACGGATCGATGTTTAGGCGTTTGCCGGGTGCGATTTTTCATCGTCCGGGCCAGTGTGGCATTTGTGTAACACTGTTAACAACTTCGCTATGGACAAGAAATGCGCTCAATTGTGGCAGCGATTGTCGGCTGTGCTCAAGCCGCAGATTAGCGCTGATAGTTTCAAGCGGTGGTTTTCAACCGTCGAGTTGATCGAGGCGAAGGAAAAATCGATCACGCTTACTGTTCCGAACAACATTTATCAGCTTTGGATCGAGAGTAATTACATGCCGGCGCTACAGAATGCGATCACCGCCACGTTCGGGGCTCCGCGTTCCGTAAGATTTTCCACTCCCTCTGGAACAGGCGCCCAAACTTTTGTGGAGGATGCCCACACGGCAAAGGAAGCGTTGCCCCAAGTCGTGAGCGCGCGATCCAGCGCAACTGTTCCCGGCCTCAATCCCCGAAACACGTTCGAGTCTTTTGTGGTCGGACCGAATAACGAAATCGCGCACGCAGCCAGTCTTGCCGTCGCACAGGCACCGGCGCGAACCTACAATCCGTTGTTCGTTTATGGCGGCGTCGGCCTCGGCAAGACGCATCTGATGCAAGCCATCGGCCAATATGTCTGGGCGAAGAGGAAAAATGTGAAAGTGATTTACCTCTCCAGTGAGTTGTTCATTAATGAGTTCATTGACGCAATTCAGCACAGTAACCTGGTGAAATTCCGGAAGCGCTATCGACAGGCCGATCTCCTCCTGATTGACGATATTCAATTTCTCGGAGGCAAAGAGAGGTCGCAGGAGGAATTCTTTCATACGTTCAACACGCTGTTTGACGGGCACAAACAGATCGTGCTCTCCAGCGATCGACCGGCTTCGGAAATCGCGAACCTGGAACACCGGCTGGTGTCGCGGTTTGAATGGGGACTCACTGCCGAGCTTCAGCCGCCTGATATCGAGACTCGCCTGGCCATCCTCCGAAAGAAGGCGGACACGATGCAGATCAAATTGCACGAAGATGTTTTTCAATTCCTCGCCAGCCGCATCCGGACAAATGTCCGTCGTCTGGAGGGCGCGCTTATGCGTGTGGCTTCTTTCGCGTCACTTAGCGGCAAGGAGCTGACCAAGGAAACGGTGGAGCATTTGCTGAAGGACATTTTGCAGGAAGAAGGGCGGCAATCGATCACGATCGAACAAATCCAGCGGCGGGTGGCTGAACACTTCGACGTGCGTCTTGCCGATATGACCAGTAAACGGCGCCCGGCCAGCATTGCTTTTCCACGGCAGGTGGCCATGTATCTGGCGCGCGAGCTTACAAAAGCGTCCTTAAATGAAATCGGCGATGCCTTTGGCGGACGCGACCACGGCACGGTCCTGCACGCCTGCAAACTGGTAAAGAAACGAATGGTCGAGCAGGACAATATTCGCCAGACGATCTCCTACATCGACAGCTCGCTCCAGCGGTAGGGACAGAATGGTCCAACGGCACAAGGGGCAGACATGAGAGATTGCGGTTGCCGAACAAATTCGAAGCATTTACATCTTAAGGCGCTCGCCCTTGATCATGAAATTTAGCGTTACCAAAGAAAAACTGCTCGAAGCCCTGCAACAGGTGCAAAACGTCGTGAGCACCCGGACAACCCTCCCGATTCTTTCCAACGTCTTGCTGCAGGCGAACGAGAACGATTTATATCTCACCACTACCGATCTGGATGTAGGCGTGCGTGGCACCTGTGAAGCGCACGTAGACAAAGCAGGAGCGACCACGCTCCCGGCTCGGCGTGTTTTCAATATCATCCGAGAATTGCCGTCGAGCGAGATTCAGGTGGATGTCGATGGAAAGAACACTGCGTCCATCCGGAGCGGCCAAAGCTTTTTTAAGATTCTTGGATTGCCCGAGGATGAATTTCCGCCTCTGCCAAAATTTGAAGGCGCAAAAGTAGTCACAATGCGGCAGAAAGATTTGCGTGACGGGCTGCGCAAAACCTCCTACGCCATTTCGACCGACGAAACCCGCTACGTGCTCAACGGCGTTTTGTTCAGTTTCAAGGACAACAAGCTTACGTTGGCGGCGACAGACGGACGACGCCTCGCCATGGCGGAAATCGAACTGGAATTTCCGCGTAGCCACGAATCCGAGTTAATCATCCCCACCAAAGCGGTAACAGAACTGCAGCGTCTGCTTACCGACGAGGGCGACGTGAAGGTGAGCATGGCCAATGGTCAGATTGCATTCGATCTCAACAAGACGCTTCTGGTATCGAAATTAATCGAAGGCAATTATCCGAACTATCGCCAGGTGATACCGGGCGAGGCGAAAGAACGTGTAAAGCTCGAGCGGGAAATGTTTTTAAATTCCCTTCGGCGCGTTTCGCTTTTGGCCAGCGACAAGTCGCATTCGGTAAAGCTGAATTTCAGCAAAAACAACCTCGACATCTCTGCAAACACGCCCGAAGTCGGCGAAGCAAAGGAATCGCTTGCTGTTGCGTATAAAGGCCGCGAATTTTCCATCGCGTTTAATCCGGAATTTCTAATGGCGCCGCTGCGCGCGCTTTCCGAGGACGAAGTATTCCTCGATCTGATTGACGAGATGAGCCCGGGCGTTCTGAAGATTCAGACGCCATTTCTCTACGTGCTGATGCCGATGCGCATCAGTTCGTAGGCGGGAGCGAGCCTGACACACGGTCCGCTGAGACAGCGGACGCTACCGCGTTGCTCACAACACGGCGTCGCGGCATCGCCGATTGCACCATCATCAATTCGGTGACGTTCTCCGGCGTCAGCAATCCGACCAACCGTTTCATGCGATCGAGCACAGGCACCGCCGGGCAATTGCACTCCTGCATGATGCGAAACGCGTCTTCAAAGCGTGTGCCGGTGGTTACGGTAGGAATGTCGCGCCGCATGACGTCGCCAACGCGAAGGCCGGGATCGTTCCTGCGCAAAGCGGCGATCAGATCCTGACGCGTTAATAAACCGGCAACGTTTCCCGTGTCATTCACAACCGGAAAATCATGTTGAGAGGTAGCCAACAGCGCGTCCACTGCCTCCTGGAGCGAGGCATCCGCGGCGAGTGTCCGAAATTCGCGCACCATCGCGCTCGAAACCGGAAAGCGGCGCGAGACATCTTTCATCTGCGCAAGGGCCGCCTCCTGCGACGCGCCGATGTAAACAAACAACGCAATGAAAATTAAGAATGGATTAAAAAGCAGGCCATAAAAGCCGAACACAAATGCGAATCCCTGGCCGACGGTGGCAGCAACCTGCGTAGCACGCGCGTAGCTCATGCGCGTGGCGAGCAGCGCGCGCAGCACCCGGCCGCCGTCCATTGGAAATGCCGGCAGCAAATTAAAAAGGAGCAACACTACGTTCATCGTGAACAGAAGATCCGGAATGCTGGTCTTCGTGCTTGGCGGATAATCCCACGAACCACCGCCGATAAACGCACCGAGCGCGATAAGGGCCGTCACAGCCGGACCTGCTGCTGCAATCACGAGTTCCTGCACCGGTTCATCGGGAATGCGTTCCAATCGCGCCACGCCTCCGATGGGCAACAAGGTGATGTCAGGCGTATTAATCCCAAAGGCTTTCCCGGCCAGAGCATGTCCGAACTCGTGCAACACGACGCATGCAAACAACAATAAAATGAACAAAACTCCGCCTATCGCCGCAGGCGAGCCGCCGTGTGAATAGTAGGCAAACGCTATCCATCCAATCAGCAGCAGGAACGTGATGTGAATCCGCAACTGAATTCCCGCCACGCGCAGGATTGGAATCGACCAGCCCATGCTAAATAGTGCTCCGTGATCAAACCGCGCGCCAGTGCTGAATCACTGGTTGGAGCGCAGGAGTCTTTGAGTACTGAAGTATTGAGTTTGACTGAGTTTCATTAGCTCGCCCAATTCAACGCAATGCAGGCTTTTGACGTTGCAATCGTCGGCGGCGGACCAGCTGGGTCGAGCTGCGCCACGTTTTGTGCGCTGACCGGCCTGCAAACGATTGTATTCGAGCGAGAGAAATTTCCGCGCGAAAAAGTGTGCGGCGATTGCTTAAATCCATCGTGCTGGCCGGTGCTGGAACGGCTCGGCGTTGCGCAGCCGGTCCGAAAGCTTCCGCATTCCAAGCTTACGTCGGTAAAGTTTATCGCGATCGACGGGCGCGAAGTGATTGTCGACCTTCCAACCGGCGAGTACTGCGAGTTATCGGTGAAACGCAGTCTCCTTGACGATTTGTTGCTAAAGCGCGCACGCGAATTGGGCGCCGATGTGCGAGAGCAGACCGTCGTCACGACATTGACCAAAAATGGCTCTTGGAAGATTGAAACAGCAGCCGGCCAAACCTTTCACACGCGAATATTGATCGGCGCGGATGGACGCAACTCTACCGTAGCCCGCCTTTGTAATTTGTTGCCACGGCCGACGCGCGAACGCGTGGCACTGCAAACTCTCGTCCCGCTGCCGAAAGATTTTGGAGAGCGTATCGTTTTGCAATTTCTGCCAGAAGGTTATTCCGGGCAGGCGCCAGTAAATGAACACGAATTGAATCTTTGCCTCGTCGGAATGCCCGCCACAATTTCCAGACTGCGAAGATGGGCGGAATCACATTTTGAAATCACGGCCGATCAAGCCTGGCGCTCAGTCACTCCGCTTACGCGATCGCCCGTGCACTGCGCACACCAAAATCTTTTTTTTATCGGCGACGCTGCTCGCGTGGTCGAACCGTTCACAGGCGAAGGAATTTACTACGCTCTGCGGTCGGGCGAACTCGCCGCATACGCGATTGTGAAAGCTTTTCGCGGCGATGATCGGCAATCGGCATCGCGCGAATTTGCCCGGGCTTACGCCGAAATGTACCGAGGCCGTTTATGGATCAATTGCCTCGCGCGCGCTGCCGTGCTGCGACCGCGTGTTGGCTCCTTCTTTGTGCACACGGCGCGGATTAATCCCTCGATCGTAAAATTGCTGACCGCGAAGGTAGTGCCGCCAACATTGTAGCCACGGTGTTGGCCGCGTGCGTCGAACTGCAGAAACACGCAGCTAGAGCGATTGCTTTGCCGCTTTGACCGTATTCGCCATCAACATCGCGATGGTCATCGGCCCGACGCCGCCGGGTACCGGCGTGATCGCGCTCGCCTTTTTCGACACTTCATCAAATGCTACATCCCCAACCAAACGGTAACCGCGCTTGCTCGCGGCGTCTTCCACCCGATTGATTCCAACATCGATCACCGCGGCTCCTTCGCGGACATGGTCGGCTGTAACAAATTCCGCGCGCCCGATTGCCGCGATTATAATGTCGGCGGACCGGGTGACTTGGGCGAGGTCGCGGCTGCGCGAATGCACTACTGTGACGGTGGCGTTCCCCGTTTTGTTTTTCTGCATGAGAAGAAGCGCCATCGGTTTGCCAACGATCATGCTGCGACCAAGCACCACCACGTGCGCGCCGCTGATCTCAATGCCGCTCTCGAGGAGCAAGCGTTGCGCACCCAATGGCGTGCACGGCACGAACCCGGTTGGGTCTTCAAGTACGAGCTTCGCGACGTTTTCGGGGTGAAATCCGTCCACGTCCTTCCGCGGATCGAGCGCGCGCACGATTGCTGATTCGTCGATATGCTCAGGCGGCGGGGATTGAACAAGAATGCCATGAATACCGGGGTCCCGGTTTAATTCGTCCACGCGCGCGAGCAGTTCGGCCTGAGTGGTTGAAGCCGGCAACTCCAGCTTCACGGAGTGCAAACCAAGTTCGCGGCACATTTTGTCCTTGGACCGCACATAAGCGCGCGAAGCTGGATCATCGCCCACGAGAACGACCGCGAGACCGGGCCTTACGCTTTTCGCATTTAGTTGTGCAATTTCACGGCGAAGTTCCAAGTAAACCTTCTCTGCGATCGCGCGCCCATCGATAAGCTTTGCCATAGTGAAGCAGGCAATCCTGCCTGCGAGCACAAACCACGCAAGCTTTTCTGTAGGCGCTCCAAGTGGGACGCGTGAGGCATGCCTCACGTGGATCATCAGCGCCAGCGCTTGCCGCAGGCAAGCGGCTACAGTGGTGTCAGCGCATTTCAACGAGCGCCATCATAGTGTCCTGCAGCGCAACTCGTTCAGCTTCAAATTCCCCGGGGGTGCTGGTCGGTTTGACATGGTGCGGTGAACTGATCAGCACGCGCACTTTGGCAAATGGTTGGGGTATGATGAAGCGGTCCCAGCTTCCCAGCCGCCAGCAGCGCGAATATTCCAAATTCATTGGCAACACTGAAGCACCGGATTTCTGCGCCAGAAAAATGGCGCCCGGCCCGAGCTCATAAACAGGCCCCCGTGGCCCATCCGGGGTAATCACCACATCGCGCTTTGATGCAAGCACGTCGGTAAGTTGAAGGATGGCACTCGCGCCCAGGCGCGAGCTGGAGCCGCGAATGACCTCGTAATCAAAACGGCGAATGGCGTCGGCGAGCAAATCTCCATCGCGGCTGGCGCTGATCAGGGCGGCGCCGCGACGCTCGGGAAAAAAGCGGCGCAACACCAACGGGAATATTAGCAATCGATTGTGCCAGAGCGCGCCGATGTAATTTTCGGTTACTGGCTTTCCAAGGATGCCCGCTCGATCGTCGACTTCGTAACGCAGAGTACGTTCCCAGATCCGCAACAAACGAACTCCGAACGCGATCAGCCACCGCGCTAGCCTGCCTTCGATCTTCAATTTTTCTTTCGAGACGTTTTCGCCACCGCGCTTTCCTCTCCCCAACGGTACGCACGCGAGCTGGGCAACCCAATCTGGTCGAGAATACGCCAGACGACCGTGTCGACGACTGCGGTGACGGAATTTGGACGGCTGTAGAATGAAGGAATTGCCGGGAGAACAATCGCGCCAGCCTCAAGCAGAGTCACGACATTGCGCGCATGAATCAAATTCCACGGCGTCTCGCGAGGCACGAGAACCAATTTGCGCCGTTCCTTCAAGAAAACATCGGCAGCGCGCAACAAGACGCTGTCGCTGCAACCGGATGCGATTCGTCCCAGTGTGGCCATCGAACAGGGGACAATCACCATCGCGTCAAAACGCGACGAACCGCTGACAAACGGTACCTTCATATCGGCTCCAGAATGCCGCAAAACCTCCGAAGGAATTTTGAGATCATCCAGTTCCTGCTTGGCAACCTCTCTGGCATAGGCGCTCAGAACGAGATGCACCTCGTGCGCGCCGCAATCGATCTGCGCAAGTAATCTTTGGAGGTAGATCGACCCGCTGGCGCCGGTTGCCGCGATTACCAGTTTCATATTACTTCTGTCATTCCGAGCGGAGCGAAGCGTAGTCGAGGAATCCCGCTGAGCAACCCAACGGTACGTTCGTTCATTAGACGGGCGCGAACATCTTGACGGTGACGCAATGAAATCGC
>CAWIPQ010000016.1:0-31559 GCA_963838045.1 uncultured Verrucomicrobiae bacterium | reverse complement strand
TCGATTGCAGATATAACTTATGGTTCGATGTAAAGTAGTGCAAGCCTCCGGCTTGCAAATCCATTTAAGGCACGCAAGCGGGACGCATGCGCTACTTTCGCTTTGCGCGTATCACGCGTCTGGTAATCCACACGAGCACGGCAATCGCCAGCGCCCATGGCGCGAGGAATGCGATTGCTACGCCGATCATGCGGACACTCCACATGATTGCTCCGGCGCTTTGCGCCACGGTTCGTCGCAACGTGGCGAGGGGACCGCTCTGCTGGGAAACGATATTGCCCTCGCTGTAAACCTGAATCGAGATGTCGGCCGGTGCATTGGCTTCATCGGTTTGTGTGCCGGTGCGATCCTGGCGTTGCACCGTGATGTTCTCGAGTCTGCCTAACGAATCGAGCGATTGCATCAGCCCTGGATAATTTTCGGAAGATGTCATGTGCCCTGTGACGCGCGATGGTCGCCAGCCAGGCGGGAAATTTCTCGGGATCGCGCACGCGCCAGCGCGTTTTCCAGGCTTTGACCAGCGAATCCTGCACCACGTCTTCCGCTTCCTCGCGGTTTTGCAGAATCCCGTAAGCGATGGCGAAAAGCGTGCGGCTGTGAGAGCGGATAATCAATTCAAATGCCTCTCGATCGCCGTGAATGGCCGCCCTGTATTGTTCGCGTTCGCTCGCATCCATGATGTGGCCGATCTAAAGCCTAGACGTTCGACCACGCGATTCCGCGCGAAATTTTTTTAGGGTACCGCGAGCCTCCGGCTTGCGAGTGGTGTCTGATCGCAAGCGGGGACGCATGCGCTACTTTGAAATCGCTATTCCGCGCGAAACATTCTTGGCTGAGCTGGATCGGCTTCTCCGAAGGCGATGGCAAGTGGATCGCCCAAAACGCAAATATTGGTGGCAAAGCCGCCTGCTTTTGCCAACGCGTTGAGGAGTCGCCGCGGCGACCGTACCACCTAGAAAATGATCACGGTATTCCCGGCGCTCACAAGATCCTTCACTCGCGCAGCATCCCAGTTGGCGAGGCGAATGCAACCGTGACTCGCGGCCCGGCCGATGGTCTCGGGATTGTTTGTGCCATGAACGCCAATGCCGGGTTTGTTCAGGCCCATCCAGAGAACGCCGACCAGATTGTTCGGGCCCGGCGGAAGATTGTAAAAATTTTCTGTGCGCACACCGTGATTAAGCATGCCTTCGTCATAGCGGAACCACGGCCAAACGGTCACACCGAGGATTTTCCATGTGCCCACCGGCGCCGGGAGCGCCGTGGAGCCGGGTGTGATGGGAAAAACACAAACCAACTGGTCTCCGTCGAATACTTCGAGAAGATGCTCGTGTGTATCGACAAAAATCTTGCGCGCGGCGAATGCAGGATTCTCAGGGACTTTGCCCTCGGTGAATTTTTCAACTTCGAAGGGCAACACGTTTGGCACCTTGAGCGTGTCGCCGACCTTCACGTGTTCCCAGTCTATCCCGGGATTGAGCTTCTGAATGTAGGCTTCGGCAGAATGAAAACGCTCCGCCACGAATTCCAGCAGCGAAGTGTACGGCATCCATTTTAATTTTGCCTGCTCTGTGTGACTGCCCGGCACATCGCCGATCTGTTTCAGGTCTTCTTCTCTGATTGTGTAGGTGGTGTAAGTCTCCGGCACCTGGTCGAGCATCCATTGATCGACCGCGCCGGTCTTCGGCATCGCGTGCGCATGCTTGTAGGAGATGAGCGCTTTCCGGAAAAATTCGCCCATTTTTCCATCGATCTTTCCCGGCCCGAAATCGTTGTTGTCCAAAAAAATCTGCAATCGCGTAGCCGTCTCTTCGTCGTAATTCGGCAAAGCGACGGGATAGACTTTTGGTGGCGGAGTGACCGTGGGCGTGGGCGTCTCCTGAGCGTGCGCAAACACGGGCATCAAGGCAGATGCGACAATGGGCAGAACGAATTTCATTGGGCGAAAGTTATGCGCTGTGAATTGCACGACGCAAACGCGATCAGCAAGCTGGCGCTGTAAAGTGTGTTGTCCTCAACGCATTCAATAGCCGCGCTATACGAGCATGGAAGATCCGCTGAGGAGAGCGGACACTACAGCACTGGTCGCAAGACCACGGTTGATTCGGCTGGCAAAATCCACTCCTCTGGAGTTGCGCTTGCTGCCGCGTCTGTTCCCCCATAACGCTGCGAATCGCTTGTCCAAAGCGTTTTCCATCTGCAATTCGGCGGCGGAGCGAGCAAAGGCTCCGCAGCAGGATGTAAGACCTGGCGTTCTCCCAAGTTTACCAACAAGAGCCGATCATCATTTTGATCGGAAAGATATCTGAGGACGAAGCTTGTTGGTCCGACTACTGCGCCTTCGATTCCGCCCGCACTTTGCAGCCGAAACCGCGAATCTTCGCGCCGCAATTTCAACAGGTCGATGTGCAGATCGTACAGCTGGCGATTCTTGTCGCGCTCTGCGAAATCGAGCTTGCATCGGGAAAAGGCCTCGGGATCATCCGGCGCCAGCAGGCGTTTCAATGCTTCTTCCTTTGTAAGCGACAAGAATGGCGCCAGCAATTCAGCGCGACCTTTGCGAGTCGCATCGCGCACAGACGCATCGCCTACATCTGCGAAATAGAGAAAAGGACTCGATGCGCCGAATTCTTCGCCCTGAAACAGTAAAGGTGTCCAGGGCCCGAGCAAAAGAAGAGCCGTCATGGCACGATATCGTTCGGGTGAAGTTTGAAAACGCGGCCGGTCACCCGGGCCTGTGTTTGCGATCTGATCGTGATTTTCAATAAAACAAACGAAGGCCTCCACGGGAACGTCGAAGCTGGGAGTTCCGCGCAACGCCCTTTGCCACGAAAACGCCTGTCCCTGATAGAGAAAACCGTGCTTTGCGGCGGAAATAAGTTCCTGCGGCTTACCGGTGTAATCACCGAAATATCCGACGTTGTGCTCAGTTAATGCGACAATGGCGCTGTGATGGAAATCGTCATTCCACATAGCATCCAAATCGTCGCCACCCGCGGTCCGAGGCCGCGTCATCTTTGATTCCTGCAAATCGTTTTCGGCGACGAGAATGATCGAATGCTTTCCTGCGGCCTCGCGCGCTGCGCGACCGACAGCGCCAATGATGTATTCGTTAGACTCGTCGCGAATCGCGTGCGTCGCGTCAAAGCGGAAACCGTCGAAATGAAATTCTTCGATCCAGTAGCGTCCGTTGGTGATGAAGAATTCGCGAACTGATCCCGAGTTCGGCCCGTCGAAATTGATTGTGTCGCCCCATTCGTGACCTTTTCCGTGAACCAGATAATCGTCGGAAAATATTCCGAGATAATTTCCGTCCGGTCCGAAATGGTTGTACACGACGTCGAGAATTACGCCCAGACCCAATGAATGAGCACGGTCGACGAAGGCACGTAAATCGTCCGGCGATCCATACAAATGTGAAGGCGCAAACAAATCGACACCGTCATAGCCCCAGCCGAATTTTCCCGGAAACTCAGCCACGGGCATCATTTCGATAACGGTGATTCCGATGCGGGCGAGTTCGCTCAACTGTTCGGCCGCGGCGCGCCAGGTCCCCGCTTCGGTGAATGTTCCGACGTGCATTTCGTAAACGACCTGGCCTTTCAGCTTCAGTCCGCGCCATTCCGCATCGCTCCAGGGGAATTTCGTTGGATCGACAATGCGCGATGGACCGTGTGGTCCATCCGGTTGAAAACGTGAGGCTGGATCGGGATAAAAATTCTTGCCTCCGTCCAATCGGAATTGGTAGAGCGCGTCCGCGCCGGCGCTGGCCGCGCCAGAAAAATAGCCTCCCGGCTCCGCTGTAAGCGCGCAATATGTTGGTCTTCCACCGTCAGCGTCTTTTAAAACAACATCAACTTCCCGCGCCTTCGGCGCCCAGATTCGAAAATGCGTTTGGTTTTCGCCGATCAGCTCTGCGCCGATCGGATAACGGCGTTTTACGTGCGGCATCAAGAAGTAACATGGCGCTGCCGGCGCACTAAACAATGACGAGAGCGGCCTGTAGCGTGTGCTGGCCCGAGCGCATTTCTTGCGGCCCCGTCGAATTCTCCGTTAAGGACAGCGGACTCTACAGCACGGTTGCGAGGGCAATTGATAGGCAACCGCTTCGGTTGTCTGTCGTTTGGCTTGGCAACCAATGCGGTTGCCCTACAATCGCCAAGGCTTCGCCACAAGATCAAACATGAACGGAACAGAATCGAAGATCGAGATCTTCAAGCCGTTCGTTGAAGGATTCGAGTTGATGAAGAGAATCCTTTTTCAGCCGTTCGATTTGAAAAAATGGCTCGTGATCGGTTTTGCTGCATGGCTTGCGAACCTCGGCTCCGGAGGAGTTGGCAGTTACAATTATTCGAACAACCGGCACGAAGAGGCGCAAGAACTGAACAAAATGATCGCTGAAATTCCACAGCCGGTTCTTATTACCGGCATTTGTATTTTGGTTTGTGTTGTCCTCCTGCTCATTGTCTTGTTTGCCTGGCTGCGCGCGCGGGGGCGATTTATTTTCGTGGACTGCATCGTTCACAATCGGGCCGCGATTGTCCAACCGTGGAAAGAATTCCGCGCGGAAGGAAACAGTTTCTTTCTGTTCTCACTTGTCTTCGTGTTCGTACTCGTCGCGACTGCCGCCATCGCAGGGTTTGCACTCCTGGTGCCGCTTATTCCTCGAGGCGTTCAGGCGCAGCCTGGAGTAGGATTTTGGATCGGGTTGTCGGCGTTCGTGTTCATAGCAGTCTTCCTCACTTTCTTTTGGGTCACGGCCTCCCAATTGATGGTTCCGATCATGTACCGGCAACGGTGCCCTGCGCGGCTGGCGTTTGCTCAAACGCTGGATTTAATTGCCACCCATCCCAGTCCGATCCTTCTATATGTATTGTTTCTTCTGGCGTTGGCCGTCGCGGTGGTGGTGATCAGTTGTGTGGTTGCATGCGCGACCTGCTGCATCGCTGCGATTCCGTATGTCGGTACCGTTATACTCCTGCCAATCCCTGTGACGCTTGGCGCGTTTGCGCTTTTGTTTCTGCGGCAGTTCGGACCGGATTACGATGTCTGGGCGAACTTCATGCCGCCGGAATTCCTGCCGATGCTAATGCCGCCCCCCGCGCCAGCGGTAACTGAAACCGAATGATGTGGCCAGAACAGCAATTGCCCAAATTAGCAGGGCAAATCAATCAACGGAGCCTCGGAAAAGACTCGACGAACCGCCGCCGTTTAAATAAAGGGAGGGCTATGAAAAAATCATTCATTTTTTGTTGTGTCGCGTTGATTGCCATAGCTCCTATTTGCCTGGTCCAAGCTAAGCCGGCGAAAGCGAGCAAAGGCGTTGCCAGCGAATCGACGATCACTGACCTCGAGAAATCCTCATGGGAGGCATACAAGAACAAACAGGCAGACGCATTCAAGGCGCTGATGTCGCAGGATTATTATGGCGTCTATTCGGAGGGAGTGAAAAATTTGGACGCCGAGCTTGCCGACATGGCAAAGACCGATCTGCGCGAGTACTCATTCGCAGACGTGAAAGTGGCGTTCCCGCATCCGAAAGTGGCTGTCATGACCTACAAAGCGACAGTGCAGGCGAGTGCCGACGGCAAAGACATTTCCGGAACGTACAACTGCGGAAGTGTTTGGGTTCAGCGGGGCAAGAAGTGGGTCGGCGTTCTTCATAGTGAAAGCAAGGCACCCTAGGTTCAGCGTTTAAGGGGTCAGAGGTCGAAAGTCAGCGCCGACGAACGCAAGTAGCGTATTTAGAGCGTCCCACTGCTCTGGCGCTTTTGATAATGCTACCGAAAGAGTTGTGGTATAAAACGAGCCATGAACTGGGATGCGGTTAGCGCCATCTCGCAGTTGGTTGGCTCGCTGGCGGTCGTTTTGTCTGTGTTATATCTTGCTGTCCAAGTGCATCAGAGCACGCGAGTGGCCAAGCTCGCCATGCAAGATGCTGCGGCGAGCGCCCTGCGCGACGTGACCAAACCTTTAATGGAAAACGCCGAGCTGGAACGAATCTGGCGGATGGGACTTGAGGATATTAATGTGCTTTCAGTCGAAGAGCGGGCGCGATTTTTCCATGCGGCTTACCAATTCTTAAAAGCATTTGAGACGATTCATTTTCATCATGTTTACGGAATGATGGACACCGACTTGTGGGAAGGCTGGCACGGACTTCTTCGTCATTATGTCGTGGCGCCAGGGATGGCTTATTACTGGAAACTTCGGCCCGAGGTTTTCTCCAAGCGTTTTCGCAATTTTGTTAATGCACTCGAACCACCGGCGGATCAGCGCACGGTGGGCACTCTGTTTCAGGAGAAGCAGAACTGAACGGGGGAGCGCGAGCATGTTGCTCGCATCATCCGGCATGTTGCCGGATGACCTGTGCATGTGACATAAGAGCTGGAAACTCTTGCAGTCGACATTGCAAGTTGCGCAGCCGGCTGGCTGGCAAAATGCCAGCCAGAGCGAGCAGAATGCTCGCGCTCCCCAAGCAGCAGCGCTACTTACATGGTCCCGGTACAGGGATCACGAATTTGCCGTCTTTCTCAGCGACAAAACTTTCGCTCTTGCTGGATGAACTGCCGCTGTTGTCCTTTTTCTCAACTTTGATGAGGAGCTTCTTCGTTGGCTTCAGTGGCAGGCAAACTTTTCCGCCGCCTGGCGACTCCATGGGCGTGGCGGCTTTTTTCGCGTCCTCGGGCGTAAGATTCACCAGTTCAATGCTGGAAATTTTCGCTCCGGCATCTCCCGACTGCATCATTTTGTAAAACTCGAGAATCTCCGGGTCGGCACCTTGTGTGTAGAGAAAGCCTTCCAGCGTAGCGGTGTCTTTGCCTTCGAATGCTGTTTTGTATTTGTCGGTGAATGCTTTTTCCTGCGCGGGAGTGCCTGCCACACTGCCGAGCGCGGCTGCAAGCAGGAGTGCACCGGCTATTGTAAATGTTTTCATAGAGGTTTTCATGGCCGCCACCGTAGTCGGCCCAGTTTTGGCAAGGCAAGCCAATTCGGAAAAGAAAAATCGTTGCTGAGTTGCGCTTCGCGGGCTATTCCAAACTTTCTTAAATGGACAGGCGGCGGACTGACAACGCCTCTTTCTCGGGATGAATATCCACGAACACCAAGCCAAAGAGTTATTGCAAAAATTCGATGTCGCGACGACGCGAGGCAGAGTAGCGACGACGCTCGATGAGGCAGAGCAGATCGCGCGAGAGCTGGGCGACATCGATATTGTCGTTAAGGCACAAGTCCATGCGGGCGGGCGCGGCAAAGGAACGTTCAAAAACGGATTTAAAGGTGGAGTCCACGTTCGCAAGACGCCGCAAAAGGTCCGCGAAGTAGCGGAGAAAATGCTTGGAGAAATTCTGGTGACGCATCAGACCGGGCCAGGCGGGCGCAAAGTAAACAAAGTGCTGGTAGCAGAATCGGCCGATATTGCGCGCGAAGTCTATTTTGCCGTTCTGCTCGATCGCGCGACGGCTGCTCCTTTGATTGTCGCCAGCACCGAAGGTGGAGTGGAAATTGAAGCTGTTGCCGCAAAATCGCCGGAGAAAATCATTCGGGAACCCATCGATCCATTAGCCGGCATGCAGCCATATCAGGCGCGCAAGCTGGCAAAACAACTCGATTTCGAATCCTCGCAATTAAAGAACGCGTCCAAACTATTCGAGGGACTTTACCGCACCTTCCTTGCGTTTGATTGTTCGATGGTTGAGGTGAACCCGCTGGTTGTTACGACCAAGGGCGAAGTCCTGGCGCTCGATGCCAAGTTCAACTTTGACGATAACGCCCTTTATCGCCATCCGGAGATTGCGGCGATGCGCGACGTGGCGGAGGAAGATCCGCGCGAAGTGGAAGCGTCAAAACATGGACTGAATTATATCGGGCTGGATGGAAACATCGCCTGCCTTGTGAATGGCGCCGGACTGGCCATGGCCACCATGGACATCATCAAATTTTATGGCGGCGAGCCTGCCAACTTTCTCGATGTAGGCGGCAGCGCGACTGAAGAGCAAGTGACCGAAGCGTTCAAGATCCTGATCGCTGACAAACACGTGAAAGCGATTTTGGTCAACATCTTCGGCGGGATCATGAGATGTGATGTAATCGCACAGGGCATCATCAACGCCGCGAAAACGCTGAAACTGACAGTGCCGCTTATCGTTCGTCTCGAAGGAACGAACGTGGAAAAAGGGAAGGAATTGTTGAAAAAAAGCGGGCTAAAACTTACCGCGGCTGACGATCTTGCCGACGCGGCGCAAAAGGCGGTCGCAGCGGCGAAACGAAGGTAAGTATGAGGCCTGCAATCGAGAAACCCGCAGGATGAAAATTAAGGAAATCGGGTTCGTTGCTATTCCAGTTACGGATGTTCCGCATGCGCGAAAGTTTTACGAGGAGGTGCTTGGCTTAGGTGCCTCCGAAGAGATGATGTCCGGAAGATGGATTGAATATGTGATTGGCAACGAGACGCTCGCTATCGCGAATGTTGGCGAGCAATGGACGCCGTCCGATCAGGGCACTGCTGCGGCGTTCGAGGTCGAGGACTTCGACAACGCGATCAAGCAGTTGAAAGATCAATACGTGCGTTTCGCCGCGGAACCTTTTGAGACGCCATGCTGCCACATGGCCGTGATACAGGATCCCGATGGCAACAAACTGATAATTCACAAGCTCAAACCCGAAAACCAAAAAGGAGTCTGCAAATGATTACGAATGAAGTGGCCTTTGTTGCCATTGCGGTTTCTGACAAGGAACGCGCGCGAAAATTTTATCAAGAGACACTAGAGTTGAAGCCGACACGCACACAGATGGATGGCGCATGGGTCGAGTACGACCTTGGTCCGATCACCATCGGCGTGGGGTGTCACCCGGCGTGGCAACCTTCGCGCGACGGCACAACCGTCGCGTTCGAGGTGGAAGATATCGACGCCGCGATTGCCAAGCTGACAGAGCGCGGCGTGACCTTCGACATCGAAAAGACCGAGACGCCGGTTTGTTGGATGGCGCAATTTCGGGATCCGGACGGAAACAAGTTGGTTATTCACAAGCGGAAATGAGGAAGCGCCAAGCTGATCCTCGCTGTCATCCTGAGCGCAGCGAAGCGGAGTCGAAGGACCCCGCAAAGTGAACGTTCGGTTTCGCCACGGGATTCCTCGACTTCGCTCGGAATGACAGTTTGAATCACTGGTTGTCAATTAGTTCATGTCAATTCTTGTCGACAAAAACACGCGGCTTGTTGTGCAGGGAATCACCGGTAGTGCCGGGGCCTTTCACACCCGGCAATGCATGGACTATGGCACGAATGTTGTTGCCGGCGTCACGCCCGGGAAAGGCGGTCAAATATTCGGGGGCAAAGTCCCGGTATTCGATACTGTTTGGGAAGCACGACAAAAAACTGGATGTAACGCGTCGATGGTTTTTGTGCCTGCTCCCGCAGCGGCGGATTCGATTTTGGAAGCGGTCGATGCTGGAGTTGAGCTGGTGGTTTGCATCACGGAAGGAATTCCCGTCATGGATATGATGCGCGTGAAAGCTCTCGTAGATGGAAAAAAATCGCGCCTGATTGGACCGAACTGTCCGGGCATCATTACGCCTGGTCAATGCAAGATCGGGATCATGCCGGGATATATTCACAAGCCCGGGAGTATTGGGGTGATCTCGCGTTCTGGTACGCTTACCTACGAGGCCGTGTGGCAGTTAACATCGCGTGGTTATGGGCAGTCGACCTGTATCGGCATCGGCGGGGATCCAATACATGGTCTGTCGCATCTCGATTGCGTGAAATTGTTTGAGGAGGACCCCGGGACGGATGCGGTGATTTTGATCGGTGAGATCGGCGGATCAGCAGAAGAAGAAGCTGCGGAATGGATCAAAGCGAATGGCAAAAAACCTGTGGCGGCATTCATTGCCGGAAAAACAGCTCCGCCCGGTCGCCGAATGGGTCACGCAGGCGCCATCATCTCGGGTGGCAAAGGGACTGCGACAGGAAAGATTGAAGCGCTTAAAAGTGCAGGGATTGCAGTGGCAGATACGCCAGCTGCGATCGCCGATACTTTGATTACACGCCTAAAAGCGTCATCCTAAGCTGTCCGTAGTTTGTATCTTAACGCGTTAGGGAACACTGCCTATGAACACACTCGCACTTATTGCAATCACCTGGGTTGGCAAGGAATACAGATTCATTGGATTGGATTGGAGTTACCTCGTCATACTGGGCCTTATTGGTAACGCGACATTTTCCATGCGTTTCCTTGTGCAGTGGATCGCCTCGGAGCGCCGGGGTGAAAGCGTGATCCCGGTCTCGTTTTGGTATTGGAGTATCTTCGGCAGCATCATCATGTGCCTGTATTTCATTTTTAAACGCGATCCAGTCGGCATTCTCGCCTATCTCCCTAACTCGCTGATCTACATTCGTAACCTGATGTTGATCCAAAAAGGCAAGTCTGCTGCCACTGCGGCCGCGCCTTCGCAGCATCCTCGCGAATTGGGATAACTGAAGACCAGGCGCAGCGCCCGATGCCGGTTGACGAATATGGAGGGCGGAGCTCTGCGGCGCTGAACGAACTCCGAAGTAAATTCGCGAGCAGGCGTCCGCCGGTCCTGCATCGGAGCAGGGCTCGCGGAGCTCGCCGCTCCATTGGTTTGCCGCATGATCAACAGCGTAGGAAAAGGCCGGCCCATTTTCCCAGCGTCACGGTTGGATTTCGGTCGATAATTATTTTTCTCACGGTCTGCACCCGCCAGCGAAAAGCACTGTTGGCCAACGATGAAGCAGCGCAGCTAATCCTCGAGTCATGGCAGACAGCGAACTTCTGGCGTGTTGGTCGCTATGTGATCATGCCGGATCACATCCATTTATTCTGCGCGCCAAACACGTTTCAGCCGCAACCTTTGAAAATTTGGATTGAGTATTGCAGAAATCAGGTCACCCGGGCATGGCCGCACCGTACGCAAGTACCAATTTGGCAACGCGAGTTTTGGGACCGGCAATTGCGCCGGTCTGAATCGTATGCGGAGAAATGGCAGTATGTGTTGAACAATCCGATGCGTCATGGTCACGTTCGCCGTGCTGAGGATTGGCCGCATCAAGGTGAGCTCAACATATTGGAATGGCACGACCGGTGAGCATCTGCGCAGGGCTCGCAGAGCTCGCCCCTCCATTGGATGTGGCGGACATGTCAAAGGTGATGAGCATGGAGGGCGGAGCTCTGCGACGCCGAACGGACTCCGAAATGAATTCGCGAGCAGGCGTCCACCGGTGCAGGATCAGAGCCGGGTTAGCGGAGCTCGCCCCTCCATTGACGTGGCGGAGATGTCAAAGGTGATGAACATTGGAGGGCGGAGCTCTGCGACCGCCTAACGAACTCTTCTCAACGACAACCACGCCGCCACGCGTTTGGCGTGACGGCTGATCGCGAACTTGCGGGTTTTGCCTGGTGAATTTACTGCGAGCAGGTGCCCGGCTTTCCGACTTCGGATTCGGCGGCCTGCTGCTTGAGGGCCTCGGCGTCGGCCTCCAGGAGATAACCGCCGTTGCGTAGTGCGTTGGCCTGGTGGACGACGCGGCTGACGTAATCGCCATGGTCCGCGAAGCGGGGTGACCCGTCGCCCAGAGGAACGCATTGCAGATCGAACCAGAGGCCGACCACCCGGAATGCCCGGATGGTCTCGAATCCACCAGACTGGCGATAAACCGCGCGCGGCCGACTTCCACGTCGGGGAACCGGATGCCGCCCAAGGCGTTCAAATTGGCGTCGCGGGCGATGCCGGTCTCAAATCCGTAGACCGGATCGATGGTGCCCGGCGCAGCCGATGCAAGCAACACGCTCGGCGGTGGCGGCGTTCCGGCGTGCACCCATTGGTCGCCGGCAAGGAACATCGCCCGCACTACCCCGGCGAGGTCTAGAGCCAGAGGGTTAAAGGGCGGAGGCAGGGGATCGTCCGGAGTGCCGGAAAAGTGGGGAGCGCCGGCGATCTCGTACAGACGATAGTGGGCGGGATCGGCATCAGGGCCGACCACCGCCCGGCGGAGCTGGGCGGAGGTGCCGGCGGATATCAGCTGGTCTCCCTCGGACTCGACCCAGATCACCCTGCCGATGCCGGTGAGGGGTGTGAACTCTTCGGGAAGAATTTCCAGAAGTTGCGGAGCAAACGGGTCGTCTATGAACACCGGCCGCCAGGCGTCACTATGGAGCAGCGTAAAGTCGAGCAGGCCCTGTCCGCCCGGCCGATGAAACACGACCTGCCATACTCCCGACGTCTGCGAAACGCCGTAGCCGGTACTTCCGTTCGATGGAGCCCAACGCACCAATGGCGAAGGGATCGCTTTCAAGCGCATTAACGAATTGAACGAGGATATCGAAATCGGTCACCGGATCGGGGCCGAGGTTCGCCACCGGTTCGCCGGTAAGAATCAGGTCGGTTGCCGTCGGGTCCAGGATGTTGAGGCCGAAGGTTCCGAAGCCGACCGTCGCATAGCCGAACCCGTGACCGAAGAGGAAGTCGCGACCGAGAAGCAGATCGCGCCCCGCGGCCCCGAAGCCGAAGTGTGGCGGCTCGATGAGAACCGTTCCGTTGCCGAGCGTGGGGTTGGCAGGGGCCACGATCTCGAACGCCATGCGGTAATCGCCTAGAGCGGTCATTCCGACGAAGCGCCCCGTGTAGCGGGTGTACTCCACGTCACCGAACGTCCCGAACGGTTCTGAGGTGGTCTCAACAAAGGTGCCGGCGTAGGCGGGCGTCGATATCCACGCCAACGACACACCGGCAATTGCGAGCGCACAAAAACTTGTGCGCAGATTTGATAGAAGACCCTTTCGATTTAACCAGGAATAAGTTTTCATACAAACCCTCTAAAGGAAGTGGAAACCAAAGTTCCGGAAATTTTTCTTTAACCACGAATGGACACGAATGAACACCAATGAGGAGCACCAAATTCGTGGCTATCCGTGTGCATTAGTGGTTAGAAATCTCTGTCTGATCTGGCTGGCATGGGCGCGTCTGCGACCCGTTTTAAGCTTGTAGAAGACGTAAAAAGCGATCACGCTAAAGGCGGGTGAATGTGGAAACCGAGCCGCGGATGTTTACCACCACGCGCTGGAGTCTTGTCCTTGCCGGGGCCAACACCGAGGGCGACCAGCAGAAAGCCGCTGGGGCGCTCGCGGAGCTTTGTCGAACTTACTGGCGCCCCGTTTTTTCCTACGTTTGCCGCCACGGTTATTCCCCTCAAGACGCACAGGACGTGACGCAAGATTTCTTCCTGATGATTCTAAAAACCAATTGGCTGCGCCAGGCCGACCAAAGCCGGGGCCGGTTCCGCTCGCTACTCCTCAAGTCGGTCCAGAATTTTCTTCACAACGTCAGTGACACAAGACAAACGCTGAAACGCGGCGGTGGCGTTAAATTCATTTCGTGGGATGCCTGGATGGCAGAAGCGCCCTCGCAGATTTCGATCTCGCCTCGCGCGCTCGCTTCGCTTGCACCCGAGCGGCTCTTCGATCTGCGCTGGGCTGCGACAGTCGTGGAGCAGGCGCTCGGGCGCTTGCGTGAAGAATGTGAAGGCAAGGGACGCCTGCGGCTTTTTGAAGGATTGCGAGATTATCTCGCGGCCGAACACGCTGATATCTCGTATGCCAATCTCGCTGTTTCGTTAGGCATTGCAGAGACAGTTGTGAAAAAGCAACTACATAATCTGCGTGAGCGTTACCGGTGGCTCCTGCGTGACGAGGTCGCTCACACGGTCGCGAACCCGGCGGATGTGGATGACGAGATCCGTCATTTGTGCGCGGCACTAGCCGCTGCATCCTGATGAAGAAAGCAGTCGACACTTCTGATTTCGCCATAGACGGAATTGAGAATCTGGAGAAATGCCTGCGATGCGGTGCGGTAATACGGCTTGATCAAGACACATGTATCAACTGTTTCCTCCACGAGGGACTTGAAACCAAAGGCCAAGCCTCGCGGGAAGCGTTTGAAAGCGTCCTCGTAGAAGCGGACGTGACTGACACGCAATGGCGCCTCGGTCATTACGAAATTCTTGAAGAGATCGGACGCGGCGGGATGGGAGTGATTTATCGCGCGCGTCAGCAGCACTCACGCCGGATCGTCGCGGTGAAACGCATTCTCTCTCATCAGGTGAATTTGCACGAGACGCTGGTGCGTTTTCGCCGCGAAGCCGAAGCGGTCGCCAGTCTCGATCATCCAAACATTCTTCCTATTTACGAGATCAGCGAGAGTGAGGAGAGGCTGCCGTTCTTCAGCATGAAATACGCAACGGGCGGAAGTCTCCGTGCCGCAGCACCGCCGCTCCACGAAAAGCCTCGCGAGTGTGTGCGTGTGATGATCAAGGTTGCACGCGGGATTGCTTACGCTCATTCAAAAGGAGTTCTGCATCGCGATCTTCAGCCGGGGAACATTCTGCTCGATGAGAACGGCGAACCGATGGTCAGCGACTTTGGCCTGGCAAAATGGCTCAATGAAACCAGCGACCTAACCAGAACGCTGGAGACGCTTGGAACGCCAGGCTACATTGCGCCCGAGCAAGCTGAGTGCCGGGCAGCAGATCTAACGAGTGCTGCTGACGTTTACAGTCTCGGCGCGATTTTGTTCTATCTCCTCACTGGGCGTCCGCCGTTCGTCGGCCCGAATGTTCTTCATGTTATTCATCAGGCTGCTGCAACTTCTGTACCGCGTTTGCGTTCACTCGTGCCATCGCTCGACCGCGATATGGAGACAATCGTCGCTCATTGTCTGGAGAGCGATCCTGACGCGCGCTACCAATCCGCTGGGGCGTTTGCCGATGATCTTGAGCATTGGCTGCGATACGAACCGATTCGGGCTCGGCGCACTGGAGTGTTCGCAAGGGGCCGAAAATGGGTGCGACGGAATCCTACTCCGACGGTGTTGGTAGCATCGTTAATCTCCCTCGCAGCGGCAATTGGTGTGATGTTCTGGGAGAGAGAATCAACTCATCCGGTGCCGACTGGTAATGGATCGATTCCTTCCAAGAGCATAGCGGTCCTTCCGTTCGGAAATCTCAGCGCCGATCCCGAGAACGCGTTCTTCGCCGATGGCGTGCAGGATCAAATACTCACCGACCTTGCGCAGATTGCCGATCTGAAAGTGATCAGCCGCACGAGTGTCATGCATTACAAGAGCGGAGTCGCGCGCAACTTGCGGGAGATCGGTCGGGAGCTTGGCGTGGCCCACGTGCTGGAAGGCAGCGTGCAACGCGCTGGCAACAAAGTGCGTGTGAACGCGGAGCTGATCGACGCTCGCACCGACGCACACTTGTGGGCGCAGACTTATGATCGCAACCTTGCCGATGTCTTCGCCATTCAGAGCGAGATCGCCAAGGCCATTGCCGGCCAGTTACAGGCGAAACTTTCGCCTCACGAGAAGAAAGCCATCGAGCGGTCGCCCACTACTGATCTGGCGGCATTCGATCTTTACAGCCGGGCCAAATCACTTCTCCTCACGGCAAGTTTCAGTGGGAGTAACGACCAAGACGTGCGTAAGGCGATCGAGCTTCTGGATGAGGCAGTGAAGCATGACCCCTCATTCTTTGACGCTTACTGCCAGCTCGCCTGGGCCCACGAATATCTCTATTCATGGCGCGGCGATCACACCGCGGCCCGGCTTGCGCTGGCTGAGGCTGCTCTTCAATCCGCGACACGGCTGCGGCCGGATGCGGGCGAAACGCATTTGGCGCGGGCGCAATACCTTAATTTTGGGCGGAGCGACTCTGACGGAGCGCTGGCCGAATTGGACGCCGCGCGCCGAACTTTACCGAATGATCCGCGTATCTTCGAACTGACCGGCTATATCTTGCGTCGCCGCGGCCAGCAGGAGGAAGCCCTGCATAATTTGGAACGCGCGGTGGAGCTAGACCCGCGCAACCTTTTTATTCTGCCAGAGCTCTGGTACAGTTATGCAAACTTGAGGCGTCATGCTGAGGCGATTGGTGCGCTGGATCGTGTGCTTAGCATCGAGCCCAATAACGTCCAAATCCGCGCCTACCGTGCGGCGATGTATCTCTTCTGGAAAGCGGACACGCGGCCGCTCCACCAGACGATTGATGCGATCCTGGCGCAGGAACCGGGCGCAATCACGAAGGTCGCGGACTTCTGGTATGTTTGCGCGATGTGCGAACGCGATCCGACTGCCGCTGAGCGAGCGCTCGTTGCGCTGGGCAACAATGTCGTGGGCGATCAAACAATCATTCTGAGCCGTAGCTTTTGCGAAGGGATGCTGGCGCGGATGACCAAAGACCAGGCAAGGGCGCGCGCTGCTTTTGAAGCGGCTCGCGCGCAGCAGGAGAAGATCGTGCAAGCCCAGCCGGACCATGGGCCATCGCTGTGCGTCCTCGCCCAGATCGACGCGGCTCTGGGCCGCAAAGAGCTGGCGCTGGAAGAAGGCCGCCGGGCGATCGCGCTTACGCCGATGGAAAAAGACATCTACAGCGCCAGTCGCGTCCTTCAAAGTTTCCCCATCACGGCGGCGTGGGCGGGCGATAAGGAGCTAGCCTTACAGGAACTGGAAACTAGTCTGCGCGCTCCCATCCTGGCGGTTTGGGTGGACTACGGGACGCTAAAGCTGTGGCCCTCCTGGGACTCGCTCCGCGGCGATCCGCGTTTCGAAAAAGTCGTTCAGTCGCTTGCTCCGAAATGAGGTAGGGGCGGTTCACGCCGTGGGATAGTTGGTGTTGCTCCGTGGTTTATCCCATGGGATGAACCCGAACCGCCGCGGCGATTGAGGTCAATCGCCCCTACCAAATTAACCGCGCTGCCTGCTCTGCCTGCCCGCCGTGGCGGGCGAACACCTTTGAAGTAGCCTAATGCCAGGCCCGGCTCGCACCCAAGGAGGGTCGCTTCGCGGCGGCTCAAATCCCAGGATCGGCCGTACCAGTCGTCCTTTCTATGGCCCGTAAACCCGGTTGAAATCGTCCTTTTTGATAAAGCTCTGCAGCATATCACGCCAGTGTGACAGCTCCGCTTCGGACAAATTAATCGGTCGCGCAAGGTTTCACGGCGATTAAGCCAGCAGTGGAGGCGACGGTCAATGCGATCTCGATGCACGATAAAGGCAAACGTGAAACACGTTGTGGACGCGCTGCGTTCGTCCACGCCTATTCTCAAGGCTAAAGTTGATTCCGGTGAAGTTCAGGTAGTCGGTGGCCTATTACAGACTCGACACGGGCGACGTCACGTTTCTTAACGAGAAATCCAGCGATTCAATGTGTCCGGGCGCTTTCTTCACGGCGTCATCGTTGACACGTTGCCTGCTACTCGGAATAAGAATAAATCGCCGAGACCCTGATCAAACACGATCTCGGCGGCATACGCGAATCCGAGCAACTCAGAATTGTCGCGAACGGATGCTGGCTCTCGGCTAGTTCCACGCGAGGAAGGCGCGCTGTTCCTCGGAAAGGCGAAGGTATAATTCAATTCCGATCCGCTCGCGCGTGCTTCAGCTAAAGTAAATCGAGGCCTCTTCCATCAATGAACTCCGGTTTGCCAGCGCGAGATCGCGAATGTGTATCCAGGCGCCCTCCGAGAGATGGGTCGGGCAACCTCAAAAAACTCCTTGTCAATTGCAGTGATCATCGGGCTCTGGTGCGGCAAGGCGCAGTAATGCGTGCCCTGAACGTGCGATCGCAGCTTGAACCGAAGCACTGCGTCCACCTATTCGGAAGCTGCCAGCCGGTCGCGAACGAGTTGCTTCAGTTCGGCCAATCTCGGTGATTGGCGAAGCCGCTCTCCAACAGCCTCAAGACGTTGTAGGGAGCGAGGGATCCGGGCTGCTGTTCCGACAGCAGCCCGGATGGCGGCGATGATTTCCAGAACGCGAACGGTGGCTTCGATGAGGCGTGCCGAGGATTCGATCTGATCGCCTTCCTCTGCAGCTCTAACTCCGGCATCGATATCTGTGGCAATCGCGCGGAAAGGCTCCATAACAATGGAGAGGATGAGTTCGCCTTGACGACGACGGTTAAGAAGAAACTCGGGACTGCTAAGCTTTCGTACCAGCTCCCAAATGGCTCTTGGAAGTTCTGGAATTGCCTCAATGCTCTCAAATAGTCGATCCAGCGATCGCAGGATCCCAACAGCGATCCCGGCTATGTTGCCCAAAAGCGGTTCACGACGCAGCCATTCCTGCTCCTGCGGTGTGAGATTTTCTGGGCGATCATACCACGGGAGTTGGAATGTCCTTGGCAGATCGTAGGGATTCATCATACGCCGCTGCTCACGTAAGGATCTTGCTGCTGCGACACCGTATCTTTCTCGAGTTGCTCGCTCAGCTTCCCGATTCGCCCGCTCAACTACTTGCTGAGTCCGCTCATCCTGGAGCGATTCTCTTATCGCTTGTCCAGCCGGTACACGCCAAAAGGGCGGTTCACCTTGAGGTGGACTCTGTGCCAGCCGACTCCCCGTGGCTCGCGTCCGCTCAGAGGCTTGTGGAGTCCTTCTCGAGCGGGGGAGCCGCCCCTCGATATCGACCGGTTCTAGTTGGATCACTCGACTCGGCGCGCGTCCCTCTATGAGAATCTCGGGGCCTTGCCTCACCCGTCCGGATGGTTGCCTCTCAGTTACGTAAGGCGATGCTGTACCCCGATCGTTTATTCCCCGGGGATCGCGCAACTGAGCCGAAGGAGCTTCCTCTCTTCTTCTGCGCTGAATTTCTCGCCGCGCAGCCTCAGAAAGGGGCAGGTGCATCGTTGCGCGGTGTTCACCATTACTCATAACTTTATTTCCCGCTGCGGGGTAAAGCTAACCGCCTATCATTCGGTATCCACCACTACCCCGCTATCGCGGTCAACCATAATGCGCTTCTCGATCTCCGGATCCTCCCGCTCACCCGCGACGAGGCGGGCAGCCAAACGCAGATTCTCCAGCTCGGCGTGGCGGACTTCGGATTGGACCTTGTGGACGTCTTCCATGCGGTGGCGGAGCTTGAAGTCCTCGAGCAGCGGATGGCGACCAGGCAGAGCCTCCATGAACAGTTGACCTGTGGGAACAATAATTTCGTCAGAAGAGCGGCGCGGTTCGCTCAGACGACGGATGAATACATCCCGCAGTACCTCGCGGTGCTCATTTGTGACGCCGTGGTGGTGCCAGACACAGCGGATGTAATCGTTAAGCTCTTCGATGGTGTAGTTGCCGAACTCGTCAGGATCGCGGACACCGAAGTAATCGTCCACAAACTCTTGCAGCATGTAGTCCGTCAAGTAGCAGCGTTCTTTGAGAGGAAAGATGATGTAGTTGCCTTTGTAGCCGAGCGGACTGTCCAGATCGGCGATCTGCACGAGATCCACTTCCTCGTCAGAGATCGCCGGTGTGCAACGCAGTTTGAAGATGCCTGGTCTTCTGGGGCGAGGCCGGTCAGGTATTCCCGGTACATCGCGAAGCGGGTCGAAGTCGGGATCGAAGGTGTGCCTGCTCCCAACAGGATCGACCGCCTCTGCTACGCAGTCTTCCGTCAGCATCGGACATTTAACCTTTAGCTCGTAGAGGCGCAAGAACCGTTGGTCTGGCGGCTCGTGATCCCAGATCGCCTGCATGTAATAGAAGATGTTCTGTTTGACGTGGATGCGGAGTTGGTCGATCGCCGTCCGCTGGTTCATCTGCCGCTGGAGGCCGTCGCTGTACTCGCGTGATGCCTGCGCGAACGCGTCCGATGCGCTCTTCAACTTCGCCTGCGCATCGGCAAGCGCCTCCTCTGCGTATTTAAGACGGGTCTCCGCGGCCTTGCGTTGAGCTTCCAGCCGCTCGGTATTTCTTTCATCACGGCTTCCAAAGAGGAGAGTCGCGGGACCGCCTGTCAAGAGAGCGCCAACGTCCTCACCTGTCGTCGATTCCCGGGCAGCGGAGAGATCCTTACCCAGCGCCGTCGTTATCAATGCCTCTCGGAGAGCGTCGCGCATGGCTAACTGCCAGGAGACGTTCGCCTCCAGCTTATCCACAAGCGCATGCTGCTTCTCCCAGTTCGCCCGCTTGATCTCGATCGATATCTCGTCGCCGGTGAACGTGTCCGACACGTAGTCAAGCGCCGGCAGGAGTGTGTCGTCGAGGATAACCCGCCGGAGAATCCACTCGTGTGCCAGCAGCCAGTCCTCATCGATCTCGTGCGGTGCCGGGACATCCTGCGCGACCAAAATAACAGGTCGCACCCGGTGGATATGCTCGCTGATGCGGTAGCGGCGCTGGAGTTCGTAGAATAGGTAAGTGACGGTCAGCTCGTTGTTGGGGTTACTGATCTCTCCAGAGGTCGTCGCCTCGATCTCTTCCGTTGATGTCGACTCAACCTGAAGCTCCCGCTCTTGCTTGTATTCCTCAGCAGCCTTTAGCGTCGATTCGCGGAAGTCTTTTTTATTGTTCGCCGACTCTTCGGCCTGATTGAGAGCGAACTCGGTGGAGCCGGATATGCTCGCGATCCCGATGCTGAACGAGCCTTCGGCGGTGGCCTTGAAGTTGGTGGCGGTGGAGGCCTTTCTCATGATCGCCGCCTCGGCTCGCCGCGTCTCCGAAAGCTCCTCGGATCGCGACGACATCGCTTTGGAGATCTCCTTCTCGGCCCGGGTCTTCTTGACCACCTCCTTCTTGGTGAACTTGCGTGTCTCGCCTGGAGCAAGAGGGATCGTCGCCACGAGGTTACCCGCCTGGTAGCTCAGCGGCTCCCACTTTTGGCGATACGTGAGCATGATCCCAAAGTTGTAAGAATCGGGAACGAAGATGTCGAAGGCATAGGGCTCATGCAAACGATCCTGAATGTCCTTCAACAACCGCCTGATCCTCGGAAAGCGTTCACTGGCAGCTTCACTGGTGGCAGCTCCCGGGCGTCTTACTTCGACGGCCCCGCGCTCGCCTTCCTCGCCTTCGGCGACGACGCGTACGACTTCGTCTGCGGGCGCAGGGAGAGTTTCGATTCTTCGTTCCGCCGCTGTCACCAGGCGCTCAATGTCGGCGATCTCTTCATCGGCGAAGTCATCGCCGGTGCCCCAGTCCCTAACAATCTTCACGATTTCCTTATATAGCTCCTCTGCTCTTCCTTTCAGTACCCTCATCGAACGCCTCCGACCAAACGTGCTTGAACGCCACCTGGAGCACTTGAAAGTCGTGGTAAGCGGTGGCGTCTGCGGGGCCGCCTTCGAGCTTGAGCGACTGCACAGCCTCCTGCACTTTCTGCTGGTCGGGACGGGAAGGCAGCGCCTCGACCGCTTCCGCCGCTTCCAACTCCTGGACCTGCCCGACGACGCGCTGGAGCAGCCGCTGCTCCGCGTCTTCCACCGAGACTCCTGCAGATGCTTCGGAGGAAGTGACGGTGAAGGTTACAGCGGGCAACCCTGCAGCAGTTGCCGTCAACGACTGCGGACCTTCGCCCGGTCCGAGAATCCACGTCGCCTCGGCCCTGCCTTCGGAGTTGCTTCGGGCGATGGCGGGCTCATGAAGCCGCCGCCTTCCGTCACGCTGAACTCGACGTCGACACCGGATTGAGGCAGGCCGCGGGCATTTTCAACTCGCACTGCCACGGACATGTGATCGCCCGGCGCCGCAGGACGAGTCGTTGGGGACAGCGGGATGAGCGCCGCCGGCGAGGCTAATGTCGGGTCGTCCGTAGCGGGAATAGTGCGTTCTGGCGGCACACAGGCGTCGATTAGGTAGTGGCTGCGCACGCAGTCCATGCCCCCGCCGCGTTCCGACACAATGGCAAGAAGGGCCGAAGCGTCAGTTTCGCCCTCAACCCGGCCATCGATGATCTCAAGCATTGTGCTCCCCACCTTCGCCGTTGGCGGCGTTGAGCCGCTCGATGTCGGTTTCGCTAAGGTTGATCCGGAGCAGACCCCGGTACTCCGACAGACGTTCGAGCCCCTGCTCAATGGCTGCGTTCTGAGCAAGCGCAAGGTCCTCGGGCTTTGCGACGAACAGCGGGTTCTTCTCTCGCACCGCCTTGGGAACAGCAGAGAGATTCCGGAACTTCTCCTTAGCCTCTTTAGCGAGTGCCTGAGCCTTTTCCGCCTTCTGCTTGAGCCGGGGCTGAAGCTGCGTTTTAACCGCGTCCTGAAAGTCCCATGCCCGCTGTACCGTTCTGACGTATTGCGCAGGATCCGACGCTGGTCGGTCGCCTACAGAGATCTCGAAGTTGTCGAGCTGCTCTTTGAGAATCCGAATCGCATAAGCCTCAGTACCGACCTGCATCTTGCCGCGGCACGCGCGAGACGTGGAGCACGCGCTCTTGAGGTGTTAAAGGTGAAGGCTCGTTAGCCGACCGGCTGTCCTCGGGTGCAAAGACGACCAGCATCAGGTCCGGTCGCTGCTCCTGATCACTTAATTGGAAATCCGCTTTCTCGAAAGTCAGCTCAAAATGGCCATTGGCATCCGTGAGCACCGATCCGATCCGGTCCGCCAAGGCCCCCTCGGAAGTGCCTGCCCGTAGATGATCAAGGTCGAACTGTTCTTGATCAGTGTCGAACGCAGCCACGACAAGGTTTGGTATACCTTCCTCTGTTTCTTTGACTGTAATGTTGCCAAAGATTTTAAACATTTTCTGCTCCTTCATTAATGTACAGACCGAAATCTCGCGCGAGGTAACGCGGAAAGGTGCGAATTTTTAACGGAAAGACCACAGGTTATGCGGATTTCGCAGATGGCTTCGCCGCGTTGAAACGTTAAATCGTTGAAGCTCGGGGTAAAGTTTGAAGTCCCGCGCTTACGCGGGGGCTGTCGATCATTTCGTTTCATGACTACCTCCTTCATGTGCGGGGCAGAAATTGCGCGTTTACTGCGAGCAGGTGCCCGGCTTTCCCACTTCGGATTCGGCTGCCTGCTGCTTGAGGGCCTCGGCGTCGGCCTCCAGGAGATAACCGCCGTTGCGTAGTGCGTTGGCCTGGTGGACGACGCGGCTGACGTAATCGCCATGGTCCGCGAAGCGGGGTGACCCGTCGGCCAGAGGAACGCATTGCAGATCGACCCAGGCGCCGACCAGCCCGGGCAAGCCCGGAAGGATCTCGAAATCCAGCAAACTGGCGATAAACCACGCGCGGCCGACTTCCACGTCGGGGAACCGGACACCGCCCAAGGCGTTCAAATTGGCGTCGCGGGCGATGCCGGTCTCGAATTGGTAAACTGGATCGATGGCGCCCGGCGGAGCCTGTGCAAGGAGCACGCTCGGCGGCGGAGGCGTTCCGGCGCGCACCCATTGGTCGCCGGCGAGGAGCATCGCCCGCACCACGCCGCTAAAGTCCAGGGGATTGAAGGGCGGGTCGAGCGGCAAGTGGGGAGCGCCGGCGATCTCGTACAGGCGATAGTGGTCGGGATCGGCGTCGGGGCCGACCACCGACCGGCGGAGCTGTTCGGAACCGGCTATCAGCTGGTCTCCTTCAGATGCGACGAAGATCACCTTGCCGATACCGGTAAGGGGCATGTACTCTTCCGGAAGATTTTCCAGAAGTTCCAGAGTAAACGGATCTTCGAACGGCGGTCGCCAGAGGTCACGATCGAGCAGCGTAAAGTCGAGCAGGCCCTCCCCGCCCGGCCGATGAAACACCACCTGCCATACTTCCGCCGTCTGCGAAACGCCGTAGCCGGCCTTGCGTTCGATCACGCCCAGCTTCGCTACTGCGAAGGGGTCGCTTGAGAGTGCCTGGACAAATTGTACGACAATATCGAAATCGGTGGTCACCGGATCGAGGCCGGGGTCCCCCACCGGTAGGCCGGCCAGAACGAGGTCGGGTACCGTCGGATCCAGGATGTTGAGGCCGTTGGTCCCGAAGCCGACCGCCGCATAGCTGAACCCGTGGCCGAAGACGAAGGAGCGGCCGAGAACACCATCGCGCCCCGCAGGCCCGAAGAGGAAGTGGGGCGGCTCGATGAGAACCGTTCTGTTGCCGAGCCCGGGGCCGGCTGAGGCCACGATCTCGAACGCCATCCGATAATCGCCCAGGGCGGTGGCTCCGATAAAGCGACCCGTGTGGCGGATGTACTCGACTCCACCGAACGTCCCGAACGGCTCCGAGGCGGTCTCAACAAAGGTGGCGGCGAAGGCTGTCATCGGGGCCAGGAACGCGAGGACGACCATCGTCAACGAGGTCAACAACGGCAGAAATTTGTCTTTCGATTTTCTGGAGTAACTATTTGAATTGTTCATGATTTCCTCTTGTTGTTTTGGCCTTCTTTGAATCCTCGTCTTAAGAAATCAGTTTCGGCCGTTCATTAGTGTACAGACCGAAATCTCGCGACAGGTCACGCTGCGCCGCGTAAAAATCGTTAAATCGTTAAAGCGTTAAGCGGGGAGGCCCGCCTTCGATCCGCTTCGGCGCGCCACGCACGAAAAACACGAAGGAAAGAGCCAGGAATCTCTACTCCGAAAGCCTTCGGGTTTCGCGTCGTTGAGATAAGCGCTAAGCCGGTACTAATTCGATTTTGACTTTTCGCCCGAGAGAACGTGCGGCGCGGTTTAGTGTGGCCAAAGTGACCGATGTGTTTGCCGGATCGAGCAACCTGTGAACAGCCGCGCGGGAAGTCTGCATCTGCGCGGCCATTGCGCTCTTCGTCAGCTTATTCTGCTTCATTAGATCGCGTACCTTGAGTGCAACCGCTCGCTTGAGCGCCGCGGCTTGAACCTCCTCAAGCAATCCATCTTGCTTGAGGAACTTCTCAAAGCTGCTGCCGCGATGTTTGTTCTTACTTTTTGCTGCTTTTGATGTAGGCATTTTTGCGCTGCAGAGCCAAAGCTCTGTCTTCCTGCGGGGTTTTTCTCGTCTTCTTAATGAATCCGTGCAGGAGGACGATTTTCGCCTTCGTGCACGAAAAATAATGTTCGCGCGATCCGTGTCGGCAGCTTGCTGCGAACTTCCCAGATGCCGGATCTCAAGTGATCGACAAGCGGCATGCCAAGCGGCCAGCGGAATTGCACAGTCATAATATCCTCGCCAATTATCTTTCGTTCGTTTTTCGGCAAATCTTTCAACCATTCGCGCACCGGCTCCCGCCCGGCTTCTGTCCGAAAGAAAACGGCGGGCAAGGGTCGCGGCACTGCATAACCGTATCATTTCTGATACGACTGCAAAGCAAAATTTGGGCCCGCAATCATCTGTGATTCGTGGGCAAGGAACAGTGTGTGTTTCCTTCGTCGCGTTCTGCAAGAAAAGAATGTTTCGGCAGGCTGCCGAAACCAACACGCGAGCCGCGTATGCTCCCCAGTCATCCGTGCTGTCAGCGAAATCCTCGCCACGGCGAGCAGGCTATGGTCGCGCCCAACCCATCCGTTTTGTCCGGGCAATCTGTCGTCGGCTGTTTTCCCGATCAATTGGTACCGATTCGTGTTGATTCGTGGTTGGCCTCATTTCGGCGCGAGGGAGGCGGCGATCCTTTCGAATTGTAGCGGTTCGGAGAGAACTACCCCGCCCTCGCGATATTTCGCGGCGAAGCCACACCCGAGAAAAACTGTCATGCCGACAGAGTGGTCATTCTGCTCGCATGCTTAAGCGCGAAGGGGTCGCAATCTTAGAAGATGCGGCCGTGCGGTAGATGCGATCTGCCCCCTGGAGTGGCCGGTGCAAAGGTCGGCATTCGGCGGCGGAATCACCGAACCGAGGAATTGCGGCTGCCTCCGCGCGTTTAGCTCCTGCTCCAAATCGAAGCCGAAGCCAATCAATTGTGGTTCATGCAGGAAGGCGCTGTACATCAGCATGCCAACCGGCCTGCTATTATCGCGAATGCCTACGGGAAGCGACAGGTTCGGATAGCCGGCCACGCACGGCCCGGACATGTTGGTCAGGTGTGGCGCTACAATCGCATCGAGATTATCGGCGGCGAGTGCGTCATCAATTCCGGAGCGCGCTGTATTCCGAGCATGGGTTCGCGCGGCCACGTAAATCGGATCGTCGGGATAACCTGGGAACTGTTCCGATGCCTCAAAGATCTCCTGACCATAGTAAACCAGTTCCTGCTCGCAATGCGCTTCGTTGAAAGCGATCAGATCAGCCAATGTTCGCAAGTCCGTATGCGTAAGCGTGGCGAGGTACTCCGCGATTTGCGCTCTGATTTCATACAGCAGCGCCGTGCTCTCGTCGTTCTTGTAGGCGAACACGTCACCTGTATCGGTGTCCACAATGGTTGCACCGAGACTTTCCATCACCTCCAGCGCGTGCTCGGCAAACGCAACCGTCTCTTCGTCACCCGGAATGCCGCTGCCAAAGTAGGCGTAATCGAAAAAGCGAACGTCGCGTCCGATCCGGGCGCCCTCGAGTGAACCGCGCTGGAGAAACTGGGTATAGTGATCGGGCAGCGGATGCCCGATCACTTCGCCAAAGGGCGACTGCAAAGCGCCGAGCAGGATTGCGACGTCTGTAACGCTGCGCGCCATCGGCCCGGCTGTATCTTGCTCATGGGCGATTGGAATAATCCCATCTTGCGAAACAAGACCGAGCGTTGGCTTCAAACCAACGATGTTTTCAACCGCGGACGGTCCCGTGATTGACCCGTCGGTCTCGCTCCCAATCGCCCCAGCGCACAGATTCGCGGCAACGCCATTACCCGAACCAGAACTGGATCCCCACGACGTATAGCTCAAGTCGTACGGATTGACTGTGTTTCCGCCCCGCGCGCTCCAGCCGACAGCGGGAGACGTGGGGAATGGAAGCTTCAACACTTGTGTAAAGCCACGGGCGTCTGCCCATTCTCCCAGGTTGGCTTTGCCAAGAATCACGGCGCCAGCAGCGCGTAAGCGCTGAATGATCACGGCGTCGGCCGGCACGCGGCTGTTGACCAACGCCAGCGATCCTGCCGTCGTCTGCATATTGTCGGCAGTCGCGATGTTGTCCTTGACCAAAATAGGAATCCCATGGAGCGGGCCACGAACATGTCCGCGGCGGCGTTCGTTATCCAGACGCGCAGCGATAGCGACTGCATTTGGATTTAATTGAATCACCGAGTGCAAGAGGGGATTAAGGGACCCGATGCGATCAATGTAACCCAGGGTCAGTTGCCGGCTCGTCAGTTGGCCGGAAGCCATCGCAGCCTGAAGCTGAGGGATTGTCGCTTCAACAAATTGAAAATCACCCGCTGCTGAAGCAGAGCGTTGAAGAAACGAAGTGAGCCCTCCGCTTAGCAGCGCCACGCTTCCGAGAGCGGTTGTGCCGACAAATTTTCGGCGGGTCATGTTGTGGTCGGGATCGGGACAATGCGAGCGTTGCGTATTCATATTATGGGTTGTTTGGTGTTCAGTTCTGTGGTGGACGGCGGCAGTTCAGCTCAGCATCCACCAGCTCGGCAGCTCGCAGGCCGATGACTCGGTGCACCGTACGAGTGGGGTGGACGAGGTCCCAGTGGAAGTATTCGTCCGGATTCGGAACAACAGTGTCGCCGGCATCCGGTTCGGGTAGGCCTATGCCGCAGTCAGGACAGGCGGGATCCGTCACGTTCGTCAGTCCGAAGTCCGCGGGAGAAGCGGTGATCTCTCTCACAACCTCATCGGCATCCAGGAACATCACGCTGATTCGGAGCTCGTGATCGAGTGCTGCCACGTTTGCTCGGAGAAGAGCACTGAACTCCGCCTGCCAGGCCTCGGCGTCGGCTGTCACGCCATAAATCCTGAAGAATGGAATATCCGCAAATCCACCCGAGTTCGGTACCAGGAAGAGCTCACCACCCACCGCCGCGAGCGACCTGATGTCGTTTGCGATGTTCTGGGCCGCTCGCTCCGGGGTCCAGAACGTTTCCTCCGGCGGTTCGAGAAGGGCTTGTGCGATCATATCATTGGCCCCGCCGCGAATGACGACCAGGGCTCGGGGATCCAGTGTGTTATTGGCCGAGATGAATGCCCCCACTTGCTCTGATATGTTGGCTACAAACGGAAAGAGCGTGGCGAACCCCGGACCAGTCTCCGCGCCGCCAATTGCATAGTTCTTCCCGCCGGTTGCGCTTGCTGTCGACCGCTCGACGAGGAGCGTATCTGCGAGCACGTCAATCCAGATCTCGCCGTTCGAAAATCGACCTTCGTAGTACAGAGGCGGCGGCACGGCGCCAATATCAAACGCAAAAAAGTTCCCCTGGTCCGAAAGGCTGTCACCGAACACGACGATCTCAGAAATTCCGCGATCTCCACGATGAGCACAAGGATGCAGGTCTTGCCCTGTTCCAGCGCTTGGAAACACCAACGACAGGCCGGCAATTGCGAGCGCACAAAAACTTGTGCACAGATGTGATAGAAGACGATTTTGATTACTTTGTTTTTGGAGAATTGTTGTTTTCATAGGTTGTTTTGACTGTTCATTAGTGTACAGACCGAAATCTCGTGACAGGTCACATGGAAGAGTGCGAAGAAAGCTTAAGAACCGCGGATTACGCGGATTTCACGGATAAGCTGAAGGAAGGAACCTTGGCGACCGGGGTCACCGAGCCCGGTTACAGCGCGCTTCGCGCTGAATCGTTAAATTGCCCGATTGCCTCAGGTAAAAAAGAAATGCGATTACGCGAACCTTAACAGACCGGATTTTTTTCCAGCAGAAGCAAAAAAAGGCAGCGAAGCATAATCTTTGTTTTCTTCGTTGTCTTTTGTTGGAAAAAAGTTTTCGTGCGGCGCGCCCGGCGGTCGCGCCCTACCCATTCGTGTTATCCGTGCGACCCATGATGCAGTCTATCGGGCGCGAGAGGGGCGACCCGCCTTCGTCTGGAAGTTGGCCGACTAAGGTAGGATTACGAGAGAATCAACGGCTTGGGGAGAAGTGAATTAACAATCTTTTCGAAGCGCGGGTCCGTCGCGCAGATGGTCCCAGACGGGATGCAATCTTACCGACGGAAGGTGGGAAAGGGATAGGGACCAAAACGGAACCACTGTAGCTGGGTGCTCATGCTTCGAGTCCGATTTTTTTGAGCACCTCGGGGAATCGTGGGTCAGCGCGCAAGTCATTCAAACCGGCAAAGCTGCAGTATTGCGAAATCCACGTAACGCTGGCGTTCTCGTGTTCTATGCCTTGTGCAAAGCATGCAAACGCTTCGTCATGATTGCCTAGAGTTGCATGAATGAAGCCCAAATAAGCGGGCTGGACATACGCATGCTTTCCGATTTCGATCAGGTCGTCTAGCACCTGTTGAGCTTCGGCCTTTCGACCAGACTGGCCCAGCAGGCATCCAAGCTCGGCCAATGCAATAGGGCCCCCTCCCAGCGCGACTGCTTTGCGGAAATCCGCGATGGCATCGTCGCGCATTCCTTGCGACCAATGGGCCCATCCAAGGAGGATGTGGGTCCCAAAAAAGTCTGGTTCCAGATCACGTAATGTATGAGCCTGTTCGAGCACCAGATCGTAGCGATGAAGGAACCAATAGACAGCTCCCACGTGGAGATTCATCATTGGCGACAAGGGATCGATCTGGAGCGCCAGGCGCGCCTGAGCTATAGCCTCGTCCTCGCGCCTTCTCACAGCTAAAACCGCGCCGTAATGTTCGTGAGCGGTGACGTAGTTCGGGTTGAGCTCAATCGCGCGCTTAAAGCAGTCTTCACCGCCCGACCAGTCCTTGAGGTTCCAACATTTTACCATACCCAGGGCAGTCTGCGATTCGGCCAGGTTCGGATCGAGTTCCACTGCCTTTTCTGCGAACAGATCATGGGGACCGATCGCGGCGAGCTTTTCTTCAAAAGAGAAGAAGCCCCAATACCAGCCCATCTGATAGGAGAGGGATAAGCCAGCGTAAGCCAGTGCATAATTCGGATCGATTTCGAGAGCTTTTTTGCAGCACTCGATGCAGCGCTTGCAGCCTTCCGCGGTGAGTTTGTTAAAGTGATATCTGGCCTGAAGATAAAGTTGATAGGCCTCAGTATTGTAAGTGCCGTGTTTTGTTACCGGCTGATCGCCCGCGCCAATCAATTGCATCTCAAGTGCGTGCACAATGGCACGTGTAATTTCATCCTGAATTGCAAAAACTTCCTGCATTTCGCGATCGAATGCCCGAGACCACAGATGATCGCCGTCAGCCGCATTTATCAATTGGGCCGTTATGCGCACCCGGTTGCCAGCTTTGCGCACACTGCCTTCCAAAATCGTTTTGACATTCAGTTGCTGGCCGATCTGACGGATGTCCTCATTTCTTCCTTTGAATGCAAAGCTTGAAGTCCGCGCCGGTACGCGTAGCCCTTTCAATTGCGAAAAGGCCATTATCAGGTCTTCTGTCAGACCGTCGCTCAAGTAATCGTTCTCTGGGTTTGAGCTCATGTTTAAGAACGGGAGGACGGCGATGCTTTTCTCCGGTGGCACAAGGGAAACCGTGGTTTTGCGAGAAAAGAACAAGAATGGAACTGCCATCGCAGAACAAAACGCGATTGCAGTGGCAGCAAAGGCCCCGAGTAACGACAGGCCCTCGTGAGAGAAGAATAAAAACATCGCAGCTAACGCGGAGCAAAAAGCGGCGGCTGTCGCAGCGGCGAGTTTCGGATTGCGCTTGGACCAGCGCCAGAGCCGCTCTGGCGGTGACACGCGACGCGCCGTGATTGGGCGTCCTTCGAGCCAGCGCTCCAGATCGACAGCCAGTCCCGCAGCCGCGGGATATCGCCGCTTTGGATCTTTCTCCAGGCACTTGAGGCAGACTGTGGATAGATCGCGATCGACCTTCGGATTTAAGAGACGCGGTTGCCGAGGCTCGGTATCCAGGAGGAGCCGAATGGTTTCGTAGGTTGTGCCACCCGCAAAAGGCGGATGACCAGTAAGCAATTGGTAGAGCACTGCGCCTAATCCATAAACATCTGTGGCGCTGCTGACGGCCGCGTTGTTTCCCACAGCTTGCTCCGGCGCCATGTAACTGGGCGTGCCCAAGACCTCTGCCGTCCGGGTGACATCACTTTCCGTCTCAACTAATCTCGCCAGACCGAAATCCGTAAGGTGCGGCTCGCCTTTTTCATCAAGCAAAATGTTCCCCGGCTTGATGTCGCGATGCAGAATCCCGTGTTCATGCGCATAATGGAGTGCGCGCGCCAGCTTGGCGATGAGTTCAGCTGCGCGCCGAAGTGCCATGGGTTCGCGTCTGATGACCTCATCGAGTTGGCGGCCTTCCACCAGACCCATACTGAAGTAGCAGCAACCGTCGCGCTCACCGATCTCATAAATTGGAACCATGCATGGATGGTTGAGACTGGCGGCAGCTTTTGCTTCGAGGCGAAAACGCTCGAGGTGCGCTTTCGTGGCTCCCATGTATGCCGGGCCGAGCCCAATGACTTTTAATGCAACGGTGCGGTCGAGACTTTTCTGCCGTGCCCGATAAACGATCCCTTGGCCGCCGCGGCCAATTTCCTCAAGCAGTTCGTAGTCGTCGAAGTCACTTGGGATGCCTGCGGAGTGCACAGAGCCCGCGGGTCGGTATTCCGTCAGAACGCCAAGACAAGTCTTGAGCAGGCAGACGCTGCAAACGCCATCTAGTGCGCCCGCGAAAAGCCTGCTTCCGCATTTGTCGCATACCCTGGCAACACTTTTCGGATCTGATCGGATATGGTCAATCATCTACTCATGTACAGTCCCAAATTTTCCCATAAGTTACGCCTGTAATACGCTTATGAAATGCCGCAATTCGTCCTCCACATCATCAGGCGCC
>CAWIPQ010000015.1:0-11028 GCA_963838045.1 uncultured Verrucomicrobiae bacterium | reverse complement strand
ACTAGCAAGGCCCGGCATTTGTCCACTGCGCGTGCCGCCAACACATAACCGCCGAGTGTAGCGCGCGGGCTGCGGGGGAATTCTTTTCCATCCCGCAAATCGCGGGCGAGCAACTTCACTTTTTCGAGGTTCTGAGTCATCATGTTTTTCTCTCTCCTTCTGTTATTTTCGGGATTGAGATCGTTGCCAGCCGTGTGATCTGTTCGGAAAATCATCACGGATCCGCCGCACGGCGCGGTCAGGGCTTAACTGCTATAGGTTGGATATTCAGGACTCCATTGAGTTGTCATCACTTGCCGGCGAAGTTCCTCTTCATCTAATGGCGCAGCGACGCCCTCTTTTTGTGCTGCGATTCCAACCGCAACGGCAATCTCCGCGGCAACTCTCCTGAGATCTGTTAAGGGAGGTACCAAACAGCCGCGGGGGTCTTTGAGTGCCGGCGAATTTGCCGCCAGCGCTCGAGCCGCTGCCAGCATCATCGAGTCGGTGATCCTCCGCGCTCGTGATGCGACGGCTCCCAATCCCACAGCAGGAAAAATGTAAACGTTATTGCATTGCGCGATCGGGATCTTGCGTCCGCTATAATCGACAGGAGCGAAGGGAGACCCCGTCGCCACGAGCGCGCGTCCGTTGGTCCATCGAATTAGATCTTCCGCGGTCGCTTCGGATTTTACAGTGGGATTCGAGAGCGGCAGGATAATGGGCCGTTCGACCTTGCGCGCCTTTTCGCGAACAACTGCTTCTGAAAACGCGTCGCCGACCGTCGAGAGACCTATAAGGATTGTTGCCTCGATTTGTCCGATCACATCTGCAAGACCGACGTTTCCGTTTGAAGTTCGCGGCCAATCAGCAACGCGATTCTCCGGTTGCGCGTAAACCATCTGCTCGGGACTAAGATCTTTTCGGCCCGAGTGCAGAACGCCTTTGCTGTTGATGAGCCAGAATCGGCTCCGCGCCTCCTGTTCCGTCAGCCCTTCCTCTTTCATGGCTTCGCGTAACCCATCAGCAACTCCTACGGCGGCTGAACCTGCACCGAACATGACGATCTGTTGTTCCTTTAGATTTTTTTCAGCTACTTTGATCGCGCTCAAAATCGCGCCGAGCGTAACAGCCGCGGTTCCCTGGATGTCGTCATTAAACGTCAAAAGTTGATCGCGATAGCGCTCAAGGATGGGCCGCGCATGCGGGTTCCCGAAATCTTCCCATTGCAAACACGTTTCGGGGAGCTCTTCTTTCACCGCCTCAACGAATTGCTCAATGAAAGCAAAGTACCTGTCACCAGTGATCCGTTCGTGACGCCAGCCGAGGTACTCAGGATCACCGAGCCGCTCGGTATTATTAGTTCCGACGTCTAACACGATCGGCAATGTTCGTTCCGGGCGAATTCCGCCAATCAACGTATAAAGGGAAAGTTTGCCGATGGGGATGCCGAGTCCGCCGACACCTTGATCGCCGATGCCAAGAATGCGTTCGCCGTCAGTGACGACAATGACATCGACATTCGGATTCGGTCGATTCCGCAAAAGCTCCAGTATGGAATCACGCTGCGGATAAGACACAAACATACCGCGCGGTCTCCGATAGATGTGACTGAATTGCTGACACGCGAGCCCAACCGTTGGAGTATAAACAATCGGAGTCATTTCCTCGATGTGCTCGAGAAGGAGGCGATAAAAAAGAACCTCGTTGTTGTCCTGCAGCGCTCGCAGATAAATATGTCGCTCCAGATCGTCGTCTTTTCGCTGGTACGCCTCATAGGCGCGCACGACTTGCTCTTCCAGCGTTTCTACATGCGGCGGAAGCAGCCCGTGCAGACCAAACTGGGTTCGCTCTTCCTCGGTGAACGCTGTGCCTTTGTTTAGCAATGGCGTATCCAGCAGCTCCATCCCGCGAGGGATTCTCGACAGGACAACCTCTGCAACTCGTTGGGCTACGGGCTCAGGCATATCGTTCGCGACTTGAACTGAAGGTCCCCGATTAATACTGAAACAGACCGACCTTCGCCAGATGAATTACTTCAGTCGCTGTGTCCGGTTCTCTCCTACTCGACGCCGTTGTCATAGCGAGCTCTCTGGCAATGCAAATCTTACGGCCTCAATGTGCCACCCGGATGATGTGCTATTTTGATGAATGAAGACAACGCACCCACAGGATGGTCGGAGCACGGCCAAATCGAATTCGAGAAAAACTGAGCTCCTTCGGAGACGCGACGCGCCGCTGGAAACACCCACCGACCTGACGCCCGAAGCCACCAGGGATATCTCAGGCGCGCTGAACGCTATTCTTGCGGACGTGTTCGCGCTTTACCTGAAGACAAAGAATTTTCACTGGCACATGAGCGGTCATCATTTCCGCGATTATCATCTGCTTCTCGACGAACAAGCGGACCAGCTCTTCGCCATGACCGACGTTATCGCGGAACGCGTTCGGAAAATCGGCGGACTAACGCTGCATTCCATCGGAGAGATCTCGCGGATTCAGCGAGTACTCGATAACGATGCCGAATACGTCGAGCCGTTGGACATGCTCGCTGAACTGGCCGACGACAACAAGACGTTTGCTGCCAGGCTGCGGGAAACCCACAACGTGTGTGACGAGCATCGCGACGTTGCCACAGCGAGCTTCATTGAAGTTTGGATCGACGAAACCGAGCGTCGGACATGGTTTTTGTTCGAAGCCACACGCCGGAGAAATTAAAGACAATTCGTTAGTTTACTGGCGAATCACATCCCAAACGCCGCGAGGCCGGATCGTTGAGACGGATGATATCGCGCCTGCTACTGTTATTTTCCGCTTCAGACGATTCAAAATGGGTCACCGGCGGAAACGCTGCTTATCGGCAGGGGGGTGCGTTAACAAATTACCTAACAAGTTCCCGATCCAAGAAAACATCATTCCATGCCTAAGTGTTGGTAAAGAAAACGGCGTTAACATCGACTGGCAAGGCCCAGGTGGCGCCTTATCTAGGCCGGCATTGACACGCTGGTGCGCGTTGTGGTGCGATAATTATGTGAATGCGCAAATCGATTGATTCGACGCGTACCTGAAGATTAAGCTCAAGCGCGACCGAAGAAACTTCCAGAAGAAGCAAAACGGCCGCCTGTATGAACACTTCATTCGAGAAAATTAACCAAATTGCTAGGAAGGAAACGCTATGGCTACAAAAGATAAGTCTGCAGATTCAGTGTACAGAGTAACGGAAGTCATCGGAACCAGTGCGCAGTCCTGGGAAGATGCGGCAAAAACTGCGGTGGAGATGGCCGCTGGCACTCTCCGCGATCTGCGCATCGCCGAGGTTGTAAAGATGGATGTCAAGATCGAGGACGGTAAAGTGACTGAGTACCGTACCCGACTGCAATTGTCGTTTAAGTACGAAGGCTAGTCTGCGCGCCGGAACGGGTAGCGTCGGAACTAATCGTGCTTTGTAGTCGCCGAATGCTGATGTAATCGGAACGCCATGGTCCTGCACGTCTACACAATCTTTCACACGCTGATCAGTCTGGCGGCGATTTTCAGCGGCATCGTCGTATTGGCTGCGATGCTCTCTGGCAATCGCGTGGATTGTTGGACGAAATGGTTTTTTATCACCGCCGTAGCCACGACCGTAACCGGATTTTTCTTTCGCTTTCACGGCATTACACCGGCGATCATTCTTGTAATCATCGCCGTGCCGGTACTGGCGATTACGATTTATGCGCGGTATTCGCGGCGACTCGCCAGAGTGTGGAGGTGGACTTTTGTCATCGGCGCGGTGATGAGTTTATATTTTAATCTTCTCGTTTTGGTTGTTCAGGCCTTCGAGAAAGTGCCGGCTTTGAATACAATCGCGCCGACACAGACCGAATCCCAGTTTAAGCTCACTCAATTCGTCGTCCTCATCGCTTCCCTCTTGGCAATCGTGGCCGTAATTCGATTCATCCAAACCCTTCCCACTCTATTTGAACGAAAATCGTCGTTATTCCGATGAACGGCAAAATTCCGGGGCTTCATCATGTCACTGCCATCGCCAGCGATCCGCAGCGGAACCTCGATTTCTATGTCGGTTTGCTTGGATTGCGCTTCGTTAAACGCACTGTCAATTTCGACGATCCGGGAACGTATCATTTTTATTTTGGCGACAATCGTGGCACCCCGGGAACAATCCTGACGTTCTTTCCGTGGCCGGGGGCACGGCGCGGGGTTCGTGGCAGCGGGCAAGTGGAGGCGACCGCATTCGCGATCGCACCGGAGTCGACCGGTTATTGGCTGGAGCGCTTGAAACAATACCACGTCGCGGCAGAGAAAATATCGCCACGTTTCGGCGAAGAAGTGATTCGATTCGTTGATCCTGATGGGCTTCTGATCGAGCTGGTCGCTTTGAGTTCGGCCGGACACGTTGAGCCGTGGGCGAACAGTCCGGTTCCGGCAGAGCATGCGCTTCACGGTTTTCACAGCGTGTCCATGGCACTGGAAGGGTACGAGAGAACGGCGCGGTTGCTCACGGAGAGCTTTGGCTATCGTTTGATTGACCAAACGGGAAATCGATTTCGTTTCGTCTCACCGGATACTTCGGCGTCAGGACGAACCATTGACCTGCTCTGTCTACCGGACACCGCGGCGGGACGAGTCGCCGCGGGTTCGGTGCATCACATTGCCTTTCGCGCGAAGGACGATGTCGCTCAGCTCCAATGGCGTGAACTCCTGGTCGATCTTGGGTACAACGTAACGCCCGTGATCGATCGAACTTATTTTCATTCCATCTATTTCCGCGAACCCGGCGGCGTGCTGTTTGAGATTGCCACTGAGCCGCCCGGTTTCACCTTGGACGAAAAGGTGGAGGAACTCGGAACGCATTTACGCCTTCCGCCGTGGATGGAATCGGCACGTGCAAAAATCGAAGAGATCCTGCCACCGATTCAACTGCCCAATTAATCATGAGGCCGCAGGCGAATTGAACGAAAGTCAACAACGCCGAATTACCATAATCGCTTACGAGCGAAAGCGTGCCCTGAACCAGATTTGAGATAGCGTTCGAAAGCTTCTGCCTTGGCTCGATCAGTGAATGCGATGTAAGTAGTCAGCTTCCATGGCTTGAATTTTGAGGTATGAGAAGATTTTCCCGCGTTGTGCTCTTGGAGACGCTCTTTAAGATCAGTCGTCATTCCCAAATAGCGCTCGCCTTGCGAGGAAACACTCTGGATAAGATAGACGTAATACATAGATGGCCCTCCTTCGCTGAAGCTTCGGAGGGCATCCTGCTTCGCGCAATTGGACGATGCCAATCCTGCGAAGCGCATCAGCGCGAAGCAGGATGAGGCCGCAGCCGGATTTCGTTCACGAGTTCGTTCCCGGTAACTCGTCACGCACGCTTTTGCTTCTGCACGGCACAGGTGGAAACGAAACCGATCTGATTGGGCTTGGACGCGAACTGGATCCAGAAGCGTCTTTGCTGAGTCCGCGAGGAAAAATTCTGGAAAACGGGATGCCACGGTTCTTTCGCCGGCTTGCCGAGGGTGTATTCGACTTGGAAGATTTAAAACACCGCACAAACGAGTTGGCAGATTTTCTCGAAGCGGCTGCTCAAGATTACGGCTTCGACTCCAGAGGCGTCGTTGCGGTTGGTTATTCTAACGGCGCCAACATCGCTGCGAGCGTGCTATTACTGCGGCCGGAAGTGTTGCCTGCCGCAATTCTATTTCGCGCAATGGTCCCACTTTTTCCGGACAAATTACCCAATCTTTCGTCTGTACGCGTCTGGATCGGCGCGGGTGAGGAGGATCCGATTGTTCCCGCATCTGAGGCCAAACGCCTGGCGGAACTCCTTCGTCGCGCAGGCGCAGACGTAACCATTCGTTTCGCAAAGGCAGGACACGGCCTAACAAATGACGACCTTGAAACGGCGCGCCACTGGCTTGGAGAGCTCAAGCCTTAGGATTGCAGGCAGGAGAACAAGCCGGTTAATTAGCAACCGAGCATCCCTCCTCCGGCAGTGTTCCTGGCCTCAGATGATTCGAAACGGTACCGGAGAAACGCTTCTCATTTCGGTTGGTGTACGTTAAATTGTAGGGGTAAACGGTTCAGCAACAGGAAAGGGCAAGAAAATATGAAAATAAAATTGTCCGTCGTCGCGTTTGTTGCGAGCGCGGTCACGATTGCTCAAGCGAACCCGGGAGGCGCTCACGCAGTCACAGGGACATCTCATAGAGGCGCAGTTGCACGGAGTGCCCCGGCGGGTCACGCTCCGATGCGCCGCGGCGGTGTTTCATCGTTCCGCTCCACGCCGATGCGGTCACATGTCAGTCGACCGTTTTATTCAGGCCAACGCAATTCCTCGTTTGCCATGCGTTCGTTACGATCCTCCGCGTACCGCCGGCCTTTCTATTCGAGTCGAAATTCGTTCACGCGGTCCGGTCCATACACCGTAGCAACTATCCCGCAACACAATCGTGGCGCGCGATTCTCCAATCGCAGAAACCCGGCGCTCACACGTGTGTGGAACCAGCGAAACACCAGAACCCAATTCCGGAATGGAAACAATCTACGGAACGCAAACAATTTCCGAAATGGAAACAACCTGCGGCACGCGAACAATCCGCGGAATGGAAAGAACCAACTGCGTCGTGACTGGCAAAGACACGTTTTCGCTCACGGCTCAGGGAATTGGCATCGCGATTGGAATCGCAATTACGATCACTGGTGGAATGGTCACCAATGCTCCTTCATTAATGGAACGTGGGTGATCTTTAACCTGGGCTTCTCTCCGTGGTGGCCTGCGTACTATCCGGACGATTATTACTACGATTATGGCTTTCCGAATGATGGCTACGGCTCGTCGACTTACGGTTACGATTATCCGAATTCGTACAATTACGATTCCGGCGACTACGACTCCGGCGATTACCAGGGGCAGATGTATTACGATCAAAACAGTTATCCCGACCAATCGCAGGGCTACTTCGATTCCGGTGTTTACCAGACCCAAGTGTACGACGATCCGAATAGTTACAGCGATGAATCGCAATCAGATTATTCGACCATTATCGCAGCGCAGGAGCGCCTGGCTCGCCAGGGCTACTATCGCGGCGAGACAGACGGTGTGCTCAGCCCTGAGATGGAGAAAGCCGTCAGGCGTTATCAAAACACCAACGGCTTGCGTCAGACTGGCCACCTCGACAACGACACCCTCGCGGTAATGGGATTATCCAAAACCACGAACTACTAATTTTGAGATCGACCAATGTGTTGCCCGGTAAATGAGGCCGCCGCCCCGATTTCGCGCAGGGTCGCGAGCGACAATGTAGGCCGGCTGTCAGCCGACTTATGACACGCGGTGTCGAGAAATGATTAAAGGTAGTGAAGTTCGAAAAGCAGACCATCGGATCGAACCATTCCTGATCGATCGCTGGTCGCCGCGCGCGATGTCAGGCGAAGAAATCGCACACGAAGAATTGATGCGACTGTTCGAGGCCGCGCGCTGGGCGCCTTCTTCATTTAACGGGCAGCAATGGCGCGCCCTCTATGCGCGTCGCGAGACGGAACATTGGCAGACGTTCTTCGATCTGCTGGTCGATGCGAACAAGGCATGGGCAAAGAACGCCGCAGTGCTGGTGGTGTTCATTTCGCGAAAACTTTTTGACCACAACAACGAACTCTCAGTGACGCATTCGTACGATACCGGCGCCGCCTGGGAAAATTTCGCGCTGCAGGGCTTCCAGCAGGGTCTGGTGGTGCACGGGATGGAGGGTTTTGATTACGACCGCGCCCGCGTACAGCTCGCGATACCCGACGAATTCCAAATCGAAGCAATGGCTGCAGTAGGCAAGCCTGGACCAAAAGAATGGTTGCCTGAGAAATTGCAGGCACGCGAAACTCCCAATGACCGTCGTAAACTTTCCGAGAGCATTTTCGAAGGACCGTTTCAATCCAAATAATTCAGGTGCTCGCTTTTCCCGCCGGCGCGCACACGAGAGCCTGCTCCAATCCAAAGCAGCGAGGTAATACCGCTCATGGCGGCGAGCGCGGCGCCAATGAGCATAACCGTCCGAAACCCGGAGATAAAAGATTCGTCGATTGCGCGACGGATTAGCTGTTGCGTTGCTTGGTTGAGGTTTTCAGGAATATCGATCGCGGCGAGCTTACTTGATTGAGTTTGCACCAACTGCGCGACTGAAGGTGGCAAATCCGCAGTGACCAGCCTGCGATCCAGAGCGGTTTTAAACACGTGGATCATTACGACCCCAAGAACTGCAATTGCAATCAGGCTCGCCGTTCGCGCCACGGCATTGTTTACGCCCGATGCGATCCCGGCTCGATCTTGGGCGATTGAGCTCATCACGGTGGTCGTAAGCGGAGCCACGGTGATGGCCATGCCCAGTCCCAAAACAATCACCGCCGGAAAAAACTGATTCCAATAACTGCCGCCGATTCCGGGCATCAGGAAGAGCGAATAGCCCACCGCCGTGATCACCGGGCCAACAACAAGCGGAAGCCTTGGACCGTAGCGCGCAACGAGTCCGCCGGACCAGCGCGAAAGAAAAGACATGATCAATATGAACGGTAACAACGCCGCGCCAGCGGCAGTCGGCGAATACCGCTGAACCTGAATCAAATTCAATGGCAGGAAAAAAAGTGTTCCGCCGAGCGCGGCATACAGCAAAAAGGTTAAGAGATTAGTTCCAGCAAACATTCGCGAACGAAACAGTGTGAGCGGCAACATTGGCTGCGAAATATGCGACTCAACGAACAAGAACAGGATCAAAACGCCAACGCCCACGCTCAATGCCACGATTACAGCGCGATTGTTAAAACCAACTTGAGAAGATTCGATCAACCCGTAAACAAGCGCTCCCAAACCGAGTGCCGCCAGGATTGCTCCAAGCCAATCAACCCGACTGCGTTCGAAGTTCGAGTTTTCCGCGACGCAGCGGAGCGAGATTAATATCACAACAACGGCGATCGGAAGATTGATGAAAAACACCGCGCGCCATGACACGTGCTCGATCAGCCATCCGCCGAGAACGGGTCCGATTGCGGTAGTGATGGCGCTGAACCCCGACCATACGCCGATTGCGCGTCCGCGTTCCTGCTCGGAGAAAGAATTACTGATGATCGCCAGACTTCCGGGAACGAGAAGTGCCGCCCCGCATCCTTGAAGCGCGCGGGCCCCTATTAATTGACGAATGTTCCCGGCAAGACCGCATGCGCCCGATGCAAAAGCAAAAATCACAATGCCCAGCAAAAAAATACGGCGGCGCCCGTAATGGTCGCCTAACGAACCGCCGATCAACAATAAGGCGGACAGAAAAAGCGCATACGACTCGACTACCCATTGCACATCCACCGCCGTGGCGTTGAGATTCGTCTGCAGCGCAGGCAACGCCACGTTCACCACTGTCCCGTCGATAAAGGCCATGCTCGAGGCGAGAACGGTCGCGGCGAGGATCCAGCGACCGCGGACTTTCGAACAGGGCGCTGTAGCCGGCTCGGATCGAATTACGTTTTCGTCACAAGGTTCTTGAAGGACTGCCCCCATGTTCGTGGATACGCCAAAACCACAGGTTCCGCCAAGTTCCTCCCTCTGGGTCCGCAATTTTAGCTCACAGCATCACGGCTCCGAAAGTTCGAACGATCGACGGAAAGTTTCTGAAACTGTTTTTGAGGAACAATTTCACGCTGGAAAATTACGTGTGCGAAATTTTATGGTACCTTGTCACCATAATCGCTTACGAGCGAAAGCATGCCCTAAACCGGATTTGAGATAGCGCTCAAAAGCTTCTGCTTTGCCTCAGTCGGTAAATGCGACGTAAGTGATCAGCTTCCATGGCTTGAATTTTGAGGTGTGTGACGACTCCCCTGCGTTGTGTTCCCGGAGACGCTGTTCAACATTTGTTGTTATTCCGACATACCGCTCACGCGCCGCGGAAAGACTCTCAATAAGATAGACGTAATACGTCAGCCCTTCCTTCGCTGAAGCTTCGGAGGGCTTCCTGCTTCGCGCAATGATCATGCCCGATCCTGCGAAGCGCATCGGCGCGAAGCAGGAAGCACGACGGTTCCGCGCAGAATCTCAACGGCGTAACCGCCCACGCGGACGGCGTTGACGCGCCCCCCTTCCCGCTTTGCACGGACATACATCTCGCTTGGCCGATGGCATTCGATGCCCTGTCGAATCACCACCTCTTCGTCGTTCTTTGCCACTCCATGTTGAACCATCCAACTGGCGGCGCACCCGGCCGCTGACCCTGTGGCGGGATCCTCGCCACCGTAAAAAAACATTCGAGCTCGAGCTTCAAGTCGGTCTTCGCGTCGTTCAGGACAGAGAAAGTAGAAAAGATTCGCGCCGGTCTTGCTTAGAAACTCAGCCGCCTGGATGTAACTAAACTTCAAATCTGAAAGCGTCTGTCGACTGCGGAATGGCACGATCGTAAAAGTTAATCCGGTCGAGACAGGCTGCACCGGCCAATCAGGAGGAATCTCGTCAACATCGATTCCAATCACGCCAGCTACCTCCTCTCGTGAGAGCGTCGTGCCGAATTCCGGATCACGCTGGCGCATTTCACCAAATACCTGCCCGTCGACTCGATTGCGACCGGCATTCGCCGAGTTCGCAGTAAAGCGCACCGGAATTTTACCCGCTTTCAAGTCAAGGGTGATCTCGGCAGATCTCTTTGAATCAGGCTCCGACGCGTACAAGGACAGTGCTGTACCAAGCGTTGGATGCCCGGCAAACGGCAACTCTTCCGCGACCGTGAAAATGCGGACTTTCTTCCCTTCTCCAGCTTCCGTGGCGGCATCACGCGGAAAAATGAACGTGGTCTCCGAAAGATTCATCTCGCGCGCCAGCGCTTGCATCTCGGCATCGTTTAATCCTCGAGCGTCCGTAAAGACAGCCAGGGGATTACCTGCGAGCGGCGTCTGCGTGAAGACGTCAACCTGGACAAATTCGTAAGTGCGGTCGGGCATAAAACCCCGTCAATGTGTGCCTACGAACAGCAGGACACAATAATTTCCCGAGACCCGAATTGCTCAGGCCCCCTGTAGCTTCGATCC
>CAWIPQ010000014.1:0-32332 GCA_963838045.1 uncultured Verrucomicrobiae bacterium | reverse complement strand
TTTGAAACGTCGAACATCGAACAAAGAACATCAAACATCGAAGGTAATTCTGTTGTCGCCTGCGGGCCGGCGGTTCGATCAACAACTCGCAGAGCAACTATCGAAGGAAGCACATCTGATCGTCGTTTGCGGACATTACGAAGGAGTTGATCACCGCGTGATCGAACATCTGATCGATGTTGAGATTTCGATCGGCGATTATGTACTCACCAACGGCGCTATCGCTGCGGCAGTCCTGGTTGATGCAATTGTGCGTTTGCTGCCGGGAACATTAGGCCATGATCAATCGGCTGCCGACGATAGCTTCAGTAACGGGCTCCTGGAAGCGCCCCAGTACACCCGCCCCGCCGAGTTTCGCGGCTGGAAAGTTCCCGAGGTTTTGCTCTCGGGAAATCACGCGGCGATCGCCAGGTGGCGTAAAGAGCAGGCGATCAAACGTACAGGCGAAAATCGCCCGGATTTGTTAAAGTAGAGCGAGCTTCCAGCTTGCTCTCCCTCGATTGCAACCGGGACGGTGCGCTACTCTGGAACGCGTCCCAAGACAACGCATGCATTGATGCCGCCGAAGCCGAACGAATTGCTCATCACATAATTTAATTCCGCAGATCGTCCATGATTTGGCATAACGTCGAGATCGCATGCAGGGTCAGGATTCTGGTAATTGATCGTTGGCGGAATCCATTGCCGATCCAAAGCGAGCGCACAAAGCGCTGCCTCGATGGCGCCCGTCGCGCCAAGTGGATGCGCGTAATAACCCTTTGTTCCACTTACGGGGATTCGTCGTGCGTGCGCGCCAAAGACTTGCTTGATCGACGCTGTTTCTGCGCTGTCGTTGAGCTGAGTCGAGCTGGCGTGCGCGTTGATGTAATCGATCTGCTCAGGCGCGAGTGCTGAGTCTGCGAGCGCCTCGTGCATGGCGCGAATGGATGATTCGCCGCCTGGAAGCGGTGTGGTCATATGAAAAGCGTCGTTATTGATGCTATACCCGAGCACCTCCGCGTAGATGTGAGCATCACGGGCACGCGCGTGCGCGAGCTCCTCAATGACGAGTGAAGCGCCGCCTTCGCCCATAACAAATCCATCTCGCAACGCATCGAATGGGCGACAGGCCAGGGATGGATCACCCGTCCACCTGCTCATCGTCTTGATAATGTCGAAGGCGCCGATAGTGATGGCCGTTAGCGGCGCTTCCGCACCACCCGCTACAACGACGTCTGCGAAATCGTCGCGAATGTAGCGCAATGCTTCGCCAACAGAGACGGTGCCACTGGCGCAGCTATTCGAATTTGTAGTGCCAACGCCGCGAAAGCCAAATTCAATTGCGATATTAGAATGGGCCGAACCCCCGAAGACCTGGACGGCAAGCGTCGGTTGAACGCCGCGCGCACCCTTTTTCAAATATCGGATATACTGCTCCTCGGCTTTGCAGACGCCGCCCAGCGCAGTGCCGAAACTGACGCCCACGCGGTCTTGCGGTGTTTCGCGCGAATACTCAATCCGCGCATCTTCCAAGGCGAGCTTTGCCGATACAACCGCAAACTGTGCGTAGCGATCCAGCCGTTTTAAGCGGTGTAGTGAAAAATGTTCTTCGCCATTCCAATCGCGAATCTCCCCTGCGCAACGCACACGGAACACGCTGGGATCGAAACTGGATATGCTCTGAATGCCGCTTTTCTCTGCCAGGATCGCATTCCAAAAATTCTCGACGCCCGTGCCGATGCAGGTGATCGGGCCAATTCCGGTTATGACTGCGCGTCTTCGGGTCATGCCGTTACCTTGTCCGCCCTCGTTTCCACGTACGCTTTCATGTAGCGCAAGGTTTTGTTGGCAATGTTATGGATGAAGAAATCGCCGATAATCGGACTGACGATGGGCGATAGAGCTGAAATCCGAAATCGAAGGTCGTGCGAAATCGCCACCAGAACGCCGTTTTCCGTATCAGAGAACGTCCAGATCACACGCATCCCTTTTGTCCAAGCCTTCAAATGATGAAAACGAATCTCCAGCCGTTCGCGATCGATTATTTGCTCGGATGTCCACGAGATCGGAATTCCGGAACGCCGCGCCGCCATTACCACGACGTTTCGCTCAGGACCGCGCTCCAGATAATGAATGTAGCGATAATGCGGCAGGATTTTTGGCCATAGCTCCAGATTCGCCGCCGTCTCAAAGATCGCCATCTTCGGTGCGTGCATGAGAATGGAATTGGTTTTGTGCATTGGCCTGCGATTTTTGAAGAAATTCAAACCGTGCCGCCTACAGATGTTGTGCGATATGGAGCACCCTTCCTCGAAAACCATTGAGTGGAAAGAGGAAAATGCTCGCCGGAAGCGGAGGCTCCATTACATGCCTAACAATTTGTGTGCCCCAACCTCGAACGGTCCTACACTTAAAACGAATGACCTCGATGGCGGTCCATCTGAAACGAAACGGGGCCTCGGAAGGTTGCGCTCGCTGACTTCCGAACGGCCTCGGATCATAGCGTCCTGTAGGTTCGCGTTTTCGCTGGGTCGATTTCCGGTCAAATGAATCATCGTTTTATGCCCGGACGATCGTTGCATTTCATCCGCGCGCGCGGGGAGAAAGGTTACGCCCTTGTTACCGAGACGGCGGAGCGATCTGAGATGTGAGTGGAGCCTACGGGATTCGAACCCGTGACCTCCTCAATGCCATTGAGGCGCTCTACCAACTGAGCTAAGACCCCGGTTTACCTATGAAAAACGGCGCTCCGATTCGGCCCGAAAATAGTGCTTGTCCGGCTATTTTATCCGGCATACACTCTCGATCAAATGAGAGCACACCAGAACACGAGTGCATTTCAAAAAGTGGGCGAATGCCTGTACCGCTATTCATCGAACGGCGTTTATTATGCGCGCTTCGAGAGTAGCGGCAAGGAAATCCGGCGCTCGCTGCGGACCACGGATCGCGCATCAGCGCAGCGCGCGCTTGCCTGGTTAAAACAAGAGCGTGAGCAGATCGATTCTACGCAAGGCAGGCTCACGCTTGCCGAGTTGTGCGATCGCTACTTGCAGACGGTCCAGCATCAGAAGCCGAAAACCGTCGAGCGAAAAGCTCTCATCATTCGCCGGATAAAATCGCATTGGCCTAGCGGCAAGCTCACGCAAGTCGCAAAGGTCAAACCGTCGCATGTCGATCTTTGGATTTCGCGTTACCGCATCGGCCCGCATTCCCGCAATCTGCACATGGCGTGCATTAAAGAGATTCTCGAAATGGCTGTGCGCGACGGAATCATCTCGCGCTCCCCGGCCGCTCATCTCAGGCGAGTAAAACCGCCGAAACCAATTCGTGCCACCCCCAGCTTCGAGGAATTCAAAGCAATCGTCGAAAGCATCCGGGCGCAGAAATTCAACGGGCACGACCCGGAAGAAAGTGCCGACTTCGTTGAGTTTCTCGGGCTCGCCGGCTTAGGCAAAGCGGAAGCGGCCGCGCTTAGGCAAAGCGATATTGATTGGCAACGCGAAAAGATCACGACGTTTCGTCACAAAACGAAATCCGGCTTCGCGATCCCGATCTATCCGCAATTAAAACCGCTTTTGCTTCGTCGGCGCCGCGATGATGCGCCTAACGAGCGAGTATTCGCGATAGACAATGCAAAAAAAGCGATCGCTAATGCCTGCCGCCGCTTAAATCTGCCGGCGTACAGTCACCTCTCATTTCGTCGCATGTTCGTCACTCGCGCGATCGAGCGCGGCGTCGATGTGAAAGTGATTGCCGAATGGCAGGGACACAAAGACGACGGGAAACTCATTCTCGACACTTATAGCCACGTTAATCGCGCGCATTCACATCGAATGGCGCAACTCATGACCGACGGGCTGCCCGAGGAAAACGTCATTCCGATTGCTGCCGCGACAGCATGAGAGCGCGTCGAACATCCGCACACGCTCGGGAGCCCCGGGAAAAAAAACGCGGCAGTTGTCGATGAGTTGCTCTGCTTGCACGAAAGCATCTTGAACGGCGAAGAATCTCAAAGAGAACTCCGAGCGAAGCTACTGGAGGCAGGACGCCCGGACCTGTTGCTACTTCCGCGATTTGTTGCCACTTGCTGGCGACTGCGAAAGAAGTCACATAGCCTAACGAGGCGTCGGGCGTGTTGCCGACATTATCGGCCGTCAGAGCATCTTGGAACGCGAGCGCCTTTGCTCGCGTCGCCGCCGCGCCAAATTCCACCTGATTTGTGTTTGCGTTGTTCAGAATTCCCAGCGGTTCGGCCAAGCCGTCGCCGCTTAAGGCCCCTTTGTCTATCGCGCTTCCGATGGAAGCCAAAAGAGAGTCACGGACAAAATTTTCAACGCCCAAACTATTCTGCGCGAGCAATTGCCGGGATAGTGTCGCCATCGAAGCGCAGCGCCGTGGCGATAGCGCTGTCTGAGAATAAGCCGCGTCCGATCCTTGGAGAGTCTCGAGTTCTGCTAACCATTGCGCTGTTGAGGTCGTACTTTCCGCCGGCAGTCCGAGGTTGCCGCGGAGATTGTCGAATACAGTGCCGCCGAGGGCGAGTACGACGCTTTTCGTGCGGAGCGCGGGCGTTGGGAGAGATTTCCAATCGACGTGCGAGAATTCTCGCAGAGATAATTCTTTTCGGCGTTTGATCGGTTGCCATTTGCCGAAGCGCAACGTGTCAACCGTTGCAACTCAGATCCTCGGAAATTCGGCTTTCCCACACTGGGAAGCCCCTCACCATGTTTTCGGATCGACTCGGAATTTATCGAAAAGCTCGTTGATGAGAGCCGGCGTCAGCTTTTTGCCTTCTGCTGCTTTTAAGGTCGCGCCGATCGATTGAAATGTTTCGTCGATTGCATCGAGCGCGACCTGCCGCGGAATCCGTTGCTTGCGCAGATCTTCCTCGCGAACGGCATTCAACGCGGCTTGGCTGAGTGCCTGCTTTGCCCTGGCGTCCTCTAAGTTACCAGCCGAGTACACGGCAGCCAGCGCATCGGCCGACTCGTACAGCTTCGCTCCCTTTTTCCCCTCTTTAAAGCACAGACCGGCCATGCGGATCGCGACAGTATGACGGTCTTTGCCCGTTAGATTCGCGATCTGTGAGATAGACACTTCCATTGAAAAAGTTTCACCAACTCTTTTGGCTGTTCTCCCTCGTAGTCAATGGACTCATGTTGGGGCGTACGGGCATTCACTTCATCAAGAAAAATACGACCGTTGAGACAACCCCGGCTTGCGTAGCCGCTATAGGAGGACCCTCGACATTTGTGTGATTAAATACCGTTTGCGTCGCCGCCCGTCACCATGCGTCTGCCAATGATGAGAAGTGAAATGCCAACGATTGCACCGAATACACTCCAGCGAAGCGGCATGCCAACGATTGCACCGCCAATTACAGTCCAGCAAAGTACCATGCCGATTAGTTGAACAGCAACGCCCAATGTGGCGATTTTGCGCAGATTCTGCGGCGAAATCAGCGGTCGTGGAGGTAAGGTACTTTGGATAGGAACTCTGATCACCTCATTGCAGCTTGGACACGCTCCGGCCATGCTGATTTGGTCGCGGGTCGCGGAGAGGTGCTGGCAACACCTCGGACATGCGAACCTGATGTGCGCAGGATTCTGAGGCTGCGGCGAAACCATGGGCCCAGTGGGCCTTAGAGGTAAGGTACTTTGGATAGGAACTCTGATCACCTCATTGCAATTTGGGCACGGTGCGGTCATGCTGATTTGGTCGCGGGTCGCGGAGAGGTGCTGGCTACACCTCGGACATGCGAACCTGATGTGCGCAGGATTCTGAGGCTGCGGCGAAACCATGGGCCCAGTGAGCCTTAGAGGTAAGGTAATTTTGATCGGAACTGTGATCATTTCATTGGAGCTTTAGGCACTGACTATCAGGCCATGGCCGTTTGTTAAATTGAGAATCTGTCTCGAAATGGTCTCGAAATCGCGTTGCGCCTACATGCGAGAGCGGAGCGTACGGGGTCGAACCGAAATGAAACGGTAATTCCACGTGGGGGAAGCTGGCGTGTACGCTCTCTAGTTTTTGCACGGCCATTTTATACGGCCATGATCGTTTTTCAGATCATGTGAGATTATAGTGAGAACACGCGCGCGCACGGTTTACCCATGAAAATGCGCGTGGGATCAAACAAGATCAAATGAGAATATTCGTTAGCAGCGATGCCATTGAGGCGCTCTACCAACTGAGCTAAGACCCCGACGAAGATTCGTAGATTCTAAGTTTCGGAATACGGATTGCAACCTGCCGGATGGTTTGCAATCAAAATTGCGCGTCGAACCGATGATAATCTTAGCAAGGCGAGCTCTGAGTTGCGAAGCGCGAACGATCGGAATTCCCGGCGCACATCGCGGCGACTGTCAACGTTTCGTTGGGCGTTGCAGATGATTCTCTGGAACTCGATCCGCTATTCGCGGATCGCGGGGCATTCAACAGTGCAGAGAATAGAGCCGATAGCCGCCTGTCAGACGGGGTCCTGCATGAAAATCAGGCGAGGCCTGATAGACACAATCGCACGGTTCCTGTTAGAAAAGGTCTCTACATTAAATGGATCTGAATCAGGCGGAGGGCTTTCCCCGCTAGGTTCTTCGCCTCTTCCAGAGCCCGCAATTCCAATCAACTTAGCGTGGGAAAGAAAGGAAGAGCCACATGAATCCACTGATTCAAGTAAAACCGACAACCCCGAGATTTTTCGTCATATTAGAACTCGCGTGCTTTGGGCTTTTGCCGCAAGTGCAAGCGGTCAGTCCGATGCCAGACGGCTGCTACCCGAATTACACGACAGCCGAAGGATGCAATGCGCTTAACTTCCTCACCACTGGCGCTGGGAATACAGGGCTTGGTTGGTATTCACTCTTTTCGACTGCAACAGGCAGTTTCAATACCGGGGTTGGCGGCGGAGCGCTGGCCCTCAACAACGGCGATTCAAATACCGCGGTGGGCGCGGCAGCGTTGTTGCTCAACACGACCGGCTCAAACAACACAGCCGTTGGAACGGACACGCTCGTCTTCAACGCCAGCGGCCCGTTCAACACCGCCGTCGGTTTTCAAGCACTCCTGAACGCAACCGCTAATGCGAACGCAGCATTTGGCGATCGGGCACTCGAAAATGTGAGTAGCGGTTTCTTCAACACCGCTATTGGTGCGGCAGCCGGCTTCAATCAAACGACAGGGCATAATAATATCTACATCGGCCAGGGAAGTGCCGGTGTGGCCGGCGAGAGCAACACCTGTTACATACAAGGCATCGCCGGGTCGAGTATTCCCACCGCCAGCGCTGCTTTCGTGTTCGTCGATAGTTCGAGTGGGAAGTTAGGTACCGTGCTCGTCGATGCCAACGGAAACAGGATGACCGCACCTATTCCGCAGAACCAGCTCCAACCCGCTCCTCAAGGCCAACTCCAAGCCGTTCCCCAGCGCTATTCGGAAGATGGCCGCCAAGCCATGCTCAATCTCAAAGTTCAGAACTTGCAGGCCACGGTCGCGAAACAGCAAAAGCAAATTGAAGCGCTTACGGCTGGCCTGCAGAAAGTGAGCGCCCAGCTCCAGGCGAGCAAACCTGCGACGCAAGTGGTCAACAATCCTTAAACGAGACCCCGTTTTCAAACAACGAGCCGGCAGGCGTCATCGCATGACGGCCTTTTGTCTCGCGTCTCTCACTTCTCTTGGAACTCGCGCTCGTGCGTCGCGATCACGAAAAAAGTTTGCCTTCTGGAGAGCAAACAAGGCAAACTGCAGCCCGCCGTAAAGTACTGGAATGCCGCATTCGCAATTTTGGCGGCGCTCCTCGTATCACGCGCTCTGTGCGACGACTTCAAGATGATCCGGGGCAAAGAATACAAAAACGCGACGGTCAGCCGTGCCGAAGTTGATGGTGTTAAGCCGACGATACAGGATTACGATTTGCGGGCGATAATGACTGCGAATACACCACCGCGAACAACATGGAAACAAATCACGTATAACAATCCTAATCGCTAAACAATGGTCTGAACAAAATTTTCGAAAGCGATTTTGCAGGATTAACTGGTGAAAAGACGTGGCAACGCAGCGACGGCGCGCTCTTATGCCTGCGCAGCAAACTCATCGTTCGCCTTGAGCTTCCTGCCGCACACGAATATGAAATGAAACTGAAAGCGGAAAGGGAACAGAAGGCCCGGGAATCAGTTCCGCAGTTCTGATGTGACAGCGGCGAGAGTATTCAGATTGCTGCCTCTCCTGAGCTCCGAGGATCGTTTGCCTCCGGCAATGTTTTCAGCGAAAGATTGCAACCAAGCAGTAGTGGCAATGTTCAATTGGCGGAGAGGCTTATGAAACAAAAACGATTTTTAATCTTCTGTTCGATCGCAGCCATTCTGCCAACTATCCACAGCGCCTCCGGGCAAATTGCCAAAGCAACCACGCAAAACCTCTCGCCGAGGGTGGTGACGACCCATACCGCACCGGCAGCCAGGCCGATCGCGCGTACACCTGTCGCACCGCGTGTTGCTACAAGGCCTGCGATGACGAGCCCTCGTATTGTCAATCCGTCGGCGCGTCCCATCATCGCGCAGCCGGCAGTTATTTCGCGGCATACTTATTCGCCGCCTGTGCGGTCTTCGAATCCTAATTTAACCGTCGTAAACAAGCAGCGCGGCGTAGTGCAGCAGCAAGCAATCAGACTTGATCCGGTGATACGCCAAACCGAACTGCGAACCTTGGCGGAAATGCGTGAACGGCGAGGCCTCGTCACCCGACCCGGAAGGCTGGATCTAGCCACCCAGGAAACGGAAGTGCGTACATTAACGGCAATGCATGAACGGCGCGCACTAGGGACTAACGACCAAACACTCGCTGCGATAGACGCTCAACGGCGCGTCAAAACCCATGCTCCGGCGACCGGACTTCAGCCAAAGACCCGTGAATCAATCAAAGAAGGGCAGCCCAAAAAATCGCGCAACAGACATGATCGCGTTGGTTACAACGATGCTTTCCGGCGGCACTGGCACGAATTCCATAATCGAAATTGGTGGCACGATCATTGTGACACGATCGTTTACGTCACCACCGGATATTATTTTCTGGACGGCAGCTACTGGTATCCAGCCTATGGCTACGATCCATTGCAGAGCTACTACGATTACGACGGGCCGATCTACACTTACGGCAATCTGCTTCCGGACGATGTGATCGCGAACGTCCAGACCGCGTTGCAAGATGCAGGTTATTATCTTGGAGCAATAACAGGCTCACTGAGCGTAGACACGCGAGCAGCGCTCGCAAATTTCCAGCGCGATTACGGCTTGGAAGTTACGGGAGCAATCGATGAAGCGACCGTCGAGGCGCTGGGACTGTTCGATGCTGGCGCAAATGATTTTCAAACGGACGAAGGTTACTAATTCGAGGCTGCCCGGCGTCGGACACAAGGCATTCCGGATCGATCACATCGGACACTAAGCGGACATTGCCGCGATTGAATGTTTTGCGCCATGCTCCGGCACCTCACTAACGGTGGCTGACGTTTTGATTGCGTCGGCGAAGGGCGTGTTCTTCCTGAATTGGCTCTTTCGCTGCACGAGTTTTGAATCCGATTGCGATCCGCGGCGCATCAATAAAGATAGGTATGCGCACATTCATTAGCCTTGTCATCGCGTTCGCCGTAATCGCGCAGGCTTCCGCCGAGCAACGCAGCGATACGATTCTGATTCAAGGCAATCCGGCCGGCACTCAGACGGTAAAGAGTGACTCTACGGGAATCACCCACGTTGAATATTCCTATAACGACCGTGGTCGTGGGGATCACATTACCGCGACCTGGAAGCTCAATGCTGCTGGCGTGCCAATCAAATACGAGGCGCACGGCAACGATTACATGAAGGCGCCGGTCGAGGAACAATTCGAAATCAAGGACGGAAAGGCCAGTTGGAAAAATCGTTCCGAAAAGGGAGAACAGAAAATCAGTAGCGAGGCGTTTTATTTCCCGGTCAATCCGCCTCCCGAATTTTTCGGTGTGCTGGCGCGTGCTTTGCTCAAGGCGCCTGCTCATAAGCTACCACTGCTGCCTGCGGGCGAGGCGAGTATCGAGAAAATCGGCAAACTCTCCGTCAAGGGAGTACCGGGCAAAGGTGATCTAATCCAGTATCGAATTATTGGCCTGGGCTTCACGCCGCAGGCGATTTGGCTCGAACCCAACGGCGATACAGCGGCATCAGTATCAAGTTGGTTCTCAGTTGTCCCGGCTCAGTCCCAACAGGCGGTCCCGCAGTTGCAAGAAGCGCAACAGACAGCCGAGAACGCCTGGTCTGCGCGTCTGGCACATGATCTTACACACATTCCCAAGGGCGATCTCGTGATTCGCAGCGCACGCTTGTTCGATCCGCGTGACCTGAGTGTCACCCTGGGTATGAGTGTTCTTGTGCGCGGCGATCGCATCGTGCGAGTGGCCCCGGACGCTGACATGAAGTCATCCGCCGACGCGGAGGTCATTGACGCGCACGGCCGCTTTTTGATGCCAGGGTTATGGGATAACCATCAACATTTTAGTGACATCGATGGCCCTCTCGATCTCGCGAACGGTGTGACCAGTGCGCGCGACATGGCTAACGACACGGATACTTTCCTGAAACGCGTCGCGCGCTTCGACAATGGTACCGAACTAGGGCCTCGCGTACTAAAAGCGGGCATCATCGATGGTACCGGAGAGTTTGCCGGTCCTACCAAGATGCGCGTCGATACAGCCGAGCAGGCGATTCGAGATGTCGATTGGTATGCCGATCACGGGTACGTGCAGATCAAGATCTATTCCTCCGTCAAACCCGAGCTGGTTCCAACTATCGCCGATCGTGCCCACGCGCGTGGATTGCGCGTGAGCGGTCACGTGCCAGCCTTTATGTCAGCTCGCCAATTTGTCGAAGGTGGCGCCGATGAAATCCAGCATCTCAACTTCATAGAACTGAATTTCCTGTTCCCGGAGGTCAAGGAAACGCGTAATCGCGATCGCTTCATCAAAGTCGCCGAGCACGCACGGGAATTTACGCCCGACAAACCGGAAGTGCGTGAGTTCATCGAGTTCCTCAAGCAACATCACACCGTCCTTGATCCAACGGTGGGCATCTTTGAGGCTCTCTTTTGCGGCGATCCAACAGTGATAACACCCGGTCTCGAAGAGATCGCCCCGCGCTTCCCGCCACAGGTACGGCGCCAGCTCTTGAGCGGTGCGCTTGAGGTTCCGAAGGGCAAAGAGGCAGCCTACCACGAAGCCTTCCCGGCGATGTTGCGCTTGCTAAAAGCGCTCTACGACGCCGGGGTTACGATTATTCCCGGTACCGACAGCCTGGCCGGCTACATGCTGCACCATGAACTTGAGCTGTATGTCCGTGCGGGCATCGCGCCAGCTGAAGTCCTGCGCATGGCCACGTTAACCCCGGCGCTGGTGATGGGCGTAAACAAGGATCGAGGCGTAATCGCTCCGGGAAAACTCGCCGACATGATTCTCATCGATGGCGATCCGACAAAGAATATCCATGACATCAATAAGATCGCGACCGTGATCAAGGGCAACAAAATCTATGACCCGGCGGCGATCGAAAAGGCTCTCGGGATTTTGCCGCGCGAAAGTGCACAATAGGGCAAATCGAAGTCCTTTCGACTTTATAACGGCCTCCTTCGCCCTTCGGTAGGTTGCGGATTCAGTCGCAACAACCGTCATCGCACTTCATCTCGACGTCGATTGCGACCTTGCGGACGCAGACACGTTTCACTTTTCCACCGGGGAGATCCAGGCAGTCGAGCAGTTCGCGCGCCTTGTCACGGCATCCTTCTTTCTGCTCTTCGGGTGTGAGTTCATTGAAGGGCATCTCAAGATCAGCATCAATGTGATAGACCATTCCGCCGACGATTGCGCCATCCGCGGTCGCGGTAACGACGATGTCACGTTCAACCTCAGCGATTACGTCCGCTTTGGTGAAGTCCATCCCGGGATGCACCTCGAATGTGACCAGGCGTTGCTCGCGCGCCTTGAACCGCGCGCCATTTTCCGGTAAGTCGCGCAGGGTAATGCGCCAGCCGCGCGAGGTGAGAAGGGGCGGGAGCGTGATCGACACCGCCATGTTCGCTCCACGACGCCCGGGATTGCCGACCCAGAAACCTTTACCGTGCAGCCCGGCCATCAGTCCTTTCTTTCCTCCGCCACCAGGCGCAAGCGTCACGTTTCGTTGACCGACGTTGTTGTCGTTTGGGACGAGGCGCCAATCCTCAACATACTCGCCGGCGGTAAAGTTATCGACGTTGCTCGGGTCGCCACTCGCTGAAACAATCATCATCATGCAATCGTGGCCCCATGCGTTGACGACCGGAGTCCACTCGAACGGTCCGACGACCTTCTCCTCAGCGTGGTTCGGTTGAAGCGTTCCGGCGGAGAGCTGCGTCGTGGTCATGGGTTGCAGATCGTTTGGCCAGAGCACGCCAGCCGCCGGTTTGCAGTGGTAGCCCTTGACAACAACGTCGTTCGCCACCGAGGTGCCCCGGTTCTTGATCTTCACGTATGCATAGTTGGTATGGCCAAGCTTTGGCTCCTGATGCGCCGTGTTGCCGTCGGCATGACGGCGGTTCCAGATGGTCGTGGTCGCCCAGTGAACTGGGAGGTACTGATACTCGCCTGCTCGTCCGTCATCGATGTAGACGTCAACTGAGGGCTTGGCTCCGCCACTTAAATTCTGTTTCTCGAACGACCAGGTAAACACCTTACCGTAGGCACCGCCGTACACACCTTCCGACGTCCAGTTGCCGGCGTCAGCAGTGACCAGCGCCGAAAGAAAACCAGCGGGCGTTGCCGCTGTGCCACCGGGGCCGAGGCTTGCCGGGGTCATGGTGCCGATTGCTCGTAACATCAGGTAAGCCATGCACCGCGCGGCGAACTCTCGTCGGTTTACATTGGTTGAGTCGCCACCGATGGACCGGTAGACGCGGAACATCGTCGTCGAGAGGATCTGCTCACTGGAGTAGCCTCCAACATCATTCATGCCGCCCCATCCCCATCCGGCCGCGACGCTCCGATCGGAGCGACGCACTACGGCCGGAACGAAGGGAGCTAGCAGGAACCGGTCGATAGCCGCGCCGTTGTGCCACTCGGAAAGGTAATCGTTAAGGATGACCGCGAAACTATCCCCCGCGCTATGCGAGAAGCCGAAGTTGGGTCCGCCGACATGATCTTCGAGAGTACCGTGTCCTCCGAGTTCATGCAGGACTACACGCCAGTCAGTTGCGATGCCGATTGGGTTTGCCGTGTCGCCGAGGTCGGCCAGCGCGTAGCATGCATGATCGATTCCGTCGCCATCACCGACGCAGTGCGCGTTGATCACATTGCCCATGTCTGCCGGAGTTCCCTTTCCGCGATGGTCAACCTCGACGGGAAAAGCGGTGCCGTCGAAATATGTTGCAAGTGGAAAGCCAAGATCCGCGACCAATTGGAAGAAACGGTCGTTGTGATAGTAGGCATTGACCGCTGCGAAGTTGTCAGTGCGGGCGTGGTAGACGTCAAAGTTGTTGCCGGTGGGGCGTGTCGGCGCCGCCACGGTCTTCAATTCGATCTCCGCCAAACTGACTAAGCTGCCTTGCAGTGCTTGGGTCCCGGCCACCGGAGCGTTGAGATTGGCCAACACCACGTTATCGCGAAGCGGGTCTAGCACGGCATTGCTCTTTTCAGGCGTGTTCGTAGCGACGCCGGTGCTAGTAATCGGATCGTAGGTGAAAACGAGTCCGTTCACGCCAGACGTCAGCGCGCGCAGATACAGAATTGCATTGGTCTCCACGTCGACCAGCATACGCCAGTTCATGCGGCCGCCTTCGTACGGCAGACGAAAGATGAGTTCGGCTACTAGATACCAGTGCGCGCCATGAATCGACTTGGGCACAGGCGGCAGCGGGAGTGTTGGTGGCGTGCCGCACAGCGGCTGATCCACATCCTGCGTTGTGTCCCGTTCCGGCGCCTGTGTGCCGGACGCTGGATGTGGCTGATCAGCGACACGCCTTGCGGGATCATAACGATATACGAAGAAACGCCCGCGAATCAGTCGTGGCACGGCTTGCCTCTCTTCGGGCCCCTTCGGCGGCTTGGCCGCCTTGCCAAGGATATCGAGCAGCAAGTCGGAGCTGGTGACATCGGCCTCTGCGGCCCGCCTGACTGCGGGTTGTCCAGGAGTAACATCAACTTTCTCGCCAGTCGCAAACAGACGACGGTAACGCTCTATCGCCTCTCCTGAGGGCATCTTTGCGTCGATGCCGTGCTCACTCGTATTGGTCGCCGCCACGGCGCGCTCCGGCGCCTGCTTGATCGTGGCAGTAACACCTGCTGCCCAGACCGGTACGTTGAGATAAGTCTGGTAGTAGGCGTAGGTGGCCGAATCGAACGAGGCTTTTTCCTCGCTAAAGCGATACTCAACATCCTTTTCCTGAGGATCATGGTACGTCACGGGCTGCTCGAGGCCGCGCAGCGCTTCCTGCGCGATATCGAGTTTTCCCGCGATCTCGCGCACGTATGCTGCAGCAGCTTGCCGACCGCGGAAGTGTTCAATCTCAGGGTATTGATCGAGATGGTTGATTGCTCGAACATGTCCGGCGTCATCAAGTGTGACGTTTGCTTTAAGGGCTGAATCGTACAGTTGTTTTCATGACTTATCTTCCTTTTTAGAAGGTTGAAGTGTAGCGACCGCACTTTCGAGTTCGACTGTTGGCCGATTCTGAACGCAGCCTTTGGGCGTCACGGCAAGATATAGAACCCGGTTTCTGTGTAGTTGTGATTGTGGCTGCTGGACTGGCTGCCAACGATCGCGAGGTCCCACGCATCGACGCGCACCACATAGCCGCATGGTTTCATCTTAATGGGGTTACCAAGATCCAATGACCAAGGGTCGCCAGGCGCAACCGCCGTTTGAGTTGTGGCGGCTGTGGCCGTGGTTGGCTGATTTGATGGAATGGCCACGGTATTTGGATGCGTGGATAGGCTGAATGCTCCGAAGTGAAGATCGCGCGCCACGAAATGTCCGTTGAGGACAGCGTTTTTGGCGAACCCTTTGCAATCGCCGCCGCTGTCGATGTGCATGTCAACCGTGGGCTTTGTATTATCCAGTTGGAGGCGATACCACGGCGTCGAGCCAAGCACGGTGTAAGAGCCGTCGGCGATATCAAGGCTGACCTCCCATTGTTCATCCCCCGAAGTTGGCCATACGCCCAGTAGGTTGTTCTCCAGATATAGTAGAGGATCTAAATAGTTGAAGAAACCGTATCCCGGATCCGCCGGGTTGCTGGAATCGGGATTTTGTGTCGTGAATCCCGGCGTCCATTTGGTGACATTGAAGCTCGACGTGAGTGTGACGATGAAACCCGGTGCAAGGACTTTTCGGGCGCGAATGCGATATTTGTAACCAGGGAACCACATGCCATGGACCAGCACCGTGCCGCCAAACGGACAATCACGGTTGAGTCCCCAGGGGTCGGCAAGCGCATCATTGTACCAAAACTTGGCGGGAATGGCTCCGAACATCTGCGTCATGCCATCACCAAAAACATCGATATGCTCGATCGGAATGCCACCGAGTGAACGAATAGTAGCGCTAGGGCCGGTTATTCGTGGACCCGGTCGAATCTGGACATGACTATCGAGGCGGTTTCCCCAATAGTTCAAAGCGTCCGGATCAGTTGTCGATGGTGCTAGTTGCCAGGAGAGAACGGCCCGCACACGCCCAATTTTCGGTGTGTCGCAGTGCTGACGCACTTGACTCAAATTAACGGGCAGGATCGCAGCGTAGCGGATACCGCCTGCCGGGAACTTTTGGATATCGTGGACATTAACCTGCACAGTGCCGAGGTATGTCCATTTGCAAGTGTCGTCCCAATCCGCCCAGAACGCGACGTATTCCGTACTGCCAGCGCTGCAAAGATTGCCGGAATAACCTGATGGTTTTTTGACGTTGATTGTCGCGACGAGCCACTCTCGATTGTAATCCAAGCCCAGGCATTCGACTTCTTCGTAGGTGACATTGGCTTTTGTTTCGGTCAGCGCCTCCAGGGCCTTCTGCCAGTTGAGGCCGAGCTTCTCCCACGCTTGAATCTGTGTTTCAATCGCAAATTGATCCATGCCCCCCTGCAAAAGCGCAGTCTGAATATGGGCGAGGCCGAATCGATGCGGTTCGACACTCTTTTTGGCCTCCGACGCCGCGGCCTTCTTCCCAGTGCTGGTGTAACCATACGATTTCGCGAGCGTAGCCAGACTTTCCGGCGGAGGATCTGGCAGCGGGATAGGATTGAATTGAACTTCCTCGAATAGTGTTGGGACTTTCAGTTTCTGGCCAATGCTTTCTCCGATGTTTTCCAGCAGGCAGAAAATGTTCCAGCGGTGTGGTTTGATTTGAATGTTGCGCTCCAAGACGTTGCCCCAAACGGGTGGAAAGTTTGGTGACCCGGCCGGTGGCGCCGTTTCCCAGGAAAGAATTGCGCGGACCTTCGGCGTAACCGGGTGATTACAGCATCGTTTCCGCGGATCGATAGGCAACGTGACGACGTAAACCAACGGTTTCGTACTTTCCCTGGCGCAGTCCGTAGAGTTGGGAATGTCATGGGCATTAAACGATCCAATGCCTTGGTCTTCCCAACCGCTGCCGTAGTCGAGGTAAAATCGCACGTACTCGGTCGAGCCGTCGTGACAAAGATCGCCTTTATAACCGGTGGGCCGTTTGATGTGGATGGTGGCTTCGAGCAAGCTGCGCTCGTGATCAAAACTTAAGCAGCGAATTTCCTCGTACGTGCTGTCACCAATGATTTTCTTAACGGGCTTATAAGGACTAGCTTCGAGATTTCCGAAGTAGTTTGGATTGGTGGCGAGGAGGAACTTGAAGTTTTGGCGCTCAGTCACGACACGAAGCGCTTCGGCGGGCGATTTAGCTGCAGATTTCATCAGTTATCGATTGGGTTTTGACGCATATTCTGTGGGGAACGATGGTAGGAATAATGCCTTGGATCAGGCAAGACCCCTAATAGGGTATCGCCGACATCGAGAGCCGGGTGGGCTCCAAAAAGCAAACTAAGGCAGTGATATCAAGGCCGGCTCTACCGCGAAACCCTCGGTCGGGTCGGACGCCAACGATGCACAGATGTGTCTTGCCCATCCGCCGATTCTCCGGGCGGCTCGTATGGACGAAGTTCTTCAAGGTGTTGTCGCAAATAATTAAGGAGGTATCGTCGTCGTTCCGCACCACGCGATGAGGCCTGAGTGCCGTAGGCGTTCGAAAGCGGCAATAACTGTCTGTCGATGTCGGTAACCCGGTCGTAAATCGCACGCCAGCGCTTCTTCACTGTCCAGGGAGAAACCGAGAGCGATGTTGCAAGGGTCTCACTGGTTTCTCCCGTCAAGGCGTGTTGCAGAAGCATTCTCTGTGAGCGATTGAAGTGAAACCGCGGCGGCGTGTAAATAAAAAATCCAGCGATATTGCTGCCGGGATGCGCAAGAGCTTCTTCCCTCGTCAATCCCACAAGGCGTGGCCGTGGCGAGGGTTTAACCGCACCGTTTTTTCGCAACCAATTTGAGTAATCGCACCGGAGACGAGCGCCAGCATCAAGCATCCATTGTGACATATCCCATTCAACCGGGTCGGCGAGAAATTCCTTAATGCGGTAACCGCGCAGGGTGAGGTGAAATGCTTCGCTCTGTTTTTCGCGCACGGCCAGGAGTTGTTCAGCTGACAGTGCATCGTGGCCCCAGCCTTCAAAACACATCACCACGTTCAATCCCTCGGCGGCGTTGGCCCAAGCGACCTGCTCACGATGCAGTACCGGTAATTGGTGCGAAACATAACGCTTGGCCAATTCAACGCAAAGATATGGAGGAAGCGTCGATTGCGCCTCCGAGCAGAATTCGTCAGTGACAAAGACAATTGCATTGAAGGAGACAATCCGCGACCCGAGCGGCCTGGTGCGGTCTTCGACAAGAAAAAGTTTCATTGCTCCTTTCGAGAGCATCAAGTGCCACATATAGGGCAGCACACACCAGGAAGCTTCTGTGTAGGGGAGACCTAATGATCGATGGAGCAGGTAGCAAGCAGCAAGGTCCTCTTCAACCCCTCCTCGGGCGATCAGGCTAGTGCCGTGGATGATTTTCGACCGCTGCTCACGCCTCAGCCGCTCCAACATGCCTTGTTTTTTCACCTAGGGAAATGTTACCTAGGAAAGTTTCTAAGGGTTCCGAAGTCGAGGCAAGCAAATTCCAACATTATTCGTAAAATGTTTGGCAGTTCCGGGTAGCGAAAACGTTCGCCTTTCGCGCGGACAGCGCGAGTAGTCTCGGGCAGCAATGCTCTCGAACGAACATGGAGAAAACCAAAACAGGTGACACAAGAGATGTGTTTTCAAAAGGACATGGTTGTACGCGCTCCCAGAACGAGAGCGTTCGGGATATCCGTGCCGGAGGGGTGGATCAATATTGAAGATCGGGCTGGAGACTGAGCCACGGAGTCAGCTCGATTTGATAGGTTGCGTCAAATACCATTTCGTAGCTGGGATTTGAGCTTTGCCCGTTCCCTTGAGGGGTCCCGCGATCCTGATGTGATCGACTGGTCTTAAAGCGGGTGCGAGTCGTAATTCTTTTGAAACGATCGACCGGCGCGCATTCAACACGGGATCGACAAATGAGTGAGCAATCGCTTTACTCGCGGCAATATGTTGAACGCTTTGCATAAATCCGCGCTGAGAAAGGAGTCAATCAGCTTCGTCACGGTCGTAGCAGTGATGGTCGTTCTTCTTTTCAACGCTCCTTCGTCTTTCGCCACGACAAAAGGCTTGAGTCAAATAGTGACGCCCGATTTGCAACCAGAAGGCGATCTCTCCCTGAGTTTTCAAATTCAAGACAAACGCATTGCGAACCCCTATCAATTGCAAGCGGAGTTGGGCCTGACGAAATGGGCTGAGGCAGCAGTGTTTCGCGGATTTCAACCGGACGAATGGATCTTCGGGACGGAGATCGGCTTGTTAAGGAAAGAGCCTTACCTTCTTTCCATCGGGTTCGTGAATTGGTCGCCCCACTTGGATGTAGATCCTCAACCCTTTATCGAGGCTGGTTATTGGGGAGAACATAACAAAGTCGCCGCCGGGTTCATTCATGCCGGCTACAAAAACGAAGCAATCCTGGGGTATGCCTACGACTTCAACTGGAGATGGCGTGCGCAGGTCGATTGGCAAAGTGGCTCTGAAAACTCATCGACGATTGGTTTCACCTGCAACGTCACGCCCGATTTTCAGTTCAACCCCGCGCTGTATGTGAACAACGGTCCAAAGCACGATCTGTTCGGCTATGTTGTCTTCACTTACACTTTTCATGTCTGGGGCAGCAAACCGGAAAGAACCGAATCGCCGAGCGGGCTTTCTAAGAAATAGCCTGCAAGCTCCGACGCCAGCGTGGAAAACAGGAATGACTTGATTGCGCCGGTAGAAATCGCTTTAAGATCACGTCATGGGTGATCTCAGTTTTCAAAACAATGTCCCGGATCCTTTGCTGGCCGGCAAAGAGCTGCCGACGTTCAAGTTCGAATTAGAGAAATCGACGGGAAAAGTTCTCGGGAACAGTTTCGGCAAGGAAGTGACTGTCGAACAATTACCGATCTCCAAGGGGATCGCCGGCGTGTCGATGCAGCTTGAACCTGGTGTGATGCGAGAACTTCACTGGCATGCGACCGCTGCGGAATGGGCGTTCATCCTGAAAGGTCGCGCGCGCACCACGGTGATCAATCCGGCGGGGCAAACAGAGACGAATGACTTTGATCCGGGCGACATCTGGTATTTCCCACGTGGCCACGCTCACGTGCTCGAGTGTCTCGGCAATGAACCGACCCATTTCATTCTGATTTTTGATAATGGCTATTTCTCCGAGTTCGGCACGTTCAGCATTACCGATTGGATCGGTCATGTGCCCAAATCGTTGCTGGCGAAAAATTTTGCTCTTCCTGAATCGGCGTTTGATGGTTTTCCAACCGGCGAAGTTTATTTCGCCAAAGGTGCGGTGCCTCCGGAGAAAACACCCGAGAATCTGCAGGGCCCGCGGATTGCTCCGCCCCAGACCCACAAGTTTCGGATGCTTTCCGAGGCGCCTCACGGCGTGTTCAAAGGTGGCCGCGAATGGCGCGTGGATTCAACACGATTTCCAATTTCAACTACGATCACGGGGGTGATTCTCGATTTGGAGCCGGGCGCGCTCCGCGAGTTGCACTGGCATCCCAATGCTGACGAATGGCAGTACATTATCAACGGCGACGTCAGCGTGACCATGTTCGCTTCCGGCGGCCGGTTCCGAACGGAAGTGCTGCACGCCGGAGATGCCGGCTACATTCCGCAGGGTTACGGGCACTCGATCGAAAACGTTGGCAGCAGCCCGAGCCGGATACTGATCGGATTCAACAGCGGAATTTATCAGTCGATCGATCTTTCCGCGTGGATCGCCGGAAATCCATTGGACGTTCTGGCGACGAATTTCAACAAGCCGGCATCCTTGTTCGAGAAGTTCCCGCGCAAGGACGTTTTCATCTCGCCGAATCAATAACAGTCCATAAGGGCGACATGCGAAACTTCGGATGCAAAGGTTACGTGTGAAAACGAAGTGCCCGGGCCGATACGCGTTGGTATTCGTGTTTGTTTTAATGTCCGGTGACGCCGCGTACCTGCTGGCAGCCAACATGCGTAGCTTTATCGAATCGGTGCGGAGGAAAGCGCAGATTGTTTACGTTGGTTCTGTCAAAGAGGTTCGCTTTCTGCAGCGGACAAAGTTCGACATCAAGGCAAAAGCAGTTGTCGACGTTCTGGCAGTGATGCGAGCGCCCGGGAGCAATCCTCGTGAAGCTGCCATCGAGTATTCCAGTTTCGACGACAAAACACCCATGCTGGCGGGCGGTCCGCAATATCAACTACAACCCGGGACCACACTGATCGTTTTTGCCGATTCATTTAAAGCAACGATTCCACCGGGATATCTTGCGCAGGGGAGCCGTGGAGAGCTGCTGGAGCGGGTCGAAGCAATACGTAATGCACTGACCAAAATGTCGCCGAACCAACTTAAGTTGAACGAGATCACCGAGGAAGATCGCCAGGTTCAGATCAGTTTGTACGATAAGCTTTCCGCGTATCTCCGTGCTGCCAAATAACGGTTTTTTGAGCCATGTCCGAACCGGAAACAAAACTTCGCGACGGAAGAATCGTGCGCAGCGAAAGCCCGCTCAATCTGGAGATGCCGTTTTCGAGTCTGGACAGCTTTCTTACCCCCACGAAGTGGTTCTACGTTCGAAGCCATTTTCCAATTCCGTCAATCGATCGCAATGCATGGTGGCTACACGTAGAGGGCGACGTGGAAAAACCATTCACCATAAATTACGAACAACTCATCGCACTGGAATCGGTGACCGCTCCGGTAACTTTGGAATGCGCGGGGAACAGCAGAAGTTTTCTCAAACCCAAAGTGAAAGGCGTGCAATGGCATCTCGGTGCGGTAAGCACCGCCGAATGGACCGGCGTTCGACTTTCGACTTTGCTCGATCGGGCGGGTCTGAAACCAAATGCCTGTGAAGTGATTCTGGAGGGAGCCGATTGCGGTATGATCGAGGAACCAAAGAGTCCGCAGGGTGAATTAACGTTCGCCCGCAGCATTTCGCTGGAGAAAGCACGTCGCGATGTCTTGTTGGCCTATAAAATGAATGGGGACGAGCTGCCCCCGCAACATGGCTTTCCATTACGCGCCATCGTGCCGGGTTGGTATGCGATGGCCTCCGTTAAATGGCTCCAACGTATCATCGTCACGGACCAGCCGTTTACCGGGTACTATCAAACGCTGGACTACGCCTACTGGGAGAAGCGAAATCAGATCGCTGAACTAAAGCCGCTAAGCGAAATGCAAGTCAAAGCGCAGATTGCGCGTCCGGCAGAAGGCGAAGTCCTGCCGGCGAATAGTAGCGTGCGTGTCTACGGAGGCGCATGGGGATGCGATGCGGAAATCGCCAAGATCGAGCTGAGCACAGACGGCGGTGCAACGTGGAACGACGCAAAATTGATTGGCGAATCCAACTCGAACGCCTGGCGATTTTGGGAGTTCAACTGGCAAACCCCGTCGCAAGCTAACAAACACACTCTGATCGCGCGCGCCACCGATTCGCTCGGTCGAACACAACCGGTACTGCGCGATCTAGATCGCGGCAGTTACATGATCAATCATTTACTCCCGGTCGAGGTCGAAGTGAAGTAGCGAGCACGTTCCCCCCTGCGCAAACTCCTCAAGCCGCGTGCGCGAAGCGTTTTACCCGGCATGATCTATCATCTTCTGCCGATACAAATCGAAGTGCGTTGATCCTGGTCTCTGGGGAGCACAGGCTGCCAGCCTGTTCTTTTCGGCAGCCTGCCGAAATGATTCTTGGACGCACCAACCGTTTGCATCTTTCCACGCTTCTATTGTCGTCGGCAAGCTGCCGACGACTGCAGGCTGGCAGCCTGCGCTCCCTGGAATCTACCTTGTCGACGTTGTTGAATTACGTGGCCGGTTCCTGTTAAGTCTCCTCAATGTCACTCGTTTTTAAAACCATTCAGACGGAAGGAATCGCTGAGCTTTCTTATCTCGTGGGCGACGACGACGAAGGTGTGGCTGCCGTCTTTGATCCACGAGCCGATTGCGACGTTTACATCGACGCCGCGCGGGAGGCCGGCGTCATTATCACCCACATTTTTGAAACGCACATTCATGCCGATCTGGTCAGCGGCTCTCGCGAGCTGTGCGCGCGCTTGGAAACGGCAAAAATCTACGCCAGCGGAGAAGGGGGCGCGGAATACGGGTTCGACCCCGAGAAGGTTAAAGATGGAGACCGATTCAGGTTTAGCGAAGTGATTGTGACGGCCCGGCATACCCCGGGGCACACGCCGGAGCATATGTCGTATGTGCTGTCCGAAGCCGATCACCCCGAGGAGCCGTGGGCGGTGCTCACCGGGGACTCGCTCTTCGTCTCTTCCGCGGGCCGGCCTGACTTGTTAGGCGAGAAATTCACCAGGCAACTGGCAGAACAACAATTCCACACGCTTCACGATTTCTACCTCAATCTTCCGGATCACGTGATGATTTATCCCAATCATGGCGCGGGTTCCCCGTGCGGCGCAGATATTGGGGCGCGCTTGAGCAGCACGATCGGTTACGAAAGAAAATTTAACAATTTTCTACAGTTTACTGACGCAAAAAGTTTCACTGATTTCGCGATCAAGACCGCGCCACCCGTTCCGCATTACTATCCAGTGATGAAAAAAGTAAACGCGGAAGGTCCCAAAGTGCTCGGGAGTCTTCCACGCGTTCCGGGCCTTTCTCCGACGGCGTTTAAAGATGCGATCGACAAGAAGACTGGCGTTCTTGTTGACGTGCGCACCATGCTCGCGTTTGGCGGCGGCCACATACCGGGCGCCCTCAACATAGCCGGCACACCCATCCTCTCGATCTGGGCGGGGTGGATGCTCGACGCGGAAAAGCCAATCATTCTCGTGATCGAGCACGATAACGATCTTGAAGACATCCTGCGTTTATTCGTTCGCACCGGATACACCCGGTTTGCAGGTTATTTGATCGGGGGAATGAAAGCGTGGGACGCAGCAGGGTTTCCGCTGGAAAGAATCGGGCAGATGACTGTGCACGAACTCAATGAGCGCAAGGCGTCGCTGCAGGTCATCGACGTGCGGTCGCCCGGTGAATGGAAAAAAGGGCATGTCCCCGGGGCCCAGCACATTTTTGTTCCTGAATTACGGAAGCGAATGAATGAGCTCGATCGCAAAAAACCTACCGCGATTTATTGCGGCAGCGGTTACCGCGCCAGCATTGCCGCCAGCATATTGAAGCCGGCGGGGTTCGCTGAGCTGTGGAATGTCCCCGGTAGTTGGGAAGCGTGGAAAAAAGCCAAACTGCCTGTGGAGGGAGCGGACGGTCAATGAGCATGCAAACCGCAGTGCGCCAAGGAGTGACGGCTTCCCAGCCGTCATGTTTCGACGGCTGCCCAAGCCGTCGCTCCTTGTTATTGAACAAATGAACGGATCGACATCTACAGCACTTACACGCCGCTCTTTTGGCGAGACGATGCGCGCAGACCTTTGGTGGATCCAGCCGCTGCTCGTTTTCATAGGCCTATCGACTTTCATCGTGTATTCCACCTGGGCGGCGTTTCAGAACAAAAATTATTTCTTTGGTAATTACGTCTCGCCATTTTATTCGCCTGAGCTGTTCGGCAGTTCCCCCCACAGCTGGTTTGGACCGAAGCCGGCGTGGTGGCCTGCGTGGCTCATCTTTTCACCGGCTCTTTTTATTCTATGGGCGCCGGGCGGGTTTCGGCTCACTTGTTACTATTATCGGGGCGCGTACTACAAAGCGTTCTGGGCAGATCCTCCGGCATGCACCGTTGGGGAACCGCGCAAGACCTATTGGGGCGAGCGGTCGTTCCCGCTTATCATGCAGAACATCCACCGGTATTTTCTTTATCTGGCGCTTTTGATCATTTTGATCCTTGCGTACGACGTTTGGAAAGGTCTCTGGTTTGTCGATCCAACGACCGGCAAAAGTTCATTCGGCATTGGGATTGGCACGATTGTGCTTGCGATTAACGTGTATTTGCTGAGCGGCTATACGTTTGGGTGCCATTCCCTGCGACATTTGATCGGCGGATTCCGCGATCAACTTGCGAACTCGCCAACCCGCTATCGCGCCTACGCCTGCGTGAGCTGTTTGAATCGCCGGCACATGCTTTGGGCCTGGATGAGTCTGTTCTGGGTCGGCTTTACCGATCTTTATGTGCGCCTTTGCGCAATGGGGATCTGGACAGATTTCAGGATCGTTTAAGCGATGAAGCGAGATGCGTTGAAGCGAATCCAGCTTCGTGTCAATTCCCGCTTCAACCCTTCGACCCTTTAACGCTCCAACGAATCCCATGCCCGAGTACGACACCTTTCAGCACGACGTTTTGATTATCGGTTCCGGCGGCGCTGGATTACGCGCAGCGATTGAAGCATCTGCGGCTGGCGTTTCGGTCGGCATGGTCTGCAAATGTCTTCTCGGCAAGGCGCACACTGTAATGGCGGAAGGTGGCATCGCCGCCGCGCTGGCCAATGTTGATGACCGCGACAACTGGAAAGTGCATTTCGCAGATACGATGCGCGGCGGCCAATACGTGAACAACTGGCGCATGGCGGAGCTCCACGCGAAAGAAGCGCCGGCTCGTGTGCGTGAGCTCGAGGCGTGGGGCGCGGTGTTCGATCGCACCAGGGACGGGCGCATCCTGCAGAGAAACTTTGGCGGCCACAAATACCCGCGTCTGGCGCATGTGGGCGATCGCACCGGGCTGGAGATGATCCGCACGCTGCAAGATCACGGGATCCATCAGGGCATAGATGTGCACATGGAGATTTGCATCACCGCGTTACTCAAGGATGGGGACCGCGTGGTGGGCGCCTTCGGCTACGATCGCGAGCGGGGTCACTTCAAAATCTTTCGCGCCAAGGCCGTCGTGCTGGCAACTGGCGGAATTGGCAAGGCTTACAAGATCACCAGTAACAGTTGGGATTGTACCGGGGACGGACATTCCCTTGCATATCATGCCGGCGCGGCATTGATCGACATGGAATACATTCAATTTCATCCCACCGGCATGGTATGGCCGCCGAGCGTCGCGGGAATGCTTGTGACCGAGGGAGTTCGTGGCGAAGGCGGGATTCTCACCAACGCCGACGGCAAACGTTTCATGTTCGATTTCATCCCGGACAACTACAAAGCGCAGACGGCCGACAACGAAGAAGAAGGCTGGCGTTACACTCAGGGTGACAAGAATTCGCGGCGGCCACCGGAGTTGTTAACTCGCGATCACGTAGCGCGCTGCATCGTGCGCGAGATCAAGGAAGGGCGGGGGACACCACACGGCGGCGTGTATCTCGACATCTCCTGGATCAAGCAAAAACTGGCAAACGCGGAGGAGCACATCAAACGCAAACTGCCCAGCATGCACCACCAGTTTAAGGCGCTTGGCGACGTGGATATTACCAAGGAGCCAATGGAGGTCGGGCCGACTACCCATTACATCATGGGCGGTGTGCATGTGGATGCCGACACACAAATGTCCGATGTGCCGGGCTTATTCGCTGCAGGCGAATGCGCTGCCGGGATTAATGGCGCCAACCGGCTTGGCGGTAATTCGCTCTCCGACCTTTTGGTTTTTGGAAAACGGGCAGGGGAATACGCCGCAAAATTCGCGAAGGAAAATCCGCCTGGCACCATCGACAAGGACCAGGTCGACAGAAACGCGCGCGAAGCGTTAAAGCCTTTCGAGAACAGTCACGGCGAAAATCCGTACTCGGTCCAGCGCGATTTGCAGGAAGTGATGCAACACAACGTCGGCATCGTAAGGGATGAGAGTGAAATGCGCTCAGCGCTCGATCATTTGAAAACCTTTTGGGAACGGGCGCGGCACGTCGGCGTTACTGGCAATCGCGATTTCAATCCCTGGTTGGCACACCGCGCTGGATCTAAAAAATCTGCTTACCGTTGCGGAAGCAATCGCGCTCGCGGCGCTCGAGCGAAAAGAAAGCCGGGGCGCACAATTTCGCGAGGATTACCCCGAGAAAGACGAACGCTTTGCAAAACTTAGTACAGTCATTCGAAAGACCGGGGACGGCAGCATGGAGGTTCGATTGGCACCGTTGCCGGAAATGCCCGATTATCTGAAGCAAGTGATTGAAGAGAATCGTTGAAGCGATGAAGGGTTAAAGCGATGGAGCGGGCAGACAACCAAGCGAACCAATATCAGACGTTCGAAGACCTGGAAGTCTATCAAGTCGCACGCGAATTTCGGAAGGCGATGTATCGAATTACCGACCGGTTGCCCGAGAAGGAGAAATTTGCCCTGGCGAGTCAAATCCGGCGAGCCGCTGTTTCATTAACAAATAACATCGCAGAAGGCCATAGTCGCTTCCATTTCCTCGAGCAAATCAAGTTCATGCTTCAATCGCGTGGTTCACTCGAAGAATTATTGGACGATTTAAATGTTTGTCAGGACGAAGTGTACTTGCCGATTCAGGAGATTGAACCTCTCAGGCAGGAGGGCTGGCGCACTCATAAGCTGATTAATGGATACATTCGTTTCTTGCGAAAACGTATATCCGGAGATTCCCCACGCGTCCGGGAAGCTTCCGGCGATGATGGTCTCGAGGATTTGTTTTCAGACCGCTTTAACGCTTCAACGCTTCAACGCTTCAACGAATGAAAACAGCCACTTTCAAAATCTGGCGGGGCAATCCAGACGGCGGAGAGTTTCGCGATTACACCACAGGTGTTTCCGAGGGCATGGTGGTGCTCGATGCGGTCAATCACATTCAGGCGACGCAAGCGAACGACCTTGCGTACCGCTGGAATTGCAAAGCCGGTAAGTGTGGCTCGTGTTCGGCCGAGATCAACGGCATGCCCAAATTGATGTGCATGACGCGCCTGAGCGATCTGCCGCTGGAAAAACCGGTGACAGTTCAGCCGTTGAAGACCTTTCCGCCAGTAAAAGATCTGATAACGGACGTTTCGTGGAATTTTCGAGTAAAGAAAAGAATCAAGAAATTTAAGCCGCGCGCGCCGGATGCGCCCGACGGCAGCTGGCGCATGCAGCAGGAGGACATCGATCGTGTCCAGGAATTTCGAAAATGCATCGAATGTTTTCTTTGCCAGGATGTGTGTCACGTGCTCCGCGATCACAGCATGCACGAAAAGTTCATTGGACCGCGCTTTCTGATTCACGTCGCCGCGCTGGAGATGCACCCGCTGGATACGGAAGATCGCATTGAAGAATTACGCGACGCCTATGGGATCGGGTACTGCAACATCACCAAGTGTTGCACCAAGGTCTGCCCTGAAAGCATTCATATCACAGACAACGGAATCATTCCGTTGAAGGAACGCGTCGTGGACGAGTTTTATGATCCACTCGGGTGGTTCTGGCGACGGCAAAAGCGAAAGAGCGACTCGAGAAACGAGAAGCCCGAAACATGAAAGGGTTGTGTTCGTCGATGTAACGATTTAACGATGTAACATATTACGAGGCTCGCCGTGCCTGAGTTAAAGAAACTTCATAAGGACGCCATTCCTGCTGCGCTGGAAAAGGCGGAACGCTACCGTTTGCTAAACGAGCCCGGAGAAGCGGAGAGCATTTGCCTCGATATTCTCGCAGTCGATCCGGACAGCCAACGCGCCATCATCATGCTTTTGCTCGCGTTGACTGACCGCTTCGACAAAGGATACGGCGTCAGCGAAACGCAAACCAAAGAGTTACTCACGCGCGTGAGATCAGAGTACGACCGCGCATATTATTCCGGTATCGTGGCCGAACGCCGGGCGAAGATGAAACTGCGCCAGCACACGCCGGGGTGCAGATTCCAGGCATACGATCTTTTGCGCGAAGCAATGCATTGGTTTGAAAGAGCGGAATCTCTGAAACCGCCCGGTCACGATGATGCAATACTGCGTTGGAATACGTGTGCCCGCATCATTGAACGAAACAAACTTGTCCCGCGCGAAGAAGAAGAACGCATCGAATTGCCGTTGGAATAGCTATCAGGGATTCGGTACACGATTTGGTCGTCGTATCCGTCGTTTGTAGTCGCCGCCCCTGCGGGCGGCGCGTGCGTTTTCCACATCGAAGACGCTACGCAATTGCGCCGCCGCAACTGGAACCCGCGCCGGCAGTGCAACCGAAACAGTGATCGCCCGTCATGATTTGACGATCTTCAACTGAGTCAGGCGCAACGTCCCACAAAAAAATGGGATACCCATTGGTCCATTGCATTCCCAGCTGTTGATTGAAGTCGCAGTCATAAACTTCCCCGCGCCAACCGACGCTGATGGTGTTGCGACACATGAGACCTTCGATCGTGCCTGGATTGAATGCCTCGATCAGAAGCTTCATGTAGTCCTCAAGCTTATTACTGCGCCGCAGGTAAGCGGCAAACCTGCCGATCGGAAGGTTTGTGAGCGCGTAGAGTCTGTTGAACACGATTCCGAAGTGCTCGTGCAGTTCTCGTTTGTAATCGGCTTCAAGCTCGTCTTGTGCAGGCGGTAAAACCGCGCCTACGGGGTTATATACAAGATGCAGAGGCAACGCTGAATCCATCCCATAGCCTAACGAATTAAGTAGTTGCAGAGCGGCGATGCTGCCATCAAAAACGCCTTCGCCCCGTTGCGCATCCACATTTTGGGGTGAGTAGCACGGCATAGAGGCGATAATTTCCACCTGTTTGTTCGCGAGAAACGCGGCAAGATCCTTGTAACCGTCTTCGATTAAAATAGTGAGATTGCAACGATCGATCACGTGACGTGACGGCTGAAGCCCTTTTACCTGTTCGATGAAATAGCGAAAATCAGGAATCATTTCCGGCGCACCGCCGGTGAGATCAACGGTCGGAATGTCCGTCTGCGCCAGCCAATCAACGATCCGGTCGACTGTCTCCCGCGTCATGATTTCCTTGCGCTTTGGTCCCGCGTTCACATGGCAATGCACGCAGGTGAGATTGCAAAGCTTGCCTACGTTTACCTGGAGAATTTCCGGGCGGCCGCGACAGAGCGAGATTGATTGTTCCGCCAGCTTTTGCGCGAACCGATTCATGCCGGAATCAGCAGCAACCACCGGCGTCGCAGCATTTACTGCTTGCTTCTGTGGTTAGACTATAATTCTGGCCCTTGGTTTCTCTGGGATGACGCGTGGCGTTACGGGAGCAGTCGAAAGGTTTAGCCTCGTCAGACGGGATATCCACAACCGGGTCGACAAACTCGAACGACTCACTATACGGGGCTTTTTTGTAAAGGCTGTAGGTTTTGTCGCACACCGCATACCGTTTTCCGCGCTCCATACGGTGATTGTCGTCATCGAGGACTTCCTTGAACGGACCGCGATAAATTACCGCCTGATTCCGCTCGAAACAGTCGCCCTGTTTTCCTTTGTATGCTTCGATGGTGACGGAACGAAACTCGATCCCCTGGACCGTGCGCCATGGTTGTGCATCTCGCTTCAAAATCTGGATTCCGTAAAATCCGGCTTGTTCGAAAGCCTGGAGAAAGCCCCTCTTCGGTCAGCGCCCCGGAAATGCAGCCGCTCCATAGCTCCGGATCGGTTTGCATTGCTTCCGGTACTTCCTCGTCGCTTGTGATATCGCAGATAACAGTCCGGCCGCCTCTTTTCAGGACACGGAATATTTCGTCGAAAAGCTTCCTCTTGGATTCAGGCTCGACCAAATTCAAAACACAATTGGAAACCACGATGTCAACCGAATCGGTGGCGATCAATGGATGTTTGACCCGCAATTCTCCGGCCAGTTCCTCTGCAGCAAGAAATGAAGCTGCGCTTGTGATGGGGTTTTCTTTCAAGTGTCGATCTAACAGTTCGAGATCGAGTGCCAGATCCTGGATGCGACCTTTTCGAAATTCGATGTTCGCATAGCCCAGGTGTTCGGCGACGATCGGTGCGTTGCGGCGCGCAACTTCGAGCATTTCCCCGGTCATATCGACACCGATCACTTTCCCGGTTGCGCCGACAATCTGGGCAGCGATGAAACAGATTTTGCCAGTGCCACTACCCAGATCGAGGACTGTTTCTCCCGGGCGCAGATAGCGGGACGGATCGCCACAGCCGTAGTCGCGTTCGATTACTTCCTGCGGAATAACGCTCAGATATGATTGTTCGTAATTAACCGGACAACAAAGTTTCTCCGCGCGTTCTTTTGCTCCGGCCGCATAACGTTGCCGAACGATCGCTTCTTTGCTTTTGAGTTCCATCATCGGTACTCCCAAGCTTAAACAGAACGCGTGATTCCTCAAAAGCCAGCAATTCTACGTTAGCTCGGTCTTCTGCAGCGCATTGCGCGCGATCCTGGTTACCCAGATTGTCACGACAATTGTCGCGACAAAACCCACACCCATGAATGTCCAATATTTCCAGCCGTGTTGCATCGCCTGGCCACCGGCAGTCGCTGATGCGGCAGCTTTGCCGGCCGTGCCGATATAAACGTAAAGGAATGTGCCTGGCATCATGCCAATCCAGCTGGCCACCACATACGGCCAGAATTTCACGGCGGTCAGACCGTAAAAGTAGTTGCTCAGATTGAAGGGAATGATTGGACTAAGTCGGAGCAGCAAAATCAACTTCGCGCCCTGTTTGCCGATCGCGTTGTCGATGCTGCGGAATTTCTTGTTTGCCTGCGCCATGTGTTCAATTTTGTCGCGCGCAATAAATCGAGCGACGAGGAACGCCAATGCAGCCCCGAGAGTCGAGCCGGCAGAAACAGCAACAAATCCTTTCCAAAACCCGAACGCGAATCCCGCGCCGATTGTCAGGATTGATCCCGGCGCGAGCAAAACCGTGGCTACAGCGTAGACAACAATGAAAATGAAGATTCCGGCCGCTCCCATTTGTCCGACCCAGTCGTTGAAACTTGTCAGCCATTCGCGGACCGGCAGAAATTTCATTGCGAGGATAAGCGCGATGAGAATCGCGATCAGAACGATCAGGTGCGTGATTGTGCTCCTGTTGTCCTTGCTCATCTGTGGGTGGAACGCGTTGTCCTTAACGCGTTGACAAAGAGACTTCCGAACGCCTTTAGCCTAATTTTTCTATTCCCCACATCACGGAATGGGCAATCTTGCGCCTTCGGCGGTAACTTTGCCGTCGTCTTTCGCCACGGCGAATCTCCGATCGGAGAAGCCGATCCACCTTTGTTCATCTTCGTGCGCGCTTGTATAGCCAGGTGAAAATTTGCTTCGCGCGCGGGGTGAGGCGGGTCTTGTTGTATTTGTCACCGGCCTTACGAGCGAGCTCAGCGAACGTGGGATAGGCATGAATCATCGACGAAATTTTGCCGAGGCCAATCTTTGCGCTCATCGCCAGCACGAACTCGTGCAACAGATCGCCAGCATGCGGCGCGACGATAGTCGCGCCGAGAATTTTATCAGAGCCTTTTGCCGTTAAAATTTTGGCGAACCCGGCGTCTTCACTCTCTACCACTGCGCGATCGACATCCGCGAGCGGTACAACAAACAAATCGTGATCGACATTTTTCTGTCGCGCTTCCTTTTCGCCGAGACCGACGTGCGCAACTTCGGGATCGGTGTAAGTGCACCACGGCACGACAGAGTAATCCATTTTCTGTCTCAGAAATTGGAAGGGCATGAGAATGTTCCGTACGACCACGCGCGCCTGCGCATCGGCCATATGTGTGAACAAGAATCGCCCAATAACATCGCCCACGGCGTAAATGTGCCGTTGAGATGTTTGTAAATAGTCGTTAACGTGTACGCCGCTTTCGTTGA
>CAWIPQ010000013.1:0-45480 GCA_963838045.1 uncultured Verrucomicrobiae bacterium | reverse complement strand
ATTAGCTCCGGATCCAGTTCCCCGGCGCGTTTCAAGTCTTCCTTCGCTCCAGCCGCGTCGCCCTTCGCTTGTTTCGCTTCACCGCGATTCTTGTAAACAACCGCCAGCTTGTCATTGAGTTCGATCGCGCGGCTGAAATCAGCGATGGCGCCGTCGAGATCGCCTTTGGATTTTTTGATCGCACCGCGGCTGTTGAATGCGCCGGCATTTTTCGGATCCAATTCGATCGCCCGATTGTAATCAGCGAGCGCGCCGTCCGTGTCCCCCTTGATGTTTTTGGCCAAAGCGCGGTTGCGATACGCGATCGTATTTTTCGCATCGAGCTCGATTGCGCGCGTAAAATCGGTAATCGCGCCATCATTGTCGTGCTTGCGCACTTTGGCCAGACCGCGATCGCTATAATAATCGGCCGTGCCGGGGCTGAGCTCGATCGCTCGGCTTAGATCACTGATGGCGCCGTCGTAGTCTCCCTTTTGCAACTTGAATGCGCCGCGTTCATAAACCGCCGACTCAGATTTCGGGTCCAACTCAAGTACACGACTCAAGTCCGCGATCGCGCCGTTCCTATCGCCGTTGAAACCCCGCGCGCTGGCGCGATTGAGGAACCCCCCCGCGTCGCTGGGCTTGGGACCCATTTCGATCTTCGCCAAATCAATCGGCTTGTGCTCCAGCTCTTTCGGCGTCTCCAAACCTTCCCATGCAGCCTCGGAGAGCTCGAAACCACTCAGGGCAATCAAATACCCAAAACTGAACTTCACGCGTGCAGCACGACCTGTCTTGCCGCCGACGCCGGGCAACGAGCCTTCAAAGTCATGCAACAGCGCATTCTGATTTTTGTCGTAGAGCGGCCGGGCAAAAGTCAGGCGCACCGGCAACCCCGTTTGATTTTCTGCGCGCGCTTGAAACGTCCATTCCACGCTGACGCGTTCCCTGGATTTGCTAACGAGCTTCACTTCGCTCGGCACGAAATCGAACGCGCTTTCGACGAGCTTGACCCAACCGTCGAGCCTCCGCGCGGTTTGCTGATCAACAGGTCGGCCGGATTCACCCCAGTTCTCCGATTTTAACCACGGCTTGCCGCTCTGACGACGCGCGAAAGTTCCTGCGTCGCATTGAATGCGCTCTGGTCCGTTCTGCGGATATCGCTGATAAGCAAACGAGGGCGCTGATTCCGAAATCGCAGAGAAGTGAACACCGGAATAAAACTCCCGGCTGAACTCTAAATTGTCAGCAACGATCTTCGCGTCCTGCCCGTCCAACGTGCAGAGCACAAGGAATGACATTGCCACGATTCCAACAGATTTTCGTTTTATCACGATCGACCTACTCCTTCTAATCCGCTCCGCTGCGGATGGTAATAACGGCGGGATCTTTTCCAGGCCGAAACATCGACGCTCCATAACAGATGGCGGCACTGCCTTTGCGTGCGTAACGCGCTTCCGCTTCGCCTCCGCAGTACGGAGATTCGTTCCCGTAATAAGGAGGTTCGGACTCATCGAAACATCGCTCCTTGATCTTCGCGCCCCAAAGTTCGACGTAGGAACAGTTCGCTGTCTTGGAGCTGCCGGGAATATTGACGTAGCGATTTTCAGTGAGCGTGAGAAACGCCGGCTCCCCCGGCAACGGAAATGGAGTCGCGTAGTTTGGCGATAATCGAATGAGCTTTCGCTTGTTGAAATCGAAAGCCTCGACTGTGTCGCCGTCCGTGCTGTTGAGATGCGTGCTGAAAAACATAAGCCGTAGAGGACCCTCAAACAGAAACTCCTCCTTATCTTTGCCGCCTTGAAGTCGCAGCGGCTCGAGTGATGGGAATCCTGGTAGTCTGCCGATTTCGGTTTCCTGCCCGGTTTTCGGATCGCGGAACCACATAATCCAATTAAGTTCTTCGTCGGGCCCCTCACCTTCCTGGCCTTTGCGCCAGAATATTTCACCCGCGTTGTCGGGCGCTTTGATAATCTGCGGCGGGCGATCTGCTGCGTCGGCCACCGCGTCGAGTGCGGTCATGCTCTCGTGTTGGGGCTGCCCTACGTTCTCGGCCGTTGCACCAGGCAAAGCCGATTGTTCCAACAGCGATGTTGGCGCTGGTTCCGGCGATTCCTCATCTCCGGCACGGGTAAAAGCTGGCGAGCTCTTTGCGCTGGAATACCAATCGGGCGTTGCGGCGAGTCGCGTTAATTTCTTCCCAGACGGATCGACGCTCCAAAACTCCCGGCCGTCGTTTGGTTTTTCGCGGGTAAACACGATCGTCTCGCCGTCCGATGCGAAAATTGGATCGTTATCCTGCCCGGAATTGTTGTTGGTCAATTGTCGCAACAACTTTCCGTCTTCACGGTACAGATACAGATGAGAATGACTTATGCCTTTGGCCTGTAGGTAACGAATCGCGATTACGATCTCGGAGTCGCCGCGCGTCGTCGTCGCGGTTAGGACAAAGACACAGGCGAAGACAACTCGGCGAACGATAGATTGCACTAACATGGAGGGAACTACTCTTTGGATGGAACTTTCTTCTTGGAGACGATTTTGAATTTTTCGGTCTTCTCATCGAACCTGGCGGTGAATCGATAAGTGGCGTCTTCTCCGTTCCCTCCGCGAAAAATGTCGAATTGCTCAAGCAAGAGGACAGCCGGTTTTGTCCATTGAATTGGGTTTACGTATTCATTCCTGACATCCCCTTTGGCATCGACTTGCAGGCCGTCGGTCTCGACGGAAACAAAACCGTCGCCCGAGCGCCGGTAGACATGAGTGTAAGTAACACGAGGACCGTCGGACAGCGCGAAGGCGAGCCATTTCGAATCCGGTGACCAAATTACCTTGGGAATCCCACCGTCATAATCACCACCGTTTTCAATAAGCTTCGTTAAAGCCACTTTCGATGGCAGGGAAACGAGCTCGACAGCGGTAATCAGAGCGGAATCGATATTGTCAGGATCTTGCGGTTCACTGTTGCAGGAAATGCGAACAGCGAATTTCCCGTCCGTTGAAATGTCGCGGATTTTCTCGAATCCCGGAGACTCTTCGGCAAAAATTGGCTGCGGTGAAACCAGCAACAAACCCAACAGGCCCGATAGCCAGAGTTTTTTCAGATTGTTAGATTAGAAAACTGCAGGGCGCAATGTCAATCGTATTGATTGGGTGCATAAAGATCCGCAGGCAATAAGCAGAGCTGATAACTACCAATACTCTTCTCAAACTCAGGAGAAGGTTTATCGCCGATCGTTTTGTAGATCATTGAGCACTGTCCGCGAACGCGGTTCGGTCACTTCGAGTCTTGCGGTGACTTTTTGAATCTGCTCAGCCTGCTCCTTAGTCGCCGCGATAAGAGCTTGAATCTCTTTCTTCTGTTCCGCCACGGCCGCCTCGAAATCCTCGCGCTGTTGTCCAATGGCTGCCTCCTGCTTTGCCGCGGTCGCCTTCAATTCCTGCACTTTTCTGTGCTCCTTTAGAAACTCATTGAGCAACATCGCGTTCACGGCGTCGTAACGCACGGAATAGATCTCGCCGTTTTTGTCCCGCACGATGAGGTCCGGATTCACTTCAGCAACTTCCTCGGCGACCAGGCCAAATTGTGGTGTGTCTGTGTCATCGCTCTTATATTTAAACGTGACCGGTTTGAGCGCCAGAATGGCCTCGCTGGCCTTATCCATCGATTTAATTTCTCTCTTGAAACGGGCGGAGGATGCAGCGGTGCCGAGTTGGCCCTGGTTTGAGACGATGACCGGTAACGTCGTGCCGCTCACGGTAGTTCTGCCATAGATGCCGGTCATCCAGGTTGTTGCATCCACATTCGCGCCCGTAGCGCCGATGCAAATAACGCCGCTGGCCGCACCGATGCCCTGGCCGGCGTTGAGGCCCAGAATTGTATTGCCGGAGCCGGTCACATTAAGTCCCGCGTTGGTGCCAACTGCAACGTTGCCACTGCCTGTCTGATTATCCGACAGGGCATTATTACCCACCGCGGTATTGTTATCACCCTGGGTGTTGTTGAACAGTGCAACAGGACCCATCGCGGTATTGTTGCCGCCCGTGGTGTTGTGATAGAGTGCCTGATAACCGCTCGCTGTGTTGAAGCTCCCGGGCACGCCGGATACGGTCGTGTTGGAAAAGAGAGCCTGATAGCCATTGGCCGTATTGCCAACACCAGTGGTATTAAAAATGAGGGCTCCCTCACCCATGGCCGTGTTATTATTCCCCATCGTGTTGTTCTGGAGCGCGCCATAGCCGTTGGCGGTGTTATGGCTCCCAACTGTATTCTTGTTGAGCGCTAGCACTCCAGTGGCAACGTTGTTGCCTCCGCCAGTATTAAATTGAAGCGCTTGGGCACCGTACGCGGTATTGTAGCTCTGAGTGTTGTTCAGCAACGCCTGATATCCGCCCGCCGTATTGTAGGAGCCAGAATTCGTAGTAAAGAGCGCCTGGTAACCGACGGCCGTATTGCCGTTGCCAGTGTCGTTACTCAGAAGAGCCTGGGCGCCGTGCGCCGTGTTTTGGAAACCATCCGTGTTGTTGAAAAGCGCCTGGAACCCGCTGGCCGCATTTCCGGCGCCGCTCGTGTTGTGATTGAGCGCAGAGAAGCCGACCGCGGTATTGCCAAGGGCAGTAGTATTGCTCTGCAACGCACCATAACCGGTCGCCGTATTGCCGTTCCCGGTGTCGTTGCTAAAAAGCGCGAACGCACCGACCGCGGTATTGTCGCTGCCGCTAGCATTATAGACGAGCGCATCGGTCCCGACGGCCACGTTCTGTGCACCGCTGGCATTCAGCAACATTGCTCCGGCGCCAACTGCCGTGTTGGAATCGGCGTTGTTGAGGGCCAGCGCCCCGCCACCAAGACCGGTATTGAAGTTGCCCGTGCTATCGGAAAAGAGCGAATACCAACCGACGCCAGTGTTTCCAGCGCCGGTGGTAACGTTCTTAAGGGCGTTTTGCCCCTCTGCCGTGGTGAAGTTGGGATAACCTCCGGCCGTTGTCGTTAAAAACCAGCGCGTCTGTTCCGTTGGCGTCGTACTGTGCACGCCGGTGTTGAGCAAAAGCGCACCGGCGCCAGTGGCCGTATTCGAATCCCCGGTATTGAGCACCAGCGCGCCAGCGCCAAGAGCGGTGTTGAAGCTGCCCGTCCTATCCGAAAAGAGCGAATACCAGCCGACGCCCGTATTGCCAGCGCCGGTAGTAAGGTTTTTAAGAGCGTTTTGCCCCTCTGCCGTGGTGAAGTTGGGATAACCTCCGTCCGGCGCCGGGACGACCGCTTGAGCCCGTGGGCAAAGAACAAAGAAGCCAAGCATCCAGATGACGAGAAGTGATAGAATTGTCGTTTCGCTTTTCATTGTTTTTATCGGTTTCATGGATTTGGATTTTTACAGAAGGCAACGAAGAAAATGAAGATTTTAATTTGCCTTGGATACAGTCTCCTTTGTGGTCTTCGTTTCCTTCTGTTGGTCTTCTTTCACGCGAGTAAGTTTAGTAAGAAGCGCAAATTCTCCATTGGCCGTATTAAAGGCACCGGGTGTTGTTGCCGAACCCGCTGATTTTGTTATATAGCGCAAAGGCGCCGACAGCATCGTTGTAGGCGCCGTTGTCGTTGTAGATAAGCGCATCGGTTCCATCGGCCATGTTCTCGACGCCGGTGGTGTTGAGCAACATGCTCCATCGCCAACGACGGTATTTGAATTCGCCCCGGTAGTGCTGCGGGCCAGCGATCCAGCGCCAACGCCTGTGTTGAAGCTGGCGTCACCGGCTGAAAAGAGTGAATACCAACAAATTGCTGCGTTTCCGACACCAGTCGTGAGGTTCTGAAGGGCCCTGGTCCCTTCCGCCGTGTTGAAGCCCGGATAGCCGCCATCCGGGGCCGGGACCACCGCTTGCGCCTCTGCCAACAGGGCAAGGGAAATGAACGCCGCAACAATAATTAGCACCCCCGAGTTTTCCGCTTGACTGAGTTTTTTCACAGATCCTTTTTTCCGCCGCTTTGATTTCGGTAATTTGCAACTCCGAAAAGAGGCGAAGAACTCAGCGGGCGAAGTCTCTCCGGCCCGATTCAGACTTGTTCAATACCGCCGAGCGTGAAAAGACCTTGACAGATTGACAAGCAAAATCCGCCGCCTGAACCATCAGCTTTCGTTCACATCGTCTTTGGACTTCGGTTGGGGTTTCTGATTTGCCCTTCCTACCCAGTTTGAGAAATTCGAGCGTGCACTGTCAATGACTGCTTTGATAAATATCCATCTCATGAACTGCACTGGACTGGCGATAACCGCGATGGCGATCCTGCTTTCCGTCTCCGCTTACGGAGCAAACCCGTTTTTGAATACCCCAAACGACAAGCCGGTCTCTGCCAAATTTCACGGGACGGAATGGAGTGACGACATCGGCGAAGAAGATGTCCCGCTCAGCGGGCGGGTAATAACAACACGCCTGGCGAAAATGCCCTGGGGCGCGATCTTCAAGATCGAATTCACTGATCTAAAGTCGCGCGCTGAAAAATCCCGCGAAATTCGGCCGGACTACTTTATCGTAACTGACAACCGGATCGTTCTCTTAAACGAAGAAGACAATGATGCGGCCGCAAAAAAGATTTCGTCACTCGACAAAGCGCCAAAATTCGAACCGAACGACATTTACGGCATCACCAGTGGCAGCTTCGAACACCAGGAGGGAGAGTGGAAAACCACAATCCAACTAAAGGGCGATCTCTGTATTTATGAAGCGAGCCATCCGTCTGGTCATTTCAAAAAGGTAGTCTGGAAAAAAGGAGTCGGACTAGTCGAATACGCCAGTGGCTACGGCGCGCACGCTGATGGCTATCGGCTCAAACGTGAAGGAACAAGTCGGAAGGCGTAACTTAGGGATAACTGCTCAACAAGGCTCAGGAAATATGGAATTTTTGCTTCAATTACCGCCGCCGATTTCGTTCCTCATCGTGTCGGGGCTTACTACTCTCGTCAGCCTCGGCGGCCTTTACTTCGTGCGAAAGAAGTATCCGGCTGAAGTGCTCAGAGATAACCATGAAGTCACTGCAATCATCTTCAATGCCTTCGGACTATTTTACGGAGTCATGGTGGCGTTTGTCGTGTTTGTGACCTGGAGCGGATACGACGAGGCAACTAAAAATCTGCAAATGGAGGCTAGCGAGTCCCTGGATATTTTTCACAGTGCCAAAGCGTTCCCTGAACCTGCGAGAAAAACGATACAGCAGGGAATGAGAGATTATGTCGCTGCGGTCTACAACGACGAGATACCAAAGCTTGCGCAACACCAGATAAGTCTTCATTCCGGCGGAGCTCACCACGAACTCACAATGCTCTTCTATTCGATGGACGAACGATCCATTCCCAACCGGGAGCTTTACGGTGAAACATTGCACTGTTTAAACAATCTCGCCGAGTACCGCCGGCTGAGAATATTTGCCGGGAACGACACCGTGCCACCCGTTATCTGGGGGGTCATGCTGGTTGGCGGGTTGTTCACGATTTCGTACACTTTTTTCCTGGGAATGAAGAACATCAAAGCGCAATACATCATTTCATCTACGCTGACCATCACGATCAGTTTGATCTTGTTGTTGATTTACCTTCTTGACCATCCCTTTACAGGAGCGAGCAAAATAAGCATGGAGCCCTTGAGGGAAGTACTCGACATCATGCAGAACGGCTGAGCATTCGCCTTGCTCCAAGGAGGGACGGCTTCTAGCCCCCCTTTTGCCGAGGCCTGAGTGTGCCCCGGCAGTCTGGACACCGCCGCCCCTTGGTTTTTCAGCGCCGCTTTTTCTTCGTCGGCTTCCCTTTGCGCTTGGTTTTGGCCATTCTGCGCAGTTCCGCTTTACTCATTGACTTGTACATCCCTCGCGAAGCGCCTTTGAGTGAGGACACCTTGCGTTTACCACGTTTCGCAGAGAGAGCAGCGCCCGCGGCCATTTGTTGTTTCTTTGATTTTGCAGGCATACAGAAATAATTCGTGTCCGAAGGGTAAAATGGACTGGACTGACACTCCGTTGAGAAGAGGGACTTACCCTGCGGCTCGCGGCCGCCACAAGAAATAGACCGGCACGCCGGTCAACACAATCAAGATGCCGATTCCCGACGTGGCTGGTGCGAGCCACGCGAGATCAACAATCAGTAGCCCGGATAAGACAATCGAGATGATCGGAACAATCGGATAGCCCCACGTGCGATAAGGACGCTCAGCATTCGGCTTTTGGCGGCGTAAAAGTATCAAAGCGCCAATCATCAAAAGGTAAAAGACCAAGTCCGCCGAGACGATGTATTCGAGCAGTTGGTTGTAGACATTTCCGTAACTCGTTTCGTGAGTAGCGGCGTTGATCGTCACAGTGCGCGGCAATACCAGGCACGCCGTCCAAATTCCCTGTGCCACCAGTGCTGCAGCGGGAACGTGAAAGCGGTTTGTGCTCCCGATTTTTTGAAAAAACAGCCCATCACGCGCCATGGCGTAATAAACGCGGGCTCCAGCGAGAATCAGCCCGTTGTCGCACCCGAAGGTGGAAACCATGATCGCTGCGGCCATGCACATTGCCCCGGTTCGGCCGAAGATGGCGTTCATCATCGCTACAGCAACGCGATTTTGCGGGGCATGTTGGATCTCTGGAAATGGCAGGACCGCCAGGTAGGCAACGTTCGCCAGTAAATAGAGTACCACCACGATGCCGCAGCCTCCCACAAGGGCGCGCACCAAATTTTTTCCCGGATCGCGAACTTCGCTGCCGATGAACGTCACATTCGTCCACGCAGTTTGCGCGAAAAGGGGGCCTACCATCGATCTTCCAAAAAGCAGAGCGAGGGCAAAGCCGCCTGTGACTGTGAGACCAGGCTGCGCAACCCGCGGGTTCCAGCCGTTGGCCCACGAGTCCCACCAGGATGAACTCAGTGCGGCAGAACCGGCCTTCCAGCCTAACCAGAGGCCGATCACCACCACGGCGGCCAGCGCAGCTGTCTTCGCAAATGTGAAGGTATTCTGGACAATTTTGCCCACCTCGAGTCCGCGCGTGTTCGTCCATGTGAGCAGGGCGATCAAGGCGACGGCGACCAGTTGTTCCGTCGACAAGCTGATGGCGTACCCGCCGAACGAGATCGGTGCGACGAAGTAATTGTCGGGTGAAACCGAAGGAATAAAAACGCCGAGAAATTTTGCGAACGCAATCGCCACCGCAGCGATGGTTCCCGTTTGAATAACGAGAAACAACGTCCAGCCATACAAAAATCCGAGTGAACGTCCGTATGCCTCGCGCAGAAAAACATAAACGCCGCCCGCGTGCGGCATCATTGTCGCCAACTCCGAGCAACACAGCGCGCCGGTAATAGTCAGCAAACCGGCAACCGCCCAGGCCAGCAACAACCATCCCGGCGCGCCAATCAATCGCGAGGATTCGGCCGACACGATGAAGATCCCGGACCCGATCATCGAACCGATCACGATCATGGTCGCGTCGATCGGCCCCAGGGCGCGAACCAGACTGGTCTGCTCGCTCGAATTGTCGATTGTGTTCTTCATTAAAGTTCCAACCGATAGATCTCGAGACAGCTGCCGACATGGAGACGGCCCGCCCTCGGGCCGCCCGTGCGGATAGACCATGTCGGTTCCGGCGAACCGCATGCGGCGCGGGGGCGCGCCGACTCCATGCTTGTGTCGACGAGGCACTTCACGGGTTTGCTTGTCAAAACATGAGATCGTGGATTGTCCCGCGGTACGGCCAATCCTCTACCTGTCCCACTAAACCGGCGCGAACAGGATTCTGCTCAACGTACTGCCATTTATCCGAATAGCTCTCGCTCGACCTCAAAAACCGATCGAAGTAGTCGGCCTGCCAAATCGGCGGCTTAATTGAAAGCGCTGGAGCAATCCGTCGCGAACTGACGCTCTTCCACATCCCGACCCATCCTGCTTTTGGCCGCGCATCGGATGCTGGCCGAGCGAAAAAATGTACGTGGTCCGGCATCAGAACATAGCGGCCGATCCACCATCCATCGGTACTCGACCGAACGTTGCCAGATTTCCCGCAAAATTTGTTCGCACTTTGCTGACGCCAGAATTTTGCGTCTCTGAAATGCGCAGACAGTAAAGAAAACAATCGGATTGTCGCGAAAAGAGGGCAGATGTGCCAAATGCCGAAAACGTGGAGAGGCGTTCCGGTGCGAGGGCGCACCGGCTCCACGGCTACTGCTGTCTTGTCGCTTACGGCGCGGGGGCGCACCGGCTCCATGTTCAATTGCGTTATTCACAACAATTTTGGTGCGCTGATTTTTACGCCCTCGCGCTCGAGTTGTAACCGCAATTCGCGCGCAAACTCGACGGCTCCCGGTGTGTCGCCGTGGACACAAATCGTTTCGCCATGCACCTCGATATCGCGGCCTTCGACAGACCGCACTTTGCCTTCGCGCAACATCCGCAAAACTCGCTCGGCTGCTTGTTTTGGATCGTGAAGCAATGCGTCCGGTCGGGTGCGCGGAACAAGCCAGCCGTCGTTTAAATAATTCCGGTCGGCGAAAATTTCTGGGGCGATTTCCAGGCCCGCCTTTCTAGCGGCGCGCTCCATTGCGCTGTTGGCGGGCGCAAACAGAATCAAGGAGGGATCGACCGCGACTGTCGCGCGCGCGATGGCCTCGGCCATTTCTTCATCGCGCACCGCCATGTTATAGAGCGCGCCGTGCGGCTTTACGTGATTTGGCCGAATCCCGGCGGCAAGTGCCAACGACTGAAAAGCTCCGATTTGATACACAAGTTGCGTGAACAATTCCGGAATGGGAACAGTAATTTCCTTGCGTCCAAAGTTCTCGCGGTCCGCAAAACTCGGATGCGCGCCCACCGCAACACCTTTCTCTTTAGCAGCGCAAATTGAGTCGAAAATCGAAGCCGGATCGCCGGCGTGAAAACCGGTCGCGATATTCGCGGAGCTGATCAGGCTCGAACAGGTCGGCTTCGTGTCTCGAGCCTTCCCCGAGATCGGCGTTTAGATCGACAGACAATTTCATGAGATTTGCAGGCTCAATCCGATCCTGAAACGCTCGAGATCGCGCTCGCGTTGCAGTAAGAGCCGATGTGCATCGGCCAGCGGCACCTCGGAAAAGCGAACGCGATCGCCACCGCGAAGTTGCGCTGCGATACCAAGGTCTACGGTGATCACGTGCGAGATTTTCGGATAGCCACCGATAGTTTGGCAATCTTGCAAAAGCAAAATCGGTTTCCCACCCGGTGGAACTTGGATCGTGCCGGGTGCGACTGCTTCGGAAACAAGATCGGTTTTGTCCTGGCGTTTTAACTCAGGACCAGCAAAGCGCACGCCCATGCGATCCGAATCGGGTGAAACTGTGAAAGTCTCACTCGTTAGGATTTGAAGCGCCTCGCTCGCGAACGCTTTCGGAGTTGAAACCTTGAAGCGTTCCCAATCTATGCCACGAACGAAACGCAAAACGGGATTTCGTTGCGCCGGGCTTGCCCAATCATGGGGCGCAGTCCACGAGGAAATTTTTTCTGTAGCGGCGGTCTGCGACCGCCGAAACTCTCCCAACGGCACAATATCTCCATCACGCAAAGCGCGCCCTTCGATCCCGCCAAAATTCGCCCGCAAATCTGTGGAACGGCTGTCGAGAACAACCGGGGCATCCACTCCACCGGAAATCGCGAGCCAGCATCGACAACCAATTTTAGGACGGCCAAATCTCAATTCGTCGCCAGAACGCAGATGCGCTATGTGCCCGGCCGGCAGCGGTTGTGATCCGATTTGGACATCGAATTCGCCACCGCACCAGGCGACGATTCGCTCGTCCTGAAAGCGTAAACGCAAACCGCCCAGCGTGACTTCGAGCCCAGCCGCGCCTTCATCATTGCCAACGAGCAGATTCGCCACGCGCAATGCAAAGCAATCCAGCGCGCCACTGGTCGAAACACCAAACTGCCGAAACCCCGTCCGTCCCAGATCCTGAACGCTTGTGAGAAATCCTCCGCGCAGAACAATCAGGTCCATAATCCCAGGCGCTTCAATTCTTCAAACACTTGAACTCCTCACGTGTGATCACACGAAAGCGCACGCGATCGCCCGGACACAAAAGAGTTGGCGGATTTTTTGTCGGATCGAAGAGCTTAAGTGGAGTGCGGCCGATCAGATTCCAGCCACCTGGTGAACGTAACGGATAAATTCCCGTCTGCGCGCCGCCGATTCCAACGGAACCGGCAGGGATTTCTTTTCGTGGCACGTCGCGGCGCGGTGTCGCCAATTTTTCTGGTAACCCTGCTAAAAACGGAAAGCCGGGGACAAAGCCGATGCATGCCACTCGATATTCTGCACTGCTGTGGAGATCGACCACGTGCTGCGTCGACATTTGAGCGTGCCGCGCAACATCATCCAGATCCAGAGCAAACTCGGGATCATAACAAACTGGGATTTCCATGATGCGAACATCGCTCTTTCGACGTCTCACTCGTCGACCGGGGTCAACGCCCCCGGCTACAACCCGGCGAACCCGCTCCGCCAGCCAATCGAACACCTGGTCAGGTGTTCCACTCGATCTTGCGATCGTAATCGGGTCGAAAAATACCGCCAGGCCGGTGTAAGCGGGCGCGAGTTCAATCACACCCGGAATCGCAGCTTTGCGAAGCCGTTGAAAGGCGCGGAGCACCTCATCGAGCGTCTCGTTGGGTGAATCGTTAAATTGCTCACGCAGGCGCAGAATCAACGCCGAGTCTCCGAGAGGAATGATTTCCATCCTTCCGTCATTCCGAGCGAAGTCGAGGAATCCCGTGGCAATACTTAAGACAATGCCGCGGGATCCTTCGACTTCGCTGCGCTCTGCTCAGGATGACCATGCTTTGCTTGAAATCACGATCCACCACATTCACTCTGCGCGCTTCGCCTCGATCTCGATGTTGATCGCGACTGTCTGGCTGATTCCGGAAATCGTTTCCGTCGCAGGAGCAAACATCAAATTGAAGTTACGCCGGTCGACCGGATCGGTTGTTACGGCCCAGCGCGTGCGGTTCGTTTCGTTAGCCGGCGTCAGCAGTTTCACATGAAGCGTGACCGCTTTCGTAATGCCATGCATCGTTAGGTCGCCAAGGATATCGCCACTTTGCGGGCCAGTCCGTTTCACGCTCCGGCTTTTGAAGGTCATATTGGGAAACTTTTCCACGTTAAAAAACTCCGCGCTGCGAAGATGATCGTCCCGCTTCTTAATGTTTGTATTGAGGCTGCGCACATCGATTTGCGCTGTGACCGAGGAATTCTCCGGGCGGGTGCGGTCGATTTCGATTCTGCCGCTGAAACTGGTGAATTTGCCACGCGTCGTGCCAAGGAACTGATGCACGCTGAAACCAATCGTCGAGCCGGACTGATCGAACTTGTAGATGTCCTTTGCCGATGCGCTGCCACCGAGCCTGACGATGAGCACCGCTGCAATAGAAGACTGGAGACGGCGCGCCCTCGCTCCGTGGGACAAACGCGCCGGGGGCGGCGCGGCTCCAAACAAAATTGCGCGGGAAACCTCCCACAACATCCTGTTTCCTGTTGTCACTTCGCACTTTTCTTCGCCTGTGCCGCGACGGTTTTCAAGAGCGGCGTCCGCGAGAGCGGCAGTCGCCCAAACAAATTTCCCAGTGCAAACGCCGGATCCGCTTTCAGTTTTTTTCCATCGTGCACACCGGCGATGCGTGCCAGCTCAGTCTCAAAATGAGCAATCGCGCGCGGTGTCGGATCGTTTGCATCAAGATAACTGAACGCCCGACGCAACAGGTCAAACAACTCTGGCTCCCGGTGATCGCGCTCCGTGCAGATCTCGATCAGCTCGACAAAATATGCGGCAGTCTGCGTACGCAAATAATTGCTTCGAATTCCGGGAAACGGATTTTTCAGGACGACTTCCGTGAGCGTGTGCAGATCGGATTTGCGGCTCCGCGCAAAGGAAATCTCAGCCTCGAAAAACAAATCCAGTTTCCCGGAAAACGGACTTTTCGGTCGCCGCGCCCCTTTGGCGATCGTCTGAATGCAGCCAAATGATTCCGTACACCACGACACGATAAGGGTGGAATCGCTGAATTTTCGTTTGCGAAGAAGGATTGCCTCTGTGCTTTCCATTCAACGCAAAGTAATACACGAACGATTGAAGCATTACAGCGTGCAAGCAGAGTCATCCTGAGCGTAGCGAAGCGGAGTCGAAGGATCCCGCGGCGTCACTTTGAGGCGATACAACGGGACTCCTCGACTTCGCTCGGAATGACGGTCTGCTTAGGGCGTTGATTTTTGCAATTCTCGCTCTCGCCAGCCATCATAATCGATGCCGGCAAAAACCACCGAAACAGGACGGGTGCCGGAAGACATTAGCGGGCAACAGCACCGCGTACCGGTGGGCGGTATCACATGGCGGCACACGTTTCGCGCACTGCGATATCGCAATTATCGCCTCTTCTTCTGGGGCCAACTCGTATCGCTTTCCGGCACGTGGATGCAACAGACAGCGATGAGCTGGTTCGTTTATCAAATCACCAACTCGAAATTTTTGCTCGGCCTGGTGGCTGCCATCGGCTCTGCACCGATGGTGCTTTCGTCGGTCTGGGGCGGCGCGCTGGCAGATCTCTATCCGAAACGCTCCATTCTTGTGGCGACGCAATCAGCGCAGATGGTCTGCGCATTTGTGCTCGCGGCCGGTGTATGGCTCGGGTTCGCCTCGCCTTTGTTCATCATCATCATCGCAGCGCTGAATGGCATCGCCCTGGGCTTCGACATGCCTGCGCGCCAGGCGTTCACGGTCGAAATGACCAGCCGGGAAGATTTGCTGAACGCGATCTCCCTTAATAGCTCGATTGTAAACGGCGCGCGCGTTGTTGGGCCGTCATTAGCCGGCCTGATGATCGGCGCGGTGGGAGTGGCGATGTGTTTTTTTCTGAACGGACTCAGTTTTATCGCGGTGATCGTCGGGTTTTTGCTGATGCGTCTGCCGCGGTTCGTACGCAAAATCGACGTCGTCTCTGCCGGCAAGCACGCGCAGGAAGGAATCCTTTACTCGGTCAAACATCAGCGTGTGCGCACAATTTTGCTGCTGTTTTTAGCCATCGGAACTTTCGGCTGGTCGTACACGGTGCTCATGCCGGCGTTTGCCCGTGACGGGTTAGGCCGCGGCGCTAACGGCTACGGCGTGTTGATGTCTGCCAGCGGAACGGGCGCATTCATTGGCGCACTGGCGGTAGCCACGTATGGCCATTTGTTTGTGCCACGCAGACTCGCGCTGGGCGGAGTCTGGCTATTCGCGGCGAGCCTGTTCGCGTTGGCGCTCACGCGAAACTTCTATGTTGCGCTGGCGTTTCTTTTCACCGCCGGTTTCGGCATGCTGTTGTTCTTCTCAACTTCGAATACCCTGCTGCAAACCATTGTGCCTGACGAAATGCGCGGACGCGTCATGGGCGTATGGTCGCTGGTGTTCGGCGCAATGATTCCGCTCGGCAGTCTCGAAGCCGGCGCGGTTGCGCACTGGGCGGGCACACCATTCGCGCTCGCGTTTGGCGCGATCATCTGCGCAGTTTCTGCGCTTGTGACGCTATTGGTAATCAGGCGGCGCGATACGCGACTCGCGCTCTCGCGTCGGCCAGAGTGAGCTGACGATTTCGTAGTTGTGATCGGCGGCGTTGTCGGCGCACAATCGCCCGGCCTGAAGTCTGGAACCGAAGAATGGGCGCGCACACCCTTAATCTCATCATCGTCTTTTGCCTGGTGGTAGCGGTTTTCGCTGCGTTCCTGCGCGAATGGCTTTCGCCAGATCTGGTAGCGCTGAGCGCGATGGGTGTGCTGCTGGTCTCCGGCATACTTACGGCCGATGAAACACTCAGCGTCTTCAGTAACAGCGCGCCGATTGTGATTGGTTGCATGTTTGTGATAAGCGCCGGCCTGGAGCGCACCGGTGTGATTGATTCTCTCGGGCGCATTTTCACCCGGATGGCCGGAACGACCGAATGGCGGGCGGCGCTCGCTCTGGCCGCATTGACGCTGCCACTCTCAGCCCTCATCAATCACATGCCGGTGGTGGTTGTGTTTGTACCCGTGGTTCTCGCCCTCGCACGCAACACGAATTTGAAGGCATCACGTCTGCTTATTCCGCTTTCCTATTTCTCCATCTTCGGCGGCACGATCACGCTTATCGGCACCTCTACGAATCTGCTTGTCGATGGAATTGTGCGACGCCAGGGTCTCGCCCCATTTGGGATGTTTGAGATTACACCGCTGGGGATCATTTTCGCGGTCGTCGGCGTTGGATATTTGCTGGCCTTTGCGCGCTACCTTTTGCCCAAACGGGAAACGCTCGCGGCTCTTATCGACGCGGGAATATCGCGACAATTTCTCACCCAGGCGGTGATTAGTAAGGCGTCGCCTCTGGTAGGCAAAACAATCGCAGAAACGCCGCTCGCCCGACTACGCGAAGCGCAGATCATTACGGTGGTGCGCGGCGGCGAGCGGCTCAGGACGCCGCTAAATAGTTTGCGATTTGCCGCTGGCGACCAGCTCCTTCTCGAAAGCTCAATCGCCGGCGTGAAAGGAATCAAGGAAATGTCCGGAGTCGTTTTCCAATCGGAAGCCGACCTCGGCCTCGAAGCTATCCGCGAACAACAGACCATCTTGATGGAGGGGATTCTCGGGAATCGCTCCACCTTTCTGGGCAAGACGCTGCGCGAGCTCAATTTCGAGCAGCGCTACGGAGTGCTCATCCTGGCCGTGCATCGCCAGGGCGAAAATCTCCGGGAAAATTTTCAGGACGTCGAGCTGGATTTTGGCGACACGCTGCTGGTGCAAGGTCCGCCCGAAGCGATTCATCGGCTCATGCAGGAACGCGACTTCCTCAGTCTCACCGAGCCGACACAACGCGCGTTTCGCCGGCATAAAGCGCCGCTGGCGGTCGCCGCAATTCTCAGCGTGATTGTATTCGCGGCGTTTCATGTGCTGCCCATTGCCGCCCTCGCGCTTATCGCAGCGATCTTCGTCGTCCTCACGCGCTGTCTCGACATCGAGGAAGCACGCGGCGCCATTCAATGGAGAATTCTCTACATGATCTTCGGCATGCTTGCGCTCGGTGCTGCCATGGAAAAAACCGGTGCCGCCCATCTCATCGCCAGCGGTGTCACCGGGGCGGTCGGCCATTTCGGGCCGCGCGTGGCGCTTTCGGTGATGTATTTACTCGCAACGATTCTCACTGAGCTGATCAGCAACAATGCCGTGGCTCTGTTAATAACTCCAATCGCGTTCGAGATCGCAGCAACGATGGGAGTGGATGCGCGACCATTTGCCGTTGCGGTCATGTTTGGCTGCGCGGCGAGTTTTGCCACGCCCATCGGACATCAAACCAACACCTACGTGTTTGGCGCGGGCGGTTATCGCTTCGCTGACTTCCCGAAAATCGGCGCGCCGCTGAACATCATCCTCTGGATCGTTGCCAGCATTTTCATCCCTGTCTTCTGGCCGTTTGTGCCGAAGTAATACTTAGCGAGCCGACAGGTCACATTCAATCGATGTTCAGCGATTGATGATGTGCAGCGCGCGTTTTTCGACGTTGAGCGCAGCTTCCCGGACGGCTTCGCTCAAGGTCGGATGCGAATGACAAGTGCGGCCGATGTCTTCGGAGCTGCCGCCGAATTCGATCACCGAAACGGCTTCCGCGATTAATTCCGAAGCGGCATGATGCAAGATGTGGGCTCCGAGGACGCGATCGGTTTTTGCGTCGGCAACAAACTTGACCATTCCTTCCACGTCATCGATGCAAAGCGCGCGGCTGTTGGCGCGAAATGGAAATCTGCCAATGCGCACATCGATCCCCTGCTCTTTGGCTTGATCTTCGGTGAGACCGACACCTGCCAGCTCCGGGTTTGTGTAAATGATGCCGGCTATGGCCTGGTAGTTCACGTGGCCGGCTTTGCCCGCGATGATTTCCACGCAAGCGATTCCTTCATCTTCAGCTTTGTGGGCCAGCATAGGTCCGGCGATGACGTCACCGATGGCATAAATTCCTTCGACATTGGTGCGGAAATGTTCGTCTACTTTGATGCGTTTCTTTTCATCGAGTGCCACACCGATTTTCTCTCCTCCCAAACCATCAGAGAACGGACGACGCCCGACTGAAACGAGCACTTTGTCTGCGTCGAATTTCAGTTCCTGACCATCTTTCGTTGCGGTCACAGTAGCGCGGCCGTTGTCCACGTTTACCGCGCTCACTTTCGATTCGAGGTGGAAAGTCATGCCCTGTTGTGTCAGCAGACGCTGAAGCAGGTTCGACAGTTCGAGATCGAACCCGAGTGCAATGCGCGGGAGAAATTCCAGCATCGTTACTTCGGAACCGAGCCGGTTCCAGACAGAACCGAGTTCGAGGCCGATCGCACCAGCGCCGATAACGACCAGTTTTTTCGGCGGCTCGGTGAACTCCAGCGCTTCCGGTACTGCTGACGATTGTTGTGCCATCAAATTTCGCGAACGGCAATTCCACCGGCGCGCTCCCCGTCGCGATGACGATGTTTTTCGTCTCGATCTCCTGCGTCTCGCCGCTGGACGATTTGATCGAAACTTTTCCCGGCGCGCTGATTGTGCCCAGCCCTTCGATCACCGTCACCTTGTTGGTCTTCATCAGCGAGCGGACTCCGCTATTGAACGTTTTTACAACCTTGTTCTTGCGCTCCTGCATCTTCGCGAGATCCGCGCGCGCGCCGTCGATGATGATGCCGTGTTTGGCCGCTTCTTTTTTGACGAACATCAAATGATCGCTCGACGTGAGCAGCGCTTTGCTCGGGATGCAGCCGACGTTGAGACAGGTGCCTCCAAGTTCCTTGTCCTTTTCGACAAGCGCAGTCTTCAACCCGAGTTGCCCGGACCGGATCGCAGCAATGTACCCGCCGGGTCCTGAACCGATGATAACAACATCAAATTTTTCCATAACCATTTCTCATTCAGCATTCGCGAAAAGAATCGCAGACGCAACTCGCCGCCGCGGTTCTCATTAACACCGCGGCTTCAGCCCGGTGCCTTGCGCAGCGCAACGCGATTCAGCTGTTTCAACAGCTTTTCGCGTTTCCACTTTGGAAAGCCGTTAAAACGGCTTATCGCATGTTCATTATAAGGGCACCTGGCTAAAGCCAGGTGTTAATGAGAGGTGAGCCGTCAGATGTGTCTCGAGTTGGCTCCACAGAACAAGCTGATTCAGTGGATACATCCCATGTAGATTTCGGTCTTCGCGACATATGCCGATGGAGCGAACGCCTGAAAGTAGCGAACCTTGGCGTTCGCCTCGCCAGAGGAATTACAAATCGCCCCGAGTACAATGTAAAAGCCCTCCCTTAAACCGGGGTAACCATCTGATTTCTCAACGGAAATGTAGCCCGCGGGATTTTCAACGTCTCCATTATATCGGCGTGCGATGTACTGCCCCGCATCAGGCGTATCATCGCCTTTATCGGGTAAGGCTAGTCCCCGACTTTCGCTGAACTCCAGCCCTTGCATCGAGAAAGGCAATCGACTGACTTTGCTTACCCGTTCAGCCTCTCGTTTGGCAGAATAAAAATCACGCTCAGCATCGAGAATCACCAGCCATTTGTCCTTAGTGTAGGGAGCGATGTAAGCCGCGACCACATCCTTCTGCTGCTCCTCAGAAGACTTGCTTTGGTTTTGCGCAAAAGCGATCGCGGCAGCTAAGAGAGCAACTACGAATAAAGAATACTGTTTCACTCAGTCTGGAAATCCAGCGGCAGCTTGTTCGGATCCTCGATGCATTCTTTCACTTTAATAAGGAAGGTAACCGCCTCCTTACCGTCGATGGAGCGGTGATCATAGCTGAGCGCCAGATACATCATCGGGCGGACTTCCACTTTGCCATCGACCGCCATCGGGCGCGGCATGATCTTGTGCATCCCGAGAATGCCGCTCTGCGGCGGATTTAAAATCGGCGTGGCGAACAGGGAGCCGTACACTCCGCCGTTTGTGATGGTGAACGTGCCGCCCTGAAGGTCCTCGAGCTTCAATTTTCCATCGCGTGCTCTGCCCGCGTAATCGGCAATATCACGCTCCAAATCGGCAAAACTTTTTTTGTCGGCATCACGAACGACCGGCACAACCAATCCGCGCTCGGTCCCAACCGCCACGCCGATGTCGTAGAAATTATTCTGAATGAAATCGTCGTCTTCGATCCGGCCATTCACGACAGGCACCGCTTTCAGCGCTTCCACGCTCGCCTTAATAAAGAACGACATCAGCCCGAGTTTGACGCCGTGTTTTTTAGTGAACGCTTCCTGTTTGTTATGGCGTAATTCCTGCACTGCGCTCATGTCGCATTCGTTAAATGTGGTTAGGATCGCAGCCGTGTGTTGCGCCATCACGAGTTGCTGCGCGATCTTCCGGCGCAACGGCGACATCTTCTTGCGGGTGAACCGCGCTTCCGCCTTCGCCGAGGCTTCGGCGGACAAGTCGCCAGATGGCTGAACTTCGGGAGCTTTAGTTTTTTCCTCTTTCTTCGCTGTAGCTTTGTCGGACGATTTGGCCTTGCCGCGTTCTTCGACGACTTTCAGCACGTCGGCTTTCGTCAATCGACCACCCTCACCCGTCCCGGTGATCTTTTCGGGCTCAAGCTTCTCTTCCTCCACAATCCGGCGAACCGCGGGCGAAAGATCTGCAGCCGGAGGCGTTGACTCCGGCCCGCCGCGGTCATCCGCCTTCGCGGAGGCTACGGCGGACAAGCCGCCCGCGGCTACAGGGGTCGCTTTCTTTTCTGGCTCAAGCTCTTTCTTTTTTTCTTCAGACGTTTTCTTTTTCGTCACGGGCGCCGTTGACTTCTTTTCTTCGGGCGCTTCTTTTGCATCGTCGATCGCGGCAACTACTTCGCCGATCTTTACTTCCTTGCCTTCGGGCACTCTTGTTTCGAGCACACCGGATTTTTCGGCCACGATATCCGTAGAGACCTTGTCCGTCTCGAGAGCGAAAAGCGGGTCGCCTTCGTTAACGAAATCACCGGATTTTTTGTGCCAGGCAGAGATTACTCCGCTGGTCACCGATTCCCCAACCGAAGGAACTTTGACTTCAATGATCATCGTCGAGACACCTAAGCTAATCGAGCGTCGCGGTCGAGACGACTTTCGTCAATAAAGGACGCGATCTCAAAGCTGTAGCGTCCGCTGTCCTCAGCGGATATTCGTTGATCACGGCGCTGAGGACAGCGCACCCTACTGTCACGAGCTGGCGCTGGAATAGTGTCGCAGGGCAAATTTCCAAAATACCCGTGAAAGCCAGAACACAATCGTCGACGCGATGATGAGATGAAGCATCAGCGGAACCGGTTGACCAAAGGATTTGATGAGCAGGCGGGCGGGAATGTTCGCTATGATTACGACCGGAATCACCCAGCCGAAAATCAGTCGGAAAAGCCACGGAAAAATCACGTCCGGATACCGCGCAATGTTCAAAAAGTTGAAATAGCCATAGACCAGTCCCTGTGCGCGAATGATCCAAAAGCTGACCGCCGCCAGGCCGAGCATGATCGAGTAATGCACCGCGATGCCGAAACCAAGCGCCACCACATAAAGCAAAATGGAAAGTAGACTCGGTATCATGGACAGTTTTGCCAACGAGACGCAAACCACGACCGCGCCGAGTAAAGCGTTCACAATGCTATCGAGCCCGAATTGCTTCGTGGAGACGGCAAACTGGCTGTCGATGGGCAACACCAAAACAGAATCCAGCTTCCCGGTGCGCACCAGTTCAGGAACATTCGCCACGTTCACGAAAAAGAACGCCTGGAAAAGCTGCGCGATGATCTGGTGGGTGCCGACCAGCAGCACCACCTCCCACTTTGTCCAGTCGCCGATGTGATCGACATTCCCGAAAATGATACTGAAAAAAACGATTTGTCCGCAGAACCATAAAACCTCCACCGCCATCCACAGCAGGAAATTCGCCTTGAAACTCATATCCCGGATGAGCGAGTTGCGCAGCATGATGGAATAGATTTCGATGTAACGGCGCACCGGTTTCTCCTGTCTCTAAGTTATAAGCGCGTCAACCCGCGGATTGAATGAAACGTTTTTACCCCTGGCTCGCCGTTATTGTCGGGCTGTTAATCATTGCGTTTGTTGTCCGGCAGTTCCGCAACAATGGCACTGCAGACTACCAGACCGCAACCGTCACGCGCGGGCCGATTACGCAGGCGGTTACCGCCACCGGTACGCTCAATCCTGTGGTCAACGTGCAAGTCGGCAGCCAGGTCTCCGGAAACATCTCCAAGCTCTTCGTGGATTTTAATTCCCAGGTCAAAGCCGGCCAGATAGTGGCGCAGATCGATCCGGCACTTTTTCAGGCCACCGTGACTCAGGCCGAAGGCGACGTGGCGAGCGCGCAGTCTGCTCTTGAGCTTGCGAAACTGAACGCCAAACGCACCGAAGACCTTTTTGCCAGAAAAACTTCGTCCCAGGCGGATCTCGATCAGGCCACGGCGAACCTTCATCAAGCCGAAGCCAACGTGAAAATCAAACAGGGCGCGCTGGACAAAGCGAAAGCGGACCTGGAACACTGCACGATCACATCGCCTATCGATGGCGTGGTGATCTCGCGCAGCGTGGATGTTGGCCAGACTGTTGCCGCCAGCTTACAGGCGCCGGTGATTTTCCAAATCGCAAATGACCTCACGAAAATGCAAATCGATTCGAACGTGGCTGAGGCAGACGTCGGCATGGTGCAGGTGGGACAAGACGTCGACTTCACTGTGGACGCATTCCCGACGCAAACGTTCCACGGAAAAGTTGTGCAAGTCCGCAACGCACCGATCACGGTCCAGAACGTCGTGACTTACGACACGGTCATTGGCGTGAGTAATCCGGATTTAAAACTGAAGCCGGGAATGACGGCAAATGTTTCAATCATCTCCGCGCGCAAGGACGACGTGCTTCAAATCAAGAACGCGGCGCTACGATATCGCCCTGCTGAAGCGGGCTCAACGTCGTCGTTGAACCCAGCGAGTAAGGGTGGATCGCGACCTCCGGGCGCGATGAGACAGGGTACCGGTAGCCGCGAACGGCGAACGAGCGAACGCACGGTTTACCTCTTGTCCGGCAGCAAACCCACGCCGGTCCAAATCAAAACAGGAATCAGCGACGGTGTCGTAACCGAAGTCATCGAAGGTTTGAAGGAGGGCGATCGCGTTGTGACGGCAGAGATGACCGCGCAATCTCACGCCTCCACGCCGGCAAATCCATTCTCAGGCGGTCGACGCCGCTTTCCGTGAGCTTCTCCCATGAGATATGTGCAAAAGCGTTCAGGCGGCAAACGGCACCTCATTGAGACCGCGCTTCAGCGCGTTGATCGCCGACGTCAGCTTTTGCCAGACATCTTATTAACACCCCGCTTCAGCGGGGTGCGTATCGCTAGTCTCCAGACTAACCGCTTCAGCGGTTTATCCCGTCAATCGAAGAAACCGCTGAAGCGGTTAGGCAACACAATACCGGGTTTTGTCACCTCGCTGAAGCGTGGTGTTAATGAAAATCATACATGAACAACGGCGCACTCGTTAGGCTCGTTGACGTGCACAAGATTTATCGCACTGGCGAAATGGAAGTACCCGCGGTACGCGGAGTGTCGCTTGAAATTAAACGCGGCGAATTCGTCGCGCTGATGGGCGCCAGCGGTTCTGGCAAATCGACGCTCATGAATATCCTCGGTTGTCTTGATCGCCCAACCTCCGGAAAGTATCTCCTGGCCGATGCAGACGTTTCCGAACTGGATCGTGATCAGCTCGCAGATATCCGGAACCGCAAGCTCGGTTTCGTGTTTCAGAATTTCAACCTGCTTCCACGCACGTCCGCACGCGAGAACGCGGAATTGCCGTTGATTTACAGCGCGAATCACCTATCGCATGTGGAGCTTCGCGAACGAGCAGATCGCGTGCTGGCATCGGTAGGGCTGTCGGGCCGTGAGGACCATTATCCGAGTCAGCTTTCTGGTGGCCAGCAACAGCGCGTCGCCATCGCGCGCGCATTGATTAACGAGCCGGAGATGCTGCTGGCGGACGAACCAACCGGCAACCTCGACAGCCGCACCAGCGTGGAGATCATGGCCGTCTTTCAACAACTGAATGAGCGCGGAATCACCATCATTATGGTCACGCACGAGCAGGACATCGCCGCGTACGCGCAACGCAACGTCATGATGCGCGACGGACTGATTCTCGAAGATCACGTTTTGGCCAAGCGGACGAACGCGACAACAGTGTTGCAAAACGCCAACAACACAGTGACGGAGTGATGGAGTATTGGTATAATGGCGAGGCGCTCGTGGGGAGCGCGGGCATTTTGCCCGCTGCCGCTGGCATGCTGCCGGCGGCTTTTTGCCGGCGTCGCAGCGCTCCGGTTCGCGATTCTTTTTCGGAGCCAATTCAAGCTGTCTGGCAGGATGCCAGACACGGCGGGCAACATGCCCGCGCTCCCTTTCACGATTCACGATTTACCATGTAACGATTCACGGAATCTCCATGCGCATAGGACCCACATTTCACGTCGCTTACCGCGCATTGCGCCGGAACAAGATGCGTTCGGTGCTGACAGCCCTTGGGATCATCATCGGCGTCGGCGCGGTCATCGCCATGGTCGGAATCGGCAACGGCGCCAAGGCACAGGTGGAAGCGCAAATCGCCAGTCTCGGAGAAAATGTGATTCTGATTTTTTCCGGAAGCACCACCTCGAGCGGTATTCGCACCGGGTGGGGCGGCGCTGGCACATTGAAAATTGAAGACGCCGAAGCGATCCGGCGCGAAGTGCCGGGCGTGATCGCTGTCAGCGAGGAAGTGGTTTCGACCACACAGGTCGCAGCCGGAAATCAAAACTGGTTCACCAGGATCTACGGCGAATCGGCGGATTATTTCGACATTCGCCAATGGCAGCTTGCGGACGGCGCGCCCTTCACGCCACAGGATGTGCGCAGCGCGAACAAGGTTTGCGTTATTGGCCGCACGACGGGGATGCAAATTTATGGCAACGAAAATCCGATCGGCCAGATTTTACGGATCAAGAATGTGCCGTTCACAATTCTTGGCATCCTCACGCCCAAGGGGCTAAGCCCGCAAGGCGTAGACCAGGACGACATCGTGGTTATGCCATACACCAGCGCAATGAAACGCGTGATCGGTGGCACCACATTGCGCAACATCAATGTGCAAATCGGCGATGAGCGCCAGGTTGAAGCCGCCCAGCAACAAATCATCTCGTTGCTTCGACAACGGCACAATATCCGCCCCGGGCGGGACGACGATTTCACGGTACGCACGCAACAGGAAATCGCCGAAGCAGCCACCGCCACATCAAAAGTGATGACAGTTCTGCTCGGTGCAATCGCCGGTGTCTCCTTGCTCGTCGGCGGCATTGGCATCATGAACATCATGCTGGTAAGCGTAACCGAGCGGACCCGCGAAATTGGCGTGCGCATGGCAGTCGGCGCGCGCGGAAACGACATTCTCACCCAGTTCCTGATCGAAGCCGTGACATTGAGTTCCGTTGGCGGCGTGATCGGCATCCTGTGCGGCATCGCGGCATCGAGGGTCCTGTCGATCTACGCGAATTGGCCAACGCTGATTTCCATCAGCTCAATCGCGATCGCGTTTCTGTTCAGCGCGGCCGTAGGCGTGTTCTTCGGCTTCTACCCCGCGCGCAAAGCCGCCGCGCTCGACCCCATCGAAGCGCTCCGCTACGAATGAGACGAATGACAAAGCTCGAATATCGAAGCGTAAATGACGAACTCAGCGTGACATGATCGCCGACTGCTTTCGGGTTTCGTCATTCGAATTTAATTCGTCATTCGTCATTCAGATTTCGTCATTCAGGTAAATCCGTTTTGTTCGACTGCCGTGTCTGAAGCCTTGCTCGAAGGCGGGTGTCGATCAGTAGATTAGAAATCTCGTCACTTCTCGCTCTTCGTCGTCGCAGCCGCTTCCGGGCTTTCTGCGATCGCATCCACCTCTACGGGTGGCTCCCCATTCACGCGCACGGTTCCCACGATACGAGCCTGTTCGCGGCTTTGCCCCGCTCGCTCTCTGTCGTTGGACGCTGCCGTGGCTGACTGTTGTGATGGCGGCGCGCTGTAATTGCCCTCGAACACGACCCTCTTTTTCAAACTGACGTTGTATCCCGTCGCGCGGAAATACGATTGAGGCACGGCTGATTCATTTTCACGGACGGCCTGGGCAGCATATCTTTGCGTCTGCTTGACGGCATCCCGGCGCGAGCTCACGGGTGAATCGACTGCCGCGCTCTTCGCCAATTGCTCGATCTTGCCTGTGTACGTCGATCCGTCGGCATCGAGCACGCGAATGTCACTCCCCTGTTGCTCAACTTGAAACGTGTTCAACACATTCGCAGCGCGGCTTACCTGCACATTGTTTCGAAAAGATTGAACCGCAGATTGTTGGGAAAATTGTTGCCCGGTTGCGAGGCCGCCGGCTGATGACGGTTGTGCAACCGATGGAGCGGCTGCCGCCATTCTGTCCGACTTCGCTTTTGATTCTGCACCCGCTGGGGATACAGCCACAGGTGCCGCCTGACTTTGGAACTCGGTCGCAGCACGTCCTTCTGCGAAGCGATTTGATGAGGCTAACGTTCCCGCTTCAGAAGCCGGCTTCGCTGCGGGTTCGACTTTGAGCTGATGGTTGTCCGCCAGATTCACCGGTGATTCGGCGGCGCTCACCGCCGGGGCTTTCGCGAGGGTGTTCGCGGTGTTCGTCGCCGGGTTCAATTCGTTGCCAGGTCCAGCGGTGCGTTCACGAACCGCTACGTTAGCAACTCCACCAGCAGGGTGAGATTGGTTCCACCAAATCGCCGGGACGAGCACGATCAGCGTTGCCAGTGCCGCCGCCACGGTTACCCGCGGCCAGAACCTTGTTATCCATGACTCTCGTGACTCGACTTTTTCGTCATCCGCCGCTCCTACTCGCGCGATCTCCTCATGCAAGCGCGCGCGCATTGGATTCGGCATCTTTGGATCGTCACCAAATTGCGCGCGGCGCGCTTTTGCCTGCGCCTCGAGCATTTGTTCGATCGGTTTTTTTGGTTCCGGCGGCATGATTCTACTAATTAGACGGCAAACGATGATCCTGTGGAAAAATTTCTTTTGCGATAACGAGCAAGCGATCCAGGCACTTGCTTAAACGTGAGCTGACCGTTTTCGGGTTCAAACGCAACGCCGCTGCTATTTCATCGTAACTTAGCTCACCGAAGTAGCGCAGCTCGATGATTTCCCGGCACGGTTCGCCGAGACGATCAAGGCTGTCTCTCACCAGCCGGCTCGTCTCGGCAATCTGTAACAACGCATCGGGTCCAGGATTTGCAGAGGGCGGATCAATGGGCGGTTCGTTATCGATTCGACTCGCGTCAATTGAGACGTGCACCGCGCTTCCACCGCGTTTCGCAGCCCGGGTTTTTTCGCGGTAGTCCATGGCTTTGTTCGCCGCGATCCGCAGCAACCACGTTTGAAATGCGCTGCGGCCTTGAAATGAAGATAGATTTCTGACCACTGATAAAAACGTTTCCTGGCAAATTTCTTCCGTGTCTTCGTGGCTGAAATCGCCGGAGAGCTGAAACACAAACCGGGCGACCGTGGCGTAATATTTATCGAACAAAGAATCCCAAGCCGCTGGATTTCCCGCGCGGCAGCCCGCAATGATTTGAGCCTCCGATACGGACGCCGCCGTTGCCGGCGGCGGTGAGGCTGTACTGGAAAGGTTCTGGTCGATCACAACTCCTCGCGAACGGAGCATCTTAGCGATGTCTGACTCTCTCGCTTGGACTTCTGATCAAAAATAGTACGTCTGGTTCGGCTCGTTGAACGCCTCCTGTTTGCATCTCGGGAGCATTTTTGCGGCGTTTCCGACTAATGCTCCATGAACAAAAAATTGGCGCTGGTAATCGGGCTCTTCCTCCTCGTTGGGGTTTCTCTGGCCCGCGGAGACGGTTTTATTGTGGTCGAACATCCGATCTACATTCCGCCGGGTCACTTCCCGTTCGCCCCGCTCGAAGTCACCAGTCATCAGGTCAACGTCAAAATTGATGGGCAGGTAGCCATCACCTCAATCGACCAGGAGTTCTACAATCCTAACGATCAACGCCTGGAAGGTTTCTACATGTTCCCAGTCCCGAAAGGGGCGCATATCGACAAATTCAGCATGGAAATCGGCGGCAAGAGCGTCGATGCGGAGTTGCTCCCGGCTGACAACGCACGTGGCATTTACGAAGATATTGTCCGAAAAATGCGGGACCCGGCGCTGCTGGAGTACGCCGGCCGGGATCTTTTCAAGGTTCGCATTTTTCCGATCGAACCGCACAGCCGCAAGCCAATCAAGGTTTCGTACACGGAATTGCTTCGGTCCGACTCCGGGACAGTCACTTATCTGTATCCGCTGAGCACTGAGAAATTCTCTTCCCGGCCGATCAAAAACCTGAGCGTGAAAATTGAGCTCAAAACCTCAGAGCCCCTCGCTTCGATCTATTCGCCCAGCCACAAAGTTGAGATCAAGCGCGATGGCCCTAAGCGAGCGGTCATCGGGTATGAGAGCAAAAACGAAAAGCCGGATACGGATTTTCAGCTCGTCTACAGCTCCGACACACGCGATGTCGGCTTGAAGTTGATCACTTACAAACCCGATGGTGATGACGGCTATTTTCTGCTTCTCGCTGCGCCGACGATTACTAAGGAAACAAAGCCGGCAGCCAAAGACGTCGTTTTTGTCGTGGACACATCCGGTTCCATGGCCGGCGCTAAACTTCAGCAGGCGCAAAAGGCGTTGCGGTTTTGCGTGGAAAATCTCAACGCCGACGATCGTTTCGAGATCGTCCGATTCTCGACAGAAGCCGAGCCGCTTTTCCACGAGTTGGTGTCGGCAGACCCCGATCATCGCAAGCGTGCGAACGGTTTCATCGACGACTTCAAGCCGATCGGCGGCACGGCAATTGCCGATGCGCTGCAAAGCGCTCTCAAGGTTCGACCCGACAAGAGCGACCGCCCATTTGTCGTCATTTTCCTGACCGATGGTTTGCCCACGGTGGGAACGCGTAATCCCGAGGAAATCGTTGCGAACATCAAAAAGGCGAGCGGCGTTCGGATTTTTTCGTTCGGGATCGGCTCGGACGTAAACACACAGTTGCTCGATCAAATCGCCGAGGGCACACGCGCCTTCAGCCAATACGTTCTGGCGAACGAAGATCTCGAGCTCAAGGTCTCGAATTTCTACACGCGGATCAAAGAACCTGCCCTAACGAATCTGAAACTGGATCTGGGTGGCAGCGTTCGCACAACCAAAATGTATCCAGCAGATCTGCCCGATCTGTTCAAGGGCGACCAATTGGTGGTGGCGGGTCGATACAGCGGCGCCGGCGATGTCGAAGCGAAGCTGACGGGCAACGTCGGCGGACGCGAACAGACGTTTACCTACAAACTGCACTTCGATGATCGCAAGAGCACCGACGATTATGTGCCGCGGCTTTGGGCAACGCGACGTGTCGGCTTTCTTCTCGATGAAATCCGCATCCACGGCGAAACCGCGGAGCTCCGTGATGAAACAACCGAGCTGGCCAGGAAATACGGAATTGTTACGCCGTACACCGCTTATCTCATCGTAGAGGACGAAGATCGCCGGCGTGTGCCGATGGCCGATCGATCCATGCAGAGCATGAGCACCGATGCAGCAACTCGCGCTGAAGTCGCCAAGGCCTGGGGCGGATTCAAGCAAAGGAAGGAAGGCGAAGACGGCGTCGCGAACGCGCGCAGCCAGAATGCGTTCAAGTTTGCGCAGCAAGCGCCGGCATCGATCGCCTCCGGTGCCTCCGAATCATTGCGGGGATTTGCTGCTGCGGTTCCTGCTGGCACCCCGGCGGCGGCGCGCCTTGGTCAATACACTCAACAGTCCAGGTTCGTGAACGGGCGCGCATTCTTCCAAAACGGAAATCAATGGATCGATTCCAACGCGCAAAACAACACCGCCAAACGCCAGCGCATCCAATTTAATTCCGAAGAATACTTCAACCTCCTGACAAAACATCCCGAAGCCGGCCCCTGGCTGGCGCTAGGTCAAAACGTCGTGCTCACGCTCGACAACACTGTTTATGAAATCGCTGAATAACAATCCAATGAAAACACTAACCACTCACGGCATTCTGCCGGTAATCCTGTCTGCCTCCGCAATGCTCAGCCTATGGCAACCTTTGTTCGCCACGACCGTGCCAACATCTCAATCCAAACCGCGCATCGAGGTCTGTTTTGTTCTCGATACCACCGGCTCGATGGGCGGTTTAATCGAAGGCGCGAAACAAAAAATCTGGTCGATAGCAAATGAGATGATCAGTGCGAAACCGACACCGGAGTTAAAGCTCGGGCTGATTGGTTATCGTGATCGCGGCGATGAGTACGTCGTGAAATCGTTTAATCTCACCGACGACATCGATGCCATTTATGGGCGTCTGCGCGAGTTCCAAGCCGGTGGCGGCGGTGATGCACCGGAGAGTGTCAACGAGGCGCTTGCCGAAGCCATTCACAAGATGCCCTGGAGTAGCGACAGGAAAGTTCTTAAAATCATCTTTCTGGTCGGAGACGCGCCGCCGCACATGGATTACCCAAATGGCCCGAAATATCCGGATCTCTGCCGGGAAGCAGCGAAAAAGGACCTCATCATCAATACCATTCAGTGTGGTGGGATGGCTGAGACCAAGCCGATCTGGCAGGAGATCGCGAAACTGTCGGAAGGCAGTTACGTCGGCATTTCACAATCGGGTAATGTTGCTGTGATTTCGACGCCGATGGACAAAGAGCTAAGCCGGCTTAACGAACGCATCGGTGCCACACTCATTCCGTATGGCGACAGTAAACAGCAGGCCGAAGTTCATGCGAAATATTCAATGGCGGCGAGTGCTCCCGTTGCTGCGATGGCGGATCGACTCACCTACAACAGCAAGACCGGCAGGGCTGTGCAGGGCCGCGGGGAATTGGTCGACGCCCTCAACGACAAAACACTTAAACTCGACGAGATCGACCGGAAACAACTTCCGTCCGAGCTCCAGACATTGGGTCGCAACGAACTGGAAAAGCGCGTCGCCAAAGCCCGTGATGACCGTGCCGACCTGCAAAAGCAGATCGTAGAAATATCAAAGAAACGCGAAGCGTACATTCAATCGGAAAACAAACGGCTCGCTGCCGAAGGCAAAGGCGACGCCTTCGATCAAAAGGTGACTGAAACGCTTCACACCCAAGCGGCAAAAAAGGGAATCAAATACTGATGGATTCCACGAATCTTTCTGTAGCGGCGGTCTGTGACCGCCGACATGTTACGAGATGGCTGAACACAGTGGTTTCGAAAAACTCGTTGCGGAAGCAAAGAAGAACATCACCGAGATTTCGCCGCAGGATGCTGCTGCGAAATTGAATACTGGCGAAGCAGTGATCGTTGATGTCCGCGAAAAGGACGAATGGGACCAAGGACATATTCCCGGCGCCACTCACATGAGCCGTGGCACCGTCGAGCTCGATATTGAAGAAAAAGTTTCCGACCCAAACGCAATGATCATCTGCCACTGCGGCGGCGGCGGCCGATCCGCACTTACCGCCGAGAGCCTGCAAAAAATGGGCTACAAAAACGTCCGCTCCATGGCTGGCGGCTTCAAAGCATGGAAAGCCGCCGGTCTGCCGACGACGAGATGATCGTGCGAATCATTCGCGTTTTTCATTAATCGACGAGCGGGGATTTGAACCTGGGCGGCGGAATTGTGGCTGGCATCTCCGCTAGGTGTCTGGCAGGCTTCGATGTGTGCCGCGCAAAATTCGTCAGTTGGTTGCGGATTTGGAGAAGGCGGGGTTCACGAGCCTTCATGCCGGCAAAGGCAGCCATCGCAAATTTGTGCACCCAAAATTTCGCGGATTTGTGCTAATTTCAGGACCGGTGCCGATGCACACCCATATCAAGAAAAGCAGCTTCGCAATGCATTAAGGCAGATCCAATCATGAAACCGCAGGATCGATATTTGATGTTTGTCCGCTGGAGCAACGACGATCGGCTATATGTTGGCTACTGTCCCGACTTATTTCCCGCAGGCGGCGTTTGTCATGGTGCAACGCGTGTCGAGGCTTATGGCAAACTCTGTGAAATTGTTGATGATACGGTCCAGACTGCCGAGCAACAGGGGATTTCACTACCGCCTCCTGCCACGCGTCCAATGCGCGAAGTAGAAACAGTTAGCTGAGACTTTCATACCGTAGCTTAGGAATACGAAGCTCTAAGGTTGCAGATTGCGACCTCGAAAGCCTGCAGAAAATCGGTTACAAAAACGTCCGCTCCATGGCCGGCGGCTTTAAAGCCTGGAAAGCCGCGGGATTGCCGACGACCTAATGATCGCAGCAATGCGTGGTCTTGTTTAGTTACTGCGCTACGTGCGCGTTCTCGCGGATTCGCTTGTGCTGCCTTGTTGTCGTGGTCCCATGATTATACTTCCAATTGGCTTCATGCGCCGTAACCTTTCGATCTATGGATGAACGAATTGTCATTGATCCGGAAATCCAGCACGGGAAGCCGGTCATTCGCGGCACGCGCGTGCCGGTGGAACGAATTCTGGGTGGTTTGGCAGGCGGCATGAGTTTTGAGGAACTCTGTCGTGAGTACGACGTGACGACAGCCGACATCCGCGCGGCAATCCAGTATGCCCAAGAACTCGTCGAGCAGGAAACTCATCATCCGCTGCCTGCTTAGTCCCGCGCGACCGTGCGCTTCTTGATCGATGCCGATCTGCCGCGCTCGGCGAAAGCGCTTATCGAAAGATATGGTCACGAAGCGATTGATGCCCGGGACGTCGGGCTGAAACAGGTCAAAGACCCGTTGATCGCTCGGTACGCGCTGAATCATCAAGCCTGTCTGATTACCGGGGATTTCGGTTTTGCCGATGTGCGCAACTACCCATCCGAGGAATATTACGGGGTAGTCGTGTTGCAACTACCGCGCAATGCGACCGGTACATTCATCCTTGGTTTGATCGAGAACTTCCTGAAACAGACGCAGATTATTGACCGCGTTCCCGGCCACCTGGCAATAGTCGAACCTGGCCGAATTCGGCTGCGCCCCTCTTAACCAAGCTCTGCTCAAATGGCCGAACGACTCCGGCGTAAGCCGAAATTTGTCCTGCCGAGAGCCTGCAAAGATGGGCTACAAAAATGTCCGCTCGATGGCCGGTGGCTTCAAAGCCTGGAAAGCCGCCGGCTTGCCAACGAAGAAGTGGGTGGTATCAACACTTCGCCCTTCGAATCGCGCTTACCGAACAAGTCGACGAATTGTGAGTCATTCCTTGCTTGCGATTCGAATAATCCTTCCACGCGTTCAAATCTGTCTTTCTGAGAATTCCTTCTAACTGGCTTACATTAATCAGAAACCGCTGTATTTGATTCCGCGCTCCGGCGAAATGCTTGAGAATCCGTCCAAGTAGCTGCTGATCTGCTTTTACAACGCCGTATCGTTTACCCGGCAAATGCGCTTTTCGGTTTTCGATCATCCAAGGTCTTAGCCGGAATGCGTCCTTGAACGACACAAGTTTAGAGTCGTTTGATCCGACATAGGGCAAATACTTTTTCTCAGTCCAACGCGTGGGGTGCTGCGACCTGTAATGTTTGTAGTCTGGAATCGAAAAGTGTAGAACGCCGACTGCTAAATCGTCTTTCGTCACCGGATGATTGGTCGTGAGAATCATACAGTGCCCGTCAGGGTTTGCAGAGCGTTCCTGACATTGCTTGTGACGAAACGCGCGCGGCAAGGACACCAGTCTCCATCATCTTCTCGAAATGAGGCTCGGTCTTATTGCCCATGCCCCACGTGTTTGTAACATCACGCGTCGGCACATCTGCATAAGGCATTGTTGTCCTTGCTTGAGAAAAAGAATTGGAAACAGCCGTCCATCTAATTGTTTTCCTGCAATAATCACGGCCTACGTGTCAAGAACCACTCGTAAAATTTCGTGGCGTCCCAGAACGCCGGTAATCTTGCGCTTCTCTGCAGATATCCGTCCTTTACGTTTAGCCCTCCCCAAGCTTCGCAGTAATTCTCGCCTAACTCGGTAAGCTCGGTCGCGGTATTCACCTATCGGGATGCATTTTTCGAGACGACCCGAGACTCTCTGGGCGGGCATCGTACGACAACATCATCAGGTGCTGGAAATCGCCTCGTGTGTGCGTTCTCTGACCAGCGGCTTTGCGTCTATCGTTTGCTGCCGGAAGCGATTTCACCGATGACAAAGCAGCCCGATCAATGCATAAACGAGACTTCCGCTGCGAACGTCGCGCAGGCTTGCGAAAAAGGCGAGCAAATCGCCGGAATCCGAGCTCGTCCGACTCTGCGTCGCGCGTTTGCCTTGATCTCCATACGTCAAAGTCGAGAAATCTGGATCGAGGTGAGTTGGCAATTCGCGCAAACGATCTGGAAGGTTCATTTTGAATCTGGAGAGCGCCGGGACAAACTCATCGTAAAGCCGCGCGAAACCTGGCCGGAGTGGTTTCACCTCGGTAATTGTGACGTACGCGAATTCACCGGTAGCGGGATCGTAGGGCGCGTTCCAATTCCCGTCCGTTGAATCGATACCAACGCGGACGAGTAGCCCTGTCATCGACCCAGATCTTTCGATTCTCGAAAAATCACGTGGAGCGGCTCCTCAGCAGATCATGCAGATTACCCTGAGTAATGTTTGTTCCATACTTGCTTTGCTTTTGCGTCTTAGCCACAACGAACACGGGCTCGGGCCAAAGCAGGAAACGATCCGACAGCAGGATTAAATGCTTGCCATCAATGTCCGCCTTCCACCACTCGTTAGGGTAATGCACATGATCCGGATTCGGCTCGCCGACTTCTCCGGCCATGTTCGCGTGACAGTCGCCGAACCGCCATCCTAATAAGTCATCGTGCTGCCGCTTGCGCGTTAGGCGAGACGAGATAAATGCACGATTGCCTATCTTCAACAGAAACTCGAGCGTACTCTTCCATCGTGTTGAAATGATACTGGTCGACCTGCGCGACGCTGACGAGCGGCTGTCCGAGTTTTCGATCTAAGCTCGCCAACGTGAAAACGTACGTCGGAATGGAATCGTCAGTGGCCTCATCGCGAAATGGCTTGGCTTCGCGCATGTCATACTTGCAACAGGCAAGCGACCACCAGCCCGCGTGATAGTTTGGGCTGCAGCCCGCTCTGTAAGAATTCGTGTCTACCTCCGTCCCAGGAGATTGTCCGAGCGACGTATATCTTGCCGTCCCAATTAGGACGGGTTCCGTCGCGGGTTAGCCATCGCTCCAATTGTTCAAAATCCTTTGGAGCAGCGATCAGGGAGAGGTTCTTAAGCGAGTAGGAATCAACGTCGGAGGTATCGGACCGAGCGTTCGAAGCGCATGTCTTCATTTCTAGGCCATTCAAAGCGCCACGGGTGGCGAGGAAAAGTCAAAACTTCATCGATACTCAATCTCAAGTTTGTCGTTCGAGATTCCGAGCTCTTTGCGCGCTTTTTCCGGCAGAAGCTTCTTGATTCCGCGCTTGAATTTCAGCAGTTCCTTTTCGGCATCGCAGTGTGAGCGCTAAATCATTCCCTGGCAGGCAAAGGCTCGTACTTTCGTCCGTGCTGTTGTTTCAACTCCGCCAATTTTCGGAGTCCGGTCTCAATTGATTCCAATGCGCGGGCAAGATGTATTTTGACGATTCCGCTCAGCGCGTCGCGGCGGAATGCCTCTTCGACTGGTGCGAGTTGCCAGGCTGCAATCGCGTGATCCCACGAGTGTGTTCGGGCAAAGAAACTGCCAAGCGTATCCAGTAGCAGACTTTGCTCAAAACGGTTGTTTGCTGAGGAAAGGGCTCTCGTGCATCGAGCAGCCAACAATTTCGCGTCTTCGAGCTTATCGAGCTCCTAGCAGAGACTGTTCATTCCGAGAAATATCTCGCTGGTGCGATTGTGCGTTTCCGGACTGATAGGAATTGCAGCGCGGTTTCCCATTCCTTCGAGACATCCATACGTCTCCAAGCATATCAGGCCGACGTCTGACGCTTTAATTTTCTTGGCTGCCGATTGTATGCGGCTTCAAGTTGAGTCTTCCATTTTTTGAAGTCAGACAACATGCCGATCGTTCGCACAGCTTCGCCGAACTCTTCCGGAAGAATACGGCGCTTAGCCAAGACTCTGCCGGTCAGTCGCAGCGCTTCTCTTTTCATTCCGATATCGGCGTAACCCGAGATTTCAGCGGCGATCGCTGATCCGTGGATGCGAATTGTGTTTCGCTCGGCGCGGAGGCTTCTCGGATTCGCTGGTTCGCTCTGTTGCATTGATTTAGCTTATTGAAATCCACGTGTTAAAACGCGGACAACATTTGGGGACAATCGCGATGCGCCGATCAAGCTCACGACGAAATTTTGCTGTTGAGAACGACTTAAAACGCCTCGGTGCGCTGGCGTATCACCGCCTGGAAAGCAGCGAAGATCTGGTTCGAAGATTTCATCGTTTTCGCAAGGCTCATCATACGGATCTCGATGATCTTCGAAAACTCTACGACTGGCTTTTTATTCCGATCACGCTTTGGCCGGTCAATATCGAGGGATTGTTTCGCATCGCGCTTGATCGCGTCGCAGCTGGAAAACGGCTGGAGAAGACGATGATTCTGCTGATCGATCTGCTTCCACCGCTCCCGAGTAGTCGAACGCAACGCGCGGTTTCCGAGCACGAGCACTCGGTTCAACATGGCGACTACGAATCGTTAATCCGCGCGCGTCACAAATACGATCAGATCGAATCTCAACTCGCGCGCGATCCCACGTTTCAAGAGCAGTGGAATACCATTAAAGCGGACTTCGATGTGACGAAGTTCGCGGATCACAAAGATATCATTCGGCGGCACCTCATCGCCGAGCGCAGCATGCGCGAGCACTGGCCTATTAATTGGAAGAAAGCGGCGGATCGTTTTCACGCCGTTTTCGATGTGTTTTGTCAGCGATGGAACCTTTATGGAATGCAAGGAGATCGTCCGTTGCTTCTCAAGCTTACAGCAAACCTGACGCCATTCGGGACGATGATTTTTATTCCGGCCTACTGGAGCCTCGATCCGAAACGCGACCTGAACTGGCGCGCCATCACGGCGCTGCACAAGGCGCGCGGTGTTCCGAAACAGGGAGCGAAGCTTGCCGCGAATCAATTGGCTGCGCGCCTGGAAAAAGCCCGCGCTGCGAAGCTCGCGAAACAAGCCGACGTAATGAAACTAAAAGGCGAAGCGCGGAGCTCTTGGATGTTGAAACAGATGAACTGGGATCCGCGCACCGATGAGCGCCACCTCCGCAGGATTCTGGCGAAATCGCGCGGCGGGATTTGACTGCAACGCGCTGTGGCAGCCATGCTATACGTGAATCACGTATAGCACCTGAACCGCCGACAGTTTGGAGTCGGTTTGGCGCTTGTACGCGGATTTGCTTGCCGCGCAATGTCGTCTCCTGGCTGGAGCCATCGCGATGCAGCGGACGAGTTGACCTAGTCACTGGACCAAGTTAGCCTGAATCGCGATGAAAACCGTGCTGATTTCTGAATTCAAAGCCAAGTGCATCCAAATGCTCAAGGAGGTGCAAAAGAACGGTAAACCGCTGCTCGTCACCCTTCGCGGTGAGCCGATCGCGCGCGTGGAACCCGTTCTTCCCCCTAAGAAGCAAGTCCGCCTCGGCGCGCTGAAGGGTTGGATGGAAATCAAGGGCGATATCATTCGTTCGGACATCGAAAAAGACTTCCTCGTGCAGTGAAATATTTGCTCGACACCCACGTTTGGATTTGGAGCGAGGAAAGTCCCGAACGCTTGGGCAAGCATGCCAGACATGAATTGACCGATGTCGAGCAGGATCGTTTTGTTTCTACCATTTCCACTCTCGAAATCGCGCGCCTGACCGAGCTGGGACTGCTGCATCTGAAACACCCCCTCGCAGAATGGCGCAACCGCTCCATGGAGGATTTGGATGCGGTCACAATGGGCCTAACGCACGAGATTGCGACCGAAGCGTACAATCTGCCAGGTAAGTTCCACAAGGACCCCATCGATCGTGTACTTGTGGCGACAGCGCGAATCGAGCGACTGACGTTAATTACGGCTGATGATCTGATCCTACGGTATCCGCACGTCAAAACACTCTGTGCAGATCGATAGTCTTTGCGACACAACTGCTTTACGGATGAAACGCCGCCATTCGGATTCGCGCACGGATGATCGCCAGGTCCGTGGAATTCTGGCGAAATCGCGCGCCGGAATTTGATTATAGCGCGCTTGGCAGGCATGCCATACGTGAATTACGTATGGAATTGCAACGCCGCGTCCAGCATCACTATCGGGCTGCTCCTGAGCCAGCCACTTGCTCGGCTTTGGCGACGTCGGCTTCGAGCTTTCCTTTATTTTGTTTCACCTGCTGATTTAGTTCACGAAAAACGGCTTCCTGTGCCGCGGTTGGCCGGGCGTAGGACAAATCGATATCGGCGGCCAGGTATGCGAGATGATCGCGCAGCTTGGTCTCATGAAGCAGGCTGCCTTCACTGGCTTTCATGGCCATCTGCGCAGCATTGTCGATGTCATGGTTGAGAGCAGTCAGTGCACTGGCGGCCTGCGGGTTTTTCGGAGCGCTGTTGAGGGCCTTCTGTAGCTTATCGCGCGCAGCGAGCGCCTGGTTAACGGCTTTATCCAGCGCGTCGAGATCTGCGTGAATCTTTAGATCTAAAGCTAAACGCGCTTCAAGGTCCTGTTGCGTAGCATGCAGCCGCGGATCAAGGGCGACTGTAAGATTCTGTTGCGTTTTCTGTCCGCCGTAATCGAGCACAACGGTGTATGTCCCGGGCACCACGACCGGCCCTTCGACCGAATCCTCCAGTCCGCCTGCAGCGATCGGCGCATGATATCCTGTGATCTCAGTCGCGTACGGATAACGCAGATCCCATTGGAGCCGATTCATTCCCGGCTCGATCGCTGCCAGTTTTGCTTCCTTTTCCCGGATCTTCTCGTCGGTGCTCTTTTCGGTGTGCTCCTCTTCGGTCGCGACGTTTTCCAAATGCATGCCGACCAGGGCTGCACTTGCTTTTTCCTTCTCTTTCTTCTCTTTTTCCGTAGCCAGATGCAGGGGAATGTTGCGAATCACTTTTCCCTGCCCATCCACGAACTGAAGCGTCGCCGGCGTCTTTCCATCGTAGTCTTGAGGAACATGGAAAAAGACCGTCGCACCGAACGGCGGATTGTAACCGGCATCGGGTGGACGTCTTCTGTCCGGATCGGGAACGCCGTAGTCATGAGTCAACCATGCCTGTTGAGGAGCAAACAGGAAACCGGCGTTCGATTGAACAGCTGGATTTTTGGTCAGTTGCTCGAGCAACGTCAGATTATCGAGCACCCAAAATGCGCGACCGTGAGTCGCCGCGACGACCTCGCCCTGCCGTGGATTGATCGCGAGATCGCGCACCTGAACCACTGGAAGATTTAGTTTGAGCGGTTGCCAGTGGCTGCCTTCGTCCAGACTAAAATAGACGGTGCTGCGCGTTCCGACGAACAGCAGTTTAGACTCGTTAGGGTCCTGCCGAAGATCGAACACAAATTCGTCGTCCGGCAGACCAGTAGTAATCGCTGTCCAGTGTTGGCCCAAATCGGATGTCTTGAAGATGTACGGCTTGAAATCGTCGAGCATGTAGCGCCGGGCCGTCAGATATGCCGTATTTTTCTCGGTGTGTGACGGTTCGATACAACTAATCCATGCGTGATCCGGCAGCCCGGGCGGGGTCACTTTTTGCCAATTCTTCCCGCCGTCTGTGCTGACGTGAGCGAGACCGTCATCCGATCCCGCCCAAAGCAGGTTGCCGTCGAGCGGGGAAACAGCGAGTGCCGATACTAATGGATAAATTTCCGCGCCCGATTGATCGAGATCGATGGGACCGCCACTGGGCTTTTGTTTCTCCGCTTCGTTACGGGTGAGATCGGGAGAAATTTCTGCCCAGGTCGCGCCGTAATCGTCACTTTTAAATATGTTCTGAGCGGCAATGAACAGTTCCCTGGGCTTCACGGGTGAAAAAAGAATCGGATGCGTCCATCCAAACCGATACTTGAGTTCGCCGGACGATGAGCCTTCCTGATAGTGCGGCCATGGGCTTACGCTGCGGTATTGGTGAGTGCGTTGATCGTATCGTAGGAAGATGCTGTAATAGCCGCTGCCGTACGTAATTCCAGGATCGTCCGGTTGCGGCACAGTGTAAGTGCTCTCGCCGTATGCGACTCTTTGCCATTCGCTCAGTGGAATTACTCCGCCCGTAAAAGCGCTTGGCCCCTCAAAGGAACCTTCGTCCTGCTGCGCGCCGTAAACGTGATACGGAAACTGGTCGTCAATGTTTACGTGATAAAACTGGCCCGTCGGTTGATTGTGTTCGGTGCTCCAGGTTTTGCCGGCATCTCGTGAAATGGTTGCGCCGCCGTCGTTGCCTTCGAGCAGGATTTTCGTGTCATCGGGGTTTATCCATACCACGTGATTGTCGCCGTGCGGCGTTTTCAGCTTGGTAAACGTTTTGGCGCCGTCATGTGAAACCCACAGCGCATCTACTTCGGGCGCATACACGGTGTTGGGGTCCTTGGGGTCTGCGTAAATCGTCATGTAATAAAAAGCGCGTTGCCGCAGCTTCATTTCATCGTTCACCCGCTTCCAGGTGGCGCCGGCGTCATCCGACCGGAACACGCCGCCTTCTTTTGCCTGAATGATGGCGTACACGATGTTCGGTTTGCTCGCGGCAATGGATACGCCCATGCGACCCAGGACTCCTTTGGGCAGACCGGGATATCGCGAAATATTAATCCAATGCGCGCCGCCATCAGTGGTCTTATAAATACCACTGCCCGGACCGCCACTCGTTAGGCCCCACGGTTTGCGCTCGGCCTGCCACATCGTCGCGTACAGGAGGTCCGGATGGTTCGGGTCCATCACCAGACAGATCGCCCCGGTGTTGTTGTCCACGAACAAAACTTTTCTTCCACGACCTGCCGCCATCCATGGACTTGAAAATTCCGCGGTCAGGATCAGGCGCGAACACATGTCCCATGGAGGCGACGTAAACAACGTTGGGGTCTCTGGGATCGATTCGCACTTCGCTAATCGAGTGCGCATCGCGCAGGCCGGCGTAATGCCACGTTTTGCCTTCGTCGGTGGATTTAAAAACTCCGTCGCCAGGGATTACGTTTGCACGGATGTCTGCCTCACCGGTGCCGACATAAATAGTCTTGGCATCAGACGGCGCTACCGCCACCGCGCCGATGCTGGAGCTCGGCCCCGGCAGTTTTCCATCGGTGATGTTTTCCCATTCAGAACCGTTGACGCTCTTCCAAACGCCGCCGCCGACCGTTCCGGCATAAAAGAGATTATTATTTCCCCGAACACCGGTCACGGTGACAACTCGGCCGCCAATGTACGGGCCAATGCAGCGCCATTTGAGCTGGCTCATCAGCGTTTGAGGAGAAACAGGTTCTGCACCTTGAGATCCTGCCAACGCGGAAACGAGTGCAGCTGCGACGAAAACAGAAAACGTGCGGATTTTCATAAACAAAACTACCTCTCATAATTCGATTCTCCCAACGAATCAGTTTCAAAGTTTTTGAGAAGATAACTCTGTAGCCGGTTGTCTCTGCGTCAGGCAGTTAGATCGCGATAATGCCGCTTAATGCTCCTGCCCTGGTGTGATCGCAGTTGCCTGGCGGCACGAGCATGCGCAAAGTCCGACCCATGCCTGTTCTTTTCCATTTGCCGGTAAAATCGATATCTATTCTGCCAGGACTCTGTGCAGTTCTGGCAATGACACACACCGAAGCTATCTCCGCCTCCGCTCAAAGGTCACCCATGCAGCATTCCAACGTCGAAGATAATCCACTGCTCACTGAGAGCGCGTTGCCGTATCACTACCCCGCGTTCGACAAGATTGAGGACGAGAATTTTGTGCCGGCGATCGAAGCGGGAATGCGCGATCAACTGAGAGAAGTTCAGGCCGTCGCGGATAATTCCGGAAAACCAACGTTCGATAACACCATCGTCGCCCTCGAGCGCACCGGTCGATTGCTCGACCGCGCCCAGCGCACGTTTTCCAACCTGAACGCGTGCGATACGAACCCGACCCGGCAAAAGATCGACAAGGAAATGGCGCCAAAACTCGCCGCGCACCATGACGAGATTTTTTTGAATCCCAAATTATTTGCGCGAGTCCAGGCGCTATATCAGGACCGCGATAAGCTCGGTCTTGATCCCGAATCGGCTTATTTGCTGGAACGTTACTACAAGGACTTCGTGCGCGCGGGCGCGAAGTTGTCCGATTCCGACAAGAAGAAGCTGAAGGAGCTCAACGCGGAGTTGGCCAGGTTACAAACAGATTTCGAGCAAAACGTTTTGAAGGAGCGAAACGCATCGTCAGTGGTCGTCGACAAAAAAGAAGAGCTTGCCGGTCTCAAGGACGATCAAATGAAAAGCGTGATCAATGCCGCGAAATCAGAACACAAGGAAGGGAAGTTCGTTATCCAGCTTCAGAACACCACTGGACAGCCGTTGCTCGGCTCTTTGCAAAACCGGCCTCTGCGGCAACGGATCATGCAGTCATCACTCTCGCGCAACAGTAAAGGCGGCGAATTCGACACTCGCAATATCGTCCTGCGAACCGCACAGCTGCGCGCCGAGAAAGCAAGGCTGCTCGGGTATCCGAACTGGGCGGCATATCAACTCGAAGACCAAACAGCGCACGATGTACCGACCGTAAACAAACTTCTGGCTGATCTCGCGCCGCCTGCCGTCGGCAATGCAAAACGCGAAGCAGCCGACATTCAGAAAATCGTCGATGAAGAAAAGGGCGGATTCAAAATTGCGGCGTGTGATTGGGACTTTTACTCGGAGAAAGTGCGCAAGGCGAAATACGCGTTCGACGAATCAGAGGTGCGTCCATACTACGAACTGAACCACGTCATTCTCGATGGCGTCTTTTACGCGGCTCAAAAGCTTTACGGTCTCACGTTCAAAGAGCGCCACGATTTGCCGGTCTATGAACCGGACGTCCGGGTATTCGAAGTTTACGATCGTGATGGTAAACCGCTGGCGATTTTCATCGGCGACTATTACGCACGAGCATCAAAACGCGGAGGCGCGTGGATGAATGTGTACGTCCCGCAAAACGACCTGTTCGGAACGAAGCCGGTTGTTGCCAATCACCTCAACATTCCGAAGCCGCCGCCGGGCGAGCCGGCCTTGCTTACCCAGGATGAAGTACGAACCGCGTTTCACGAATTCGGGCACGCGCTGCACGGCATGTTTTCCAACGTCAAATATCCGCGGTTCAGCGGAACGAGCGTGCCGCGCGATTTCGTCGAGTATCCATCGCAGGTAAACGAGATGTGGGCTACGTGGCCGGAAGTGCTCGCCAATTACGCGAAACATTACAAGACCGGAGAACCAATGCCGCAGGCATTGCTCGACAAGGTCAAGGCCACGGAAAAATTCAATCAGGGATTCAAGACCACCGAATACCTCTCCGCTTCGCTGCTCGATCAGGCGTGGCATCAACTCAATCCGTCTGAAATTCCGAAGGATGCGGTGGCGTTTGAAGCGGAATCTTTGCACAAAACCGGGGTCGATTTTCCGCCGGTGCCGCCGCGTTATCGCAGCTTCTATTTTTCACATATCTTCGCCAGCGGCTACTCCGCTGGTTATTACTCGTATATCTGGAGCGAAGTGCTCGACGCCGACACAGTCGAATGGTTCAAGCAACACGGCGGATTGAAACGCGAAAACGGCGACCGCTTTCGCGCCATGCTACTTTCGCGCGGGGGATCCGCTGATGCTCTCGGCCTGTTTAAGAATTTTGTCGGACGCGATCCGTATATCGAGCCGTTGCTGAAGCGGCGCGGCCTCGATCGTGCGCCCGGCGCCGATGACACAAAGGTCGAATCTCAATCGGGACCAGAGTAGGCGACCGTCTCCGTTGCGACGTTAGTTTGTGAGCGCGCTCTATTCGGCCGATCAGTAGGATTTACACGCGCGGCTGTTCAAACGAAGCTCTGCGACTGCAATAAGCCGTCATTTCCGCGCAAGGTGCCCAAAGACATGACGGGTGGGAAGACGTCATTCCTTGGAATTGCCGGTGGAAATGGGGCTTCAATCTGTTACGTTTGTAACCCCGTGAATAAGACTTCTGCTGTGACTGAAGGCGATGGTGCGCGTGCCGCCGGCACCGCTCCCACTTCGGAGAGAGCTGATCTGCGTCCGGAGAGCATTCAAGATGCCGTGATTCGTCTGGCAGGGAATTCGCAGGACGGAATTCAAACCGCCGGAGCCTTCCTGGCTCGCCTGGCCGGCCGTAGCGAACACGACGTCATGACCTACATGACGATTCCCGCGACCATCTCGGGTGGGCCGTCCATTTTCCAGGTGCGCATCGGGTCCGGGGAAGTGTTGTCTGCAGGGGATGAAGCCGATTTTCTGGTCGCATTTTACCAGCACAGTTATCAGGACCACGTCGGTTTCCTGCGAGAGGGGGGTGTGCTGCTTTATGATTCGGACAACGTCGAGCCGAACCTGGACGACAAACGTTTCGTTTACGTCGGCGTGCCCATTACTGGTCTGACCGTCGAAGCGCTCGGCGGCACGGCCAAGGACAAGGGCAAAAACATTTTCGTTCTCGGGTTGATCGCAAAAATTTTCAATCTGGACGTCGAGAAACTGAAGCGGATCATCCGCGAAAAATTCTCGGGCAAAGACGAGAGCGTCGTGAATACGGCATTGATGGCGTTCCAGGCTGGCTACGCGTATCCGGTGGGAAACGTCTTAACAAAACATTATCGATTTGAGCACATCCCGAGAGCGAGTGGTCGGGCTCAGATCACGATGGACGGCAACCAGGCGCTTGCCTACGGCCTGATCGCGGGCGGTGTGCGCTTCGGCGCGGGCTACCCGATTACGCCGTGGTCGTCCGTGATGGAAGTATTGCGGCGCGAGCTACCGAAGTACGGCGGCATTTTCGTGCAAGCCGAAGACGAGCTGGCGTCGGTGTCTATTGCTCTTGGTTGTTCTTACGCAGGCTATCTCTCCGTAACCGGGAGCGCCGGTCCGGGCATTTCGCTCAAAGCGGAAGCAATCGGTTGGGCCTCGATGGCCGAGATACCAATCGTTATTTGCAATATTCAACGCGGGGGACCCAGCACCGGTTTGCCGACCAATGTCGAGCAAAGCGACCTGCATCAGGCAATCTTCGGAAGTCACGGGGACAGCCCGCGCGTGGTGCTGGCGGCCGCGAGCGTGGAAGATTGTTTTTACATCGCGATCGAGGCCACTCGGATCGCGCGAAAATACAGCACACCGGTTTTCATTTTAAGCGATACCTCGTTGGCCACACGCATCGAAGCGTTCGACGAACCCGATTTATCGAAGTTAATGGTTGATCCAAAGCCGGACCTGACACCGCGGCAGACGCACAAACCT